>NZ_FNWM01000001.1:0-1543729 GCF_900108545.1 Rhizobium sp. NFR12 | reverse complement strand
CTGCGTAGCCTTCCGCATGGATGTAGGAGATTTCCTTCAGTTTCAGGGCACCTTCCAATGCAAGCGGATAGCTCGTGCCACGCCCGAGATAGAGCACATCCTTGAAGCGCGAAAGCTCGCGCGACAGCGCTTCGATCTGCGGCTGGATGTCGTTCAATACCCGGCTCATGATCCGCGGCATCTCGGCGAGATGCTTGACCATCGCCTTCTCGTCGCTCTCCGTCACCGTGCCGCGGACTCGACCGGCACCGATCGAAAGGGCGGCCAGAACTGCGAGCTGGCAGGTAAACGCCTTGGTCGAGGCGACACCAATTTCAGGTCCCGCCAGAATTGGAAAGACCGCATCCGATTCGCGCGCGATCGTGGATTCGCGGACGTTGACGATGGCGCCGATCTTCAGGCCCTGTTCCTTGCAGTAGCGCAGGGATGCAAGCGTATCGGCCGTTTCGCCGGACTGCGAGATGAACAGCGCGGCCTGGCTGGGCGAAAGCGGCAGTTCGCGGTAGCGGAATTCCGAGGCAACGTCGATCTCAACCGGCAGGCGAGCATAGCGCTCGAACCAGTATTTGCCGATAAGTCCGGACAGATAGGCGGTCCCGCAGGCGGAAATCGCCAGACCCGACACTGTCGAGAAATCGATCGCCGTATCCGTCGGCTTCACCGTGTTGGTGGCAAAGTCGATGTAATGGGCAAGCGCGTGAGAAATGATCTCCGGCTGCTCGTAGATCTCCTTCTCCATGAAGTGGCGATGGTTGCCCTTGTCGACCATGAAGGTCGCGGCCTGCGAAATCTGGCTCTTGCGGGTAACCGGCCGGCCTTCGTAGTCGATGACCTCGAGACGATCATGGGTGATGATGGCGCAGTCGCCATCGACGAGATAGGTGATCTCGTTGGTAAAGGGCGAAAGCGCGATCGCGTCCGATCCTAAGAACATCTCTCCCCGGCCATGACCGACGGCAAGCGGCGGTCCGAATCGCGCCGAAAAGATCGTGCCGGGCTCGTCTTCGAACATCACGACCAGCGCATAGGCGCCGGAAACGCGATTGAGCATGGCAAGCATCGCCTCGCGGTGGCCCATACCTTCGCGCGTGTAATGCGCCAGCAGATGCGCCACGACTTCCGTATCCGTCTGGCTGGTGAAGACAGCCCCGTCGGCAATCAATGCGTCCTTGAGCTCGGAGAAATTCTCGATGATTCCGTTATGGACGACAGCGACTCCGTCGACGAAATGCGGGTGGGCGTTCGTCTCGTTCGGCACGCCATGCGTTGCCCAGCGGGTATGGGCGATCCCGATCGCGCCCGGCAGCGGGTCTCCCGCCAGCTTCTTTTCGAGGTTGAAGAGCTTGCCTTGGGCGCGGCGGCGATCGAGCTTGCCCTCGTGGATCGTCGCGACACCGGCGGAATCATAACCGCGGTATTCCAGCCTCCGCAACGCTTCGACCAGACGCGTTGCCACCGGCTCAAGTCCTACGATCCCGACAATCCCGCACATACAGGTCTCTCCAATTCTCTTCGTTCGATTGCGAAGTCCTAGCCGATTGCCTACGCCGTGCAATCGCCAGCGCGGTCACTTTCGATGTCGAACCGTAACGCGAAAACCTTAATGGCTAAGCTGCCAGCAGTTGGGTAGTGGCAGCCGTTTTGGATCGGGCAACCGCGCCATCCGGTTTACTTGGCTTTCGATGCCTTGATCGCCAGCGCACGGTCGCGAATGACCTTCGCACGGCCCGGCTTCACTTCCTGGCGAGCGCGACCAAGAGCCAACGCATCGTCAGGCACATCCTCCGTAATCACACTGCCTGACGCAACATAGGCGCCGTCGCCGATCGATACCGGTGCGACCAGCGACGAATTGGACCCGATGAAGCTGTTGGCACCAATACGGGTCTCATGCTTGTTGACGCCGTCATAGTTGCAGGTGATCGTGCCGGCGCCGATATTGGCATGCGCGCCGATGACCGCATCGCCGATATAGGTAAGGTGGTTCACCTTGGCGCCCTCACCCACCTTGCCGTTCTTCACCTCGCAGAAATTGCCGACTTTCGAGCCCTCGGCGAGATCTGCACCCGGGCGAAGCCGGGCAAATGGCCCGACTGTCGCACCCGAACTGACATGTGCGCCTTCGATATGGGAAAACGCGTGGATGACCGCTCCGCTATCGATCGTCACGCCCGGCCCGAACACGACATTCGGCTCGATCAGCGCGTCCTGTCCGATCTGCGTGTCGAAAGCGAGGAAAACGGTTTCCGGCGCAATCATCGTTACACCCGAGACCATCAGTTCGTGCCGACGGCGCTCCTGCCATAGACGCTCGATGTAAGCGAGTTCCGCCCGGTTGTTGCAGCCGGTCAGTTCCGTTTCGGGCGCATCCACGGCAACGACCTTCCCGCCGTTCGCCCGGGCGATCTCTACGAGATCCGTGAGGTAGTATTCGCCCTTGGCATTGGCATTGCCGATCTGTTCGAGAAGGGAAAGAGCCTTCGCGCCATTGATTGCCATCAGGCCGCTATTGCACCAGGTGACCTTGCGTTCCTCCTCAGTCGCATCCTTCTCCTCGCGGATGGCGACAAGCTCACCATTCTCCACCAGAAGACGCCCGTAGCCGGTCGGCTTGTCCGTGTGGAAGCCGATGACCACGACATCGGCGCCATTCTGCAACTCAGCCCGAGCGGCCATGAACGGGGCAGCGGTGATCAACGGAACGTCGGCATAGGCCACCAGAACGTCGTCGAAACCTTCCGCGATCGCGTCACGCGCCGCGAGAACTGCGTGTCCGGTGCCGAGCCGCTCCGTCTGCAGGAAAGCTTTGACCGATATCCCGCCGATCGCGCCTGCCTTGGCAACCTTGTCTGCGTCGCGGCCGACCACAAGCGCCGCGTCCGTCATGCCGGCCGAAGCGACCGCTGCCATCACATGCGCGATCATCGGCCGCCCGGCAACCGGATGCAGAACTTTCGACATGGACGATTTCATCCTCGTGCTGTCGCCAGCGGCAAGAATGACGGCAAGGCAGGAACGGCTCATTTCAGAATCTCCTTCGGCAATCGCCGCCTGTGTAGCAGCAACTGTCTTGAAGGGCGATAAACGGCATATGTCCATCGGAAACAAAAAGGGCGCCGATGAGGGCGCCCTTTCAAACTCAGACTGGAGACGAGCTCACTTCGGAAGCTTGTCGTCCACGCCCTGGATGTAGAAGTTCATGCCGAGCAGAACGCCGTCCTCGGCCTTTTCGCCAGCCTTCAGCCACTCGGAACCGTCCTGCTTGTTGATAGGACCGGTGAACGGATGCAGTTCGCCGGACTTGATCTTGGCTTCGGTTTCTTCGGCCATCGCCTTCACGTCGTCAGGCATGTTGGTGTAGGGCGCCATCGTGAGAATGCCGTCCTTCAGGCCGTCCCAGATCTGCTCCGACTTCCAGGAACCGTCGAGAAGCGCCTTGGTGCGCTTGATGTAATAGGCGCCCCAGGTATCGACGATCGCGGTCAGCTGCGTCTTCGGGCCGGCGGCGATCATGTCGGAGGCCTGACCGAATGCGAAAATGCCGCGCTCGGCTGCAACCTGCATCGGTGCCGTCGTGTCGGTGTGCTGGGTCAGGATATCGACGCCCTGGTCAACCAGTGCCTTGGCAGCATCGGCTTCCTTGCCCGGGTCGAACCAGGTGTTGGCCCACACGACCTTTAGCTTGAAGTCAGGATTGACCGACTTCGCGCCGAGTTCGAAGGCGTTGATGCCCATCACCACTTCCGGGATCGGGAAGGATGCGATGTAGCCGGCAACGCCCTTCTTCGACATTTTCGCAGCAATCTGGCCCTGGATGTAGCGGCCTTCGTAGAAGCGCGAATTGTAGGTCGCGAGGTTAGGACCAGCCTTGAAGCCAGTTGCGTGTTCGAACTTCACGTTCGGGAATTTCGCGGCAACCTTCACAGTTGCATCCATGAAGCCGAACGATGTCGTGTAGACGATCGCGCAACCGGAACGGGCCATGCGCTCGATCGCACGTTCGGCATCCGGACCTTCCGGCACGCTTTCGAGGAACGGCGTCTCGATCTTGTCGCCAAGTGCCTTTTCTAGCTCGATACGGCCGCGATCATGCGCCTGGGTCCAGCCGCCATCGGTCTTGGAACCGACATAGATGAAGCAGACCTTCTTCTTTTCCTGGGCCTGCGCGCCGGTCGAGAAACCACCCAGAAGGGCGGCCGACGCGGCTAGGGCGATAATCAGTTTCTTCATTTCCTAAACCTCTATTGGCTTGAAGACGGGGTGTGCTTACCGCGGTCACCGATCGGGAACGAATGCCTTTCCGAGCGAAGCCGGCGTATTGATGAGCGTCGTGCGACGATTATGCGAGATGATGATGAGGACGACAATAGTCGCCACGTAAGGAAGTGCGGACAGAACCTGGGACGGAATGCCGATACCGAACGCCTGCGCATGCAGCTGCCCGATCGTCACGGCCCCGAAAAGATAGCCGCCGGCGAGAACCCGCCATGGCCGCCACGAAGCAAAGACGACGAGCGCAAGTGCAATCCAGCCGCGTCCAGCCGACATGTTTTCCACCCATTGCGGCGTATACACAAGCGACAGCTGCGCACCGGCAAGACCCGCACAGGCGCCACCGAACAGCACTGCCAAATAGCGCGTGCGGATGACGTTGATGCCGAGCGCATGCGCCGATCCGTGGTTGTCGCCGATCGCGCGAAGCTTCAGGCCGCGACGGCTCTTGAACAGGAACCAGTTGATGCCGATGACAAGCGCGATAGACAGATAGAAGGTGAGATCCTGCGCGAAGAGAACGCGGCCGAAAAAGGGTATATCGGACAGGAGCGGAATGACGATCGGCTGCAGCTTGATGCCCGGCTGGCCGACGAAACTCTCGCCGAGCTGGCCGGAAATGCCGAGACCCAGGATCGTCAGCGCCAGTCCCGTCGCCACCTGGTTTGCCACCAGCGTCAGCGTCAGGAACCCGAACAGCAGCGAGAACAGCCCACCGCCGACAATGCCGGCGACGATGCCGATATAGGGCGAACCGGTCATCTGCGTCGCCGCAAAGGCGCAGACGGCGCCCATGATCATCATGCCTTCGACGCCGAGGTTAAGCACACCGGCACGTTCAGTGACGAGTTCGCCGAGCGCTGCGATGACGAGCGGCGTTGCGGCAGTGATGACGGTCAGAAGGATCGCCTCGAACATCAGCCCTTCGCCTCCGCCTGGCTTCCGGCAAAGATCAGCCGGATGCGGTAATGGATCAGCGTATCGCAGGACAGAACGAAGAACAGCAGCAGGCCCTGGAAGACGCGGCTGACTTTATCGGAAATCCCGATCGAAAGCTGGGCCGCCTCACCACCGAGATAGGTGAGCGCCAGAACGAGGCCCGACGCGATGATTCCGAGCGGATTGAGACGCCCCAGAAACGCAACGATGATCGCGGTGAAACCGTATCCGGGCGAAATCGACGGCTGCACGTGACCGATCGAACCGGATACTTCCGAGATCCCCGCAAGCCCGGCAAGTCCGCCGGAGACGAGCATCGAGAACCACACCATGCGCCGTGCCGAAAAGCCGGCAAAACGCCCTGCCCGTTCCGACTGCCCAAGCACCTGAACCTCGAAACCCTTCAGCATGAAGCGCATCATGAACCAGAGCGCCACCGCGGCAATGATCGCGAAGGCAAAGCCCCAATGGGCCCGGCCGGAGGCCAGCATTTCCGGCAGCACCGCCTCGATCTGGAAGCTCTTCGTCTGCGGAAAATTATAGCCCTGCGGGTCACGCCATGGGCCGCGGACCAGCCAGTCGAGAAACAGCTGCGCGATATAGACCAGCATCAGGCTGGTCAGAATTTCGTTGGTGTTGAACCGCGTCTTCAAAAGTGCGGGAATACCCGCGTAGAGCGCGCCGCCGGCAATGCCCATCAGAAGCATCAGCGGCAGGATCATCGGCGAATGCCACTCGGGATAAAGAACCGGCAGGATCGAACCCGTGATCGCCCCGATCGTGAACTGGCCCTCGGCGCCGATATTCCAGTTGTTCGAGCGGTAGCAGATCGAAAGCCCGACCGCGATCAGGATCAGCGGTGCGGCCTTGACGGCCAGTTCATGCAGCGACCAGACTTCGAGAAGCGGCTCGATAAAGAAACTGTAGAGCGCCGATCCCGGGTTCTTGCCGAGAGCCCAGAACAGGATGGCGCCGCCGATCAGTGTCAGCACCAACGCCAGAAGCGGCGAAAGAACCGAAAACAGTGTCGAGACGCGGGCGCGCTTTTGCAGTTCAATGCGCATACGTTGCCTCCGGCGAGGACGGCATGGCGTCAGGGATCGAATGGCTCTCGTGGATGCCACCCATCATCAGCCCGATCCGCTCCAGCGACAGGCTGCCGACCGGATGCGGCTCCGACAATTTGCCCTCCGAGATAACAGCGATATTGGTTGCCACCTCGAAAATCTCATCAAGGTCCTGGCTGATCACGACGACGGCGGAGCCGGATTTCGCGAGATCGATCAGCGCCTGACGGATCCGGCTCGCAGCACCGGCATCGACGCCCCAGGTCGGCTGGTTGACGATCATGATCGAAGGCTGCCGATCGAGTTCGCGCCCCACGACGAATTTCTGCAGATTGCCTCCCGAAAGCGATCCCGCCAGCGGATCCTCTCCACTCTTGCGCACATCCATCTGCTGACAGATGCGTTTGGTAGCCGAGCGGATCGCACCGGAACGCACGATCGACGCCAGACCGCCCGACAGGAATGCCTTCCGGTCCGGCTGGCTGCGCGCCAGAAGCAGATTGTCGGTCAGCGACATGCCGGGTACGGCAGCATGACCATGCCGCTCCTCGGGCACGAAACTAGCGCCGAGCAGCCGCCGGCCATTGATGCCCGTGCGACCCACGGACTTGCCGCGGACCTTGATCCGGTCATCATCGGCAACCAGATATTCGCCAGACAGCGCGTCGAACAGTTCGCTCTGGCCATTGCCCGCAATGCCCGCAATCGCAAGGATTTCGCCTGCCCTAACGCGCATAGAAATGTTCTTGAGACTGACCGCGAAAGGCGAGCGCGCCTTCACGGTCAAATCGGTCACATCGAGTTGAATGTCCCCGAGCGCCACCGCCTCGTCCCGATGCACCGCGGCAACTTCGGTACCCACCATCATCCGGGCAAGTGACGCTGGCGTCTCCTGCCTCGGATCGCAGGCGCCGGTCACCTTGCCGTGGCGAAGAACGGTGGCGCGGTCGCAGATGCGACGCACTTCCTCCAGCCGGTGGCTGATATAGAGCACCGAGCGGCCCTCGGACTTCAGCTTGAAAAGCGTCTCGAACAACCGGTCCGCTTCCTGCGGCGTGAGCACGGAGGTCGGCTCGTCGAGAATGATCAGCTTCGGGTTCTGGAGGAGAGCCCGCACGATCTCGATCCGCTGGCGTTCACCGACCGAAAGGTCGGCCACATGCGCATAAGGATCAAGCGGCAGTCCGTACGCCTTGGAAAGCGAGGCAGCCTCTTCGGCGATCTTGGCAAGTGGTGTCTTCGGATCGAGCGAGAGCGCGATGTTTTCGGCAACCGTCAGCGCTTCGAACAGCGAGAAGTGCTGAAACACCATGCCGATGCCGAGCTGCCGGGCTTCCCCAGGCGAACCAATCGTCACCGGGTTCCCCTGCCAGACAATCTGCCCGCCCGATGGCTGAAGCACGCCGAACAGCATCTTTACGAGAGTGGATTTGCCGGCACCGTTTTCCCCAAGCAGCGCATGGATTTCGCCCGGCGCGATATCGAGATCGATACCAGTGCACGCAGCAAAATCGCCGAACAGCTTCGTCAGTCCACGGACCGACAAAAGCGAAGCAGCCTGCTCGCTCTCGGAAAAAGTCACGACGTCCCCTCGTTCACCCGCGCGCCCGGTCTTGAGTGCCGGTATTTCCGCGTCGCAGTTATTTCAAATGCTGAACCCGTCCGGTCTGACCGGATACTTGGTTGATATTGATACCGTTTTTGTTGCCTTGCACAACAGCAAAGAGACGCGTTGCGAAAAAACGCAGCTATTTTCCAAGTCCTGGAAAAAGCTGCATGATGCCGCCGATGCAATAGAGATAAAGACTGCTGATCACGACGCCCCAGACGAGCCAGTCCGGCGACTGGAAATGCAGGAGCAGCGAGTAGCCGGCGAGCGCGCACCAGAGCAGGCAGATCCCGAGATTGAGCGGCCGCAGGCGCTTGACGCGGACGGGATGGAGGAAATTGATCGGCAGGAAAGTGGCAACCACGGATACGGAGACCACGATCATGGCCGTCGTCGCACTGGCATCGATGACGAACAGCGTCAGTACCACCATGTTCCAGACGACCGGGAAACCGGAGAAGAAATACTCGTCGGTCTTCATGCCCATGTCGGCATAATAGATCGCACTCGAAACGACGATGGCGCCGGCCGCAACGAATGACCAGGGTTCGCCGATCATTCCACTTTGATAAAGCGCAAAGGCCGGCAGGAGAACGTAAGTCACGTAATCAATGATATTGTCGAGCGTATCGCCCGACCAGTTCGGAAGGACTTCCTTCACATGCACCTTGCGAGCGATCGGTCCGTCGATCCCGTCAACCAGAAGTGCCAGCCCCAGCCACCAGAACATGTCGACAAATCGATGTTCTGCCGCAGCGACGACACCGAGGAATGCCAGGAAGGAGCCTGACGCCGTCAGGAGATGCACGGAGAAAGCCCGGATTTCCGCGTAAGGGACGTTCCGATAATTGAATAGTCGCCTGAACACGCGTCCCCCGCCTTTCCGTGAAGCCTGCGAGATATGCGGCCAATTGTCCCCGTTTGCAACTGCGCATGCCGGCGCACACCTGATTATGACCGGGAAAACCAGGATTTCTCTCGATCCCTCGTGGGCAACGCGTGCCGAATCTGACGCTGCTACGGCTGGAATTACGGCCAGCACTCTATAAATACGGTGAGAGCGAATGGCTCCGGAGGTGACAGATGCACGAGTTCGAAATTGCCGTCGTTGGCGGCGGCCTGACAGGATCGGTAGCGGCGCTGGCTTTTGGTCGAGCCGGCCGCAAAGTCGCGCTGATTTCGCCGGCATCCGAGCGAGACGATGGGCGCACCACCGCGCTGATGGATCAATCCATCCGCCTGCTGGATCGGCTGGGTCTTTGGGATATCATCGCGCCATCGGCAGCACCGCTGTCGATCATGCAGATCGTCGACGGCACGACGCGGCTGCTGCGCGCCCCCACCACCCAGTTTCGCGCACAGGATGTCGGGCTCTATGCGTTCGGCTACAACATTCCCAACAACGCGCTGTCTCCGGCGCTGGATAAGGCGATCGACCTGGAACCGAACGTCACCCGGTTCACGCATCAGGTCGAAGCCTTCGACCTCGACGGTGATCGCGCCAGCCTAACCTTGTCGGACGGCTCGTCGATGTCCGTTGATCTGGTCATCGGCTCGGATGGGCGAAAATCGAGCACGCGCGAGGCCGCCGGTATCGACGTCCGCCGCTGGTCCTATCCGCAGTCCGCCCTCGTGCTGAATTTTGCCCACACCGTCCCGCATCACAACGTCTCGACGGAATTCCACACCGAGACGGGACCGTTCACCCAGGTTCCCCTGCCCGGTTCCCGCTCCAGCCTCGTCTGGGTGGTTCGGCCTGACGAAGCCGAGCGGTTGATGGCGACCGATCTCGACCAGCTGTCGCAGCTCGTCGAAGACCGCATGCAGTCGATGCTTGGAAAGGTGACCGTCGAAGCCGCCCCGCAGGCCTGGCCGCTTTCGAGCCTGATGGCAGACCGGTTCGGCAAGGGCCGTGTCGCACTTGTCGGCGAAGCCGCGCATGCCTTCCCCCCGATCGGCGCCCAAGGCCTCAACCTCTCGCTGCGTGACATCATCACGCTGAGCGATCTGGTGACGGACGAACCGGACAGACCGGTTGGCGCGGATATCGGCGATCGTTTCAACCGGAGCCGCCGCCCCGATATCATGACCCGCACCTTCGGTGTCGATCTGCTCAACCGCTCACTCCTGTCGGACTTCCTGCCCGTCCAGATGCTCCGCGCCGGCGGCCTCCAGGTCTTGAAGAACGCTCCGCCTCTTCGCAATCTGATGATGCGGGAGGGGATCGAACCGGGCCGCGGACTGCGCGAAATTTTTTCGGGCCTAAGGAAGCAAGCCCGCAGATAGAAAACCGGAATGGATGAGATAGAGGATCGCTGGCAGGGTGAAGACAGACGCCAGCGTGATAATCAGGATGCTCGCCGACGCGCGCTCCTGCCAGACGCCATATTGCTGGCTGATGACGAAGACATTTGTAGCTGTCGGCAGGGCTGACAGCAGCGTCGCCGAGTAGATCCAGACCGGTTCGAAACCACCGATCAGCGACAGGACCGAAAACGTCGTCAGTGGCAGTACGATCAGCTTGAAGACGGCGATATAGCCGATCTCGACCGGAACACGCCGCACCGGCCTCAACGCCAGCGTCACCCCCATTGCAAAGAGCGCGCAGGGCGCCGCCGCTTGCGCCAGATAATCGATAAGCCGCTGTACCGGTTCGGCCGGCTGCCACGCCATCGCGGCGAATGCAGAGCCGACAGCTGTCGAGATGATGAACGGGTGCAGCAGAACCTTGCGGGCGATATCGCCCGCCACCGCCAGCGGTGATCGACCGTCGCCGCCGGCTGCCGCCATCATGGCGGGTGCCACGATGAAATGGACGGCGTTCTCGAAACAGACGATCAGCGCCACCGGCACGGCAGCCGCTTCGCCAAAAGCAAGCAGTGCAAGCCCCGGCCCCATATATCCGATGTTGCCGTAAGCGCCGGCAAACGCCTGGATCGTGCAGTCCTCGAATGACGTCTTGCGTATCAGGAACCCGATCAGGAACACCACCGTGAAGATCAGATAGGTCGCGAAGATCTCGCCAAGAATGAAGTCGACCCGCGCCAGTTGCTCCATCGGCGTGCGCGAGACGAGCTTGAAGAACAGCGCCGGAAGTGCCGCATAGATGATGAACGTGTTCATCCATCCAAGCGCCTCGGCCGGTTGTTTGGTGACCTTTGCGGCCACGTAGCCGATCAGGATCAGTCCGAAAAACGGGAGCAGCAAGCCGATGATGTCGCCCATGCCGCCTTTAATCCTTACCGCGGTTGTCCTTGAGGTCGTTCCGTTAGCCGATTTGCATCAGGATTGGAAAGGTCTGCTGGAACCAGATCGCGGCTGACGTCACGAAACCGAAGATGAAAGCAAGACCCGTCAGGATCAGCAACACGCCCATCGCCTTCTCGACGTGACCGAGATGCCGGCGAAAGCGGGTGAGGAACCGCATGAAGGCACCGGAAAAACTCGCAGCGATCCAGAACGGCACCGCAAGACCGAGCGAATAGATCGCCAGAAGCATGGCGCCCTCGCCCACCGTATCGCGCGACGCTGCAACCCCGAGGATCGCTCCGAGAACGGGACCGATGCACGGCGTCCAGCCGAACGCGAAAGCCAGCCCCATCACGTAGGCGCCAGACAGCGTCGCCGGCTGTCCACCGCCATGAAACCGCGCCTCGCGCGCAAGCAGGCCGATCCGGAACACGCCGAGGAAATTCAGGCCCATGATGATGATGATCACGCCGCCGATCTTGGAGAGCAGGTCGAGATGCTGCCGGAGAAGAACACCGATCGTCGACGCACCGGCGCCAAGCGCAACGAACACGGTCGCAAAGCCGATGGTGAAGAAGAACGCGGCCAAAAGAACCGCGCGGCGCGTATCCTTTGACCGCGACACGGCCGCATGCCCGTCGCGGAACTGGTCGACGGAAATGCCGGCCATGTAGCACAGGTAGGGCGGCACCAGCGGCAGGACGCACGGGGAAAGAAACGATAGAGCGCCGGCAATCAAGGCACTCAGAAGAGAGATATCAGCAATCGACACGTTTTGGTCCGCAGGTTTTGATCGGCATTGTCCGACCGTGGGATCGATTTCACCTAAGCATGCCGCGCGCGGAAAGCCAGTCACCTTTTTGCGCGCAGACGAAGCGGCGGGGAAAAGCGTTGAGGAACGCAATTTTGCACAGCTAGCGGGGTTGACCGCAAAGAGTGACCTGCATATGTTCCGCGCACTTTCAAAGGATGCCTCGGCAGTCTTTAGGGAGAGCGTAGCTCAGCTGGTAGAGCAACTGACTTTTAATCAGTAGGTCCAGGGTTCGAACCCCTGCGCTCTCACCATTTATCCAGATAATGTGGTGAAACTCGACGCTGGCGAAGATGGACTTCAGATGTTCCGTAGTCTTCGACCTGCATCAAATCATGTGAAATTCCCCCGATGATGAACAACCCCTGGTCAAAACCTGTCGTCGTCCTGATTTGCGAGCCGCCTGTCGAAACGACAGTCGAAACGACCCAGGCTGCGGCCTGGGCGATGATCGAGGACTGGCCTGTCGAAGACGGTCCGCTGATCGACCGTGCGCTGATCGTGTGCGCCGAAGTGGATGGTGGAAAACGCAAGCCGGAAGACGCCCGTGCGGCCTTCGTCGCTGCTGCCGAGGAAGCCGGCGTTCTCGTCAGCGCCTGAGACCAATAGCTGCCTATTGGTCGCTTTCCGCTCACTCGTCACGGAACGTGTGGTTGATCTGATCCATCATCGGCTTGGTCAGATAGGAGATAACCGACCGGTCGGCGACCTTGATAAACACCTCCGCGGGCATTCCTGGATAGAGCGACAGGCCCTGTAACCGCGCGATATCGCCTGCATCAGGCGCAATCCGCACGATATAGGAGGCAGCGCCGCTACGCTGATCGACAACCGAATCGGGCGAGATCGACGAAATCTTGCCCTGGACTTCAGGCGTAGTCTTCTGGTCGAAAGCGCTGAAGCGGATGTCGACACTTTGTCCCACGCTCAATTGGTCGATGCTGCGCAAAGCGACCTTCGCCTCGACCGTCAGGCTGCGCGTCTCCGGCGACAGCAGCATCAGCGCCTCGCCCGGATTGGCAACGCCGCCCACCGTGTGCAGCGCCAGCTGATAAATGTAACCGTCAAGCGGTGCGCGAACGTCGAGACGGTCGAGCTGGTCCTGTATGGCGATACGGCGTTCTTCTGATTCGGCGATCTTTGCCTCGACATCGGTCAGGTCACGCGCGTTTTCCGTCTGCCTGTCTTCGTCGAGCTGCAGGATCTGCAGGTTGATCTCGTTGATGCGGCCATGCGCCTGCGCCCGCGTCGCGATCATCCGTCCGCGATTGCCGTCAAGCTCGGCGCGCTGGCGCTTCAGCGTGTTGACACGCTGCATCGTCACGAGCTGCTTTTCGTAGAGCGAGCTGATAGCCGTGTGTTCCTCATCGATCAGCACGATCGAATCGTCGATCGACTTGATCTGCAGCGTGGCGCCCTCAATTTCTTCGGCCAACTGGCTCTTCCGCTCGGCGAGCTGCTTCTTCATACCCTCGAGCGAGGCGCGACGGCTGAGGAAGAACTGCTGTTCGCCTTCGATCAGGATGCGGTTCGTCTGGGAATTGATACCCGCGGCCTCGGCTTCCTTGACCGTGAAGTTCTCCTCACCGCGGCGTTCCGCCTGCAACCGCGCGCGCCGCGCGTAAAGCTGTGCCAGCGTGCTGTTGGTAATGCCGAGATTGGATTTGAGCGACGTGCCATCCAGCCGCAGCAGGACGTCCCCCGCTTTGACATGCGCGCCTTCCTTGACGAGCAGCTCGGAGACAATACCGCCGGTCAGGTGCTGCACCTTCTTGGCATTGTCCTCGATCACGACACTGCCTTCGGCCACCACCGCATTCGACAATGTCGTGCTGAGTGCCCAGCCGCCGATGCCGCCGACAAGCAACACGCTCAACGTCGATACGAGCAGGATATGGCGCTTCAGCGAACGCTCGGCTGTTGTCATCTTGAGACCTATTGCCTTATCTGTTCCGGGCTTTCCCCGACGACCTTGAGCGGCGAACTTCTCTCGTTCGGCTGGTTCTCGCGCCGAAGCACCTTCGAGAGCACCTCGTCCTTGGGACCAAAGGCCGCAAGACCACCGTCCTTCATCATCAGCACGAAATCCACCGCCGCGAGCGCACTCGGGCGGTGCGCAACCACGATCACGATGCCCCCGCGTTTACGGATGCCGATGATCGCGTCCGTCAGCGCGACCTCGCCTTCCGAATCGAGATTGGAATTGGGCTCGTCCAGAACAACCAGAAACGGCTTGCCGAACAACGCACGCGCAAGCCCGATGCGTTGGCGCTGACCGGCCGAAAGCATGGAACCACTCAAGCCAATATCGGTATCATAGCCGTTCGGCAGGCGCAGGATCAAGTCGTGGACGCCCGCAGCCTTTGCCGCCTCAATGACATCGGCCGCATCAGGGTTTTCACGAAACCGCGCAATGTTGTCCGAAACGCTGCCCGCAAAAAGTTCGATCTCCTGCGGAAGATATCCGAGATGGCGGCCACGGTCCTCGTCGCTCCACTGGTCGAGCGCTGCGCCATCCAGCCTGACACTGCCGCGATAGATCGGCCAGACGGCCGTCAGTGCCCGCACGAGCGATGATTTGCCGGATGCACTCGGTCCGATCACGCCGAGAGCGCTGCCGGCCTGAAGCGTAAACGATACATTGGAAATCACCAGTTTCTGAAGCCCAGCCGGGCCGCTCGATAGGCTCTCCACCGCCAGACTTTGCTTCGGTGCGGGCAGCGACAGAGGCATATCGGCCTCCGGCAGAGCATTGAGCATATGCCGCAACCGTTTCCAGGCCTGCTGGGCCGAAACGAAGCCGCGCCAGTTTGCAATCGCCTGCTCGACCGGGGCAAGCGCGCGGGAGGTAAGGATGGACGACGCGATGATGATGCCGCCGGATGCCTGGTTTTCGATGACGAGCACCGCGCCGACGGCGAGGACCGCCGACTGCAGCGCGATTCGAAAAATCTTGGTAACGGACAGGTATCCGTTCGAGGTATCGGAATTGGTCTGATAGCTGCTGCGATAGTTGGCGTTTGTCGCAGTCCATTGCCGTGAGAAGTCGTTTGCCATGCCCATAGCCTCAATGACTTCGGCATTGCGTTGTGCCGCCGAAAGAAAGGCGCTGCGCTGGCCGGTCAGTTCGTGCACTTTCTTGGCGGAAACCTGCGTGCTGCGATTGGTGAGGTAGGTGAGCACCATCAGGATGAGCGCCCCGCCGACTGCCATATAGCCGATGACCGGATGAAACAGAAAACAGATGGCGACATAGAACGGCAGCCACGGCAGGTCGAAAAAGGCCGGCGGCCCCGCGCTCGAGACAAACGAACGGACCTGGTCGAAATCCTTCATGATCGAAAGACCGTCGATCGACGCCTTCGTCTTGACCGGCGCCTTGAGCATCATCTTGAAAACCCGCGACCCCATCGTATCATCGATGATGCCGGCAATCCTTGTCAGCATGCGGCTGCGGGTAAGCTCGAATGCGCCTTGAAACAGATACAGCATCAATGCCAGCAAGCTAAGCGCGATCAGCGACGGGATGCTGCGGCTTGGGATGACGCGATCATAGACCTGCAGCATGAAGAATGAGCTGGTGAGATAGAGCACGTTGACCAGTCCGCTCGCGACCGCGACCGCAACGAGACCGGTTCTGCTCCGCGCAATGGCTTCGCTCATCGGATCTTTGGTGGCTTGCCGTGGGGATCCCGAAGCGGTTTCGGCCATAATGCGCAATCCTGATGCAGGGATCACACCTATTACCCGTAACGGGTTTAAAGTTCAATAAAGCCGCGCGGCAGACAGATCTATCCGGCACAAGTGCCCCGCTCTCGTCCAAGGACGTGCCGGGGCAAACCATTTGTCAATCAACAATTCGCAAAGTTCTTAAATCGGCGGCTATCACGAATTGGTTTACGGAACCTTACTTCAGGACCGCCGTTCTGACGGCAAAGGAGTCTCAGCATGAGAATAGTCTTCGTCGCTCTTATCGGTTCGGTCCTCAGTATTTTGGTGTTCAAGTATTCTGATCACTCGCTTGGCGATACGGAAATACTCGCGTCTCCGACCCAGCTGTCGGCTGCCAACTAGGATCATCACACGGAGGACAAGGACCGGCCTACATCATCGCGATCTCAAGCGATCGCATCACGAGAGGAAGTGCAAGCATGACCGTTCGTAATGTTTTGCTGGTATGTTGTTCAGCTGCTGTTGGTGCCGTCTTTGTAATTCTTGTTGGCATTCCAAACACGCCTGTTGCCCACGAGAAATCCGCTCGCTTGAGTGGCGCCGCGACTGAAACGGCTTTTCTTCCCGAGCGCTTCGGGGTCCCCCATCCAACCCGTTGAAATTTTTGATGCGTAAACAAAAAAGGCCGGCGTCAGAAACGCCGGCCTTTTTGCATGCTGAATTGCTTCAGTGGATCGGCTTGCCGCCGTCTTCTTCTTCGAACGTCACTGCGACGTCACCATCTGCAGAGAGACGAACCTTGTCGCCTTCGACATCGGCAACGAGTTCAAGCGAAATGAAATGGTGATGGCCTCTATGGCTCCCCTCACCGCTATCCTTCTTGGTCAGCTTGATACGGTTTCCTTCAACGCGGTCGACCGTTCCGATGTGGACGCCGTCCGCACCGATCACTTCCGCATGTTCCTTGATAAGGGCGACATCGATCATCTGAGTTCTCCTTTGTGTGTTCAGCCATAACGCACAACCGAGAAGTTCGATGCAGTGCCTCCGATACATTACCGACATTTAAGTTGGCCACCGGCTGCTTTCATGCGAATGCCTCGTTCCAGAGTTGCAAAGCCGCGGTTTCGACGCGATCCCTCGCTAGACCGGAACGGCTCGCGCTATTTCCACCGCATCGAGGATAGCCATTGAACGTCCAGTCCACTCCCCCAGCCAGCCGTAAACAGGATGCGCCTGATCTCGCCGCGATCCTTGCGTCTTCGGGCAAGCGGAAAAAGCGTGGACGTTGGTTTGTCTGGCCTCTCCTCATCCTCATCGCCGCCGCAGCCCTGCTGGCTTACTCCTATTTCGGCAGCAGCGGCCCTCGATACGATTACACGACGCAGGCCGCAAAGCGCGGAGACCTTGCGGTAGTTGTCACTGCAACCGGTTCCGTCCAGCCGACCGATCAGGTGGACATATCGAGCGAGCTTTCCGGCACGGTCCGAAAAGTCAACGTGACCTATAACAGCGCGGTCAAGGCTGGCGATGTGCTGCTTGAACTGGATACCAGCAAGCAGGAAGCGGATGTGCAGAGCGCGCGCGCGCAACTTGCGTCTGCGAAGGCCAACGTCCTGAAGGCCGAGGCAGAAGCGGCTTCCGCGAAGATTTCATTCGACCGCCTGACGGCACTCGTCGCCAATCGCATTTCCAGCCAGCAGGATCTGGATGCGGCGCGCTATGCCTACGAATCGGCGGTTGCGACGAAGGACATCAATCAGGCCGCGATTCTGTCTGCCGAAGCAAGCCTGAGGCTCGCCGAGGTCAATCTCGGCAAACTGACGATCGTATCTCCGATCGACGGGATCGTGCTGACCCGCGAAGTCGATCCCGGTGCAACGGTCGCCTCTTCGCTCAATGCACCGGTCCTCTTCACAATCGCCGGCGACCTCAAGCGCATGGAACTCCAGGTCTCCGTCGACGAGGCGGATGTCGGTCAGGTCAAGGATGGGCAGCCGGCGCGCTTCTCTGTCGACGCCTATCCAGAGCGGAGCTTTCCGGCCACAATCGAAACCGTCCGGTTCGCGTCCGAGACAGTGTCCAACGTCGTCACCTACAAGGCGATCCTGACCGTCGACAATGCCGATCTGCTGCTGCGGCCGGGCATGACCGCCACGTCAGACATCACGGTCCAGTCGGTCAAGGATGCGCTGCTTGTCCCGAACGCAGCGCTTCGCTACTCGCCGGCCGCCACCGCACGGCAGCGCGGCAATGTCCTCTCCCGGCTGTTCTCGCCACCACGCCCGCCCCGCAACCGCAATCGTGGCGAACAGGCAGCGAATAACACCCGCGCCGTCTGGGTGCTGCGCAACGGCGAAGCCCAGCGGGTGCCGGTCGAAACCGGGCCGACCGATGGCCAGTTCACGGTTCTGAAATCAGGCGAAATCCGCGACGGCGATGAACTGGTGACGGATGCCGTCGCAAGGGCGCAGTGATGGACCTCGCCGTCACGCCTGCCCCCCTCATCGCATTCGACAAGGTCTCGAAGTTCTACGGGCGCGGCGAAGCGACGATCCGGGCGCTGGACCAGATCGACCTTGCCATATCGGCCGGGGAATTCGTGTCGATCATGGGACCCTCCGGTTCGGGCAAGTCGACAGCGATGAACATTATCGGCGGGCTCGATATCCCCTCATCCGGCGAGTTTCTATTTCAAGGCGTTCCGACATCAGATTTCAGCCGCGAGCAGCGGACACTTCTGAGACGCCACATGCTGGGCTTCGTGTTCCAGGGGTTCAATCTTTTGGCTCGCACATCGGCCGTCGAAAACGTCGAGCTCCCGCTCGTCTATCGCGGCATGGCGCACAAGGAGCGGCGTGAGCGCGCAACTGCGGCGCTGGCGCAGGTCGGCCTCGCCGGACGCGAAGGCCATACCACTCAGGAACTCTCAGGTGGTCAGCAGCAGCGCGTCGCGATCGCCAGAGCCATTGTCACCGATCCGGCCGTGCTTCTCGCCGACGAGCCGACCGGCAATCTCGACACCAAGACCAGCATGGAGATCATGGATCTGATCACCCGGCTCAACCGCGACAACGGCATTACCGTCATCATGGTCACCCATGAGGAAGACATCGCAGCCTACGGGTCGCGTCTGTTGCGCTTTACCGACGGTCATCTTGTCTCCGACGAACCCAATCTCGAAAGGGCAAGCCATGCTGCTGGAAGCCGCTAAGCTCGCCTGGCGGGCAATCAGCCGCAATCTTCTGCGCTCCTTTCTCACGGTGCTGGGCGTCGTGATCGGCGTCGCCGCCGTCATCGCCATGGTCACGATCGGCAATGGTACGACGGCCAAGGTGCGCGATGAACTCTCCCGCCTCGGCACCAACACACTGTTCATCCGCCCCGGTCAGTGGGGACCGGGACGCGCGAGCACCGAAGCCAAGCGCTTCAACGACAAGGATGTGCTGGCGATCAAGGAGCAGATCTCCGGTCTTCGGGGCGTCGCACCGATCAATCGCGGGACAGCCACGGTCATCGCCGGCGGCGCCAACCATTCGTCGAGCGCTGTCGGCACCACCAACGACTATTTCATCGTGCAGGATTGGGATATGGCGCTCGGCCGCAATTTCAATCCGAACGAGGATCGCGGCAGCCATGCGGCCTGCATCATCGGCGAGACGGTGCGCAAGCAGCTGTTCGGTGCCGCCAACCCGGTCGGACAGTTGATCCGGGTCAGCAACATCGCCTGCCCGGTCGTCGGCGTGCTCGCGGTCAAGGGTCAGTCCGGCATGGGTGACGACCAGGACGACACCGTCATCATGCCGCTGAAACTGCACCAGCGGCGGATCGGCGGGACGACGACGATCTCCAGCATCGTCATTTCCGCTCAGGACGGCGTCTCGACCGCCAAGGTCCAGTCGGACGTCGAAGGCCTGCTGCGCGAGCGGCGGCGCATCGCGATCGGACGCGATGACGACTTCTCCGTCAACGACATGTCGCAGATCGCAGCCGCGATGACGGGAACGACGGTTCTGCTGACGGGCCTTCTTGGTGCCGTCGCGGCCGTCAGTCTTCTTGTAGGCGGTATCGGCATCATGAACATCATGCTGGTCTCGGTCACCGAACGCACCCGCGAGATCGGCATTCGTCTGGCGATCGGCGCGCTAGAAAGCCAGGTTCTCAGACAATTCCTCGTGGAGGCTGTGATGCTGTCGATCTTCGGCGGCGTGACCGGCATTATCACCGGGCTTGCGCTCGCCTACGGCGTCGTCAGCTTTCTTCAGGTGCCGTTCGTGGCAAGCCCGACGATCATCCTTATGGCCTTCGCCTTTTCCGCAGCGATCGGCATGATCTTCGGCTACTTCCCGGCCAGGCGGGCAGCCCAGCTCAATCCGATAGAGGCGCTACGCCACGAATAAACGCGCATGAAAAAAGGGCCTCGCGGCCCTTTCTCTTTAACATCTCAAATTATCGACTCAGGCAGCCGGAGATTGCGTGGTGCGCTGCTGCGCAAGCGCCGCAAGATCGGCAGGCTTCAGTTCGACGGATTCGCCGCAACCGCAGGCCGATGTCTGGTTCGGGTTCACGAAGGTAAATCCGGACCGCATCTTGGTCGTCTCGAAATCCATCTGGGTGCCGAGCAGGTAAAGAACGGCCGAAGGCTCGATCCACACCTTGGCGCCTTCCCGCTCGATCAGGTCGTCCTTGGCATTGGGCACAGTCACGAGATCGATCGTGTACTCCATGCCGGCGCAACCGCCCTTCTTGATACCGACGCGCAAGCCGAGCGCATCAGGACCGGAGTTCGAGGTGATCTGGTTGACGCGCTGTGCAGCAGCGTCGGTGATCGTCATGACAGCAAAGCCCATGGCATTCTTTCCTTCCACGACCGGGTTCAAGGCCCGGTGTTTCTAGACCTGGTGTTTCGAGAGTACGTCTCGTGATTCCAACTTAGTACCGGTGCCTTAACCGATCAATACCATCCGACAGCAACCTGCGCCTCTTCGGACATCCGCTCCGGCGTCCACGGCGGATCGAAGGTCATCTCGACCTCGACCCCGGACACGCCTTCGACGGCGCCCACGGCATTCTCCACCCAGCCCGGCATTTCGCCGGCAACCGGGCAACCGGGCGCTGTCAGCGTCATCATGATCTTCACCATCCGGTCGTCCTCGATATCGACCTTGTAGATCAATCCGAGTTCGAAGATGTCGGCCGGAATTTCCGGGTCATAGACGGTTTTCAACGCCGCGACGATGTCGTCGGAAAGCCGCGCCACCTCGTCTTCGGGAATTGCGGACTGGATGATCCCCTCGCGGGCATCCCATTTCGGTATCTGGTCGTCCATGGCCTTCAAAAGTCCTTCAGGAAAAGAAATCGCGGGCGTAGTCGAGCGCATCGGCCAACGCATCCACTTCGGCGCGGGTATTGTACATGCCAAAGGATGCACGGCATGTGGAGGTAACGCCGAAGCGTTTCAAGAGCGGCATGGCGCAATGGGTGCCGGCTCTGACCGCCACACCGCGCCGGTCGATCACCATAGAAATGTCATGCGCATGAATGCCGGCAAGCTCGAACGAGAAGATCCCGCCCTTGCCCAGCGCATTGCCGATGATCCGCAGCGAATTGATCGCACTCAGCCGTTGGGTCGCATAGGCGGTCAGATCCGCCTCGTGCTTTGCAATCGCATCACGGCCGACCCTGTCCATATAGTCCAGCGCATGACCGAGACCGATCGCCTGAACGATGGGCGGTGTGCCGGCCTCGAACCGGTGCGGCGGATCGTTGTAGGTAACGAAATCCTCGGCCACGTCGATGATCATCTCACCACCGCCCATGAACGGCCGCATCTCTTTCAGACGGTCCGCCTTGCCATAGAGGACGCCGATGCCCGAGGGACCGTATAGCTTGTGGCCGGTCATCACGAACCAGTCGCAGTCGATATCGCGCACATCGATCGGCATGTGGACAGCGCTCTGGCTGCCATCGACGAGAACCGGAATGCCGCGCTCGTGGGCGATACGGCACACTTCCTTGACAGGAACGACAGTCCCGAGCGCATTCGACATATGCGTGATGGCGACCAGCTTGGTCTTGTCCGTCAGCGCCTTTTCGAAGTCGTCGAGATGAAAGGCACCGTCGTCATCGACCGGGATCCAAACGATCTTCGCGCCCTGGCGTTCGCGAATGAAGTGCCATGGAACGATGTTGGAATGGTGCTCCATGATGGTGATGACGATCTCGTCGCCCTCGCCGATTTGCGGCATTCCGTAACCGTAGGCGACGGTGTTGATCGCCGCCGTCGAATTGCTGGTGAAGATGATCTCGTCGACGGAACCGGCATTCAGGAAACGGCGCACCTTTTCGCGCGCCGCCTCATAGGCATCCGTTGCCGCATTGGACAGGTAGTGAAGGCCGCGATGCACATTGGCATACTCGTTCGAGTAGGAATGCGCGATCGCGTCGATCACGGCCTGCGGCTTCTGGGCAGAAGCTCCGTTGTCCAGATAGACCAGCGGCTTGTTGCCATGCACCATGGTCGAAAGGATCGGGAAATCCTTTCGGATCGCTTCGACGTCGTAAGCTGTCGCAGGTGTGATCTGGTCCATGTCATGCCTCATTTGCGGACGCGCGCCTTTAAAATCAGGCGTGCTTTTCGAGCCAGTCGGAGATGACGCCTTCCAGCGCCTCGACGAGCTTTTCTTCTTCCAGTTCCTCGACAATCTCCGCCACGAAGGCGTTGACCAGCATGGCACGGGCCCTGTTTTCAGGTACGCCGCGCGCCATCAGGTAGAAGAGATGGTTACGGTCGATATCGGAAACCGTGGCGCCATGGCCGCAGATCACGTCGTCGGCAAAGATTTCCAGCTCCGGCTTCACCGAGAAATCGGCGTCGTCGGACATCAGAAGCGTGTTGCACGCCATCTTCGCATCGGTCTTCTGCGCGTCCGGGGCAACCTTGATCATGCCCTGGAACACACCGCTTGCCTTGTCGAACAGGACGTTGCGGATGATTTCCGTCGAGCTCGTATGCGGAACGTTATGGCCGAGAACCATGGTCACGTCCGTATGGGTGTCGCCACCGAGCAGGTTGACGGCACGCAGCGTGAACTCCGATCCCTCCCCCTGAACCTCGACGCGAAGCTCCTGCCGCACCAGCTTGCCGCCGGCGTTGACGATGAACAGTCGCAGCTTGGTATCGGTACCGAGCGATATGCGGATCTGACCGAGATGGGTGTCGTCAGCCCCTTGAGTCTGGAGGATGATCCAGGTGATCTCAGCGCCGTCCTGCAGCGTCAGGTCACTGATCGAGGACACGAGTGCCGCATCATCAGTCACCGCGCAGTGACGCTCGATGATCGTTGCCTTGGACCGCGCTCCGAACACCGCCGGAAACCGCGTATGGACCTGACCGGCACCGTGAACCGCCTGCAGCTCGATCGGCTGCTCGACCGCAACGTCCGCCGGTACGGAAAGCGCAAAGCCGTCACGCACGAAGCTGCCGTTGATGCGGCCGATCGCGTCGTCCTTGTCGAACGCTGCCAGCCCAGCCACAGCCGAACCATCGGCGAGCTGGTCCCTGAAGACCGAAAGCTCGACGCCATCGATCGTCGCGCGGTTGTCCGCCATGCCCTGAACGATCGACAGGACCTTAGCCCCTTCGACCAGCGGCGCGACCGGTTGAACCGATACGCCGCCGACGACCCGCTCCGGGACTGCGCGCAGCAGGTTCTTCAGATCCGTATAGTGCCAGGACTCGATCCGTCGCGTCGGCAGGCCCGACCGCTTCAGATCATCGAGAAGACGATCGCGGGTTCCCGTGACGGCACCGTTGCCCGGCAGTTCGCCAACCTGGGCCGCAAAAGCCTCGACGAGCGCCGTTTCGGCGGCCGTCAGCCGGACGGGCTGATTGATTTGCATGTTCATGCCAAATTCCTTCCCGCGTCTCAGGCTGCTCTGCCGATGATGTCCGCGTAGCCATTGGCCTCGAGTTCGAGCGCCAGCGCCTTGTCACCGGTGCGGATGATCTGGCCCTTGTAGAGAACGTGAACCGTATCCGGCACGATATAGTCGAGCAGGCGCTGGTAGTGGGTAATGACGATCGTCGCACGATCCGGCGACTTCAGCGCGTTGACGCCATCCGCCACGATCTTGAGCGCATCGATGTCGAGGCCGGAGTCGGTCTCGTCGAGCACGCAGAGCAAAGGCTCGAGCAGCGCCATCTGCAGGATTTCCGCACGCTTCTTCTCGCCACCGGAAAAACCGACATTGAGCGGACGCTTCAGCATGTCCATGTCGATCTTCAGCTCGCTGGCGGCTTCCTTGACGCGACGGATGAAGTCCGGCGTCGTCAGTTCGGCTTCGCCGCGCGCCTTGCGCTGCTCGTTCATGGCCACCTTGAGAAACTGCATCGTGGCGACGCCCGGGATCTCGACCGGATACTGGAAGGCGAGGAAAATGCCCTTGGAGGCACGTTCCGCCGGATCGAGCTCCAGAATGCTCTCACCGTTCAGAAGGACTTCGCCCTCGGTGACTTCATAGTCCGGACGGCCGGACAGGATGTAGGACAGCGTCGACTTGCCCGAGCCGTTCGGCCCCATGATGGCAGCAACTTCGCCAGCCTTCACGGTAAGGTTCAGGCCACGGATGATTTCGGTGCCGTCTTCGGCGATGCGGGCATGCAGGTTTCTGATTTCAAGCATAGGTCTATCTTTCCGGATACTCTTTAGTGACGCGCCAGGCGCGCTATTCAAATGACAGGCCGATCAGCCGACGGAGCCTTCGAGCGAAATCCCGATCAGCTTCTGAGCTTCGACCGCAAATTCCATCGGCAGCTGCTGGATGACATCCTTGACGAAGCCGTTGACGATCAGGGCGATCGCTTCTTCTTCTGGAATGCCGCGCTGCATGACGTAGAACTTCTGGTCGTCGGAGATCTTCGAGGTCGTCGCTTCGTGCTCGATCTGGCCCGACGAGTTCTTCACGTCGATGTACGGCACCGTATGCGCACCGCACTTGTCGCCGATCAGAAGCGAGTCGCAGTTGGTAAAGTTGCGGGCGTTTTCGGCCTTGCGGTGGATGGAGACCTGACCGCGATAGGTGTTCTGCGAAACGCCGGCAGAAATCCCCTTCGAGATGATGCGGCTCGACGTGTTCTTGCCGAGGTGGATCATCTTGGTGCCGCTATCGATCTGCTGGTGACCGTTCGACACGGCGATCGAGTAGAACTCGCCGCGGCTGTCGTCGCCACGCAGGATGCAGGACGGATATTTCCAGGTGATCGCCGAACCGGTCTCGACCTGGGTCCAGGAAATCTTCGAGCGGTGGCCGCGGCAGTCGCCACGCTTGGTGACGAAGTTGTAGATACCGCCCTTGCCCTGGGCATCGCCCGGGTACCAGTTCTGAACCGTCGAATACTTGATCTCGGCATCGTCGAGAGCAACGAGCTCAACCACTGCGGCATGCAGCTGGTTCTCGTCACGCTGCGGCGCCGTGCAGCCTTCGAGATAGGACACGTAAGCGCCTTCCTCGGCAATGATCAGCGTGCGTTCGAACTGGCCGGTGTTCTTCTCGTTGATACGGAAGTAGGTGGACAGTTCCATCGGGCAGCGAACGCCCTTCGGCACGAACACGAACGAACCATCGGTAAACACCGCAGCATTCAGCGTGGCGTAATAGTTGTCGGTGGCCGAAACGACGGTGCCGAGATACTGCTTGATCAGATCCGGATGTTCGCGAATGGCTTCCGAGATCGACATGAAGATCACGCCGGCCTTCTGAAGTTCCTTCTTGAAGGTCGTGACAACCGACACGGAATCGAACACCGCATCGACGGCAACGCGCGGCCTGTCGACGCCGGCAAGGATTTCCTGCTCGCGCAGCGGAATGCCAAGCTTTTCATAGACGCGCAGCAGCTCCGGATCGACTTCCTCGAGCGACTTCGGACCGGACGTGGTCTTCGGCGCAGCATAGTAATAGAGATCGTTGAAGTCGATCTTGGGATAATCGACGCGTGCCCAGGTGGGCTCTTCCATCGTCAGCCAGCGCTTGTAGGCGTCCAGACGCCATTCCAGCATCCATTCGGGCTCCTGCTTCTTGTCTGAAATGAAGCGGATGATGTCTTCCGAAAGGCCCTTGGGCGCCTTGTCCACTTCGATGATGGTTTCGAAGCCGTATTTGTACTGATCGATATCGATCCCACGGACCTGATCGATTGTTTCCTGGACAGCTGGCATGTTCATTCTCCAAATCTTGCCGGCTCAAATTCCGGCAATTCTGTCATGTCTCCGGGAGGTTCTGTTCCTCCCGTATGTAGGCGCCAAAAGGCGGTTTTCACACCTTTAGGCAAGTAGAAAGTTGCGCTCGCACAAATTAGAGCGCTGTCACGCCGCAACGCCTTGTGCCTTGCGACGGGCTGCGATTTTGGCAAAAGCCGCAACCGCTCGCGTAATGTCTTCGTCTGTCGTGTCGGGACCGAGCGAGATGCGCAGGGCACCCAGCTGTGGATCCCGGCCCATCGCCGTCAGCACATGGCTCTCGCCGACCTTGCCCGAAGAACAGGCCGAACCGGCCGAAAGTGCAATGCCTTCGATATCGAAGGCGATCTGACCCGTTTCCGCCTTCAGCCCCGGCAGCGTGAAGAAGCAGGTATTGCCGACGCGGGAAACATCCGCCCCGTGGATCATCACATCGGCAGCAGCCTTGCGCATCTCGCCTTCGAGACGATCCCGCAACGCGCCGATACCGGCATTCCGCGCATCGAGGTCTTCGCTCATCGCCGCAGCCGCCGCGCCGAAGCCGACGATCGCTTGAAAATTCTCGGTCCCCGAACGGTGACCCTTCTCCTGTCCGCCACCCCGGATCAGCGGCTTCGGCATCAGAACTTCGCCGCGCGAAATCAGGGCGCCGACGCCCTTAGGTCCGCCGATCTTGTGCGACGAGATCACCATGAAGTCGGCATCCAGCCTGACGATGTCGACCGGGATGCGACCGACGGCCTGCACCGCATCCACAACCAGAAGCCCGCGATGCCTGTGGACGATCTCTGCAGCCTCCGCCACCGGCTGGATCACGCCCGTCTCGTTATTGACCAGCATCAGCCCGACCATCGGAAGACCGAGTGAATGGTCATGCGCCGCCAACAGAGTTTCCAGCGCCGAAAGATCCGCGATGCCTGTGGGCGTCACCGGTATCTCGATCACCTGGGCAGGATCAAACCTGCCACCTTCCCGGATCGCCGGATGCTCGATCGCCGAAATATAGAGAGCGCCGATCGCGACCGGCGAACGGCCCATCCTGTAGTCAGGCGTCAGAACGTGGTTCGATGCCTCCGTCGCACCACTGGTAAAGGTAACATGCGCAGGATCTGCACCGACCAAGGCCGCAACCTGGCGCCGCGCCTTGTCGACGGCCGCGCGCGACAACCGGCCCTCACCATGCACCGACGATGCGTTGCCGGGAAGCTGGAGTGCCTCCAGCATCGCGGCACGCGCCGGCGCGCTCAAAGGCGCGGTCGCGTTCCAGTCGAGATAGGTGCGGTTCAACGCCATTGCCTGATCAGATTCCGTCCCTAATTACCGTTGGGTCTCATCTAGGGTTGCCGCAGGCCGCATTTTTCTTGAAATTCCGGCCACGCTTGCCTTAAGAGACATCGCATCGGGCGCTGCCAAGGCGGCCCCAATTTCGAATGGTTCTAAACTGGGTTTTAGAAAAGCTGAGCGGCTTCGTCAAGTCAAACTCGACGGATGAACCGTGGATAGCAACCCAGTCTGGCATCAGATCACGTTTGACCGACCGGAGTACCGATGCCCGAAGTGATTTTCAACGGCCCTGCAGGCCGCCTGGAGGGCCGCTATCAGCCTTCCAAGGAAAAGAGCGCGCCGATCGCCATCATCCTGCATCCGCACCCGCAGTTCGGCGGCACGATGAACAACCAGATCGTATACCAGCTCTTCTATATGTTCCAGAAGCGCGGTTTCACGACGCTCCGCTTCAACTTCCGTTCGATCGGACGCAGCCAGGGCGAGTTCGACCACGGCGCCGGTGAATTGTCCGACGCAGCCTCGGCACTCGACTGGGTCCAGAGCCTGCATCCAGATTCCAAGAGCTGTTGGGTCGGCGGATATTCCTTCGGCGCCTGGATCGGCATGCAGCTTCTGATGCGCCGCCCGGAAATCGAAGGCTTCATCTCCGTTGCGCCGCAGCCGAACATCTACGACTTCTCGTTCCTTGCCCCCTGCCCCTCGTCCGGCCTGATCATCAACGGCGATGCCGATAGAGTTGCGCCTGAAAAGGACGTCAACGGCCTCGTCGAGAAGCTGAAGACCCAGAAGGGCATCCTCATCACGCACAAGATCGTCGAGGGCGCGAACCACTTCTTCAACGGCCAGACCGAAACGCTGATGGGCGAATGCGAGGATTACCTCGATCGCCGCCTCAATGGCGAACTCGTCCCCGAGCCGGCTGCCAAGCGCATCCGCTAAGGCTACTGTGCATCGAAGAAACAAAAATGGCCGCGTTTGCGGCCATTTTCGTATCTTCAGTTGACCGGTCGCACATGTGCCGCACGCGGACGCCCATCGTCTGACGTCGCTTCATGAACCCGGTTACGGCCGGCCCGCTTCGCGGCATAGAGCGCCACATCCGCCTGCCGGAACATTTCGTCGAGCGCATCGGGGCTGGTGAGATTGGCGACGCCGAAACTCGCCGTGATCCTTGAGGTGGGTGGCAGACCCGCCACCGACATCGCCATCGTGCCGCCCCTCAGAGCCTGAGCCACCATCAGCGCAACGTCCATCGGCGTGTTGGGAAGGAACACGGAGAACTCTTCGCCGCCCATCCGGCCGACGATTGCTTCTTTTGGCGCGCACGAGGAAAGCAAGGTCCCAAAACTCTGGATCACCATATCCCCGGCATGATGCCCATAGGTGTCATTGATGGTCTTGAACCTGTCGAGGTCGCATAAAACCACCGCATGCGGTCCTTTTGGAAACGTCGCGATTGCGGATCTCACCCGGCGCTCGAAGCCGCGCCGGTTTGCAAGGCCCGACAGAGCGTCGCTTTCCGACACGCTGCGTTCATCCGCCATGATTTCGAGCACCAGTACCGACAGCAGTGTCAGGCCGACCGCGACCATCAGAACGGCCGTCAGGCTCTGGGAGATCAGCGCATAGTCGGTGCGGATATAATCTGTCGCGACGGACCCGGCACCAACGGCGATCGCAAGTACGGCCTTCGCGATGAAGTGTACCCCTGTGACCGCAAGGAGCGCGCACACGACCTTGTCGATCAGCAGTTGCCGGTTCGAGCGCAACAAAGCCTGCAGAACCACGCCGGCGCTTGCGAGGATAACCAGGGCAAACGGAGTCTGGTAGGAAAATGCGTGAAGCGGCGTGCCGGGCCGCAGATCATAGACGAAGACGTTTCCGAAGGAGCTGACGGCGAACATCAATCCGGCAAGTCGACGGTTGATGCGAACGTCATAGAGACTGCCAATGCCGAAAAGCAGGAAAATCATGCCACCGAGAACGGTTGCAAAAGCTCCGATCGCCCAGGGACGCGGAAAGGGCAGATAGGCGACGGCAATCTCGCAAACAGCGGCCAGTGAAGCGACGCCGAAACCGGCCCCGAACCAAAGCGCGGCAACGCGCGACCGACTGCGGGTGGAAACAACCGCAAACACGATACAGAAACATATCGCGACGACGAAATTCACCCCCAGGAAAAAAACTGCCCCGTTCATCAACCCAACAATGCATTTAGAAAATAAGGAATGCCGCAGTCCTGCCTTCACCTTAGTGGCTTGGCAGAAAACAAAAGATTAATGAACCATGACGGCGAGTCACAGATAAGTGCAAGCGCATTTCGCTGCATTTTTGGAGTGATAAACCACCAAAACAGTGCTAGACGCCGGCTCTCAAGACAAAAAACGCATCCACAGAGAAGTAAGATGTCCAGGTTCAAGTCCGATTTCCTCCACACGCTCGATGAGCGTGGCTTCATTCACCAGATTTCCGACGAATCGGGTCTCGACGAACTGTTCGCCAAGGAAACCGTGACGGCCTATATCGGCTTTGATCCGACGGCACCAAGCCTCCATGCGGGCGGTCTCATCCAGATCATGATGCTGCACTGGATGCAGCAGACCGGCCACCGGCCGATCTCCCTGATGGGCGGCGGCACCGGCATGGTCGGCGATCCATCCTTCAAGGATGACGCGCGCCAGTTGATGACGATCGACACGATCGAAAGCAATATCGCCTCCATCAAGCGCGTCTTTTCCAACTACCTGAGCTACGGCGAAGGTCAGGAGGACGCGCTGATGATCAACAACGGCGACTGGCTGCGCGATCTCAACTACCTCGAATTCCTGCGCGATGTAGGCCGTCATTTCTCGGTCAACCGCATGCTGTCCTTCGACAGCGTCAAGACGCGCCTCGACCGCGAGCAGTCGCTATCCTTCCTCGAATTCAACTACATGATCCTTCAGGCCTATGATTTCGTGGAGCTCAACCAGCGCTACGGTTGCCGCCTGCAGATGGGCGGCTCCGACCAATGGGGCAATATCGTCAACGGGATCGACCTTGGTCACCGCATGGGGACACCGCAGCTCTACGCTCTCACCTCGCCGCTTCTGACGACGTCGTCGGGTGCCAAGATGGGCAAGTCCATGAACGGCGCGGTCTGGCTCAACCCGGACATGCTGTCGGCCTATGACTTCTGGCAGTACTGGCGCAACACCGAGGACGCGGACGTCTCGCGCTTCCTGAAGCTCTACACCACGCTGCCCATGGACGAGATTGCCCGCCTCTCAGCACTTGCCGGTTCGGAAATCAACGAGGTCAAGAAGATCCTCGCGACGGAAGTCACCGCCATGCTGCACGGCCGCGACAATGCCGAACAAGCGGCTGAAACCGCCCGCAAGACGTTCGAGGAAGGTGCGCTCGCCGACAACCTGCCGTCGATCGACGTCGCATCGTCGGAACTGGAGGCTGGTCTTGGCCTCCTGGCACTGATCGTCAAGGCAGGCCTTGCAGCCTCCAACGGCGAAGCTCGCAGGCATATTCAGGGTGGCGCCGTGCGCATCAACGATACGGCGGTCTCGGACGAACGCGCCGTCATCGGCACCGGCGACGTCACGGCCGATGGCGTGATCAAGCTGTCTCTCGGCAAGAAGAAGCATATCCTCGTCCGCCCGGCCTGAGTGCCAGCGGTCTGCAGAACAGTGAGAAGGCCTCGTTCGCGGGGCCTTTTTTTATTGGAACTCGAAGATCTGCCGGAACACGCCGGGCGCGATGATCGACAGCGGATTGATCGTCAGTTTCGGCTTGTCGAAGACGCCTTCGAGCTTGAAGGTGATGCCGATCAGTCCACGGTCTCGTCCGTTGCCGAGGATGGCACCGATCAGGGGAAGCTCGCCGAAAAGCCGGTTGATTCCATAGGCCGGCATGAAGGTGCCGGTCATGTCCATGCTGCCGCGGGCGTCGCGCAGCATGCCCTGGAATGTCGCGCCAATCTGCTCGCCACGTACGATGCCGTTGGCAACAGAGAGCGCTCCGTTCCGGTAGACGAGCGAGGCAAAACCGCGCTGGAAGCGCGCGGCGTTGAGATCGATTTCCTTCTTGACCGCCTTGCTGAGGCTTTCCCCATCCCGGCCCACAGGGGTCGATACCAGCGATTGCAGGCGCTGCTCGTCCACCAAAGCGAAGCTTCGGATGTCGACATTGCCGGCCCAGTCGGACCCTTGCGATCGCAGCCGCAAATTGAGAAGACCGCCCCGCATGTTGTTGTAGATATTGGCAAACCGCACGATGGCGCCGGCGTCGCCGCTGGTCATCGAGATCGTGTTGCCCTTCGTTATGTCGCTGACAACGGCCTGCCCGCTTTCCGTTACGGCGGAAAGGTCGGCCGAGGCAATGTCGCCATCGCGTATCGCAAACAACAGAGTGACGTTCGACAAGGCCTCGTCGTTGAAGCCGACCATGCGATCGAGCTTGGCACGGATCGTCGCGCCACCGCTGCTCTTGGCAGAGGAACCCGACCCACTTGTGCCCGGCGTAGCCGAGCGAAGTTTGGTAATGATAGGCCTTATATCGGCAGAGGATCCGCCGATCGACACATCGAAGACACCCTTCGACTGCTTCACCGCAACGCTGAAATTATCGGACGGCGACAGGCGGGCGCTCGAAAACTCCGCCGACGCGAGGCTACCATTGGTGAGGACGATATTGCCCTGCGCGCCAAACCCGTCGCCCACCAGTTCGAAGTTCTTGAGCTCTGTCCGCTGGAGGCCCTCCCCGGCAATCTCGAACTGCGCCTTGGCACCGACGCCGTTGCCCTTCGTCCAGCCGATGCCCGGGATCGAGAGCGCAGAGCGCGTCAGATCGAGGCTGACGCCTTGCCTGGTATCATCGAGCCTGGTCAGTTCCACGCTGATCGTGCCCTGGACGATCTCCGAGAGACCGGGCACCAGTTTGTCCCGCTGGCTGTCGCTGAGGACTGCCTTGATGACCTGTTCACGCTTGACAGTCGACGCGCTGTCGATCGGCTGCACGAGGGTGACGTCTGCAGGCACCTCGTCGATCGCAGCCTTCGCGCTCAGTCTGGCGGCCTGCGGATCGATATCGAGCGTGCCGTCGATATTGGAAATCTTGCGACCGGACACCGGCGTCGCCAGCGCAACGTCGCGCAGGTCCGCATGCGCATTCCAGACCGGCTTCGGCGGATTCTGGTCATTGACCAGACCAAACTGCGCCTTCACATCCACCCTGGCAGTGCCGGAAAAATCCGATGGCTTGAACTCTGTGTTTTTGAGGCCGTTGATGGGCTTGAAACTCGTGAGTTCCGCGATGGCATCTGCCGGCCCGCTCAGTTTCAGCGCGATATCGGCCATCAGAGGCTTCGCGTAGGTCGATGGGATCGAGAAGCGCCCTCCCTCAACCTTGACCGCGCGCCCCGACGGAAAAAACGAACCCGCCTGCGTGATGTCGACCTGCATCGCTTCGCCCTTCAGGTCGAAACGGCCGTAGATGTCGCGAAGCGGCGGGATGTCGGCGGGCAGGTTGACGCGCCCGTCGGCAAGGTCGAAACTGATCTGCAGTTCGTTGCGGTTGAGATCGAGCGGAACGCCCGGTCCCTTCATGCGTCCTGCCGGAATGAAGACGGCGATGGAGCCGTTGCTCAGCGTTCCCCCGAACATGTTTCCCATCACCCAGTCGCGTGCCTTGCGGGCCATCCAGAAGGGCCAGAGCTGCTTGATTGCAGTCACCTGCATCTGTGGCAACTGACCGCCGAAGCTGATTTCCGGAGACTGCGTGCCGAAGCGCACTTTCAGCGCAGCGGCCATCCGCCCAAGCGGACTGGACATCGCCATCTCGTCGAACTGCAACTCGCGATCGGCCGAGAGATAGCGTCCGACGGCTTTCAGATCGAACTGTGCCGGTTCTTCGGCGTTCGACGCGCCGGCTGCTGTTCCGCCGCTGACGAGGAGATCGAGGCCGAACCCCGGCCGGTGGTCTGCCGGATCGACCCTGTTGAGATCGACGACCGCGCCGGTGAACGGAAGGACAGTCGGGCCAAAACGCGCTTCCGATCTCTGGATTTCGATCGCGTCCTTGGTGAAATCATAGGCGACATCGATATCCGCGCCGCTGAAGGGCTGCTCGATACTGTCGAAATAGAACCGTCCGGGCGACTGCTTGAGCTTTGCGGTGATGACCGGAACAGTGGTCTCGCGCGAACGGGTTGCAGCAAGTTCAAGATCGACGGCACTGTCCAGCCCTTCGCGCGGCATCCCGGCTGCATCCCGATGCAACAGGAAGGACGTCACGTCCAGCCCCATGAGCTTTGCGGAAAGTCCGGTCGTCACGCCTTCGATAGTCTGGGATCCTGCCACCAGCGTTGCCTGGCGGTCGTTAAGGCTGACGATCCCCCTGATATCGATCTCGCCCTCGATGTTGCGCTGCATATTGAGCTCGTTGACGACGAACATCAGCGGCTTCTGGCCAGGGGCAGACGGCAGCACGATTTCGATGCCGGCAATCCTAACGAAAGCGGTGCCGGTACGCTCGATCAGGCCGCGCACTTCATCAAGGCGCTGGAACGCCTGCTCGAGCAGCTTCGGCATCGCATCGACGCGAACCTGCGACAGCGCCATAGGGTCGCCTGCCGGCAACTGCGCCGTCTCCAGCCGAATGCCTTGCGCGGAAATGTTGTTGATGGAAACGCGACCACCGAGAAGCTTCATCGGATCGATCGCCATCCGCAGCGCTTCGGCACGGCTCAGCCGCTGACCGCTCGCTTGCTCGACGATATCCACGTCGCGCGCCTCGATCGCGATCCGCATCACCGAATCAAACCGGATCGCCGTCGAACCGACCGAAGCGACATAACGGGGCCCGATCGCGTTGTTGAGGGCCGACTGGGCCCGCGCCGTCAGCGCGCCGTCGACGACGCCGCTCTCGATGGCGACAATCGCAGTTCCGGCAGCAGCCAGAATCAGCATCGTAAACAGCAAAAAGGTCTTGCCCACGCGGCGCATGCGCGATCTGCGCGGTGGGCAGTGTACGATAATGGGATCTTCCGCCTGTGCAGAGGGAAGTTCGTGCAGCGGAACCATATCCTTGCGGTTGAAGCTGACCTTTTCGCCGCGAATTTCCGCCATCAGGCTGACATTACCTTCTCAAGACCCGCTGCAGCCTGACTAGACGCAACGGGCACCAATAGACTACCGATGGGCCGACAATTGCTCAAGATCCCGGCGAAAGAAAGGAAATTCATGTCTGAATTGGCCATTGGCGACATCGCCCCACAGTTCGATATTCCCCGCGACGGCGGTGGTACCGTCTCGCTGCAGACGTTCGCCGGCAAGCCGGTCGTTCTCTACTTCTATCCAAAGGACGATACGAGCGGCTGCACCACCGAAGCGCTGGCGTTCACCGCCCTCCTCCCCGAGTTCGAAAAAGCCGGCGCCGCCGTCATCGGCGTGTCCCCGGACACGGTGAAGAAGCACGACAAGTTCGTCGAGAAGCATGCGCTCGCAGTGATCCTCGGATCGGACGAGGATACCGCCGTCGCAAACCTCTACAGCGTCTGGAAGGAAAAGAGCATGTACGGGCGCAAGTACATGGGAATCGACCGCACCACGTTCCTGATCGATGCCCATGGCCGGATCGCAAATGTCTGGCCGAAGGTAAAGGTTGCCGGTCACGCCGAAGAGGTGCTGAAAGCCGTACAGGCCCTGTAAGCCAGACACCTCCCTGTCGCATGTTGATGCGACAGGGAGGTGTCACGCCTCCTGCTCTGCGGCACGGAAAACAACGGTTTGTTAACTATAAAGCGGTCTAGTGCGGAGGAAGGATCACCGCGCACGACTCGTCTCATGCGCATCTTCAGGAGCAGAAGGTGGCAAACGGAACTCAAAGCCGCGTTTTTGGAAATCGTGCTCCCGAGCACGTTCTCATTCTCGCAAGCGGCGAAAAGATCCGCCACATGACGATCCGCCCCTGGATGGCGGCAGTCTCCGTCTGCGTCGTCGGCGCGTTGGCGATCGGATATCTCGGCGCCACCAGCTATCTCGTGATCCGCGACGATCTGATCGGCGCAACGATGGCGCGCCAGGCGCGCATGCAGCATGATTACGAAGACCGGATCTCTGCCCTGCGCGCCCAGCTCGACCGCATCACATCCCGCCAGTTGCTCGATCAGCAGGTCGTGGAGCAAAAGGTCGAGAAACTGCTTGAACAGCAAAACGCCCTCTTTTCGCGGCACGGCAAGCTTGGTTCGCTTCTAGACCGCGCGGAAGAATCGGGCATCGTCCCGTCCGCCGGCACCTCGTCGTCACCAGCTTCAGCCTATCAGGCAGAAGGCAAGGACAAGCAGGCATCCGTCAGTCATGGACTGGACGCGATCGAAGGCCTGTTGTCGAACCATTCCGCTCCGGCGGATCTCGGCGTCGCCAACCCATTGGCCTACACCCCGCTTCGCGAAAATCTCGCGGATCGAGCCGACCGCATCTTTTCCAAGGTGACTCTGTCCTTGAAGGACATCGAGAAGCGCCAGATCGTCAAGATCGCCGATCTCACCACTGGCGCATCGCAGACGGCAGACGCCATCACGTCCATCCTCCGGCGTACGGGCGTGCAGGTCGCGGCCGCTCCTCCGACCGAACCGGAGCCGGGTATTGGTGGCCCCTACGTCCAGCCTCAGCTGTTCTCGGACACGTTCGACACATCGCTCGATGATCTCGATTCCGCGCTTAACCGGCTCGAAAGCGTCCGCGACGTGGCGCGCGAGCTGCCGTTCGGAAACCCGGCCCCCGGCCGTTCCGTCACCAGCCGGTTTGGTAACCGGATGGACCCGTTTGTCGGACGCCTCGCGCTGCATGCAGGCATCGATTTTCAAGCCGAGACCGGTGACGACGTGAAGAGTACGGGCGCCGGCAAAGTCGTTGTCGCCGGTCCCTCAGCAGGCTATGGCAATCTGGTCGAGATCGATCATGGCCAAGGCATCACCACGCGCTATGGTCACATGTCGCGCATCCTTGTCAGAGCCGGAGAGACTGTGGCTCCCGGCGAGGTGATCGGACGTGCAGGCTCCACCGGACGGTCCACGGGACCACATGTTCATTACGAAGTGCGACGCGACGGTTCGCCGGTCGACCCCGTGCATTTCCTGAACGCCGGTATGAAGCTCGACAATTATCTCAATTAGGCCGCAAAGATGCGCGAGAGGTCCGGAATGGGTCATGCGTTGCGAAACTGAGCGCGTTCGACAACACATTGGAAGCCTTGCCGCCTCTATTCACCACATCCGGCAGCAATATTCCGGGATTTCTTGACTTTCCGGCATTTTGGTCCTATGTCGCGGGCCAGTTGTCGTACGCCAGTTACCGTCGGCACCGGATCACTTCCCCGAATTGCAACGGAAACAGATTTCCCTTTGACCACATTCGCTGATCTTGGCCTTAGCCAGAAAGTACTCTCTGCAGTCACCGACTCGGGCTACACAATCCCGACACCGATCCAGGCTGGTGCCATCCCCTTTGCCCTGCAGCGCCGCGATATCTGCGGCATCGCGCAGACGGGAACAGGCAAGACGGCATCCTTCGTGCTGCCGATGCTGACACTTCTGGAAAAAGGCCGTGCCCGCGCCCGCATGCCGCGGACGCTGATCCTCGAGCCGACCCGCGAACTCGCGGCACAGGTCGCCGAGAACTTCGAAAAATACGGCAAGAATCACAAGCTGAACGTCGCTCTTCTGATCGGCGGCGTGTCGTTCGACGAACAGGATCGCAAGCTTGAGCGCGGCGCCGACGTGCTGATCTGCACGCCAGGCCGCCTGCTCGACCACTGCGAGCGCGGCAAGTTGCTGATGACAGGCGTCGAGATCCTCGTGATCGACGAAGCCGACCGCATGCTGGACATGGGCTTCATCCCGGATATCGAAAAGATCGCCAAGATGATCCCGTTCACGCGTCAGACGCTGTTTTTCTCGGCCACCATGCCGCCGGAAATTCAGAAACTGGCCGACCGCTTCCTGCAGAACCCGGAACGCATCGAAGTGGCAAAGCCTTCTTCGACAGCAACGACGGTGACGCAGCGCCTGGTCGCCGCCCACAACAAGGATTACGAGAAGCGGGCAACCCTTCGCGACCTGATCCGCGCGCAGGACGACCTGAAAAACGCGATCATCTTCTGCAACCGCAAGAAGGATGTCGCCGACCTGTTCCGCTCGCTCGAGCGCCACGGCTTCTCGGTCGGCGCGCTCCATGGCGACATGGACCAGCGCTCGCGTACCAACATGCTGGCAGGCTTCAAGGACAACCAGATCACGCTACTGGTCGCCTCCGACGTCGCAGCGCGCGGTCTCGATATTCCCGACGTCAGCCACGTCTTCAACTTCGACGTTCCAATCCATGCGGAAGACTATGTCCACCGCATCGGCCGTACCGGCCGTGCAGGACGGTCCGGTCGTGCGTTCACGCTTGTGACAAAATCCGATGCTAAGTATCTCGATGCCATCGAAAAGCTGATCACTCAAAAGATCGGATGGCTGAACGGTGACATCGCTGCCCTGCCGGCACCGATGGAAAGCAGCGACAAGGGTCAGGAACGCGGCCAGGGTCGCGATCGTGGCGGCAAGCGTGGCGAGCGCGACAAGGATCGCGGTCGCGGCAAGCGCGCCGAGCAGACCAGGAGCGTAGAAGCTCCGGTCAAGATTGCAGAACCGACGAGCCAGGATGATCGGAGCCAGACGGAAAATATGATTGAAGCCAGGGTAGAAGACGTAAAGCGCGAACGTAGCGCCGACAGGAAGCCGCAGAACAATGGCGCACAACGCGCTCCTCGCCCGGCCCCTGCTCCGAATCCTGCCAATGACGACAACCGCGAGCGTCGCCGTCACTACCGCGACCACGATGACGGTCCGACACCAGTCGGTTTCGGCGACGACATTCCGGCATTCATGCTGATCGTCGCCAACGCCAAGGTCTGAATTTGTTCTTGAGACCCGGCATAGACTTTCCCGGCGTCGGCGCCGGGTTGGTCATTTTGCGGGATGATGGGAGGGTTCTCCTCTGCCGTCGCCTGAAGGCGCCGGAAGCCGGTTACTGGAACATCTCGGCGGCAAGGTCGATAAGATGGAGCCGTCCGCGGATGCGGCACGTCGTGAGGCCGAGGAAGAAACCGGCCTGTCGATCGGCAAAGTTGAGTTTCTCTGCACGACTGAACAGATTCTCCCGGAAGACGCACAACACTGGATCTCCATGATCTACGTCACACGCGATTTCTCCGGCGAGCCACGCTTGACCGAACCGGACAAGCTTTCGGATCTGGGATGGTTTGACCCTGCCGATCCGCCGCTGCCACTCTCGGTCTTCTCGATCCGCGCATTTGAACATCTTTCCAAAATCTGAACACACAACTTCCAGCCCGCGGCGGACGTTGATAAAACAGCAACGCAAAAAGCCGTCCCGGTTTCCCGGAACGGCTGCCCGTGATGAAATAGCGTTGTATTTTACGTCAGATGGAAACGCACCGACTGCTCGGTAAGCCTGCATCCCCCATTACGATGCCTATTTTAGCGCGAAACCTATTGCCTATTCAATACGCGAAATCTCGCAGTGCCAAAAATATAGGTTACTTGTCGATTTCACTCCGGATTGCGGCCTCGTAAGCCAGTCTTGTCCACTTTGACATGAGGTCGGGGTCCTCGAACGCGTCTTCCGGTACCGTCCAGTAAGGCATCATCACGGACTTGCCCTTCTTGCCTTCGTAGCTCCACTGCCTCGCGCCTGCAGAAGCGAACTCAGGCGCGCTTACGGCATCGGCTTTCAGCATCAGTTCGTCGCGCAGCTCGATTGCGACGATGAGGCCCTGTTGGTAGATGCCCTTGCCGCCGAACATCCGACGGATGCTGACGGGCCCGAGACCTTCGAACATCTCTTCGATCGCAATATTATCCATCGTTACGTCATCAGAACGCCACCTGCAGCAATGACGGCTTCGGGCGTATCCACATCAAGATGGGCTGCCGGACCGATATCGACATCGATCACCGGAAGACCGGAGGTTTCGATAATCGCCCTTGCGCCGACATCGCCCTGCAGGTTCCGTACAGCATCATAGGTGGCGCGCGGCAGAATAACCGGATTGCCGCGCTTGCCGTTGGAGACTGCGCGCACGATCGCCTCGCCACCGGCGTCCCCAAAGGCACCGAGCAAGGCATCGATATGGCTGACGGTCACGCCCGGCATATCTGCCAGCATGACGAGGACGCCATCTGCTGCAGCGACATCCGGCCGCGTAAATCCGGCAATCAACGAACTTGCCATCCCGGCTTCATGGGAGGGGTTGTCTTGGAGACGGACGTCGAGCGAAGATAGCTCGGCAGCAATATCCTGCTGTCGGTGACCGGTGACAACGACCACGGGTGTGGCCTTCGAGGCCAACAGCATCTCGGCGGAGCGGCGCACGAGCGGCACACCGTCAAACTCAGCAAGCAGCTTGTGAAGGCCACTTTCTCCCATGCGCCTGGCCTGACCGGCGGCCAACAGGACAGCCGCAACCGAAAGCGAGACATCGTCCTTGCTCTCGCTGCGGTCCCGCGGCGCAGGCCTTGTCGGGATCTCCATCAAAAGTCCTCCCACACCCAGTGCGGCAATATCGTCCGATGTCGGTCTTTCACCGGCAAGCAGCCGGTGGAGCATCCAGTCAAAACCGTTTTCCTTCGGAGACCGTGCACAACCGGGTGCTCCCAGCACCGTGACACCACCAATATCGCCGTAAACAAGAAGATTGCCGGGATCGACCGGCATGCCGACGCGGATCACCTCACCGCCAGCGGCTCGGATCGCAGCCGGAATGACGTCCTCTTCATCGGCAACGGCGGACGCACCAAACACGATCACCAGCGAAGGCTCGCGACAGTTCCCGAGATCAAGCGCCTGCAGTGCGGCGGTCAGGGCGTCGTGCGTATGCGGAATACGGATCTCGCGCACCAGTGTGCTGCCCGAAAGTGCAAGCCGCTGCTCGATGAGCTTCGCCGTTCGATCCATCACCGACGTCTTCAGCGTCGGAAGCTCCGTTGCAATCAACGTGACAGCATGAGCCTCGAACGGTTTGACCTCAAACGGTGTAGAAGCCCCAAGCAGCGCCACAGCCTTCCCGAGACAATCGCCATCGACAGCGAGCGGAATGATCTTGAACGTTGCGACCATGTCGCCTGCCTTGACCGATACGCGATCCTTGAGACAGGCAAGCGTGATCGACGGGTCCACGCCGTTGAGCGCGTTGACGACGTGCGTGTTGGCGACGAACAGACCGGCCGTTGCCGCATAAACGTTGACACGTCCCGTTGCTGGCTCCGAAAACGTGAGGTGATCAGGTGCGATTGCGGCGGCCAGCATTCCCGCCGCTTTGTCTTCAAGAACGTCTCCTGCATCTAGCCGCACGCCTATGACGGAAGCGATACCCTCTTCGCGAAGACGCTCGATGTCATCAGGCGCTAGCCGGTGACCCTTGTGCAGTCGTCCGCGCTGACCTTCAAACCGGATTGAATGGGCGAGCACGATGTTTTCGGCCTCACGCAACGGGAAGCTGGCGTATTTCATCCCCTAACCCTGCGTAAGGAGGTCGCGCCGGCGCAACGACCTGACGATGTCGGCAAGTGTGGCAAGCGCAATCTCGGCCGGGTTCGCAGCACCGATGTCGAGACCGATCGGCGCTGAAATCCGGGCAATCTCCGCCTCGGAATGTCCCATATCCTTCAGTCGATCAGCGCGCTTCGCATGAGTCTTGCGGCTACCGAGCGCGCCGACATAAAAACAGCCCGCCTTCAGCGCCTGTGACAAGGGAAAATCATCGATCTTCGGATCATGCGTCAGGGCCGCGACAGCCGTATAGCTATCGAACGGTCGCTCTCTCAGCACGTCTTCGGGCCACTCCGCGATGACATCGACATCACCAAACCGTTCTTCGGTGGCAAAGGCTGTCCGAGGATCGATGATCGTGAGGTCGTAGCCCGCCACCGGCGCCAGACGGGCGAGCGCCTGGCTGATATGAACAGCGCCAATCACAACGATCCTTGGCGGCGGCAGATAGACATTGATAAACAGAATGCGGTTGTCGATTTCGACGCTCGTGGCCTTGCCGCTGCGCATCGCGTCCGCGATGCCGGCACCAAGCGGACCCTCCGGAACCGTTTCCTCGGAAACAAGAGAAATTTCGCCCGACGCAAGGTCGGTTATTGTCGCCGAGGCGCGTCTTTCCTGACGGGCGCCGTTGAGACGCGCCAGATCATCGAACTTCATCGGCCGAGCCTTTCCACATAGACGCGGATCTTGCCGCCGCAGGAGAGCCCGACTTGCCATGCCGTCTCATCGGCAACGCCGAATTCCAGCATCTTCGGCGTGCCTGACGAAATCACCTCGATCGCCTCGGTAATCACCGCACCCTCGACGCAGCCACCCGAAACGGAGCCGACGAAATTTCCCTCGCCATCGATCGCGAGATGGCTTCCGATCGGACGTGGTGCAGATCCCCAGGTCTCGACGACGGTTGCGATCGCCACGTCGCGGCCGCTTTCGGCCCAATTCTGGGCGGTGACGAGTGGATCAAGACTGGATGTGACGGTCATCGGTGCCTTTCAGACGGCAATTTTCGAAACACGCATCGGCGCGTCGTGACGATATGGAAGCCTCACCCGCGCTTTTCCACGTCTGCGCGCAGTTTTTATCGTCGTGACGCGATTCTCTTTGACCGGTCGGATGGGAAAGCTAAATGTGCTGGAACGCAAGCCGCAATGAGTTAAGGGAAGGCATGGACATTCGCACTTTGATATCAGCCGGCCTGTTTGCCTCATTCCTCGCTGCTCCGTCTGCATCGGCTGCGATCATCGGCGTGGTCGCACCGAAATCGGGTCCATACGCCCTCCTCGGAGCCCAGATCTACCAAGGCGCCCGTGCGGCCGCCGAGGCCAATGGCGATACGCTGGTGGAGCTGGACGAGAGCTGTGACGAGAATGGCGGGCTCGCGGTATCGAAGTCTCTGACGGATGCAAAGGCCAGCGCGGCCATCGGCTTCCTCTGCGTGGAAACGCTGACGACGGCGCTGCCCGCCTTGAAGGCCGCCGCTATTCCAGCCGTTTCGGTCTCGGTGCGGTCGAAGATCCTGATGGAGGATGCACTTCGCAACGACTGGCCGTTTTTCCGTCTGGCACCAACCGAAACCGCCGAAGCGGATGCTGTTGCATCTGCCATCCTATCCCGCTGGAAGGCCGAGCCGATCGCATTCATCGACGACGGCACGATCTATGGCCGCGAGCTCTCAAGCGCCGTTCGCCAGAAGCTGGAACCGTCAGGCATCCGCCCCGCGTTCACCGACGTGTTCAGGCCAGGCCAGGAGCAACAGATCGCTCTCGTCCGCCGCCTGGCAAAGGCCGGCGCGACCCATGTCTTTATCGGTGGCGACCGAAACGATACCGCCATCATCGTTCGTGATGCTGCGGCAGAACGCGTTTCCCTGACAGTCATGGGCGGAGATGCGCTGCGTGCCGCAAACCGTCCTGTTGGCCTTGCCAACGGCGTGCTCGCGGCAGCCCTTCCGGATTACGCGGTGGCGCCTGAAGCTTCCACCGCCGTCACGCAACTTCGCGCAGGCAATGTCGAGCCGGAAGGCTACGTTCTGCCCGCTTATGCGGCAACGGAACTTGTTCACCGGGCGGTGACCGAGACGTCCAATGGTCGTTCCCTGACCGACACTCTTGCGGCAGGCTCCTTCACGACCGCGATCGGTCCTGTCGCCTTCGGCCCGGACCACGAATTAAAGCAGAACCCGTTCCGTCTGGTGGAGTGGCAAGGTACGGACTTTGTGGAGATAGGGCCCGCCACCGACTGATGGTCTGGCCAGGCAATTGTTCCTGTCGCCACGGGATGATAAAGCCTCCCTCAAACCGGAGACCCATCCCATGACCCTGCCGATCCGCATCGCCCCGTCCATCCTTGCCGCCGATTTTGCCAAGCTTGGCCAGGAAGTCATCGACGTTGTGCAGGCCGGCGCCGACTGGGTGCATCTTGACGTCATGGATGGTCATTTCGTCCCGAACATTTCGTTCGGACCAGATGTCATCAAGTCGCTGCGACCGCATACGGATGCGTTCTTCGACTGCCATCTGATGATTGCACCGGCCGACCCCTTTCTTGAGGCCTTCGCCAAGGCTGGCTGCGACAGCATTACCGTCCACGCTGAATCGGGCCCTCACCTGCATCGCTCCCTGCAGACAATCCGCAGCCTCGGCAAGAAGGTAGGCGTGACACTCAACCCGGCAACGTCGCTGTCGGCGCTCGAAAACGTGCTCGATGACGTCGATCTGATCCTCATCATGAGCGTCAATCCAGGCTTTGGCGGCCAGAAATTCGTCCCCGCCATGCTCGACAAGATCCGTGCGACGAAGTCCCTGATCGGTGACCGCCCGATCGAGATCGAAGTCGACGGCGGCATTACTGCAGACACGATCGGCGCTGCGAGCGCTGCCGGCGCAAACGTCTTCGTTGCCGGCTCCGCCATCTACAAGGGTGACGGCATCGACGCCTATCGCGGCAATATCGAAGCACTGAGAACAGCGGCAAGCAGCGCGCGCTAACCATCCGGCGCCCTCTTCCATGCAAACAAACCCGAAGTTATTGAGCTTTGGCCCGCTTGTTGCTACAGGCTGGGCAACACTTGACAGGAAAGCCGCACGCTCATGATCCCTCGCTATTCCCGGCCCGAGATGGTCGCCATCTGGTCTCCAGAGACGAAGTTCCGCATCTGGTTCGAAATCGAGGCGCATGCCTGCGACGCGCTTGCCGCGATCGGCGTGATCCCGAAGTCGGCGGCCGAGACGATCTGGGAAAAAGGCGGCAGCGCAACATTCGATGTCGCGCGCATCGACGAGATCGAAGCCGTCACCAAGCATGACGTAATCGCCTTCCTCACCCACCTTGCCGAATTCGTCGGCCCCGACAGCCGGTTCATCCACCAGGGCATGACATCCTCGGACGTCCTCGACACCTGCTTCAACATACAGCTCGTGCGGGCGACCGACATCCTGATCGCCGGCATTGATCGCGTTCTTGAAGCCCTCAAGACCCGTGCCTTCGAGCACAAGGATACGGTCCGCATCGGCCGCAGCCACGGCATCCATGCCGAGCCCACCACGATGGGCCTGACCTTCGCCCGCTTTTATGCGGAAATGTATCGCAACAAGACCCGCCTGCTCGAAGCCCGTGAAGAAGTTGCCACCTGCGCAATCTCAGGCGCCGTCGGCACGTTTGCCAACATCGATCCCCGCGTCGAGGAACATGTTGCAGCAGCGCTCGGCCTGAAGGCAGAACCGGTTTCCACGCAGGTGATCCCGCGCGACCGTCATGCGATGTATTTCGCGGTCCTCGGAGTCATCGCCTCGTCGATCGAAAACGTCGCGATCGAAATTCGCCACATGCAGCGCACGGAAGTTCTGGAAGCGGAAGAATTCTTCTCGCCCGGCCAGAAGGGCTCGTCGGCCATGCCGCACAAGCGCAATCCTGTTCTGACCGAGAACCTGACCGGTCTTGCTCGCCTCGTGCGCATGTCGGTGGTTCCGGCGATGGAAAACGTTGCTCTATGGCACGAGCGTGACATCAGTCACTCGAGCGTCGAACGCGCCATCGGCCCGGATACGACCGTCACCCTCGATTTCGCCCTCAACCGTCTCGCCGGCGTCATCGAAAAGCTGGTGATCTACCCAGAGAACATGTTGAAGAACATGAACAAGTTCAAGGGTCTGGTCATGAGCCAGCGCGTTCTTCTGGCGCTCACGCAGGCTGGCACCTCGCGCGAGGATGCCTACCGTCTGGTGCAGCGCAATGCCATGAAGGTCTGGGAAGAAGGCAAGGACTTCCTCGAAGAGCTGCTGGCCGATCAGGAAGTCCGGGCCGCCCTTTCCGAGGAAGAGATCCGCGAGAAGTTCGACCTCGGCTACCACACCAAGCATGTCGACACGATCTTCACCCGCGTCTTTGGCGAAGCGTGATACAGGCAGCTTGATATTGAAATCACGCAAACACAGATTAGCGGCATGAAAGCATCCGAAGCCGATATCCTGATCATTCCGGGTTACACCAATTCCGGCCCTACACACTGGCAGACGCGGTGGGAGAATAAACTCGCCACCGCGCGCCGGGTCGAGCAAGCGGAATGGGCAAAACCGGTCAAGGACGACTGGGTCCAAAGGCTCGTGGAAGAGGTGAACGCCTCGACGCGACCGGTGGTGCTCGTCGCCCACTCGCTGGGCGTGGCAACCGCCATCCATGCGATCCCTCTTTTCAAGAAGAAGATCGCCGGTGCGTTTCTCGTTGCGCCGCCCGAGGTCGAGAACCCGAAGATCAGGCCAAAACACCTGATGACCTTCGGCCCCTACCCGCGCGATCCGCTACCGTTCCCGACGCTTACCGTGGCCAGCCGAAACGATCCGTTCGGATCCTACGAGCACGCCGACGATATCGCCGCGTCCTGGGGATCGGTCTTGGTCGATGCAGGGGAATCCGGGCATATCAACGCGGAATCGGGGCATGGTCCCTGGCCGGAGGGTACGATGGTGTTTGCCCAGTTCCTCGGCAAACTGAAGCCCTGAACTCGGGGGGCACGCCGGAATCAAGACGCATTTTTCCTGCTAGGCTGGGAAGTTGCCGCGGTACACGACTGAGTCGTCTGCGGCCTATGCGGTAGAGGGAGCCGGCATAGCTTTTTTCATCGGGATGAAAACCGGACGGAAGGCCCCCGCATTGTGAAATGCGATCTTTTCCGATATGGACCCCACAAACACGATCCATTGCGCCTGCCCCGGGTGCCAACAACGAGAAAACAATCATGAACCGTCGCCGCCGTATTTACGAAGGCAAGGCAAAGATCCTTTACGAAGGCCCGGAGCCAGGCACGCTGATCCAGTTCTTCAAGGACGATGCCACAGCCTTCAACAAGAAGAAGCACGGTGTGATCGACGGCAAGGGCGTTCTGAACAACCGCATTTCGGAATATCTCTTCACACACCTGAACAAGATCGGCATTCCCACGCATTTCATTCGTCGGCTGAACATGCGCGAGCAGCTGATCAAGGAAGTGGAGATGGTCCCGCTCGAGATCGTCGTGCGCAACGTCGCCGCCGGCTCGCTGTCGGAACGTCTGGGCATCGAGGAAGGCACCGTTCTTCCCCGCTCGATCATCGAATTCTACTACAAGTCCGATCAGCTTGCCGATCCGATGGTGTCCGAAGAGCACATCACCGCCTTCGGTTGGGCAAACCCGGCCGAGCTCGATGATGTCATGGCGCTCGCCATCCGCGTCAACGACTTCCTGTCCGGCCTTTTCCTCGGTGTCGGCATCCAGCTCGTCGATTTCAAGATCGAATGCGGCCGCCTTTTCGAAGGCGACATGATGCGCATCATCCTGGCTGACGAGATCTCGCCCGACAGCTGCCGTCTCTGGGATATTGAGACGAAGGAAAAGATGGACAAGGATCGGTTCCGCCGCGATCTCGGCGGTCTGGTCGAAGCCTATTCCGAGGTGGCGCGCCGTCTCGGCATCATCAACGAAAACGAGCCGCTCCGCGGGACCGGCCCGGTTCTTGTCAAGTAATTCGGGGGATATTCAGTGATCAAGGCACGCGTGACCGTTACGCTCAAGAACGGCGTTCTAGACCCGCAGGGCAAGGCCATCGAAGGCGCGCTCGGAAGCTTGGGCTTCGAAGGCGTCGGCCATGTTCGTCAGGGCAAGGTGTTCGACCTTTCCCTTGAGGGCACCGATAAGGTAAAAGCCGAAGCAGACCTGAAGTCGATGTGCGAAAAGCTTCTGGCTAACACGGTAATCGAGAACTATACTATCGCAATCGACTAACGGTTGCGGGGTGTGTCATGGCCGACGTCACGAATGAACTCATGTACGAACTGATGAAGCGCGTGCAAGCAGACATATCTGACATCAAAATCGGCCAACGGGATCTGAAGGCAGAAGTGAATGCCATGCGTGGTGCGATGATATCGCTCCATCAGGACATGCATAATATCCACACGGCACTGGCGCGCCACGACCTGCGTCTCGACCGTATCGAAACCCGCCTCGAGCTGCGCGAGCTGTCTGAGGCACAGGCAAGGTTTGAACCGCACCCATGAAGTCCGCCGTCGTCCAGCTTCCCGGCCTCAATCGCGACCGCGACATGATCGCCGCCCTCACCAAGATCTCCGGCCAGGCGCCCGTCACCATCTGGCAGACGGAAACCGAGATCCCTGATGATATCGACCTGATCGTCATTCCGGGCGGGTTCTCCTACGGCGACTATCTGCGCTGTGGCGCAATTGCTGCCCGCATGCCGGTCATGCAGGCCATCAAGCAGAAGGCCGAACAGGGCGTGAAGGTCATGGGCGTCTGCAATGGCTTCCAGATCCTGGTCGAAGCGGGCATGCTGCCGGGTGCACTGATGCGCAATACGTCGCTGAAGTTCGTGTGCAAGGACGTGAAGCTCGAAGTGGTGAATGCCGAAACGGACTTTACCCGCGCCTATGGCAAGGGCCAGATCATCCGCTGCCCGGTCGCCCACCATGACGGCAACTACTTTGTCGACGCAGACACGCTCGCTTCCATGGAAGACAAGGGCCAGGTCGTGTTCCGCTATGCGGAAGGCACCAACCCCAACGGTTCGTTGAGCGATATCGCTGGCGTCATCAACGCGCGCGGCAACGTTCTCGGCATGATGCCGCACCCGGAAAACCTGATCGAAGCCGCGCATGGCGGCAGTGACGGTCGCGGCCTTTTTGCCTCGGCGCTCGACGTGATCGCTGCCTGACCTGTCTCAGGTCTCCGTAGCAGACAATACCATAACCCTCCGGGAACGACATGCAGATCTCTTACCGTACTATGACTGCCATTTCTCTTGTCGCTCTCGGGACCGCGCTCGCGTCCTGCCAGTCGAAACCACCCGTCAAAGCGGTCAGCAACGCATCGGCGCTCGACGTGATGGAAAAGGTTGCCGTTGGCGCCAATCGCTGCTGGTTCCGGTCGGGCGACCCGGCCTTCAAGTCCTACGCGTTCGCGCCGGAACTGACGTCCTTCTCCGGTCGTCCACGCTTTCTTCTGACACGCAAGGGCTCGTCCGATATCCGTCCGCTTCTCGTGGTGCAGGCGGAGGGCAGACCTGCCAAGCTTTCCACCTTCGGCCCGCTGATGAGCGAGCCTGTGTCGGGCCGCGTCAACGCCGATGTGCAACGCTGGGCCGCTGGCAACACCAACTGCTGATCTCGACCGTCAGAAGCCTTCTGTCGATAGCGTAAGCTCCGTACGAGTTTCGCAGACCACTCTCTCCTCAAACGGCAACATAATGCCGATTCGAGGAGTGTAGTTTGCCGCCGATTTCCCTGACACTGCCGGCGCGGATCGCCCTCGCTGCACCCTTGGCATTCCTGTCCATGGTCGCGACACCGATCGTTGCTGCCGAACAACTGTTCGACGACGCGCGTTTTGGAGTCCTCACCTCCCTGGACAGCGGTCGCAAGGAAAACGGCGTCTTCCTGACGGGAATGCTCCTCACCGATCCGTTCGGTCGTGAACAGGCGACGGGCGTTGAGAAGGTCCTGCGGCCCCGTCTTCACGTCGGCGGCGAACTCAGCACCACGGGCGAAACGAGCCAGGTCTATGCAGGCTTCTCGTGGACAATGCCGGTCACGCGCAATGTCTTCGTGGAAGCAGGCTTCGGCGGCGCGCTGCATGACGGCAACCTGGACAGCGGCGACGACCCTCAGCTTGGCTGCCGCGCACTCTTCCACGAATATGTGGCCGCAGGCGTCAAACTTCTCGGAAACTGGCAGCTCCTGGCGCAGGCGGGCCATTCGTCTCACGCCAATCTCTGCGACGGACCAAACGATGGTCTGACCCGCGCGGGTCTGACGGTAGGTTACCGGTTCTGATCTCGGCTTTTGCCTGTGGCGCGCCGGCATTTTCTTGTCGCGCCTCGTCAAGACATAGGCTAAAGAGCGGCGCATATCTCGCTCCGCAACATAGAGAAGATCATGACCATTCCGAACAGCTTCCCGATCACGCCAGAACTCGTCGCATCCCACGGCCTCAAGCCCGACGAATATCAGCGGATCCTGGATCTGATCGGCCGCGAGCCGACCTATACGGAACTCGGTATCTTCTCGGCCATGTGGAACGAGCACTGCTCCTACAAGTCGTCCAAGCGCTGGCTGCGGACGCTGCCCACCAAGGGCCCGCGCGTCATCCAGGGGCCTGGCGAGAACGCCGGCGTGGTCGACATCGATGATGGCGATGTCGTCGTCTTCAAGATGGAGAGCCACAACCACCCGTCCTATATCGAGCCCTACCAGGGTGCGGCGACGGGCGTCGGCGGCATCCTGCGCGACGTCTTCACCATGGGTGCACGGCCGATTGCGGCCATGAACGCCCTGCGTTTCGGCGCTCCTGACCACGCGAAGACAAAACACCTCGTCTCCGGCGTCGTTGCCGGCGTCGGCGGTTACGGCAACTCGTTCGGCGTGCCCACGGTCGGAGGCGAAGTCGAGTTCGACGAACGCTACAATGGCAACATCCTCGTCAACGCCTTCGCAGCTGGACTTGCAAAATCCGACGGAATCTTCCTGTCGGAAGCCAAGGGCGTTGGCTTGCCCGTCGTCTATCTCGGTGCGAAGACCGGCCGCGACGGTGTCGGCGGCGCCACGATGGCATCGGCCGAATTCGACGCCGATATCGAGGAGAAGCGCCCAACCGTTCAGGTCGGCGACCCCTTTACCGAAAAGTGCCTGCTCGAAGCCTGCCTCGAACTGATGAAGACCGGCGCCGTCATCGCCATCCAGGATATGGGTGCCGCTGGCCTCACCTGCTCGGCCGTCGAAATGGGCGCCAAGGGCGGCCTCGGCATCGAACTGCAGCTCGACCAGGTCCCAGTGCGCGAAGAGCGCATGACGGCCTACGAAATGATGCTCTCGGAAAGCCAGGAGCGGATGCTCATGGTGCTGGAGCCATCGAAGGAAGAAGTCGCCAAGGCGATCTTCGTCAAATGGGGCCTCGATTTCGCAATCGTCGGCAAGACCACGGATGACGTGCGTTTCCGCGTCATCCATCAGGGCGAGGAAGTCGCCAACCTGCCGATCAAGGAACTGGGCGACGAAGCACCGGAATACGACCGTCCCTGGATCCAGCACAACCCGCGCCCCGACCTATCCGCGGCCGACGTTGCAGCGCCGACGGATTACAACGATGCCATTCTGAAGCTGGTCGGCTCTGCCAACCAGTCCAGCCGTCGCTGGGTCTGGGAACAGTATGATACGCTGATCCAGGGCAATTCGCTGCAGCGCCCCGGCGGCGATGCTGGCGTCGTGCGCATCGAGACCCATCCCACCAAGGCGCTGGCCTTCTCGTCCGATGTCACGCCGCGTTATGTCGAGGCAGACCCCTATGAAGGCGGAAAGCAGGCGGTCGCCGAATGCTGGCGCAACATCGTCGCGACCGGCGCAGAACCGCTCGCAGCCACCGACAACCTCAATTTCGGCAACCCGGAAAAGCCTGAGATCATGGGCCAGCTCGTCGGCGCCATCAAGGGCATCGGTGAAGCGTGCCTGGCACTCGATTTCCCGATCGTCTCCGGCAACGTCTCCCTCTACAACGAGACCAACGGCGTCGCCATCCTGCCGACCCCGACGATCGCAGGCGTTGGCCTGCTGCCCGACTGGCAGAAGATGGCAAGGATCGGCTCGGCCGGCGACGGCGACGTGCTGATCATGATCGGTACCGATGGCAGCCATCTCGGCTCCTCGATCTACCTGCGCGACATCCTCGGCTCGACCGAAGGCCCAGCACCCACAGTCGACCTTTCCGCCGAACGCCGCAACGGTGACTTCGTCCGCTCGGCGATCCGCAACGGCCACGTCAGCGCCTGCCACGACATTTCCTCCGGCGGTCTGGGTCTCGCCCTCGTCGAGATGGCCATGGCATCCGAAAAGGGCATGACCGTCAGCCTGTCGGAACAGCGCGGACCGGCGCATGCGCTCCTGTTCGGCGAAGATCAGGCGCGTTACGTGATCGCCGTTCCCGCCGACATCGCCAATTTCCTGCAGGCCAATGCCGAAGGTGCAGCCGTGCCCTTCCGCCGCCTCGGCAAGGTCGCCGGCGAACGCGTCGTCATCGATGACATCGTCGACATCACTGTCGAGGATCTCACCATTGCTCACGAGAGCTGGTTCCCCTCGTTCATGGCATGAGGCATGGGTCGGGCGACGTCGATCGATCCAAATCTTCTAGCAATCTGTATTTGAGGTTGTTACCTCTTTGACCGGAGGACGGCTTTCAGGCAGTCTTTCGGTCAAAGCATGCCGCGATATGAGTCTGCGGCCGAATATGAGGAAGACACCATGCCCATGCGCCCCGGCGATATCGAAGACATGATCAAAGCCGGAATTCCCGGCGCCAAGGTCACGATCCGCGATCTGGCGGGCGACGGGGATCACTATGCCGCAGAGGTCGTGGCAGACGCGTTCCGCGGCAAGAGCCGCGTCCAGCAGCACCAGATGGTCTACGAAGCACTGAAGGGCAATATGGGCGGCGTTCTGCACGCCCTCGCGCTTCAGACCTCCGCTCCATCAGAGTAACGGAGCTTCGGGTGCGATGTCCGACCTGATCAAGCAGATCGTGACCAGCGTTGTCGACGATCTCGTCAAGCAGCTTCTGGGCAAGTCGCACGGCCGCACGCCTTCCAAGCGCAAAAAGCGTCAGACACGCGCCGCTACATCGGTAGGCACAAGGTCCGCGACGACGGGCAGGTTCACCGCGAAGAAGCCCGGCGCGCGATCGAAAGTCGTAAAGCCCGCCAAAAAGCAGACGAGCCGGCGACGCACGGCGAACAGTCGCAGCAAGCAGCGCAGCCGGTAACCCTCTGCGCGAGGACACCGGGTCCCTCGCCCCAGGGCGTAAACAGTTTGACACTTCAAGCGGAATTGCGCTGGAATTAGTAAGGTCACCTTGCTATTTAAGGGGCAAGACACCGCAGCGGTCCTTGAAACCGCATGTGAAAGGAAAGATCATGAGCGGCATTCACGACTTCATCGCAAACGAAATCAAGACGAACGATGTCGTTCTCTTCCTCAAGGGCACGCCCCAGTTCCCGCAATGCGGTTTCTCCGGCCAGGTCGTCCAGATCCTCGATTACCTCGGGCTCGACTATAAGGGCGTGAATGTTCTGGCCGACGCGGAAATCCGCCAGGGCATCAAGGACTATTCCAACTGGCCGACGATTCCTCAGCTCTATATCAAGGGCGAATTCGTTGGCGGATGCGATATCGTCCGCGAAATGTTCCAGTCCGGCGAGCTCAAAACCCATATCGAGGAACAGGGCATTACCGTCCGCGCAGCCTGATCCGGCTTGATATACTCTCCAAAATTTTGAAGGCGCCGCTCCCACGGCGCCTTTCCCATTCTTTAGGAAATCCCCCGTGACAAATCCTTCACATCCCGTTGTCCCAAAGCTGCAAGGCATGGGAAGGGCACAATTCATTGCCATGATGGCCGCTCTGATGGCACTCAACGCCCTCGCCATCGATATCATGCTTCCCGGACTACAGCAGATCGGCGCAGCACTCGGCGTCGAGAACGAGAACCATCGACAGTATGTCGTCTCGGCCTATCTGTTCGGCTTCGGCATCGCCCAGCTCTTCTATGGCCCGATCTCCGACCGTTTCGGCCGACGCACGCCACTGCTGATCGGTCTCGGCATCTATATCGTCTCCGCGATCGCCGTCGTTTTCGTACCCTCGTTTGCGGGCCTGCTCATCCTGCGCTTCATCCAGGGCATCGGATCGGCTGCGACCCGCGTCATCTCGGTCTCGATCGTTCGCGACGTGTTCGGCGGGCGTGCCATGGCGGAAGTCATGTCACTCATCATGATGGTGTTCATGATTGTGCCGATTATCGCGCCCGGAACGGGACAGCTCGTGCTGCTCTTTGGTGACTGGCACCTGATCTTCGTCTTCATCGCCGTCGTCGCGGTCATCGTCACGATCTGGGTTGCCCGCAAGCTGCCCGAAACGCTCGATCCGGCCGATGTCCGCCCGTTCACGGTAAAGTCCATCGTCGCCGGCTTCCTGATCGTTCTCACCAACCGCATGGCGCTCTGCTACACGCTTGCGAGCACCTTCATCTTCGGCGCCCTGTTCGGCTTTATCAACTCGGCCCAGCAGGTCTATGTCGGCATCTACCAGCTCGGCGTCTGGTTCCCAGTGGCGTTTGCTGCGGTCGCTCTGTTCATGTCGATCTCGGCCTTCCTCAACTCCCGCTGGGTCGGCCGGCTCGGAATGCGCAAGCTGTCGCATGCCGCCATCATCGGCTTTGTTGTCGTCACCTTCCTGTGGCTGACCGTACAACTGCTGTCATCCGAACCGATGCCCTTCCTGCTGTTCCTGGCCTTCTTCGCCATGGCCATGTTCCTGTTCGGCCTGATCGCCTCGAACTTCAATTCGCTGGCAATGGAGCCCCTCGGCCACGTGGCGGGCACCGCATCCTCCGTTCTCGGCTTCATGGGCACGGTCGGCGGCGCGATCATCGGCGCATCGATCGGCCAGGCCTTCGACGGCACGGCGACCCCAATGGTGGCAGGCTTCTTTACCGTCTCCGTCATCGGCCTGATTTTCGTGCTGATCGGCGAAAAGGGAAAGCTCTTCCGACCCCACAACCACAGGGCCTGACAGTTCAGGACATCAGAGCGCAAAAAAGGCCGGAGCGAGCCGGCTTTTTCGTATCCGCTTTGTCTTGAAGGGGTCGGTTCCGATAGAGGGCGAAAGGACACTCTAAGGGAGATAGTCAGCAGTCGGCCGATAACGGACATTGCGACAACAATCAGATCGGATAGTATTTAGTTACGTCTGTGACTGACTGGGAAGAAACTATGCCTTTAGGGTTGATAGCTTTGCTGCCTTGTATCGCAATCATCACATTCACCTTGATCGTTCGCCAAGGTTTCCGGACATGGATGTCTCTGCTGGTTGTTGGAGCAGCACTAGGCCTCGCTCTGTCACCTCTTCGACTTGGAGTAGCTCAGTCCTGTCGCATCGATGAAAGTGAGTGTGTCGGGGCGACCGCAGTCTACTATTTAGTCCTCGCACTATGGACACCCTTTGTTATCGTATTTCTGGGCCGCATAATCGTTGTAAATCGAGCGAAGCAATAGTGCTGCACATAGCAAGCGGCCGGCGCCGTTCTATGTCCGCAACCGGCCGGCAGCAGTCATTCGGGTTGTTGAAATTTATGCTTCCTTGCGTTGATACTGGATCAAGCTTGAATACGTTCTACTTCCGCAACTGGCGCGAAGCGGAAGACGGCTGTTGGCCCATTGCGGTCATGCTTCCGTGAAATGATATAGGGATCGAGGACCGACGATGACCTCCCACGCGACAATGTTAACACCGCCGTCCAACTACGCTGTCGTACAAATGCCTGACAGGAAGTATCCGGGGGTCGTTTTCCAAGGCGATACGCTGCACAGCATGACGACGCAGGTTGCTCAAATGCAGAGGCTTCTTGCGAAGCAAGACCTGGCTGAACTCGGTGACGAGATCGAAGTGCTGCTCCACGATCTTTTGGCAATCCAGAACTTCTATGAACAGGTCTGCTCAGAGCAAGCGATCGATCTGCCTTACTTCCGTTGACGTTCAGCAGGTCTGATATCGACGCGAAGTTGCCGAAGTCGCTTGTCGGCCCGAAACGGCCCTCGCAGCTTGAGCTAAAAAGTTTTTGAATGCGACGCGAGCAGGAGGAGTAGCTTTGTTAGACTTTCTCATTCTCAGTATCCGTCTTGTTCCAGCTGTGCTTTCCGCAGGGGGCAGTGGCTCGCACTCAACTATGGGCATAGGACGCTAATCTGGCTGCTTCCAATCCTTTTTCACGGAATAGCCTTCGCCAAGATTGCACGAGAACACTGGAATTATACTGGAAGCGAACTGGCGGCCACTGGTGGCGCTGGTTCTGCGGCAGCCGCGGGCCTGCTCTTTGCCTATGCTTGGATATCGGTGAACGCGTTCATTTCTGTCTGCCTCATCCCGATTTGGATGAAGGAAGTATCGCTCCCGCAGACTTCGTGATAGCGCCGTTGCTTGATGACCGCTTCTGGCGCAACGCTGCCGAAGACGCCTTTCGGCCCGTTGCGGACATAAAACGGCGCCGCGAGATTGGTTTGCTTTGCCTTCACCACCCGCGAAAAGCTCGGGGGGTTAGCGCGCCTAAGGCATACGTTGCCCCGATGCGTTTCCGCAACAGCGCTACTCAGCTTTGCTGGTCAGCAATTCGTCGAGCTGGTCCAACTGCTCGGGCAATGCGACCGCCGAGCCCTGCAGGGCCTCCTCAAGCGCCTCCTTGGACGGATAGACCTCGTGGAAACGCAACAGCGTCATTCCGCCCTGGTCCTCGAGGCTCACGGTCGTGACCGCGCCCTCTTCGCCCTCGTCGTTGGTCCAGACAATGCGCTCGTTCGGTACGACCTCGAGATACTTGCCATAAAAGGCCATGGTATCGGAATCGCCGCCAGCACCGAATTCCAGCCGATACTTGCCGCCGGTACGCACGTCCATGTCGCACGATACGAGCGATAGGCCGGGGACCGATTTTGGCACCCACCAGGCCTGGAACATCTCGGGCTCACTCCACGCCCTGAAAACGGCGCTCGCCGGCGCATTGAATGTCCGCGTGACGGCCAATTCGCGATCGCCCCTACGCTCCAATGATGTCACGTCAACTTGCTGATTCATCGGTTACCTCCCGTTGCATGGTACTGATGAGTTCATTCAATGCTTCGAAGCGGGCCTCGAGAAGCTTTCGGTGCGCCTCTACGCACTCGGCCTCCGCCTCAAGTCCGTGCTTCTCAAGCCTGCAGATTCTCACCCGTCCGATCTACTCGGTGACAACGAGCCCGCTCGTTCGAGAACCTGGATATGCTTCCTCATGCCGCCCTCCGGCACCAGAATACACGAGGGTTCAACGAGGACAACGGAGTTGGCTTACGGTGTCGTTTCGCCCTCTACTGGGACCGACCCCTTGAAGGCTCAGTCGCCGATGAGTTCGCGGCGCAGCATCTGCCAGCTGTCCTTGCAGGTCGCGACCAGCAGCCCGCCATCCACGTGGTCCGGCAGGTACTCGGATCCGTCGAAGCGCGCCGCATAACCGCCGGCCTCCGTGGCAATCAGGGTGCCCGCCAGATGATCCCAAGGCATGAGCTTGTTGTAGAGAAGGTATTGCACGTGCCCGCCGGCAAAGGTGCGATACTCGTGCGCGGCACATCGATAGTTGGCAAAGAAACGCACCTTCGCCAAATTGGCCAGCAGCCGCTCTCTCTCCTCGCCGAAGAAATACCCGGGTGACGCCATTCCGACCATGTCGCCGATCGGTCTTGGTTCTGCCACTGCAAGGCGCACCGCATCGCCGTCAGGACGGCGCAGGAAGGCGCCTGCGCCCTTTTCCGCCATCACCCAGTCGTCACCCATCGGATCGTAGATGATGCCGGCCACCGTTTCGCCTTTCCAGACGACCGAAACCATGACGCCGAAAGCGGGAATGCCCGATGCGAAATTGAACGTGCCATCGACAGGATCGACGACGATCGCGAAATCCGAACCTCCAAGCTTGCCCAGCAGGGACGGATCGGCGGCCACCGATTCTTCGCCGACAAACAGAGCATCAGGCGCCAGCGCTTCAAGCTCGCGCCGGATCAGACGCTCGGCCGCCTCGTCCGCTTCGGTCACCAGATCCGACGGCTCGCTTTTGGAACGCACGTCGCCGCTTCCAAGCCGCCGGAACCGCGGCAGGATCTCTTCCTTCGCCGCAAGGCGCAGGATATCGGCAAGCTTGGCTATATCGAGCGGCATGGTCATGGTGTGTGATCCTGCAGTAGTGGGAGCAGTTTGTCGGTGATCAGACGGCGGGGTTGGCGCTGAGGCCGGAGAAGTCGAACAGTTTCGGGTCAAGCAGGTGCGACGGGTTCACATGCGCCAGCGCCCGCAGCATCGTATCCTTGCGGCCCGGCATGCGCGTCTCGATATCGGCAAGCATCGCCTTCATCGCATTGCGCTGCAGCCCGTCCTGCGAGCCACAGAGGTCGCACGGGATGATCGGGAATTCCATGGCAGCAGAAAACTTCGCCAGATCGTCCTCGGCGCAATAGGCGAGCGGCCGCAGCACCATCACGTCGCCTTCGTCGTTCAGAAGCTTCGCCGGCATCCCGGCAAGCCGTCCACCGTGAAAGAAGTTCATGAAGAAGGTTTCGAGAATATCCTCCCGGTGGTGCCCGAGAACCAGAGCGTCGCAACCCTCTTCGCGGGCAACCCGGTAGAGATTGCCGCGCCGAAGCCGCGAACAGAGCGCGCAGTAGGTTCCGCCCGCCGGCACCTTTTCCTTCACGATCGAATAGGTATCGCGATACTCGATCCGGTGCTTGACGCCGATCGAGGTGAGATAATCAGGCAGGATGTGTTTGGGGAAATTCGGCTGTCCCTGATCGAGATTGCAGGCAAGCAGCTCGACCGGAAGCAGGCCGCGCCACTGCAGATCGAGCAGAATGGCGAGAAGCGAATAGCTGTCCTTGCCGCCGGACAGGCCGACCAGCCAGCGTTTCTGATCTTTCAGCATGCCGAAATCGTCGAATGCCTGACGAACCTGCCGCAGCAGCCGCTTGCGCAACTTGTTGAACGAGACCGAACTCGGCGCATCCCTGAATAGGGACGGCACGAGGCCATCCACGACCTCGTCTATCTCATCCTGTATTGTTGCGTTCAATCCCATGTCCAAACCTCATGTGAAACGGGCGGCCAGTGGCCGCCCGATCATTCCAACTCTCAGGCGCCGAGCGCTGCCGCCACGGCTTCCAGCGCTTCATTGGCCTTGGCACCGTCAGGGCCACCGGCCTGCGCCATATCCGGCCGTCCGCCGCCGCCCTTGCCGCCGAGCGCTGCAGAGGCGATCCGCACCAGATCGACAGCACTGAAGCGACCGATGAGATCAGGCGTCACCGCCACGACCGCACTTGCCTTGCCGTCTTCAGAAACGCCAATCAGGGTCACGACGCCGGAACCGAGCGTGGCCTTGCCTTCGTCCGCGAGCCCCTTCAGGTCCTTCGCGTCGATGCCGGCCAGCGCCTTGCCCATGAACTTGATGCCAGCGATCTCGCGGATGTCGTCGGCAGAGCCGCCCTGCTGACCGCCACCCATGGCGAGCCGGCGCTTGGCATCCGCCAACTCCTTCTCAAGCTTGCGACGCTCGTCGATCAGCGCCTCGACGCGAGAAACGAGTTCGGTCGGCTGAACCTTCAGCGCGCCGGACAAGGTCTTCACACGCTCATCCTGCTCGGCAAGATAGGCACGCGCTGCATCCCCCGTCACCGCTTCGACACGGCGAACACCGGCGCCGACGGCGCTTTCGGAGAGAATGCGCACAAGGCCGATATCGCCCGTCGCGTTGACATGCGTGCCGCCGCAGAGTTCGATCGAGTAAGGCTTGCCGGCCTTCGGACCATCAACGGCTTTGCCCATCGAGACGACGCGAACTTCATCGCCGTATTTCTCGCCGAACAATGCCATTGCGCCTTCGGCAATCGCATCGTCGACGCTCATCAGGCGCGTCGTGACCTGCGCGTTCTGCAGGATGATGGCGTTGGCCATATCCTCGACGACCTGCAATTCCTCTGACGACATCGGCTTCGGATGCGACACGTCGAACCGCAGACGCTCAGGAGCGACCAGCGAGCCCTTCTGCGCCACGTGTGTGCCGAGCACTTCCCGCAGGGCTTCATGCAGCAGATGCGTCGCGGAATGGTTCGAGCGCAAGCGCGAACGGCGGGCGTGATCGACGGCGAGGATGACCGCGTCGCCAGCCTTCAACGTGCCCTCGGTCACGGTTGCGATATGGACAAACAGCCCCTCGCCCCGCTTCTGGACGTCGGTCACTTCAAGCTTGGCGTGGTCGGTCGAGATCAAACCGGCATCGCCCATCTGGCCGCCGGATTCACCGTAGAACGGCGTCTGGCTCACGACGATTTGGACGGCATCGCCGCTCGAGGCACTGTCGATGGCCTTGCCATCCTTGACAATCGCCTGGACGACGCCTTCGGCAGTCTCGATGTCATAGCCGAGGAATTCGGTGGCGCCGAACTTTTCCTTGATTTCGAACCAGACGGTTTCGGTCGCCTTGTCGCCGGAGCCTGCCCAATGCGAGCGGGCTTCCGCCTTCTGGCGTTCCATCGCATCGGTAAAGCCGGAGAGATCGACGCCGATTTCGCGGGCGCGGAGCGCGTCCTGCGTCAGGTCGAGCGGGAAACCGTAGGTGTCGTAAAGCTTGAACGCCGTCTCGCCGTCGAGCATGTCGCCCTTGTCGAGCGTGCTGGTCGCGTCCGAAAGCAGCGACAAACCACGTTCGAGCGTCTTGAGGAAGCGGGTTTCCTCGAGCTTCAGCGTTTCCGCGGTCAGCGCCTCGGCGCGCACCAGTTCCGGATAGGCGCGGCCCATTTCCTGCACCAGCGTCGGCAGCAGCTTGTACATCACAGGTTCTTTGGCACCGAGCAGCTGCGCATGGCGCATGGCGCGGCGCATGATGCGGCGAAGCACGTAACCACGGCCTTCGTTGGATGGCAGGACGCCGTCGGCAATCAGGAACGCGGACGAACGCAGATGGTCGGCGATGACGCGGTGGCTGGCACTGCCCTCGGCCTTCACGCTCAGGACATCCTCGATCGTTCCGATCAGCGTCTGGAACAGATCGGTGTCGAACACACTCTGCTTGCCCTGCAGGACACAGGCCATGCGCTCGAGACCCATGCCGGTATCGATCGACGGGCGCGGCAGCAGCGTACGCTCGCCGGGTGCCGTCTGCTCGTACTGCATAAAGACGAGGTTCCAGAATTCCAGGAAGCGGTCGCCGTCTTCTTCAGGCGAGCCCGGAGGTCCACCCCAGACATTTTCGCCCTGGTCGATAAAGATTTCCGAGCACGGACCGCAGGGGCCGGTATCGCCCATCTGCCAGAAATTGTCGGAAGTGGGAATGCGGATGATCTTGTCGTCGGAAATGCCGGCGATGTTCTTCCACAGCGTCGCAGCTTCCTCGTCTTCCGAATAGACCGTGACCAGCAACCGGTGCTTGGGCAGATCGAACCCTTCTGTGACCAGCTTCCAGGCAAGCTCGATCGCGTTTTCCTTGAAGTAGTCGCCGAACGAGAAGTTGCCGAGCATCTCGAAGAAGGTGAGATGGCGGGCGGTGTAACCGACATTGTCGAGATCGTTGTGCTTGCCACCGGCGCGCACGCATTTCTGGGAGGTGGTCGCCGTGGTGTAGGGGCGCTTTTCAAGACCGGTAAAGACGTTCTTGAACTGCACCATACCGGCATTGGTAAACATCAGCGTCGGGTCATTGCGCGGCACAAGCGGGGACGAGGACACAACCTCGTGGCCGTTCATTTGGAAATAGTCGAGAAACGTCGACCGGATTTCATTCACGCCGCTCATGCTAAGCCCTTTTTATCGCCGGGTGCGATGCTGTTATTCGAAGACGAAAGGCTTGTATCGTCCGCGTTCCCGACTGTCCAGCCACAGCACCCCTAATCATCCCAAACCCGCCCGAAACGCAGACCGGCCGCGCATCTTTGCGATGGCGGCCGGCAAGATTTGAAAGCCGAAAAACCGGCGAAGATCAGCGTCAGGATGCCCTAGACCGGCATCCCAACCCAAGCCCGATCAAGGGTCGGGGGCCTGGTCGCCGTCATTGGCATCGGGTCCGCCATTCTGCAGGAACTTATCGGCGATCAGGCCGGCATTCTGGCGCAGCGACGTCTCGATTTCACGCGCCACTTCCGGGTTGTCTCGCAGGAACGACTTCGCGTTCTCGCGGCCCTGACCAAGGCGCTGGCTGTTGTAGGAGAACCATGCGCCCGACTTCTCGACGATCCCAGCCTTAACGCCGAGATCGACGAGCTCGCCGGTCTTGGACACGCCCTCGCCATACATGATGTCGAATTCGACCTGCTTGAACGGAGGCGCCATCTTGTTCTTGACGACCTTGACGCGCGTCTGGTTGCCGACGACTTCTTCGCGTTCCTTGACCTGGCCGATGCGGCGAATGTCGAGACGGACGGACGCGTAGAATTTCAGCGCGTTACCGCCTGTCGTCGTTTCCGGCGAACCGAACATCACGCCGATCTTCATGCGGATCTGGTTGATGAAGATCACCATCGTCTTCGACTTGGAGATCGACGCTGTCAGCTTGCGCAGTGCCTGGCTCATCAGACGGGCCTGAAGACCCGGCAGGCTGTCGCCCATTTCGCCTTCGATTTCGGCGCGCGGCGTCAATGCCGCAACCGAGTCGATGACGAGAACGTCGACAGCACCGGAACGCACCAGCGTATCGGTGATCTCAAGCGCCTGCTCACCCGTATCAGGCTGCGAGATCAGGAGGTTATGCAGATCGACGCCGAGCTTGCGGGCATAGACCGGATCGAGTGCGTGTTCCGCGTCGACGAAGGCGCAAACACCGCCACCCTTCTGAGCCTCGGCAATGGTCTGCAGGGCAAGCGTTGTCTTGCCCGAGCTTTCCGGACCATAGATTTCGACGATACGGCCCTTCGGCAGACCGCCGATGCCGAGCGCAATATCAAGGCTCAGGGAACCGGTGGAAACTGTCTCGATCTCGACGATGCTATCGTTCGAGCCAAGCTTCATGATCGATCCCTTACCGAAGGATCGTTCGATCTGTGAGAGTGCTGCTTCGAGCGCCTTGCTCTTGTCCACGCCTTTATCCTCTACGAGCCGCAATGAATTCTGTGCCATGAGGTCCCACCTTTAGGTTATTGCCGCCACGCAAGCAATGAAGCAGCCGATGGACATCGTGTACTCTTTTTGTTCTCATCAATCAAGAGGCTTTTATCAGCTTGATTGAACTGCGTTATCGCGATTTCGTTCCCGGAACGTTCTCGCGCACATAACCTGTGGAAAATCAGGCGTTAAAGCAAGAAGCCTCGCGGTTCGACGGACGAATCGCGAGGCTCCATAAAGGTTGGCAGGCGGATCAGAAAATCAGTCCGAGTCGAGCATCTCGCGAACCGCAACGGCAAGCTGCTTCAGCGAAAACGGCTTGGGCAGAAAACCGAACTTCGCATCGGCCGGCAGGTTGCGCGCAAACGCGTCCTCCGCGTATCCGGAGACGAAGATGAACTTCAGATCCGGATAGGATTTCCGCAGTTCCGTCAGAAGCGTCGGCCCGTCCATCTCAGGCATTACAACGTCGGAAACGACGATATCAACCTTGCCTTCGAGCTCGTCCATGATGTCGAGTGCTTCGACGCCGGATCCGGCTTCGTGCACGGTATAACCGCGCGTTTCCAGCATGCGCTTGCCACCCCGGCGAACCGCTTCTTCATCTTCCACAAGCAGCACGACCGCAGACTTGCCTGTGAGATCCATGTCTTCCGCCGGCGCTTTCAAAGCCACAGGCTGTGCGGCTGCCAGAGCTGCAGCCTCTGCGGCCTCTGGCGTGATGACCGGTATTTCGGGAATGTGACGCGGCAGGAACAGCCGGAAACTCGTTCCGCGACCGACTTCCGATTCCGGATAGATATAGCCGCCGGACTGTTTGATGATGCCATAGACCATCGAAAGGCCGAGACCTGTCCCCTTGCCCACTTCCTTGGTGGTGAAGAACGGCTCGAAGATCTTGTCCATGATCTCGGGCGGAATGCCCGTGCCGCTGTCGGCAACCTCGACCATCACGAGATCTTCCGCCGGCAGATCGGCCTGATGGAAGCTGCTGGTTTCCTCGGCCGTCACATTGCGGGTCTTGATCAGGATCGTGCCGCCCTGCGGCATCGCATCGCGCGCGTTGACGCAGAGGTTGATGAGAACCTGTTCGAACTGCGACAGGTCGGTACGCACCGGCCACAGGTCACGCCCGTAGTCGACATCGAGCTTGACATTGGTGCCGGAAATCAGCCGGTCGACCAGCATCCGCAGGTCGCCCACCACATCGGTGAGGTTCAGCACCGCCGGACGCATCGTCTGCTTACGCGAGAAGGCCAAAAGCTGGCGCACCAGAACGGCGGCCCGGTTGGCGTTGCGCTTGATTTCCATCAGGTCGGCAAAGCTCGCATCGGACGGACGCGCCTGCAAAAGCAGGTGATCGGAGGACAGAAGGATTGCCGTCAGCACATTGTTGAAATCGTGGGCGATGCCGCCGGCAAGCGTGCCCACAGCGTTCAACTTCTGGGTCTGCGCCATCTGCGTCTCGAGCGCCTTCTGCTCGGTCGTCTCGACGGAATAGATGATGGCCGCCTCTTCGGGTGCCTCGTCGCTCTCGTCGATCACCGCATTGACGTAGAAACGCAGATAGCGGGTCTCGTCGCCCGGATGCCGCGAATCGATCGGAGTAATGTCGCCCTGACGGTCGCGTGCGGCAGCAAGCGCCGCCATCAGCTGATCGCGGGTCGTCTCGTGCGCGATACGCTCCAGCGACGCACCGCTTTCCACGTCGTCGCGGGTCAGAACCCCGGCGAACAGTCGCAGGAACGGCGCATTGATGCGCAGGATCCGGCCTTCGCCATCAACGGACGCAATGGCCATCGGCGTGTTGTTGAAAAAGCGCGTGAAACGCATTGCCGACGCGGATTGATCGGTGTCCTCACCATGCGGCCGGTTGATCACGACACTGCGGCTTTCGCCGGGCGCACCGTCGCGCATGGAGCTGACGCTGTGAACAAGTCGCACCGGCAGGCTCTGGCCGTTGGCACGGCGCAGGTCGAGATCGAGCGTTTCCGTACGCTTCAGACCTGGCGCCGGCTGAACCGATTGGATCAGCGCCATGCCCTCGCCCGCCACGAGATCGTCGATCGTCATCGATCCAGGAGAAAACTTGGTCAGATCGAGACCCAGCCATTCAGCCAGCGTGGCGTTGAGATAGAAGATCTCGCCCTTCTTGCCCGCGGAAAAGAACCCGACCGGCGCATGGTCGAGGTAGTCGATGGCGTTTTGCAGTTCGCGAAAGAAACGCTCCTGGTCCGACCGTTCCGAGGTCGTGTCGGTAATCTGCCAGATGTCGAGCTGCGCCTTGTTGTTTCCCGAACCCGCCAGAAGGCCGGCCTTCAGCCTGTACCAGAAGGCGCCCGCACCATTCTCTCCAACGACGGCAGTGCCCGTGCTGCGGCCAAGCGGCTGCAGCAGGCGGAATTCTTCATGACCCTCGCGGCCTTCCCGCAGCGCGGATGTCAGCCTGTAAAGCGCCTCGTTGGATTCGCGCGACTTGGACAGAAGCGTTTCAAGGGACTGGATATCGCTCTTTTTCGTCGCACCGGTCATCCGACCATAGGCAGCGTTCGCGTAGACGATGCGACCCTTGATGTCCGTGATCAGGATACCGTCCGGATGGCCGGCCAAGAAAGCGCGGGCGAGATCGTCGGACCGCGATTGCGGCATGACTTCCACGAGGCCTATCATCGAAGAGACGAGGAAAAATATGCCGACCATGGCAAGGATGCCCAGCAGGCCGAGCACAATCTCATTGTCGAGTGCCTGCTGAAAAACCACAAAAGCGACTGCAACGCCCAGCAGCACCAGCGCCAGAAGCACGATCCGAAGAATGGTTCCACCCCGCGTCTTACGCTCGACCAGTGGGGTCTCGTAGTTGCCGCCCTGCTGCAACTTCGTCATCAATCCCTCGCATTTCGCAACGGCCGACTGCCGAAGCCATCCTACTGCGGCCGTCATGCTCCACGGAGCCGAAAACCCTATGATTCCTTCTTAGCAAGTTGTCGGCGACGCAAAAAGCTCCGTTGTGCCAGAAAACCCGGGACAGTGAAGACTTGTGCCCTATCTTTCCTCTCCGAAGTGATGTTTTCCATCAAGACAGCATCGCAGCACCCCTTGATCGAAGCGAAAATTGTCGTCTTTTCAAATGTGACGATTGGCATGAGGAGTATCAGCACATGGCCGAAGAACTGATGGGCGCCTATGGCAGCCGGATGGTAATCGCGGTCCTCGGTGTCGGCATCGGGCTTCTCTTCCTGTTCGGCATCCTGTGGATGCTGCGCGGTCGCAATGGACCGTCGCCGTTCGTCCGCGGGGGACGCAACCGCAATCCGCGGCTGCAGGTGCTGGATGCGGCAGCCGTCGATGCACGTCGCCGCCTCGTGCTGATCCGCCGCGACGGCGTGGAGCACCTCGTCATGATCGGCGGGCCGACCGATATCGTGATCGAAACCGGCATCGCGACGAACTCGCCCTCACATCCCTCCGCCATTGAAAGCGCGCCTTCTGAACCGCGCCCCGCACTTGCCCAGAGGCAGCGTCCGGACCCTCGCCCGGCAGCTCTGCCGGAGGCCGAACGGCCTGAGCCCATGCGGGAGATTTCAGTGCGCGATGACACCCCGCGTGCGAAGCCACCACTCGCGACCCAGCCGTCTCCCATTCCCGCTCGCCCTGTGAGCCCGGTATCCCGGTCGGAGCCGACGCCGACTGCGTCCGTATCGCCACCCGCCCCGCAGCGACTGGATCCGCCAGCAAGACAGTCCGCCCCCGAGCCACAGCGTCCGGCACCGACCGTCGTCATCCCGGCAACGGTTTCGACAGCCGCTGGCGTTGCCGCAGCGCCGATCGCCGCGGCAGCGATCACGGCGATCCCGCAGCCTGCACCATCCAGGGTCGACGATGCGGCAAACGCGCTTGAAGCCGCGCGCAGTCGGGTTCTTGCTCACGCCGAGCCCGACCAGCCGACAGAACCGTCGCGCGTTGTCCCGATCAATCCTGAGGACCTCTCGACCGGCGGACAGCCGGCCCTCGAAAAGCCGAAGATGCTCGGGAGCGATTTCGAGAAAATTCTGGAAGAGGAAATGGCACAAAACCTTGCGGCGCGGGAAAACGCCGGCCGCGAGACGATCGCGGTACCAGCACCAAACCGCCAGTTGCCGCAGCGCGATCCTGCTGTCGCACCGATTACCGGCGCGACTGCCGAGCCATCACTTCAGGACGAAGTCGCCCGTATATTTGGGGAAATGTCCGCCACGCGCGATAAATGACATGCAGGGCCGCGGGCTTTGCACGTATCCATGACATCAAACGACAAAAGGCACGGTTTCCCGTGCCTTTTGTCGTTTCTGCCGTAGACCATGCGTCAAGCAGAAATCATTCGTCGCGATAGACCTTTTCGCGACGCTCGTGCCGCTCCTGGGCCTCGATCGACAGGGTTGCGATCGGCCGGGCGTCAAGACGCTTCAGTCCGATTGGCTCGCCGGTTTCTTCGCAATAGCCATAGGTCCCGTCGTCGATGCGCTGCATCGCCGCGTCGATCTTGGAGATCAACTTGCGCTGCCGGTCACGGGCACGAAGCTCGATGGCTCTATCGGTTTCCGAAGATGCGCGATCGGCCAGATCGGGATGGTTGGCACTTTCCTCTGCCAGATGATCCAGAGTCTCCCGCGCCTCCCGCAGGATATCGTTTCTCCAGGCCGTCAGTTTTGCCCGGAAATACGCCTTCTGGTTTGCATTCATGAACTCGTCGGTTTCCGAGAGTACATAATTGCTAAGATCGATCTTCTCACTCAACGCGATTCTCCTGAAGAACATCTCGTGGCCGCTCTATATCGCTTTGGTTGTTCCGGTTCAAGCCTTCCGCTCGTTATTGAGGCAATTTTAAAATTGTCACAAAAATCAGCTAAATGACTATTTTCTATGCTTTAATCGACTTCGGTTGAAACCGGTTCCTGGGCGGCGCAACTGGCAATCATGGCGCAGGCGTGGTTGAAGTTCCGAAGTTACGGAATTACCGTCCAGGCGGTCAAAGGAGAATGAAATGGCGTCTTTCACCGATATGCCGACACTCGCGCCGCCGCCGTCACGCATCTACCTTCTCCGGCACGGCCGGGCGGCCAACCCGGAACAGGGTCAGAGAGATTTCGATCGAACACTGACGACGGATGGTTTCGCCGAAGCGGAAATCGTTGCCGACAAGGCGGCGGACCGTCGCTACCGCCCCGACGCTGTTATCAGTTCGACGGCTATGCGTTGCCGCCAGACTGCGGAGGCGGTGCGCCGCGCAATCAGCGAAACCATCGAGCCCGAATTCATCGACGAGGTCTACAACGGATCGGTCGGCACCTATCTCGCGCTGATTTTTACCAGCGACCGCAGCGGATCGGTGATGCTCGTCGGGCATAACCCGACGATCGAGGACGTGTTCGGGGAACTGATCGGAAAAGAGCATGCAGCCCGCGCCCTGCCCTCAGGGTATCCGACGGCAGGCCTTGCTGTCATCGATCACGCAGGCCGAAGCGACGGCTCGCGACCCGCATGGAACCTGACAGATTTCATCACGCCGTGACCACAGATTCCAAGGCATCCCATCCCTTTGCGCATTGCCTGACGGTCCCTATATAGCGACAAACAGTTTTGGGACGACACCTTGCCGCCAGCGCTCACCAGTATCACCGACGACGCGAAGATTGCTCTCGATAATCTCGCCGATCGCGCCTCGAACTTGGTCAATCCGTCGATGCGGCTTGGCGTTACCGGCTTGTCGCGTGCCGGCAAGACAGTGTTCATCTCGTCGCTTGTCCACAATCTCCTGAACGGCGGCCGACTGCCGCTGTTCGAGGCAATGCGCTCCGGCCGGGTCTCGCAGGCGCGGCTCGAGCAGCAGCCGGACGACGCGATACCGCGGTTCCAGTATGAGGATCACATCGACGCACTGGTGCGCGAACGGATCTGGCCGGATTCGACGCGCGCGATCTCGGAACTCCGCGTCACGCTGGAATATCAAAGCGCCAGTGGATGGAACCGGATGTTTTCCCGCGGAAGGCTTTCGATCGACATCGTCGACTATCCCGGCGAATGGCTGCTCGATCTGCCGCTGCTGGCACAGGATTACGAGACCTTCAGCCGCAACACCGTAGACCTTGCCCGGACCGGCATTCGCGCCGAGTTGTCGAAGGACTGGCTTTCGTTCGCCTCCGGCATAGACATGGACGCACCGGCGGACGAAGGAACCGCGCGTCGGCTGGCCGAGAGTTTTGCGGCCTACCTGAAAGCCTGCAAATCTGATGAGCGCTCGCTCTCCACCCTGCCGCCCGGGCGATTTCTGATGCCCGGCGACCTGGAAGGTTCGCCCGCCCTCACCTTTGCGCCCCTCGCCGATCTTCCGGATACGCCGGCCCCGAAGGGGTCGTTCCGGGCAATGATGGAGCGCCGCTACGACGCCTACAAGACAATCGTCGTCAAACCCTTCTTCCGCGAGCATTTCGCGCGTCTCGACCGGCAGATCGTGCTGATCGACGCGCTCCAGGCGATCAACCGTGGCCCCGAGGCCGTGCAGGATCTGGAACGCGCACTGACCGACGTACTCGCCTGCTTCCGTCCCGGCCACAACAGCTTCTTCTCGTCGCTCGTCGGCCGGCGCATCGACAAGGTGCTGGTCGCGGCCACCAAAGCCGACCATCTGCATCATGAAAGCCACGACCGGCTGGAACGCCTGACCGGCCGGCTCGTCGACCGCGCCATCGAGCGGATCGGCATGGCCGGCGCCGGCATCGACGTGATGGCAATCGCCTCCGTGCGCGCCACGCGTGAAGCTTCCGTGAAGGACGGCAGTCACCAACTGCCGGTCATCGTCGGCACACCGATGGCAGGCGAAACCATCAACGGCGAAGTCTTCGACGGCACGCGGCAGACGGCGATCTTCCCTGGCGACCTTCCGGCCGACCCGGAATCCTTGTTTCGGCAGCTCGGTCAACCGGGCTCCGAGCTTCCGGATGTCAACGTGGTTCGCTTCCGTCCCCCGGCCCTCGACGAAAAGGGCGGTATCACCCTTTCGGTCCCGCATATCAGGCTCGACCGCGCCATGCAGTTCCTGCTGGGAGATCGCCTCGCATGAACGACCGCAAGATCACCGATGGCCGCCGCCGCCCGTCCTCCTTCGTCGTGGACGATGACATTCCGACGAAAGAAGAGCCGCAGACCCATCCGAACCGCGCACCCCGCCGGTTTGACGACGGCGTTGCCATCACGCCGGACGAGCTTGATCCGTTCATCAGCCCGCAGGAACTTTCACCAGAAGCGCTGGCCGTCGCCGTGCCGGTGAAGCGGAAGCGTTTCTCCTTCGCCAACCTCGCGGCCGCGGCCTTCGGCACGTTCCTGTCGCTTGCGTTCGGCCTCTGGGCGGATCGGATCATCCGGGATCTCTTTGCACGGTCCGACTGGCTCGGTTACGCCGCAGCGGCAGCGTTGGGCGTCGGCATCGTCGCGCTTCTGGTCATGGTCGGTCGCGAAATCATCGGGATGATGCGGCTTGCTGCGGTCCAGACGCTGAAGACGCAAGCGGAAGACGCCCTGAAATCGCCAAGGCCGACGGCAGCCAGAACCGTCGTCGCCGCGCTCACGAAACTGACAGGTCACCGGGCGGAGACCGCCCGCGGACGTGCCGCGCTTGATGCGACGAAAGACGACATCATCGACGGGCCACAACTCATCGATCTCGCCGAGCGAGAACTCCTGTCGCCGCTCGACCGGCAGGCACGCGTCCTCATTCTTGGCGCCTCGAAACGGGTCTCGGTCGTCACCGCTGTCAGCCCCCGCGCGGTCGTTGATCTCGTCTATGTCCTGTTCGAGGTGACACGACTGATCCGCGCGATGGCGGACCTCTACGGCGGGCGCCCAGGCACGCTCGGACTGTTGAAGCTAATGCGGGACGTGATGGCGCATCTGGCGGTAACAGGTTCGATCGCGGTTGGAGACGGAATCGCGCAGCAGGTTCTGGGCCATGGTTTGGCATCGAGGCTTTCAAGCAAACTCGGCGAAGGTGTCATCAACGGCCTACTGACGGCGCGTATCGGCATTGCCGCGATGGATCTTTGCCGCCCACTTCCCTTCCGCGCTGTGAAGCGCCCGGGGATCGGCGATTTCATGTCCGACATCTCTCCCGTCGGCCCGCGCAAGACCGATTGATCGCGCCTCTGTGACCCTTAATGACCCGAAAAGATACCAGTCATTAACCATTCCAAGCTAATTTGCGAGGCACTTGAAGTTTCTGGTTTCCAAGGGAAAGCACATGTATTCGCGCTTCTTTTCGCTTTTCGGTGGCATCGTTGCACTGACCATCGCAACTGCTCCCGCCCTGGCACCGGAGGCCTCCGCGGCTTCGCGTGACAAATCCTTTTTCCAGCAGGTCGGTGGCGTCTGGAAGGGTCCGGGCGAAATCGTCGCGGGCAAGTACAAGGGTACGAAGTTCAGCTGCAACCTGATTGGCGCTGCACAGCCGGATGGCACTGTCGGCATCAAGCTCGATGGCACCTGCCGCGTCGGCGTTTTCCAGCAGCCGATGTCCGCGGTCATCAGCCAGAGCAGCACCGGCTATTCCGGCAAGTTCCTGGACGGCGCCCAGGGCAAGGGCCTCGACATCGTCTCCGGCTCCGTCAATGGCGACAAGGTCGTGATGGGCATCAACCGTGCCCAGCTGAACGGCGCCATGGTCGCCAGCCTGCGCGGCGAGAACAAGATGAACATCACCATTTCGGTGAAGGTCGAAGACCAGATGGTGCCCGTGATCGGCCTGTCGCTGGATCGCGATCTGGATTCGATCGCCGTCGGTTCGATCAAGCCCTAATCCACCAATCCCTGTCTGCGTCAGCGATCCTAATGCCTTCGATGTCCGCCTCTGCCAGCCAGTCGCGGACATTTTTCTGTCCGAGGACCATTTCGGGCGCGACATCGGCAAGCGGCATCATCACAAAGCCCCTCGCCGTCATGCGCGGATGGGGAAGCTCCAGCGTCTCGGAGTGATACGCGCTGTCGCCGTAGGTCAGGATGTCGATATCGATGGTTCTCGGGCCCCAGCGCTCGACGCGCTCACGCTTGCGCCGCCTTTCCATATCAAGACAGACATCGAGAAGCGACTCGGGATGAAGCGAGGTCTCGATCAGGGCGCAGCAGTTCAGGAACTCGGCCTGATCCGTCTTTCCCCATGGCGGCGTGGCATAAAGCCGGGATACGGCGAGCACCCGACAGTCCGATCGGGCATCGAGTTCCCTCAACGCATCTGCCATCGCAGCCCGCGGATCACCGACGTTACCGCCGAGCCCAAGGGCTACCAATTTCATCGAGCCGTCACGCGACATGCTCGATCCTCACTTCGGCATAATCAAGAATTCCCGGGATCGGCACGCTCGGCTTGCGCACCGTCACCTCGACCCTTCGGATCTGCGACGACCAGGCGCAAAGCGCCTTAGCAATGTCCTTGGCCAGCGTCTCGATCAGGTTGCGGCGCGTGCCGGTCACGATCCTCTCGACGATTTCATAGGCTTTGCCATAGTGCACGGTGCTCTCGACGTTGTCGTCTTCGAGCGCTTCTTCGGCATCCACATGCATGACGAGATCGACATAGAATCGCTGACCGAGCCTCTCTTCTTCCGCAAAGGCTCCATGACGAGCGAAGAAGGCGCAGTTTTTCAAGGCGATGCTGTAGGTCCCCATCAGCTCTCCTCCCGTTGCGCCGCACGGGACGCCAGAACCGCATCTGCCATCAGCAGGGCATCGCGGTTGGCCGCGACATTATGAACCCGGAAGATCGCCGCACCAGCGAGTCGGAGGATCGCAGTCGTTGCAGCCGTGCCGATATCCCGCCGATCGGCCGGATCCCGCATCGTGACTGAACCGACAAACCGCTTCCGCGACGTCCCGGCGAGCAAGGGAAATCCGAGTGACTGCAACTCGCGAAAGCGGGCGATCAGTTCCATGTCGTCGTCCCGGTTCTTGGCAAATCCGAACCCGGGATCGAGCACGATCGCCGCATCCTTGATCCCGGCAGCATGCGCGATCTTGAGAGACCGCGTGAGGAAATACTGCTGGTCTTCGATCATGTCCGCACGTCGATCCGTCCGGTCGCGTCCCGTATGCATGATGCAGATACCGGCACCTGTCTCGGCCGCGACGTCAGCCATATCGGGTTCGCGCTGAAGTCCATGTACGTCATTGATGACGTGGGCGCCGGCAGCCATCGCCAGCCGCGCCGTTACCGCACGATAGGTATCGACCGAGATGATAGCGTCGGTTTCGCCGACAAGCTTCTCGATCACCGGCAGGATGCGATCCTGTTCTTCGGCAGGCGTCACCGCCGCCGCGCCGGGCCGTGTCGATTCGCCACCGATATCGAGGATGGCAGCACCTTCGGCGACGCAGCTCAGCGCATGCCGCACGGCGCCATCCGTTTGCGCATGCCGACCGCCGTCGGAAAACGAGTCCGGCGTCACGTTGACGATCGCCATGATATGGCCTTGCGCGCCGAGTTCCAGCACGCGTCCGCGCGCCAATTGCCAGTGCGTGTTGCGCCGCGATATCACCGGCCAATCATCTTCGGAGAGTTGACGCAAAATTCAGGGACCTCGTGTTGCGCTTGGTCTCGCTATGCCCCAAGCTCTTTTAAAGTTCAACGTTGCAGGCCACAGAATGTTTTCAATGCGCGCGGTTCGCCGTCTCATCGGTACCGTACTTCTTGCAGGCGTCTTCGCCTCTCCCGCATCGGCCGCACCGATCATCACCAAGACTTACTCGTATTTTCAGATCGGCGGCAAAACTGCCGAAGACCTCGACAAGGAGCTGGAAAAACGCGGTCCGCTGACCCGCACGACCGGCCACCGTCATCCCGGTGCAACCGAAATCAAATTCGGCGGGGAAGTGACCTATGTCGAGCGCGCCAATCGATGCACGGTCGGCGCCGCAAGGGTCACACTGCGTACCCATATCGTTCTGCCACGCTGGATCAATCGACGTCGTACAGACGCGGATCTTGGCATGATATGGGACACGCTTTCGGCAGACATCAAGCGCCACGAAGAACGCCATGCCGAGATTGCCCGCACTCATGCCCGCATTCTCGAGAGACAGCTTCTGGACCTATCGACGCCCAGCAGTTGCGATAGTCTCGAGAAGAAGGTCGCCGATGCGACTCGCGATCTTCTGGAAGCACACGACCGGGAACAGATGCGGTTCGACCAGGTCGAGTCGAAGAACTTCGACGAGCGGATGACCCGTCTCCTGAAATACCGGATGAAGCGCGACTGATCGGGCAGCGAAAGACTACATCGATCGGCACAGCCAATCCACCGACCCGTAGCCCGACCTCTCCCGAGACTTGCGCGGAGCTTTCGCACCACCCTGTCATTCATCGGTGACTTATAACAATATACTAATGTGTGTGTCTGGGCTAAAACCGTAGCAACAGAACGGCGCTGCCAACGACCCATATCAAGTGTCATCCAGCCGCCCGCGATCCCGGCCACGGTGCCCGGATCCACCCGTTCAGGCGCCGCAAATGTTCGCGGCCGCGATCAGGCACTTGGACCGAGAGAGGTCCCGCGTTGTTGCCTTGTACAAGCTTCACAGGTCTCCCCGGCGCAATTGCGGCCGCAGGCGTTTTCCTCCCTCGCCTTGCGGCTATGCGCCTGCCTTGCCTCGCTTGCGCTAACTGCGCAGCGAGGCATTTTTTTGGAAGAGGGTCGTCTGGTTTGGTTCAGGCCTGACGTTCTGGAACGTGCACGATCAGACCGTCGAGATCGGCCTTGATCTTGATCTGACAGGACAGCCGCGAGGTCGGCTTCACCTCAAAGGCGAAGTCGAGCATGTCTTCTTCCATCGCTGCCGGAGGACCGACCTTTTCGGTCCAGCCATCGTCGACATAGACATGACAGGTGGCACAGGCACAGGCGCCGCCGCATTCGGCCTCTATGCCTGGCACGGAATTGCGCACGGCGTTCTCCATTACTGTGGAGCCGTTGTCAGCTTCGATATCGAAGCGCGTACCGTCGAAGGCAACGAGGGTCAGTTTCGTCATAATCAGGAAATCCGCATTGAGTGGCAGTCTTGGCCGGTTGTCTTCCGATAAATCACCGGTCCAGTCAACACGAACGGACGACGCGCCGTTGTCTTGCGGCGCCCTTCAACTGTCACGGATCAGCGGCAGAGTTTCAGGATGAAGTTCTCCGCTTCCACGACACACGCGGCAAGCGCGGCCAAATGCGCGGCGTCGGCACCGTCTGCTTCGAGTTTTTCTGCAGCTTTGGAAACGCCGAACGCGCCGACCGCAGATGCAGCACCCCTCAGGCGATGCGCCGTCATCGCAACCCCGGCAGCGTCTGCGCCCGTCATGTCCTGCAGCGCCCGGCGGGCGTTGCGGGCAAACATCATCAGCACTTCGTTTTCCAGTGTCTTGTCGCCCATCGTCTGGCGGGCAAGATGCACGAGATCGATCGGGCGCGACTGCGAAGGACATGCCCCGCGCGGGCTAGTGGGCGTTGAAAAAGCAGTATTCGCCGCTGACATGAAACTCTGTTCCTCTTTGGGGCTCAATCATGCGTCCCAGTGATGCGGGACAGCGGCTGCCTATCCCGTTAAATTCCGGCACAATCACGGCGCAAATTTCGGGACATGGTTAATTTCCATCAACCTCACGGAATGTCAGGGGTTTCGACATTTTTCGTGGTTTAAATTCTGTTAACAACAAATCTGCTTTCCGGGCCGATCCCGGCCGAGCAATTGTGTGAAAGACACGAATGTGTCACTACAGGACGGTTGAGATGGGTGTGTAAACCATCCTGCGTCTGACGGCGGAACGGTGGTAAGCTTTCATTATCATCCGTTTGCAACAACGGCCGTTCGAATTGTGAGTAAAGTGGAATTGCGGCCAGCATGACGCACGGGCCGGGTTCCGGTCGGCGACCCGACTTCCAGCCTGCAGGCGGCAGAGCTGGAACGAAAGCGCCGGGTGAGTGTAACGAGGCGTAACCGCATGGCGAAGAAAACGAGCAGCGAGTCGGTCGATGAGACGGCTTTCCAGGCACTGGAAGAAGCGCTGAAGATCGACTTCAACGGCGAGCAGCCTCGCGCCCGACCAACTCAGACCGCTTCGGAGACCAGAGTGTCGGATACGCCAAGGCAGCGCTCCCCATCGTCCTCACAAAATCCGCAATCCGCTCCGCCTCGTCAGGCCGGTCCCGAAACGACAGCCCGACAGCCCGCTTTCGAGCCGGCCAATGATGCCGGTCGCCGCACCCCGAATGCGATTCTTCGTTCGCTCGAAGGCGGCTCGATCAAGAGCGCCGTCCGCAATGCCGCCATTATCTCGTTCTTCTGGGTTGTTGCGGGTATCGGTCTCGGCCAGCTGATCTACGGCAGCCAGCTGTGGGAATTCACCTCGGTCGCCGGCGTCCTCGCTGCACCGGGAATCGTCGCCCTCGTCGTCGGCATCCTGCTGCCGATCATGCTGTTCTTCGCCTTCGCGATCATGATGGCGAGAGCTGCTGATCTGCGCAATGCGGCCCGCTCGATGGCGGAAGTGGCCCTGCGTCTCTCCGAACCGGAAACAATCGCCTCCGAGCGCATCATGTCGGTCGGCCAGGCTGTCCGCCGCGAAGTGTCTGCGATGAACGAAGGCATCGAGCGCACCATTGCGCGTGCCTCCGAGCTGGAAACGCTGGTTCATTCCGAAGTCAACGCGCTGGAACGCAGCTATACAGACAACGAGCTGCGCGTCCGCGGCCTGGTGCATGAACTCGGCGCCGAGCGCGACGCGATCGTCAACCATGCGGAACGTATCCGCTCGTCGATCGTCGGCGTGCACGAGCAGCTGAAGGAAGACCTGTCGCTGTCGACAGAGGAGATCTCCGTTCGCCTTGCCACGTCAGGCGAGGCCTTTGCATCGATGATCGACACCCGCGCCGCGTCTCTCATCGCAAAATCCGACGCTGCCGGTGAAGCGCTCAGCTCCCTGATGGCGGCCCGTGCCGAAAACCTCGTCTCGAGCCTGACATCGTCCGGTATCGCTCTGGCCACCGAGTTCGATATCCGCCTCGACACGCTCACATCGACCATGTCCGAACGCGGTCAGGAATTGCTCGGCCAGTTCGAAACCCGTGCGTCGACCATCGATGCCAACACCGAAAAGCTGAACGCCGCCCTCGCCGACCGTACCCGTCAGCTCAACGAGACGCTGCTTGCCCGCACCCGCGAAATCACCGAGGGTCTGAACGACAGCGAGAAGACGCTCGGCGGCACGCTGGACACGGCGATCGCCGCACTCAACCGCTCGCTTGACCAGAAGAGCGCCACCTTCCGTCAGAGCCTGCAGACTGCTTCCGACGACGCGATCATGGATCTCGACCTCCGCTCCGGCCTGTTTGAAGACCGTCTCCAGGCAACCGTTGGCCAGCTTTCGGCAACCTTCGACGACGGCCTGTCGCAGTTTACCACGGCATTCGACCAGCGCGCCGGCACGCTCGACAGCAAACTGATGGACAGCCTCGCCCGCATCAACGAAACCGTCGCCGGCGGTTCGGATGCGATCGAAGGCATCCTGTCGTCCAGCATCGACCGGATCGGCAATGCACTGACCGACCAGTCCCTTGCGCTCGCCACCACGCTTGGAACCGGCCAGGAAGTGCTGGACTCCATGCTCGAAAACCGCGCCCGCGAATTTTCCGATGCGCTTGCTGCCCGCAGCAACGAAATCAGCCACAGCTTCGGCGACGCCCACAACAAGGTCGACGCCGTCATGGTCGAACGCGGCACGGCACTCGCCGCCGCACTCTCCGATAGCCAGGCCCGTTTCGAGGACGCCGTCGGTTCGCGCGCGGACGCCCTCATCGATGCGGTCACCGGCAGCCACGATCGTCTTGCAGAAGTCCTCGACAGCCGCACCTCGGCAATCAGCGAGCTGATGTCGGGAACACCCGAGCGCCTGTCCTCGATGTTCGACGACAAGACTGAAGTCCTGTCGAAGGCGCTGTCCGACAGCGAGATCCGGCTCGGCAGCGAACTGGAGCGCAAGGTGACGAGCCTCGACACGACGCTTGCCGCCAACCGCGACCGCCTCGCTGAGATCTTCGATGACCGGTCGATGGACATCGCGACTTCGCTTGCCCTGCACGAAGATCGCCTCACAGGCGCACTCGAAGAAAAGACGGCAGCTCTGATCGGCGCCGTATCGGATGCAGACAGCCGTATCGAACACACGTTCGCCGCTCGCGCCGAAGCAATCCGCACGGCCTATACGGACGGCCAGCTCGGTCTCGATCTCTCGCTCGAAAGCCACGTCTCCGAGCTTTCCCGCATCATCGACAGCGGCAGCGAACGGCTCGATAAGTCTGTCGGGGGTGCAGCCGAACGGATCGAAGCCACGTTGGCCGAACGCACCGAAGCAATCCGCAGCGTCTATCAGGACGGCCAGATTGGTCTCGACATCACGCTTGCGACCCAGACCTCGGAACTGGCGCGCATTCTCGACGGCGGCAGCGAACGCCTCGAGAATTCCGTAGAAGGGGTTGCCGGCCGCATTGAAGCTGCCTTTGCCGATCGCACCGACGCGATCCGCAACGCCTATCAGGAAGGTCAGCTCGGTCTCGACATTACACTCGAAACGCATGCCTCGGAACTCACCCGCATCATCGAAGGCGGCAGCGAGAAGCTTGAGACATCCGTCGGCGGCGCAGCCCAGCGTATCGAAACGGCGTTCGCAGATCGTACCGACGCAATCCGCACTGCCTATCAGGAAGGTCAGCTCGGCCTCGACATCACACTCGAAACGCACGCTTCGGAACTTACCCGCATCATCGAAGGCGGCAGCGAGAAGCTTGAGACATCCGTCGGCGGCGCAGCCCAGCGTATCGAAAGCGCCTTTGCCGATCGCACCGATGCGATCCGCACCGCCTATCAGGAAGGTCAGCTCGGCCTCGACATCACACTCGAAACGCACGCTTCGGAACTCACCCGCATCATCCAGGGCGGTAGCGAGAAGCTTGAGACGTCCGTCGGCGGTGCAGCCCAGCGCATCGAAAGCGCCTTTGCCGATCGTACCGATGCCATCCGCAGCGCCTATCAGGAAGGCCAGCTCGGCCTCGACATAGCGCTCGAGACCCACGCCTCGGAACTGTCGCGCATCATCCAGTCCGGCAGCGCGCAGCTTGAGACATCCGTCGGCGGTGCAGCGGAACGCATCGAAAGCGCGTTTGCAGATCGCACGGATGCAATCCGCAGTGCCTACCAGGACGGCCAGCTCGGCCTCGACATCACGCTCGAAACCCAGGCTGCGGAACTGTCCCGCATCCTCGACGGTGGCAGCGCTCGTCTCGAAAACTCGGTCGGTGGCGCAGCCACACGTATTGAATCCGCCCTCACCGATGGCACCAGCCGCTTCGAAACCGGCATGGCCGATGGCCTGCAGCGGATGGACGAAACCTTCGACGCCACCCAGCAGCGGATTGCTGCAACGATCGGCCTCGGTCACCAGCAGCTCGCCGATACGCTTGCCACAGCCGGACAGGACATCGCGCAGACGCTCGGCGCCGCCAACTACGAGATTTCCTCGACGGTCGGTTCGGGCGCCCAGAACATCTCCCAGTCCGTCGGCGACGCAACGCGCAACATCGCCTCGACCTTGGATGGAGCAACCCGCACCATCAGCGACACGGTCGGCACCGCTGCCGTACAGATCTCAGGCGTCGTCGATACCGCAAGCCGCGACATATCCGAAAAGGTCACGACGGCACACGGTCAGATGGCCGAGACGCTCGACACCGCAAACCGCCAGCTCTCGTCTACACTCGATGGCGGCTACGAGCGCATTCGCTCGACACTCGAGGATCGCGGCGGCCTGATTGCCAGCACGCTCACCAATGCGCAAAACCATCTGGCCGACCTGATGCTGGATCAGGCAACATCGATCGGCGCCACCATCGCAACCAGCGCCGGCATGCTGGAAATGTCCCTCGAAGCCCAGCAGGAATCGCTGCGCGCCACGATCGACGGCGCCGGTGAAAACCTGGAAACGCGTCTGCGCGAAAACGTCGGCGCGATTGCAGGCCAGCTCAACGAAGCCGCCCGCGAAATCACAGCCTCCGCAGAGGGATTCTCGAGCCGCGTCGAAGAAACTGTCGGCGGCGTTTCTACCGCCCTCGATGGCGCCGGCACCCGGATCGAGACGACCTTCGGTGGTCTGGAAGAACGCATCCGCTCGGAACTGGGCAATGCGACCAGCCTGGTCGACACGGCCGGCAACAGTATCGCCGATGCACTCGGCGCCCGCACCGCGGAACTGGAGCGCGTTACCAGCCTTGCGACCGATCGCGTTTCTACCGTGATGAGTGATCGCACGGCCGAACTGGAGCGCTTGTCGGGAGAAACTGCAGACCGCATCAATCAGGCGCTCGCATCCCGCACGCAGGAATTTGAGCGCATCGGATCCGAAACCTCGGATCGGATCGCCGAAACGCTGGATACACGCACCGCCCGCATTGAGGAACGCCTCGGTACCATGGACCGGGCGCTCACCGTCGGCCTAGACGCCGTGTCGCGCACCATCGAAGGCAAGGCTGTCGGCCTCGCCTCCAGCCTGCGGGACGCCGTCAGCGCCGCAGCGCAGGGCATGGATAGCGAAGCCAGCCGTTCGGCAGAGCTTCTTGCCCGCGCCGGCGCAGACTTCACGGAAGAACTCAGCACCCGCAACGATGAGTTTGCCCGCTCGATCGAACAGCGCTCCAACGATATCGTCGACCGCATTTCGGAAACCCAGAACCGGCTTGCCGGTCAGGCGGCAACCGTGGCGCAGGCCTTCTCGGAAGCCGGCAACGCGATCGTCCACAAGGTCGCAGAAGCAGACAGCCTGGTGAAGAAGCAGGTCAATGCGATTTCGGAAGCGCTTGGCGATGCCGAAAAGGCGCTCGATGCCCGCGGCACGTCTCTGCGCGACACGCTTGCCGAAACCGCAGGCGAACTCGACAGCGCTCTTTCGGCCGTCGACAAGGCGCTCGCTGCCCGTGGCGAATCGATCCGCTCGTCGCTCGACAGCCGCACCCGCGACCTGAACTCGATGCTCTCAAGCCGTTCGGCCGAACTCTCCAAGCTGATCGACGAAAAAGCACGGCCACTGGTCGAGGAATATGCCGAGACCGGCCGGTCCGCCGCCGAGCGCATCAGCCAGGCTGCACAGGAAAGCGCCGAGCGCCTTTCCACGGCCGCCCGCGATACGACCGACCGCATCCGCAACGAGAACGACGCACTGGTGGAGGCGATTTCCGCCCGTACCAACGAGACGCTCGCTGCCATCAGCCAGCGGACAGAGAATGCCACCGGTGCCATGCGCGCCGTCGAGCAGAGCCTGTCGGCAAACGTCAACAGCCTGATCGAGCGTCTTGCCGAAAGCAATTCCGGCATCGCATCGCTGGTCGAACAGGCCGCCCGCAATCTCGGCCAGGCAGCGGACCGTGTCAGCGAACAGCTGTCCGACGCCGATCAGAAACTCGATGCGACCGCCAACCGCTTTGCCGAATCGGCCAACAGCGCGGCCGACCTCGTGCATGGTTCGAGCCGCCTGCTCGAAAACAACATCGATCGCCTGGTCAGCATTTCCGGCCAGACGCTCAGCCAGGTCGGCGGCATCGTCGGTCGCTTCGACGATCACTCCAAGGTTCTCGCTCAGGCGTCCGAGCTGCTCGGCGCTGCCCAGTCGAACCTTGCAAGCACGCTCGACGAACGCCAGACCGCGCTTCGCACGCTCTCTGCCGGTCTCGTCAAGCGTTCGGAGGAAATCGAAGGCACGCTCAATGGTCTGACCTCCCTCGTCGATGGCGCCTTTACCCGCGCCGAAGATCGCACCTCGCAGATCGGCGCATCACTGCGCGAAAGCCTGCACGCTTCCTTCGCCGATATCGGTCGCGGCCTGGGCGAAACCCAGCAGCGTGCCAACCTCACGGCCCAGGCTATGCGCGAGACGCTGAGCGAGGCTGGCAACGAGGCAAGCCGCGCCATCGAGACGACACTGTCGGATGCCGAAACACGCGCCCGCGATCTCTCCGAACGCCTGCGCGGCAGCATCACCGGTTCGATGGGCGACATCGAGCGCCTGCTGGCCGACGCCGCAAACCGCACCGATGGCGCAGCCCAGCAGTTGCGCGATACGCTGCGGGTTTCCGTTGAAGAGGCGATCGGCCGCTTTACCGGCGCAACCGACGAGATCCGCCGCTCGGCCCAGGACATTCGCCAGGAACTCGATGCGACTCGTACCGAACTGAAGCGCGGCGCGTTCGATCTGCCCGAAGAAGCCAAGGAAAGCGCAGCCGCCATGCGCCGTGCCGTGGCTGAACAGATCAAGGCCCTGCAGGACATCTCGCAGCTAGTCGGCCGGTCCGCCCAGAGCCTCGACGTGTCCGAGCCGGTTGCAGTGTCACGCCCTGCTCCGGTCGCCCAGCCGGCTCCGCAGCCGGCGGCCCCGCGCCCTGCAGCCCCGACGGCACCAGCCGCCGCGACAAGCGCACCGTTTGGCTCGTCTGTCCTTCGTGACAGTCTGCCACTCGATCGTCCGACGCCGAGCATCGCACAGGGCGTCACCAAGCCGGTTGCCCAGGCGCCGTCACAGACGCCACCTGTAACGCAGGTTCTCGCACAGCCTCAGGCCCCGGTCTCCCGCGCGCCTGACGCAACGCAGCGTCCAGGTGAAGGCGGCTGGATCAGCGATCTCCTTCGCGGTGCATCGCGTGACGATACATCAGGCACAGTTGCCCGCCAGCCGCAGCAGCCTGCACGCCCGGCAGCAGCCGAACCGGCCCAGCCGGTTCGCACCAACGGCGACAACCGCAACCCGCGTCACATGGTGGAATCACTCAACTCTCTGTCGGTCGACATCGCCCGCGCGATCGATCACGACGCCTCGGTCGACCTCTGGCGCCGTTACCAGCGCGGCGAGCGCGACGTGTTCACACGCCGCCTCTACACGCTGAAGGGCCAGCAGACGTTCGACGACATCAAGCGCAAATACGAGCGCGAGCCGGAATTCCGCACCGCCGTCGATCGCTACATCGCCGATTTCGAAAAGCTCCTCGCCGACGTCGCCCGCACCGACCGCGACAAGACGGTCACCCAGAGCTACCTGACCTCGGATACGGGCAAGGTCTACACCATGCTCGCCCACGCGGCTGGTCGCTTCAGCTGAGCGAGCCACTCCGCAGGGAATGCCAAAAACAAGAAAAGCCGCCTTTCAGGGCGGCTTTTTCGTTGGCGGATAAACCCTGAACAAGCTGTTGGCGAGAGGGGTACCCCGACGTCTCTCATCCCAGCCCTTGTGCCGAAATTCCAGCGGCACGAGGTCTGTCGGGTCACAGACTCCTTCACTTCATGGACACGTACGGACTGGATCCCCGCCACAAGGGCGAGGATTAGAGGAGTTTGGTGACAGGCTCAGTTTCCAAAGCGACCTGCGGAGTTTTTCGCCAGTACTCTTCACAGAACGCTCAGTCGCCCATCAAGCCGGCTTTCGATGGGCTGCACTGCATCGGAGCGAACCTGACGTCTGGCCCTCTTTCTACTCAGTTCCTCAACGGCCGCTCTTTTGCCGCGCCCCAGAAACTGAGCCGCGCATCGGGCGCGTGCCTGAGGAGAATGATCTCCATCCGTGCACGAAGGTCGCTGCTAAAGCGTGACGCGTTCCGGGCGCCCTAGACGCCGATGTGGCACGCGCCGGCGACATCGTTGCGAAACACCACGGCGCCGCCAAAGGCAGAAGCCAGACCACCTTCGCCCACCACGCCGCCTGCGCCATAAACCGCCACGACACTTTCCAACGGTGCAACGCTGACCACGGTGTCACCGGAGGGAGCAAAACCGGATTGCCTGAAAAGATAAACGGGGATCGAAGGCTCAGTTATTCGCTCGCCTCTCATGGGAGGCAACCGAGATCGGAGCGCTGTTTATAGCGCAGGTCAACCCCACAACGGCCAGGCTATTCCTTCGGATTGCGAAGCCCGCTGTCAAAGACACATGGCAGGACTTGCGAGGATCTCAGGGCTGGAAGCAGTATCATATCGCTCACCAGGCAGAGCGGGTCCGGGAGCCGGGTGGGTATCCTATCGCGATGCTTGGGACTACCGCCAAGCTTCACCGCCAGCGCCCTTGGGTAGCGCTCGCTCAGCTCACATGACGTACTGCAGGAGAGTGCTTCTCTGCTGCGAATTGTTCGGCAGAGAAGTCTCCCCCAGGCCGATATCGCGCGGGTCGTCCCCGCGCGAAAAGGATCACATGGCCTTGAGAGCCCAGTCGACAATATTCGCGCCGACCTGTGCAAATGCCTTGTCCAGCGCTTCGATGAAGCGGCGGTTCTCGGTTCCGGCGACCGGCACCGTGGACTTGAAGACGGTCTGTGCACGAACGCTGCCGTTGCGGTCGTTCAAGAGCTTTGCCGAGATCTCCACCGTGGCGAGCCTGTTGCCCTCAGTGACCACTTCGAAGCTGCGGATATCGGTTACGACCTGATAGTCGATCGCCAGACCCTGCCCCGGCTTGCCGACGCCGCCAACCCGTCCTGAGTTTTCGAACGCTTCGACCAGCTTCGACTGGACCAGTGCCGGAAGCCTGTCGCCCCAGCGGGAATTGGCCAGATACTGAACCTCTGAGGGCGAAATACGCACAACGACCTGGTCGCTGTTGAGCATCTTGACCGCAGTCGGTTCAGGCACCAGGATCTGCCGGCTCTTTGCGGTTGCTCCACTCGCCATCGGCGTGATCGACAGGTCGAACGTGTCGTTGTTCGCCTTGCTGCCACAACCGGCCAGAAGTGCTGCCATCAAAGGGGCTGCGATGATGATCGGATGGCGCATGACGCGAAGCATCGCAGATCCTTGCATGAAACCCTGAACTCCCCGCATGTTAGCGCCGTGTCCTGCCATCGTACTCTTTCACCGTTTCGCCGCCGAAGATCAGGCGCTGGGGGTTCTGGTCAAAATTGCTGATTGCCTGATTGAGCGACTGCACGGTTCCGCGCGTGTCGTTGATCAGCGTCTGGATGTCTCTCAAGCCACCGGACGAAAAGCGCGACAGATTGTCGGCAATCGGTCCAACGCGCGAATTGATATTGTCGGCGACAGTCCGGAAGGATTCGAGCGTCTTGCGCGCCTCGGCAAACAGACCCTGCGAGTCGTCGCTGGAGACCAGCCCGTCCACCTTCGCCAGAATTCCGTCGACGCGGTTCGAAGCGTTGTTCAGCTTGGTCGACATGTCCGTGAAGTTGGAGATCGCACCGTTGATGTCGTCGCGGCGGCGCGACACGTCGTCGATCACGTCGCGCGCCGAGCTGAGCGTCTGGCGTGCGTCTTCGGATGCCGACGAGATGTTGCGGATCGTAGCGCCGACCTGATTGACGTCGACGGCCGCCATGAGCGTATCGGCGCGTTTCAGGGCGCTCTGCGCATCGACGCCTGCCTGCTGGAAGCTCGCAGCCGCCTGGGTCACGTTCTGCACCAGAGGGCCGAAGTTGTCCGAGGCATTGGCAATGTTGCGAGTCACCCGTTCGGCGTTCGTTACAACCTGGTTGACCCGTTCGGCATCGATCGCCCGTACCAGCTGGTCAGCTGCTTCGAGCGTCGAGTTCAACGTGCCGGAGACGCGATCGACCGTCGCCGACAGCGTCGAGAGGCTGTTCAGGAATTTGTCGATGCTGTCCGAATTGTTGCTGAGCGCAGCCGTAAACGTCTCGACGTTGCGAATGGTCTGCGTCAGCGGACCACGTGCGTCTCCGACAAATCCCTGGATGTCGCCGATCGCCTGGTCGGCCCGGTCGAGGATCTTGTCGGCGGTCGCAAGAAGGTTGGTTACGCTCGACTGGTCGGCGATCAGCACCGCTGGACGGCCACTCTCGATCGCCTTCTGCAGGATGTTTTCTTCACCCTTGGCACCACCCGACATTTCCACATAGGCAGCGCCCGTCAGGCCCTGAACTTCCAGAACGGCCTTGGTCGACTGGTAGACAGGTGCGTCGGCGCGCACTTCGGTGAACGCGATCGAGTAGCGCGGATCATCCGGGTCGATGCTGAGGCTGCGCACGGAGCCGACCGGTATGCCGTTGAAGCGCACCGCCGAACCAACGGAAAGACCGTTTGCGGAGCCCGGAATGCGAATCGCCAGCTCAGCCGTGGGGCCTCCCCGGCCGGACGAAGCCATCCAGTAGACGAACCCGAAAGCGGCAGCCATTACCAGCAAGGTAAAAAAGCCAACGAGGGCGTAATTTGCTTTAGTTTCCATAGGTTACATCACTTCTCAGATTCGCCGTCGGGCCTGGTCTCATCGGTCACGACGGAACGCGCGCGCTTGCCCTTGAAATAGGACTGAACCCACGGATCGTCGAAGGCGAACATATCCTCAAGCGTGCCTTCCACCAAGACCCGTTTCTGCCCAAGCACGGCAATGCGATCACAAACGGAAAACAGGCTGTCGAGGTCATGGGTCACCATGTAGACGGTGAGGCCAAGCGTATCGCGCAGCCTTGCAATCAAGGCATCGAAATCGGCAGCGCCGATCGGGTCGAGGCCAGATGTCGGCTCGTCGAGGAAAACAAGATCGGGGTCGAGCGCCAGAGCGCGTGCAAGTGCTGCGCGCTTGATCATGCCGCCGGACAGTTCGGACGGATACTTGTCGGCCGCATCGGGCGGCAGACCGACCATCTCGAGCTTCACATAGGCAAGTTCGTCCATCAGCGACTGCGGCAGATCGAGATACTCGCGCATTGGCAGCTGGATGTTTTCTTTCACCGTCAGCGCCGAAAACAGGGCACCGTGCTGGAACAGCACGCCAAGCCTCGTATCGAGCGCCACGCGCTGCTGTTCGTCGGCCGTGGCATAATCAACTCCGAGGATCTCGATCGTACCTGAGCGCTGCGGCAGCAATCTGAGAACCGTGCGCATCAGCACCGACTTACCGGTGCCCGACGCTCCGACGAAGCCGAGGATCTCGCCCCGGTAGATATCGAGGTTCAGATTGTCCAGCACGAGCTTCGATCCGAAGCCGACCGTCAGATCCTTGACCGACAGCACGACCTTGCGCTCGTCGCTCTTCGTCTCCGCGGGTTTGGTATTGTCAAAGGTTTGAACGTCTTCCACGCCGGTCCCCATCAAAAATCGATCGCGGAATAGAAAATCGCAAACATCGCGTCGATCAGGATCACCGCGAAGATCGATTTCACCACCGACGAGGTGACGTGTTGGCCGAGCGATTCTGCGCTGCCGCCAACTTTCATTCCCTCGACAGCCGCCACGATGCCGATTGCCAGCGCCATGAACGGCGCCTTGATCATGCCTGATGCCACCGACGAGAAGTCCACCGCCTCCTTGAGGCGCGACAGGAACGTATCAAAAGTGATGCCGGAGTAGACCAGCGTGATCACCGCAGCGCCGTAGAGGGCCGACAGGTTTGCCACGATGGTCAGAAGCGGCAGTGCTATCGTCAGCGCCACGAGACGCGGGAACACGAGCACACCGACGGGATTAAGGCCGATCACGGTCAGCGCGTCGATTTCCTCGCGCATCTTCATGGAGCCGATTTCGGCGGTGATCGCGCTTCCCGAACGGCCGGCGATCATGATCGCCGTGATCAGAACGCCGATTTCGCGAAGCTGCAGAATGCCGACCAAGTCGACGACGAAGATTTCTGCCCCGAAATACCGGAGCTGGAAAGCGCCCTGCTGGGCAATGATCGCGCCGATCAGAAACGACATCAGCAGGATGATCGGCACCGCCCGAACGCCCATCCGGTCGATATGCGTCACGACGGATGCCGGAGAAACGCCGGATCCGCGGCCGAATTTCAGCTGTGCGCCACGGACCGCCGAGCCGAGAATGTGCATGGCGGCGACGAAGTCACCGGCAAATTCCGTCATCGTCTTGCCGACCGGGCTGAACACGCGATCAAACAGCGACCGCTTGTCCTGATCGTTGGGCGGCGGTGCCGGGGTCTTTTCCGGCAGGGCGCCAACCAGTTCCTCGATCGTCCCTTCCGCCCCGACCAACTTCGCGTCGCGACCCTGCTCGGCTTTTGCCGACAGAAGACGGCGAATCAGCCAGGCGCCGGATGTATCGATCCCGTCGATCCCCGAGACGTCGATCTCGAGGGATCCAGACCCGCTGCTCTTTTCAAGATCGCCAAACGCCTTGAGGACCGGCGAAATCGAATGATTGCGCCATTCTCCGGCCAGAATGTAGCGCTCGCCATCGCCGCCGGGCAGGTCTTCGGCTTTGATTTCGGCAGGTTGTGACGGCACAGGTTTCTTTCGGCTTAGGTTAAGCAGCACGCGGCTGCGATCTGCTGTTGATCGCAGCACTGAGAGCGGCAATATAGCGACCCTGAACGGATTTGCCACAACGCCCAGGTGGAAAACCATGACGCGTCACTTCGAAGCAACAATCGAGAAATTCCCGATCGCGGGGGTGTTTACGATTTCCCGCGGTTCCAAGACAGAAGCCGAGGTGGTGACCTGTGCGATCACCCGCGACGGCGTGACCGGCCGGGGCGAATGCGTTCCCTACAAACGCTACGGTGAAACAACCGAAGGCGTCCTCGACGAGATCAACTCCCTCGCTTCGATGATGCACGATGGCATGGATCGCCACACACTGCAGACGCGCCTGCGACCGGGAGCCGCCCGCAACGCGGTGGACTGCGCCTTGTGGGATCTGGAAGCCAAAAGCCTTGGCCGATCGGTCGCATCGATGATTGAAGCTGCCGAAAAGCCGCTGATCACCGCCTTCACGCTGTCGCTTGGCGAGCCGGAGGCAATGGCCGCGGATGCTCGGAGGAATGCGGCCCGCCCTCTCCTCAAGGTCAAGCTCGGCACAGACGATGACGAAAGCCGAATGCGGGCGGTCAGGCAGGCAGCGCCCGATTCGCGTCTGATCGTCGATGCCAACGAGGGTTGGACAGAGGACAATCTGGCCCGACATCTGGATGTGGCCGACGCCCTCGGTATCTCGTTGATCGAGCAACCGCTGCCAGCCGGCAAGGATGCAATCCTTGCCACCATTCGCCGCAAGGTGATGATCTGCGCTGACGAAAGCGTGCACGCAACCGGCGATCTTGCAAGTTTGAGAAACCGCTACGACGCCGTCAACATCAAGCTCGACAAGACCGGCGGGCTGACCGAGGCGCTGATCATGAAGGAGGAAGCGCAGCGACTGGGCTTTGCCGTCATGATCGGCTGCATGGTCGGAACCTCCCTTGCCATGGCCCCCGCAGTTCTTCTGGCGCAGGATGCCGACTACGCCGATCTCGACGGTCCGCTACTCTTGGCGCAAGACCGCCCGGACGGGCTGCGATACGACGGATCGCTGGTCTATCCGCCCCGGACGAACCTCTGGGGATAATGAGTCCCTCGCACCGACAGGCCGTTACGCAGCCTGCATGCCCCTGATCGTCTCCGGTGCTGGCAGCGTCGTGATTTCCGCAGTCTTCGCGATCTTCTGCCAGGAGATCAGTTCCAGCGTCCCGTCGCGATGCTCGGCAATCGCCGTGCAGCTTTCGACCCAGTCGCCCGTGTTGACGTAGTGGATCCCGTCGATGTCTTCCATGACCGCATGATGGATATGGCCGCAGATGATGCCATCGACATTGTTGCGGCGGGCCTCGTCGACGACGACCTTCTGAAACTCGCCGATGAAATTCACCGCGTGCTTCACCTGAAGCTTGGCCCAGGCGGAGAATGACCAGTAAGGCAGGCCGATGCGGCGGCGCACCGCGGCAAGACCGACATTGATGGCGATTGCCGCATCATAGGCCCAGTCACCGAGATAGGCGAGCAGACGCGCATTGCGCACCACGACGTCGAACTCGTCACCGTGCAGCACCAGGTATTTCCGCCCGTCTGCCATCTCGTAGATCATTCGGTCTGCGACCTCGATACCGCCGAAATGCATGCCGGGAAAATCGCGCAGGAATTCGTCGTGGTTTCCCGGAATGTAGACGATCCGCGTGCCCTTGCGCGCCTTGCGCAGAAGCTTCTGAACCACGTCGTTACAGCCCTGCGGCCAGTTCCAGCTGCGCTTCAACCGCCAGCCGTCGACGATATCGCCGACCAGCACGATCGTTTCCGCCTCGTGGTAGCGCAGGAAATCGAGCAGAAAGTCCGTGCGGGCGGCTTTGGAGCCGAGATGCACGTCCGAAATGAACAGGGTTCTGAAATGCCTTGTCTCGATTGCATCGGCCACGGAAACGTCCCTTCGTTACCTACCTTGTCCTACCCTTCGAAAATCAGACTCGTGTTTCAGGATGATGACAGGGGCGCGATCGCCGCAGTCGGCGACCACCCGAAACCGGCGGCAAAATCCGACAGCATCGCAAATATTGTAGTTTCTCGATGGATCGATTGATGTAAGGAGGGGACTCGCATGTCAGGACGGAAATCGATACGAGGAGCCATAAGAGCATGGATGGGCACGACAATCCGAAACCATCGCCGGTAACCGGAGATCTCGACGAACAGGCTCTCTTCTTCCACCGCTATCCCCGCCCCGGCAAACTGGAAATCCAGGCCACCAAGCCGCTCGGCAACCAGCGCGACCTGGCACTTGCCTATTCCCCGGGTGTGGCCGCCCCTTGCCTTGCGATCCGCGACAATCCGGAAATGGCCGCGGAATTCACCGCGCGTGCCAATCTGGTCGCCGTGGTCTCCAACGGCACTGCCGTGCTCGGCCTCGGCAATATCGGCCCGCTCGCTTCCAAGCCCGTGATGGAAGGCAAGGCCGTCCTCTTCAAGAAATTCGCCGGCATCGATGTGTTCGACATCGAAATCGACGCGCCGGGCATCGAAGCCATGGTCTCGACGATCTCGGCACTCGAGCCGACCTTCGGCGGCATCAACCTCGAAGACATCAAGTCTCCGGAATGTTTCGAAGTCGAGCGTCGTCTTCGCGAAAAGATGAATATCCCGGTCTTCCATGACGATCAGCACGGAACGGCGATCATCGTCGCCGCCGCGATCCTCAACGGCCTGGAACTGGCCGGCAAGACGATCGATAACGTCAAGATCGTCACGTCGGGCGCCGGTGCAGCGGCGCTTGCCTGCCTGCATCTTCTCGTGTCGCTTGGCGCGAAGAAGGAAAACATCTGGGTCCACGATATCGAAGGGCTGGTCTATGAGGGCCGCGTCGAGCTGATGGACGAGTGGAAGGCGATCTACGCCCAGAAGAGCGACAACCGCGTTCTGGCCGACAATATCGCCGGCGCAGACGTCTTCCTCGGCCTGTCGGCCGCGGGCGTGTTGAAGCCCGAACTTCTGGTGCAGATGGCCGAAAAGCCGCTGATCATGGCGCTCGCCAACCCGACGCCGGAAATCATGCCGGAACTTGCACGCGCCGAACGTCCCGACGCGATGATCTGCACCGGCCGCTCGGACTTCGCCAACCAGGTCAACAACGTCCTCTGCTTCCCCTACATTTTCCGTGGTGCACTCGATTGCGGCGCCCGCACGATCAACGAAGAAATGAAGATGGCGGCGGTCAAGGCGATCGCAGCCCTTGCCCGCGAGGAAGTCTCCGACGTCGCCGCGAAAGCCTATTCCGGTGAAACGCCGATCTTTGGCCCCGACTACCTGATCCCATCGCCATTTGATCCGCGGCTGATCCTGCGCATCGCGCCGGCCGTCGCAAGGGCTGCGGCCGAAAGCGGCGTCGCCGCTCGTCCGATCCAGGATTTTGAAGCCTATCTCGACCAGCTTAGCCGATTCGTCTGGCGCTCCGGCTTCGTGATGAAGCCGATCTTCACGGCGGCCAAGACTGCCGAGAGAAATCGCGTCATCTTCGCCGAAGGCGAGGACGAACGCGTTCTGAGGGCCGCACAGATCCTGCTCGAAGAGCAGATCGCAAGGCCCATCCTGATCGGCCGTCCCTCGGTCATCGAAGCGCGTCTCCAGCGTTTCGGCATCCGCATCCGCCCAAATGTCGATTTCGCCGTCGTCAACCCGGAAGACGATCCGCGTTACCGCGGCTATGTCGACGACTATTTCGCGCTTGTCGGTCGCCAAGGCGTCAACCCGGAAGCGGCACGAACCATCGTGCGCACCAGCAACACGGTCATCGGCGCGCTATCGGTCCAGCGCGGCGAGGCCGATGCACTGATCTGCGGCATCGAAGGCCGCTACGACCGGCATCTGCGCGACGTCAACCAGATCATCGGAAAACGCGAAGGCACGAAGACGCTCGCCGGCCTCAGCCTCCTGATTTCGCAGCGCGGTGCGATCTTCTTCACCGACACGTTCGTCAACTACAATCCGACCGCCGAAGAGATTGCCGAGATCACCATTCTCTCGGCCCAGGAAGTACGTCGCTTCGGCATCAAACCGAAGGCGGCCCTCATCTGCCACTCCAATTTCGGCTCGCGCAATTCCGAGAGCGCCGCGAAGATGCGCGACGCACTCGCCATCATTCGCGAACGGGCGCCGGATCTGGAAGTCGACGGTGAAATGCAGGGTGGCTCGGCGCTTTCCGAGGAACTGCGCAAGCGCGCCATGCCGAGCACCACATTGTCCGGTGAAGCCAATCTGCTGGTCTTCCCGAACCTCGATGCGGCCAGCATCTCGCTTGGCCTGGTGCGCACCATGATGGACGCGCTGCATGTCGGCCCGATCCTGCTTGGCACGGCAAAACCCGCCCATGTTCTCGGCCAGTCCGTCACATCCCGCGGCGTCGTCAATATGGCGGCTCTGGCCGTCGTCGAAGCTTCGCAGCCAGAGTCGCTGTTCGGCTAGGTCTCACAGAAGCCGGGGCGGTTTAGGATATCTTCATCCGCCCCGGCCTATGTTTGATGGGTTTTAACGAATTGCCGGAAAAGCGATGCGATTTCGCGGCCTGATCTTCATTCCGCTCGTCTTCGTCCCCGCCTCCGTCCTGGCGCGGGATGCGCAGCTTTGCGCGGATCTGTACCGCAAGCTTCACAGCACACCCGTTGTGATCGGCAATACCGCTGAGATGCGCCGATATGCGCAGGACCTCAGCCAGGCAAACTCCGACATCCGCAAACTTCGCGTCGACATGCGGCGCGCCGGATGCGGTGGCGGCAGCATTGTTTCCTTTGGCGCGGCCAAGGCCGACCAGTGCGAACCCCTCCTCGAGCAGCTGCAAGCCCTGGAGGAAAACCGCGAAGTGCTTGTTGACGAGCGCAACAAAGCCCGCAACCTGTCCGTCACCGGGGAAGAGCGCGGCGCAACCATCGTTGCCATCCGTCAGAATGCCTGCATTCCGTCCGATTTCCAGGATGTCGCGAAGGAGGAGGAAAAGGAACGGATCCGGGTAAAGGGGATCGCGCTACCGAAGGATGAGGAGGCCTATTCCGGCAGCATCACCGACCTGCGGACCCGCAAGCCTGCCACCGTCCAGAAGGTTGCGATCGATCCCACGCCGCCGGTACCGGAGCGGAATTACGAAACCTCCGCAAAGGTCCGCACGGTGGGTCCGATTTTTCTCCCTGAAGCCAGTATTGATCTGCGCCACCCCCGCGAAAATGGTCCGCAGCAACAGCAGTAGTCAGTCACCCTGCCAGCGCTCGGAAAACACCAGGTCTTCCAGTGCAAGGCGCTGGCGCCAGCCGCGCACGGCCAGTTCCGGCTCGCTGTAGAGCTTGTCCACATGGCCGAGACAGAGCCAGGCGACGATCGCCACGCGCTCTGGGATACCCAGCAGCCTGCGCACGTCCTCATCGCGGAAAATGCTGACCCAGCCGACACCGACGCCTTCGGCGCGCGCGGCAAGCCAAAGGTTCTGCACGGCGCAGACGGTGGAGTAGACATCCATGCGCGGATTGTGGGTGCGACCGAGGACCACCGGTCCCGCCCTGTCCGGATCACAGGTAACGCAGATCGATAGTGGCGCCTTGCGAATGCCTTCAAGCTTGAGGCTGCGATAAAGATCGCGCTCGCCGCCGGAGAACATCTCCGCCGCCTCGTCATTGGCCTTTGAAAAGGCCTCCCACGCCGCCTGCCGCATCACCTCATCACGGACGAGGATAAAATTCCACGGCTGCATGAACCCGACTGACGGTGCGGCATGCGCGGCCGCCAGAAGACGGGAGACAAGCTCGTCGCTCAAGGGATCGGCAAGGAACTGATCGCGAACGTCGCGTCGCGTTTCGATCACCCGGTAGATCGCTGCCCGCTCCGCCGCGGAAAAGGCGCCGGCCGGAGCAAGGCCCGCTTGCGTATCGTCGGACGGGTCTGGAATTGGCGGCATCGTCTATCCCCAACAATGCTTGCGACGGCTGAAGCAAAACTGCCGAGGCTATGCCCGACCATACCAGATATCGCAAGCCCATCACGAAACAGGAAAATACCTGACATAGGCGAATTCGTCACCGTCCGGTGACCAGTTTGGCGAATTCATCGTGCCCTGCCCGCCGAACAGTTCGAACAGCGTTTCGACATTGCTGCCATCCATATCCATCAGCCGAACCCGGACATCGAGATCGCGCGGATGATCGAACACGTCGCCGTCATAGGATACGAAAACGATCTTGTCTCCCTTCGGTGACGGATGCGGAAACCAGTCGCCATAGGGGCTGTCGGTGATGCGCTCCGCCGAGCCGCCCAAAGCCGGCACGCGCCAGATCTGCATGGTGCCCGTGCGGCTCGAATTGAAATAGATCCAGTTCCCGTCCGGGGAGTAGTCAGGCCCGTCGTTGCGGCCTTCGCCATGGGTGAGCCGCATCTCCTCGCCGCCTTCGACCGCAATCGTATAGATATCGAAAACGTCGTCGCGGATGCCGCAATAGGCGAAGCGCTGTCCGTCCGGAGACCAGCCGTGCCAGTAGGAGGGAAGCTTCGGTGTCACCAACCTTGGCTTGCCCCCGGTCGCGGCAAGCACATAGATCGCGGACTTGCCGAATTCGACCTTATCGGAAATCGCAACCAGCGTGCCGTCAGGCGAGATGCCATGGTCGTTGTTGCAGGCAACCGCGAACTCGGTGTCAACGATGATCGGAGGCGTGTCGCCGGCCACGGGCAGCCGATAGATCAGCCCGTCGCTGTTGAGCATGAGGAAACGTCCGTCCGGCGCCCAGTTCGGCGCTTCGAAAAGCGCGCTCGTCTGCCAGACAATCCGGCTCTGTCGCGTCCGGATATTATAGATTTCGACCGAACTGCGCATTGCATTCTCTCCCGGCGATTTGCTGCCAGCGTGAGGTTACGACGCCTGAACACAAGGTGGCAAGTCACGCGAGATTAGCCTTCGGAACTCTAAAAACACATCATTAAAAACTGACGGACGCGATTCATGGATTCTTTATAACCGCATAACATTATATTCGAATATACTCATACAATGGGAGTTGGTGATGAGAATCCGATCCTTGCTGCGATGCCGTTCGGGCAGTTCCGCCGTCGAATTCGCAATCATCGCGCCGGTCCTGCTTCTGATGCTCTTCAGCCTGATCGGCTATGGCGTCTACCTCGCTGCGGCCCACGCCGTGCAGCAGATTGCCGCGGATGCGGCACGCACGGCTGTCGCCGGCCTCGATGCCAGCGAACGCCAGAAGCTGGTGCAGGAGTATCTCACCAAGTCGACGATGGACTATGCGCTTCTCGACAAGAAGAACTTCACGACGAAGGTGCAAAGCGACCCGAGCAACCCCAACCAGTTCACCGTATCGATCGAATACGACGCAAGTACCCTGCCGATTTTCAGTCTCTACAGCTACGCCATGCCGGACAAGCACATAAGGCGCTATTCGACCATGCGGATCGGAGGCATTTGAGATGCTTTTCCGCCTGAAGCGTCGTCAGACTATCGCCGGTGACCGAGCCGGCAACATTGCCATTACTGCTGCACTTGCCATGCCGCTTGCCATCGGAGCGCTGGCTCTCGGCGTCGACTATGGAAGCCTGACGCTGCAGCAGCGGCAGTTGCAGGCAAGCGCCGACCTTGCCGCGATTGCAGCGGCGGCCAACATTTCGACTGCGGAAAAATCCGCTTTCGACTTTTTCGCGATGAACGGTCAAAGCATTGGCGTCGTCAGCGCCGGCGGCCTGCTGACGACCAAGGGGGTTGTCCCATTCAACCCCAAGACGGCGCTCGAAGCCTATGGCAGCTATGCCGAGATCACCAGGGGCCGCTATGTACCCGATCCCGCGCAGCCTGCCGCGAACCGTTTTGTCGCCGGCGCAACACCGCCCGATGCGGTCCGCTTGACGCTCCGCAGCAAGAGCAACCTGATGTTCGGGGCAAGTCTCACCACCCCGCCGGCGCTTGCCGCATCCGGCACAGCAGCAACGGATAAGCTTGCGTCCTTCTCGATCGGCAGTCGTTTGGCAAGCGTCAACGAGGGTGTCCTCAATGCCCTGCTTGGCCAGATGCTCGGAACGACGATTTCCCTGAAGGCGATGGATTATCGGGCCCTCGCCGATGCCCAGGTCAATGCCTTGAAGACGATCGACCAGCTTGCTCTTGATCTTGGTCTCCAGTCAGGGACTTACGCGGATGTTCTCACAACCGACATCAACTATGGCAAGTTTGTCGGAGCCCTCGGCAAGACGACCGGACTTACCCCCTCGGTCTCGACGGTCCTCTCCAATCTCGAAAAGACGCTCAACAAGACGAAGGTCATGGTCAAGCTCGAGGATACTCTGAAGCTGGGACCCGTATCTCAAAAGCTGATCGGCCAATCGAGTGGACTATCTGTCAACACCAGCGTCTTCGATCTGCTGTCGGCGGCCGCAACCGCTGCCAGCGGCGGCAAGCAGCTCTCTGTCGACCTTGGGACATCCATTCCCGGTGTCGCCTCGTCCAAGGTGACCGTTGCGATCGGGGAGCCGCCGGTCGGGTCGTCCTACCTCGCAGTCGGCGCGCCGGGCACGATCGTCCGCACCGCTCAGACACGCGTGGCGGTCGAGGTCGTGGTTGATGGCCTTCAGGCGATCCTCGGGCTCAAGGTCCGCGTCCCCCTCTACCTGGAAGTTGCCTATGCCGAAGGACGGCTTGCCGGCATCACCTGTACGGGCGCGGCCAACAGCGCAAGCGTCGATGTCGACGCCGTCCCGGGCATCGCGTCGATCGCATTGGGCGACGTCGATACGACTGCATTCACGAACTTCGGCAGAGATCCGCGTGTCACGCGAGCCGACATCATCTCGACCCTTCTTCTCAAGGTCTCCGCCATGGCGGAAACCACCTCGACCAATCTCAAGACAGAGCGATTGACGTTCTCGCCGGCGGATATCAGCGCGAACAGGGTAAAGTCGACGTCGGTCAAGAACGTGCTTGAGTCGCTGACGACGAGCCTGCTTTCCAAGCTCGTTGTGCGGGTAGACCTTCTCGGCCTTGGGCTTGGACTGCCGCAGCCAATTATCGCTGCCGTCGGTGCCACGCTCGGTGCGGCCATGAGCCCGGTCGACACCGTCCTCTACAACGTCCTGCTGACTCTCGGCGTGCGCGTTGGTGAAGCGGATGTCCAGGTCGGTGGCGCGTCCTGCCGCAACCCCGTTCTCGTCCAGTAGGCGGCCCTTGCAACGCAAAAGGCCGGCGTTTTCACGCCGGCCTTTTGCGTTGCGTCGAACCGGGGTTCAGCCGTTGACGACCATTCGCTTCTCGTCGCGACCGCTTTTCATACGCTCGGCCAGGAGGAACGCCAGTTCCAGCGCCTGGTCGGCATTGAGGCGCGGATCGCAGTGCGTGTGGTAGCGGTCCTGCAGGTCGCCGGCCGACACCGCACGGGCGCCGCCGGTGCATTCGGTCACATCCTTGCCGGTCATCTCAATATGGATGCCGCCCGGGTGGGTCCCTTCCGACCGGTGGATCTGGAAGAAGCTTTCCACTTCCGACAGGATCCGCTCGAAAGGACGGGTCTTGTAGTTGTTGAGCGTGATCGTGTTGCCATGCATCGGATCGCAGGACCAGACGACCTTGCGACCTTCGCGCTCGACGGCACGGATCAGCTTCGGCAGGCCATCGGCAACCTTGTCGTGGCCGAAGCGCGCAATCAGCGTCAACCGGCCCGGCTCGTTGGCGGGGTTCAGAGCGTCGATCAGCTGGATCAGATTGTCCGGCTGCAGCGACGGACCACATTTCAGACCGATCGGGTTCTTGATGCCGCGGAAATACTCCACATGCGCATGATCGAGCTGGCGTGTGCGGTCGCCGATCCACAGCATGTGGCCCGACGTCGCGTACCAGTCACCAGACGTCGAATCGACGCGCGTGAAAGCTTCCTCATAGCCGAGAAGCAATGCTTCATGGCTGGTGAAGAAATCCGTTTCGCGCAGGCTCGGCTGGTTGTCGGCCGTGATGCCGATCGCCCGCATGAACTCCATCGTTTCGCTGATCCGGCCGGCCAGCATGCGATAGCGCTCGCCCTGCGGACTGTCCTTGACGAAGCCGAGCATCCACTTGTGGACGTTTTCGAGGTTGGCATAGCCACCCATCGCGAAGGCCCGCAGGAGGTTCAGCGTTGCCGCAGACTGGCGATAGGCATCCAGCTGGCGCTCCGGGTTCGGAATGCGCGAGGCCTCGGTGAAATCGATGCCGTTGATGATATCGCCGCGGTAGGACGGCAGTTCGATGTCACCCTGCTTCTCGATATTGGAAGAGCGCGGCTTGGCGAACTGACCGGCGATGCGGCCGACCTTCACGACCGGAAGCTGCGCACCGTAGGTCAGCACGACGGCCATCTGCAGGAACGAGCGGAAGAAGTCGCGGATATTGTCGGCGCCATGCTCGGCAAAGCTTTCGGCGCAGTCGCCGCCCTGCAGAAGGAAGGCATCGCCTTCCGCCACCTTGGCAAGCTGGGATTTCAGGCGGCGAGCCTCACCCGCAAACACGAGCGGCGGGAATGTGGAAAGCTGCGCCTCGGTTGCTTCCAATGCAGCCATGTTCGGATAGTCCGGAACCTGCTGGATCGGCTTGTTCCGCCACGTGCTCGGGGTCCAGTTCTGCGCCATGATACTCACCTGTTTCCACCCCGGCTCCCCCGCCGGGCAAAGCTTCAAATTTTGCGGGGCTTATAGACCGAACGGCCTCGTTTGCATAGCGGGTAGATAAGCGCCCGGCCGGGCTTCCACCAGTGCAACAAACGACGTCGAACCATCTCACATTGCTAAATTATATTCGTCCCGGTCCAAGCAGACCTCAGACCCGCTCGCCATTCCTGATGCGGTAGCTCGGCGTGTACATGGTCACCAGTTCCTCCGAAGCCGTCGGATGCACCGCCATCGTGCGGTCGAAATCGTCCTTCGTCACGCCGGCCTTGAGGCAGATGCCGATCAGCTGCGCCATTTCTCCGGCTTCGTGGCCGAGGATGTGGGATCCGATCACCTTGCGGCTCTCGGCATCGACGATCAGCTTCATGATCGTCTTTTCCTGCCGGCCGGAGAGCGTTGCCTTCATCGGCCGGAATTCCGCGCGGTAGACTTCGAGCTCGGCATAGCGCTTGGCCGCTTCCTCTTCCGAAAGACCGACCGTGCCGATTTCCGGCTGCGAGAACACCGCCGTCGCAATCAGCTCGTGATCCGGCTTGGTCGGGTTATTCCTGAACGCGGTCTCGATAAAGCACATTGCCTCATGGATCGCGACCGGCGTCAGCTGTACCCGGTTGGTGACATCGCCGAGCGCATAGATGTTTTCGATATTGGTGCGCGAATACTCGTCGACGACGATGGCACCGAGATCATCCACCTCGACACCGGCAGCCTCAAGCCCCAATCCATCGGTGTTCGGATCACGACCGAGCGCCAGCATCACCGTATCAACGGCAAGCGTTTCGCCGCCCATGGTCGACGCGATGAGATGACCGGCCGGAGATTTCGTCACTTCGGCGATCACGTCCGTCAGGATGACCCGCATCCCCTTGTCTTCCATCGCCTTGCGGAGCCCGTGGCGCATGTCCTGGTCGAACCGCGACAGGATCTCCTGGCCGCGATAGATCAGCGTCACCTCGACGCCGAGGCCATGAAAGATGTTGGCGAATTCCACCGCAATATAACCGCCGCCGGCGATCAGGATCGATTTCGGCAGTTCCGGCAGATCGAAAGCCTCGTTGGACGAGATGCAGAGCTCGTAGCCGGGAAGGGCCACATGCGGGTTGGGTGTGCCGCCCGTGGCAATCACGATCTTGTCCGCCGTCACGGTTCTTCCGGATTTCACCAGGCGCACCGTATGGGCATCGACAAGCTCGGCCCGGTCTTCGATCGCCTCGGCGCCGCTATTGGAGAGGTTGCGCTTGTAGATCGCCTCGAGCCTCGCGATCTCGGCATCCTTGGCCGCGATCAGCTTTTTCCAGTCGAAGCTGGTTTCGCCGACCGTCCAGCCGAAGCCGACAGCATCTTCGAAATGCTCCGAGAACTGCGACGCGTAGACAAGCAGCTTCTTCGGCACGCAGCCGCGGATGACGCAGGTGCCGCCGAACCGATATTCCTCGGCCACGGCAACCGTCTTGCCGAGCGACGCGGCAACGCGCCCTGCCCTGACGCCACCGGAGCCTGCACCGATCACGAACAGGTCATAGTCATAGGCGGTCATGGCAGGCTCCTGAAGAAAGAACATGGGTGGGATGCTTGGGGCATAGATAGGTGCCAGCCACATATAATGCTGCAGCCGCCATAAACAAAAGCCCGGATTTCTCCGGGCTTTTCAGAAGTCTTTTGAATCAGTCGATCAGGGCTTGGCAGCAGGCGTCGGAGCCGGCTTGGCGCCAGCCGCCGCAGGTGCCGGCGTATCGACGACAGGTGCCTTGATCGGGTTGGCATCGATAACGCCGCGCAGCTTGGCGGTCGCCTGGGTGTTGAGGTCGCGCGAAATGCCGTTGGCCCAGATTTCAGCCGCACGTCCGAGTTCGCGGGCAACCAGCGGCTGGTTGTTCAAAAGCTTCTTGCCGGCTTCGGTCGTGAAGAAGGTCGAGATCGTCTTCAGCTCATCCACGGAAAAGCTTTTGGCGTAGATCGTCGCGGCTTCCTTTTCGAGATCCGCACGACGCGGAGCAAGCGCCAGCGCCTCTTCGTCGACGATGGCGTTGATCTGTTCCTGGAAGTTCGGCGAAGACTGGATAAACTGACCCTTCAACGCTTCGGCCATGTTGGGCAGAATGTTGTCGAACCGATCGGTGACGTTGAGCGAAGCGATAGCATCGCGCGCAGCCGCCATATGGGCCTCAGGAATTTCCTGGGCCTGAGCAGAAACGGAAACGGCGCCGGACATCACAATTGCGAGGGCGGCAGCACGGCCAAGAACCGCGAATTTGATCATGGGTTGATTGCTCCTAAGGTTATTTCGCCTTCAACGTCCGCGCACCAGCCTCGCCGGCGATGATCGCAAAGGACGCGATGTGAATGAACAGCCCGTGCTCGACGACGCCGGGAATGAGATGAAGTTGAGCTGACAAGGCCTCTGCATCAGGAATGCGGCCAAAAGATGCGTCAAGAATATAGTGCCCGCCGTCGGTGCGAAACACATCTTCGCCACCGCGGCGCAGCTTCAGTTCGCCGGAAAGACCAAGCCTGGAGGCCGCCTTTTCGATGGCAATGCGAGTCGAGGCCATCCCGAACGGATTGATCTCGATCGGCAGCGGAAACGCGCCGAGGGTTTCCACGACCTTGCTTTCGTCGGCAATCACGATCACCTGAGCAGACGCCGCCGCAACGATCTTTTCACGCAGCAAAGCCCCGCCGCCGCCCTTGATCAGGGTCAGGTTCCCGTCCACCTCGTCGGTACCGTCAATCGTCAGATCGAGCTCCGGCAGTTCGTCGAGCGATTTGAGGGGAACGCCGAGTTCGACGCAAAGGCGGGCGGTCCGCTCCGAGGTCGGCACGCCGAGAACCTTCAAGCCGCCATGCACCTTTTCGGCCAGGAGACGAACGAACTCTTCGGCAGTCGAGCCTGTGCCGATGCCAAGACGCATTCCGTCTTCGACATATCCCAGCGCAGCCTCAGCCGCCTTGACCTTCATTTCTCGGGCGTCCATCCGCCAAAAGCTCCAGAATGTTCCTGCGGTCGCTGTTTACACGGCTCTTTTGACAAACGAAAGAGCCTAACGTCTTGCACACAGGCTTGCTGAGGTTTTGCGGCGTCGCCGGATCCGTGTTAGTCGCTGCCTTGCTTTTTTCTGTGTTGATATTCCAGCCGGCATTCATCGAAACCAAGAGGCACCCGTGAAAACTCCCCTCGTCATCTTCGATCTGGATGGTACCCTCGTTGATACCGCGCCCGATCTCATCGATAGCCTCAATCACACGATTGCCGCGGCCGATCTGCAGCCTGTCGCCTATGAGGACATCACCCATCTCGTCGGCCAGGGCGTGCGGATGATGATCGCCCGCGCCTTCCACCTGCGCAACACGCCGCTCGACGACGAACTGGCCGCGCGGCTTTTCGATCGCTTCATGGCGCATTACAAGGCGAATATGCCGGGCAAGAGCAAGGTCTATCCGGGTGTCATCGACTGTCTTGATCGCCTCGCATGTGCAGGCGTCCGGCTTGCCGTCTGCACCAACAAGCTGGAAGAACTGGCGCTGCCGCTGATGCACGGCCTTGGCCTTGCCTCGCGTTTCGACGTCATCACCGGCGGAGACACGTTTGCGGTCCGCAAACCCGATGCCGGGCATATTCTCGGCACGATCGAGAAGGCAGGCGCCGACCCGGCATGCAGCATCATGATCGGCGACAGCATCAACGACATCCTCGCCGCGCAAAATGCAAGGATTGGTTCGATCGCCGTCAGCTTCGGCTATTCCGACGTCCCGGTCGTGGACCTCAACGCTGACATCGTCATTGATCACTTCGACGATCTGACCGTCCAGGTCATCCGGCAGATGATCTGAAGTCGATACGAACGAAAACGGCGGCTCGAAGGCCGCCGTTTCCAATTGGACGTCAAGATTTTCAGCTTTAAGCCGAACGTGCCTTCGTGGTTGCCTCGAATGCCTTTCTCACGGCCGCGTCGCGATCGTAGACGTCGTCGAAATACTCGACCTTTCCGTCCTTGTTCGGCCATGCGGTAAAGTAGGAAACGTAGACCGGGATCTTTGCGGTCACCTTGGCCGCAACGTTTTCACCACCGGCGATCCGAGCATCGACCTCCTGCTCGGAAATGCCGAGGACGGCCGCAGCCATCTTGCGCGGCTCTGCAAGTCTCACGCAGCCATGGCTGAGCGCACGCATGTCACGCTGGAAGAAGCTCTTCGAAGGCGTGTCATGCATGTAGATCGCATGGGCGTTCGGAAACAGGATCTTCAGGTCGCCGAGAGCATTGTCGCTCGACGGAGGCTGACGGACCGAGACGTTCTGGGTCGAAGTGTACCAGTTGACGCTGCGCGACGGCACCGCCTTGCCATTGACCGCGACTTCATAGCCGAGACGATCGAGATAGGACGGGTCCGCGCGAAGCTTCGGCAGCATCTCGTTGACGATGATCGACTGCGGCACGCCCCAGTATGGGTTGAACTCGACAGTCTCGATCTCGTCCTGGAAGAAGAACGTCTGATGCGCCTTCGATCCCACAACTGTGCGCATCGAGAACTGCTCGGCGCCGTTCTCGTTGTAGTAAACGCGGAATGCAGGCTGGTTGATGAACACGTAGCGCTGACCGAGATCGCTCGGCAGCCAGCGCGCCTGTTCCATGGCGACCACAAGCTTTTCGATCTTGTCCTGCGACGTATGGCCGACCATCTTGCGAACGGTCGCCGCACCGATGACGCCATCGGCCTTCAAGCCTGCTTCGCTCTGGAACGCCTTGACCAGATCGACCAGCTCGGGCGTGTATTCCGGCGTCTGCTGGTAGCTCGCAAGCGTCGCTTCGTGCTTGGTCTTCAGCGCATCGGACCCCGAATGCTGGATCGCCGCCACAACAGCTGACAGATCAGGGCTGCTGTTGCCCGGCTTCAGGAGCAGATTGTCCGGGAGCTTCACGGCGGTCGCTTCACTCGCAGCTTCAGCACGCAGCCTGACAAGCTCGGCTTTCAAAGCCGTGAAATGCCGATCCTGCGGAGCAAGGCCTGCAAGATAGGCGCCGGGTTCCTGACCTGTCGCCAGGAAAGCCATGACGCCATTCAGATCGACGGTCTTCAGCTTGAAGTCGTGGAATCCGGAGATCTTGTTCGGATCGATACGCCCGCGCGTCATATCCTGCGCAAACAGCAATGCCTTGGCAGACAGAGCAAGCTCGAACTGCATCAGATCGCGGTCGTGACCCTCGGCCGGACCGGCGGCAGGTGATGCTACGGCAGGCGTTTCAGCCGTGGTGGTAGCTGTGTCCGGCGTGGCAGCGACGGGTGTGGCGGTTGCCGCTTCCGGCGCCGCGGCGGAGGGGGTTGCGGGGTCGACACTGGCCTCGGCTTCAGCCGACGCAACCGGCGCTTCGGCCGGCGCGACGCTGGCGGTCGTCAGGTTCGGAACCTTCAACGCGTAGTCGGCGGGATCCAGACCGAAGTCGGCGGCCTTTTCCAGCACGCTGATCAGCGCCCGCGCATGGTCGTTGACATCGCCGCCGGAGACCCAGAGCGGAGCTGCGTTCTTGCTGTAATACGCTTCGAGTGCGGACGCGATCGCAGACGGGGCCGATACCTTTGCCTGCGCGATCAGCCGGGTCGCATCGGTCGCTGAGGCCGCAGCAAAGCCTGCGGTCTGCACGGCCCGGCTGGCATCGGCTTTATACGTATAGTAGCGGGGTCCGGACACCTTCGGCAGCGGCTCGGGATCGGCCAGCGCCTTTTCGGTGGGAGCAACAGTCGTCACACCCGGAACGCCGTTGTCGGCGGCGCGGCTCTTGCCAGGGCCGCCTTTCAGGAAATCCATCAGGGTCAAGGCGTTGGCGGGGCCGGCCAGGACGGCAAAGGCCGAAATTCCGGAAACCAAAGCCAGAGCGAGCGAAGTCTTTTTGGTATCTTGCGGCAATTTTGTCCCCGTCATTTCCACCCGCTTGCAAATCTGCGGGATCAATTCGTGCAGCCCGCCATCTATCCGATCGCGTGGCCTGTGGAAAGAAACGCCCGAGCGCACACAAAGCCGGATCTGGGCGGCAAAGCATACGCGAACGCCGGCGAAGATTAAGAAATTATTCGTTAAATTTTCACCAATGGGTAACCTAGTTTATTTGGCCGACCATTGTTCCATCGGGCACAATTCCACGCGGCGTGACCGAAATGGCACGCGGACACGGTCACAAATCGACCCCGGCTGCGCTTGAAGTCACCCGGTAATGGTATAGTAATGCCGGCGCCGGTTTCGTGCCCGGCACGCGATAGTTCGCCCGCGTTCGCGGGCATGGGAGACAGAGGCGACACGATGACCACAACGCGCACCGAAACCGATACTTTTGGCCCGATCGACGTGGCCGCAGACCGCTACTGGGGCGCTCAGGCGCAACGTTCGCTTGGAAACTTCAAGATCGGCTGGGAAAAGCAGCCGCTGGCCGTGGTCCGTGCGCTCGGCATCGTCAAGCAGGCCGCAGCCGTTGCGAATATGGAACTTGCGGGTCTCGACCGGACCGTCGGCAAGGCGATCGTCGATGCCGCTCAGGAAGTGATCGACGGCAAACTCAACGATCATTTTCCGCTGGTGGTCTGGCAGACTGGTTCCGGCACCCAGTCGAACATGAACGCCAACGAAGTGATCTCCAACCGGGCGATCGAAGTCCTCGGTGGCGTCATGGGCTCCAAGAAGCCTGTGCACCCGAACGACCACGTCAACATGAGCCAGTCGTCGAACGATACGTATCCGACGGCCATGCACATTGCCTGCGTCGAAACCATCGTCCGCCATCTCCTGCCGGCGCTCAGGCATCTGCATGAGGCTCTGGAAGCCAAGGTGAAGGCGTTTGCCCACATCATCAAGATCGGCCGTACCCACACGCAGGACGCGACGCCGTTGACGCTCGGCCAGGAATTTTCCGGCTATGCGGCGCAGGTCGCGTCCGCGATTGCCAATATCGAGCTGACGCTCCCGGCGCTCTCCAAGCTTGCTCAGGGCGGCACTGCAGTCGGCACAGGCCTCAACGCCCCGGTCGGCTTTGCCGAAAAGGTCGCCGACGAAATCTCGAAGATCACCGGCCTGCCCTTCGTGACGGCGCCGAACAAGTTCGAGGCGCTCGCTTCACACGACTCGATGGTGTTTTCGCACGGCGCGATCAATGCGGCCGCTGCGGCGCTGTTCAAGATCGCCAACGACATCCGCTTCCTGGGCTCCGGTCCGCGTGCCGGCCTTGGCGAACTGTCGCTGCCGGAAAACGAGCCGGGCTCGTCGATCATGCCGGGCAAGGTCAACCCCACGCAGTCGGAAGCGCTCACACAGGTCTGCGCCCACATCTTCGGCAACCATGCTGCCCTCACCTTCGCCGGCAGCCAGGGGCATTTCGAGCTGAACGTCTACAATCCGATGATGGCCTACAACTTCCTTCAGTCGGTTCAGCTGCTCGGTGATGCTGCCGTTTCCTTTACCGACAACTGTGTCGTCGGCATCGAAGCGCGTGAAGACAATATCCGCAAGGGCGTCGAAAACTCCCTGATGCTGGTCACCGCGCTGAATTCCAGGCTCGGCTACGACACCTGCGCGAAGATCGCCAAGACCGCGCACAAGAATGGCACCACCCTGCGTGAGGAAGCCGTTGGCGGTGGCTATCTGACGAACGAGGAGTTCGATCAGTATGTCCGTCCGGAAAACATGATCGGCCCCAAGTAAATCGGTCGCAATAGCGATGACGGGGTCGGTCAACCGATAGGCCCCGTCGTCAAGATTACATCCGGAATGAGCTAGATCGAACCATATGTTTTGCTCGTATGGCAAGCTCAGCCAAGATTTGCACTTTCACGCAATATAACATAGAATCATAATTAAAATAACGCGTACAAAATTGCGCAAATACAAACTGCTCTTAATTGTTTTCCAATATTCGTCACATATAAATTTATCCACACAGTGGATGAGGTCTAGTGGGGGTCGTCGATGACGACGGGTGTGGCGCCGAAGGCGCAATCCAGTGATTTGATCAGTCAAGTCATATACGCAATTCGGGCGATGGGGGTCGCTTCGATACCGCGTAATTATCAGCTATTCTATGAAGCTTACATCGGCTCCAACCCCGAGCTGGCACAGGATCTTGCGGCGCTGGGCTCACGCGCGACGCAAGAGGAACTCGACGACCTTTCTGCCCGGCACCTGGGAACGGGTCAGGTCGATGTCATCGAGAAGGCGCATGACCGCATCTTGACGGAGCTGGACTCTGTCTTGAAGCTGTTGCGTCAGGAACAGGCGTCGCTCGAAAGCTACAGCCGTCTTCTTGGCGAGACCGCCGTCCGTATCAATGCCAAAAGCAGCTTTTCGAGCGAGCTGATCCGCAACGCCGTCAGCCTCCTCAACGATGCCACCGGTGACAAGATCGCGCAGGGCGAAAAGACCGCCGGCGACATGGAGCAGCGCTCGCAGGAGATGGATCAGGTCCGCCGCGAACTCGACGAGTACAAGCGGATCGCCAATACCGATTCCCTGACGCGGCTTTCCAACCGACGGGCCTTCGACGAGCGCCTGGCAACGATCTTCGACCATGCGCCAAGCCTGCCCGTGACCGCGCTGGTCCTCGCCGACATCGACAACTTCAAGAAGATCAACGACAGCTACGGCCATCCGGTCGGCGACAAGATCCTGTCGACCGTCGCTTCGGTCATCCGTTCGAACGTCCGCAAGGAAGTCTTCGTCGCACGCACAGGCGGCGAGGAGTTTGCGATCATCGTTCAGGGCAACACACCCGACGAGGTCATGATCATCTGCGAGAGGGTGCGTCGTGCTCTCGAAACGCGCGCCTTCCGCAATTCCCGCTCGGGCATCAACTATGGGCCAGTCACCATCTCGCTCGGATACTCGATGGCCTCGCAGGCAGCCGATCCGGGCGATCTCTACGCCCGCGCAGACACGGCGCTCTATCATGCCAAGAACTCCGGACGAAACCGGACCGTGTTCTATGAAGACAGCATGACCAAGGATTACGTCAGCAAGAGCTGGCTGATCTACAAGAAGTGATCGCCTGCTCTCACCACATCGTCTTGGCGGCACGGTCCGCCCAGTCGCGGTCATAGGTCTCCTTGTCGAAGTCGGCCTTTGCCGCCTTCAGCAAGGTGCCGGGCGTCGGAAGGGTCTTCGGATCAACAAACCGAGCTGGGTTCCACAGTTCCGACCGCATTAGCGCCCGCGCGCATTGGAAATAGACCTCGTCGATAGCAATCACCGTCACGCTGCGCGGGTGCTTGCCGTCCATCTCGAAGCTTTGAAGCAGTCCGGGCTCCACCGACACCACCGCGCGACCATTGATCCGCATCGTCATCGTCGAGCCCGGCACGAGAAACATCAGGGCGACCCGCGGATCTCGAACGATGTTGATCAGCGAATCGATGCGGTTATTGCCACGCCAGTCCGGAAGCGCCAGCGTCCGCTCGTCCTCGATCCGCACCACCCCGCCGAGATCGCCGCGCGGCGAGCAGTCGATCCCTTCCGGCCCGACGGTTGCCAGCGCCACGAACGGTGACGCCTCGATCATCTGCCGATATTCGGCCGTCAGGAAGCGGGTCACCTTGGCAAGCGATGCCTCGCTGCTGTCGCCATAGATCGCCTTCAGTTCGTCGACCGTCGTGATAACCGTCATCTTGCTGCCCCTTGCGCCGCGTCCTGTGCGGCCGCCCGTCGTTCCCGTTCGCGCGCCGTTTTGGCGGCGATGATGTCTGCCGGTTGCGCATTGCCTTTGATTAGCGAACGGCCGGCATAGATGCCGCCGACCTGTTCCAGCGCAAACCGTTCGCGATCGATCTCGCGGAATTCCTCGACCATCTGAAGCGCCGTCTCGTCGGCCTCACCCAGAGCGCGCAGAACCTCGCCTCCGAAGCTCAGCGCCGAATCGTAGGTTTCGCGGATCTGGTAATCGACGCCGGCCTTCAGCAGATCGATCGCATGACCGCGGTCATAGGCGCGGGCAAGAACCGGAACGAGCGGGAACTCTTCCTTGACGATCTCGGCGATCTTCAGCGCCGCTTCCTTGTCGTCCACACAGATCAGGATCGCCCTTGCCGTCGCCGCACCGGCTGCATGCAGGATCTCGGGTCGAACACCGTCGCCGTAATAGACCTTGAAGCCGAAATCGCCGATGTCGCGGATAAACTCCGCATTGCTGTCGATGATCGACAGCGTATAGCCTCGCGCCAGAACCGGCTGGCTGACGATCTGTCCGAAACGCCCGAAGCCGATCAACAGCACCGTATTTTCGATATTCTCTGGCTCGGCCAGACCGCTCGTATCCACTTCCGGCTTCGGCGCGGTGCGCACGTAGATCGCAACGACCAGCGGTGTCACCGCCATGGAGATGACGATCGTCGCCGTCAGCACGGCATTCGTTTCCGAATCGAGAATGCCGACGGAGGCCGCCGCCGCGTAAAGCACGAACGCGAATTCGCCGCCCTGCGCCATCAGGATCGCACGGCCGAGACCTTCGGCGTGGGACGTGCCGAGCAGCCTTGCGACCCCGTAGATCACCAGCCCCTTGACGATCATGTAGGCGATCACGGCCAGAAGCACATGCTGCCAGTTGGCGGCAATCACCGACAGATCGACCGCCATGCCGACGCCGAGGAAGAACAGACCGAGCAGGATGCCGCGAAACGGCTCTATATCGGCCTCAAGCTGGTGCCGGAAGGATGATTCGGAGAGAAGAACGCCGGCGAGAAACGCCCCCATCGCCATCGACAGACCGGCAAACTGCATCAGCAGCGCCGATCCGAGCACGACGAGCAGAGCCGCGGCGGTCATCACCTCCCGCGCACCGGAATTGGCAAGCAGCCGGAAGAACGGGTTGAGCAGGTATCGCCCGGCAAGAACGAGTGCGGCAAGCGCTGCAAACCCGATGCCGACCGATTGCAGCCGCTCGGTCCAGGATACGGCCTCGCCCTGCGCCGCCAGGAGGGCGACGATAGCCAGCAGCGGCACGATGGCGAGATCCTCAAACAGCAGGATCGCAACGATATGCTGGCCCTTCGGCGTGTGCAGATGGTTGCGCTCATGAAGCATCTGCATGACGATTGCCGTCGAGGTCAGGACGAAGCCGGTGCCGGCGACGAAGGCGACAGGCGCCGGATAACCGAAGCCGATCCCGACAGCCATCAGCAAAACAATACAGGCGCACACCTGCAGTGCGCCAAGCCCGAAAATATCCTTTCGCATGCTCCAAAGCCGCGATGGCTGCATTTCCAGTCCGATGACGAACAGGAACATGACGACGCCGAGTTCGGCAATGTGCAGGATCGCCTGCGGATCCGAGACAAGCTTCAGTCCAAAAGGCCCGATCGCCAAACCGGCGGCGAGATAGCCGAGCACGGATCCGAGACCGATCTTCTTGAAGAGGGGTGCCGCAATAACCGCTGCCCCGAGAAGCGCGACGACCTGAACCAGATCGCCCGCATTTGATTCCGCTGCCACCCCGACAATCCCCTTTGTTTTCGCAATCGCTTTAGCGCGGCTGCGTGACACTATCGCGGCTCAGTCCCTTGGCCGCCAGATCATTTTCGTAACCCTGGAAAAGCGCGTCGCCCTCGGTCCCGAGCTCGCGCAGATAGCGCCAGGTAAAGATACCGCTGTCATGGCCGTCGTCGAACGCGATGCGGACCGCATAATTGCCGGTCGCGACCACGTTGCGTATGCCCACAAGGCGCTTTCCCGGTACCGTCACCTTCTGGTCCGGGCTGTGGCCCTGAACTTCTGCGGAAGGCGAGAGCACGCGCATCATCTCGGCGGACAGGGCGTAAGACGCACCGTCTTCAAAGCGCACGGTCAATGTTCTCCTGTCCGGCGAAACCCGCAATTCCATCGGCCAGCTGTCGTTGGGAACGTCAGTCATGTTTCTCTTCCAATTTGAATGTCTCACGATTATGGACTTCGCTCATGCCTCGCAAGCCCGTTCGCCGTGAACGGTCCATCATCACGTTAAGGAGTACAAACCTTGACGTTGCCCCGGATCGGACCCAAGTTCTGGCGTCAGGAGTATTTACCCGTGAATTCATTTGTCATACCGCCACTGACTGCCGGCCCTGCCGCGACCAACGCACCGATGATCGACAAGTTTGGTCGCGCGGTCACCTATCTGCGTGTCTCGGTCACGGATCGCTGCGACTTTCGCTGTACCTATTGCATGGCGGAAAACATGACGTTCCTGCCGAAAAAGGACCTGCTGACGCTGGAAGAGCTCGACAGACTCTGTTCGGCCTTCGTCGCAAAGGGCGTCCGAAAGCTTCGGCTAACCGGCGGCGAACCTTTGGTGCGCAAGAACATCATGTATCTGGTCCGCTCGATCGGTCGCCACATCGAAGAGGGCAATCTCGACGAGCTGACGCTGACGACGAACGGCTCGCAGCTCGCCCGCCATGCACAGGAACTCTACGATTGTGGCGTGCGCCGCATCAACGTCTCGCTCGATACGCTCGATCCCGACAAGTTCAAGGCCATCACGCGCTGGGGTGACTTCTCCAAGGTCATGGAAGGCATCGATGCGGCGCAGAGGGCGGGCTTGAAGATCAAGCTGAACGCGGTCGCGCTCAAGGATTTCAACGAATTCGAGATCGCCGACATGCTGCGCTTCGCACATGGGCGTGGGATGGACCTGACGGTCATTGAGACCATGCCCATGGGCGAGATCGAGGAAGACCGCACGGACCGCTATCTGCCGCTGTCGAAGCTGCGCGCCGATCTCGAGCAGCAGTTCACGTTCACCGACATCCCTTACAAAACCGGTGGCCCTGCCCGCTATGTTGAGGTCGCGGAAACCGGTGGCCGCGTCGGCTTCATCACGCCGATGACGCATAACTTCTGCGAAGGCTGCAACCGCGTCCGCCTGACCTGCACCGGCACGCTCTACATGTGCCTCGGCCAGAACGACGCTGCCGATCTTCGTGCTGCCCTGCGCGCATCGGACGATCCGGCCGTTCTCTCGGCGGCGATCGACGAAGCGATCTCGCGCAAGCCGAAAGGCCACGACTTCATCATCGACCGCAACAACCGCCCGGCGGTGTCGCGGCACATGAGCGTCACCGGCGGGTGATGCAAACGAAGCAAAGCTCAGATGTGAAAAGAGCCGGCTTGAGCCGGCTCTTTTCATTTTGGGACTGCAGCGATCGTCTCAGGCGACGTCGCGCCGCTGCTGATCGCGCCGGTCATAACTCCCCATGCCGTACTGTTCATGCGGTTCGCGGGTCTTGAACCGCTCGATCTTTTCGGAAAGAACGCCGACCCGTTGGCGCAGGCCGTGGATCTCGGCATTGTTTTCTTCCACCATCGCGGCGTTCCGCTGGGTGATGTGTTCCACTTCCTGAACGGCGCGGGTGACTTGGCTGATCCCCGTCGACTGTTCCTCGGCAGCATCGGAGATCTGCGTCACCAGTTTGCGCACGTCGGTCACATGGGCGATGATCTGCGAGAGCGCGCCACCTGTCTCTTCAACCAGGTGCACGCCATTGGTCACCTGGGCGGAACTTGCCGAGATCAGCCCCTTGATTTCCCGGGCAGCGCCTGCGCAGCGTTGCGCCAGTTCGCGGACTTCCTGCGCGACCACGGCAAAACCGCGACCCGCCTCACCTGCGCGTGCGGCTTCGACACCGGCATTGAGCGCAAGCAGGTTGGTCTGGAAGGCGATCTCGTCGATGACGCCAATGATCGTTGCAATCTTCTCCGACGACCGGCTGATCTCGCCCATGGCGCCGACAGCGCGTGCCACGACCTCGCCCGAACGCAGCGCAAAAGCTTCAGTCTCGTTGACGGACGTCGAGGTTTCGCGAGCGCTCTGCGCTGTTGCGCGGACGATGTCGCCGAGATGGCGGAGCGCACGCGAGCTCTGCTCGAGTGCTGCCGCCTGCTGCTCGGTGCGCCGGGCAAGGTCGTCGGCGGATGCCGCAAGATTGCCGGTGCCGCCTTCGATCTCGTCGGCCGTGGAACGGACGTCGGCAAGCGTGCCGCGCAACTCTTCGACAGCGCGGTTGTATGTGCGGGCCATCTCGATGAAATCCTCGGGCAGGTTTTCACCCATGGTCTGCTCCAGGTCGCCTTCGGCAAGCTGGCCGAGAACGCTCGAGAGAGCGGTCAGCGCCTGACGCTGTTCGGCGGCAATCCGGGCACGTTCGCTTGTGCGGCGGTCCGATTCGGCGCTCGAAAGCTCCCGTGCCGACGTCGCCTCTTTTTCCAGCCGGATATTCTCCAGCGCCGAATCGCGGAACACGCTGACCGAGCGCACCATGTCGCCGATCTCGTCGCCCCGCTCGCGGCCTTCGATCGTCACATCGAGATCGCCATCGGCCAGACGCTTCATGATCTCGGTGACGCGGCGCAAAGGTCCGCGCAGCGTCTCGACCAGCATGAGGCCGCCGGCGATGGCAAGCAGCGTGCCCGCCACCATGGCGATCACGGAAACGGTGGCCGAACGCTCGCTGTCCGCCTTGCCGACCTCCTGCGCCTGCGCCACGAAGTTCTTGAGGCCGGCCATGCCTGCCGTCAACGTTTCTGTCGCCTTCGTGCGTGCCGCAGTCCATTCACCCGCGTTGACAATCGTCGTCGCCGTGCTCTTGTCGAGCGCGCTCAGCAGTGTCGCAAGGGTCGGTCCAAAGTCGCGGGTGGCGGCATTGCGTGAATTGAGTTCGGAGACTTTTGCGCTTGTTGCCCTCAGCGCCACGATGTCGGCAATGATATGCGAACGTGCTTCATCGGTCGGCACCGTCATGAAACGCTCGGCATGCAGCTGCATCGCGTTCGAAATCTGGAGCGACTGGTCGATCTGGTCGAGAACGCTCTTCAGCACTTCCACCTCGCCTTCGAGATCGACGAAACGCTCGGCTGCGTCACCGGATTTCTTCGTCACTTCGGCGGCAAGTTCCCCCTGCGGTCTCATGAAGGCACTTGTCGCAATGCGCAGAGCCTGGGCCTTGTCGGCAACCGGCTTGTCGCTGGCGATGACGGCCAGAAGCTGATCGGTCGACTGCTCGATCGGCGCCATGGCCGCCTTGCCGTTGGACGACAGCATCGGAGCGACGATCGCGAATTCCTTTTTCAGAGTGTGGCCGTAAAGCTCCGCGCCCTTGACGGTGGCTTCGTCGGTTTCGGAGGCCCGCACGGCATTGCGCAGATTTTCCAGCCGACGCGCGACGGATCGATACGCGTAGGCTTCAAACAGCTGCCGCTTGGCGAATTTCTCTTTGCCGTCAAACTGTTTCTGGATGATCTCGACCTGCTTGTCGACGCCGTTGGAAGCATCGCGCACGCCTTTGAGGATCTGATTGATCTCCTCGACATTGCGCTTGCGCATCTGTTCGATCGCCCACAGCCCATCCGTGTCGGCCGAGAGCTTAGCCGCAAGCTCGCGGACAACGGCTATCCGGTTACGGTCACCCTCGGTCTGCAACAGCCCTTGCAACCGGCCGACGCCGTCAGCCTGACGCGCGATACTGGACCGCAGGGTCGCGACGGTCTGATCCGACGGAGCCTCGGTGAATGCCTGAAGCGATGACTGGAGATCTTCGAAATCGCCGATATTTTCGATCGTGGCACGCGTCACGGTCATATGACCGTTCAGCGTTTCGGCCGTATAGAAGCCAGCCATTCCCACGCCTGCAATGAGAAGCACCAGTGGCACGACGAAGAGAAGAACCTTGGTGACAATTTTGCGTCTTTGAAGCAGACGATCGACGAATGACATGGAACCCCCGGGTTGTTGAGTAGCCCCCGGCTCCGCTGTTCATTCGCGGGTTATCCAGCAAGCGCCCCCACGTCATGCGGGTAACATTGCTGCACACAATCTGCAAATTCGGTTGAACAAGCGTTAACTCAAGGATGTCCGAGTTGCGATTTCGCAAGAACGGGGACATGTGGCTGCTGGCGGACCGTTTGAAGCTGCGTTAAGACGGCGCGGTCCCGAGGAGACATCATGAGTCTGTCCGAAAACGCACGCGGCGCCCTGGTTATGGCGTTCGCCATGGCGGCATTTACCTTCAACGACGCTTTGGTCAAATCCGTTACGTCAGAGCTCAGCATTGCACAGATCATTGCCGTGCGCGGGGTCATGACCACAACCCTCGTCTATTTCATCGCGCGCCACCTTCGCGCGTCGATTTCGCTGAAAACGCTGAGCCATCCCCTCGTCCTTTTGCGAGGATTTTGCGAACTCGGCGCCACCCTTGCGTATTTCACCGCGCTCGCCCGGCTCGAATTTGCCACCGCTGCCTCCATCATGCAGTCGCTGCCACTGGTCGTCACGCTCGGCGCAGCACTCATTTTTCGTGAACCGGTTGGCTGGCGGCGCTGGAGCGCGATCGGGGTCGGGCTCGTTGGCGTCCTTCTCATTCTACGCCCCGGCGCGGAAGGGTTTTCGGCGGACGCTGTCTATCCGCTCATCGCTTTATGCTTCACCGCCTGCCGCGACCTGACGACCCGGCGGATCAGCGCCGAAATCCCGACCATCAGCATCACCTTTTTCACGAGTTTCGCCAACACGCTTCTCGGCATTATCCTGATCGTGCCGATGGGTGGCTGGCAACCGGTGAGCGCCGGCACCTTCTCCGTTCTCGTCCTGACATCGCTCCTCGTTTTTGCGGGTTATCAGACCGTGATCATGGCGATGCGCACGGGAGAGGTCTCGTTCGTGACGCCGTTCCGCTACACGAGCCTGATCTGGGCTCTGGCGATCGGGATCCTGTTCTTCGGCGAGGAGCCGAGCGGCAGCATGCTTGCGGGAGCGGCAATCGTGATCGGCTCCGGTCTCTACACGTTCGCGCGCGAAAAGAAGAGGAAGCAGCAGGTCGCGACCGCCGCCGACGTCGCCCCGCCCGGCTCCACGCAGACGAGAGAAACGGGCCGATGATAACTGCCTCAAACGATCTCCCGGCTCTCATTCTCGCCGGCGGCCGATCCAGCCGGATGGGGCAAAACAAGGCTGATCTGCCGCTCGCCGGAAAGACGATCCTCGGCCATGTCGTCGATCGGCTCGCGCCTCAGGTGATATCGATCGTTCTGAATGCGCCCGAAGCCCCAGAGAATATTCGCGGGCTACGTCTCGTTCCCGACTTGAGACCGGGCCAGGCCGGCCCGCTCGAAGGCGTCCTGGCCGGTCTTTTCGACCTTCAGGCGCAGGACACCGATGCGTCCCATCTGGTCACGGTCCCCTGCGACAGTCCGTTCCTGCCGCTCGATCTGGTGGCACGTCTCGAAGCCGACGCTGGCCCTGAAACCATTGCCGTCGCTACGTCGGATGGTCGTACGCATCCCGTTTTCGCGCTCTGGCCGAAGTCGATCGCCGACGACCTCGAAAAATGGCTTGTTGATCCCGACAACCGTCGCCTCAGGGCATTTCTGGATCGCCATTCGACGGTCTATGTGGATTTCCCAATTCTCGACATCGGCGGCGAAATGCTCGATCCTTTTCTCAATATCAACACTCCGGAGGATCTGGCCTTGGCCAAGCGCTTCACCGAGGCTCTGAGATGACAGTGCCGCCCCGTGTCTTTGGAATTGCAGGCTGGAAGAACTCCGGCAAGACCGGCCTTGCCGTGCGACTGGTGACGGAGTTCACCCGCCGCGGCTACAAGATCTCGACGATCAAGCACGCCCACCACGATTTCGACATCGACAAGGTCGGCGCCGACTCGTTCCGGCACCGTCAGGCTGGCGCGCATGAAGTGACGATCGTCTCCGGCACCCGGTTTGCAATCATGCACGAGCTGCGCGGCGATCCGGAACCCAGTCTGCAGGGCGTTCTCGATCGTATCGCGCCCTGCGATCTGGTGCTGATAGAGGGCTACAAGCGCGAGCCTGTGCCCAAGATCGAGGCCCGAAGGCTCGAATCGAAAAGCCGCGAGCCACTGGCTCCGACCGATCCGCACATTGTTGCCATCGCTGCCGATCATGCGGTGGAGGGTACGTCCCTGCCCGTCTTCGATCTCGACGACACGGTCGCCATCGCGGATTTCATCGCGGACGTCGTTTCTCTCCCACAGAAATGAAAACGCCCGGATAAACCGGGCGCTCTCTGATCAACTCTGGTGAACCGTACTATTTCGACGCAACCGGCTTTACCAGCGCCGTGATGCGGCGGATGGTGACGCGGCGGTTTTCCTGGTTCGGTCCGTCGGTGCGAACCTTCAGGTAGCGTTCGCCGTAGCCCTGGGTCGCCAGGTTTTCGGGCGGGATGCCGTAAGCGTCGGTCAGAACGCGGGCAACGCTTTCCGCACGCTCGTCGGACAGGACGAGGTTGGCATCATCCGCGCCGACGGCGTCGGTATGGCCTTCGATCAGGAAGGTTTCAGCCGGGTCCTTCTTCAGCACCTGGTTGATCGCATCCGCAACCTTGCGCAGCGAGCTTGCCTGGTTCATCGGAATTTCGGCACTGCCTGTGGCGAAGGTCACCGTATCCAGGTCGATACGACGAACCTTGTCGCGGATACGGGCCGAGTAGCGAACTTCGTCCAGCGAATAGACGCGCTCGACCTGTTCGACCGGCGGCTGTTCGAGGAACTCGTAGTAGTTCCGGTCAGGCTCCGACGACGTGTCGATAATGTAGTCGTCGAGCGGAACGTCGAGACGCATCGGCGGCAGATCGTCACCCGGATCGCGCCAGGTATAATCTGCACCGCGGTTCTGTTCCGACAGTTCCGGAGCATAGTAGAGAACGTATTCCTCGCCCCCGCGCACGATACGCGACCGCTGGACGATCTCGCCGTAACGGTTGCGCACGGTGACGATCCGGGTGCCGTCGTCGCGCTCGATCACTTCACGTACACGACCATCGCGCAGACGCTCGTATTCCGGCTGGCGACCGTCTTCTTCGTAGAAGCGGCGGCTGTCATCGTGGCGCACGACCGACTGGTTGTCGATCGAGATGATCACGCGGCCACGATCCCTGCCGCGATCGTTACGACCGACGTCCTGGCCGTCCTGACCGCGATAATCCCAGCCACGCGGGCGATCGAACTGCGGACGACGGTCGAGCCGTTCGCCGCGCTCTTCGGACAGTTCGCGGAAATTGCGCCTCTGGTCGGCTGTCTCCCGAGTGTTGGACTGGGAATCAGCGTCGGAACGTGGCGGTGCACGATCGGCCTGCTGGGCATCGCGGTCGCGGTCGCGGCGCGGACGCTCACCATCGCGGTCCGGACGACGCGGACGTGCATCTTCCTTGGCGCTGTCGAGCACCGCTGCACCGTTTTCGACCGGCAGGGTCGGCTGTTCTCCGCGCTGCGCAGACTTCGGATCCTTCGCCAGTTCCTTGGCGCGCTCCACCTTGTCAGGCGTATCGGCAACCTGCGGCGGCCGCGGACGGCCGTTTGCGGGCTGATCTGTCTCCGGCTGGTTGCGATCGGCCTGGTTGCGATCGGGACGATCACGGCCGGGCTCGTTCGGATTGGCCTGATCGGCATCACCCGGGCGACGGTTGTTCTGGTCGCGGTCGGCTGGGTTACGGTCAGCCTGATTACGGTCTGGGCGAGCCGCGTCTGGCTGCGCTGCGGTATCCGGACGGGTCTGGTCGCGCTGGTTGCGATCCTTGGCGTCGCGCGGTGGCGTAGCCCCGTTCTCAGCGTCGGTGTCGCGAGCATTGCGTTCCGCAGCCTTCGGATCAACCTTGGGGTCGGCCTTCGGATCTACCTTGTTGCGATCGCCCTGCGCGCGCGGACGCTCAGGCGACTGTTCATCACCTGCCTTTTCGCGCTGCGGACGAGCCTGATCCGGATCGGCCTGGTCTGGCTTTGCACGATCGGCCTGTGCCTTTTCAGGCTTGGCCGGCTTTGCATCGTCCGGCTTTGCCCTGTCGGCAGCATCGGCCTTGGACGGATCGGCGCGGTCACGGGATGGCTTCGGGCGCTCGCCTTCGGCATTGGAACGGTCCGCTGCAGTCGGACGCTCCTTGGCATCGCTTCCCTGCGCTTCACGGCGCGGGCGTTCGCCTGCTGCAGGTGCATCCTGCTGACGCTCGGCATCGCGGCGCGCTGGCTTCTTCTGCTCGGGCTCGCCCTGTTCAGCCTGCGCGCGGCGTGCTGGACGCTCGCTTGCGCCGCCGTTGTCTTCAGCCTGCTGGCGACGCTGCGGGCGCTCGCTGGCACCGCCACCGTCTTCCGCGGCCTGGCGACGCTGCGGCCGCTCTGGCTTGTCTTCGCCCTGGCCTGCTTCGCTCTTTTCGCGGCGCGGACGCTGCGGCTTTTCGCCACCACCATCTTCAGGCGCGATGACTTCCTGCTGAACCTGGATGAAACCTGGTACCGAGGCCGGAGCCTGGTTGACTTCAATGGCGGCCTTCAGCGGCATGGCACCAACCGGCTGCAGCATCAGCGGCAGCGACAGCACCGGCGCAGCCACGCTGGCAAACAGTCTGAATTTTTTAGACATGCAATCTTCCTCTTCTCAAGCGTCTCTTCCCTTGGCGCATCCCGTATTATGCATCGTTCGAAAGAATGACCTCGGGCTGACGCGCCGGCTGAACGGGTATTCAACCGATATGGTTCCGCAAAGACTGTTCCCAACCACATGAATGACAACTGAATGCCGCGTTCACCTCCCTCGAGGTGTCATGGGGCAGGAAAATGCCGTTGCAATTTCCCGTTGGCCGGTATCTATAAAACGTCAGACGGGGCGAGCTGGCCTTAAGCCCCGCAACCCGGATGGCGTATGAATTCAACGCCGCCGGTCTTGCCAACAGAGAGGATCATTATGACCATGTCCCGCCTTTTCGCAGCTGCATCCATCGCGGCTGTATCGCTTTTCGCCGGATCCGCGCTTGCCCAGGAAAAGCTCACGATCGGCACCGAGGGCGCTTATCCGCCCTTCAACGTTCTCGAATCCAACGGCAATCTGACCGGTTTCGACATCGACATCGCCAAGGCGCTGTGTGACGAAATGAAGGTCACCTGCACCTTCGTCACCAACGACTGGGATGGCATCATCCCGGCGCTGCAGTCGAAGAAGTTCGACGCCATCATCGCCTCCATGTCGATCACGCCGGAGCGCATGCAGCAGGTCGCCTTCTCGAAGAAATACTACAACACCCCGCCGGCCATCGCCGTGCCGAAGGATTCGCCGCTGAAGGATGCGTCCGCGGCCTCGCTCAAGGGCAAGACGCTCGGTGCACAGGGTTCGACCACCCACTCGAACTACACCGAAAAGCATTTTCCTGATTCCGAACTGAAGCTCTACCCGACGTCTGACGAGTACAAGCTCGACCTCACCAACGGCCGCATCGACGGCGTTGTGGACGACATCGTTGTCCTGTCGGAATGGGTGAAGTCCGAAGCCGGCAACTGCTGCAAGATCCTCGCACCGCTCCCGGTCGATGCTGAGATCAACGGCGAAGGCGCCGGCATTGCCGTGCGCAAGGACGAAACGGCACTGGCCGACAAGTTCACCGCCGCGATCGCCGCGATCCGCGCCAACGGCAAATACGCCGAAATCAACAAGAAGTATTTCGACTTCGACGTGTACGGCGACAAGTAATCGTCTATACGCCGGAATATGAACGGCGGAAGGCTTGCCCTTCCGCCGTTTTCCTTTTTAATGACACCTATGACTGAAGCGGCGCCTTAAAAGCCGCATGGGGAACGAACCGGAATGACCCTATGAGCGGATGGCTCTCCGCCCTCTTCGATACGCTCGACCCGTTTTGCGGCCCGGCCGGCATCTTTACCTGGCTCGGCCAAGGTTCCCTGATTGCCTGCGGCGACGCCGGATGGGGCGACGAGATCGCCTTTGGCGTCAAGGTCACGATCACGCTGGCCTTGGCGACCCTGCCGGTCGGCCTCGTCATCGGCTTTCTGATCGCGCTCGCAGCACAGTCGGAGGAACGGCTGCTGCGGCTGGCCGCCGGCATCTACACGACGATCTTCCGTGGCCTTCCCGAGCTGCTCACGCTGTTCATCGTCTACTACGGCGCCCAGATCCTTCTCCAGACAGTGCTGTCGACCTTCGGCTATGACGGCCGCGTCGAGATCAACGCCTTCGTCGCCGGCATGGTGGCGCTTGCGGTCGTGTTCTCCTCCTACTCGTCGGAAGTGCTTCTCTCTGCCTTTCGCGCCATCCCGCGCGGCCAGTATGAGGCCGGTGATGCGCTTGGCCTTCGTCGCTGGCGCACGATGTTCCTGATCGTCCTGCCGCAGCTCATCCGCATCGCGCTACCGGGCCTCACCAATCTCTGGCTGATCCTTCTGAAGGATACGTCCTATGTCTCGGTGATCGGCCTTGCCGATATCATCCGCCAGACAGGCATTGCCGCGCGCGTCAGCCGCGAGGCGTTCTTCTTCTACACCATCGCCTGCCTTCTTTATCTGGCGCTCGCGATGATCTCCTCATTCGGGCTCGGCTTCATCGAACGCTGGGCCAAACGCTCGGGAGTATCGCGATGAGCTTTGTGAAAGAGCTGATACCGGCACGCCCGGCGCCCGCCGTCGCCGAGAGGCCGCTCACCGCCGCCAAGGTCACCGGCATGATCGTGCTGGTGCTCTGGGGCCTGCTGGCGGTCGCGCTTGTCATGATGGTGATCAACGGCTGGGATACGGCCAAGTTCGAGCGATACGGACCGCGCTACCTGAACGGCCTGTGGACGACCATCTCGATCGTCGGCATCTCCATCGTTCTCGGCGCGCTGCTTTCGCTGCCGATCGCGTTCGCCCGCATGTCGAAGAACCGCGTGCTCAACACGATCGCCTACGCCTACGTCTATCTCTTCCGCTCGACGCCGCTGCTCGCGCAGCTCTTCCTGATCTATTACGGTCTCGGCAGTTTCAGGGCGGAACTCGAATCCGTCGGTCTCTGGTGGTTCTTCCGCGAGGCCTGGTATTGCGGACTGTTTTCGCTGACGATCAACACGGCCGCCTACCAGGCGGAAATCCTGCGCGGTGCCATCGAAAGCGTCCCGCGCGGCCAGCACGAAGGCGCCGCGGCGCTGGGCATTTCCAAGCGCATCACGCTGCGCAAGGTCATCCTGCCGCAAGCCCTGATCGTGGCACTTCGCCCTTACGGCAACGAGGTGATCCTGATGATCAAGGGCTCCGCCGTGGTCGCCATCGTTACCGTTTTCGATCTGATGGGCGAGACGCGCTACGCCTTTTCGCGCACCTTCGACTACCAGACCTATCTCTGGGCGGCGATCTTCTACCTGACGATGGTGGAAGCACTGCGGCACCTCTGGGCATTCATGGAAGCCCGCCTGACCCGTCACCTGAAACGCTAGTCCAGATTGCCAAACGGCGCTCAGCCCCTTAAAGCGCTTCGCAACGAAAAGGATGATGGCGATGACGAAGATCGACGAGGAAGCTCTGGCCGAGGCCTACAACCGCGCATTGGCGCTGGAAAAGGCCGGCGATATCGACGCGGCCGTGAAAGCCTACGAGGACGTTCTGGCAATCGACCCCGAGGATCACGGTGGCGCAGCCGTGCGGATCGCCTCCATGGGTCGTGGCGAAACGCCGCCGAGAGCGCCGGACGCCTATGTCGAAACCCTGTTCGACCAGCATGCCGAAAGCTTCGAAGACATTCTTGTCGAACAGCTCGGCTACGCGGTCCCCGTCATCCTGCGCCAGCGTTTGCAGGAGCTGAACCTTGGCCCGTTCAAGCGCATGCTCGATCTCGGCTGCGGCACCGGTCTGACCGGCGGTACGCTGCGCGACATGGTGGACGACATCACCGGTATCGATCTCTCCGAAAACATGGTCGAGATCGCCCATGAGAAGGACCTCTACGAAACGCTTTACGTTGCGGAAGTCGAGGATTTCCTTGACGATAACGACGACGAGCCCTTCGACCTCGTCACCGCAACCGACGTTCTTCCCTATCTCGGCGCGCTAGAACCGCTGTTCTTCGGTGCTGCCGAAAACATGGTGCCGGGCGGCCTGTTCGCCTTCTCGTCCGAAACGCTCCCCGCATCCGACACCACCCCCTACCGGGTCGGCCCCCACCAGCGCTTCGTCCACTCGGAATCCTACATCCGCTCGCGGCTTGAAGAGACCGGCTTTACGGTCGTGGAAATGACCGAAATCAATGTGCGGATGCAGGACGGCAACCCGAGCCCGGGCCATCTGGTGATTGCGAAGTTGAAGGGCTGAGCCCCTAAACTGGACGGTTCGTCGAGTCATATTGACATTACGTATAAGTTGCGCAAATCTTACCAAATCAACCGATAATAGCATTCGGATTGATTGGGGGGATTGCTATGGATGCCACGTCTTGGACTGGGCTGCTGGATAGCCCCTTCTCAAAATTTTCGTTTTTGAGCGGCTTGTTTTCGAGCATTGACTGGATAGCTCTCGTCATCGCCCTGCTTGGCCCGCTCCTCATCTTCGCAGCTCGAAACGAAGTGCGCTTGCGCCGGCTGCGACAGATCCAGGATTTCTACGTCAACTTCAGCAGTGAAAAAGGCAGTGCCTCAAACACCGCAGCTTCGCGGCTCGGGACCAATCCATCCTTCGAATTCGTCCGCTCGAAATACACGGCCGATCTGGTTTTTCCGGAGAAGGACAAATTCGATGCACTCCCGGAAGCGGACAAGCTGCGGCAGTTTATCAGTCTCGCGGCAAAGGGCCGCGTGACATTCGCGTATCGTCTGTTCCTGTCGTCGCTGGGGTTTGTCCTTCTCAGTTATATCGGCTTCCACATCTTCATTTCCGCGATCTGCTGCGGGCTGCAGATCTCCGTTCAGTGCCCTGTGCCCGGTCTCGTCGGCGGTGACACCTCCTCGAAGCTTATCGTGATCGGTTCGCTCGCCTTTATCGGCGCCTACATTTCTTCGGCCCGGACCCTTCTTGCCCGCCTCGCTGTGTTCGATCTTTCGTCGACCACATTTCTGAGGATCACCATCGAAAGCCTGGCATCGGTTCTCTTTGCGGCCATCCTGTTTGCAGCCTTTCCGGACCCGCTCGGCGGCATCGGACGTGTTCTGACTGGCGGGGCAACCTCAGGTGCCGAAACCACGGGCCAATCCTTGCCGCTCACATGGATAGCACTCGCGCCGATGCTCGGGCTGCTCCCGCAGAGCTCGACCAAGTTCCTCTTCGTCAAGCTCCAGCAGATCTTCACCTGGGTCAAGGTGAGCGACGACCGGTTCGTGTCCATCACCCCGATCGTGTCGCTCGATGTGATCAACGGCATCGACTACGAGATCCGGTTCCGGCTTGAAGACTGCGGCATCTACGACATCCAGAACCTTGCCACCTACAACCCCATCCTCCTTCACGTCGAAACGCCGTTCGGGATCTATCAGTGCATCGACTGGGTCGCCCAGGCGCAGCTCTGTCATATCGTCGGCCTCGAGCGGTTCCTGGCTTTGCGGGAGTTAAACATTCGGACGATCTTCGACCTCGAACGCGCCATCGACAGCGTCGATTCTCCGGAAGAATTCGACGACATCTACATGAGCATCCTCATGTCGCCGACCAGCAACCTGCGCAGGCTGGCTGACATCGCGAAAATGAATTTCATGATCATGGACGGTACGAATGCCCGCCCGGTCTCGGTGGACGAATACGCCAAGTGGGCCCGGGAGCGGGTCAGCAGCGAGCCGAAACTGATCACGAAAGCCGCCGAACATCTGATGACATGGATTTCGGACGATCTGCACGTCCGCCGCCTGCGTCGGTTGTGGAACGACATTGCTGACAGCCTCGAGCCAGGATCCTCCTACTTCCGGGATTCCAAGCGCAATCCCCAGAACAAAAAGCAGGAAACGTAAGATCCAGCATCGGATACTGTCTAGGCATTGAGCTCCCCCCGTTCATCATCGGAGCAGCCACATCAACTTCCATCTTCTCATCTCCGTGCCGAACGGCTAAACCAACTTCGAAATGGAGGTGGCGATGGGGCCGCAGCGCTATATTCTCACCCAGGCCTATAACAATGCCTGGGCCAATCACCGGCTGCTCAAAGCCTGTGCCCTGCTGTCGGCTGAGGACGTTGACGCGCCGCGGCAAAGCTTCTTCCCGTCGATCATCCACACGCTCAACCACATCCTCACGGTGGACTGGCTTTACGTCGGTGCGCTCGAAGGGCACTGTCCCGGCGCTTCGGCCTTCGAGCCGCAGATACCCTTCCCCGCTTTCGCCGATCTCGACCGGGAACAGCGCGCCGTCGATCGTCGCCTGATCGATCACTGTCGTGGCATGAGCGAGGCCGATCTTGCCGGTGAAGTCCGCATCCCGCGCAAAAGCCATGTCCAGGTGGAGCGAGCCGATCGAATTCTGCTGCACCTCTTCCAGCACCAGATCCATCATCGCGGCCAGGTGCATGCGATGCTGTCTTCCACCCCTGTTCCCCCACCGCAGCTCGACGAGTTCTTTCCGTCGGACCCGCAGGAACAGGCATTGCGCGCAAAAGACTTCGCCGAACTCGGCTTTACCGAATCCATGATCTGGAGTGACTGACCCATGCTGTATTTCGTTCTCAAGACCCTGCACCTCATCTCCGACTTCCTGCTGATCGGCGGCATGCTGGTGAACGCCTTCGTCATCTCCATGGTGCCCCCGACAATCCGGGTCGGCGTCATCCAGTCGCTGCGCAAATACGACCGCACCGTCACGACCGCAGCCCTTGCCGGCGCATGGATTTTCGGCCTCTGGCTGGCGATCGGCTATGTCGGCTTTTCGGGTGGCTGGCTGCACGCCAAGTTCGTGCTGGTCATCCTGCTCTCCGCGCTGCACGGCATGCAGGGGGCGGCCATGCGCAAGATGGCGGCCGATCCGAAACGCGATCCGAACGCCTTCGTGCGTCTCGGCATGCCAATCATCATGATCTGTCTCGTGCTGATCGTGGCGCTCGCCGTGATCAAGCCGTTCTGATCAGAAGAAAGACCCTGCTCTGCACGACGGTATCACCGAACCAATTTCCAACGCGCCGCAGCCGGCGGGTGGAGCGTCGTGACAGGTCAGCTAGTTAGGCTGGCGAGCGCTTTGCCCTTCCCGTCGGCCTTGCTTTGTTCTAATCCTCGCATCACAGCAATTCAGGGAGTTCCGGCATGGCGAAAGTGGCATTCATCGGTCTTGGCGTTATGGGTTTCCCCATGGCAGGCCACCTGAAGGAAAAGGGCGGCCACGACGTCACCGTCTATAACCGCACCGCGTCCAAAGCTGCCGAGTGGGCAAAGAAGTTCGGCGGAGCCACCGGTGCAACGCCAGCCGAAGCGGCAAAAGATGCCGATTTTGTCTTCATCTGCGTCGGCAACGACGACGATCTGCGCCAGGTGACCACAGGTGAGGACGGCGTTCTCTCTGGCATGAAATCCGGCGCGATCCTGATCGACAACACGACGGCGAGCGCCGAAGTCGCCCGTGAACTGGAGACAGCCGCCATCGAGAAAGCCATCGGCTTTATCGATGCACCGGTTTCCGGCGGCCAGGCGGGTGCCGAAGGCGGCGTGTTGACTGTCATGTGCGGCGGCGATCAGAAAACCTTCGACACGGCAAAGCCTGTGATCGAGGCCTATGCCCGCATGGTCGGCCTGATGGGTCCGGTCGGCAGCGGCCAGCTGACCAAGATGATGAACCAGATCTGCATTGCCGGCGTCGTCCAGGGCCTGGCGGAAGCCGTGCATTTCGGCAAGCAGGCAGGCCTCGACATCGAGACCGTCGTCGGCGTCATCTCCAAGGGAGCTGCCGGATCCTGGCAGATGGAAAACCGCCACAAGACGATGGACCAGGGCAAATACGACTTCGGCTTTGCCGTCGACTGGATGCGCAAAGATCTCGATATCGTCCTCACCGAAGCCCGTCGCAACGGCGCAAACCTGCCAATGACCGCACTGGTCGACCAGTTCTATGCTGAAGTGCAGGCGATGGGCGGCAAGCGTTGGGACACGTCTTCGTTGCTGGCAAGGCTGGAGCGGAAGTAATTTATCGATACGACAGTAGTCGTGGCGACGGCCCGTTGACATTGGCCGTTGCTCTATCCTTAGCTAGAGCAGACTGGTGCAAACCCGGACTCGCGGTTACATCGGCATTATGCCACGACGGTGAGCCTGACGCGTGGTGGATGTCCTTGAGACGCCCCATGGGTAGAGGGTATTTTGGAGGACCAAGGTCAGCCGGATTGGTGAATATTTATGGCGCATGACTTTCAGGACGACATAGACGCAGTCCAGCGTATCGGTGCCGTACCAACGATCCTTGATGTTGTCTGTCGCGCGACCGGGATGGGATATGCGGCAGTGGTTCGCGTCACGGAGGATCGGTGGGTTGCCTGCCAGGTTCTCGACAACATCCATTTCGGCCTCCCGGCCGGAGGCGAACTGCCGGTCGAAACGACGCTCTGCCACGAAGTCCGGCAATCGCGCGACGTTATCGTCATCGACAACGTCGCCGAAGACCCTGTTTACTTCCAGCATCAAACCCCGAAGCTCTACGGATTGAAGAGCTACATTTCCATGCCTATCATCCTGCCGGATGGCCGTTATTTCGGAACCCTGTGCGCCATAGATCCCAAGCCGGCAGCGCTCAACAATCCGCTGGTGATTGGAACATTCAAGCTGTTTGCCGAACTGATTGCCTACCATCTGGAAGCCGACGAGAAGCTCGATCGGGCCAATGCAAGTCTGCTCGATGCGGAAGCGACGGCTCGGTTGCGGGAACAGTTCATCGCAGTCCTCGGCCACGATCTTCGAAATCCCCTTGCGTCGCTCGACGGCGGCATCAACATCCTGCAGCGCGAAGCGCAAAGCGAGCGGTCTACCAGGGTGCTCAACATGATGCGCGGCAGTATCCTGCGCATGTCCGGCCTGATCGATAACGTCATGGATTTCGCCCGCGGAAGGCTTGGTGGCGGTCTGGGTCTACGCAGGGAAGCAGATCGTCCGCTTGGCCCCACACTGATGCAGGTCGTCTCGGAAATCTGCTCTGCCCATCCAGAGCGGCAGATTGACGTCGAGATAGACCTGCCGGGCCTGTTCGATGTCGACCATGACCGCCTTGCGCAGATGTTCTCCAACCTTCTGGGCAACGCGATCACCCACGGCTCTACAGAACATCCGATCCGCATTCTGGGAACGGTCGAAGGGGACGAACTGAAACTGGAAATCGCCAATGCCGGAACCGCGATCACCGGCAAGGCGATCGAAAAACTGTTCCAGCCCTTCAGCCGCAGCGATGCGGGCACCCATGATCAGGGTCTAGGCCTTGGCCTCTACATCGCGTCGCAGATCGCCAAGGCGCATGGCGGCCATATCGATGTCACCTCTGATGATACCCAGACGGTGTTCACCTTCCGCATGCCGGCAATCGTGCCGGAAAGCTGATCAGGAACCGCGTTCACTGAAGCGAACGCGGTTCCCAGTATCAGGAGCGATCATTCAGCCCGTCGAGCAGCGCCTTGTGGAACCGGTCCGGATCCTGGATCTGCGGGGAATGGCCGAGATCGTCGAACTCCACCAGCTTCGCCCCGGGGATCGATTCCGCCGCCTGCTTGCCGAGCTTGGTATAATCGCCGAGCGATGCGGCGATCGCCTTGCTGGCGCGGTTAGCGCCCGGAGCCGTCTTGTCCGTCGTGCCGATGATGAGCAGGGTCGGCGTTTTCACCTGCTCGAACTCGTGGACAACAGGCTGGGTAAAGACCATGTCGGAGGTCAGCGCCTGGTTCCAGGCCACCTGATCTCCTCCCTCGCCCGCAGACATGCCGGCGCTCATCTCCACCCACTTGTCATAGTCCGGCTTCCACTGGCCGGAATAATAGAACTTCTGTTGATAGGCCTTGATGCTCTCGAAGCTGGTCTTCTTTTCGCCCGCATAGGCCGCCGCGATCGACTGGTAGGGCACGCCCTTCGCCTTCCAGTCTTCGAGACCGATCGGGTTCACCAGAACCAGCTGCTCGGTAAAGTCCGGATACATCAGCGCAAACCGCGTCGCCAGCATGCCGCCCATCGAATGACCAACCACCGTCGCCTTGTCGATACCGCGCGCGTCGAGCAGCGCCTTGGTGTTTTGCGCCAGTTGCTGGAAGCTGAATTGATACGCGGCCGGCTTGCTCGACTTGCAGAAACCGATCTGGTCGGGTGCGATCACCCTGTAACCGGCGCCCGTCAGCCGACCGATCGTCGCCTCCCAGGTTGCCGCACAGAAATTCTTGCCGTGCAGAAGCACCACGGTGCGCCCGTTCGGCGTCTCAGGGGCGATATCCATGAAGACCATTTCCAGCGGCTGGCTGTCGCCTGCGGCCGCGGCATCCGGCCTCTGCCCCGCCACGCTGAAGACTTCAGTCTTGAACGGATACTCGAAGCCTTCAAGCCTCGGACCATAGGTCGGGTGCTCCGAGGACACGCCTTGCGCGGCGCCGAGGCCCGGCAGGGCTAAGGCAGCAGCAACGACAACGATAGAACGTAGGAATGGCGTGGGCATCAGGTCTCCTTGAGGCTCGCGCCCGGCACATGGCATGCACCGGGTCACACGCTCAAGGTAGGTCCGGCCTCATTAAGGGCAATCGAAAATAACAGCCCTGTGAAGCGCCTTGACCATCAGTCGCTGTCGCCGGACTTCTGATTGTCGAGCAACATATAGTCGAGCGGCAGTTCAGTCGTGTACTTGATCTGCTCCATCGCGAAGACGGACGACACGTCACGGATCTCGATCTTGGCGATGAGGCGCTTGTAGAACGCGTCATAGGCAGCAATGTCGGGCACGACCACGCGCAGGAGGTAATCGACGTCGCCGCTCATGCGGTAGAATTCAACCACTTCGGGGAAATCCACCACCACTTCGGAAAACCGCTTTAGCCATTCGATCGAGTGGCTTGCGGTGCGGATGGAGACAAACACCGTGACCTTGGTATTGACCTTGACCGGATCGAGAAGCGCCACGCGACGGCGGATCACGCCGTCCTCTTCCATCTTCTGGATGCGCCGCCAGCACGGAGTCGTCGACAGTCCGACCTTCTTTGCGAGATCTGCAACGGCGAGCGTGGAGTCTTCTTGCAGTATGCGCAGAATCTTGCGGTCCAGGCGGTCCATCAAACGTCCTTTCGAAATGATTTTCCGTTATATACCCCATTATCGCACAGTTAAGCGAAATTTGTTCCCCGCACCAAGCTATCCACATGATGCCGAAGCGCTGGAATAACCTCTGCCTCGAACCACGGATTCTTGCGCAGCCAACCGCTATTGCGCCAGCTCGGATGCGGAAGCGGAAGAACGCGCGGGCCCTCATTGGCGAGGAAATACTGCCGCCAGTTCATGACCGTTTCCGTCATGCTCGGCTTGCGCTGCGACCCGAGATGCCATGCACTCGCATACTGCCCGATCACGAGGATCGTATCGATCTGCGGCATCGCCGCCATCACTTGGGCGCGCCAGGCCGGCGCACATTCCTTGCGCGGCGGCAGGTCGCTGCCCTTCGCGTCATAGCCCGGAAAACAGAAACCCATCGGCACGATCGCAAGGCGCCGCGCATCGTAGAACTCCTCGCGCGTCACGTCCATCCAGTCCCGCAGGCGGTTGCCCGAGGCATCGTTGAACGGCAGACCGCTCTCGTGAACCCTCAAGCCCGGCGCCTGCCCGGCGATCAGCAACCGGGCGGTGGCAGACAGCACGGCAACCGGCCGCGGCTCGTGCGGCAGCCGGTCCGCTTCGCCTTTCAGCGGATGATCGCGACAGATGCGACACTGCGCGATCGAGGCCGCGAGAGACGCGATGCCAGCCGGATCGCCATTCACCACGAAACCGCAGCCTTCAGCCGGTCGAACAGCTCGCCTACGCGATCGACAATCGCCGTTGTGCCCTCGTCGTCATCCATCGCCCCCTTCGCCGCCCGGTAAGCTTTCGGCCTCTCGAACGGTCCGGCCCAGATCCCCTCGCCTGCACCCTTCGCGGCCGCCTCCTCGCGTCCGTAACCACCGGATGCCACAGCCATTCCCTGGCGCACCATCTCGCCGTTAATGTCGAGGTCGCCGCGGCGGCAGGAGACCAGAACACGCCGGTAGCGATCGCGCGCGTCGCCGCGGCACTCGGTCATGGAACTCGCTGCAAGCTTCGACAAGGCTTCGCGAGCCGCATCGCCGCAGGCCCACTCTGTGCCCTTGCCATCGCCACAGGTCTGGCCAGCCTCCGGCGCATCGATATCGACAAGCCGAAGCCGCTCAGCACCGGCGGCCAGCGTGTCGCCATCGATCGCAAAAAACGGACCGTTGATCGCGCTTCCCTGGCCGATATCGAGCTTGGCGATGATCAGCGAGCCCAGGAAGATGAACGCCGCCAGGAACACGGCGTCGCGGCCTATTTTAACGATACGGGTCACATTTGAGCCTTACAACAAAACGGAAGCTTCACGGAAATGGCAAACAAATCCTTTCCCGGCAGCATCTTCTTAAGGTTTGCGGATTAGCCTCTCAAGTACCCCGGGGATATCAGTTTACAGGCCCAGTACACAGCCTATGAGTAGCGGCGTCAGCACATCAACCGACAAGAATATCGTCGATCGCACGCGCAGCCACCGCAACAAGGCTGTCTCGAAGGCTGTCCGTGCGACCCGTGATCGACTGCAGTCGTCGTCCAATGGCAATTTTGCGTTTGATCGCGATATGCTCTCCATCCATATCGGCTCCGGTTTGCAGGCGGCATTGATGACGCCGCTCGTTGTTGCTGTCGTCACCGCCATCGGCTTCTATCTCAATCCGGATATCCACATCTTCGCCTGGGCGCTGCTGATGCTGTGCCTGCACGCGATCAACGTGCTTCTGGCACGCCGTGCGAGCAAGGTGGAGATAACGGCTGCCGACACCAGGAAATGGCGTAGACGCCTTCTGACGGGACATATCCTGCTCGGCTGCGGCTGGGGTGTCTTCGCGCTTCAGGGCTGCTCCACCTGCGCTGGCGACAGCTTCTATTTCTACAAGGGCGCGGTGCTTCTGTTTGCGGTGTCCTACACCGCCATGAGCACGTTCATGCTGCGCCAGAGCGTTCTCTACGGCTTCGTGCCGATGATTGCGGCGCTTCTCAGCATCGCCATCCTGTCGGGTCAGGTCCTCGATATCGGCCTTACCGCCATGTGTGCGACGGCCGTCGTGTTTTTCCATTACGTCGCCGAGCGCCTCTACCGCTCCAACCTGACGCTGATGTCCTATCAGTCGGAAAAGGACGATCTGATCGCCGAGCTCGAAGTGGCAAAGTCCATGTCTGACGAGGCTCGCCGCCGTGCAGAAGAAGCCAATCTGGCAAAATCCCGCTTTCTTGCCTCGATGTCGCACGAGCTTCGCACCCCGCTCAACGCTATCCTCGGCTTCTCGGAAGTGATGAGTTCCGAGGTCCTGGGCCCGCTTGCCAATCCGACCTACCGGGAATATTCCGGCGACATCCACCGCTCTGGCCAGCACCTCCTGAACCTCATTAACGAGATCCTCGACCTGTCGCGCATCGAAGCGGGCCGCTACGATCTGACGGAGGACTCGCTGTCGCTTCTCGAAGTGGCGGAAGATTGCATCGGCATGGTCCAACTGCGGGCCCGGGCGAAAAGCATCACCATCCGCGACCAGTTCGAAAAGCACATGCCGCAGGTCTGGGCCGACGAGAAGTCGATGCGCCAAGTCATGCTCAATCTTCTCTCCAACGCGGTCAAGTTCACGCCCCAGGGTGGCGAAATCACTGTCAAGGTGGGCTGGACCGCCGGCGGCGGCCAGTATGTGGCGATCAAGGATAACGGACCGGGCATTCCGGAAGAGGAAATCCCGATCGTACTCTCCGCCTTCGGTCAAGGATCGATTGCCATCAAGAACGCCGAACAGGGAACGGGCCTCGGCCTGCCGATCGTCCAGGCGATCCTTGCCAAGCACGACGGCCAGTTCATCCTGCGCTCGAAGCTGCGTGAAGGCACCGAAGCCATCGCCATCCTGCCCTCGACCCGCATCCTCCAGAGCGTCCCCGCCATCGCCGACGCCCCCGCCATCGAGCGCCGCCGCAAGAGCTTCGCTTAACATCACGTTGCGACATCAGTCACGAGCCGGGGCACCAAATGGTCAGTTTCACAACCTCGTCCGGCAAAGTCACAGTCAACAACTGGGGCTATGAGCTACAGGGCACGAACGGCAATCCGCTCGATGCCGGTCTGCTTATCTCCGCGACCCACGATTTCCTCGTCATCGATTCAACACGCGACGGCAGCAATGCGGAGCGGTTTACCGCCGACGAGATCACCCGGATGAAGGACGGCATGGGCGGCCGCTCGGTGGTCGCGTCCTATATCTCGATCGGCGAGGCCGCGGAGTTTCGCGACTACTGGAAGACGACATGGACATCGGGCGGCGAAGCCCGCGACAAGCTGACGTCGAATGCCCCCGACTGGCTGGGTCCCGTCAACGCCGACTGGCCGGAATCGCGCAAAGTTCGCTACTGGGACAAGGACTGGCAAGATCTGATCTTCAACGACAAGAAGACCGGTGACTTCGATGCGTTCGTCAAGGCAGGCTTCGACGCCGCCTATCTCGACATCGTCGATGCCTACTATTTCTGGGGCGCCGAGGCCTCGGCCAAGGACAGGCAGCCGGGCGATCCGGCAAACACCAAGCAGGCGGCTCAGCGCATGGTGGATTTCATCGTCGCGCTGACCGAGCATGCCCGCAAAACCAACCCCGACTTTTTCGTCATTCCGCAAAACGGCGCCTTCATCATGGAGGACCTCGGCTCCGACAGCGCCCGAAAGAAGGCCTATCTCGGCGCAATCGGCGGCATCGCAGTCGAGGACGTCTATTATGGCGGCGAGGCGGATGAGAACAACAAGCTCAACCCGGACCGCGAGACGATCGATGTCCTGAAAAAGGATTTCCTCGCGAACGGCAAGCCGGTCTTCGCCGTCGATTATATCAATGGCACGGCGCGGATCGACGAATTCAACAAGCTTGCTCTGAAAGACGGGTTCATCCCATACGCCGCACCAGATCGCGATCTCGACCGCCTGGCCGCCCCCCATGACGGCGACCCGGTCTTCATCCGCCCGACCGACAAGAACGATAGCCTGCGCGGTTCGCAGCTTGCCGATACGATCGACGGTCTTGCCGGTAGCGACCGGATCGATGGACGCAACGGCAATGATCGCCTCGATGGCGGCAAAGGCAACGACACCCTGATCGGCGGATCCGGCAACGACAAGCTTTCCGGCGGGGCCGGAAACGACAAACTCTACGGCGGCGCCGGCCAGGACGCGCTCGCCGGAAGCAGCGGCGCCGATATCTTCGTGTTCGATACGAAGCTCGGCGCGTCCAATATCGACACGATCAGCGCTTTCAGTGCGAAGGACGACACCATCTGGCTGGACGACGATATCTTCACCAAAGCGGGCAAGGTCGACGATCTCCTCTCCAGTGCATTCCACACCGGCACCAAAGCGCACGATGCGAGCGACCGGATCATCTACGACAAGCTGACGGGCAAGCTGTTCTACGACGCTGACGGCACCGGCAAGACCGCCGCCGTGCAATTTGCCCAACTCGACAAGAACCTCAGCCTCACCGCCTCCGATTTCGACATCATCGGCTGAGTTATAGCGCCGTCAGGCCGACATCCAGATCTGCCTCACCACCACATAGAGCGCAAACAGGCCGTTGGCGCAGAGCAGACAGAACACGGCGAAGGAGCCGAGATCCTTCGCGTGCCGCCCGACGACGGAAATCTCCGGCGACACCCGGTCGACCAGTTCCTCGATTGCCGTGTTCAGCGCTTCCACGCAAAACAGCACCAGCATCAGGATGACGTAGATGAAATAGTCGGCAAAGCCGGCGCCGGCGACCGCGAAGATGACGATCCCGATCAGGAACGCATAGACTTCCTGCCGGAACGCCGCCTCAAGCCACAGCCGTGAAAACCCCTGCATCGAATACCGGAAGGAAGCGATGATCCTGCGAAAGGTCGCCGCCTTTTCGATATTGCTGTCCAGCGGCGTCTTTTCCATCCAGGGACTAGTCCTTGTTGCTGACGCCAGCCTGCTCGAAGGTCGCCATGCCGGTGTGACACGCGGCCGCCGCCTTGACGATACCGGCCGCGAGTGCCGCACCGGTACCCTCGCCCAGCCGCATGCCGAGCGCCAGAAGCGGCGTCTTGCCGAGCTTCTCGATGGCCTTCAGATGCCCCGGCTCACCAGAGACATGGCCGATCAGGCAGTGGTCGATCGCCGACGGATTGGCCGCCTTCAAGATAGCGGCCGCAGCCGTCACCACATAACCATCGAGCAGAACGGGGATCTTCTCCATCCGCGCCGCGAGGATAGCGCCAGCAATCGCCGCGAGCTCACGTCCGCCGAGGCGACGCAGCACTTCCAGCGGATCCGACAGATGCTCCTTATGGAACTCCACCGCCTGCTTCACCACGGCCACCTTGCGGGCCAGAAGCTCGCCATGCGAACCGGTCCCGGGACCAACCCAGTCTTCCGCTTCGCCGCCGTAGAGCGCCAGATTGATCGCGGCCGCAACCGTGGTGTTGCCAATCCCCATTTCGCCGATGCACAGAAGATCCGTGCCGCCGGCAATCGCCTCCATGCCGAATGCCATCGTCGCCGCACAGTCGCGCTCGGACAGTGCCGCTTCGGTGGCGATGTCGCCGGTCGGATAATCCAGCGCCAGATCGAAGATCTTGAGGCCTAGATCATGCGTGACGCAGATCTGGTTGATCGCCGCACCGCCAGCCGCAAAATTCTCGACCATCTGCTGCGTCACGGACGAGGGAAACGGCGTAATCCCGTGTCTGGTGACGCCGTGATTGCCGGCAAAGATCGCCACCAGCGGCCGCGTCACGCTCGGCGCCCGCCCAGACCAGGCCGCCAGCCAATAGGCGATCTCCTCAAGACGTCCCAGCGAGCCCGCCGGCTTTGTCAGTTGCGCGTCGCGTTCGCGGGCCGCCACCAATGCCCTTGCATCGGGGCCGGGAAGGTTCTGCATCAGGGTGCGGAAATCGTCGAACGGCAGGCCGGTCATGCTCATGGAAAACTCTCTTCGGTCTTTTCGGGCGGTATCGTCTTCTGACGCTGGATCGGGTAGGGATTGATCATTCAGCAAATCATACTTTATGCGCCATCTCATAATCGGCTATCAGCGACGCGACAAGGTCAGGTCGAACGGGACAAGGCCAAAAAGGCTGCTGCCGAAAAGGCCATTCTCAAAACAGGCCTCGCAAAGCCAGGAGAGAAAAACTGCTATACGCAAACCACTTCGTTGCAGATCTCGCCCGCTCGGTAGGGTTCCTCAGCCGCCTGCCCGTGCCGGATCGCTTCTTTGCCGGCTATGATGGCACCGTCTCACGCGCCGTGCGCGCCTTTCCGGTCGCCGGATTGCTGATCGCGTTTCTTCCCGCTCTCCTTCTCCTGAGCCTCTGCAGCATCCAGTCAACCGCTGGAGATACGCTCCTGCCGGTTCTGATCGCTCTCGCACTGATCACCCTCCTGACCGGCGCGCTGCACGAAGACGGCCTTGCCGATGCCGCCGACGGTCTTGGCGGCGGACGCGATGCAGATCATGCGCTCCTCATCATGAAGGACAGCCGCATCGGCTCCTACGGCGTCGTCGCGCTTAGTCTATCCTTCGGCCTGCGTGCCGCAGCACTGGCCGGCATTGCGCGGCTTTCGCCGGAAGCGGCGGCTCTTGCCCTTCTCGCCAGCGCCGCCGTCAGCCGCGCACTGCTGGTTGCCCATTGGCGCGCCCTGCCCCCCGCGCGAAACAACGGTGTCGCAGCCGGTGCCGGAATGCCCGATGACAACGCCCGCAATCTCGCGCTCTTGATCGGCGCTGCCTCCGGCCTCGTCATGCTCATCCCCGGTTTCGGGCTGCTGCATGCGCTGATCGCGCTTGGCCTCTCTGCCGCCGCCGCATGGGGCTTCACCCGCTACGTGGCGAAGAAACTCGGAGGGCATACCGGCGATACGATCGGCGCCACACAACAACTCTGCGAGATCGCTCTGTTATCTGCCCTTGCTCTCGGCCTTTGAACCCACGATATGAACGCGATGATTTCGCCTTGCACACTCATATGTTCGATCGACCTGAAAACAGGCTTTTGCGTCGGCTGCGGACGCACCGGTGACGAGATCGCCGGATGGACCGGTTTCACCGATGAAGAGCGCATCGATCTGATGGACCTGCTGCCGACACGTCTCGATACGGTCGACCCCGGCAAGCTCCGGGAAGTCAGTCGCAGGAGAACCTCAGACGCCAAGATCAGGAAGGAAACAAGCACCGCATGAACGGCTTAACCGTTGTCCTCCTCATCCTCGGTGCCGGCCTGGCGCTACTCGTCTACAACCATGACAGCGGCCGCACATTCGGCATGGCCAACGAGGATTTCGGCAGCCTCGTCTATCTGATCCCGATCGCCGCACTCTTATCCGCCGGCGTCCTGCAGGGCCGCCGCGGCAACCTCGGAACCGTTGCCCGCCAGCTTGCCATCTGGCTCGTCATCATCATGGCGCTGGTCGCGGCCTATCTCTACCGAAACGATTTCAGCAGCTTTGGTGCCCGCATGACGGCAGGGCTGATGCCGGGCACCGCGGTCGTCACCACATCCAGCGACGGCAGCAGCGAAGTTGTCATCCACAAGACGCTCGGAGACCACTTCCAGGCCAATGTCGGCGTCGACGGCAAGGTCCTGCCGATGCTGGTCGACACCGGCGCAAGCAGCATCGTATTGACCTACGAAGATGCCCGCCGGATCGGCCTTGATCCAGCTGCGCTCAGCTATTCGGTAACGGTCATGACCGCCAACGGCCGCGCCCAGGCAGCGCCGGTCCGCCTGAACGAAGTCTCCATCGGCCCGATCGTTAGACGCGATGTCCGCGCCATGGTGGCGGAAGAAGGCAGGCTCGACGAAAGCCTTCTCGGCATGACCTTCCTCTCCACACTCAGCTCGATGCAGATGCAGTCCGATGAGCTGAGGCTGAAGGATTAGCGGCTTCCGCTGCCAAATCTACTCGGCAGCGACCAAGGACACCGCCGCAAGAGGCGGCATCGCGCGGACCGGATCGCCCTTGCTGCGATAATGGCTCGGCGGATCGCCGATCACGCGTTTGAAGGCGCGGCTGAACGAGGCCTCGGCGTCATAGCCCAGCCGCTCGGCCACCATCGCCACGCGCATCCCGTCCTTCAGCCACAGCCGGGCCTGGTGCATCCGTACCCTTGCCACATACCGCGCCGGCGTTTCGCCGACGACGCGCGCGAACCGTTCTGCGAAGCCGGAGCGGGAGATGCCCATCAGCCGCGCCAGTTCCACATTGTTCCAGTCGCGTTCCGGCTGAAGATGGATGGCCGCGAGCACCCGGCCGACATCGGGGCTCCGGACGGCTGCAATCCAACCGCGCGTCTCGCCGCAACCGTGTTCCACCCAGGTGCGGATCATCGTCGCCATCAGCACGTCAGCCAATCGTGCCAGAATGCCACCGGCACCGACTCGGTCCATATCCACTTCGCGCGTCATCGCCTCGAGGAGATGCGGAATGGCCGGGTCATCCTTGGCGAGATCACTGGTCAGCATCGTCTCCGGCATCATCTGCAAAAGCGGATGCAGCCGGTCGACGTTGAAGCGCAGGGAGCCGCTGAACACCAGCGTGCCGCCACTCTCGGCCGTATTGCGGCATTTCAGATCATAAATACCGGTGCAGACTTCCTTGCGGCCGTAGTGTTCGAACGGCAAGGTCGGCGCATCGGCAGCGCTCGCCAGAACATGCGCCTCTCCCCGCGGGATCAGCACCGCATCGCCGGTTTTCAACTCCTGCCAGTTGCCGGTTTCGGTCTTGATGATCGCCCGGCCGCATTTGATGAAATGAAACCGCGCGGCATCCTGCGCCGGAAACGCCGTTCCCCACGGCTCGGCCAGACGGCAGCGACCGTAGTCGACCCCATCAAGGCGAAGCCCCCGCAACATTTCGGTCAGCGGATCGGACGTAAGGTCAGATGTCAGTTTAGACGAATGATCAAGCATATCGGATTATCTAGCATGGAACATCCGGCGAGTGAAGCCTATCCAGGGCGCATCATTCAGTCAGGAGTCTACACCAATGGATATGAGCGTCCAACGAGCCACGTCGCCGCAGGCCGACGACACACCCGCACGCTGGGGAGCTGTCATATCGTTGACGCTTGGCGTCTTCGGCCTTGTTACCGCGGAATTCCTGCCCGTCAGCCTGCTGACGCCGCTGTCGGCAGATCTTGGCGTCGGCACCGGCGTTGCCGGCCAGTCGATCACGACGACCGCGGTCATTGCAGCCATCGCCGGCCCCGGCGTCATCATCGGCACCCGCAATATCGACCGGCGCTGGACGGTTCTCGCCCTGACCACGCTTCTGATCATCTCGAGCCTGCTGGCGGCGGTCGCCAACCACATCGTCATGCTGCTGGCCGCCCGTGTCCTGCTCGGCATCGGCCTTGGCGGGTTCTGGGCCATGTCGGCAGCACTTGCCATGCGCCTCGTGCCGCCGGCCCGCATGCCGCGCGCCATGGCCATCATCATGGCCGGCGTCTCGCTCGCCACCGTCTGCGCTGCCCCGCTCGGCGCCTGGCTGGGTTCGACGCTCGGCTGGCGTTCTGCCTTTTACCTCTCCGCAGCCGTTGGCGTGGTCGCACTGGCCGTTCAGGCCTTCACCCTGCCCGCCTTGCCGCCGACCGGCCATGCAGGTCTCGGAACGCTCGCGGCCCTGATGCGCCGTCCGGCCATCCGCACCGCACTCTTCACCATCCTCCTCTTCGTCGCAGGCCATTTCGCCGGCTTCACCTATATCCGCCCGTTCCTGGAGCGCGTGCCGAAGCTCGACGTCGAAACGATCTCGCTGATTCTGCTCGGCTACGGCATCGCAGGCTTCGTCGGCAACATCCTCGGCGGCATTGTCTCGGAACGCAGTGCACGTCTGTCGGTGACGATCTTCGGCAGCCTTGTCGCCGTATCGGCCCTGATACTGGCGATCGGCGGCGCATCGCTTGTCGTCTCAGCTGTCGCAATCGCCCTCTGGGGCCTCGCCTTCGGTGCATTCCCGGTCAGCATCCAGAGTTTCGTCGTGCGTCACGCCCCTGACGAGGCCGAAAGCGCCGGTGCGCTCGTGATCCCCGCCTTCCAGATCGCGATCTCCAGCGGTGCGGTCCTCGGCGGCATCCTGATCGAAACACAGGGACCGATCGCGGTGATCTCCTTCCTCGGTCTCGCCGCCCTCGCCGGCACCTCGGTCATGGCCGCCCGCGGCGAACGTCGGCGACTGTCACTGGGCTAGACAGGCCCGAACCAACGCGCAAAAGAAACGCCCGCAACAGCAATGTTGCGGGCGTTTCTGTGAGGGTCTCTTGAGTGGAGGCTGCCAGGTGCGGACCGGCTGAGCCGGTTAGTTCCGCAACCGATACCCGGTCTTGAACATCCAGCCCAACACCGACAGGCAGATCACCAGAAACAGCGCGATCATGCCGACCGAAATCATCGGATTGACGTCGGCGATTTCGTAAAAGCTCCAGCGGAAACCGCTGACCAGATAGAGCACCGGATTGAGGTGGCTGACCGCCTGCCAGAAGGGCGGCAGCATGTCGATCGAGTAGAAGCTGCCGCCGAGAAACGTCAGAGGCGGTACGACCAGCATCGGCACGACGTTCAACTGCTCAAAATTCTTCGCCCAAATGCCGATGATGAAGCCGAACAGGCTGAAGGTCACAGCCGTCAGAACCAGGAAGAGGATCATCATGAATGGATGGGCGATGCGGATCTCCACGAAGAAGGACGCGGTCGCCAGAATGATCAGGCCGATGATCAGCCCTTTGCTCGCCGCTGCCCCCACATAGCCGAGCAGCACCTCCGTCATCGCCACCGGCGCAGACAGGATCTCGTAGATCGTGCCCGTGAACTTCGGGAAGTAGATGCCGATCGAGCCGTTCGAAACGCATTGCGTCAGCAATGTCAGCATGATCAGGCCCGGCGTGATGAACGACCCGTAGGACACGCCCTCGATGGTCTGGATGCGCGAACCGATAGCCGTGCCGAACACGATGAAATAGAGCGACGTGGTGATGACTGGCGACAGCACGCTTTGCAGCAGCGTGCGGCGCATGCGGGCCATCTCGAAGAAATAGATCGATTTGACGGCTTCGAAATTCATGCCTGTTCTCCCGCTTTTTCAGCCACCAGCGCCACAAAAATATCCTCCAGCGAACTTTGCCGCGTGGAGAGATCGCGGAAATGAATGTTTTCCCGCGCAAGCGTCGCCAGAAGCGAGGCGATACTGTCCTGCGCTTCCTCGCCCTGGTAGTCGTGGATCAGCGTCGTGCGATCGTCGGACAGCGTCAGATTGTAGGAGGCAAGGCTTTCCGGCAGCGCGGAAAGCGGCGCTGCAAGCTCCAGCCGCAACTGCTTGCGGCCGAGCTTCGTCATCAGCTTTGCCTTTTCCTCCAGCAGAAGAAGGCTGCCGCCATCGATGACGCCGACCCGGTCGGCGATCTCTTCGGCCTCCTCGATATAGTGGGTGGTGAGAATGATCGTGACGCCGCTTTCGCGCAACTTTTCCACCACCAGCCACATGTCGCGGCGAAGATTGACGTCGACGCCGGCGGTCGGCTCGTCGAGGAACAGCACTTTCGGCTCATGCGACAGCGCCTTGGCAATCAGCACGCGACGCTTCATGCCGCCGGAAAGCTCGCGCAGCATGCTGTCCTTCTTCGTCCAGAGCGAGAGGTCCTTGAGGATCCCCTCGATCAGCGCAGGGTCCGGCTTGCATCCGTAGACGCCACGCGAAAAGCAGACGGTGTTCCACACGGTTTCGAACTGGTCCGTGGTGAGTTCCTGCGGCACCAGACCGATCAGCGAACGGGTCTTGCGAAAGTCCTTCACGACGTCGTAGCCGCCGACTTTGACAGTGCCGGAACTCGGGTTGACGATCCCGCAGATGATCGAGATCAGCGTCGTCTTGCCGGCGCCGTTGGGGCCGAGAAGCGCTAGGATTTCGCCCTCCTCGATATCGAGATCGACGCCCTTCAGCGCCTGAAAACCATTACCGTAGGTCTTGGTCAGCTGGCGGATGGAAACGATAGAAGTCATTGTTACTCGCTGGGAGACTTGGATGGGGAACTGAATTTCTGAATTGGCATCAGATATAGGCTCAACGCATCGCGCAACCATCCCCAGGCAGTCGAATATTGCGTTCGGATTTCGCGACCAATGGTGTCAGGCAAACACGCTCAGGAAGAACTGGATCGATATTCCCACCAGAAACAGCGCAAAACCGAATTCCAGCTGCCGCTTCGAAAGCGCGTGCGCCAGCCTTGCGCCATAGGGTGCCATCAAAAGCGTCACCGGGATCAGCAGAGCCACCGCCATCCAGTTGATGTAGCCGGTGGAAAACGGCGGCAGACCGGGCTCACCCCATCCGCCCCAGACGTAGCCGATCAGGCCCGGCAGCGAAATCAGCACGCCGACGCCGGATGATGTCGCGACGGCCTGATGGATGGAGCGGCCATAGAGGGTCATGAAGGTGTTGTTCATGACGCCGCCGCCAATGCCCATCAGGCCTGAGAGAATACCGATCCCCGTACCGACAAGGAATTTGACCGGGTTCTTGGGCAGATCGTCGCCCAGCTGCCAGCTTGCCCGGTTGAAAATCATCCGCAGCGCCAGAAGCAGCGAGATGACCGCAAAGATGATCCTGAGCTCGGTGCTGGACGACCATGCCGCGACGACGGCGGCAATCATCGTGCCGAGCGGCACAGCAATGATCCAACCCTTCAGGAGATCGATGTCGACAGCACCGGCGTTTTTCTTTCGATGCGCCATGAAGGAGCGGATCGACGTCGGCACGATGATCGCAAGCGAGGTGCCGAGCGCCAGATGCATGCGCACCGCATCGGAAATTCCCAACAGGCCGAACACGTGAAAGAAGATCGGCACCAGGATCGCACCGCCACCGATCCCGAACAGACCGGCAAGAAGTCCCGCCAGCACGCCGGCGGCCAGAAGTGCTGCGATGAAAGGCAAAAGGTCTGCCAGCGGCGGCATGAGAGGCTGCATCGTTCGTCTCCGAAGGCAGCGCTCAAAAACTGGATTCTGCATGCCGCTGTCATTTTCCCGTGACGTTCTGACAGCATGATTGCGCAGAGGCAAGCAATGGACGCCCGGTTCCAGGTTTCTGGAGTGCCGCAACACCAAGCCGGTCGGCCGTTATCACCAGATCCTTTTCAGCATTTTCTTTCGCTTGCCGCATCACCCCGCCTCAGCCAAAGGCGGGTCTCCTACCGGGAGACAGGCTTCCCCCCGCGAGCCCTCTCCATTTCGCCGGCCTCCGGGTGAAAACCCCGAGCCGGCTTTTTTTTGCGGGCTTCGGCGTCAGCAACCGTAGCGTGGACGTCAGCTACAGTAGCGCCGACCGCCCTTGCGCGGGCGCAGGTCGAAGTGGAAGTGGTTCCAGTGCTCGGCATTGCTGCCGGGTCCGAGCACCGTGTTGAAATACTTGCAGCTGTCGGTCCGCACGGATTTGAGCAGCGCGCCCTCGCGGAAGGAGAACAGCCCCTTCTTGCGCACGTTGATATCGTGACCGTTCTTCAGCACGATCGCGCCGATATCGATTGCGTTGCCCTTGGCATGTTCCGACATCGGGTTGTAGCGCTGCCGCGAATTGTTCATGCGGCGGCAGGAATAGCCACCCATCGGCTGGATCTTCTGGATGCCGGAGAGGTAGCGCAGACGCGCCGATGGCGCGAGTTCGCTCTTCACCCATTTGGCGAAGGCGAGCGTCACCTGACAGTTCAGCGTCACCGCCGGCTTGACATCGATGCCGCCGGAAAGACCTGAAAGCTTCACGGGGTAGTCGACGCCGCAGCTCGGACCGTTGGAGATCCGCGGCTGATCCCGGAACTCGACGCCCATCCGGCGCAGTTCCGCCCGGCAGCTCACTTCCGATTGCGGCATGACGTTGCGCAGAAACGGCTTGTCGGGCTCGCTCATCGGACCCGACTGGATCGTCGGATTGTTCGGACGCAGCATCGCCACCTGCTGGCTGCGAACCGGCGCACGGCTCGGCGGCGTCACGGGCGAACGGTCGCCCCAGACCTGGCTACCGCCGGCCAATCCGTCATTCATCATTTCATCGCGCGCGCCCGCGCCGGAACGCTTCGGCGGCACGATGACACGATCGTCCTCGACGTTGGAAATCGGCTGGCGTCTCGCACTCAGTGCACGCGGATTGTCGGTGCCGATACCGTCGACCACCGGCTGGTCGCCGACGCCTTCGGCGATATCGCTGTCCTGCTCTTCCGCAAGGCCCGTCACACCGCTCTCGTCCGGATCGAAGCCGAGCTCGCTATCCATGTTGACGCCCTCTTCAGGCGAGGCGGTGGGCATTCCGCCCTGCCCGAGCGGCGAGGAGGATACGGGTGGCGCCAGCGAGGCTGACTGCATCGGTTGCGGCGCGCGCAGATAATGTCCCCCGTCACCGGGAGGGCTGTTCGAGGCGACCGGAGCATTCATCATGCCAACCGAAGCGGCTGGCGAAGGACCAGCCTGATAACCGGCGTTTGTCTGGTAGGGCGACTGGGCGATCGTGTCGGGCGGCAGCGGCGCGACAGGCTGGATCGCGCCGACGCGCGTCCCGCTATCGATCGACGCAGGCGGAACGAGGTCGCTGGAAGAACAGGCGGCAAGCATGGTGGAGACCATCAGCAGCGCCAAAGCTTTGCGCATAAAAGTCTTCGGGGCCATTCGTTGGGCCTGCTTCTCGAGAAGCGCATACGCCATACCAGTTGCCACCCTCTGGTGCCGAAATCACACAAGCGCAAATTGTAGGAAGATTCGGTAAACGAAGCCTTGCCCAATCGAGGCCGTTTCATGGTCATTTCATGCAGGCAGCGCGAGCTGCCACACACTACAACTGCACCTTTGTGAAGACCATCAAATGTCCGCCGCGCGTAAAAACGCCCGCCCGCAAGCTGCGGACGGGCGCATCGACGTCAGTCACTCAGGCCGCGCGAACCCGGTCCGGTTGACGATCGTCCTTTACGGCCTCGCCATTCAGTCGGAAGGTCGAAAGCAGATGCTGCAGATGATGGCTCTGTTCGGCCAGGGTCTGGCTGGCAGCCGTCGTCTCCTCGACCATGGCGGCATTCTGCTGGGTCATCTGGTCCATGTGGTTGACGGACGCGTTGATCTCCCGAAGCCCACCCGACTGTTCGTGCGCGGTCGTTGCGATCGTCTCGACATGGGCGTTGACCTTTTCGACCAGCACGGCAATCTCCACCAGCGCATCACCGGTTGACCGCACCAGCGCGACGCCGGTCTCGACTTCGTGCACCGAGGTGCTGATCAGCGTCTTGATCTCTTTGGCAGCATTGGCCGAGCGCTGCGCCAGTTCGCGCACTTCCTGCGCAACGACTGCAAAGCCGCGACCCGCCTCACCTGCCCGTGCCGCCTCGACGCCGGCATTGAGCGCCAGAAGATTGGTCTGGAAGGCGATCTCGTCGATGACCCCGATGATCTGGCTGATGCGGCTGGACGACGCCTCGATACGGCCCATAGCATCCACCGCGCTGCGGACGATCTCGCCGGAACGGCCGGCACTTGCCTTGGTCTCGGCGACCATGACGCGTGCCTCGCGAGCCCGCTCTGCCGCAGTTCCGACTGTCGCGGTGATCTCGTCGAGTGCGGCGGCCGTCTCTTCCAGTGCCGCAGCCTGCTGCTCGGTCCGCTTGGCAAGGTTGCCGGTAGCGCCGGAAATGTCGGAAGCGCTGTCGCGCACCACATGGCCGGTTTCCGAAATTGCAGCGATGGCATTGTGAAGCGCTTCGACCGCCGCATTAAAATCGCGCCGCAGCTTCGCATAATCAGCGCCAATATCACCGAGCGAAACGGAGAGGTTGCCGGCGGCAAGTGCCTCCAGCGCCCATCCCAGCTCGCCGATCGCCCGCGCCTGTCTCTCGGCCGCAGCACCGCTGCTGCGCTCGCTTTCGGAACGCTCCGTCGCCATGGCACGCTGGTGAACGGCCTCGCGTGCCCGAAGTGCCGCACTTTCTTCGACGCTGTTGCGCAGCACTTCGACGGCACGTGCCATCTCGCCCACCTCGTTCGGATAAGCCGTGCACGGAACCGCCATGTCGGTCTCGCCGGCCGCAATCGCGGTCAGCACGCCCTTTACCTGACGGATCGGTCGGGTCACGCTTCTGACCACAAACCAGGCGCCGGCAAGCAGCAGCACCGCACCACCCGCAAACATGGCGGCAAACTTCATCGCGTCCTGGCGGAACATCGCCTGAAGGTCGTCCGTATAAACACCGGTACCGACGATCCAGCCCCAGGGCGAAAAGCCGATGACATGCGAGTATTTCTCGACCGGTTCGGCGGCACCGGGCTTTGGCCAGTAATAGTCGACAAAGCCTTGACCGCCTGCCTTCACCACATTGGTGAATTCCACAAACAGGAATTTCCCGTTGGGGTCCTTGTTCTGGGTCAGGTCCGATCCGTTCAGTTCCGGCTTGATCGGATGCATCACCATGGTCGGGTGCATGTCGTTGATCCAGAAATACCCCGATCCGCCGCCATAGCGCATGGCGCTGACGATGGCCTTGGCGGCTGCCTGCGCCTCGTCACGGCTCATCGTGCCAGCAGCTTCGAGACCCTGGTACTTCTTCAGGATGGCAACAGCGTTGTCGTTCATCTGGGCAAGACCCGCCTTGCGCTCCTGCTCCGACGAACGATAGCTTTGAAACAGGCTGAACACCATCGCACCACCGAGAATGACGAGCGACAGGACGACAAGGCTGTAGAGACGCCAAGAAATAGCGATACGCTGCATAGTTTCCCCCTCCAGTAAAACTGCGCGGAGCTTAGGTGAAGAGGGTTAGCAGGTCGTAAAGCATGTAAGCGGCGGAAACACTTACTCGGATTGGGTGCGCACGCATCAAAGCGGCATGTATCCAAGCCATGTTGCTGGAGCATTGCTCCAATCCAAAACAAGGGTGGGCCGGACCCGTCTTTCGCTCTAGTCTGGTCTCAACAGATACGAGACTCAGCAAGGACGTGACGAATGACCGAACAGCCGCAACCTGCCTCTCCGACCGGCGAACTGACACTGCGCACACTTGCGATGCCGGCCGACGCCAATCCAGCGGGGGATATCTTCGGCGGCTGGGTGATGGCCCAGATGGACCTTGCCAGCGGCATCCGCGCCACCGAGCGGGCCCATGGCCGCACGGTGACCGCAGCCGTGAAGGAAATGGCATTCCAGCTCCCAGTCAAGATCGGTGACACGTTGAACGTCTACACCGAGATCACCCGCGTCGGCACGAGTTCGATCACGCTGAATGTCGAAGCCTGGGCGCAGCGTGCCCGGTACCGGATGCTGGAAAAGGTAACGGCCGGGACCTTCGTCATGGTGGCGCTGGGAGACGACGGCAAGCCAAGACCCGTCCCGGCAGAATAACGGTCGGCTCGGACTGGCCCTAGTCTATGCCTTTAGCTAGCCGGTCTATCGCTGTAGATAGCCAGTTACCCCTGAAGATAGATGGAGGACCTGTCGAAGGACAGCCCGGGAAAGACGCGCGACGTCAGCTTGTCCGGCGCAATGCCGAACTGCTTGTGCAGCATGGCCGCGGCGATCTCGCGCACATCACCGGTCGGCATCAGATCCTGGCCATCCAGAAGCCTGTCCTCGGCAAGACCGGGCCAGGTCCCCATCACCTTCCCACCCGACACCGCACCGCCGGCGAGAACGGCAACGCCGCCGGTGCCGTGATCGGTTCCGCCGGTGCCGTTCTCGCGCACGGAACGTCCGAATTCCGTGACGGCCAGCACCACCGTGCGGGCCCAGGCGTCAGCACCCAATGCGTCCTTGAGCGCGACGATGGCAGCGGCAAGCTCGCCAGCCACCGATCCGAACTGGCTAGCCTGCTCCACATGCGTATCCCAGCCGTTGATCGAAAAGCTGGCAATCCGGTAGTCTTCCCGCAGCATGCCACCGGCAAGCCGCGCCATGTCGACGACGCTGCGGTTCCGCTTCTGGCGGTACCCGCCAGCCGAAAACCCCGTCCGCTTGACCTCCTCCATCGCCGCGGCAAACGGCGCGTCGGCTGCGTAGAGCCGATCGAGAAAGCCGATCTCGTCCTGCGCCATCTCCACGTCGCCCGTTCCCGGACGGATGTCGGCCTTGTTCGGCCCGCTCAGGATCAGTTCCATCGACGTATGGATGTCGAGCGCCTTGCGGCCGTCGGTGCGCGGAATGACCGCCAGCGTCCGGTTGAGCCAGCCACTCTTCTGCGATGCGTCGGTACCACCGTTTTCCAGCATTGTCTGGCCGTCGAAATGACGGCGCCCGTCGCGGTAGGGCGTCGCGACCGCGTGCACGAAGGACAGCGCATTCTCCTGCCAGAGCGGCATCAATGCCGACGCCGCCGGGTTGAGACCGAAAAATCCGTCGAGATCAACAAGTCCGGTCCCGGGCGTCAGACCGAGCGTCGGTCGCAATGCGGCGAAAGCCGCATCGCCATAGGGCTGCACCAGATCCAGGCCGTCCATCCCTCCGCGCAATATGATCGTCACGAACCGGCTTTCGCCAGGAGCAGCCGCAACGCTGAACGGTGTCAGCACGGGTGCGGCAGCGGCACAGCAGGCGCCGGCCAGAAAGCCGCGGCGGGAGAGCGAAAAGCCTGGCTTGATCGTCATCGCTATCTCCTGTTGAACTCGGGCGACGCCAGAACCATCGCGATGGCGTGGTTGGTGTTGGGTGCCTGAGCAATCACGTCCCTGGTATTCTGGCCCGCCGCGTCCCCGAGCGCCGCATCGAGAAATGTGCCGGGATCGCGCCTCTGGCCGAAACGGCCGGCCATCAGCCGCGCCCAGGCGATCCGCTCGCTCAGCTGGCCCGGCGACAGCCAGACACTCGCCAGGTCGGCATAGCCGGCCGGGCTCGGTGGCTGCCAGATCGGCTGGTCCATCCGCTGGAGCGCGGCAAGCGTCAGGTCGTTGGCGCGTGCGGCACGTTGCTTGGCATCCTCGCGGGCAGCCGTGCTGCTGGCCATCTTCAGCGCCTTTCGCATCGGTCCGTCGTCTTCCTGCTCATCGTCGTCCATCTCGTCCAGCAACCGGGAGAGGTCTTTATCGGAAATGTCGACGGCTCGGAATCCGGACACGACGAATTCGAACGGACGCTTGATCTTCTCTCCAGGATCGCTCCAGGCACGGGGATGATTTAGCATGGCACGATAGACGGCCTTCAGATCGCCCTCGGTTTCAGCCCAGGCTGCCGTCATCGCGGCAACCACATCCGCCGGGGGTTCGTCGGCAACGAAGTGGATCACCAGTTTTCGGCAGACATGTTCCGCCGTCATCGGGTTCAGCGCCAGATCCTCGAGCATCCGCAAATGGTTCTGGCTCCCCGCCTCGTCGTCCTCGTAAACCTCTCCGAGCAGGCTGATCGAGGCGCCTTCGGAAATGCGTGGACGATAGACGACTTCGAGAGCGCGGCGATCGACCGACAGTCCCGTCAGGATCAGCGCGGCGGCCCGGACATCCTCCTGGGTATATCCGCTCCCCGCGCCCAGCGTGTGCAGTTCCAGCAGTTCGCGGCCAAGGCTTTCGTTCACGGCACGCCCGCCCGGCCGCCCCGCGGGGGCGTCCATGCCGGCACCATCACTCTGGTCGAGATAGATCAGCATCGCGGGATGCAGCATGGCGGCTTTCAGCAGGTTCGCGAACGACCCGGCCAGATTGGGACGGATCGCCTCTGCCTCGTACAAAGGCACGACCATCCGCATCGGCAGCGACTTGAGCGCGCTGGTGGAAAAATGGTCCGTCCAGAACGATGCCAACCGTTCGTGAAACCCGAAGGGCGACAGGATCGCCTGCGCCAGCCGCGCCATCGCATCCTGCCGATAGATCTGCAGCGCTTCCTTCTGGGTTTCCTTGCGAATGCTTTCGTTCGGCTTGCCGTCCTTGGCCGCCTTCGCCTCGGCCGCCCGCAGCGACATCACGCGAGACGCAGTCTCGCGGCGGCCACCCGCTCCCTCGCGCGGAAAACGCGGCTTCCGCTTTGCGGCCTGATCGAGCTGGGCCAGCAGAGCCTCGGCATCGCGCGGCGGCTCTTCTCCGGGACGCAATCCGTACCCGTAGCGAATCGCTGCCAATGTCGGTCTCGAAATCGCCATCCGGCCACTCCTGTTTCAGTCCCCCAGAGTCGGAGACGAATGTGTCCGAAACGAAAGACAATTACGGCCATTTCGCGACCCGGACGATTTGCCGCCAGCCAACCGCGGTCTGGGACCGAAGAACCTCGGAAGTGGCCCCTCTAAACGATTTCGACATGCCTCGGCAAGAATGCCATCAGCTGCGATATCGCCAACGACGGCTCGCCTGTCCAGCCACGGTCGATACAACATTCTGTCATCCGGTTACTTCACGGCGTGGGGATGTGAGAGACGCAGCCCACGCTATGCATCGTATAACTGTGGACAATGGTAGCCTTCGGGATTTGCTGGAGACCGCGCCAAAAGCACAAACCACCCCGTTGCCCTTTTGTACTCATTTTCCCACTCTTCCCCCTCTTCACTTTCCGCCGTGCCGCCTCCATATTCGCCGCATGGCCAGATCTACGAAAAAATCCCCCTCCTCCAAGCCCAGCGGTTTCGAGGAATCCCCGCAATCGTCGTTTGAAGGCGCGCCGCTGGAGGGGAATGTCTCGGACTGGGTGAGGCAGCTGGAATCCGATGCGGAAATGTCCGGCGTCGAGACCCAGCGCGAGATCGCCTCCAAGGCCGGCAAGCATCGCAAGAAGATCGAGATCGCCGCCCGCGAGGAGGCCATCAAGGCCGCCGCGAAAGACACGCCGAAAACCGCCAAGCACACGACCTCGTCGAAATCGTCCCGCGGCACGTCGATGGGCGGCTCGTCGGATCCAAAAACCCGTGCCGCCGCCGGCCTCAACCCGGTCGCCGGCATGGACGTGTCGCTGGAAGAAGCCGAACACCTCGCCACCGGCGCCGTCACCGCCACGGTGGAGGCCCTGTCGGCGCTGATCGAAAGCGGCAACCCGCTGTTCAAGGACGGCAAGATGTGGACGCCGCACCGTCCCCACCGTCCCGAGAAATCCGAAGGCGGCGTCACCATCCGCATGGCCTCGGACTATCAGCCCGCCGGCGACCAGCCGACTGCCATCAAGGACCTCGTCGAGGGCATCAACAACAACGAACGGTCGCAGGTTCTGCTCGGCGTTACCGGCTCCGGCAAGACGTTCACGATGGCCAAGGTGATCGAGGCCACCCAGCGCCCGGCCGTCATCCTTGCGCCCAACAAGACGCTGGCGGCGCAGCTCTATTCCGAATTCAAGAACTTCTTCCCCGACAACGCGGTGGAATATTTCGTCTCCTACTACGACTATTACCAGCCGGAAGCCTATGTGCCGCGCTCCGATACGTTCATCGAGAAGGAATCCTCGATCAACGAACAGATCGACCGCATGCGCCACTCCGCCACCCGCTCGCTGCTGGAACGCGATGATTGCATCATCGTCGCCTCGGTCTCCTGCATCTATGGTATCGGGTCCGTCGAGACCTACACCGCCATGACCTTCCAGATGGCCGTGGGCGACAAGCTCGACCAGCGCCAGCTTCTGGCCGATCTCGTGGCCCAGCAATACAAGCGCCAGGACATCAATTTCATCCGCGGATCGTTTCGCGTGCGCGGCGATACGATCGAGATCTTCCCGGCCCACCTTGAAGATGCCGCCTGGCGCATCTCGATGTTCGGCGACGAGATCGATAGCATCACCGAGTTCGACCCGCTCACCGGCCACAAGACCGGCGACCTGAAATCGGTCAAGATCTACGCCAACTCCCACTATGTGACGCCGCGCCCCACCCTCAACGGTGCCATCAAGTCGATCAAGGAAGAGCTGAAGCTCCGCCTCAACGAGCTCGAAAAGGGCGGCCGCCTGCTGGAAGCGCAGCGTCTGGAACAGCGCACCCGCTACGATATCGAGATGCTCGAGGCGACCGGCTCCTGCGCCGGCATCGAGAACTACTCGCGCTATCTCACCGGCCGCACCCCCGGCGAGCCGCCACCGACGCTGTTCGAATATATCCCCGACAACGCGCTGCTGTTCATCGATGAGAGCCACGTCTCCGTCAGCCAGATCGGCGGCATGTACCGGGGCGACTTCCGCCGGAAAGCGACGCTCGCCGAATACGGTTTCCGCCTGCCGTCGTGCATGGACAACCGGCCGCTGCGTTTCGAGGAATGGGATGCGATGCGCCCCCTCACCGTCGCCGTGTCGGCAACGCCGGGCAACTGGGAAATGGAACAGGCCGGCGGCGTGTTTGCCGAACAGGTCATCCGCCCGACCGGCCTGATCGATCCGCCGGTCGAAGTCCGCTCCGCCCGCAGCCAGGTCGACGACGTGCTCGGCGAGATCCGCGAGACCGCCGAAAAAGGCTACCGCACCCTGGTCACCGTGCTGACAAAGCGCATGGCCGAAGACCTCACCGAATACCTGCATGAACAGGGCGTGCGCGTCCGCTACATGCACTCGGACATCGACACGCTGGAACGCATCGAGATCATCCGCGACCTGCGCCTCGGCGCCTTCGACGTGCTGATCGGCATCAACCTCTTGCGCGAAGGTCTCGACATTCCCGAATGCGGCTTCGTCGCCATTCTCGATGCCGACAAGGAAGGTTTCCTGCGCTCGGAAACCTCGCTCGTCCAGACCATCGGCCGCGCCGCCCGTAACGTCGATGGCAAGGTCATCCTCTACGCCGACAAGATCACCGGCTCGATGCAGCGCGCCATGGACGAAACCGCCCGCCGCCGCGAAAAGCAGGTCGCCTACAACACCGAACACGGCATCACGCCTGAATCGGTCAAGGCTCGCATTTCCGACATTCTCGACAGCGTCTATGAACGCGACCACGTCCGCGCCGATATCTCAGGCGCATCCGGCAAGGGTTTCGCAGACGGCGGCCACCTCGTCGGCAACAACCTGCAGAGCCATCTCAACGCCATGGAGAAATCCATGCGCGACGCCGCAGCCGACCTCGATTTCGAAAAGGCCGCCCGCCTGCGCGACGAGATCAAACGCCTCAAGGCCTCAGAACTCGCCACCATGGACGACCCGATCGCCCGCGAGGAATCCAAAGCCCAGGAAGGCGTGCGCCGCAGCGCCGAAGCCACCCGCACCTCGCTGGGCGGTGGCAAAGGCAAAGCCGCCAAGGCCGGGGACGAGGCATCACCCTCCTACTTCGCCAAACCCTCGCTCGACGACATGGGCCCGGGCACAGACACGGCCACCCCGCTGTTCCGCCGAAACTCCCTCGACGAGATGACCGTCGGCCGCACCGAAAAACCCGCCCCCGGCGCCCTGCCGGAACGCCCACCGGAAACGATCAGCACCAAGAAGCGCTTCTCGCCGCTGCTTGAAGGCCAGCCGGAACGGGGCGAAGGCAAGGACGACCCGCGCCCCATCGTGCGCGGCAAAGTCGGCGCAGGCAGCTACGAGGATGCGACCGATGCCAAGCAGCAGAAGCGTCGGACCAAGGGCAAGACGGGACGGCCGGGTCGGTAGCCATCGACATCACGGCTCTGAATAGGTAGCCGTCACTCGCCCTCAGGAACCAAGGAAACCACCTCCCCCTTGAGGGGGGAGGTCGCCGCAACGCGGCGGGGCCCGCCAAAACCCCAAACCATCACCCCACCCCGGACCTCCGGTTCGACCCTCCCCCTCAAGGGGCGGGTAATGAAGGTCTGCGCCGGGAGTTACGAGGATACTGGCGACGCCAAGCAGCAGAAGCGGCGGACCAAGGGCAAGACGGGACGGCCGGGGCAGTAGGCACCGGCATGACGGCGCCAAATAGGCAGCGGTCACTCGCACCCGGGCATCCCGGAAAACACCTCCCCCTTGAGGGGGGAGGTCGCCGCCACGCGGCGGGTGGGGGTGACCCGCCAAAAGAGGGGCCGGCCGGGACTATAATTCCGCCAAACGCAGCCTATCCATTTTCCCCGGTTGAAAAGGGGAGAAGTGACGGCAGGAGAGTGACGGAATGCCAATGGATCTTAAATTGAATAGGTGTTGCGTGGCTTGCCAAGACCATTGACGTTACAACTACATACAAATGCCGATCCGCCGTAACGTCGAAAATCAGAGCTTTCCATTCAGTTGGAGTTCCCGAATACTTTCCAGCAGAACTTCAAATAGATCCAGTTGAACACCGATGTCTTTCTCTCGGTTAATTCGCCACCTAACGTAAAATAAAAATGATGGCTCAACTATATAAAGACTATCTTCGTTAGGCATCCACTCTAGGAGCTGGAAATTTCTTTTGTCCTGGAACTTTTTCAAGGCACCAAATGTGGAATTAAGTGATGCAGCCGGCGGACGTTCTTCGGCTGTCAGTCTCATTTTTGATAGCCTTTTGTTGACCTCAGATCTCGTCATGGAGAATGTGATAGGATCCATGTTGAAACAGGCCAATATCAGTTCATAGGTTTTATATTTTCTATTCTTCTCTTTTGGCCCACGTATGAGAGTCCGATAATAAACCGAAAATTGCGAATACTTACCATTTGCAACCTCGGTGAATGCTAACGTTACATCAGAAATTCTTAACTTTGAAACACGCTTAGCTTTAATATCTTCGACAACCTCAACCCCTTTAGAAAGGAGAGCCTGAAGACACACCTGCTGAACGATTATCGGAAGTCCCACTGATTCGACGCATATCCGATCTCTTGCGTCGTCGTCGACCTTGATACCTAGGTGCCCAAAACCCTGGTCACAGATTTTCTTCAGATCTGTGATTGCCCATTGCGCAATATCAATCTGAGCAATGCGACCAATTAGGTCCTTGTTGCTTGCTGCAATATCTATTGCCCTATGCGTAGTGCCAAGAATGAGGATTGTAATATCATTGTCGACAAAACGCTTCCATTGTTGAAACAGAAGTACCTTTTCGCCATCACTTAAATAATGAAAATCTTCGATGACAAGTACAAAATTTGTTTTATTTAGTACAGGTATTAACAAATCCGGAGAGGGTTCCATGAGAATTCTCTCTCGGGCAACTGCTTCGGTAAAGTCTTGACCAACGGTTCCAGAGATCCGTCCACTCACCTCACCTAGCCACTTCCAGCCAAATTTGGTCGCGACCTCTGCTACACCAGCGATCTTACTCGTCCTTGTTGTTGCTATGGATTTAACATTTTCGAAGTTTATAGCCGCTAACGCCTCCTTCCAAATTTCGGAGCACTTCCTTTCGGCCGTGCATTGAACCACCAAAGGCTCTTGGCCTCTCTCAGCCAATACTCTTTTGTAAAGCGTTGATTTTCCAGTTTTAGATGGGCCGGTTATCAAACAAAGCTGCCCCCTTTCATCAAGGTAGTTATTTAGCTTCTTTTCATAATGACCCGATTCGCGAGGAACATAAGTTATTGTCGGCTGCCCAGTTGACCGAAATACTTCAGCTATTTTCACTTCGACTCCTAAAGGTCGCTGTCGCTTGCGTTGTCTCGAATCAACAAGACTGAAATGGCCAGCTTGATCGCGTCAAAATATGACTCAAAATTTCGTTGCACGCCAGCCAAGCAGCCTTCGCGGCCAAAAGCTATTATTGACCTAAGAACGCCCCACGATCCTGCCCTCAACACAACGCACCACCCACATTCACCCTCCATCAACCCCTTCCATGCGATACCTTCTTCACAACGAAGATGGAGCACAGCCACGATGATTGGCTTCAAGAACACCCACAATCAGCCCGTTTACGTCAATCAGGCTCAGGTCCTTTACGTCACCACCTATGAGGAAGACGTCTCGGTGATTGCGCTGGCGGTCACGGGTGCCGGTGGCAAACCGGTGACGATCCATGTTCGCGGCAGCGTCGATCTCGTGCAGTCAAGACTGGCCGGCACCGCGCCGCGCTGAGCGGCAGCTTTTCGCGCCGAGGGCGCAACGCCCGCATTTCCGGTCCTTAGAAGCGCCTCGATAACAGCGCTCTTGTTTGCGCTGCGGCGATTTTTGACACACCGACCCGCTAAATTTCAATGACTTAACGCATGTTACATCCTCACGGATTTTTTCCGCGCCTATAATGCTGCGTTCCGTCGCGGATACACCGGGAGGCGTCCCGGCGAGGCGGAACCGGCGCGGGTCATGGGGAAAGGACGCAAAACCCCATGCTCCGGGTCCGCGGAAAATGGTCTCCCTCCGGCGACACGGGGGAAACAGGCGGGTCACGGACCGACCGCCGGTTTCCGATGCCCGAAAGAGCGCGCCGGATGTGCCTGTGCGGCACACAAGGTGGCCCGCCGGGTGGTTTCGCCGGATTCCTGATCCGTCGGAAACACCGGGAAGCTGGCGGCGAACAACCGCCCGGCCGGGTCATTGCAGAGAGACCGGAGTCGCGGGCAAAAACCGCCGAACGGGGTGCCGAAAGGTGTCACCCACTACTTTCTATATCGAGGCAGCTTCCGGCGCCCCGTCCGAATTTTCCATCCCTCGATCGCCAAGGCACACGTCTGCCCTGCGCAGGCGGACCATCCGAAACCGGACAGGAGAAGCACCATGTCTCTCGAAATCACGGAAATCGAGACCCATCTGGCATGCTGCACGGCAGAGATACTGGCCTTTCCGCAGGCCTGCCTCCGGCGCGAATGCCGTCGCGCCAACCGATGCTTGCATGTCAATATAGACACCGGCGCCCCTGCCTGTCTGATCAATTTCGGCCCCGAGTACCCCGAAAGCTTTACCCTGATCTACCTCATCGCGCTTGCCGCCCGCGCCGAACTCGGCCGGCACGGCATGATGTTCGCATCGCCCTCCGCCAGCGAGCGTGAATTGCAGGATGCCTGTGTCGAGGTCGCCCGAAACGCCCTACCGGACGAAGATGCCAAGCGATGGATGGCGGCCTACCGGGCCCGCGAAAAACTGCCCCCGCCAACCCTGCCGTAACGCGGACCGCGGGTAGAAACAGCCCCGCCGGGCCGAGACAGGCGGCGCGAGGCGAGCGGCTTACAGCGCCCGCTCAATCGCCTTCGCCGCCTGCCAAAGCTCCTCCATCCGCTCCAGCGTCGCGGCCTCCAGCGTCTCGCCTGATTTATGAAGTTCCGTCTCGATATGGCTGAAACGTCTCCGGAATTTGGCATTCGTCCCGCGCAGCGCCGTCTCCGGATCGGCGTCCACATGGCGGCCGATGTTGACGAGGGCGAAGATGAGGTCGCCGAGCTCGTCGGACACTTTTTCGGGCTGTCCGGCCGCCAGGGCCTCGCGCAGTTCGGCCACTTCCTCCTCGATCTTGTCGAGGATCGGGCCCGGTTCCGACCAGTCGAACCCGACGCGGGCCGCCTGCTGCTGCAGCTTCACGGCTTCGCTCAGCGCCGGCTGGGCCCGGTGCACGCCGCCGAGAAAGCCGGATTTGGCAGTGTCGGTCGTCCCGCGCAGCGCCCGCCGCTCGGCCCGCTCGCGCTTCTCCTCGGCCTTGATCGCATCCCACTGCAGCTTCACGGCGCCCGGCGTATCCGCGTCGGAGCGCGCAAACACATGCGGATGCCGGCGGATCATTTTGGTGGTGACGGCCTCGACCACGTCGCCGAAGGCAAACGCACCGGCCTCCTCCGCCATCCGCGCATGGAATACGACCTGCAAAAGAAGGTCGCCCAGTTCCTCGCGCAGATCGTCCATGTCATGCCGCTCGACCGCATCGGCCACTTCGTAGGCCTCCTCGATCGTATAGGAAATGATCGTCTCGAAACTCTGTTCGAGATCCCACGGGCAACCGGTCACCGGCGTGCGCAGCGCCGCCATGATCTCGATCAGGCGGGAAATATCCTTCGAAGCATGCATGCCGAAATCCTTGGCCTTCAATTGAGCGGTATCGTGTTGTCGGCCTTGCCGGCCTGATAGCTCTGGGACAGCAGCTGGTAGCGCTGCCGGATCCGCTCCGCCCGGGCCTTCAGGTCCTGCCGGATGCCATCGTCCTCTTCGGCCTCGACCAGATCGCTGATGAAGTAGGAGTTCCAGAACGCGTTGGCGCGACGGTAGCCGCCCGGCTCCAGCCCGAACACCTCCTTCAAGATCTTCAGGTCATGCGGAATGGCAAACGCATCGCGGCTGTCCTCGTGGCTGAAGAACGAGTAGAAATTGTCGAACCCCGCCCAGGTAATCGCCGACATGCACATCGTGCACGGTTCGTGAGTCGAGAGGAAAATCAGATCCTTGGCGGAAAGTCCGGAATCAATCTCGTAGAAGCGCTTCAGCGTGTGCACCTCGCCATGCCAGAGCGGATTTTCCAGCTCGTTATTGGTCTCGGCAATCACCAGCGAAAGATCCGACTTGCGCAGGATCGCCGCTCCGAACACCTTGTTGCCGGCGGCAACGCCCGTTTGGGTCAGAGGCAGGATATCGTGCTCGATGACATCGAGAAGTCGGGAAGCAATGGTCATGGTGCACTCATCTCCCAGGTCTGCCGCAGAGCGAACTTGTACGGTTGTAGGGTTATGGCCGTGCAGGGCTGCACACAGTGAACGGAAGGTTGGCGGTGGCTTTTGCTCAAGAAGCGAGCGAACGGGAAACAGAAATACCGGGCGCCCCGGCCTTTTGCACATCCATTTCTTCAATTATGCCACCGTATTGTGGATATTCGGGTTCACATGATGCAGGATAATCGCATGTCTCAGAGCCTTCAACGCCTGTCGGTCTTCCCGGCGTTTTTTCGCGTGCGCGGAAAAAACGTTGCCGTGTTCGGCATCGGCGACGAGGCCTATGCCAAGGCGCGGTTGATCGCCAACACAGACGCGACGATCCTCGCCTATGCGGATGATCCGCAAGCCGATTATGCCGCATGGCTCGCCGAGCACAAGATCGAGCCGATCCGCGAAACCTTTGCCGCCGGTCAGGTCGTAGGCGCTACGCTCGTGTTTGCCGCAACGGGCGACCAGGCGCTCGACCAGACCATTGTCATTGCTGCCCGCGCGCAAGGCATTCCGTCCAACGCCGTGGACCAGCCCGATCACTGCGACTTCTTCACGCCGGCGCTGGTCAACCGCGCCCCGCTCGCGATTGCCATCGGCACCGAAGGTGCAGGTCCTGTTCTCGCCCAGATGATCCGCGCCCGCATCGATCAGATGCTGTCGCCGTCACTCGGAAGACTTGCCTCGCTTGCGACCGACTACCGCGATGCCGTCGAACGCGCCGTCCCGCGCGGCGTCTCGCGCCGCATCTTCTGGCGCCGGTTCTTCTCCGGTGATGTTGCCGATGCCGTCGACGCCAATGATCATACCGCCGCCCGCCGCGCCGCAGACGCTCTTCTCTCCGTCACCGGCAAAGCCGAAGGCAAGATCTGGCTGGTCGGAGCAGGTCCTGGCGCCGAGGATCTCCTGACACTGCGGGCCCAGCGCGTGCTGATGGAAGCGGACGCGATCGTCTACGATGCGCTTGTTCCGCAAGTGATTGTCGATATGGGCCGCCGCGATGCGGAACGCCTTTCGGTCGGCAAGCGCAAGAACTGCCATTCCAAGAGCCAGGACGAAATCAATCGCCTGCTGGTCGATCTCGGTCGCCAGGGCAAGCGCGTCGTGCGCCTGAAAAGCGGCGATCCGCTGGTCTATGGCCGCGCCGGCGAAGAAATGGCAGCCTTGCGTGAAGCCGGCATCGCCTATGAGATCGTCCCCGGCATCACCTCGGCCTTTGCCGCGGCGGCCGATTTCGAACTGCCGCTGACGCTCCGCGGTGTCGCCTCGTCGCTGATCTTCACCACCGGCCATGACCTTGCCGGCAAAGCGCTCCCGGATTGGGCAAGCCTTGCAATCTCCGGCGCCACCATTGCCGTCTATATGGGCCGCACGGTTGCAGCATCGGTTGCAGAACGGTTGATGCAGGCCGGCGTCTCGCCGCTCACCACCGTCGCCGTGATCGAGAATGCCAGCCGCACCGACCGAAAGCTGTTCCACGGGGTGCTGAAGGAACTGCCGGCGCTGGAGGTAAGGGACGATCTCGACGGCCCGGTCATGGTGATCATCGGCGAAGCCGTCGCTGGTGCGAATTTTGAGAAGTCCGAACCGCTTTCCGCCTTTGCAAGGACGGAAGAGCGGGCAAGCATTGGAGTGGAATAATGGCCGACAAGGTTCTGACTGCCAACCGCCTATCCGATGGCATCGCCGTATGGCTCGATGCCGCCGGCCGCTGGACGGAAAACCTACAGGACGCGCTCGTGGCGCGCCATGCGGAAGCCGTCTCCTCTCTGGAAGCGATCGGCAAGCGTGACTTTGCCGAAAACAAGGTTGTCGACGTCAATGTCATCGATGTCGAGGAAACCGAAGGCAGGCTGTGGCCCACGCGTCTTCGCGAGCGCATCCGTGCACAGGGCCCCACAATGGATTACGCCGCCGGCTACAGCCACGCCGATCCGGCATTCATCGCAGTCTGATACCGAGAGTTCAGGAACATCATGTATCGTTACGACGAATTCGACCACGCATTTGTATCAGGCCGCGTGGAGCAGTTCCGCGATCAGGTGGAGCGTCGCCTGTCCGGCGCGCTTGCCGAGGATGCGTTCAAGCCGCTGCGCCTCATGAACGGCGTCTATCTCCAGCTGCATGCCTATATGCTGCGCGTCGCCATCCCCTACGGCACGCTGAATGCAAAGCAGATGCGGATGCTGGCGCATATCGCCCGCAAGTACGACCGCGGCTACGGCCATTTCACCACCAGGCAGAACATCCAGTACAACTGGCCGAAACTGTCCGACACGCCGGATATCCTGGCCGAACTCGCGACTGTCGAAATGCATGCGCTGCAAACGTCCGGCAACTGTATCCGCAACGTCACGGCCGATCATTTCGCAGGCGCTGCAGCCGATGAAGTGGCCGATCCGCGCCCTTACGCGGAAATCCTGCGCCAGTGGTCGTCGGTCCATCCGGAATTCTCGTTCCTGCCCCGCAAGTTCAAGATCGCCGTGACCGGCGCCGAGCGAGACCGCGCCGCGATCCAGGTGCATGACATCGGCCTGCACCTCAAAAAGAACGACAAGGGCGAGATCGGCTTTGCCGTCTATGTGGGCGGCGGACAGGGCCGCACGCCGCTGATCGCCAAGAAGATCCGCGACTTCCTGCCGGAAGAGGATCTCCTCTCCTACACGACCGCCATCATGCGCGTTTACAATCTCAACGGTCGCCGCGACAACAAGTACAAGGCCCGCATCAAGATCCTCGTGCACGAAACCGGCGTCGAGGAACTGACCCGTCAGGTAGAGGAAGAGTTCTCGCATCTGCAGGGCACCGAGCTGAAACTGCCGGAACGGGATATCGAGGCGATCACCGCCTATTTCGCGCCGCCGTCTCTGCCGAACCGCGCCGAGGGCTGGAAGGAACTCGCGAGCTGGAAGCGGCAGGACGAAAACTTTGCCCGCTGGGTGGATCAGAACGTCCAGCCGCACAAGCATCCGGACTACGGCATGGTCACCATCTCGCTGAAGCCCATCGGCGGCATTCCGGGCGACGCGTCCGACGTGCAGATGGATGCGATGGCCGATCTGGCCGAAGAATTCGGCCATGACGAAATCCGCATCAGCCACGAGCAGAACGTCATCCTGCCGCACGTGGCGCTGGCCGATCTCGAGCCGCTTTATCGCGCCCTCGCCGCCCACAATCTGGCAACGGCAAACTCCAACCTGATCACGGACATGATCGTCTGTCCCGGCTTGGATTACTGTGCTCTGGCGAACGCCCGTTCGATCCCGGTCGCGCAGGAGATCTCTACACGCTTCGGCTCCCCGGAGCGGCAGGCGGAAATCGGCGAGCTGAAGATCAAGATCTCCGGCTGCATCAACGCCTGCGGCCACCACCATGTCGGCCATATCGGCCTTCTGGGCGTCGAGAAGAAGGGCACCGAGCTCTATCAGATCACGCTTGGCGGTTCTGCCGACGAGAACACGTCGATCGGCGAAATCATCGGCCGTGGCTTCGAGCCGTCGAAGGTGACGGACGCGATCGAAACCATCGTCAACACCTATCTCGGCCTCCGCCAGGGTCAGGAAGAAACCTTCCTCGCCGCCTATCGCCGGGTCGGACCGCAGCCCTTCAAGGATGCGCTCTACGGTGACGCGAAGGCGGAGGCTGCGTGATGGCAAAGATCTGGAGAGAGACCGGCTTCGTCGCCAACGACCCCTGGGTCATCGAGACGGAAGAGGTAAAGGCCGAGGGCGAGCAAAAGCCTCTGCTTCCGCTGGCCGAATTCATCGAGAAGGCGGAAGGCAGCAACGATGTCGGTCTCGGAGTTCTGATCAAGCCCGCCGACGACGTCCGGAAGCTTGAGCCCTATCTCTACCGCATCGAGCTTGTGGCGGTGGAGTTTCCGGCCTTCAGCGATGGCCGCGCTTTCAGCCACGCCTCGCTGCTGCGCGATCGTCTGGCCTACAAGAACGAGTTGCGCGCCGTGGGCGATGTCCTTATCGACCAGGTCCCGCTGATGCTGCGGTGTGGCATCGACAGCTTCGCGGTCACCAACGCAACGGCGCTGCAGCGTCTGGAGGAAGGCCGCCTGCCCGGCATTGACGTTCACTACCAGCCGACGGCGCGTCCTGCGGAGCCAGGCGAAGGCTATAGCTGGCGCCGCCGCTCGGTGCCGGCTTGAAAAGCTGACCTCAGAAGACATATTTTCTAAGCGATCGGCCAGAAAGCGCGGCCGATTGCTTCATAAGCGCGGCTCGATAGTGTATTTCGCTGCTGCGAAACCAATCTGACCGAGTAACGGACGAGACTATGAACGCACCTGCCAAGACCGAAGAGTTTGCCGTGAAGATCCCGGATGGAGTCTACGCCGAAACCGTGCTTTCGGTGGAGCATTTCACGGATCATCTGTTCCGCTTCCGCATGACACGTCCGGCAGGCTTCCGCTTCCGGTCAGGCGAATTTGCCATGATCGGCCTGATGGTCGGCGATAAGCCGATCTACCGCGCCTATTCGATTGCCAGCCCCTCCTGGGACGAAGAGATTGAAATCTTCTCGATCAAGGTTCCGGATGGCCCGCTGACATCGCATCTGCAGGCGATCAAGCCGGGCGATACGGTTCTGATGCGAAAGAAGCCGACAGGCACGCTGGTGCTCGACGCGCTGACGCCTGGCAAGCGTCTCTACATGTTCTCGACCGGCACGGGCATTGCTCCGTTCGCAAGCCTGATCCGCGATCCGGAAACCTACGAGAAGTTCGATGAGGTCATCCTGACCCATACCTGCCGCGAAGTGGCGGAGCTGAAATATGGGTTCGACCTGATGGAGGAGATCCGCAATCACGAGTTCCTTTCCGAAGTCGTCGGCACCAAGCTGAAGCATTATCCGACCGTCACCCGCGACGCGGCGTTCCCGTATCAGGGCCGCATCACGGACCTGATCGACAATGGCAAGCTGTTCACCGATCTCGGCGTGCCGCCGCTCGACCCCGCTGTCGACCGCGGCATGATCTGCGGCTCGGCTGCGATGCTGAAAGACACCAAGGAACGGCTGGAAAATGCCGGCCTGACCGAAGGTGCCAACAACAAACCGAGCGAGTTCGTCATCGAACGTGCATTTGTTGGATGATCTTCTGAGATATCGGTTTAAAAGACAGGCCTAATGATTTGATTATGTATGCCGCGATCCCCGAACTAAGCTGGGAATCGCGGCATCTCTGTTTCAGCCGATCGACTTCTGCGATGGCGCGATTTCCTTGTGGTAGATCGCGAAGACGGCCACGGCGATCAGCGCGACGCCGCCCCCAACGAGATGCGAGACCGCATAGCCTCCCTGGCTAACCACATAGCCGGCAACGACGTTGCTGAGCGATGCGCCGAGGCCCTGGACCGTCATCAAGCTCGCAAAGCCGACATTGAAACGGCCTGTACCCTTGAGGATGCGTTCCACTGCAACCGGTGTGACGATGCCAAGCAGCCCGGCACCGACGCCGTCGAGGATCTGGACGGGCCATACCACCCAAAAACCGTCAAAGCTGCCGGCGATCAACCCGCGGATCGGCAGCGCTGCAAGCCCGATCGCAAGCGTCGCGGCAAGGCCAAGCCTTCGGATCAGGAACGGCGTCACGACCGCGACAGCCACCATCGAAAGCTGGGCAATGCCTGTGATGATCGCCGTGGTCCGGAATGGTGTTCCGAGTTCGATGGCGAACTGCTGGGCGATCAACCGGCTCATCGGCGCGTTGCCGAAATGGAAGATCATCAGGATCAGTGCAAGCAGAATAAGTCCCCGGCTTTTCAGAAGCACACTAAAACCGGATGGCGCCTCCGCCGCGCTAGCGTCTGCTCCGCTGCCGTCGTTCGCCGCAAGTCCGCGGGCGACCTTGTGATCGATGCGATCAGGATCGATCATTGCGACTGCCGCAAGAGCACCGAACGCCGTCGCGATCATCAGCCAGATCATGCCACCCTGGCCGAACAGCGAGATGATGACATAGACGGCAAACAGCGAGGCGAAATTGCCTGTGTGGTTCCAGAACTCGTTGCGAGCGATCTGTTGCGAAAACAGCTTCTCGCCGACGAGACCCAGCGTCAGGCCGGCCAGTGCCGGACCGATCACGGCGCCGACGACGGCGGTCCCGATCTGACCGATCCAGACAATTGCCGGATTGGGGGAAAGAAGCGTCACCAGCGCTGCAGCGGTGACCACCACGACCGGAATGGCGACGAGCGCCCGTTTCCACGACGTTCCATCGACCAGCGCCCCGCAAAGCGGCGTGGCCGCCAGTCCGATCAAACCACCGACTGTGGCGATCAGGCCGAGTGACATCGATGACCAGCCTTGCGTCGCAAGGAAAGCATCAAGAAACGGCCCGAGCCCATCACGCGCATCGGCTAGAAAGAAATTGAGGAGGCAGAGCGCCGCCAGAGATCGGTCGGAGAAGATGCGCGGTGGATTGCCACCCGCAGAATGCGGAACAACGGATGATGTCATCAGGAGCGAACCTTAGCTGGAGAGCGCAGCCTAAATGCATCCGCCAAGCTTTGGTTGCTTCCGCCCCCCGTGAATTACGCGTAAACCCTATTTAATACTCAAATATTGTCAGTGTGTTAGCTTCGCGCCACGAAGATGAATACGTATCACAATGGAGCGTTACTGGACTGGCGTTTTCCGACATAGGTTCACAAAGCGAATTACCATCCGTATGGAGGGAAATACGCTCCCGCGAACCTCCGCAGCAGCTACAGGGAATAAAGAAGGAGCGTCTTACCGCTCCCACTCTTCCTTGTCCGGCTTTGCGCCGTTCCCGAGCCTGCGCTCCAGTTCAGAAGCCTGCCGATCCGTGAGTTTGACGACCAGCGTCACCGAGCCGTCCTCATTGTCCTCACGCTCGCTCACCACGGCATTGCCGTAGACCCAGGAGACGAGAGCCAGCTTGTCGGCAGGAATCACAATCTCGGCTTCGGTCAGAACGCCGGAAAGCCGGTTCGAGACTTCATCAAGCAGCGCGTCGACGCCTTCGCCTGTGATCGCCGAGACGGCCATGATGTTGGCGCGCCCCTGCGCACGCTCAAACAGCGCGTCGTGGCTTTCCGGGTCGAGCCGGTCGATCTTGTTCCAGACCTCGATGATGCGCTTTTCGCTCTCCTTCTCATCGATCCCGAGATCGGCGAGGATGCGCAGCACATCGGCCGACTGGGCGGCGTTGTCCGGGTCCGACATGTCGCGCACATGCAGCACGAGATCGGCTTCCAGCACCTCTTCCAGCGTCGCACGGAAGGCGGCCACAAGGTGGGTTGGAAGATCGGAGATGAAACCCACCGTATCGGACATGATGACCGTGCGGCCATGCGGCAGCTTCATCCGCCGCAGCGTCGGGTCGAGCGTCGCAAACAGCATGTCCTCGGCCAGAACGCCGGCGCCGGTAATGCGGTTGAACAGCGTCGACTTGCCGGCATTGGTATAACCGACAAGCGCCACGATAGGGTGCGGCACCTTGCGGCGTTTGGCGCGGTGCAGCTGGCGGGTCCGGACGACCTGTTCAAGCTCCCGCTCGAGCTTGATGATCTTGTCCTGCAACTGCCGTCTGTCGGCCTCGATCTGGGTTTCACCGGGACCACCCATGAAGCCCGCACCACCGCGCTGGCGTTCAAGGTGGGTCCAGGACCGAACGAGACGGCCCTTCTGGTAATTCAGGTGAGCGAGATCGACCTGCAGCGTGCCTTCCTTGGTGGAGGCACGGCGGCCAAAAATTTCCAGAATGAGGCCGGTGCGGTCAATGACCTTGGCGCCCCATTCCTTTTCGAGATTGCGTTGCTGGACAGGTGTCAGCGGATGATCGACGATGACGAGCCCGGCATCCTTCTCGTCGAGAAGTGCCTTGATCTCTTCGATCTTGCCGGTGCCCATCAGCGTGGCGGGCCGCGGCTGACCGACGGTTACGATCATGCCTTCGGCGATCTCGAGATCGATCGCACGGGCAAGGCCGGTCGCTTCTTCAAGACGGGCTTCGTTGGATCGCTGCGGCGCGGCAGGTCTTGAGGGCGCAGGCGTGGCTGTCGCCTCACCCTGCCCGCTGCGTGCCCGGCTCTGTTTCAGCACAGGCACGATGACGACAGCGCGCATGTCGTCCCGGTGCTTTTCGGCTTCCGGGACTATTGATTCGTTCGAGGTATCGCGATTGGAGATTCTATCGATCCTTAAGCAGCGTTTTCTTCTGTCTCGAACATCTGCATCGGCTGGCCCGGCATGATGGTGGAGATAGCGTGCTTATACACGAGCTGCGAGTGTCCGTCACGGCGTAGAAGCACACAGAAATTGTCGAACGAGGTTACGACGCCCGTGAGCTTCACCCCGTTGATCAGGAATATCGTCAGGGAAATCTTCTGTTTGCGGACTGTGTTGAGAAACAAATCCTGCAGGTTCTGAGAACGTTCCGCCATAGCGTCGCTTCTTTCTTTCTTGCCGGTCATTGCCGGAAGCTGATCAAAATTTCTAGAGTTGAGCGGGAAACGCCCTCGTGTTTCCCTTCCCCTGACAGTGTGGTTATCAAATCGCCGTCTTCTCCGCAATCGCGAAAAAAGCGTCCCTTATATCGCCGGAGACGGTGCCCGGATGGCCGTTCGCGACGGGCTTACCATCGACCTCGACGACCGGAACGCAAATGCCGGTTGCGGATGTCATGAAGGCTTCGCGGGCGCCATGCATTTCGTCCACGGAGAACTCCCGCTCGACAAAAACCAGGCCGAGCTTTGCCGCAACATCGATCGCCGTGGTGCGGGTGATGCCCTTCAGGATCCCGTGCTCCGCCGGCCGCGTGACGAGCTTGCCATCCGGCGTGACGATCCAGGCATTGGCCGACGCACCTTCCAGCACCATGCCGTCGCGCGTCACGAAGATCGCGTCATGGGCACCCACATCACGGGCCTGCTGCTTGGCAAGAACGTTGGGCAAGAGGCCGACAGTCTTGATGTCGACTCGATCCCAGCGGTTTTCAAGGAGCGTGATCACCTTGATGCCGGTCGTGTATTTCTTGGCAAGCAGAGACGGATCGGTGCTTTTGGCGGTGATCGTGATGGTCGGAGCCGTGCCCTCCGGCGGGAAGAAATGGTCCCGCTTCGCCGCACCGCGCGTCACCTGCATGTAGAAGATGCCGTTGCGAACACGGTTGCGGCGCAGCACCTCCCGGATGACGAGGGTGAGCGCCGCGCGGCTCATCGGCTGGACCATGCGCAACTCGGACAGCGACCGGTCAAGCCGGTTCAGATGCCGCGTCAGGTCAACGATCAGCCCGTCCCGGACCTCGCAGACTTCGTAGACACCATCGGCGAACTGGAAACCGCGGTCCTCGATGTGAACCGCAGCCTCGGAGTGCCTGACATACTTACCGTTGACGTAAGCTATACGCATGGTGATCCCTTACACTCCCAGCGACTTCAGTTTCCGGTGCAACGCCGAGCGCTCCATGCCGACGAATTCCGCAGTTCGCGAAATGTTGCCGCCGAAGCGGTTGATCTGCGCGACGAGATAGTCGCGTTCGAACATTTCGCGTGCCTCACGCAGGGGCAGCGTCATGATGTGGACATCGCCCTTCGATGAGACTTTCGGCAGCATGTCGCCGAGATCGGGCGGCAGCATATCCGCAGAGATCGCCGTATCCGGACCGTCGGTGCGGGCAAGGATCATCAGCCGTTCGATATTGTTGCGCAGCTGGCGGATGTTGCCCGGCCAGTCATGCGCCTGCAGGACCGCCATGGCATCGTCACCGATCTTGCGGGCGCGGATGCCCGCCTGCTCGGAGATCTGGCGCATGAACATGTCGACAAGGAACGGAATATCCTCCCGCCGTTCGGCCAGCGCCGGCACCTTGACTGGCACGACAGCGAGGCGGTGATAGAGATCTTCGCGAAACGCCCCTTCGGCAATCAGGCTCTCGAGATTGAGGGCGGTCGACGAGATGATGCGCACATCGACCTTCACCCGCTTGGAACCGCCGACGCGCTCGAACTGCTGATCAACAAGCACGCGCAGGATCTTGTTCTGCGTCTCGCGCGGCATTTCGCCGATCTCGTCGAGATAGAGAATGCCGCGATGCGCCTCTTCCAGCGCGCCGATCTTGCGCGGCTGGCCCGGCCCGCCCTCGGTCCCGAACAGCGCGATCTCCATGCGGTCAGGCGTGATCGTCGCGGCGTTGAGCGCCACGAAAGGCCCCGTCACGCGCGAGGACTTCTTGTGGATCATCCGTGCCACAAGCTCCTTGCCGGAACCGGAAGGGCCAAGGATCATGATGCGGCTGTTGGTGGGCGAGACCTTCTCGATCGTCTGGCGAAGCTGCGACACGGCAACCGACGTGCCAACCAGTTCGGCAGCATCCCCGGTACGGCGCTTCAGCTCGGTCACTTCGCGCTTCAGCTTGGAGTTTTCGAGCGCCCGCTCGGCGATCAGGATCAGCCGATCGGCCTTGAACGGCTTCTCGATGAAGTCGAAGGCACCGCGCTTGATGGCTGATACCGCCGTCTCGACATTGCCGTGACCGGAAATCATGACGACAGGGAGGTCCGGATGACGGGACTTGATCTCCTCGAGGAGCGCGAGCCCATCGAGCCGTGATCCCTGCATCCAGATATCGAGAAAGACGAGCCGTGGCACACGGTCGGATATCGTCGCAAGCGCGCTGTCCGCATCGTGGGCCGTTCGCGTTTCATGGCCCTCGTCGGACAGGATCCCGGAAACGATGTCGCGAATGTCGGCCTCGTCATCGACGACAAGAATATCAGATGCCATATGCCAGTTCCTTATCGTTATTATCTGTGTTGGGCTTTGCCACCCGCTCGACATGCGGCAGCAGCACCCGGATCATGGCGCCCTTGCCATAATCGAAATCGTGAGGGGCATCGTGCAGCTCCAGCTGTCCGCCATGCTCCTCGATGATCTTCTTGACGATCGCGAGGCCAAGGCCCGTGCCCTTTTCGCGCATCGTCATGTATGGCTCGAGAATACGGTGCCGGTTCTCGGTCGGCAGTCCGTTGCCGTTGTCGATGATATCGACGACGAACGTGTCCCGGCCTTTTTCAAGCGCTGCGCGGACCATGATCTTGCGGCCGTCGCGCTGCTGATCGCTCGGCACCGCCTCGATCGCCTCGACAGCATTCTTGACGAGGTTTCCGAAAGCCTGGCCCAGCATGCGCGCATCGAAAAGACCTTTCAGCGGTTGGTCTCCGAGCTCGCGAATGAAGTCCACATGTGTCTCACCCATTTCGCGCAGGAAGATGGCATCGCGCAGGATATCGCGCAGGTCCGCATCTTCCTTGGCCGGCTTCGGCATGCGGGCAAACGATGAGAATTCATCGACCATGCGGCCGATATCGCCCACCTGGCGCACGATCGTATCGGTGCACTGGTCGAACACGGCCCGGTCGCTGGGGTCGATCTGCTTGCCGTAGCGGCGCTTCAGGCGCTCGGCGGAAAGCTGGATCGGGGTGAGCGGGTTCTTGATCTCGTGCGCGATACGCCGCGCCACATCCGCCCAGGCGGTGGAACGCTGCGCAATGACGAGATCGGTAATGTCGTCGAGCGTGATGACATAGGCATCCTGCGGCGAACGCTGCTCTTCACGGGTGACCTGCACGGACAGCGTCCGCTCGGTGCCGTTGCGCATCAGGTTGACCTGCTTGCGGAAATCCCCACGCGAGCGGGCGGTCGCCTCGGTCAGTACATGGTCGATTTCAGGCGCGACGTCATCCAGCGTCTTGCCCATCAGCTCCTCGGCAGGCGCACCGAGAAAGTCTTCCGCCGTCGGATTGACGATGGTGATGCGGCGGTCGGCCTCGACGCCGATGACGGCAGCGGTCACGCCCGACAGCACGGCCTCGATAAACCGGCGGCGGTCGTCGACCTCGTCCTTGGCCTCGAGAATTTCATCGCGCTGGCTGCGGATCTCGGAAATCATCTTGTTGAAGGTGCGCGACAGGCTGCCCACGTCGCCGTCGACGGTGCGAACCGGGACGACCACGTTGAGATTGCCGGTCGCGACGCTGTCTGCCGCACTGATCAGCAGCCGGATCGGCCGCACGATACGGTCGGCGACCGCGATGGCGGCCCAGATGGCGGCCAGAAGCACGATCAGCGCAAAGCCGAGATAGAGCACGGCGAAGGCGACCTGCAGCGACATGCGGCCCGCTTCCATCGCCTTGTATTCGGCGGTGTTCTCCTCCATCAGCCGCATCGCGTTCATCACGCGCGGATCGACGGCCCGGATCGTGTAGAGAAAGGCGCCCGGGATCGTATCGATCTTGATGACGGCGCCAACCAGGTTGGTGATGCCGGGCGGGATCAGCGTCGGTTGGCCGGACGCGGCACTTTTCAGCGCATCCTGCGGAATGGCCGGAAGCGGCTTTTCCGTCTTGATGTCGGCTTGCGCGACCGCCTGGCCATCTTCCTGAACCAGGAAGGCGCCGAGCAGACCACGGCCCCGCGCCTGACGGGTCAGAAGATCGATGAAACCGGTGCGGTCGAGATAATACATCGCCCGGTTCCGCTCGAGGTCGTTCGACATCGAGACGGTCTGGCCCTGAAGGTAACTTGCGTTCTCCATCATATAGGCTCGTGCAACGTCCTGCGACGACTGCACGATCGACTGCGTGCGAAGCGAAAACCAGCGATCGAGACCGACGCTCAGCGTCAGGCTGGCGAAAATCGCAACCAGCACGGCGGGCGTGATCGCCACGAACGAGAACAGCACGACGATGCGCACATGCAGACGGGCCGCCGCACGCCCACGACGTCTGGCCTTTACCAGTCGTCCGACCTCTCTGCCGATCAGGTAGACAAGGCCGAGAATGAACAGCGAGTTGATCGCGGCGGACGCGATCACGACATTGGTCGTCGGCGCGACCGGCGTCACGCCCAGCAGCACGAACAGCGTCAGTGTGGCGCAGATCAGTGCACCACCGGCAAGAAGCAGGCCCGGCAGCGCGAAGGATGCACGCCGATCGTGGACTACAGCTGCCGGCTCCGTTTCGGCCGACTGCGTTGCAGCGCCATCCGTCATCGTTAAAACCCCGGCCTTCGTGGCGTGGCCGGTGCGGATATCTCATCCGGACGCAGACGCCAGTCATTCATTTGCAACGAAAACTCGCGCTGCTCGGGCCGAGCCTGGAGGCTCAGCCTGAAGCGTAAATCTGCGTGATGTTTAAGCAACGCTTTGTGGCGAAAATGCAACGATGAAGCAGAAGTGTCAAGCGATTGTGGCGAACGGAAATGACAGGACTATGCGCCGCGCGAGCTGCGATAGACCGAAACGCCCAGTTCGCGGATCTTCTTGCGCAGAGTATTGCGGTTGAGGCCGAGAAGATCTGCTGCCTTGATCTGGTTGCCACGGGTGGCAGTCAGCGCGGCAAGAATCAGCGGATACTCCATTTCTGTCAAAACCCGGTCGTAAAGACCTGGCGGCGGCAGGTTTTCGCCGAAACCGGCAAAGTATGACCGCATGTTCTCTTCGACCGCCTGGGCAATGGTGAGAGACCCTGAACGGGCCGTCATCTTGTCGATCGGGCTATCCGGCACATCGGAGCGAAGCTCCGTTTCGATGATCTCGCGGGTGATCACATCCTGTGGATAAAGCGCCATCAGGCGGCGCACGAGGTTTTCCAGCTCACGTACGTTGCCCGGCCAGGCATAGGCCTTCATCGCATCCAGCGCTTCCGTTTCGAAACGCTTGCCGTCGAGCCCTTCCTTCTCCGCCATCTGCATGAAATGGCGGACGAGATCGGGAATATCTTCGGCGCGATCTCTCAGCGGCGGAAGGCGCAACGGAACGACGTTGAGGCGATAGTAAAGGTCCTCGCGGAACAGACCCTGGTTGATGAGTTGCTTCAGATCCTTGTTTGTCGCGGCAACGATGCGCACGTCGGTGCGGATCGGCGTGCGACCGCCAACGGTCGTGTATTCGCCCTGCTGCAGAACGCGAAGAAGCCGCGTCTGGGCATCCATCGGCATGTCGCCGATTTCGTCGAGAAACAGCGTGCCGCCTTCGGCCTGTTCGAAGCGGCCGGTCGAGCGGTTCTGGGCGCCGGTGAAGGCTCCCTTTTCGTGGCCGAACAGTTCCGACTCGATCAGATCGCGCGGAATTGCCGCCATGTTGATCGCAACGAAGGGGCCGTTGCGGCGCTTGCCGTAGTCATGCAGTGCGCGGGCGACAAGTTCCTTGCCGGTGCCCGACTCGCCGGTAATCATCAGCGTCAGGTCGGTCTGCATCAGACGCGCCAGAACCCGGTAGATTTCCTGCATCGCCGTCGAACGGCCGACCAGCGGCATGCCGTCCTGCGTATCGTCGTCGAGGCGAGCCGGCTTGCGCTTCGGTTCGGCCAGCGCCCGCCCGATGATGGCGATCAGCTCGGTCAGGTCGAACGGCTTCGGCAGATAGTCGTAGGCGCCCTTCTCCGAGGCCTTGATGGCGGTCATGAACGTGTTCTGGGCGCTCATGACCAGTACCGGGAGATCCGGCCTTGCCTTCTTGATGCGCGGCAGAAGATCGAACGCATTTTCATCCGGCATGATCACGTCGGTGACCACAAGATCGCCCTCGCCGGCGGAAATCCAGCGCCACAGCGTTGCGGCATTCGATGTGATGCGGACGTCATAACCGGCGCGGGTCAGCGCCTGGTTGAGAACCGTGCGGATGGCTGCGTCGTCGTCTGCGACAAGGATCGTGGCAGTCATTAATCGCTTCCTGTGAAGTTCAAGGCGCGGCCATCGCCGCCTTCTTCCTTGTGCATGGGCATAAGAACGCGGAATATCGTCCGGCGCGGCTGGCTGTCGCATTCGATGATGCCGCCATGGGCACCGATGATTTTAGCAACCAGCGCCAGACCAAGGCCGGAACCGTTCGTCTTGGTGGTGATGAAAGGGTCAAACAGATGCGGCAGGATATCGGCCGGCACGCCCGGACCGTTGTCGATGACGCAAAATTCCAGCGGCAGCGAGATCTTCTCCCGCGTGCCGGCAACCGACAGGCGGATGCCCGGCCGGTAGGCGGTGGTCAGCATGATCTCCGCATCCGGCTGATCACCCACCGCTTCGGCGGCATTCTTAATGAGGTTCAAAAACACCTGCACCAGCTGGTCGCGGTTTGCATAGACCGGCGGCAGCGACGGATCGTACATTTCCGCGATTTTGATGTCGCGTCCGAACCCCGCCTTGGCGATAGCCTTCACATGATCGAGCACGGAATGGATGTTGAGCGGCATACGGTCGATCGGACGCTCGTCGGAAAACACCTCCATACGGTCCACCAGCGACACGATGCGGTCGGTCTCGTCGCAGATCAGCCGGGTCAGAGAGCGGTCTTCGTCCGGCACGACCGACTCAAGCAGCTGGGCTGCTCCGCGGATGCCGGAGAGCGGGTTCTTGATCTCGTGCGCCAGCATCGACGCAAGACCGGTGACCGATCGTGCCGCTGCCCTGTGGGTCAGCTGGCGGTCGATCTTGTCGGCCATCGAGCGTTCCTGGAACACCACGACGACAGACCCCGGTTCGCTGACGACAGGCGCGACATAGAGGTCGACCAGCTTTTCCTGGCCGAGGCGCGGCGACGACAGGTCGACACGGTACTCGTTGACCGGCGCCTTGCGCTCGCGCACCTGATCGATCAGCGCAAGAAGCGGGCTTCCGAACGGAATGAAACTCGAGATCGTGTTCTTGGCCAAATGCGAGGCGCTGGAGCCGAAGAACGATTCGGCTTCCCAGTTGGCGAATGCGACCCTGCCATCGGCATCGACAAGAATGACGGGGTTCTGAACGGAATTGAGAACCGCCATGGCCAGCGCTTGCCCCTGCGCGGCATCGGGTGCGGGAGACTTGGTCATGCTGCCTTCCTTGCCGACTCATCGAACGCACCGTCGAGCAGTGCCGACGACATTCTTTTCGAAACGTCGGTCGCGTCCTTCGAGATCATGATTGCGCCCTTCTGATCTGCTGGCAGGTTCGGCGCGAACCGGTCGAGATACCAGCCGAGATGTTTCCTCGCGTGTCGAAGCCCGGCCTCGCGGCCATAGAGTTCGAGCATCGCTTCGTAATGTTCAACGACGATGACAGCCATCTCCTCGCGCCCCGGTGCAGAAGCGCCGGCAAGCCAACCGATATGCCAGGGACGACCCTGCGCGCCGCGCCCGACCATGACCGCATCGGCGCCCGAGCGCCGGATGATCTCGGCCGCATCTTCCGGCGTTTCGACATCGCCATTGGCGATCAGCGGGATCTTGATCTCATCGCGCACGGCGCGAATGGCATCCCAGTCCGCCTTGCCCTCGTAGAACTGCATGCGGGTGCGGCCATGGATGGTGATCATCCGGGCACCGGCCTGTTCGGCACGGCGCGAAATTTCCGGTGCGTTGATGGTATTCTCGTCCCAGCCGAGCCGCATCTTGACGGTGACCGGCACGTTGACCGCCTTGACGGTCGCCTCGATCATCGACAGCGCGTGATCTGGATCGCGCATCAGCGCCGACCCGGAATAGCCACCCGTCACCTTTTTGGCCGGACAGCCCATGTTGATATCGATGATATCGGCACCATTGGCTTCGGCGATCTTTGCCGCCTCCGCCATCCAGTGCGCTTCGCGACCGGCGAGCTGCACCATATGCGGCGTGATCCCCGCTCCCTGCAGGCGCGACCAGGATTCCTCGCGGTTCATCACCAGCTCGCGGCTCGCCACCATCTCGGTCACGACCAGACCCGCACCGTGACGCCAGGCAAGCGTGCGGAACGGGAGATCGGTGACGCCGGACATCGGCGCCAGGACGACCCGATTACGGATGGCGACTGGCCCGATATGAAAAGATGAGGATAGATCAGGGAGCGACAAATGATGATCTTTCGGGCAGATAATTCTTCTGCACTATTTTTATTCAGGAGTCATGCGTTTGCCAAGGGCAATTCACGAGCTGCGTTATTTTTAAGCGACGTGCTGGAATTAAGGCTTTTGGTCCTATAGTTCTGCGGCTGTCAACCTCCCACCAATTTCCGAGGGCTCATGGACGGCGAGATCTTCAAGATAGGCATCGTCATCGTGGCCGCTGGCCGCGGAGAGCGTGCGGGTGCGCCGGGAGACGGGCCGAAACAATATCGCCGTATCGGTGGCTTGCCGGTCATACATCATACGCTGCAGAAATTTCTGACCTGGCCAAAGAGCGGCCCGATCGTCGTCGTCATTCACCCGGAAGACGAGACGCTCTATGCGGCCTCGACGTTGGGACTTGGCGGCGCTGAGAACGTCATCGTCACCTTCGGCGGCGATACGCGGCAGCGGTCCGTGTACGAAGGTCTGCGGGCACTTGCGGCAACCGAGGCGACCCATGTGATGATCCACGATGCGGCGCGCCCCTTCGTCGACCACGTGCTGCTGGATCGCATTGCAGACGGCTTTGCCGCGGGCAAGGACGGAATTCTGCCGGCGATGGCCGTGACCGACACGCTGAAGCGCGGCGGTTCGGATGGGCTGGTGCATGAGACGGTATCGCGGTCGGGGCTTTATGCGGCCCAGACACCGCAGAGCTTCCGTCTCTCGGAAATCCGCACCGCGCATGAAAAGGCAGCAGCCCTTCGCCGCGACGATTTCACCGACGATGCCTCCATCGCCGAATGGGCGGGTCTTCCCGTGACGCTTGTGGAAGGCTCCGTCGACAATATCAAACTGACACTGAAGCGGGATATCGACATGGCGGACGAAAAACTCACTCAGGGCAACCCTGCCGAACACTACTTGCCGGATGTTCGCACCGGCAATGGCTACGACGTCCACCAGCTCGTGCCGGGCGACGGCGTGACGCTGTGCGGGATTTTCATTCCGCACGATCAGAAGCTGAGCGGCCATTCGGATGCCGACGTGGCGCTGCATGCGCTCACCGACGCGCTGCTTGCCACTTGCGGCGCCGGCGACATCGGCGACCACTTCCCGCCCTCCGATATGCAGTGGAAGGGCGCGGCCTCACGGATCTTTCTTGAGCACGCCGCGAAGATCGTGCGCGAACACGGCGGAACCATCATGAATGCCGATGTGTCGCTGATCGCGGAAGCCCCCAAGGTCGGTCCGCATCGTCAGGAAATGCGCGAAAAGCTCGCCGAAATCCTCGGCATCTCGCTCGACCGCTGCTCGGTCAAGGCGACGACCAACGAGAAGATCGGATTTGTCGGCCGTGGCGAGGGGATCGCGGCGATTGCCACAGCCACCGTCGTGTTCGGCTCGGTGAAGGCATGAGCCTGTTTCCGGACGATATCGAGGCACAGGCCCGCCGCATCATCGAGACGCTTTCAAAGCGCAAGCTGATGGTCTCGACGGCAGAATCCTGCACAGGCGGCCTGATCGCCGGAGCGCTGACCGAGATCGCCGGGTCGTCGGCGGTCGTTGATCGCGGCTTTGTCACTTATACCAATGACGCGAAGATGGACATGCTGGGAGTGCCCTCGTCGGTGCTTGCAACACACGGCGCCGTCTCAAGGGAAACTGCCCTGTTGATGGCAACTGGCGCCCTGTTCCGCTCTCGCGCCGGTCTCGCGGTTGCCGTAACAGGCATAGCAGGCCCCGGCGGCGGCTCGGTCGACAAGCCGGTCGGGCTGGTCCATCTCGCAGCCTGCAGCCGGGACGGAACGATCCTGCACCGCGCGATGCGCTATGGCGACACCGGCCGGAAGGAGATCCGGCTTGCGACCATCAGGACTGCGCTGGAGATGCTGCTGGATGCGGCGGACTGAGCCTGACCGGGATCAGGCGTAGATCTTGTCCGCACGTGCTTCAAACGCTTCAGCGAACATGCGGAAAGCGCGGTCAAACATCGAACCCATCAGAGCGCCAAGAATCATGCTCTTGAATTCATAGTCGATGAAGAAGGCAACGGTGCAACCGTCGGAACCGTCCGTCGCCGGCTCGAACCGCCAGCGGTTATCGAGATACTTGAACGGACCTTCGATATATTTGACATCGATCGCCTGCTCCGCCGGATGCAGCAGGACCTGGGTCGTAAAAGTCTCACGGATCGCCTTGTAGCCGACGGTCATGTCGGCAAGCAGCAACTCCTTGCCGTCGCGTTCCTTGCGGGAACGGATCGACAGCGCTTCACAAAGCGGCAGGAATTCCGGATATTTCTCGATGTCGGCGACGAGCGCGTACATCTTCTCGGGACTATGCTTGACGGGGCGGCGTATTTCGAACTTGGGCATGTCGTGGAGTTAATCGCGCACAGGCAGAAGATCAAGAAGCTGACGCATGTGTCGGTGCGATTTCAACATCAGGCGCGCCCAAATCCTGCGCTCTCGCTGTCGTCCAAAAAAATGGCCCTGCCCTCTGGCGGGTTGTTGCTTCAAGGCATATCTGGGACGTCGCCGCTCGGCTCGATAACGGGACGCCGAAAGATTAAATAATTTTAATGTCTCAGCAATGAAGTTGTAATGATCCGCGGGATCAATCCTGCGTATAACGCTTCACGGGAGATGACTGGCCTTTACCTGTCGGAAAGACGCATTCCATGGATGACTTCACGCAAATGATCAAGCTGCTCGAATCCGCCAAGCAACTGGCCGATATGAACCAGCTCCCCATGCTCGCCTATTTTGTGGAAATGGCGAAAGCCGAGACACGCGGACATCGCACGACGCTGCGCGAGCGCCGCCGCGGGCAGGACAAGAACCAGGATAAGATCGAGAAGATTCAAGCGGCCGAGTGATCGGCCGCCAGACCGCAGAGGTGCGGATTACACCGCAGCAGCGAGCTGCTTGCGCGCGCGATTGGCGCGCAGACGCGCGAAATCATCGCCTGCGTGATGCGAGGAGCGCGTCAGCGGGCTGGACGCCACCATCAGGAAGCCCTTCGTATAGGCCACGGTCTCGTAGGACTTGAACTCTTCCGGCGTCACGAAACTCATCACCGCATGATGCTTGCGGGTCGGCTGCAGATACTGGCCGATCGTCAGGAAGTCGACGTCGGCGGTCCGCAGGTCGTCCATCAGCTGCAGCACTTCGTTGCGCTCTTCGCCGAGGCCGACCATGATGCCCGACTTGGTGAACATCGTCGGATCCAGTTCCTTCACCCGCTGCAGCAGACGAACCGAGTGGAAATACCGCGCACCGGGGCGAACCGTCAGATAATTGCCCGGAACCGTCTCCATATTGTGGTTGAAGACGTCGGGCTTTGCCGCAACGACTCGCTCGAGAGCGCCCGGCTTCTTGAGGAAGTCCGGCGTCAGGATTTCGATCGTCGTCAACGGTGACGCCGCACGGATCGCCCAGATCACCTTCTCGAAATGCTCGGCACCGCCGTCGGCCAGATCGTCACGATCGACCGAGGTGATGACGACGTGTTGCAGGCCCATCGCCTTGACGGCCTTTGCGACGTTTTCAGGCTCTGACAGGTCGAGCGCGTTCGGCTTTCCTGTCGAGACGTTGCAGAAGGCGCAGGCGCGCGTGCAGATCTCGCCCATGATCATGAACGTGGCGTGCTTCTTGTCCCAGCACTCGCCGATGTTAGGGCAACCGGCTTCCTCGCAGACGGTGACGAGCTTGTGCTCCTTCACAATCGAACGGGTTTCCTGATAGCCCTTGGAAACCGGAGCCTTGACACGGATCCATTCCGGCTTGCGCAGCACTTCGGTATCGGGCCGATGCGCCTTTTCCGGATGGCGGACACGCTTCTCATCGCCCGTGGCCGGGGTGATAAGGTTTATCCTGTCGAGAATGGTGACCATAATTAACTGTCCTCAACCGCTTTGAATGCGGGTACCGTCAACGCCTGACGAGTTTTGCGACAAATAGCAAAATGCACGAGCCGACGAAACCCTGCACGAGGTAACCCAGCCAACCGCTGGCGACATGGATGTTGGCCGCATTGAAGATCGCGTTGGCAATCACCGCGCCGACGATGCCGATCACGATATTCATGAAGATGCCGAAGCGCATATCCATCAGCTTGCCGGCAAGCCAGCCTGCCAGGCCTCCGATGATGATCGCTGCAAACCAGCCCACGCCCATGACTTACTCCGTTCAAACCTCTTCAGCAGATATGGGCGGCAAGCCGCCCATATGCAATCGGCGCTAAGACCTAAGCGTTCAGGACGCGGCCATAGGCGTCAAGGACGCTTTCCTTCATCGATTCCGAAATCGTCGGATGCGGGAAGATGGTGTGCATCAGGTCTTCCTCTGTCGTCTCGAGGTTCATGGCGACGACGAATCCCTGGATCAGTTCGGTCACTTCCGCTCCGACCATATGCGCACCGATCAGCTCGCCAGTCTTCTTGTCGAAGATCGTCTTGACCATGCCCTGGTCCTCGCCGAGCGCCACGGCCTTGCCGTTGGCCGCAAACGAGAAGCGGCCGACGCGGATCTCGCGGCCCTGCTCCTTGGCTTTCGCTTCCGTCAGACCAACCGACGCGACCTGCGGGTTGCAATAGGTGCAGCCCGGGATCTTGCTCTTGTCCATGGCGTGCACGTTCGGCAGGCCGGCGATCTTCTCGATGCAGACGACGGCTTCATGCTCGGCCTTGTGCGCAAGCAGCGGACCGCCGGCGACATCGCCGATCGCGTAGATACCCTCGACATTGGTCTTGCCGTAACCGTCGATGACGATAAAGCCGCGGTCGGTCTTCACGCCGACAGCCTCAAGGCCGATATTCTCGATATTGGCCTGCACGCCGACAGCCGAGATCATCCGGTCTGCGGTGATCTTTTCCGACGAACCGTCCTTCTTCTCGATCGTGGCAGTGATCGAGTTTGCACCCTTCTCGACCTTCGAAACCTTGGCTTCGAGATGGATCTTGATGCCCTGCTTGTCGAACTGCTTCTTGGCGAAGGCCGAAATTTCTGCATCCTCGACCGGCATGACCTGGCTCATGATTTCGACCACGGTCACGTCGACGCCCATGGTGCGATAGAACGACGCAAACTCGATGCCGATCGCGCCAGACCCCATGACGAGCAGCGACTTCGGCAACTCTTCCGGCTTCATCGCTTCGAAGTAGGTCCAGATCAGCTTGCCATCGGGCTCGATACCCGGCAGCGCACGCGGACGGGCGCCGGTGGCGACGATGACGTGCTTGGCGGTGTAGGTGCCCTCGCCCAGCGTGTTCTTGGGCACCGGACCCTGCGGCTGGACGATCTCCTTGGTGATCTTGCCGACGACGATTTCGGCCATTTGCGAACCGGATGCCGGCTTGGTGACCTTGGCTTCACCCCAGATGATATCGATCTTGTTCTTCTTGAACAGGAAGCCGACGCCGCTGTTCATGCGGTTGGCAATGCCGCGCGATCGTGCAACGACCGCCTTGACGTCGGGCGTGATCGTGCCTTCCAGCGTCAGTCCGTAATCCTTGGCATGCTGGGCTGTATGCAGCACGTCGGCGGTCCGAAGCAGCGCCTTGGTCGGGATGCAGCCCCAGTTGGAGCAGATGCCGGCCAGATGCTCGCGCTCGACGACTGCAACCTTCATGCCCAGCTGGGATGCACGGATCGCGGCGATATAACCGCCCGGACCGGCGCCGATAACGATGAGATCGTAGGACTGAGCCATTGTTTCCTGCCTTTGTCTTTTTAAGTCTGTGTCTGCGGCGACCATCGATGAGCGGCCTGCCGATGTGAATTCTTGGGTCAGATGCCGAGCATCATCCGGACGATCGGCTCAAGGCCGCGGCCGATGGCGCGGGTGTCTTCCGCCGTCAGGTGCACACCGTCGAGCGGGCTGGTCTTTGCGACCGATCCTGCATCGAAAAAGCCGCACCCGAGCTCGTCGGCGAGATCTCGGTAGAGCGAGGCCAGCATCGACGACTGCTCGATCCCGCCCTGGAACATCGCCGAAAAGATCGGGTCCCCGGTCTCGCAAAGCGGCGGTGGCGAAACGATCAGCACGTCCGGTGCATCATAGTCGAACGACCATTCGTGGTGCCGGATCAAAGCGACCAGCCGCTGGATCCCGGCCCGCGCGGCATGCGCCGTGCCGGCGATGACTGGCTTCATGTCGTTGGTGCCAAGCATGATGACAACCAGATCAAGCGGCATATGGGTGTGCAGGACCGTCGGGAAATTCTTGACCCCGTTGCGATCGCAATCGGCGAGATGGTCGTCATAGCCGGTCGTGCGCCCGTTCAGGCCGTCGGCAATGACCGTGACCTCGTCTCCGAGTGCGGCGCCGAGCACGCTCGTCCAGCGATCCTCGAACGCATGCCGGCCGGGACCGACGGGGTCGTATCCCCATGTGAGACTGTCGCCGAAGCAGAGAACGGTTTTCATAGTGTCCATACGCCCAGTCATTCCCTGCCGACTTGCCTCAGCCGAGGTCAGGTCCCCTTCATCAGCGTCTCGACCTTGCTTTCGAGTTCGGATATCCGCTCCTCGAAATCACCGGTCGTGAACTTCGAAAGCATGGTATCGGCGGTCACCGCATTGCGAATACTCTTCTGGCCGATCTCAAGCTTGTGCAATTGCTGTTTTACGGCACCGAGTTCACCGCGTATTTCATGCATTTCGCCGCGTATTTCACGCAGCATGGGCATGATCATATCCACCGGGTCATTCGCCATCGACGTGCTCCTGAGCGGACCGTATTCCGCTCCATCAAATATGGTAGAGCAGCTTACAAATGTCACGCATCAAGCGCATTCGCGGATGGGAACGGCCGCGACATAGGCCGCGGCCGAGATTGTTTTAAACCAGCATGCCCATCGGGCTTTCGATGTAGCGCTTGAAGGCCGAGGCAAGCTCCGCGCCGAGCGCGCCGTCGATGACGCGGTGGTCGAAGGCGAACGTTGCCGTCATCACCGTGCCGACTTCGAGTTTGCCGCCACGAACGATCGGCTTTTCGACACCCGCGCCGATAGAGACGATCGAGGCCTGCGGCAGGTTGATGATCGACGTGAAGTTGGAGACACCGAACATGCCGAGGTTTGACACCGACGTGGTGCCGCCCTGGTATTCTTCCGGCTTCAGCTTCTTGTCGCGGGCCCGCTTGGCGAGATCCTTGACCTCGTTGGAGATGACCGAAAGCGTCTTCGTCTCGGCCTTGCGGACGATCGGAGTGATCAGACCATCCGGGATCGACACGGCGACGCCGACATCCGCATGCTTGTGCAGGACGCGGGCAGAAGACGTCCAGGAGGCGTTTGCCATGGGAACATCCCGCAGCGCCAGCGCCATCGCCTTGATGATGAAGTCGTTGACGGAAAGCTTGAAGGCCGGAACCTCACCCTTTTCCGTCTTCTTCACCGGCGCGGACGCATTGATCTCGGCGCGCAGCTTGAGCATCGCATCGAGTTCGCAATCCATCGAAACGAAATACGACGGAACCGTCTGGGTCGACTCGGTCAGGCGCGAGGCGATCGTCTTGCGCATGCCGTCATGCGGCAGAAGCTCGTACGAGCCTTCCGCAAACAGCTTCATGATGTTGTCGTCCGACGGACCCTTTGCCATTGGCGCGGCTGGAACCTGAGCGGCACCGGCAGTTGCCGGCGTTGCAGCAGAAGAAGCAGGCTTTGCACCGCCGGAAGCGGCTGCCTTCTCGATATCGGCCTTGACGACACGGCCATGTGGGCCGGTGCCGGTAACGCCGGTGAGATCGAGACCGGCTTCCTTGGCCATACGACGGGCGAGCGGCGACGAAAACACACGCTTGCCGTCTTCTGCCTTCGGAGCAGGCGTCGACGGTGCCGGAGCGGCATCCGTCAGCGGCTTGTCGGAACTGGCTTCGGACTTCGGCGCTTCGGACGCCTTCTCCGCAGGAGCGGCTTCAGCCTTCGGAGCATCTGCCTTCGGGGCTTCAGCCTTCGGAGCCTCGCCGCCGGAAGCGGCAGCCGAAACATCTTCGCCGTCGACCGCCAGGATGGCGATCAGGGCGTTGACCTTGACGCCTTCGGTGCCGGCCGGAACCACCAGCTTGGCGACAACGCCTTCGTCGACGGCTTCGACTTCCATCGTCGCCTTGTCGGTCTCGATTTCGGCGATCACGTCGCCGGACTTGACCGTATCGCCTTCCTTGACCAGCCACTTGGCGAGGTTGCCCTCCTCCATGGTCGGTGACAGGGCAGGCATGGTGATGTTGATAGGCATGTTAATCCTCCGCCCACACAAGTTCAAACTGGGCAAGTTCGTCAGGATGTTCCGTCAGCCGGGCGACGTCTTCAGGCGTCACTTCGATGTAACCGGCAACGTCTTCAAGCCAGCCGTCTACGGCACCAATCACGCCAATCTCTTCGCGCGGGACACCGACGATCACCTCGGTGTCTTCGGTCTTGACCAAGGCCCAGAACACAATTCTTTCAAAGACCGGGTTGTTCTTGGTGCCGATCACTCGGAACCAAGAACCGGAAACCGGCAGAATCTGCTTCACAGAAGATTTCGGCATCACCGGTCCCTTACTTGTAGCAGACGGTCTTCACCGCCTGAACGACTTCACCGACATTCGGCAGCGCCAGCTTTTCAAGGTTGGCGGCGTAAGGCATGGGCACGTCCTTGCCGGCGATCGTCAGGATCGGCGCATCGAGATAGTCGAAGGCCTGCTGCATGACGCGGGTGGCAATTTCGGTGCCAACCGACGACTGCGGATAGCCTTCCTCGACGGTGACCAGACGACCCGTCTTCTTCACCGATTCGATGACGGTCGGCAGGTCCATCGGACGGATGGTGCGAAGATCGATCAGTTCGACATCGATGCCGTCCTTCTCGAGTTCGGCAACCGCCTTCGTGGCATAGGCCATGCCGATACCGAAGGACACGACAGTGACGTCCTTGCCCGTCTTGTGGATACGCGCCTTGCCGATCGGCAGAACGAAATCGTCCAGCTTCGGCACTTCGAACTGCTGTCCGTAGAGGATCTCGTTTTCCAGGAAGATGACCGGGTTCGGATCGCGAATCGCAGCCTTCAAAAGACCCTTCGCGTCGGCAGCCGTATACGGCATGACGACCTTGAGGCCCGGGATCTGGCTGTACCAGGCAGCGTAATCCTGGCTGTGCTGTGCGCCAACGCGGGCAGCAGCACCGTTCGGTCCACGGAACACGATCGGCGCACCCATCTGGCCGCCGGACATGTAAAGCGTCTTGGCAGCCGAGTTGATGATGTGGTCGATCGCCTGCATGGCGAAGTTGAACGTCATGAACTCGACGATCGGCTTCAGGCCGGCCATGGCAGCACCGACGCCGACGCCGGCAAAGCCGTGTTCGGTGATCGGCGTATCGACGACGCGACGCGCGCCGAATTCCTGCAGCAGCCCTTGCGTGATCTTGTAGGCGCCTTGGTATTCGGCGACTTCCTCACCCATCACGAACACATCGCCATCGCGACGCATTTCTTCGGCCATGGCATCGCGAAGCGCTTCGCGAACCGTGGTCATCACCATTTCGGTGCCGGCCGGAATGTCCGGATCGGCAGCGACGTCGATCTTCGGCTGGGCCGGAACCTTGGCGTCAGCAGGTGTCTCGTCCTTGGCTTCGCGGGCCTTGCCGCCGGCAGCATCGGAGGTCGCCGCCGGAGTGTCGGCATCGGCCTTCGGAGCGTCTGCCTTCGGAGCGTCTGCCTGGGGCGCACTTTCCTGTGCAGGCTTGTCAGCCTTCATGTCGTCGGCGGTTTCGCCTTCGGCAAGCAGGATTGCGATCTTGGTATTGACCTTGACGTTTTCGGTGCCGGCCTCGATCAGCAGCTTGCCGATCACGCCTTCATCGACAGCTTCCACTTCCATGGTCGCCTTGTCGGTCTCGATTTCGGCGATCACGTCGCCGGAGGTGACCTTGTCACCCTCTTTTTTCAGCCACTTGCTGAGCGTGCCTTCTTCCATCGTGGGAGAAAGCGCGGGCATCAGGATATCGATTGGCATTGAGGTTCCCTCCCCGCGATCAGAGCAGAATGTCGGTGTAGAGCTCGGATACATCCGGCTCCGGATCGTTCTGGGCAAAATCTGCAGAATCCGAGACCACGTCACGGATATCCTTGTCGATCGCCTTCAGTTCGTCCTCGGTCGCCCAGCCACCGTCGAGGATGCGCAGACGCACCTGTTCGATCGGATCCTGCTCGGAGCGCATCTTCTGCACTTCTTCCTTGGAGCGATACTTGGCCGGGTCGGACATCGAGTGACCACGGTAGCGGTAGGTCAGCATTTCGAGAATGATCGGACCCTTGCCGGAACGGCAGTGAGCGAGCGCCTCGTCGCCGGCGGCCTTAACGGCGCGAACATCCATACCATCCACCTGGATGCCGGGAATGCCGAAGCCGGAGCCACGCAGCGAATAGTTCGACTGCGCCGTCGCGCGGGCGGTCGATGTGCCCATCGCATAACGGTTGTTCTCGACGATGTAGACGATCGGGAGCTTCCAGAGAGCAGCCATGTTGAAGCTCTCGTACACCTGGCCCTGGTTGGCAGCGCCATCGCCGAAATAGGCGACCGATACGCTGTCATTGCCGCGATAGGCATTGGCGAAGGCAAGACCGGTGCCGAGAGACACCTGTGCGCCGACGATGCCGTGGCCGCCGTAGAACTGCTTTTCCTTGGAGAACATGTGCATCGAGCCGCCCTTCCCCTTGGAATAGCCGCCGCGACGCCCCGTCAGTTCCGCCATCACACCACGGGCACTCATGCCGGTTGCCAGCATATGGCCGTGGTCCCGATAGGCGGTGATGACCTGATCGCCCTCTTTCTGCGCCATCTGCATGCCGACGACGACAGCTTCCTGGCCGATATAGAGGTGACAGAAACCACCGATGAAGCCCATGCCGTAAAGCTGGCCGGCCTTTTCCTCGAAGCGGCGGATGAGCAGCATTTCGCGATACGCGTGCAGCTCGTCATCCTTGCCGAAGTCCGACATATTCTTGCCGGTAAAATCCTTTGAAACGTTCTGGGTTGCAGACTTTGCCGCCGTTTTGCGGCCGGACGTAGACGCGGTTTTAGCTTGCGCCATCGATCCCTCCCTGTGTGCTGCTCTTTATAAAGGGGACATCATGTCAAAATGACGCACCCTGGTTTCGGAGCGTAACATAGGGAAGAAAGCACGGACCAGCAATGCCATAATTGCATGGCTCACATCCAAATTAAATCACTGATATCGTTGCTGAATTGTGAAATTAACCAGCTTGTGGTTAATTTAGAAGTAGTTGTTGAAGATCACGATCTCGTCGCGCTTGGAGACGTTGAGCTGGTAACGGGCGATCTCGTCGAGCATGTCCTTCTCGAGAGACCCGTCGCTCATCAACTGGACCTGACGCTCCAACGCCCTGCGACCGTCGGTCAGCCTTGTCAGTTCGGCAACCCGCTCGATCCGCCGCTTCTCGAATTTCTCCGTCGCGATCAGCCCGAGTTCGCCATGCACGGAATGATATCCGAAATAGGAAACGAATGCGATCGTGATGGCAGGCAGGACGAAACGACCGAATTTTCTTTTCTTGTGATGCTTGGTCCACATGCTCACGAGACGCCTACCCATTACGCTAAACTGGATCAGGATCGATCCGAACTGCGAGAGAATCGCAGAACTTGCTTAAGCAATGGTTGACCGGGGAGCCTCGACCGGCGACTTCACCCGCTCGACGTCACCCAGAAATGCGAAAGGCCGGAGCTTTCGGCTCCGGCCTCCGTTTCAATCTGCAAAAATCGCTTAGTTCACGGCCTTGTCGACCAGCTTGTTCTTGCCGATCCATGGCATCATGGCGCGAAGCTTGGTGCCGACTTCCTCGATCTGGTGCTTGTCGTTCATGCGGCGAATGCCCTTGAAGCGGGCGCCACCGGCACGGTATTCCTGCATCCAGTCGGACGTGAACTTGCCAGTCTGGATATCGGTCAGAACCCGCTTCATCTCGGCCTTTGTCTCGGCGGTGATGATGCGCGGACCGGTGACGTATTCGCCCCACTCGGCCGTGTTGGAGATCGAGTAGTTCATGTTGGCGATACCGCCTTCATAGATCAGGTCGACGATCAGCTTCACTTCGTGCAGGCACTCGAAATAGGCCATTTCAGGCGCATAACCGCCTTCGACCAGCGTTTCGAAACCGGCGCGGATGAGCTCGACGAGACCGCCGCAGAGAACAGCCTGTTCGCCGAACAGATCGGTTTCGCACTCTTCCTTGAACGTGGTCTCGATAATGCCGGACCGGCCGCCGCCAACGCCACAAGCGTAGGAGAGAGCGATCTCAAGCGCATTGCCGGACGCGTTCTGGTCGATGGCAACGAGGCAAGGAACGCCGCCGCCCTTCTGATATTCGCCGCGAACCGTATGGCCTGGGCCCTTAGGTGCGATCATGACGACATCGACGGAAGCCTTCGGCTCAATTAGGCCGAAATGGACGTTGAGGCCGTGTGCGAAAGCGATGGCAGCGCCGTCGCGAATGTTGCCGGCGATGTCGGCCTTGTAGATGTCTGCCTGCAGCTCGTCGGGAGCCGCCATCATCATCAGATCTGCCCAAGCGGCAGCTTCGGCAACGGTCATGACCTTAAAGCCATCGGCTTCGGCCTTCTTGACGGTCGGCGAATCGGCACGCAGGGCGATGACGACATTGCTGGCACCACTGTCCTTCAGGTTCAGCGCGTGGGCGCGACCCTGCGAACCGTAACCGATGATGGCAACCTTCTTGGACTTGATGAGATTGAGATCAGCATCCCGATCGTAATAAACGCGCATCGTATGTTCCTTCCCTATGAACGTAACTGTTGTTGATGATTAGCGGGCCGCAGAGGTGCGTGACACCTCCAGCGGCTGTTTCTCGGTGCGATACAGCGACAGAAAGGCATCGATGGCTCTTTCCGCCTGACGTGCAGTATCCTTCAGCCCGGGTTCGCCGAGCAGCATGCGGACATGCAGGTCGGAGACGATCAGGCCGTAAAGCGTATGATAGGCGGCATCCGCGTTGTCGAACCGCAGGAGCCCTACCCGTTTGCCCGCATCGATCAGCGCCATTGCGCGACGATCGATCTGGCGGCGGCCATGCTCGACCAGCAGCTTGCCGAGCTTGGATCCGTTCGGTCCGGCACCCGGTCCCGACTGGCCGATCGCCAGCCGGTTGAGCGCCAGCGACACATCGCCGGAGAGAACCTCCAGCAGATCGCGTGCAAAAAGTTCGAGATGATCCCGCAAAAGCTCGGCACTCAGTCGCTCGCCGGACCGCTCGAACGTGCGGACCTTGGCGGCCTGATGGGCGATCATCGCCGCCAGCAGGCCTTCGCGGTCACCGAACCACTTGTAGAGGCTTTCCTTCGAGCAGCTTGCAGCGCGTGCAAGCCCGGATGTGGTGAGTGCTTTCTCACCGCCTTCGACGAGCAGACGCAGCGCCTGCTCCAGAACCTCGTTCTGGCGCGGCGAAAAGTCGGGCATGTCTGCGGTTTCGGTTCTCACGGCTCACCTCTGAAGTACCGTACGGTACGGTTCTGGCGGTATAAATGATTTCACATGTCCGTCAAGTGCTTCTGGCGGGTCCTGTGAATAAGATGCGGAAGGAATTGGCTTTGCAAAGCAAGAGAGAAGTCGCGCTCACCCGCCTCAACCGCGATCAGCCGGCAGACGGCTCACGCACTGCGCTGATGTCACGGCTCGGCGACATGCCGTAGAGACGGCCATATTCGCGGCTGAACTGGGACGGGCTCTGGTAACCGACGCGGTGGCCGGCATTGCCTGCATCCAGCCCGTCGACCAGCATCAACCGGCGCGCCTCGTGAAGGCGGAGATGCTTCTGGAATTGCACTGGCGTGAGAGCCGTCACGGCCTTGAAGTGATGGTGGAACGAGGACGGGCTCATTCCCACGTGATCCGACAGATCCTCGATCTTGAGCGGACGATGGAAATTTAATCGCAACCAACTGACGGCGCGTGCGATTCTGGAACTCTGCGTTTCCGACATGGCCATATGGACAAGCCTTGGCCCATCGGGCGAGGTCAGCAGGCGGTAGAAGATCTCCTGTTCGATAAGCGGCACCATCGCAGCGATATCGGATGGCGTATCGAGCAACCGCACCAGTCTGGTTGTCGCATCGATCAGATCAGGCGACGCATGGTTGACCGTCAGCCCGCGGTATCCCTCGCTTGCCAGAGAGTCTGGCTGGAAGTTGATACGGTCGAACAATTCGTGCAGCCGCTCCATCTTCAGATCGAGACAGAGGCAGTAGTAGGGAATATCGCCGCTGGCCTCCACCACCCAGGACGCGACGGGCAGATCGAGTGATGTCAGAAGATACTGACCAACGCCATAGCGATACGTCTCACGGCCAAGCGTCAGGCTCTTGGAGCCCTGTAGGACCAGCGTGTAACTGGGAGAATAGGCCGTATGAAGCGGCGCTGTTGGAGCCGAACATCGGTGCAGCCGCAACCCTTCGATCGCAGTCGTGCCCTCATTGCCTTCGACCGCATGCCGGGCAGCGAGTGCCGTCAGTTCCTGATAAGGCATGAAGGAAATTGTCATGAAGTCTCACCACCGTCGCGCGTTCCGGCACTGACATGGCAAATCCATATCAGGCACAAGACAGAGGTAGTATCCGAAAACGGAATTTGTAGGATCGTGCAAGAAGCTTGCAGGATCGATCTAACGCTTGTGACGACGGATCGGCATAGTCCGGCAGTTGATTTCAACTGAAAATGAATGGAGTTTTCCATGGCTATTGCACGAGGCTATGCCGCGACCGACGCCACCAAGCCACTTACGCCGTTTACGTTCGAGCGCCGCGAGCCGAATGAAGATGACGTGGTGATCGATATCAAATTCGCCGGCATCTGCCATTCCGACATCCATACCGTCCGCAACGAATGGAAGAACGCCGTCTACCCGATCGTTCCCGGTCACGAGATCGCCGGCATCGTTACCGCCGTCGGTTCGGCCGTCACCAAATTCAAGGTCGGCGACCGCGTCGGCGTCGGCTGCTTCGTCGATAGCTGCGTCGGCTGCGCAGCGCGTGATGTCGACAACGAGCAGTATATGCCGGGCCTCGTCCAGACCTATAACGATGTCGATACGTTGAACGGCAATGCGGCCACCCAGGGCGGCTATTCCGATCACATCGTCGTCAAGGAAGGCTATGTCCTGTCGATCCCGGACAATCTTCCGCTCGATGCTGCCGCTCCGCTGCTCTGCGCCGGTATCACGCTCTATTCGCCGCTCCACCATTGGCAGGCTGGCCCTGGCAAGAAGGTCGCGATCGTCGGCATGGGCGGTCTCGGCCATATGGGCGTCAAGATCGGTTCCGCGATGGGCGCTGATATCACCGTCCTCTCGCAGGGCCTCTCCAAGAAGGAAGACGGCCTGAAGCTCGGCGCCAAGGAATATTACGCGACGAGCGACGCGGAAACCTTCACCAAGCTTGCCGGCACATTCGATCTGATCATCTGCACGGCCGGCGTGGCGATCGACTGGAACGCCTATCTCGGCCTGCTCAAGGTCAACGGCTCGATGGTCATTGTCGGTGCACCGGAGCATGCGATCCCGGTTCATGCCTTCTCGCTGATCCCGGGCCGCAAGAGCCTGTCGGGTTCGATGATCGGCTCGATCAAGGAAACCCAGGACATGCTGGATTTCTGCGGCAAGCACGACATCGTTTCGGAAATCGAGATGATCAAGATCCAGGAAGTCAACGAAGCCTATGAGCGCGTGCTGAAGAGCGACGTGCGCTACCGCTTCGTCATAGACATGGCATCGCTCGACGACTGATCCGTTTGGTATAGTGCACTGACAGGGGCGGTCTTCGGGCCGCCCTTTGTGTTAGCGAACATCGCCCGCGTCGAACTTCGACCGTGCCGCCCTGACGTTGGCGTGGTTGCTTGCCGCCCACGCAAGCACTGCCGAGAGTGGTTCAAACAGCGAGTAGCCTAGCGGCGTCATCCGGTATTCGACGCTTGGCGGCTTGGTCGGAAACACCTGCCGATCGATGTAACCGTCGCGCTGCAGATCCCGCAGCGTCTGCGTCAGCATCCGCTGGGAAATATCGGGCACAAGCCGCCGCAGCTCGCCGAACCGGTACGGCTTTTCCGAAAGCGCCTGAAGAATGAGCGTCGACCACTTGCCTGCGATCTGGTTCATCACGTCCCGGACCGGACAGTTCCCGTCATCCCACGTCGACGTGTCACAGGGTCGCTCAGCCAGCGTCGGCTTGCGTGCGTTAACGGCCATTGCGGTGGTTCCCTTTTGGTAACGATCTCCCTCAAAACTGCCTCCTTTACAGGAGGTCGTCAATTCCTATTCTAGTGTTAGTCTCTTTTTGAGACTTACAAAGATAGGAAACGCAGGATGACCAAACTTCTCGTCACCGGTGCCGCCGGTCAGCTCGGCCGCGCCGTTCTTCATCACCTCCTAGAGACATCGAAGGTTTCCGCAGGCGATATCGTTGCCGCCAGCCGTGATCCATCCAAACTGTCGGAGCTTGCGGCCAAGGGTATCGAAACCCGCAAGGCGGATTTCACTAACGAAGCCGGGCTGGTAGAGGCGTTCAAAGGGATTGATCGCTTACTGATCATCTCGACCGATGATCTCGCCACGCCGGGTGGTCGCCTCAAGCAGCACAAGGCTGCCGTTGCCGCTGCTGAAAAGGCCGGCGTCAAGCACATCCTCTACACATCTATGCCGAACCCGGACAGATCGCTGGTGAGCTTCGCGCCGGATCATCTCGGGACCGAGGAGGCCATCAAGGCGACGGGGCTGTCCTACACGATCCTGCGCAACGCCTGGTACGGCGACAATTACCTGATGTCGATGCCGCATAACCTCGCGACCGGCACCTGGTACACGGCCATGGGCGACGGCAAGCTTTCCAACATCGCGCGCGATGACTGCGCCCGCGCCGCCGCAGCAGCGCTCGCCAATCCCCCGGCCGGCAACAGGACGGTGACATTGACGGGCTCGGAAAGCCTCAGCGCGGACGAGATCGCATCACTGGTTTCGAAGGTCACGGGAAAGCCGCTTGCGGTCGTCAAGGTCACCGAGGAGCAACTTGCAGGCGGAATGGCCAATGCGGGGCTTCCCGACTTCCTGATCAAGATGCTCGTATCCGCCGACGCCAATATCAAGGCAGGCAACTTTGATCTGGTGACCGACGATTACGAGACGCTGACAGGTGCAAAGCCCCAATCGCTTGCGTCCTATTTAGACAGCCGCAAGGCCGACCTCACCGCGTAAGACAACAGGCGACCTAGTTCCGGTATTTAGTTGACTCAGTCAACTAAATACCGGAACATCTATCCTCCTGGATGGGAGGATCATCATGTCTAGAGCAGAGACCTTCGAGGCAATCCGCGCCTTCAACCGCTTCTACACCAACAAGCTCGGCGTGCTGTCGAAGGGGTACCTCGATACCGACCACACGCTGACGGAAGCGCGTATCCTCTACGAGATCGGCGCGAGCCAAAGAATTTCGGCCACCGAGCTCAACCGTGAACTCGGGCTCGATCCTGCCTATCTCAGCCGCATCCTGAAGAAATTCCGCGAAGCAGGCTTTCTCGGGAGCGAACCCGACCCGTTGGACCGGCGCAGTCAAATCCTGACGATTACCGCGCCGGGGAAAGCGGAATACGAAATGCTCGGCACGCGATCGAGAGCGCAGATCGCCCGCGAGCTTTCCGGCATCAGCGACGCTGATCGAGACAGAGTGGTCACCGCGATGGCTACCATCCACGGTATTCTGGCAGCCACGGAGCGCTCCACGGCACCGGTCGTGATCCGTGAACACCGAACCGGCGACATGGGCTGGCTGATTGAGGCGCAGTCGGTCGCTTATACGCGGGAATACGGGTGGAACGACCGGTTCGAAGGTCTCGTCGCCGAGGTGGCGGGACGGTTCATCCAGAACTTCAATCCGGACAGGGAGCGGTGCTGGATTGCCGAAAGAGACGGACAGCGCATAGGCTCGGTTCTGGTCGCTGACGCTGGCGAAAACATCGCCAAGCTGCGCGTCCTTTATGTCGATCCCGCAGGCCGTGGCCTCGGCCTTGGCAGGACCCTTGTCGAGCAAGCAATCGCCTTCGCGAAGGCGGCAGGCTATGCCAAGCTGTCGCTGTGGACCAATGACGTGCTGAAGGCTGCCCTCCACATCTACGAGGCCACCGGCTTCACGCTTGTCGCCGAGGAGCGACATGCGATGTTCGGCCCGGAATGCATTGGCCAGACCTGGGAACTCGATCTGACGAACGCTCAACGCGCCGATGTCTGAGATCGTGCTTGGATCCCTGGTTCACGCCCGAGGATCCATACGCGGCCAGACGATCAGGACTCGTCCTTCAGCGTTTCCTTCTGGGTGATCAGCCGCGCGCTATGCTGGCCGGACAGATAAATCCACAGCCAGCTCCAGGCAACGGCGGCGCGTGATCTGGTGCCGATCAGGAAGTAGATATGGGCAAGCCCCCAGATCCACCAGGCAAGTCCTCCGGTCAGCTTGAACTTGCCGAAATCGATCACCGCCGCACGCTTGCCGATGGTTGCGAGACTGCCCTGGTGGCGATAGTGGAACGCCGCGGGCACAGGCTTGCCGGCGAGCCGCGTCTTGATGACCTTCGAGACGTATTCGCCCTGCTGCTTGGCGGCCGGCGCGATGCCGGGCACCGGCTTGCCGTCGTCCTGCGAGACCAGCGCGGTATCGCCGATGACAAAGATCTCGGGCTGCTCGGGGACTGACAGATCCGGACCGACGACGGCGCGCCCTGCCCGGTCCGCCGACGCGCCGATCCAACGCGCTGCGGGCGATGCCTGAACACCGGCTGCCCAGATCACCGTCTTGCAGGGAATGAACGCGTCGCCAACGGTGACGCCTTCCTCGGTGATCGCGGTGACGGGCTTGCCGGTATGAACCTCGACGCCGAGCTTTTCGAGCGCCGTCTTCGTGTAAGCCGACAGATCCTCGGTGAAAGCTGGCAGCACGCGTGGACCTGCCTCGATCAGCATCACCCGTGTGCGGGTCGTGTCGATCTTGCGGAATTCCTTTGGCAGCACCTTGTTCGCGAGTTCCGCGATCATGCCGGCCATTTCCACGCCTGTTGGACCGGCGCCGATGATCGCGAATGTCAGCTCGGAATCCAGCTCCGACGTCTTTTCCGCCATCTCTGCCCGCTCGAATGCGAGCAGGATGCGGCGGCGCAATGTCGTCGCATCCTCCAACGTCTTCAGGCCGGGCGCGACACTTTCCCATTCGTCGCGGCCGAAATAGGCGTGGCGTGCGCCAGTTGCGAGAACAAGCGTATCATACGGCACCATACGGCCGGACGCGAGCTTCACCGTCTTCGCACCCTTGTCGATCCCGAGAACCTCATCGAGCACCGTCGTGACATCGCGCCGATCGCGGAACAGCCTGCGGATCGGCCATGCGATTTCCGACGTGGCGAGCACCGTCGTCGCGACCTGATAGAGGAGCGGCTGGAACAGATGATGGTTGCGACGATCGATGAGCGTAATGTCGGCATCGGCACCTTTCAGCCCATGCACCGTCTGCAATCCCCCGAAACCTCCCCCGACGACGACAACTCTATGCTTGCTCACGATGGATGCTTCCCCGAATGACGAATGACAATGAAATGCTGCAGCGCAATATGATGCAGGTCTTAATCAAGTTCTCAGTCAACGGAACTGCGGCACTTTGTCCATCTGCCTTTTGTGCAAGGCAGGGAGCCGCCTGATGCAAGGCATTCAGGCGCTCGATAGCGCCGCGTGGGGTCAGCATCCGACCCGTCGCCTTTACGCGGTGACAAGCCTGCCGTGACGGCACCAGACGCTAACAGCCTCATGGTCGAAGAGAGAACCGCGGCTGCGGGTTCAGTTAGATCGTCTGACCGCAGGCGCGGCAGAAACGACGCACCGTCTCGGCCATTCCGTATTCCAGCGCATCGGCCGTCAGCCCGTGGCCGATCGAGACTTCGGCAAGCGCCGGAATGCGCTTCACCAGCGCGGGGAGATTGTCGACCGTCAGGTCGTGCCCGGCATTGACGCCAAGGCCGTGCGCCAATGCAGCATCCGCAGTCCTTCCCAACAGCTCGAGAAACTCGATGCCGCGTTCCGGATTGTCGAAACAGCCGCCATAGGGACCGGTATAAAGTTCGATCCGGTCGGCGCCGGTCGCCTTGGCAAGCTTTACTGCCTCGACATCTCCGTCACCATCGGCAAACAGCGAAACGCGCATACCGCCCTTTTTCAAGCGCGCCACGATCGGCTTCAACATTTCGCCTGTCGCACGGAAATCGAAACCGTGGTCGGACGTCGCCTGGGCCGGATCGTCAGGCACCAATGTCACCTGCTCCGGCTGGATACGTTCGCACAGCGCCAGGAAATCCTTGCTCGGATAGCCTTCGATGTTGAATTCCGCATCTGGGAATTCGTCGTCGATCAGGGCGCGCAAAACCGGCAGATCGGAAAAACGGATATGGCGCTGGTCGGGACGCGGATGAACCGTCAGTCCGGATGCCCCGGCCTGCAACGCAATCCGCCCCAAAGCTTCAACGCTCGGCCACGGAAGATCGCGGCGATTGCGGAGCATGGCGACAGCATTGAGATTGACGGAGAGCGTAGTGGTCATGGCAGCGTCCGAAGCGAGAAATGTCAGCCTGCTTTTAGGACATGCGCAGCGTGTTGACCACCGTTTGGGAACATTACGTAGAAAATAGATCTTTCCGATACGTAAGCATATTATAATCTACAAAAATCCGGAGTAGTAATCGTTAAAACTTTACGTACGTTGTCTTCATGCAGAATTCGCCAAGTCGGCAAGATGCGGCACATGAGGCCGGCGAGGCGAATTCTGCTGTCACGATCAATCGGGTCCGCATTCCTTTCACCGAAGATCATCCGCTCATCATGACGCATAAAGCGGCCTGTGGATGCAATCGAGCAGGACCAGGTAGCGACCGAAGGATCCGATGCGAAGCGACCTGTTTGATGCACCGAGCCAGACTTCCCAGCCCTCCTGCCTGTTGTCGCCGGAATTCCTGGCGATCAGATTTTTCCCGCAAATCCAGTTGCCGTTCGAGCTGCCGGATCAGCCTGTGCCGATTGCCGACGTGGCGGACCTGTTCGGCGTAACGCACCGGACACTGCATTTCTACGAGGAAAAAGGGCTGCTGGTCGCAGGCCGTGCAACGGGACGCGGAACGGCCCCGATGCGGGTTTACGCATCAGATCAGATCCGTCGCATGGCAGTTATCACGGCCTGCCGCGAGGTCGGCATCGGCATCGTGATGATCCAGGACCTCCTGTCGGAGCTGGCAGGAGCTGCCAGCCAGGCCAAGGCCGACGACATCTTCAGTACCGCACTTCAACAACGCAAACGGGAGATGACCGCAGAGATCTCCCAGATCCGGCGGCAGATGCAGCAGATCGAGACCCTGGTGTCACAGGACACCGACGACCGTACCGAGACCAGCCGGCGTGCAGCCTGTCCGCCGCTTGCCGATATCGAACGCCGATGCCTGTCGTTGATGAGCGATGGATATTCCGCATCAAGGATAGCCCGCGAGCTTGAGATTGATCTCGACGAAATGCGCCGAATCGAGATCGCGCTGATCGACAAGTTCGAGGCGAGCAACCGTTTTCAGGCAATCGCCAAGGCACTGGTGGCCGGTGTCGTCCTCAACTGAACCGCTCTAGCGGACGATCGTCAGCGTTTCGGCAGCGCGGGTGATAGCCGTGTAGAGCCAGCGCTCCCGCGTATCGCGAAAGGCAAAACTCTCGTCGAACAGAACGACGTTCTGCCACTGTGAACCCTGCGCCTTGTGGACGGTCAGCGCATAGCCGTAATCGAACTCGTCATAGCGTTTGCGTGTCGACCACGGAATTTCCTCGTCGCTCTCGAACGCGGTCTTCAGCAGCTTGATCTTGGCTGCACCGCGATCCATGTCGTCGTCTTCCGGGCGGATCATCAGGTTGATACCGGGCTTGACGGTTTCTCGCGACGAACTCATCACCTGCCACAGAGACCCGTTCAAAAGGCCCTTGACCTGATCGTTGCGAAGGCAGACCAGCTTGTCGCCGGACTGAGGATAATCGGCGGTAAAGCCCTTCAACTCGCGAAGACGCTGGTTATACCGCTTGCGGGTCCGGTTTGTTCCGACCAGAACCTGATCGGCCTCCATCACCAGTTCCTGCGTCACCTCGCTGCGGGAAATGACCTTCGCTTTGCCGTAGTCGCCACGCATAATCTCCTTGCCTTCACGCACGGTCATGGCGAGCTGGATGATCGGGTTGTCCTGTGCCTGGCGATGGATATCGGTCAGCAGATAATCCGGTTCCTGTTCGGTAAAGAACCCGCCGCCTGTGACCGGCGGCAGCTGGCCGGGATCACCCAGAACCAGAACAGGCGTACCGAAGCTCAAGAGGTCACGGCCGAGCTGCTCGTCCACCATCGAGCATTCGTCGATGACGATCAGTGCGGCCTTGGTGAGTGGGCTCTGGCGGTTGATCGAGAACATCGGCGACACGGAGGTCTTGCCGGTTTCCTCGTTTTCAACCTCTTCCTCGCCACGGGGGCGATAGATCAGCGAGTGAATGGTCTTGGCATTGCGCGCGCCGCGCGACCGCAGCACCTGCGCCGCCTTGCCGGTAAACGCGGCAAACAGCACGTCGCCATCCACATGCTCGGCGAAATGCTTGGCGAGCGTCGTTTTGCCGGTGCCCGCATACCCGAACAAACGGAAAACCTGGCTACGGCCTTCCTTCAGCCATTTCGAAACGGCCTTCAAGGCCTCGTCTTGTTGCGGCGCAAATTGCATGGCCGCGACTTGGCAGGATTCTGCCTGCCAGCGCAACTGAAAAGAACGAAAGATGAATGGAAGCCGGGGATGAAGGAAGCTGGTTCAGACGGCCAGCGCTCGCTTCCGGCCATTGCCCGAATGAGCTGACTCCATCTCATGCTTGGCCGCACGGGCCAGAAAGCCGGATCGGGTAAATCCATTGGCCTCGGCGAAAGCGTCGATCGACGCTAGCATGTCTTCGGGAAGCGTGATGTTGATGCGAACGGCCTTTTTGCCCTCGGTCTTGAGCGAAACAAGGATGGCGACACCGTCCCTGTTGTCCTGGTTTTCCATCACCGCATCAAGCGAAGCCGGTTCCGGAATGGCATCGCCATCTTCCAGCAATCCTTCGACATGCAACGCCAGCGCTTCCTCAGCCATGCGCCGCGCCTCGTCCAGATCCCGACCAGCGGTGACAACACCGGGGAAATCCGGGAAGGAAACGCCGAAATCGCTGTCGGCATCCTTATGGATCAGTGCGATATAATTGCGCATGGCTTACCTCAAATTTAGTCCGGCTTGCTTCTCGATGCTCTTAAGCGTTCCGACTGGAATATCTCGCTTCGGGTGAGGAACAGTTACACGACCAAGCTTCCTTGGATGCTTGAACTGGACATGACTGGCCTTCCTGGCGACCTCGTACCAGCCATCAGCCTTCAACGCAGAGACGATGTCGCCACTCTTCATGGATTATCTATACACACTTGATGTGTATTTTCAAGGTGCCTGTTGTCAACTCTGTCGGTGCGGATCGTTTTTCAGCTCGATCGGCATGCCATGCGGCGTGGCTTCCGCCGCGCGCTGCCAGCTTTGCTGTAGGGTAAGGATCGTCGCTTCGTCGGCGACACGTTTCTCTCCGAGGAGGTCGCATAGCGCGGCCACCCAGCAGTCGAAATAGTCGCTTCCATCCTCTGCCCTGCCGGGCTGATGGACCTGGCGCGACAATGCCGCTGCCCATTCCGGCCAGGTAAACACGCCGCGCTCGTGCAGATGCACGGTCATCGCGAAGGCTTCAGCCGTCCAGGGCTCGGGGAAGACCGGATCACCCTGCGGTGACACCGGCAAGCCCGGCGAATGCGCAAGGTCGGTTTTGCTATCGCATCGAGTTTCAGAAGCGCTCAAGATAGCTCTCCCAGGCGTCGATGGAGACGGTCAGCGTCGGATCGGCACCCTCGCCCCAGGTCTCAGCCGCATCGAAAACGACGGTATAGACCCATTGCGGGTTTTCGCCCTTGCCATGGGCATTGTCATCCGGGAACACGAAAGCGCCCTGCACCGCCTCGACCACGCCGGTCTTGGCGCGTGCGTAACGCGGCAATCGCGTGTGGGTCTCCGGGTTGAAGTTTTTCGTGCGGACACGATCGCCCGCGGCAAAGGCAGGCCTTGTCTCCAAAGGCCGGTCGCACGGACCTCCTTTGGAAAGCACGCCCGCTACCATATCGGCTTTCAAGATGCGTTTGGGCACCGCCGGCTCAACCTGTTTTGTACCCGAGGCAATTTCCGCGCTGGTCGCAAAACCGTGCCGTTCCAGAAGCACTTCCAGTGCCCGGGTCCAGATCTCGTAATAGCTGGCCGAGAGATAGCTCGCCGGTGGGATATTCTCGCGCGCATGCCGGCTTTCATCGATGTTCCATGCGCCAAATGCACCGCAGGAGAGCGTCAGGCCCAGCACGCGGCGTTCCCAGTCCGCATGGAAATAGGGCTCGTTGCTGTCAGGTGCCACCAACCCGAAACCCATCTGTCCGCCAAGGTCGTGCGGGCCGTTCATGACGGCACCCCTGCGATCGCGGTACCGATCATCGCGTCACGGCTGACCAGTGCGGCAAGCGCTTGCTCGTCCAGCCCGTCCGTCCCGTCAGGTCGTTCCGGAATGACGAGGTAGCGCAGCTCGGCTGTCGAATCCCAAACACGGATCTTCGTCTCCTCGGGAAGATCGAGACCGAATTCGGCCAGCACGCCGCGCGGATCGATCACCGCACGGGAGCGATAGGCCGGCGCCTTGTACCAGGTCGGCGGCAGGCCAAGAACCGCCCACGGATAACAGGAGCAGAGCGTGCAGACGATGAGGTTATGGGTATCGGCCGTGTTGAACACGGCGCGCATATGCTCACCCTGGCGGCCGGTATAGCCGAGGCTGGCGATCGCCGCCGTGGCATCGGCTTGGAGCCAGTCCGCAAACACCGGATCGCTCCACGCTTTCGCTACCACGCGGGCGCCGTTCTTCGGCCCGATCTTCGTCTCGTAGGTCTCGACGATCGCATCGACCGCTTTCGGGTCAATCAGGCCCTTTTCGACCAGCACCGTTTCAAGCGCCCTTACCCGCGCCTGCATGTCGGTGTAGCGGTTGTCGTGGTCGTGAAAGTGACCGTGACCGTGAGCGTGGCCATGGTGGTCGTGGTGATCGGTCTCGTGATCTTCGTGCATGGCGGGACCTCATGATCGCTGCGGGATACCTTTGCCAACGTCCGCATCGAGGAGATGCAAACGTTGTCGTCGTCGGTTCAGCGTATGCGCCTTCCTCATGCCCGGCAAGCCTTTGCCGCCACCGGACGAACCGGAGGCTTGGCATCACGGCAGAGCGCCTTATCTGACATCAGATCACTCATCAGCGAGGTCGAAGATGCCCGATATTCCAACCGTCACCCTGCCCTCCGGCATCTCGGTTCCAGCGCTTGGCCTTGGAACCTGGAAGATGGGCGAGTCCCCGAACGACGCGAAGGCCGAGATCGAAAGTCTGCGCCGCGGCCTCGACCTTGGCATGACGCTGATCGACACGGCGGAAATGTATGGCGAAGGCGCTTCGGAAGAGCTGACAGGAAAAGCCATCGAAGGCCGACGCGACGAGGTGTTTCTGGTCAGCAAGGTCTACCCCTGGAATGCCAGCCGCCGCGGTGTGATCGAGGCGTGCGAGGCCAGTCTCGAACGGTTGAAAACGGATCGGCTCGACCTTTACCTTCTGCACTGGCGCGGCGAGCATCCGCTCGAAGAAACCGTCGCCGGGTTCGAGGCTCTGCGCCGCGACGGCAAGATCGGCGCCTGGGGCGTCTCCAATTTCGACACCGCCGACATGGAAGAACTGATGGCGGTGCCGGATGGACGCAACTGCGCGACCAATCAAGTACTCTACAATCTGTCGCGCCGCGGCATCGAATACGATCTCTTGCCCTGGTGCCAGGAGCACGAGATTCCGGTCATGGCCTATTCCCCGATCGAACAGGGACGGATCCTCCGCAATGCGGAACTGATCCGCATCGCCAAAGCCTACCAGGCAACGCCAGCGCAGGTGGCGCTCGCTTTCCTGCTGGAGCGCGACATGGTGATCGCGATTCCGAAATCCTCGACCGCGTCGCGCGTCGAGGAGAATGCCGTTGCTGTCGACCTCGACATCAGCGACGAGGACTGGGAGGCTCTCGACGCCGCCTTCCCGCCGCCGGAACGCAAGCAGCCGCTGGAGATGCTCTAGTCGAGATTCAGCCGTCGGCGCTCGTCCGCGAGCGTCTCGATCGCCTTGAAGACGTCGATTTCGGCAAAGCTCTTCGTGTCGCGATAGACCGGGTATAGGCCGAAGGCTGCCGCTGCCAGCTGATCGATGGTGGGACGGGCGGTCCGACGAGACAGAGTGGCCTGCGCGCCCCCACCGAGGTGATCTTCGGTCAGGTCCCAGCCCGCATAGAACGGACCGGCATAACACCGCACCGGCTTTCCGCGCAGGAGCGCGTCCAGCCCGAACTGGCTGGAGACGGTCCAGACTTCATCCACCACATCGAGAATGGAGGGAACCGAGACTGCATCCGACAGGAGAATCACGCCGGACGCTTTCGTTGCCTTTTCGGTCAGATAGCCCTTGCGGAAACCGGCCATCACATCCGGATGGGTGCGCACCACGCATTGAGCACCGCTCGCGATCGCATCCTTAAGCATCCGCGAAAAGCTGTCCGGCGAGCCGCCCGCCATCGGCACCGAAACATCGCCGAACACCTGGTCAACCAGAAGGATGCGCTTTCGCAGCGATCTCTCGAGTTTCAGCTCCCGATGCGGCAGGTTGTTGTATTTCGACAGCTTTTCAGAAACCAGCGCAGTGCGGATATCACTGCCCAGGGATGCAGCATCCCAATCGTCGGCAGCTCCCGCGATCACCTTTTCCAGGCGCGAGGGAACGGCGGCCCTTACCGGCATGCCAAGGTCGTCGATCTGGATCGAAATCGGCAGCGCGTTCTGCTTGCCGAGACCCACCGAGCGTAAAAACCCGTCTTCCAGATACCAGCTCGGCAGGCCGCGCAGTGCGGCAATCAGTCGGGCCGCCTTTGCGGGAATGCGACCGCCCCACAGAACGATTCCGCCGATCCCCGGCCGAAGCGTCGGTTCAAGCGCCTCGACGCCGAAGTAATGCCGCAGGAAGGGCTGCGACTGCCGGACATAGAAGGTCGCACCGATGCGCGCTCCAGGTTTCGGCAGCCAGTCCTTTTGCAATGGAATATCCCCGGTGCCACGGCCCGACACTTACATGCCCTGCGAGCCGCGGTTCATCGCGGCGATGCCCGTGCGGCAGATCTCGATCAGGCCGAGCGGCCTGATGACCGCAACGAACTGATCGATCTTCGACGACTTGCCGGTGATCTCGAAGATGAAGTGCTCGATCGTCGCGTCCACGACCTTCGCCTGGAACGCGTCGGCGAGACGCAAGGCCTCGGCTCGTTGATCGCCGTGGCCAACCACCTTGAGCAATGCCACTTCACGTTCGATGGGCCGGTCCTGGCCGAGATCGCGCGCTCGGACCGTCAGGTCGAGAACCCGGTGGACAGGCACGATGCGCTCGAGCTGCGCTTTGATCTGCTCAAGCACGGTCGGCGTTCCGTTGGTGACGATCGTGATGCGCGATAGGTGCGCTTCGTGCTCGGTTTCCGAAACCGTCAGGCTTTCGATATTGTAGCCGCGGCCGGAGAAAAGCCCGATGACGCGGGCAAGAACGCCCGGCTCGTTGCTGACGAGAACCGAAAGCGTGTGGCTCTCGACCTTGGCCGTCTCCGGCTGGAAGAAGTAGGCAGAACCGGTCGGCTGCTGATGTGCATTCATGGTCTCAGGTCCGTTTCCTCAGAGATAGGTTCAGGACGCCAGCGTTCCGCTGACGCCCCAGATGCGCCGATCAAACCAGCTGACGGCCCTTGGCGTCGATCGCGGTTGCAACAACTTCGTCGGTCGCCTCGTCCGGCAACAGCATTTCGTTATGGGCTTTCCCTGACGGGATCATCGGGAAGCAGTTGGCAAGGTTTGCGACACGGCAATCGAAGATGACTGGCCGTTTGACTTCGATCATCTCGGCGATCTTCTCGTCCAGTTCCTTGGGATCGTCGCAGTACATGCCGACCGCACCATAGGCTTCCGCCAGCTTGACGAAGTCAGGCATCGCTTCGGTATAGGAGTTCGACAGGCGGTTGCCGTGAAGCAGCTGCTGCCACTGGCGCACCATGCCCATATACTGGTTGTTCAGGATAAAGATCTTGACCGGCAGATCGTGCTGGATCGCGCAGGACATTTCCTGGATGCACATCTGGATCGACGCGTCGCCGGCAATGTCGATGACGAGCGCATCGGGATGCGCGACCTGAACGCCGAGAGCTGCCGGCAGGCCGTAACCCATCGTGCCGAGACCACCCGATGTCATCCAACGGTTCGGCTCTTCGAAACCGAAGAACTGTGCCGCCCACATCTGGTGCTGGCCGACCTCGGTCGTGATGAAGGTCTTGTGACCCTTCGTCGCCTCGTAGAGACGCTCGACCGCGTATTGCGGCATGATGACGTCGGTCGAGTTCTTGTAGGAAAACGACTTGCGACCCCGCCAGCTCTGGATTTCGCTCCACCAGTCGGAGATCTGCGCCTTGTCCTGCTTTTGCGGCAGGGCGCGCCACAGGCGAACCATCTCTTCCAGAACATGACCGACATCACCGATGATCGGGATCTCGACGCGGACATTCTTGTTGATCGAAGACGGGTCGATATCGATATGGATCTTGCGCGAGTTCGGCGCAAACGCATTCAGGCGTCCGGTGATGCGGTCGTCGAAACGCGCACCGACGCAGACCATGACGTCGCAGTCATGCATCGCCATGTTGGCTTCATAGGAACCGTGCATGCCGAGCATGCCGAGCCAGTTCTTGCCCGATGCCGGATAGGCGCCGAGCCCCATCAGCGTCGAGGTGATCGGGAAATCCGTCAGCTCAATCAGCTCGCGCAGCAAACGCGATGCTTCCGGACCGGAATTGATGACGCCGCCGCCTGTGTAGAGGATCGGCCGACGGGCCGAAGCCATCAGCTGGACGGCTGCCTCGATTGCCTGCATATCGCCGGCAAGCTTGGGCGCGTAGCTCTTGTTGGCAGGCGTCGCGCCTGGTGGCGTATAGGTGCCGGTCGCAAACTGGATGTCCTTCGGGATATCGACGACAACAGGTCCCGGACGGCCGGACTGGGCGATACGGAACGCCTCGTGGATGACACCGGCCAGCTGGTCAACGTCTTTGACGAGCCAGTTGTGCTTGGTGCAGGGGCGCGTGATGCCGACCGTATCGGCTTCCTGGAAGGCATCCGAGCCGATCAGGTTGGTCGGAACCTGGCCGGTCAGACATACGAGCGGGATCGAATCCATCAGCGCGTCCTGCAGCGGCGTAACCGCGTTGGTGGCGCCTGGACCTGACGTGACGAGCATGACACCGACCTTGCCGGTCGAACGGGCATAGCCTTCGGCAGCATGGCCGGCGCCCTGTTCGTGGCGAACGAGGATGTGCTTGATGTCATCCTGCTGGAAGATTTCGTCATAGATCGGCAGGATCGCGCCGCCGGGATAGCCGAAAATATGCTCGACGCCGTTATCCTTCAGCGCCTTCAGGACGATCTCTGCGCCCGTCATCCTGTTATTCGTATCCGTCATCATCGTCATCCGTTCACTTCTGGATTTACCGGCGGCTCCTCCGAGCCGGTTTGAAGACATAAAAAAAGGCCCCTTAAGGAGCCTGTCTTTCCGCGCATGGGTGGCTATCGCCGGACGGTTACACCGTCCTGCCCATGCGCGTTCCCACCACGATAAGTGCGTTCGAAATCTTCATGGCCGTGAGTGTTAGCCGGATATGCCCCATTCGTCAACGCAGAGCGTCAGCAAAAACGTCATCTCATTGAGATCGCTCGCAGTTCACGCCGAAAGTCACGAGGTCCTACACAAGTTGTTAAGCCGGCAAGGCTACAGTCGCGAGATTGGAGGAACCTGATCTCCATATCACCTTTCGATTGCCACCCCATTTGCAGGGCCGTTACTGTTGTTGAACAACGACCTTCACCGTTCGATCTCTGCCGGGGAGCAAGAGCGTCGCGATGCCCAGAAAATCGGTAACCGGATGCTGGGCCGTGTCGTCGCCTGCAACGGCTCGCATGCGACGATCGCAGCTGTCGCCGAGCATGGCGACACCGATCTCACCGAACTCTGGTCCGTCGGCCGGCTGATCTCCATTTCCGTCGGCAGCAACCGCGTCGTCGCGCTTGCCTACTCGATGCAATCTGGCGAACGCCAGTGGGCGGAAGGTGAAGACACGAAATTCCACATCGAAGTCGAGCTGCTCGGCGAGGTCCGTGTCGGGCATGATGGTCGCGAAGAGTTTTCGAGCGGCATTTCCGCCTACCCCTATCTCGGCGCCATTGCCCATCGTATCCGCTCGGCCGACCTTCTGCGCATCTACGATGCCGGCAAGAACGATACGTGCACGATCGGCAAGCTCAGCCAGGATGAAAGCATCGATGCGGCAATCCATGTGCCTTCAATGCTGTCGAAGCATTTCGCCATCGTCGGCTCCACCGGCGTCGGCAAGTCGACAGCCGTTTCGCTTCTCCTGCACAAGGCGATCGAAGCTGACCATCGGCTCCGCGTTCTGATCCTCGATCCGCACAACGAATTTGCGGCAGCCTTTCCCGATCATGCGGTCGTTATCGATACCGACACGCTCGACCTGCCTTTCTGGCTGATGCGCCTTGAGGAATTCTCGGAAGTCATTTTCCGTGGCCGCCCGGCTATCCCCGAAGAGCTCGACATCATGCGCGACCTCATCCCGGAAGCAAAACGCGCTTTCAAGGGAAGCGATTCGGGCCTGATGCGCCGCTCGGCTTCGGAAAAAAGTTCACTGACCGCCGATACGCCCGTCCCTTACCGCATGGCCGATCTGCTGGCCCTGATCGACGAACGGCTCGGCAGGCTGGAGGGTCGCTCCGACAAGCCGTTCCTGCGCGCTCTGAAAATGCGCATCACGTCGGCGATCAACGATCCGCGCTACCATTTCATGTTCTCCAACAACACGATCCAAGACACGATCATGGAGACGATCGCGCATATCTTCCGCATTCCCGGCGACGACCGGCCGATCTCGACGTTCCAGCTTGCCGGCATCCCATCGGAAGTCGTGAACTCTGTCGCCTCTATCCTCTGCCGCATGGCGTTCGAGCTTGCGCTCTGGAGCAATGGCGCAATTCACATGCTCGTTGTCTGCGAGGAAGCGCACCGCTACGTACCGGCCGACCGGGAGCTCGGTTTTGCGCCGACCGTGCAGGCCATCTCCCGCATCGCCAAGGAAGGCCGGAAATACGGCGTTTCGCTTGGCATCATCACGCAGCGCCCCGGCGAGCTTGACCAGACGATCCTGTCCCAGTGTTCGACGCTGTTTGCCATGCGCCTGTCGAATGAGCGGGATCAGGTCATCATCAAGTCGGCGATCCCAAATTCGTCGATCTCAACGACGAGCTTCCTGTCGTCGATCGGCAATGGCGAGGCAATCGCGTTCGGCGAGGCCATCTCGGTTCCCATGCGCATGCGCTTCTCACGCGTCGAGAAACGCTATCTTCCAAAGACCAACAGTCTTGCAAACAAGGGCAGCGAAGAAACGCCCGACACGGTTGATTTGCGTTCGATCGTGTCCCGCATGCGCTCGGTCACAGCGCCGGAAATCTCATCGTTCCAGCAGAGCTATTCCGCCAATCCACCCGCCCCGGAGGCAGGTCTGCCGATCCCCCCCGAAGACAGGCAGGCTGTGCCGGCCGCCGATGACGCGGAACTGAATGACTGGCGGCGTGAAATCGGCAGCGGTATACCGCCGCTCGATGCGCCTGCCCCGCGCTCGCCGGAGCCGCCCTCGTTGGCACCCTACAGATCCGACATGCTGCCGACCCCCCGTGCAGCGGAGCGGCTTGCACCGCGCTTCCCTGAACGCGACAGGCCGGTTGAGCGCTTTGCCGAGCGTCCCGTGGAGCGTCAGACCGACCGGCTCACGGATCGCCCGCCCCCCATTCACGACCGTTTCGCCGATCTTCGTCGGCAGGTTTCGTCCGAGACTCCGCGACCAGGCTCGCCGTCACTGGAACCGCGTCCGAACGCATTCCTGCGGCGCGAAGCTCCGCCAAGGGAAGGTTCGTTGCGCGATGGCCTTCTCAAGAAGCCGCTGAGCAGTCTCTACGACAAGGACTGATCGCGAGCGAGCGCCCTCACGTCGCGAGGCGCTCCCAGCTTTCGTCCATCTGGTTGCGGAACCAGGTCATCTGACGCTTGGCGTATTGCCGCGTCAGCGCGGAGCCACGCTCGATGACCGCGTCGCGGGTCATCCGTCCCGCGAGCATTTCGCCGATCTCCCGCACGCCGATCGCCTTCATGATCGGCAGGTCCGGGGCCGGATCGCAGGCGAGAAGCGATTCGACCTCCTCGACGGCGCCCCCATCCAGCATCTTGACGAAGCGGGCATTGATACGATCGTGCAGGATTTTTCGATCCGGCAGAACGACGATTTTGCGCGCTCGCAACGGATCGATGATGACCGGGCCTGCCTTGCCCTGAAACTCGGTGATGGATCGGCCTGTTTCTTCCAGCACCTCCAGTGCCCGCAGGATCCGCTGTCCGTCCATCGGCTTCAGATTGGCGGCCACCGCCGCGTCACGTGCCGATAACTCCGAGTGAAGCGCCTGCGGTCCCTGTTCCTTGAGCCGCAAGCGCACACGGCACCGAATATCCTGCGAAATCTCCGGCATGTCCGACAGACCGCCCGTGAGCGCTTTGAAATAAAGCCCCGTGCCGCCGACGAAGACCGGGATCCGCCGCTGTTCTTTCAAGACCGGCAGGAGTGCGGATACGTCCCGCTGCCATTCGCCCGTCGAATAGGCGTGCGTCGCCGGCACATGCCCATAGAGGTAATGGGCGATGTCCGCGGTCTCCTCCTCTGACGGACGCGCGGTGATGATCCTGAGCGTGTCGTAAACCTGCATGCTATCGGCGTTGACGACGACGCCGCCGCATTCGCGTGCCATGCGAATGGCAAGCGCCGACTTGCCGCTGGCAGTTGGCCCGGTTATCAGGATCGCATCAGTATTTTGCATAAGGTCGGTCATATGGCTTTCGTTGCCACGCTCATTGCCCATCCGTCAAACCCCGTTCTCACTCCGGCCATCGCCGAACGGACCGCCGAGGCGGTCAACGCCTCCGGTCTCTACTGGCTGGCAGACGGCATCGCCTGCGATATCGCCCTTCGCGACGGCACCGATCCGTCGGCTGCGGAAGAAACACTTCGCGGCTTGATCGGCGAGGAGCGGATCGATGTCGTGGTGCAGGAGGCGGAAACTCGGCGCAAGACATTCCTGATCGCAGACATGGATTCCACCATGATCGGCCAGGAATGCATCGATGAACTCGCGGACGTCGTCGGTTTGAAGGACAAGGTGGCGACGATAACGGCACGTGCCATGAACGGCGAGATCGCATTCGAGCCGGCCTTGAGAGAACGGGTGGCGCTCTTAAAAGGCCTGCCGATCGGCGTCGTCGACGAGGTCATCGAGAAGCGGATCACGCTGACATCGGGTGGACCGGAACTGATCGCGACGATGAAGGCGAAGGGTGGGTACACGGCACTGGTGTCCGGTGGCTTTACCGTTTTTACGAGCCGCATCGCCGCAATGCTCGACTTCGACATCAACCGCGCCAACATCCTTCTCGAAGAAAACGGCATCCTGACCGGCGAAGTCGCCGAACCCATCCTCGGCAAACAGGCCAAGGTGGATGCACTGGAAGAGATCGCCCGCGAACTCGGCATCACCCCTGATGATACGATTGCTGTCGGCGATGGCGCAAACGACCTTGGCATGCTCGGCATCGCAGGCTCCGGCGTGGCCCTCCACGCCAAGCCCACTGTTGCGGCCCAGGCCAAGATCCGAATCGACCACGGCGACCTGACCGCGCTCCTCTATATCCAGGGCTACCGGAAGACGGATTTCGTCATTCCCGGCTGAGGCTCCACAGAGGGATGAGCAACACCATGCAGCCGCAGCCTATCGCAACCACGCTCCTTGAAACTTCACGCCTCGTCCTGCGCCGCTGGCTCCCCACGGACCGGGACCTGTTCCGCGAAATCAACGCGGATCCTGACGTGATGGCGTTCTTTCCGTTCCGTCGCAGCCACGACGAATCGGATGCGTTCCTCGGGAAACTGAACGACATGTTTTCCGAAAACGGGCTTGGCTTTTACGCGCTCGAACTCAGGGAAACCGGCGAGCCACTCGGGTTTTGCGGGCTGACCTATGCCAATATGCCGGGGATTTTTCCGGCCGAAACGGTGGAGATCGGCTGGCGTCTGGCTGCCCGTTACTGGGGCAATGGCTATGTGACGGAAGCGGCAGAAGCGCTGCTTGATTTCGCCTTCGTGGAGAAGGACATCAAGGCTGTCGTCTCGTTCGCCGTAGCGGACAATAGCCGCTCGACGGCTGTCATGAAGCGCCTTGGAATGCATCGGGCGGCCGGCATGGATTTCGACCATCCGCGCGTGCCGGAGACGCATCCCCACCTCAAGCGCCATGTCGTCTATGCAATGACACCGGAGGAATGGACAAGGCGGAACGCCCGCCTTGTCGACAAAGCCTGAACTCTCAGGCTATTCCAGTGGAAGTGCCACGAACCGCAGGTTTCCGGTCTTGTCGGCCACCATGACATGCGCGTTGCGGCGGCCTTCCTTCTTCAGCACGTCGAAGCGCTTGGCGACCTCACCCGGGTTCTCGACGAAGTCCTGGGCGATTTCGACCACCACGTCGCCGGCCTTGAAGCCCTTGGCAGCGGCAACCGAACCAGCCTTCACCTCGGACACCACCACGCCCTCGACGCTTTCCGCGATCCCGAACGTCTTGCGGTGCGCCTCATCCAGCACGCTCAGCGTCATGCCGTAAACCGTGACGGGCTCGCTGCTTTTCTCGCCGGCGTCCGGGGAGTCGCTGTCATTCTTGCCCTGGTCATCCGGGGACTGATCGTCAGGGCTTTGTGCGTCTGGCGACTGTCCATCGGGTGCTGCCGGCTCATCGCCATCTGCGGCATCGGCCGTATCATCGAGTTGCCCGAGCGTGATGCGGACGGTCTGTTCCTTGCCGTCGCGCAGCAACCGCACCTCGACATCCTTGCCCACTGGGCTTTCGGCAACAATCCGCGGCAGATCGCGCATCGAACTGACCGACTGTCCGTCGAAGGCGAGCACGACATCGCCCGACTTGATTTCACCGTTCTTGATCGGACCGTTTTCAACGACGCCGGAAACCAGTGCTCCACGGGCCTTGTCGAGCCCCAGGCTCGCCGCGATATCGTCAGTCACGGGCTGAATGCGGACACCGAGCCAGCCGCGGCGCGTTTCGCCGAACTCGATCAGCTGATGGACGATGTTTTCCGCAAGTTCTGTCGGGACGGCAAAGCCGATCCCGATCGAGCCGCCGGAGGGCGAAATGATCGCCGTGTTGATCCCGATCACCTCGCCGCGCATATTGAACAGCGGTCCGCCGGAATTGCCCTTGTTGATCGCCGCATCCGTCTGAATGAAGTTGTCGTAGGGCCCTGCATTGATGTTTCTGCCGCGTGCGGACACGATGCCGAGCGTCACCGACCCGCCAAGACCAAACGGATTGCCGATCGCCATGACCCAGTCGCCGATCCGGATCTTTTTGGAATCACCGAAGGGAACGGCCTTGAGCGGCGTCTTGGACTCGACCTTCAGCACGGAGAGGTCGGTTTTAGTGTCGGTGCCGACCAGGCGAGCCTTCAGCTTACGGCCATCCGGGAAAATCACCTCGATATCGTCGGCGCCTTCGATAACGTGGTTGTTCGTCACCACATAGCCGGAGGAATCAATCACGAAGCCGGAGCCGAGCGAAGACACCTTCTGGTTTCCGCCCTGATTGTCCTTGTCGTCGAAAAAGTCGTCGAAGAATTCCTGGAAGGGTGAGCCCTCCTGGATCTGCGGCTGCGGGCCGGCACCTTGGTCCTTGACGCTCTGCGACGTCGAGATGTTGACGACGGCGTCGAGCAGGCCTTCCGCCAGATCGGAGATAGGCGCTGGACCTGCGGGCACCGCGGACGGGCTGACCGGAGGTGGCGGATTGAACTTGTTGCCGACTGGCGCTGGTGGCGCGGGCAGCATGCCGCCGGGCTGAGTGGCCGGCTGGCTATTAGCCTGTGGAGCCGGCGCTTGTCCCGGAAGTGCCGGGGCTTCCCCCTGCGGAGCGGGCGCCTGTCCCTGAGGCGCTGGCGCCTGTGGACGAGGGGCCGGGGCCTGGACCTGCTGCGGCTGGGCCGGGCCTTGCGCCAGTGCCTGAAGCGGACTGACCATGACGGCAACCACTAGACCGAGGCTCACGGAACCCTTCAAGGACGATAGTTTCGAATGGCCCATTGGCATCCTCGTTTTCTGTCACGGTGTCTGCCGCGGCAGAAAAGCATCCGTGCAACCCACAACGTTACGCATTGATAACTCGCGCCCCGTTCTGAAGAAAGCATAGGGCGGAATAACGGCCGGGAAAATTACCTTTTCGTGAAACCGCGACCATCAGCGCACATGGATGTGGATGACGGGTGAAAAGGGCAGTTGCGAAAAGGGCGGCCATGACAGGCCGCCCTTTTCTTGAGTGCTTAGTTCGTCGGTTGCGCCGGTGCCGGCTGGGCTGGCGTCGGCTGGGCCGGTGCAGGCCGTCCCGCTGCAGGCGGCGTTACCACGCCGTCCGACGAGTTGAAGAACCGGAAGAACTGTGAATCAGGCGAAAGCACCAGGGTCGTATCCTTCCCGGCCATCGAGGCGACATAGGCGCGCATCGACCGGTAGAACTGGAAGAACGACGGATCACGCTGGAACGCTTCACCGAAGATGCGGTTACGCTCGGCATCGCCCTGACCTCGGATGATCTCCGAATCGCGCTGCGCTTCCGAGACGAACTCGACAACCTGGCGGTCGGCGATGGCGCGACGGCGCTGGCCTTCTTCGCTACCACGGGCGCGGATGAGTTCCGCTTCCGCCAGACGCTCTGCCCGCATGCGGGCAAACGTCTGCTGCGAGACTTCCTGCGTCAGATCGGTGCGACGGATGCGGACATCCTGGATCTTGACGCCAAGCGTTTCGGCGGCAACGTCGAGATCACGCTTGACCTCGGTCATCATCGACGCACGCTCTTCGGACAGCGCCTCGGTAAAGCTGCGCAGACCGTAGACGCGACGCAGACCGGCGTCGAGACGCGTGCTGATACGCGATTCGGCAGACACGCGATCGCCCGAAACCGCTTCCCGGAAACGCTGCGGATTTTCGATCCGGTAGATCACGAACGCGTCGACTTCATAGAAGGCACCGCCGCGGACCTGAACGCGGATATTGTCGAGATCCAGGCGAAGTGCGCGGTCTTCGATATACTGAACGCGATCCGCATCGGCAAAGGCGAAGGGAAGCTTGAAATAGATCCCCGGCTCGTTCTTCACGCTCTGGATTTCACCGAAGCGAAGCACGAGCGCCTGCTGCCGTTCGTTGACGACGAAGACGGACGAGTAGACGAGGAAAAGGAGAACGGCGAGACCGATCAGGAAAGCGGGCAATTTGTTCGAGATCATCAGTTGCCCCCCTGTGCGGCTGCCGGCCGGTTGATTTCATTGAGCGGCAGATAAGGGACGACGTTCTGACCCTGCTCGATGATGACCTTGTTGGAGTTCTTCAGAACGTTCTCCATGGTCTCGATAAAGATGCGTTCGCGCGTCACGTCCGGCGCGTTCACATACTGGTCGTAGATCGACACGAAGCGCTGCGCTTCACCCTGAGCCTCGTTGACCGTCTGGTCACGATAGGCGGACGCCTCTTCGCGGACCTGCGCGGCCTGACCGCGGGCACCACCGAGCTTCTGGTTGGCGTAGCGATTGGCTTCCTCGACGATACGGTCTTCGTCCTGCTCGGCGCGCTGAACCTCTTCGAACGCGTCTGCCACTTCACGCGGCGGCGCTGCATCTTCGATCGGCACGGCGTTGATGGCAATGCCTGCGCCGTAACGGTCCATCGTGCCCTGAATGATGTCGCGCACCTGGGTCGACATGCCTTCACGAGCGTCGCGGAAAATATCCTGAGCCGGACGGCGTCCGACGACTTCGCGCATGGCGCTGTCTGCAACCTGCTGCAGCGTCTGGGCCGGGGCCTCGACGTTGAAGAGATAGGCGCGTGGATCGGTGACGGTGAAGAGGACCGAAAACTGGACGTTGACGATATTCTGGTCGCCGGTCAGCATCCATCCGGCATTCGAATTGGTGGCACTGCTGCGCGCACCGATATTCTGCTGCTGCTCGGTGACCTTGACGATCTCCACCGTTTCGAACGGCCAGAGATGGAAGTGAAGGCCCGGCATGGACAGTTCTTCCTTGGGCTTTCCAAACCGAAGTTCGACGCCCCGCTCGTCCGGCTGAACCGTATAGATCGATTCGAATGCCAGGAATGCGAGAACGGCCAGAAAGACGACCGCGACTGCTCCGCCGTTGAAACCACCAGGCATAAAACCCTTCAGCCGGTCTTGGCTGCGCCGCAGGATGTCTTCGAGGTCAGGCGGTCCGCCATTTCCCCCTCCGCCACCACCGCCGCCGCGCGGACGGTTCGGGCCTTGTCCCCAAGGTCCTTGATTGTTACCGCCGCCGCCGCCGCCCCATGGGCCGCCGCCGCCATTCTGATTGCTCCAGGGCATCAAAACCTCTTTGTTAGTGCTACTCCCTAACCGGTCGCCTGTCCGAGCCGCCTGAAATGCAGCAGCTCGCGGTCCGTGCCCCCGGTCATGCCGTTATAAGTATCGGAAGAGCCGCTTTCAACGCAGCTTCAATAACTTCCCGGTGTTCGGTAACGAATTATGTCACTTTGGCATCGATCGGCGGCTGTAGACAGCAAAACGGGTGGCAAAGCTGTCGCGCTCGCCGGCCGGGACGAAGATCTCCTCGATCTTTTCGTACACGGTTGGATCGATTGCTGGAAACATCGTATCACCGTCTGCAATATCCGCTTCCACATGGGTCACGTAAAGTCGGTCTGCCAGATCGATTGCTTTCGCGTAGATTTCGCCGCCTCCGAGAATGCCGACCTCTCCGGCACCGGTCGCTGCAGCGATCTCCCTCGCCCGCGCGATCGCCTGCTCGAGGGACGCCGCCGTCTCCACACCCTCGACCGAGAGATCGCGATTGCGCGTGACCACGACATGCGGGCGGCCGGGCAGCGGCTTGCCGCCGAAGCTGTCGAGCGTCTTTCGCCCTACCACCATCGGCTTGCCGAGCGTCATCGCCTTGAAACGTTTGAGGTCGGTCGACAATCGCCACGGCATGTCGCCATCTCTGCCGATGACATTGTTGCGCGACACCGCGACGAAGATTGCGACCGGAACCGCCATCAGACTGCAATCGGTGCTTTGATGCTGGGATCAGCGACGTAATTCTCCAGCGCAAAATCCTCAAAGCGGAAGGAGAAGATGTCCTTCACATCAAGATTGATGCGCAGTGTCGGCAGCGGCTTCGGCTCGCGCGTCATCTGCAGCTGCGCCTGTTCGAAATGATCCGAATAGATATGCGCGTCGCCAAGCGTATGCACGAAATCGCCAAGCTTCAGCCCGGTCACCTGCGCCACCATCATGGTCAGGAGCGCGTAAGAGGCGATGTTGAACGGAACTCCCAAAAATATGTCCGCCGACCGCTGGTAGAGCTGACACGACAGCCGCCCCTCCGACACGTAAAACTGGAACAGGCAATGGCAGGGCGGCAGCGCCATGTCGTCAACCTGTGCAGGATTCCAGGCTGTGACGATGTGCCGGCGCGAGTTCGGGTTGACCTTCAGGTTCTCGATCAGGTTGGCGATCTGATCCACATGACCGCCATCAGGCGTCGGCCATGAGCGCCACTGATATCCGTAAACCGGACCGAGATCGCCTTTTTCGTCCGCCCATTCATCCCAGATGGAGACACCATTCTCCTTGAGATAGGCAATGTTCGTATCGCCCTTCAAAAACCACAAGAGCTCATGGATGATCGAGCGCAGATGCAGCTTCTTGGTGGTGAGGACCGGGAAACCCTCGTTCAGATCGAATCGCATCTGATAGCCGAAGACCGAGCGGGTACCGGTCCCGGTGCGGTCGCCGCGGTCGGCGCCAGTCTCCATCACGTGCCGGAGAAGGTCGAGATACTGCTTCATAGGTCTTCCGCCGATTGGTCGAGATCGTCCTACATAATAGCACGAAGCCTACTCACCAATCACCTCCCCGTCACCGGCGCGGCTTTTCCAAGCTTTTCACGTTGATGATAGGAATATGACGAGACCTCTTTTCATCCGGTTCGCAAACCCCTATATCACTCGTGCCGGACTTCGGTTCGGATATGGCGATAAACGGTCGATGAAATAAGCCTATTGGACCCGGGGGCGGTACCCGGCGCCTCCACCACAAACCGGTCGGTCAATCTGGACCGGCTTGTGATGGGGGCGAAATAGGATCGACAAGGGTGTAAAGATCGAACTTTTGCTCGGCATGATACCGCCGTTATCGGGTCACAAGTGTAGTTGCAAATGACAACAACGCTAAGGGTTACGCTCTCGCTGCCTAATGGCGGTGCGGGAAACCCGAACTAAGTCCTTACGGTTAGCCCCGTAAGGCGGGGTCCGGAGGCACCTGGCAACAGAAGCCTTCACCTTCGCTCCCCGGTGGAATATCATGACATGACTCGACGCCGAAGCGGACTTCCCCGCGGGCGCGTCTCGTGACATAAGCGGCGTTTGAAGAGCAATAGAAAGACAGGATCGCATGGGGCAGGATCACATCCGCTACGATATTCTGGCACAGGACGCCCTCCGCGGCGTTATCCGCAAGGTTTTGTCCGAGGTCGCGGCAACCGGCAGACTGCCGGGTGACCACCACTTCTTCATCACATTCCTGACCGGCGCACCCGGGGTACGAATCTCTCCGGCGCTGAAGTCGAAGTATCCGGAACAGATGACGATCGTCGTCCAGCACCAGTTCTGGGACCTCAAGATCACCGATACGCTGTTTGAAATCGGCCTGTCGTTTAACGATACGCCGGAACGCCTGGTCATCCCGTTCAACACGATCCGCGGCTTCTACGACCCGTCCGTGAATTTCGAGCTCGAGTTCGAAGTGCCGATGGTCGAGGAAGGCGAAGTCTCCGCCGAGATCACCGCGATCCCGGTTGATACCACGCCAAAGGTTGTGGATGCGGATGCCGCCACCGGCGAGGACAAGAAGGAAGGCTCCGTCGTCTCCCTCGATTCGTTTCGCAAGAAGCAGTAGGCAGACCCGATGAGCGCCGAGATCGTCAACCTTCGGCAGTTTCGCAAAGGCAAGGCGCGTTCGCAAAAGGACGCGGCTGCCGAACAGAACCGCATCAGCTTTGGCCGCACCAAGAGTGAAAAGCAGCTGACGACGGCCCTCAACGAAAAAGCGGGGAAAACCCTCGATCAGGGCAAGCTCGAAAAGCCTTCTCCGGAAACGGACGAACGGCGTTAAGGCTTCGTTAGGCTGACTCATGGCAACGGCTTGACCGTGCGCATGCGACATCCTCAATTGCGCTCCATCAATCACCATGAGGGTGACGGGGCCTACACTTGATCCGAAAACATTCTGCGACCCTGCACGGTCATCGAACGAGTTTTTCGCTGGAAGATGAATTCTGGCATGAACTGAAATCCATTGCTGCCAAACGCGGCATCAGTCTGGCCGCCTTGATCGCCGAGGTCGACGACGGTCGTTCGGAAGACAACAATCTTTCCTCTGCACTCCGCCTGCATGTGCTGCGCTGGTTCAAGACCTCGCTGGCAGACTGTCTTGCCGGGCTGCCAGCCAGGCGCTGACGGTCAGCGTCCTCCCGCCCCCCATTTGCTCTGATCAGCGTGCCGCCGCACTCACGGCTGCACGCCCGGCAAACTTGGGTTTGAGGAGCGACCCGTACCCGAAGGCTGCTCCTGGAAAAGGTCGCCGGCGGGTGGCATCGTGAACGGCGCCGGCGCCGATGGCTGCTGGTTCTGCCTTTGGATTTCCCGTTGCCGCTCCTGCTGGAGCCGGGCTGCTTCAGCGCGCCTTGCTGCCTCCTGCCGTTCGGCTTCCTGGCTTCTGCGTTCTGCCTCCGCCGCCTCCTGGCGTGCCCGCTCCTCGGCCTCTGCCTTGACGCGTGCCGCCTCCCGTTCCACGCCACGAAATGTGTAGAGCGCGACTTCGCGGCGCAGCCGCTGTTTCTCGAGCACGCTTGCCTGCAGCGTCTCGACGCGGCGGCGTTCCTGTTCGAAGGCACGCAGTGACAGGAAGTTTGCCATTGCGGCCATATCAATGCGCTGTTCCGGCTGCTCGAGCGATCCGGAATAACCGAGCGTGACAGTCGGTTCTCCCCCCGCCACAGTCTCTTCACCCGCATCGTAACGGACCGACAGCCCGGCATCGATGCGGCTATCGACAAAGTCGAGCACGCCCTCAGCCGAGACCTGTGCGGCGCCGGCCGTTGCGGTAAAATTCTGAACCCGTGCGGCGCCGCCGGTAATCGTCATCGGAATGGTGACGGACCCGAGCCGGGTTGTCCCTTTCAGGACCTCAGTTGTCACGATCGGTTGAACCGCTGCCTCGTTGACCTCGCCCTGCAGCTTGTCGGCACCGGCAAGTATCGGCGCGAGCGCATCCGGATTGATCCCGGCAATCTCGAAATCCTTGAGGCGCATCTCGCCGGAGCCGCTGACGCCATGCATGAGTTCGTCCATGCTCTTGCCAGTCGCCTCGATGCTGACAGTGCTGTCCAGCTTGCCCGTCGCGACCGGTGTGCCGCCCTTTTGCCAGACGAGCGGTGCGAGATCGGCGTTTTCGACCTGCAGCTTTGCCTGGACGATGCCGGTCGCATCGCCGTTCGACATCATCAGCCGTCCGGACAGATTTCCGCCCTGCCAGGTACCGGAGGCGTTGTCGATCGTCAGACCACCGGCTTTGCCGTTCACCCTGCCCGAAAAACCGGTAATTGTTCCAAGCGCATCCGCCCGGAGCGTTTTTGCCGACAGATTGATGCCGACATCCGTCGATCCAATCAGCGGCGTGGCGAACGGCGTCTTTGATGGGGCGCCTGTCACGCCATTCTCCATCGGCCCGAATACCGCCTCGCCCATCCAGGCAAGATCGATCGTGTCGACAGACATGTCGCCGGTAACAGGCAGGCCGGGAGCGCGGCGATCGGCGGATAGCGATCCACCGACAGTGTTTCCGGCAAGATCGCCACTGAGGCCAGAGACTTTCACGGCATCTGCCGAAAGCTCGACATCAGCCGCGAGATTGACAGGCAGTCCGCTGCCGAACTGCGGCAGGCTGACACCGGTGACCAGCAGATAGGGCTCGATATCGGCGCTCTTGAGCGACACCCGCGCCCGCCCTTCGCCAAATCCGGCATTCTGGATATTCACGTCGCCGGCCATCAGCAGCGACGTCTTGGGCGTCGTGAAGCTCAGTTCGGTGGTGGCCGCGTGCTGTTCCTTTTGCTGCAATGTCAGCGCCAACCGTCCCGCGCCGTCACCATCGAAAGGCAAGGGATCGAGACCGGCTTGACCCAGCAGGACCGTCGCCTTCGGGTTGGCAAGCGATGCAGACAGCGTCATCGCGTTGCCGGCCGTGAGATCGAAGATGCCGGGCAGCTTCAGATCTGCATCGACAGTGCTGCCATTCGCCTTGCCGCGCAGCTTGATATTCGCACCGCCAAGACCGCTACCGCCAAGCGAAATATCGGCGATCAGATCCGAATCCGCATACCAGCTGCCGTTGCGGGCCAACCGGTCGAGCAACGGATGATGCGGCAGCCGATCCCGCAGCATGGTGATGAAAGACGTGGGGTCCGGTGAACGGAAGCTGACCGACCCGGTCCCGGCGTAGGAAACCAGCGAGCCCTCTACCCTGCCCTTGGCGGACAAGGTGGCGCCCTCGATATCTCCGACAGTCAGCCGCTCCAGCGACAACACGCCCTCGGCCACGCTAAACGCGGTATCGACCTTGGTTGCGACGACGCCTAGAGCCGTCAGCCGATCGGCCTTGAGGCTTGCCGCGACCCGGTGGTCGAGCACATCCTGGCCGGCATCGTCGCCGGTGACCAGCGAAGCGAGCGCGCGCATGGCGTCGATATCGATCTCGTTGCCGGCAAGCGCCATGGAAAGGCTTGGCGCCTGACCGTTCGGAGACTGGCGCTCCAGCATTCCTTTTAGCGTTGCAGGCCCTATCCCAAGTTCCAAGGCTTCGAACCGCTGGAGTTCCGGCGTGAGGTTCACCTTGGCCGAGAAGCCGGCGTTTTTCAGCTGCCTTATCGCAGGATCAACGCTGCCGGACAGCCAGTCGGCAAGGCCGGAGGGCTGTGTCGAGGCAACCAGCATGTCGCCGACAAAGGCGGTTCGGTTTGCAAGGTTGAGATTGCCCTTGGCCTCGAGCTGGGTGCGGCCCGGCAGGGTGGCAGTCACGTTGTCGACGGCCCAGCCGCGCCCGGCCGGTCTGACGTCGAGATGGATGTCGCGGATCGTCGTGTCGTTAAAGACGATCGCCGGCAGCTTGAGGTTGACCCGCCCCGGTACCTGCGGGATCGGGATCGATGCCACCATCTGCACGAAGGCATTCAGGCGGCGCTGCCCGGACGCCGCCGGATTGCGACCGGTCTTAGCCTGGGGACCGTCGCTCAGCCGGTTGACGTCGATCTGTTGGCCATCGGCCGTCAGCAGGAATTCCGGCTTCGGCCCGGTATCGAGCGTTGCCTCGCCGGTGACGATGTAAGGGTTTTCCTTCGGACCGACCTCGACCCGGTATTGCGGAATGCGGGCCCGCTCGCCGGTCAGCTCGAAATCGCCGGACACGCGCGGACCGGGCGGCGGCGCCTTGACCGGCTCGGACTCGTCTTCTTCCTGCAGGAAGGCAAGGTTGAACTTGCCGTTGTAGCTGGGCTTGTTGTCGACTGCGGCAAGTTCGCCATCGAAATCGACCACGACCGGATGGGCATCCGGCCAGACGCGAAGCCGCAACGGAATCTGCCGTCCCTCGGCGGCGGCTTCACCGCTTGTCAGGCTGAAGCGGGCCTCCTGGCCATCCAGCACCGCATTGCCCTCGCCGCGCCACGGCCCGGCAAGTGTCCCCGCCGACAGGTCGGTGGACAGTCCGGTCATGTGGCGGACCTGGCCGCTGCGATCGTCGATGATCTCGATTTCGCCACCCATGATATGGACGTCTTCGAGAATGACGCTGCGGGCCGCGATCGTCGGGCGACTGCCGCGCAGCCATTCGAACGTGCCGTCCTTCAGGATGCGGAAGCGAACCTTCGGCTTGTCGATGCGCATATCGAAAATGCGTGCCTCGCCGGAAAGAAACGGCGCGAGTTCCATATCCATCGAGAATTGCGCCACCTGCACGAGCGGCTGGCCATCGACGTCCTGGCCGACGCGGACGTCATGCAGTGTAACCGACGGAAATGGGAGGATCCGCGCATCGACCGAGCCGTGGACGGCGACCTTCTTGCCGAGCAGACGGCTGGCCTGATCCTCGAAAGCGACGCGGAAGCTCGACCAGTCGACAAAGAACGGCACCAGCAGCGCCGCAAACAGCGCCGCCACGACCAATCCGCCCAAAGCCAACATGATGCGTCCGAGCACCGGCCTATCTCCCTGTTTCTACGGCAAGAGTAGTTCCACGCGCCGGACTGGCAAGTCAATCATTGGGAAGTGTTATTCCGCGATGCGGAAGATCTTTCCCGGATTGAAGAGGTTTTGCGGATCAAAGCCTTTCTTGATCGACCGCATCAGCTCGACGGCACCGCCCAGTTCCTCGTCGAGATAGGACATCTTGCCCTGCCCGACGCCGTGTTCGCCGGTGCAGGTTCCGTCCATCGCGAGAGCACGGCGGCTCAGGCGTCCCGTAAACGCCTCGACATTGGCAACGGAAGCCGGATCCTTGTCGTCGAAAAGCACGAGAACATGGAAATTGCCATCGCCCGCATGGCCGACGATGGGTGCCAGAAGCCCCGCGTCGCGAATATCGCCTTGGGTCTCGGCCACGCATTCCGCCAGCCGCGAGATCGGCACGCAGACATCGGTGGACAGGCCGTTGAGCGAAGGATCGAGCGCGCGGCCTGCCCAGTAGGCATTGTGGCGGGCGTTCCACAGCTTCGTGCGTTCCTCGGCATTGGCAGTCCAATGGAACTCGTCACCACCACAGTCGGACGCGATCTCGGCGAACTGTTCCGACTGGATGCGAACCGTCTCCTCGGTACCATGGAATTCGAGAAACAATGTCGGCTTTTCCGGGTAGGATAGGCCCGAATAGGCATTGCAGGCGCGGATCTGCACGTCGTCGAGAAGCTCGATACGCGCAACCGGAATGCCCATCTGAATGGTCATGATGACGGCATCGCAGGCTGCCTCGACGCTCGGGAAGGCGCAGACGCCGCCGCCGATCTTTTCCGGAATGCCCTGAAGCTTCAGCGTCACCGACGTGATCACGCCGAGCGTACCCTCTGAGCCCACGAAAAGCCGGGTCAGATCGTAGCCGGCCGAGGATTTGCGGGCGCGACGCGCGGTGCGGATCTCTTCGCCATCGGCGGTCACGACGGTCAGTGCCAGGACATTGTCCTTCATCGTGCCGTAACGCACCGCGTTGGTACCGGACGCCCTAGTTGACGCCATGCCGCCGATCGTTGCGTTGGCACCGGGATCGATCGGAAAGAACAGGCCGGTATCGCGCAGTTCGCGGTTCAGCTCCTCGCGGGTGATGCCTGGCTCCACGGTGACGTCGAGATCTTCAGGGCTGATGCGAAGGACCTTGTTCATGCGGCTGAAATCGATCGAAATGCCGCCGGACGGCGCATTGACCTGACCTTCGAGCGAGGAACCAACGCCAAACGGGATCATCGGAACCCGGTGTTCGGAGCAAGCCTTCACCACGGTCTTCACATCGTCGCTCGTCTCGACGAACACGACGCCATCGGGAAGCTGGCCCGGAAGATAGGTGGTCGTGTGTGCATGCTGTTCGCGGAACGACTGGCCGGTCTGGAACCGCTCGCCGAAGGCCTGTTTCAAGATCCCGAGGACCGCGGCAATGCCCTCCTCGTTCCGTTGGCCTGCCTTCACGTCGCGAATTGCCATGCTGCGTCTCCTCAAGATGCTACGGCTTGGTTAGGAGACACGGCAAGGTTTGTCCAGAACGAACAACCCCGCATCGGTACGGTGGGCCTATCGCGCGAAGCGGCGAGCCCCGGCGACGCAGAGGATGACGGCAAGCGTCACGACGATCATCATCGGGCTGATGCTTTCACCGAGCAGCAGGGCGGCAAGCACGAGGCCGAAGAATGGCTGCGTGAGTTGCAACTGGCCGACCGCCGCAATGCCGCCCTGCGCCAGCCCGCGGTACCAGAAGATGAAACCGATCAGCATGCTGAACAGCGAGACATAACCGAGGCCAAGCCATGCCGGCATGCGGATTGCTGAGAAATCCGGCGGCAGCTGCGTAAGCGTGATGACGACCATCACCGGCAGCGACAGAACAAGCGCCCAGCAGATCACCTGCCACCCCCCGAGCGTCCGCGACAGGCGGCCACCCTCCGCATAACCGAGGCCGCAGACGAGAACCGCGGCGAGCATCATGCCGTCGCCATAGGGTGACGCCATCACACCCTGCGACAGCGCAAAACCGGCAACGCAGGCGCTTCCGGCAATCGCGAAGATCCAGAATGCCCGCCTGGGTCTCTCGCCACCGCGCAGAACCGCAAAGCATGCGGTGGCGAGCGGCAACAGAGCGATGAAGACGATGGAATGGGCCGATGTCACGTGCTGGAGTGCCAGCGCAGTGAGAAGCGGAAAACCCACCACGACGCCGAGCGCGATGACCACAAGAGACACGAGGTCGCGGCGCGACGGCCATTTCTCCCGGAAAACAAGGAGAATGCAGAGCGCGAGGATGCCGGCAATCGCGGCACGGGCAACGGTCAGAAAAACCGGATCGAACTGCGTGACGGCAACCCTTGTCGCCGGCAGCGAGCCGCTGAAGATGATCACGCCGATCATGCCGTTGATCCAACCTGAAAGAGAACGATCCATAAGCTTGCATACCCCTACCAAAAGCCTTCGATGCTTATGCGCGCAAGCCCCTGGCAGAGACAGCTACACTCAGGTACGATTTGACGAAACTGTAATGGTGCATGAGGCAGTACGGATGGACTTGGGGACGCAAGGTGGGCAGAAGGTCGCCATGGTCGTTTCGACCATCCGGCAACGAATTTCCGGGCGCAGCCTCGTGCCCGGAGCAAAGCTTCCCTCCGTGCGAAGCCTCGCGGCAACTCTTAAAGTCTCCACCTCCACCGTCGTCGATGCGTATGACCGGCTGGCGGCTGAGGGCGTGATCACCTCCCGCCCCGGCTCCGGTTTCTACGTTGCCAACCATACGGCACCCCTGTCGCTCGCGCAGATCGGTCCGAAGCTCGACCGCGCCGTTGATCCTCTGTGGGTGTCGCGGCAATCGCTCGATGTCCGGCGCGATGGCCTCACGCCGGGTTGTGGCTGGCTACCGCCATCCTGGTTACCGGACGAGACCTTGCGGCGATCGCTTCGCACGCTTTCCCGCGGCAATACGGCAGCACTTACGGACTACGGTTCTCCGCTCGGCATGATGCCGCTTCGAAGCCTGATTGCGCGCAGAATGGGAGAGCGCGGCATCGAGGCGTCACCCGACCAGATCGTGCTGACCGATTCCGGCACCCAGGCGATCGACCTTCTCTGCCGGTTCCTGATCGAGCCGGGAGACACAGTCCTCGTGGACGACCCGTGCTATTTCAATTTCCAGGCGATCCTGCGCGCCCATCGCGCCCGGATCGTCGGCGTGCCCTATACGCCGAACGGGCCTGATCTCGACGCTTTCGCAAACGTCCTCGCCGAACACCGCCCTCGCCTCTACATCACCAATTCGGCAGTCCACAATCCGACCGGGGCAACGCTTAGTCCCGTCACCGCGCATCGCGTCCTGAAGCTTGCCGAACAGTTCGGCCTGACGATCGTCGAGGACGATATCTTTGCCGATTTCGAGCATACGCCGGCACCGAGGCTCGCTGCCTTCGACGGTCTGGACCGGGTCATTCATATCGGCAGCTTTTCGAAAACGCTGTCCGCTTCCGTCCGCTGCGGGTTCATCGCCACGAAGCGCGACTGGATCGAGGGTCTGACGGACCTCAAGATCGCAACCTCGTTCGGCGGACCGTCGCTTGCGTCCGAACTGGTCTACCAGGCGCTGAGCGATGCCAGCTACCGCAAGCATCTGGACACGATAAGGGGGCGGCTCGCCGGTGCAAGGGTCGAGGTATCGGGACGGCTGAAGGCGATCGGCATCGTGCCTTGGATTGAGCCGCAGGCCGGCATGTTTCTGTGGTGCCGATTGCCCGACGGTCTCGATTCCGCCGACGTGGCGCGAGCGGCACTGAAGCACAACATTGTGCTTGCCCCGGGCAATGTCTTCAGCCCGTCGCACTCAGCGACGAGCTCAATGCGCTTCAACGTTTCGCAATCGCTCGACGGCCGTATCTACGACGTCCTGAAGCAGATTTTCGCCGACATGCGAAACCCCGAAAACGCGACCTGAAGGCAAGCCCTTACTCGGCTGCCATCAGCTGCTGCTCTTTCGTATCGTTGGCGCGTCCCTTGCGGGCGCTTTCCAGCTCGTCCTGCAGCCGCTGTTCCTCGTGCACCTGTGGCTTGGAGAAGCGGGCGATCAACAAGTATGCGACAGGGGTGATGTAGAGCGTCACCATGGTTGCCATGCCGAGGCCACCGACGATCACCCAGCCGAGCGCGATACGGGCTTCGGCACCGGCGCCCTTGGCAAGAACCAGAGGCACGCCGCCGATCACGGTCGCGATCATCGTCATCATCACCGGTCGAAGACGGATAGCGCACGCCCGTTCGATCGCCTCGCGGCAGGACGCGCCCTCGTTGCGCAGATGGTTGGCGAACTCGACAATCAGAATGCCGTTTTTCGCCATGACCCCGACAAGCAGCACAAGCCCGATCTGGCTGTAGACGTTGAGACTTGAGCCGGTGAGAACCAAGGCGAAGGCGGCGCAGGCAAGTCCCAGCGGCACCGTGGACATGATGATGATCGAAGACAGAACGCTTTCGAACTGCGCCGCAAGCACCAGGAAGATGATGGCGATCGCAAAGCCGAATGTCAGCGCCATGCCGCTCGAGTTTTCCTTGAGTGTCGCAGCCTCTGCCAACGGTATCAGACGTGATCCAGCTGGCAGGAGCGGCTGCGCAAGCTCGGTCGCCGCCTGGACCGCTTGACCGAGCGAGACACCGTCCTTGAGGCTGGCCGAGAAGGAGACTGCCGCAAGCCGCTGTTCGCGGTTGAGCCTCGGCGCCACGGCCCGTTCCTCGAGCGTCGCGACGGTGGAGAGCGGCACCATGCGGCCATCCTTGGCCTTCAGAAAAATGTTCTCGAGATCCGTCGGGTCATCGATCGGACGCGTCGTCGATGTCAGCTTGACCGGCGTCGCCTCGCCGTCGACAAACACGTCCACCACAGATCGGCCTTCGAGAAGAGACTGCAGCGACGTGCCGAGATTGGTGATGTCGATTCCGAGATCCGATGCCCGCTCACGGTTCACCGACACGAAGATCTGGGCCTGTGTCGGCTCGTTGTTGAGACGCGGCGTATCGAACAATCCGCTCGCACGAAGCTGGTCCACCAGTTTCAGCGCGGCGGCCGTCAGCTCTTCATGATCGGTGCCGACCATCGCCATCTGCAACCCGTTGCCGGCACCGCGGATACGCAGACTGTTCTGCTGCGTCGCGAAGGCGCGAAGCGAGGGCACGGTCGCGGTGGCCGCGTTGATATCCCGGACGATATCGGCCTGGCTGCGCTCCCGCTCGGACCAAGGCGCGAGGGTCAGAACCATGAAACCGTTATTGGTGGCGCCACCCTGCCCCGAGATCGAATAGATGTTCTGGATCTCGCCGGACGCCACGAGCGGCTGCAGTTTCTCTTCGATCTGCTGCAGCTTGTCGCGCATATATTGCAGGCTGATGCCTTCGGGCGCCGTCGCCCGCAGCATGACCATGGCCCGGTCTTCCGGCGGGGTAAGTTCGCTCTTGACCGTCTTGAAGGCCATGTAGCCGGCACCGCCGAACAGCAGCGCAAAGACGATGACGATCGCCGGCGCGCCAAGGCAGGCATGCAGCGTCACCCGGTAGAAATTGGCAAACAGCGTGCCGAACCGGCCAAGCAGGCCGTCGTTCTTTTCCTGTATCGGCTTGGTCAGCATGCGCGACGCAAGCATCGGGCAAAGCGTCAGCGCCGTGACCGAAGACAGCGCGACGGCAAACGCCAGAACGAAACCGAACTCGCGGAACAGGCCACCCATCTGGCCGGGCAGAAACGACAGCGGAATAAATACGGCGGCAAGCGTCGCGGTCGTCGCAAGCACCGCGAAGAAAACCTCCTGCGTGCCGATCACGGCGGCCGCGCGCGGACCCATGCCTTCCGATCGTCGTCGCACGATGTTTTCGAGAACGACGATCGCGTCATCCACCACAAGGCCGGTCGCAAGCACGATTGCAAGAAGCGTCAGAATGTTGATCGAGAACCCGACGGCATAGATCGCGACCAGCGTCCCGATCAGCGCCACCGGCATGGTGAGCGCCGGGATGAGCGTCGCCTTCCAGTCGCGCAGGAAGAGATAGATGACTGCAATGACGATCGTGCCCGACAGCGCCAGCGCGATCTCGACCTCGTGCAGCGCGCCTTCGATGAAGACCGCATCGTCACTGGTGATGGCAATGCGCGTGCCCTCGGGCAACGTCTTCTGGAGATCGGCGACGGCGGCCCGCACGCCTTCCGAAATGCTGAGCGTGTTCGATTGCGCCTGGCGCAGCACGCCGAGACCGACGCCGGGAACGCCGTTCGATCGCAACGCCGTCGTGCCGTCGTCCGGCCCCAGCATCACGGTTGCCACATCGCGCAGCCGGACATTGTTGCCCAGCATGACGTTTTCGAAGTCTTCGGGCTTGGTCAGGCTCGCCGTCGCCCGCACGACAATGTCCTGCGTCGAGGATTCCAGCGACCCGGCGGGCACGTCGAGCGCAGCCGTCGATAGCGCCTCGGAGAGGTCTGCAATCGTCAGCCCACGACTGGCAAGCGCCGTCTGGTTCACGTCGACGCGGAAGACCTTTTCCTGGTCGCCGTAGAGTTCCACGTCAGCGACGCCGTCAACCGACGCAAGCCGGTCGGAGACCTCGTTATCGACGAGAAGCGTCAGGTCTTCCATCGACAACGAGTTGGACGTAACGGCAAGCCGCATGATCGGCTGGCTGTCGGAATCGGCCTTGATGATACGCGGCTCGTCCACGTCGTCAGGCAACTGGCCGGTGACACGACCAAGCGCATCGCGCACGTCGTTGGCGGCCACCGCAAGATCGGCGGTGTCGTTGAATTCCAGCGTGACACGGCTCTGGCCGAACTGCGATTCCGACGAAACGGCCTTGAGGCCGGCGACCCGGGCAACCGCGCCCTCGATGATATCGGTCACCTCCTGGTCCATCGTCTGGGCAGAAGCGCCGTCATAGGTGGTGCGGATGGTGATGACCGGCTGGTCCACATCCGGCAACTCGCGCACCTCGACGCCGGCAAGAGCGGCAAGGCCTGCGACGACGAGGAGCGTGTTGAGAACCGCGGCAAGGACCGGCCGCCGCACAAAGAGCGCGGTAAAGCTGTTCTGCTTTCCGGAAGACTGGCCGGACGACCCGTTGTTATTGGCGTTACCGCTGTGGCTGCTGCTCATCGGCTGGCGACCTCCGGCGGCTTTTCACCGGCAATGCGGACGGCACCATTTTCCCGGACCCGTTGCAACCCTTCGGTTGCCACGACATCGCCATCCTTCAGATTGGCCGAGACGAGGATCGCATCGGGATTGCGCTGGATGACCCTCACCCGCTCCTTGACCGATTTGTGATCGACGATATGCCAGACGAACGAGCCTTTCGCATCCCACTGGACTGCAAGCGGATCGACGCTTGGAAAGGTTTCGCCCGGAAACCGCATCGTCACGCCGAAAGACATGCCGGCGCGGAGTTCGTCATCAACATTGGGAATTCTGGCACGAATGCGGATCGTACGGCTTGCCGGATCGACCCTGTTGTCGACGGCCTCGACCGAACCCTCGAAGGTGCGGCCTGGACGCGAGACGGAGGCGGCCTCGACCGGCATGCCAGGCTTGACCTGAACCGCGAAACGCTCCGGCGCCCAGAAATCCACCAGTAGCTCGGTACGGTTGTCGATCGTCACGATATTGCTTGCGGTCGTGACGTTGTCACCGATATTGACCGCGACGATGCCGACGATCCCGTCGATCGGCGCAACGACCGAGCGACGCTTCAGCGCCAGTTCGGCGTTGGTGACCGTCAGCTGCGCCGTTTCGGACGCAATCTGCGCGTCGAGCACGTCGAGGCGGGAGAAGCTCTTGAGGTTCCGGTAAGTATCGGATTTCTCACGCGCACTGCGCAACACCACCTGCGCCTGATCGCGCAGGATGATCTGCTCGTCGTCATCGAGCTGCGCAAGAATCTGGCCCTTTTTGACCATGTCGCCGGATTTGACGAGGATCTCGTTTACGGTGCCCGTCGCCTGCGGCATCACGATAACCGACTGGATCGCCTCGCCGTCACCGATCGCCGACAGTCTGTCGTTGACCACACCGGTTCCGACGGGTCTGGTTGCAACCAACACCACCTGGCTCTCACCGCCGCCCCGCTGCCCGCCGCGCGATGACGAAGCCGGTGCGCCCGCAACCGTTGCGGCCGCCGGCTCGGCGACATCAGGATTGATGGAAATCACCACTCCTGCGGGAACGCCCATCGAAATCAGTGACCGCCCGGCATCTGCCGACAGGTAGACCCAGAGACAGAGCCCTCCGAGCAGTACCGCAACCGACATCAGAAGCTGGTTCCAGATCCGCATTCATTCCTCGCAAGTCTATCGATAAGTGGTGCAAGTATCCCCGTTTCGCGCCCAACTGGCAAGGTCGAGGAACCTACCTTACTGTTTTGTAACATCACGCGATTTCACGGATGTGTCAGAGCTTCAACGACACGGATCCGGACGATTCCTAGGGGAAACATAGGAATGAAAAGAGAACATCGGCTGGTCTTTCGAGCCCGAATCACTACATTGGCCGGATGAGTAACAGTTACGACGACATCCCTTTCTTCGATGAGGAGCCGGAGCCCGCCCCCCGCAAGGCGCGAGGCGAAGACCAATCGGACCAGCGCCCGGTGCCGGCATCGGCTGGTAACCATGGTTCGGCTGCCGTTCCTGCTGGTGGTGCCGGCGGCGCCTCCGGTGGTCTGGGGATCGCGGCGCGGGCCATGGCGGCGCGCGGCGGCAACCGGCCGTCGCCTGACTATATGACCGGCCTCAACCCGGAGCAGCGCGAAGCGGTCGAGACTTTGGATGGTCCCGTATTGGTGCTTGCCGGCGCTGGAACCGGCAAGACGCGGGTGCTCACCACCCGCATCGCCCATCTGTTGGAAACCGGCCGCGCCTATCCGAGCCAGATCCTGGCCGTGACCTTCACCAACAAGGCGGCGCGCGAGATGAAGGAGCGCATCGGCGTTCTCGTCGGCGGCGCCGTCGAAGGCATGCCGTGGCTCGGCACGTTTCACTCGATCGGCGTCAAACTGCTGCGGCGCCATTCGGAGCTGGTCGGCCTGCGATCCGATTTCACCATCTTAGACACCGACGACGTCGTGCGCCTGATCAAGCAGCTCATCCAGGCCGAGGGTCTCGATGACAAGCGCTGGCCGGCCAAGCAGTTCGCCGGCATGATCGATGGCTGGAAGAACAAGGGCCTGTTGCCGCCCGACATTCCGGAAGGCGACGCCCGAGCTTTTGCCAACGGCAAGGGCCGCGAACTCTATGCCGCCTATCAGGCCCGCCTGCGCACGCTCAACGCCTGCGATTTCGGCGACCTTTTGCTGCACCCGATCGCCCTGTTCCGCAAGGCACCGGATCTGCTCAAGGAGTATCACCAGCGGTTCCGCTATATCCTCGTCGACGAGTATCAGGACACCAATACGGCCCAGTATATGTGGCTGCGTCTGCTCGCTCAGCGTCCGAAGGACGTGCCGCAAAACGTCTGCTGCGTCGGCGACGACGACCAGTCGATCTATGGTTGGCGCGGTGCCGAAGTGGAAAACATCCTTCGCTTCGACAAGGATTTCCCGGGCGCCAAGGTCATCAAGCTTGAGCGCAACTACCGCTCGACAGAGCACATCCTCGGCGCTGCCGGCCATCTGATCGCCCATAACGAAGGACGCCTCGGCAAGACGCTGTTCACCGACCGGGTCGATCCCGAGGACGAAAAGGTGATCGTCCACGCTGCCTGGGATAGCGAAGAAGAAGCCCGTGCCGTCGGTGAGGAGATCGAACGGCTGCAGCGCGGCGATGGTCGCAGCGATGCCAAGAAACACGCGCTGAACGACATGGCGATCCTGGTGCGCGCCTCGTTTCAGATGCGCGAGTTCGAAGACCGGTTCGTGACGCTCGGCCTCAACTACCGCGTCATCGGCGGCCCGCGCTTTTACGAGCGGCTCGAGATCCGCGATGCGATGGCCTATTTCCGCATGGTCTGCCAGCCGGCCGACGACCTTGCCTTTGAGCGCATCGTCAACACACCAAAGCGCGGCCTCGGCGACACGACCATACGCTACCTGCATGACAGCGCCCGCGCCCGCGATGTGCCCATGCTTCAGGCCGCAAGCGAAATGATCGAGACCGACGAGCTGAAGCCGAAGGCCCGCAAGGCCCTGTTCGATGTCGTGCAGAATTTCCGCAACTGGCAGGCACGTCTCGAAACCGTGCCGCATACGGAACTGGCCGAGCAGATCCTCGAAGAGTCGGGCTATACCGACATGTGGAAGAACGACAAGACCGCCGAAGCGCCGGGGCGGCTGGAAAACCTCAAGGAACTGATCCGCTCGATGGAGCAGTTCGAGAGCATGCGCGGCTTCCTAGAGCACGTCTCGCTCGTCATGGATGCCGAGACCAACGAGAACCTCGATGCCGTCTCGATCATGACGCTCCACTCGGCCAAGGGTCTGGAATTCGAGACCGTGTTCCTGCCCGGCTGGGAGGAAGGCCTGTTCCCGCACCAGCGCGCGCTGGACGAAGGCGGCCGCTCCGGGCTGGAGGAGGAACGCCGCCTCGCCTATGTCGGCATCACCCGCGCGAAACGCCGCTGCCATATCTGGTTCGTCTCGAACCGGCGTATTCACGGCCTGTGGCAATCCACAATGCCCTCGCGCTTTCTTGATGAACTGCCGCCGAGCCATGTCGATGTCGCGGCATCGGAATCCTCAAGCTTCGGTGGCTATGGCGGCCGCGGCGGCTACGGCCAGTCGCGCTTCGACAAGGCGGATGCCTTCGCCGGCAACTCCTATTCGACGCCCGGCTGGAAACGCGCCCAGGCCAACAAGACAGATGCCACCCGCGACAACTGGGGCAGCCGCTCCGGCCACGCCGTGGAACGCATCGGCTACGGCGAAAGCGGCCCCCGCGGCCGCACGATCGACGGCGAGCTGGTCGCCAAATCGACAACCGACACGCCGTCGAAATTCACCACCGGTGACCGGGTCTTCCACATCAAGTTCGGCAACGGCAATATCACCGCGATCGAAGGCAACAAGCTGACGATCGAGTTCGACAAGGCAGGGCAAAAGCGGGTGCTGGACGGGTTCGTGGAGAAGGCGGGCTGACGAGACGTCTACTCACTCGCAAACGAGGGTCGTGACCATGATGAGGGCTTTAGAATTCGATGAATGACATCTTCCTCAGCAACAGCGACGTCGTCGAACTCACCGCATGGCGCCGCCGGCTTCATACCATGCCTGATGTCTCCGGTGAGGAAGCGGAGACGGCGCGCGAGGTGATGCGGTTCCTGTCGGAGACCGGTCCGGACGCGGTGGTCGAAGGTATTGGCGGCACCGGCGTCGCGGTCGTCTACGACAGTGGCGTGCCCGGAATGACGGTGATGCTGCGCGCGGAACTCGATGCTCTTCCGATCGAGGAACTCGGCGACCCCGAGCACAAGTCGAAGGTATCGGGAAAAAGCCATATGTGCGGCCATGACGGGCATATGGCAACGCTTGCGGCGGTCGGCCGCGCGCTCGGACGTCGGCGGCCAGCGAAGGGTCGTGTCGTTCTCCTGTTCCAGCCGGCGGAGGAAACCGGCGCCGGGGCGGCAGCGGTCCTTGCCGACGACAAGTTTCGGGACCTGACGCCCGATATCAGCCTGTCCCTGCACAACATGCCGGGCATCCCGCTCGGCCACGTTCATCTGAAGGACGGACCGACCAATTGCGCGTCGCGCGGCATGAAAATCATCCTGACCGGCAAGACTGCCCACGCGGCATGGCCAGAGACCGGGATCTCGCCGGTTTCGGCCGTGGCCAGGCTGCTGCCAGCCCTGAGCGGTATTTCGGCAGGCTCTGTCGAAAACGACGACCTCGTGCGAGCGACCGTGACCCACGTGACGATCGGTGAACCCGCGGCGGGCATCTCACCGGCGCATGGGGAGATCTGGGTGACGCTGCGTACCTCGACGGATGATCAGATGTCCGCTCTTGTCGAACAGGCGGAGACAATGGCGAGAGACGCGGCTGCGGCGGATGGGTTGGCCCTGACCGTGTCCTATCAGGATGTGTTCGGCCACTGCATCAACGATCCCGCTGCAGCCGACATCCTAAGGGCCGCCATGGATGCCGAGGGCGTGCCGCATGTCGCTGGGGAAGCCTATCGCGCTTCGGAGGATTTCGGTCGCTTCGCTACGGTCTCGAAATCGGCCATGCTGTTTCTCGGCGCCGGCGAAAGCCACCCTGCCCTGCACAACCCGACTTACGATTATCCCGACGATCTGATTGCGATCGGCGCGCGTATCTTCCTGGCCGCAACGCGGCAGACGCTGGGCTGACAACGAAAAACGGAGCCTAAAAGGCTCCGTTTGTTTTGAGTTTGATCAGGCGTCTTTGTTGCCGAACAGCTTTGCCATGATGCCGCCGCCGCTTGGGCCGGCGCCGGGTCGCTTGCCATCCCACTTCGGCACGATGATCATGTGGGTGATCTCGCCGCGCTGGAAGGCCTTGAGGAACTTGTCGTAGTCGGCGAAGGCCACGCAACCGTGGCTGTCGCCGCGAACGCGAAGCAGGAAGCTGTGAGCGAGAAGACCCGTGCGGCCCTGAGGCGCCTTGCCGTCGGTCGGTGTCAATCGGATTGCCGCAACACCGTGGAACAGCGATTCGCGCATCGACAGCTTGTAGGTGCCCGGAGGTGTCGGGCCGCGCATCTTCACATGCGTGAACTTCGGGTTGTCGCGCATGCTGCCGATGCCGGAATGGGCTTCGAGCTTGCTGCCATTCGGCATGATGACCACGCCGTTGGTGATGTCGTAGATCGCAACCTTGGTCCCGATACCAGGCCACTTCGGCGAACCCTGCGACGGCGCGAGAGGCTCTTCGCGCATCGGGTTATTCGGCTTGGCAAAGGCAAGCACGGTTGGCTTGTCGTTATCGTTGTCGCCACGGCCAGGCTTTTGCGGTGCGACGGCTGCGATTGCGGCAAGTGCATTCGGCTTTTCAGGCTTGACGGAAGCGACGGCCATGGAAGCGCTGGTGGTGGCCGCACCGGGACGCAGGACCGGCAGTGGTCCGGCTTTCGGCAGCGCCTGGGCGAGAGATGTCGGCGCAGGTGAAGGCAGCGGCGTCGCCTGTTCGGCAATCGCCACCGTATCCTCCGACATGCTTTCCGGCAGATCGCTTTCGAGCGACGCGAGTTCCACCGGCTTCATCGTGTCGAGTTCCGCCACCTCTGTCGCCGGCTGAACTTCCTGGAGAATGTCGGGCATTGCGCCCAGAGCTTCGCTACCGCGTGGCGCTACGACCACAAGACTTTCCATGGCAGAACCGAGGGCGGACTTGATCTGGTCGGAGCCGGGCCGCAGCTTGCCAAGGGCCGCAAACTGCTGTTCGGTTTCGGCGTGACGGGCAGCCTTTGCCATCGCGAGATGCATCGACTGACGAACGCTTGCGTCATCAGGACGCTGGGAAGAGAGAGCAGCAAGCTGCGCTCCTTCCAGACGACCGCGCTTCGGCTCGGCCGGCGCGCTGCCTGGAAGGCGAGAGAATTTCGAAATATCGAGATTGCGGTCCGCAGTGCGCGCCGATGCAGCCACGAGATGCTCGCGCGCCGTTGGTGGCGCAAGCAGGGCCGTTTCGAACCTGATGCTGGGGGCAGACTTGACCGAGGTCGCGACCGTGACCATCGAGGCGCCAACCAGCGCCGCCACGGTAAAGCCGACGCCAAGCGCCATATTCGTCATGAGTGAGCGGGACTTCTTGCGGCGCGCCTGCGCCGAGGATGCTTTCGATGCCGCTTTGCGACCGTTCTGCTTCGAAGCTTTGGATTCCAACTGACGCGCCATTACTCGTTACCCGAACCGTTACTCACACCGGCAAGAACCGCTTTCGCAGTCTTGCCCGCAAGATCAAAGCGGACTGAGAAAGCAGACAGGATCTGCTCATCGCCGCCAATCGACTGCATATGAGAATGAACGATTATGGTAACCAATGTCTTTACGCCGCCCCGATTTGGTTTCGGTGGTGCACTTAAAAGCGCATACCGCCGGAAGTTAAGCAGAAATGCGGCAAAGGGGTGTTCGACCCTGCCCGCAAGTCCGGTGTCTAGCTCGTCGACTGTTGCTGTTTAGCGACAAAAGTTAACAAACTCAAGACTTACACCGGTTTTTAACTGGTGCGACATTTGAGGTACGAAATCGCACCCGCAATTTTGAGGGGGTAAGATGCGGCAAGCCAGAGCCGAAGTGTGGCGACACTCTGCCTGAACCCACATGCGAAAATGGGCGCCTCTGTGGAGGCGCCCATGGATCGTGGAGTTTTGAAGGGATGCGGTGAACGGCTCAACCGTCGGCCCGGCGAATGGACCGACCTTCCATGAAGAAGAAGGGCCGCAATTTCACACCCAGCACATTTCCGGCAAACGCCGCGACTGCCCAGAGATAACCATGCAGGCTGCCGGACGCGATGCCGGAGAAATAGGCTCCGATATTGCAGCCATAGGCGATTCGCGCACCGTAGCCGAGCAGCAGACCGCCGACGACGGCCGCAAGGATCGAACGCAGCGGAATGTCGAGGCTGGGAGCAAACTTTCCGGCCAGCGCCGCCGCCAGCATGGCGCCCGCGATGAGGCCGAAATCCATGACGGATGTGACATCGGCAAACACGCTTCCGGCCAGAGCCTTGGCATTCCCCGGCTGCTGCCAGTAGGCCCAGGCTGTCGGATCAAAGCCGATCGCCTGCGCGCCCTTCGCACCCCAGAGCGCGAAGGCGGACGTGATCCCCCAGGGACGGCCGGCGATTGCGAGCGTCGCGAAATTGAGGATGACGAGTGCAATCGCGCCAGCCACCAGCGGCCACGGACCACGCAGATAGCGGGCAAGACCATGCCGTGGCGAAGGTGGTGCCTGTTCAAGTGCGCCGTTGCGCCGCTTCTCGACGACCACAGTGATCGCGGCGATCGCCGCAAAGATGGCAAGCGATACCGCAATGCCGCCAAATGCACCGAAGGTCTGGAACAGAGACGTCGGCGGCAGCGAAGGAAGACTGACCCACCAGTCGAAGTGGATGGTGGCGAGAACCGAACCGACGATGAAGAAGAACAGGGTCACCAGCATGCGCGCATTGCCGCCACCGGCGGTAAACAGCGTGCCGGATGCACAACCGCCGCCAAGCTGCATCCCGATGCCGAACATGAAGGCCCCGACGATCACGCCGATACCGGCCGGCGAAATATTGCCACGCACCTCGGTGCCGAACAGCACGCCACTGGATAGAGCCGGGAAAAACAGGATGACGGCAAGCGCCAGAAGAATCATCTGAACGCGAAGACCCCGGCCCCGGCCCTCCGCAATGAAGACACGCCAGGCAGACGTGAACCCGAAGGCCGCGTGATAGAGCGCGATGCCAAGCCCGCCTCCGATGAGGAAGAGCGCACCTTGGGCTGGACCATAAGCGAGGCCGAGCGCAACGGTGCCGACAACAAGCACGATGAGAGCGCCGAGACCGGGAAAACCGATCGGCGGCAGGCCTTCAGCCCGCGTTTCTAGCGAAGACGACAGTGACATGGGAGAAACTCCGTGAAGATGACCTCTAGATAGGGTCGTGGTCCGCATCCGACGAGGAATCACGTTTCAACATTGGGCTCGAAACCGGATTGAGATTTCAGATCGGTCAGCTAAAGCGATCGAGATATCTTTCGAAATCCTAGAAAACGCGGAGATCAGAGGACCGCAGAACCTGCCACCAAGGCCGACCGTTTCGTCACAAGTGATTTGGAGCGACGATCGTGTTGCGCAGAAGAGGCTTGATCGATGCCGCCATGCTTGGCATCTTCGTGTGACAAGGAAGAACCACTCGTGAGGACGATCTATGAAAGCGCTGCTCCTGATCGACATCCAGAATGGCTTCTGCCCGGGCGGAAACCTCGCTGTTGCCCACGGTGACGACATCGTGCCGATCGCAAACAGCCTCATTTCCGACGGCGGTTACGATGTGATCGTCGCCTCGCAGGACTGGCATCCCGCCCATCACGGCAGCTTCGCCTCCCAGCATCCGGGCAAGAAACCATTCGACATGGGCGAGCTCTCGGGCCAGCCGCAGGTCATGTGGCCGGATCACTGCGTGCAGGAAACACCGGATGCGGAATTCCATCCGGATCTCGATATCGGCGCAGTCGATTATATCCAGCAGAAGGGCGAAAACCCTGCGGTCGACAGCTATTCCGCCTTTCGCGACAACGACCAGGCCGCCCTTACCGGCCTTGCCGGTTACCTCCGGGCACAGCAGATTACGGAGCTTGACGTTTGCGGTCTCGCCACGGACTACTGCGTGAAGTTTTCAGCCTTGGACGCTGTCGAAATGCTGCCGGACGTCAAAGTGCGCTTCATCGAGGATGCGAGCCGCGGCATAACACCCGAGGGCGTCAGGGCTGCCATCGAGGAGATGCGCGCCAACGGCGTCGGCATTATCAAGAGCAGCGAGATTCTCGCGGACTGATGCACTCCGCGCCGCCGATCGTTCAGCAAAATCGATACACGCATCAACGCAATTCGATTGTCACCGGGCGCTCACGTGCATAAACGAAGCATTGCACGCGCACGCATCGGAAGACTCATGAGTTTCAGCGAACCGATCACCACAAGCGGCCAGATCAGGAACGGATTGAAGAAGGGCTTCGTTATCGTCCTCTCCTCAGCCCCGTTCGGCATCCTGTTCGGAGCGATCGCCATCGACAACGGTTTCAGCATGGCGGAAGCGGCGCTGATGAGCGCGTTTGTCTTCGGCGGTGCGAGTCAGTTGGTCGGGATCGAACTGTTCGGCCACCATGTCGCGGCCTGGATGATCGTGCTCTCGGTGCTCGCCGTCAATTTCCGCCACGTTCTCTATTCCGCGGCAGTATCGCCGATCCTCGGGCGCTTCCCGCTCCTCAAGCGCTGTCTTTCGTTTTTCCTGCTGACCGATCCGCAATTTGCCGAGACGGAGAAACGTGAAGAACAGACCCCCGTAACCTTCGCCTGGTACATCGCCATGGGCGGCGTGGTCTGGATTGGATGGGTCGGCAATACCATTGTCGGCGCGCTGTTCGGCAGCCTGATCGGCGACCCGAAGGCGATCGGCATCGATGTCCTCCTGCCCGTCTACTTTCTCGGTCTGGTGATGGGCTTTCGCAAGCGGCACAATTTTCTACCCGTCCTCGTCGCCGGAGCAGTCGGATCGGTTATCGCCTACTGGGTCGTCGGGTCACCCTGGCATATCAGTGTGGGGGCAGCGCTCGGGATCGTCGTCGCGGCCATCCTGCCTCCTCCCGGAGCCTCGGATCACGACGTGAAAGACCCGGCCCTGGAAACGGAGGCTGCGTGATGGAAACCGGCATGAGCGCCTTCTCCGTCGATAGCCAGACCGCCACCCTGATCCTGATGGCGGCAATTGCGACATACGCCACGCGGCTCGGCGGCTACATCCTTGTCAACAGCTTGAAACGCATACCGCCACGGGTGGAATCGGCCCTCAACGCCGTGCCGGCCGCCGTTCTGGTGACACTCGTCGCTCCACCCTTCGTCAACAGCGGCTGGGATGTGCGCATTGCGATGATCGCGGCGCTGGTGTTCGGACTGCGTTTTCCGGGCCTCATGGTCCTCGTCGTCGGCTGGGCGGCAGTCATGGCCGCCCGGCACGGTTTCGGTATCGGGATGTAATCCGGCTCAGCCGGAGATCGGCGCCGTCGCTGCAGTGAGCCAGGTCTTGACCGAATCCTTGTCGATCAGCGGCATCAGTTTTTCGCGCACCTGTGTGTGATAGTCGTTCAGCCACTGCAGTTCTTCCGAGGTCATCAGCGATTGGACCACAAGCCGGCGATCGATCGGGCACCAGGTCAGCGTCTCGAACGACAGAACCGGCATGTCCCCACCCTCGACAGGCGCGGCATCGTTCACGAAGATCAGGTTCTCGATGCGGATCCCGAAGGCGCCGGGGCGATAATAGCCGGGCTCGTTCGAAAGGATCATGCCGGGCAGAAGCTCCTGCGTCGACATCCGCGAAATACGCTGCGGTCCCTCATGCACGGAGAGATAGGACCCGACGCCGTGTCCCGTGCCATGCGCGAAATCCGCCCCCGCCTTCCACAGCGCGATACGCGCCAGCGGATCGAGATCGCAGCCGCGCGTTCCCTTCGGAAACTTCGCCATGCTAATGGCGATCATGCCCTTCAGAACCAGCGTGAAGAAGCGCTTGCGATCCTCGGAAACCGAGCCGACCGCAACCGTGCGGGTGATATCCGTCGTTCCGTTGACATACTGCGCGCCCGAATCGATCAGGAACAGTTCGCCGGGCAGGATCTGCCGGTTGCTTTCGGACGTCACCCGGTAATGCATGATCGCAGCATGCTCTCCGGCACCGGAAATCGTATCGAAGGAAACGTCCTTCAGCGGGTTCTGCATGCTCTGGCCGACGCGGGCCCGGGTCGCTTCCAGCGTCTTTACCGCATCGATCTCGGTGATTGAGCCCGGCGTCTGGCCATCCAACCAGCACAGAAACTCGACGACAGCCGCGCCATCCTGCAGATGCGCCTTCGCCGATCCATCGAGTTCCGCCGAATTCTTGCAGGCGCGCGGCAGCTTTGCCGGATCGATCCCCTCGATTACCTCGCCGCCAGCTGCGACGATTGCAGCCGTCAGCGCGAGCGGTGTCAGATCCGGATCGATCAGGATGCGGGCGCCGTCTTTTGAAACCTCAGCAAGACGCCCGAGGAACTCGGAGGGATCCCGCCGGAGGGCGAGAGCGTCCAGGTAAACCGCCTCTTCGCTCCCGAGCTTTGCCGCATCGATGAAGAGTTCTGCCTTGCCGTTTGCAAAGACGATCGCGCGCGCCAGCGGGTGTGGCGTGTGCGGCACGTCAGCCCCGCGAACATTGAAGATCCAGGCGACGGAGGACGGATCCGTGATCAGTACCGCAGACAGTCCCTTCGCTTCGGTCTGCCGCGCGATCTCGCTCAGCTTGTCGCCGGCCGGCTTTCCGGCAAACTCTTCTCTCTGGATGGTCAACGCGCCAACCGGTTCCGCAGGGCGATCGCTCCAGATCGCATCGAGCGGATTGTGGGCCAGCGAAACCAGCGTGCCGCCGATCTCCGCAAGCGCCTTTTCCAGCCTGCGCACTTCCGCACCGGCATGCAGCCAAGGGTCGATGCCGAGGCGGAACCCTTTCGGCGCATGTTTCGCAATCCAGGCATGCGGCGGCTCGCCGACCAGATCGCCGCCGGAAAACACAGTTCCGTCAACCTGTTCGGCCAGTTGCGTCACGTAACGCCCGTCAACGAAGACGATCGCTTCACGCTGCGTGATGAGCGCCATGCCGGCAGATCCGGTAAAGCCGGTCAACCATGACAGGCGCTCGGCCGACTCAGGCACATACTCGCCCTGATACTCGTCGGCGCGGGGCACGAGAAACCCGTCGATGCCGAGTTCGGCAAAGCCGTCGCGCAGGGCAGTCACCCTTTCGCGGCCGAACTGCGGGGCGGACTTGGTCTCGAACGATTGAAACATGAGTGAATTCCGGCTGGTTTGATTCCGACTGATGGCCGCCATGTTAGAACATTTCCCCGCGCCGCCGCCAGTATCCTATGCAGATACGTGACAGGGCAGTCAGTGTCAGGAACCTATCCATGCAGCCGACGCATGCCACACATGATGCAGACCCACTGCCTGCCTCATTTTTTATCATCTAAGGTGTCGTCAATGTTCGATGACTTCTGGGGTCATCACTTTGAAAAGGACGAACACGATGGCCAACTCATTTCTCCGCAATGCAATGAACCGCGTGGTCGAAGCCCGTCAGCGTCAGGTCTCCCGTTACGTCAACGGCGCAATGCTTGGCCTTGATGATGCGACGCTGAAGAGCCTCGGCACGACGCGCGAAGAACTTCAGCGCCAGGGTGCGACCCGTTACATCTTCTGATCTGAGGACGACGCGATACCCGGCACGCAACTCGGTGTGCCGGCAAGCCTACAGAACCTGACAGGCCAGCCCATGGCCCGTCACATGCCTCGCACGAAATGCATGGTCACCCAGCCGTTTCGCCAGATCGTGCGCACATGCCGGCAGCTTGCGCCTGCATAAGCGGAAATCACCTTCCAGCGCTGCTCGGCTAGAATACCGGACAGGATCACCGATCCGCCCGGTGTCAGATGCGTCACCAGCTGCGGCGCCATCTTGATCAACGGCCGCGCCAGAATATTAGCGATGATGAGGTCGAACGGACCGTCCTGGCGAAAGGCCGAGGAGTGGAAACCCGGTGCCGTCTCCAGCCGCAGTCCCTTGGCAATGCCGTTGCGGCGAACATTTTCCTTGGCAACCCGAACGGCGACCGGATCGATATCCGTTGCCAGAACCGGGATGTTGCGCAACTTGCGCACCGCAATCGCCAGAACGCCGCTGCCCGTTCCCAGATCGAGCGCATTTCTCGGCTCGGTTGCTCGAACGACCGTGTCGATCACCTCGAGGCACCCCGCCGTTGTCCCATGATGGCCGGTCCCGAATGCCTGTCCAGCATCGATCTCGATGGCAATGTCGTTGATCTTGACCTTGTCGCGGTCATGCGAGCCATGAACCAGAAACCGCCCTGCCCTGACAGGCTTGAGCCCTTCGAGCGATTTGGCAATCCAGTCGACATCCGGGATAACCTCCATCGCAATCGAAAGATCGGGAAAATCCTCGCTGATCGCCTTTGCGATGCGTTCTCTGAAGACCTCCTCGTCGTCCGCCATCATGTAGACGGAGGCTTCCCAGATATCCTTCTTCTCGTCCACCTCGGTCGTGGCAATCGCCACGTCCTCTTCGCCGAACTCCAGCGACAGGAGGTCGAGGATCTCGGCCGAACCGATTTCGGTGGATGTCACGTAAAGCCGGATTTCACTCAAAGGAAGTCGCCTTTCATAATCTTCGCGGCAAGCTTTGCCACAGATAAGGCATCCGCCTCAAGCGACTTATCCCTTGGTCAGGTTCTCGAGCTTCTTTGCAGCAGCAGCTGGATCCTCGCCGTAAGCGATCGTCCCGGCAAAACGGCCGCCGTCCTTCAGGAGGAAAATCGATGCCGTATGGTCCATCGTGTAATCGCCGCCAGGGTTTTTCTCATCCACCGGCACCTTGCGGGCAAGCACGCGAAACCCTTTGACCATCTCCATCACCTTGGCAGGCGGGCCTGAGATACCGCGGATACGGTCGGAGACATTCGAGACATATTGCCCCATCAGCTCCGGCGTATCGCGCTCCGGGTCGACGCTCACAAAGTAAGCGTTGAGCTTTGTGCCATCGGGATCGACCTGATGCAGCCAGGTGTTCAGCTCGAACAGCGTTGTCGGGCAGACTTCCGGGCAATGGGTAAAGCCGAAGAACACGGCCGTCGGTTTGTCGCGGAACGCTGCTTCGGTAATCGGGCTGCCGTCCTGCGCCACAAGTTCGAACGGGACACCGAACGGCCCTTCGGCCACCTGCTGCTTCGAGCGCGTGACCTCCAGGGTCAGCCAGGCCAGAACACCGGCCAAAATGACGACGGCGAGCCAAAGTACAATTCGGAAAGTCTTCATCGTAGTTTGCCTGCTGCATCATCAGTTGAGATCGTGACCGCTGATAGCCGCAGACGACGATTGTTGCAAATCACCACCACGTTTTCACAGACGTGGCCGTCACATGCACCAGGAGAGCGTTCCCTCGGCCATCGCGAGGAAGATGGAAGAACCGTGCTGCGCCCAACCAACAAAAGCGAGGACGCCGATCAGCATCGCGGCAAGCGCGGCGATCAGAAAAACCGGAAGTCGAAGCGATGGAGCGATCGGTTGCATGACCCACTATAGCATCGTCGACCGGCCTGGAAATAGAACAAAAAGCGCGTTGTGGCGGCAAAGATTAGGGGAAGTTTAACGGGGACGTGAGACCTTCAAAAAAACGACATCAGGATGATCGACATGAGTAACGCCATCAAGCAGTCGGGAGCCTATCTCGAAATCGTCTCCTTCCATCTGGGAGACCAGGAATTCTGCATCGACATCATGGCGATCCGCGAAATTCGCGGTTGGGCGCCGGTCACTCCGATGCCGCATACTCCGCCTTACGTGCTTGGCCTCATCAACCTGCGCGGCGCGGTGATCCCGGTCATCGACATGGCCTGCCGCCTCGGCATGAAGATGACCGAACCGTCCGAGCGTTCGGCGATCATCGTCACCGACATCGCCGGCAAGCTGGTCGGCCTTCTGGTCGAACAGGTCTCCGACATGATGACGATCAGAAGCGAAGATCTGCAGCCGGCACCGGAAATCATTCCGGAAGCCCAGCGCGATTTCTGCCGCGGCATCGTTGCCCTGGAAAAGACCATGGTCTGCTTCCTGAACCTCGACACCGTCATTGCAGACGAACTGTCGCGCGAAGCCGCCTGATCGTAAGCCTTAGAGCTGTCCTAGTTAAAACCGGGTTCCGAAAGGAGCCCGGTTTTCTTACGTCAGGACGTAGAGCGGATCAGGGTTTGCCCTTTTCCCAGGTCACCGGCTGGTTGAACAGCGGCACGCTGGAGATCGCCATCTTCGCCGATCCTTCGACAACCTGTCGCGAATGGGCAAGGTAGATCAGCGTATCGTTCGGCTTGTCGTAGATCCGCTTGACCAGAAGGTCTTTCCAAATCAGCGACCGACCCTGGCGAAACACTTCCTCGCCACCGTCGTCCAGCTCGATATCACCGATCTCGATCGGCCCGGTCTGGCGGCAGGAGATGGAATTGTTGGAAGGGTCCTCGAACCACTTGCCGTTCTTCAGCCTGTCGATGACGCTGCGATCAAAATACGTGACGTGGCAGGTGACACCCTTCACCTTCGGGTCCTGCACCGCCTCGACGATGATGTCGTTGCCGATCCAGTCGACGCCGACCTTGCCGACCACCTGGGCAAGAGCGGGAACGGCAAGACCGCCGAGGATAGCGGCGGTCGCGAGAACGGCAAGGCGGCGGCTCGAACGAGTCATAGTGGCAAAATCTCCAGTCAACGATACGTGATCAGAGATAAGCTTCGGCAGCGGGGTTACAAGTGATCACTGCTTGCGCAATGAGCAGGCATCATAGCCACCGGAAAACAACCGCCCTGCCCGCATGCCGATCGCGGTCGGAATATCGTGGATATGCATGACCTCAAGCGACCGTGCAATCGCGATCGAGGCTTCGGCACAGACCGCCGCATCCTCTGCCGCATTGTGATGCAGGAAGCTCAGCCCCAGGTGCTGCGCGAGGATATTGAGCTTGTGCGAGATCAGGTGCGGCCAGACTTTTTGCGCCATCTTGACGCTGCAGAGATAAGACAGTTCCGGATAGGACTGCCGGTACTGGTCGAGACAGGCGCGCCAGACGCTGAAATCGAAGGCGGCATTATGGGCGATCATCGTCGCGCCGCGAAAATCGTCGATGAATTCATCCATCACTTCGGGAAACTCGCCGGCATCCTCGACATGGTCGGGCCGGATCCCATGGATGGCGATGTTGAAGGACGAAAACCGCATGTCCCGCGGCCGGATCAGCCGTTCCTCGACCCGCACCACGCGACCATCCTCGATCCACGCAAGACCCACCGAGCAGGCGCTGCCGCGCTGTTCGTTGGCGGTTTCGAAATCGATCGCAATGGTCTTCAAGGTCACGTCCTAATCTTCGGTCATCGGACTTTTATGCCGGATGGAGCGATTCGGCAAAGCGGATCCCCGCCTGCATCTTGACCTCCACATCATTGTCAGGCCCAATGTGATCCATGATGAACGCTATCGCCCTTACCCATCTTACCGTGACCACAAGCCTTGCAGGGCGTGTGGCGGGTTTGGCGCGTTAGTCGATCATCCGTCCACCACCCTGCCGAAAATGGCAGGGATCGGCTGGTCCGCTCTGCCTCGGTCATACCTGAAGGAGAGCAAAGATGTCTTCAAGCGACGAAATCCAGGAAAAACCACCCCGAGCGGAACGGCTGAACGGTTACGTCATCAGGTCGTCGACACCTGACGATGCGGCGGCCATCACGGCTCTCGCCAATCTTCCCGGATATCGCTACGGCACGCTGAGACTGCCATATCAGACAGTAGCGGAAACCCGTCAATACCTGGAAAACCCGGCGCCCGGCGCAAAGAAGCTCGTGGCGGACATGGACGGCGTCATCATCGGCGACATCTTCCTCGGTCCGCTGCAAGGCCGGCGCCGGCATGTCGGGACGATCGGCATGGGCGTGCACGACGATTTCGTCGGCCGCGGCGTCGGCTCGGCCTTGATGAAGGCCGCGATTGACCTTGCCGACAACTGGCTGAACCTGCACCGCCTGGAACTCGACGTCTTCACCGACAACCACGACGCCATCAGGCTCTACGAGCGCTACGGCTTCGTTATCGAAGGGCATCTCAGGGACGACGCCTTTCGCGACGGGCACTATGTCGACGCCTATGCGATGGCGCGGCTGAGGACCTGATGCTCAGCCACCGATAAACGTCAGCCACTCGTCTTCCGTCATCACCTCGACGCCGAGTTCCCTAGCCTTGTCGAGCTTGGAACCGGCGCCGGGGCCGGCAACGACGTAGTCGGTCTTCTTGGAAACCGAACCGGCCACCTTGGCGCCGAGCCCTTCCGCACGGGCCTTGGCCTCGTCGCGGGTAAAGCGCTCCAGAGAGCCGGTGAAGACGACGGTCTTGCCGGCAACCGGGCTGTTCGAGGCCGCGATCTGTTCTGCCGCCTGCGGCGTCACCTCGGTGAGGAGGCGCGTCACGACGTCGAGATTGCGGGGCTCCTTGAAGAACTCGACGATGGCGCGGGCGACGATCTCGCCGATGCCTTCGATATTGTTGAGGTCAGCCCAGGCATCCCCGGAGAGACTGGCCGCGTCCTTCATGGCCTCGGCAAAGGCCTCGTAGGTGCCGTAGTGACGCGCCAGCAGCTTTGCCGTCGTCTCGCCCACATGGCGGATGCCGAGCGCGTAGATGAAGCGGTTGAGTGCTATCGAGCGCCGCTCGTCGATCGCGTCGAACAGCTTCCGGACGCTGATCCTGCCGAACCCGTCGATGTTTTCAAGCTTCAGCAGTTGTGATGTTTCCTGACGTTTCTTCAGCGTGAAAATGTCGGGCGCTGTGCGGATCTGCAAAGCCGGATCTTCCGCCTCGAAGAAGAAGTCGACCTGCTTTGCGCCCAGCCCTTCGATGTCATAGGCACTGCGCGAGACGAAATGCTTCAGGTGTTCGGTTGCCTGCGCACGGCAGACGAAGCCGCCGGTGCAGCGGGTGACCGAATCGAGCTTGCCGGTCTTCTCGTTCTTCTCGCGCACCGCATGACTGCCGCAGACCGGGCATTTCTTCGGAAACTCATAGGCCTTGGCATCCGCCGGCCGCTTTTCCATGACCACGTCGAGAACCTGCGGAATGACGTCGCCGGCACGCTGCACGATGACGGTGTCGCCGATGCGGATGTCGTGATCGTCCTCGCGGATGCGTTCGCCGGAATTGCCGATACCCTTGATATAGTCCTCGTTATGCAGCGTCGCGTTGGTAACGACCACGCCGCCGACGGTGATCGGGGTCAGGCGCGCAACCGGCGTCAGCGCGCCGGTGCGGCCGACCTGGATGTCGATATTCTCGACCGTCGTGAACGCCTGCTCGGCCGGGAATTTGTGGGCCGTCGCCCAGCGCGGAGAGCGCGAGCGGAAACCGAGGCGCGCCTGCAGGTCGAGCCGGTCGACCTTGTAGACGACACCGTCGATATCATAGTCGAGTTCGGGACGCTCGAGGCCGATCTCGCGGTAATGGCCGAGAATATCCTCGAGCGAATTCAGCCGCTTCATCAGCGGATTGACCGGGAAACCCCAGTCCTTGAAGGTCTGCACCATCTCGTATTGCGTGCCCGGCAACTCGTTCGGCTCGGAAATCTCGCCCCAGGCATAGGCGAAGAACTTCAGCTTGCGGCTTGCCGTCACCTTGGCATCGAGCTGGCGCAGCGACCCTGCTGCCGTGTTGCGCGGGTTGACGTAGAGCTGCTTGCCCTTCGCTTCCATCTCCGCATTGAGCGCCAGGAAATCGCTCTTGCCCATATAGACTTCGCCGCGAACCTCGACGACCGCGGGAACGCCCTTGGGCAGCCGGTTCGGGATTTCCTTGATCGTCTTGATATTGGCAGTGACGTTTTCGCCCGTCGTGCCATCGCCGCGGGTCGCGGCATTGACGAGAATCCCGTTTTCGTAGCGGATCGACATCGACAACCCGTCGATCTTCGGTTCCGCCGTAAAGGCGATCGAGCCGTCCGGCAACTGACCGAGGAAGCGGTAGACGGAGTTCACGAAGTCGCGCACGTCGTCATCGGCGAAGGCGTTGTCGAGCGAGAGCATGGGTCGCGAATGGGTGATCTGCGCAAAGGTCGGCAGAGGTGCCGCACCGACCTTGATGGACGGCGAATCGGCCCGGATCAGTTGCGGGAAACGCTCTTCGATCGCCGCGTTACGCTTTTTCAGCGCGTCGTAATCGGCATCGGAAATCTCCGGCGCGTCCTTGGCATGGTAGAGCTCGTCGTGATGGGAAAGTTCACGCGACAGTCGCTCCAGCTCGTCGGCCGCTGCCTGTTCGGTCAAGTCATCAACAGGGGTCTCGGTCGGGGTCTGGTCGGCGGCCATGCGGGAATCTCCATCTTCAACGGCATTTCTAGTGCAATTTGAGAAGATTGGAAGAAGCAGCGCTCATCTCGCCTGTGACTGGACGCCACGAAATACAGCATCGTTTCGGGATACGGGATTGCGTAACGCCCTGTCCGGGTGAGCCTGACCGCACGCTCCCGCGACTGCCGGATAAACGTTTAGCTCTTGCCCGCAAGCAGGCTTCTGGCGGCCGCCCTCGCCTCGTCCGTTACCGAAGCGCCGGCCAGCATGCGGGCAATTTCCTCGGTGCGGTTTTCAGGCGCCATAGTCGCCACCCGTGTGGCAATCTTGTCGGAACCGTCGCCGGCCGGACCCTTAGAGATCAGAAGATGCGTCGCAGCACGGGCCGCCACCTGCGGCGCGTGGGTCACCGACAGCACCTGCACGGTGCCCGACAGACGCTTCAGCCGCTGGCCGATCGCATCCGCCACCGCACCACCGACACCGGTGTCGATTTCGTCGAAGACGAGCGTTGGTGCCGAGCCGCGATCGGCAAGCGCGACCTTAAGCGCCAGCAGGAAGCGCGAGAGCTCGCCGCCGGACGCGACCTTCATGATCGGCCCTGGGCGTGTGCCCGGATTGGTCTGGACGTGGAACTCGACCGTATCGATACCTTCGGCGGCTGCAGCCTCCGGATTGGCGGTCACCTCGACCATGAAGCGCGCCCGTTCCAGCTTCAGCGCGGGCAATTCCTGCATCACCGCTTCGGCCAGCGTCTCCGCACCCGCTTTGCGTTTGCCCGAGAGAACGAGAGCGGCGCGATCGAATTCCTCTTTCGCGGCGGCCGCGAGCTTTTCCAGCTCGCCCAACCGTTCCTCGCCGGCATCGAGATCGGCAAGGTCAGCCACCATCTTCTCGGCAAGCGCTGGAAGATCGACGACGGCGACCGAATATTTGCGGCCGGCGGCACGCAGGGCAAACAGCCGTTCCTCGACCCGTTCCAATTCACGCGGATCGAACTCGGTCCGGCGAAGCGCCGTTTCGACTTCCATCTGTGCGTTCGACAGATGGTTGAGCGCCTGATCCAGCAGTTCGACAGTCTCTTCCAGCAGCCCAGGCGCCTCGTGGCTCTTGCGCTCGAGGCGCCGCACCATGGAGGCGATCAGCGGTACAGGCGAACCGTTGCCGTTGAGAAATTCCGACGCTTCCGAAATATCACCGGCAATGCGCTCGGACTTCTGCATCTTCGAGCGCTGCTCGGCCAGTTCCTCCTCCTCGCCGTCGCGGGGAGAGAGGGCTTCCAGTTCCTCGACCGAGGCCCTGATGTAATCGGCTTCGCGCGCAGCGGCCTCCACCTTGGCGCGATGCGTCTTCAAGCTCCGGTCGGCATCCCGCCAGGATTTGTAGAGGTGGGAAACCGCGAGAACCTCATCGTTGAGGCCTGCAAACGCATCGACAAGAGTGCGGTGGGCGCCGGTATCGATCAGCGCGCGATCGTCGTGCTGGCCGTGGATCTCGACCAGAACCTGCCCCGCCTGGCGCATCATCTGCACGCTGACCGGCTGGTCGTTGATCGAGGCGCGGGTGCGCCCGTCGGCCGACTGGATACGGCGGAAGATCAGATCGCCGTCGTCGTCTATGCCGTTGTCGCGCAGAAGCTTGCGGGCGGAATGGTTCATCGGCACGTCAAAGACCGCCGTCACCTGCCCCTTGTCCTCGCCATGGCGCACGAGACCACCATCGCCGCGGCCGCCAAGCGCCAGAGAAAGACTGTCGAGAAGGATGGATTTGCCTGCACCGGTCTCGCCGGTCAGCACGGAAAGGCCCGCTTCGAAGGCAAGGTCCAGCTTCTCGATCAGAACGATGTCGCGGATCGAAAGCTGGATCAGCATGCGGCCTCGCCTATCCTGTCAGGCACTTGGTTGAAAGGTCTCAGGCGCCGACGAGCTTTGCGCCGGCACGCGCAATCCACGAGCCCTTGTTCTCGCGCGGCTGAACACCGCCGGACTGAAGCAGCTTGTAGGAGTCTGCGTACCACTGGCTGTCCGGATAGTTGCGGCCAAGCACGGCTGCGGCGGTCTGCGCCTCTTCGACGATGCCCATCGCGTAATAGGTTTCCGTCAGACGCGCGAGGGCTTCTTCAACCTGGTTGGTATTGGAAAAGGTCTCGACGACCCTGCGGAAGCGCGAGATGGCGGCAAGATATTCCTTGCGCTCGAGATAGTATCGCCCGACCTGCATTTCCTTGCCGGCAAGCTGGTCACGCGCAAAGCGGATCTTGGCCTGCGCATCCTCGACATATTCCGAATCGGGATAATCACGGACGACCTTGGTCATCGCATCGATCGTGTTGTTGGCGGCCTTCTGGTCCTGCGTGACGTCGGCGACCTGCTTGGAATAGGCAAGGCCGACCAGATACTGCACGTAGGCCGAATCTGCGGAGCGCGGGTACTGGTTGAGATAGCGGTTACCGACGGTGATGGCTTCGTCGTTGCGGCCCATGCGATACTTGCTGAACGTGCTCATGACGAGCGCCTTGCGGCCCCATTCGGTGAACGGGTTCTGCTTCTCGATGGCGTCGAACTTGCGGCTCGCTTCGACGATATTGCCCGCCTTCATGTTGGCAAGGCCCTGATTGTAGAGGGCCTCGGGCGACTCGCTTTCGAAACCGAGCTTGGTGATGTCGATGTCTTTGTCCGACTGGCATGCGGTAAGGCCGAGACCGGCACCCGCAAACACCAACGATACAAGTGCGATCCTTGCCGCTCTACGCATTTCTACAGCCTTCGCATACGCCATTCGACAATTCCCGATGTCCCGCCCGTTTTGCCCTGCTGCCCGAAAGCAGGTCGTTCTAGCCATAAAAGTATTGGCAGAGCAACGCAATGCTCACCCATTAACGCATTTTTGTGGCACCGACCGCAGCACACATGGCTATTCAAAAGAAAAGCCGCTTCCAACGGAAGCGGCCAAGTCGACTGGAGTTGTTATTCAAGCAAAAGACGGCGCCAGTTCACTGACGCTGACCGGAACGAAATCTCCGGCCCTCACGCGCGCAACCCGCGACGATGGCGCTTCGACGATCTCATAAGCCGTCGGATCGTTGAGCAGAGCTTTCAGCGCATTGGCGTTCATCTTGTGGCCGCCGCGATAGGAGCGGTAGCAGCCGATGAACTGAGCGCCGGCAAGCGCAAGATCGCCAACCGCGTCCAGCGTCTTGTGGCGCACGAATTCGTCCTGGTAACGAAGACCCTCGACGTTCACGACCGTTTCGTCATCGGAAATGACGACGGAATTCTCAAGCGACGAACCGAGAGCGTAGCCAGCAGCCCAAAGGCGCTCGACGTCACGCATGAAGCCGAATGTACGAGCCCGTGAAAGATCCTGCTTGAACCGCGCTGCGGTCAGTTCACCGTTCCAGCTCTGACGGCCGATCAGCGGAGATGCGAAATCGATCTCGACTTCAAAGCGGGTACCATCATGCGGCCGGAACTCGGACCAGGACGCGCCCGATTCGATTCGGACCGGCTTGATGACACGGATGTAGCGACGCTTCACATTGAGATTGACGATGCCGACCTGTTCGATCGCATCGATGAAAGGATAGGAGCTGCCGTCCATGATCGGCATTTCGGCGCCATCGACATCGACAGTCACGTTGTCGATCCCGAGCGCGTAGAGTGCTGCCATCACGTGTTCGATCGTGGCAACCCAGGTGGCCGGCGACGAACCGAGGATCGTGCAGAGATCGGTCGGACCAACCTGAGAGGAGACGGCGCGGTATTCGGCAGAAGACCCGTCATCAAACTGACGCGCGAAGATGATACCGGAATTGGCTTCAGCAGGCTGGAATGTGATGCTGACCGGAGACCCCGAATGCACGCCAATACCGGTCAAAGAAACCGGGGCCGCGATGGTGGTCTGGAAACCGAGCAATCCGATGGTCATTCTAATGCCTTCTCTCAAGACCCCTGGTCTGGGATCGAGCTTGGTTAGATACCGGCGACAACGCCTCTCAAACGTTCATGTCAGCATCACTTATCGTCTTACATACGCAGGCGTCTTTAACATTCCAAATCACTGTTCGTATCGGATTGTTACGCCACCAACCCGCAGAATGACGCGGTGTTAGGACTCAAGGCACAAACGCGGACGTCTACCGGTTAACAACTTGAATTAAGGCAGCTTTCCCAGAGGTTCAGGACAAAATCCTTAACGCCTCAGACGTCCGGATACACAAAGCCCGGGTGCAACGACCCGGGCTCTGCAGACATTTGTTGAACGCCGCGCGCTGACGCTGCGACGCTCCCACAAATCAGTTCGACTGACGGCGAAGGAATGCCGGAATTTCGAGCTGATCGTCGTCATGCTGCGAGCTCTGCGGAACCGAACGACCGTGATCGTCGAGGTTGCCACGACGCGGTGCGTAGAGGCTTGCCTCAGGCGACAGCGGACGGCGCTGCTGTTGAACCGGAGCCGGTGCGGCGGCTGGTTCGACGTGCTCTTCTTCGTCGCGACGGCCAAGCGAGTTGGTGATTCGCTTCAGAAGCCCCATCGGGCCGCGCTCTTCCTGCACATGGCTGGCAGGCTGCGTGCGGTGATCCATCTCGGCCTTAACGACCGGCGGGAAATCCTCGACCTTCGGCATGCGGACCGGTTCCATGACAGGTTCGCGGTAGACAGGTTCCTGCTGAACCGGCTGTGTCATGCGCGGTGCTGGCTGCTGCGTCATCTGCGGAGCCGGGCGCGAAACCTGCGGAGCGGCTTCAACCGGTGCAGACTGTGCGAACAGACGGCTCTGCGGACGGAAAGCCTCTTCGGCCGGCGGCTGCTGCTGCATGACAGGCTGCGGCGCGGGCGCTGCAGGCTGCTGCAAGACCGGCTGTGGGATAGCCAGTTCGCGTTCCATGTCGGCTTCGGCCTGGCGGATGGTCTCGGCGATCGGATCGACTGCCTTCGGAGCCATTGGCGCAGGCGCTGCGGCCTGAACCGGTGCCTGCATCATGACAGGCTGCTGTGCGGCCGGAGCCGGAGCAACGGCCGCCGAAGGACGGATAATCGGCTTCTGGGCTGCGCGCATTTCAGCGGCACGCAGGTCGATTTCGCCATGGGCGCGGTCGATGCCGGTGGCAACGACGGAGACGCGGATGATGCCTTCCAGCGCTTCGTCGAAGGTTGCGCCGAGGATGATGTTGGCGTCCGGATCGACTTCTTCGCGGATGCGGGTTGCCGCTTCGTCGACTTCGAACAGTGTGAGGTCGCGACCACCGGTGATGGAGATCAGCAGGCCCTGTGCACCCTTCATCGAAGTCTCGTCGAGCAGCGGGTTGGCGATAGCAGCTTCCGCTGCCTGCATCGCACGGCCCGAACCCGAAGCTTCGCCGGTGCCCATCATCGCACGGCCCATTTCGCGCATCACGGAACGAACGTCCGCGAAGTCGAGGTTGATGAGGCCTTCCTTGACCATCAGGTCGGTGATGCAGGCAACGCCCGAATAGAGAACCTGGTCGGCCATGGCGAAGGCGTCGGCAAACGTCGTCTTGTCGTTGGCGATGCGGAATAGGTTCTGGTTCGGAATGACGATCAGCGTGTCGACCGACTTCTGCAGTTCCTGGATGCCCTGTTCGGCAAGCCGCATGCGGCGACCGCCTTCAAAGTGGAACGGCTTGGTAACAACGCCAACCGTGAGGATACCCTTGTTGCGGGCAGCCTGTGCAACGACTGGAGCAGCACCGGTGCCGGTGCCGCCGCCCATGCCGGCGGTGACGAAGCACATATGCGTTCCGTTAAGATGATCGATGATCTCGTCGAGGCATTCCTCAGCGGCAGCGCGACCGACTTCCGGCTGCGAACCTGCGCCGAGACCTTCGGTGACCTGCACACCCATCTGGATGATCCGCTCGGCCTTGGTCATGGTCAGCGCCTGGGCATCGGTATTGGCAACGACGAAATCGACGCCTTCCAGCCCTGCGGTGATCATGTTGTTGACGGCATTGCCGCCGCCGCCGCCGACGCCGAAAACGGTGATCCGAGGCTTCAGCTCGGTAATATCAGGCTTTTGAAGCTTGATCGTCATTGTACCTGTCCTTCTTCTCGTGGCCGCATTGCCGAGCTGGCCAATTCATTGCAACTTCTCTGATCCGGGAGCAGAGCCCGGGTCAAAAACTTTCCTTGAGCCATTGCCCGACGCGGGCGAGACGGCCGTTTCCATTTCCGAGCGAGCCGATCAGGCCGCTCTGGGATGCATGTGTTTCGAGGTCCGCGACCTGCGGGTAGATCATCAGTCCGACGGCCGTCGAAAAGGCCGGGCCCTTGGCGGCAGCCGGCAAGCCGGAAATGCCCATCGGACGACCAATACGAACATTACGGGCCAGAATGTGACGGGCTGTCTCCGACAGGCCGGTCAACTGGCTGGCACCGCCCGTCAGGACCACGCGCTTGCCGACGATCGGGCTGAAACCGGATTTCTGGATCCGGTCACGAATCAGTTCCAGCGTTTCTTCGATGCGGGCCTTGACGATTCGGGTGACGAGCGAGCGTGGAACCTGGGTCGGCTGGTCGCGGTCGTCCTCGCCGATCGGTGGAACCGAAATCATGTCGCGGTCGTCTGCGCCGTTGGAGACGGCCGAGCCATGCACGACCTTCATCCGCTCGGCATCCTCGATCCGGGTCGAAAGACCGCGGGCAAGGTCCGTGGTGACGTGATGGCCACCGAGACCGATCGCATCCGTATGAACGAGCTTGCCTTCGGCAAACACCGAAATTGTTGTCGTGCCGCCGCCCATGTCGATCGCTGCACAGCCCAGTTCGACTTCGTCGTCGACAAGGGCTGCAAGGCCGCTGGCATAAGGCGTTGCCACCATACCCTCGACGGACAGATGCGCCCGGTTGATGCAGAGCTCGAGGTTACGCAGCATCACGCGCTCGGCGGTGACGACATGCATATCGACGCCCAGCATATCGCCGTACATCGCCAGCGGATCGCGGATCCCGACTTCGCCATCCAGCGTGAAGCCGGTCGGCAGCGAGTGAAGGATTGCGCGGTCCTGGCGAGCCGACTTCTGGCTGGCGGCGACGAGAACACGCTTCAGATCGGCCGATTCGACTTCCTGTCCACCGAGGTCGATCGATGCCGTATAGACGTCGCTGGTCAGACGACCGGCAGAAACATTGACGATGAGGCTGTCGACCGTGAGGCCGGCCATGCGCTCTGCAGCGTCAACCGCAAGACGGACGACGCTTTCCGCCGCATCGAGATCGCCGATGACGCCGGACTTGACGCCGCGCGAACGCTGGTGGCCGATGCCGATGATCTCGACATGATGGGTCCGACCCGGCAGGATCTGGCTTTCCTGCTTTGGCGTCAGCCGCGCAATCATGCACACGACCTTGGTCGAGCCGATGTCGAGCACCGAAACGATGTGGCTGCGCTTGGAAGACAGTGGCTTCATGTGCGGAAGCCCGTAATTGGAAGAACCGAATACACTCACGTCTCTCCTGCCTTCTTCAACGCCTTCGTGCGTGCCTCGACTGCCTCGTTGCGGCGTTCGGTGGCGGCAGAAGTAAGTTCAACGGTTGTGCGGTCGTGCAGGCGAAGATCGACGGCAGCGATGTCACGCTCCAGGATCCGTTCTTCCTTTTCCAGACGAGCCAGCACGCTGAGCGCGGTCTCGACCTGGGTTTCCGGCAGCTTCAGGACAACGCCGTTGTCGATGTGCAAATCCCAGCGACGACCGGCGACGCGGACGTACGCCTTTACCCGCGAGCGAAGCTCCGGCCACGCAGCCATCTGATCGACAAAAGCGGATGCGGCCTTGTCTGCTTCACGACCCACGAACAGCGGCAGGGAAGCGAACTTGCTGTCCCGCAGCGGCGCGATGATGGAACCGTTCTTTTCGATCAGAGCGAGATCCGAACCGTTCTGCCAGATCCCGAAAGCTTCGCGCTCCTTGAGCATGACTTCGATCGTGCGCGGATAGACTTTGCGGACTTCGGCATAGCGAACCCAGGGAAGCTCGGACAGCTTGCGGCGCGCCTGATCGACATCGAGAGCGACCAGCGAGGTCGTGCCATCGAGACCGAGAAGCTGAAGGATATCGATCTCCGACGTCTGGTCATTGCCCGAGACGCGAACGTCTTCGATGGCGAAACCGACGGCCGCTGTCGTCGCCTGAGCAACCGTCTGGGCATGACCGCCAAGCGACATTCCGTAGAGGCCGACAACCGCGAAGAAACCGAAAGTCGCGAACGTGCCGGTATGATCAGGGATATGGATGCGGCCCGTCGCAAGGCTCAAGCCGAAGCGGACGACGCGGCGCAGTGGACGCGGCAGTACACGACGCTCTTCAGCGCCGAGATAGTTTGCCCGGCCGTGATCGTCAGCTTTTTTGCTATTCAACGCAAACACGACGCGTCCTCCACCATCCAACGGACGAGACCACCAAAAGTATGACCAGCATGAACAGCCATCTCAGGCACAAGCGAGGTCGGCGTCATCCCGGGCTGGGTGTTGATTTCGAGCCAGATGACTTCGCCGTCTTCGGAAAACCGGTCGTCGAAGCGAAAGTCCGAGCGACTGACGCCACGGCACCCCATCGCCCGGTGCGCCTCAAGCGCCAAGGATTGAATTTTTTGGTAAATATTTGGTGAAATTTGTGCGGGAATGACGTGGCTCGAACCACCGACCGCATATTTCGCATCGTAGTCATAGAACGCGTCGCCGTTCGGGATGACTTCCGTCACACCCAGCGCCACGTCGCCCATGACGCCGCAGGTCAGCTCGCGGCCATAGACATAACGCTCGACCATCACCTGGCTGCCGTACTTCCATTCCGGCGAGGTAATGATCTGCGGCGGGTGAGACTGACCTTCCTTGACGATGACGACGCCGAAGGACGAGCCTTCGCGCACCGGCTTGACGACGTAAGGCGTGGCGATCGGATGCTCGTTGGTAAACTCATGGCGATCCATGACCTTGGCTTCAGCAACAGGAATACCGGCAGCCTTGGCCACGTGCTTTGCCTGCTGCTTGTCCATCGCGAGAGCGGAGGCCAGAACGCCGGAATGCGTATAGGGGATCTCGAGATATTCGAGCACACCCTGGATAGTGCCATCTTCACCGAAGGGACCATGCAGCGCATTGAAGGCGACATCCGGGCGCAGGCGGCCGAGAACCGCCGCGACGTCACGATCGACATCAACCCGCGTCACCTTGTAGCCCTCACCTTCCAAAGCCTCAGCACAAGCGTTGCCGGAAGACAGGCTGACCGGCCGCTCGGAGGAAAACCCTCCCATCAATACAGCCACATGCATGTCGTTCATCAACCACTCCCGGAAAAGGGCTTTAGGCTTAAGCGACATCGCTTGCGCCAAACTTGTACGACCAACGATTCTTTCTCAGATCTGATCGCCAGGCTATTGGTGCACCAAAATGGTTAACAAATCGTTTACTTTCCTTAATGGCAGAACCCAACAGGCTGAAATTGAAGCACAAATTAGATTTTGAAATGGTTAATGCAGGACTTGAGGTCGCAGGGTACCGCACGGGACATGGAGCTTGAACAGCTGCTCGAACGCGGTAAGATCGCAATGGATCAGGGGTGAAAACGTGCCGTTTATTGCGCGTTTTTTGTTTTACTCGTCAGAAAACTGCTGTATGTCGCAGCCGGCACTCCTAGAGAGCCGCATATTTAAATCTCCTGAATTGGAATCAGTATGACAAACGCGACGCCTCCCGCTTCGCCGTCAGCTGAGCCGTTAGCGCATGTTGCAATGAATTCTCCTGCACGCGTCCTGACGGCCAGCCTGGTCGGCACGACGATCGAGTTCTTCGATTTCTACGTTTACGCGACGGCTGCGGTCCTCGTCTTCCCGGCGCTGTTCTTCCCCAACAGCGATCCGACGACGGCACTGCTTGCCTCGTTCGCAACCTTCTCGATCGCATTTTTTGCCCGCCCGCTCGGTGCCGTCGTGTTCGGCCATTTCGGTGACCGGATCGGACGCAAGACAACGCTGGTTGCCGCACTTTTGACCATGGGCATTTCCACCGTGATCATCGGCCTGCTGCCGACCTATGAGACGATCGGCGTGGCAGCACCGCTGCTTCTGGCGCTTTGCCGTTTCGGCCAGGGCTTTGGCCTCGGCGGCGAATGGGGCGGTGCTGTTCTGCTCGCGACCGAAAACGCACCTCCGGGTAAGCGCACCTGGTACGGCATGTTCCCGCAGCTTGGCGCTCCTGTCGGCCTGTTCCTGTCTTCGGGCGTGTTCTGGATCCTGCTGCACTTCATGTCGCAGGATGCGCTTCTATCCTGGGGCTGGCGCATTCCGTTCATTGCATCGATCCTGCTGATTGCCGTTGGCCTTTGGGTACGCCTCTCGATCACCGAGACGCCAGCCTTCCAGAAGACGATCGACAAGCAGGAGCGGGTCGAGATCCCGGTCGTGGAACTGTTCCGCACGCACAAGCGCAGCCTGGCGCTTGGCACTTTCGTGGCGCTTGCAACCTTCGTGCTGTTCTACATCGGCTCGGCCTATCTTCTGTCCTACAACGTCAAGATCCTGAAGATGCCGTTCCTCGATGCGCTCGAGGTGCAGTTGCTCGGCTCGATCGTGTTCGGCATTTTCATTCCGATCGTTGGCAAGCTGGGTGACCGCTACGGACGCCGCGAGATGCTGATCGTGACGACGGTGCTGATCGGGCTGTTCTCGTTTGTCCTGCCGGCACTGATGACCAATGGCGAAGGCATGATCTTCCTGTTCGTCGTACTGGCGATGGTGCTGATGGGCATGACCTATGGCCTGATCGGAACGGCGCTGGCCGCGCCTTTCCCGACCGCTGTCCGCTATACGGGCTCGTCGATCACCTTCAACCTCGCCGGCATCTTCGGCGCGTCGCTTGCGCCCTATATCGCAACCTACCTGCAGGCCAATTACGGCATGGCCTATGTCGGCTACTATCTCGGCATCGCTGCCGTGATCACGCTGGTCTGCATCCTCCTGTCGGGCAAAGACGAAGTCTGAGCCACGGCGGAATCAAACTGACAAAAAAGCCCGCGAAGTCTCTGACTTCGCGGGCTTTTCGTTGTTGACCTGTCATGCCCTATTCGCCGGCATGCGGCGGCCTGCGCCGCTCTTTCCACTTTTCATAAGCCATCCATACCAAAGCAATGCCTGAAATGCTCAAAGGCAGGATGTAAAGATAGAAAGCTGCAGCGAAATTCATGGCCTCAGTTTTCCCAACATAAGCTGTGCAGCGAAATGTAGTACCAATGCGGTGAAAATCCAAGCCGTGGTCGAGGCAACGATTGATACCGAAATACCAAACGTGACGCCGTTATTGGACATCGATGCGATCGGAGCAATGAAGCCGGCCGCAACGGACGCGCTGGAGAGCCTGTCGAGCGCGTTGGCCCGGAGCTTGGTCCGTTCGTTGTGGACAAGAAGGAGCTTCCGCTCCTCCTTTCCAAAATCGAACGGGTCGCTCATGTCAGCTACTCCGTCGTCGCACCCTGGAAGGGTCGCACTTCCCTACCCGGCATGAAGATGCCGAGTCGCTTGATCTCCCATTCCAGCTTGATGCCGGATTTGTCGAACACGCGCTGGCGCACCATCTCGCCGAGATATTCGAGATCATAGCCGGTGGCATGGCCGATATTGATCATGAAGTTGCAATGCAGCGACGACATCTGGGCGCCGCCGTTCATCAGGCCGCGGCCGCCGGCCTCGTCGATCAGGTTCCAGGCGGAATGGCCTTCCGGGTTCTTGAACGTCGAGCCGCCGGTCTTTTCCTTGACCGGCTGCACGGTCTCGCGATGCTGGCGCACGGCGTCCATGTCGGCGCGGATCTTGGCACGGTCCTCCGGATAGCCCTCGAACACCGCATGGGTGAAGATCAGGTCCTTGGAGGCCGACGAATGACGGTAGCTATAGCCCATGTCTTCGTTGGAAAGAACATGCTCGTTGCCTTGGCGATCGACTGCATGAACTTCGACCAGACGCTCGGCAGTCTCCCCACCATTGGCGCCGGCATTCATGCGCAGCGCTCCGCCGATCGAACCGGGAATGCCGTAGTAGAAGGCAAACCCGCCGATGCCATTGTCCATCGCCATCGCAGCAAGGTGCTTGTCCGGGCAAATCGCACCGGCCTTGATCCGGTTGTCACCCACGAGATCGACCTGGCCGAAACCCTTGGCAGACAGACGGACCACGACGCCCGGAATACCGCCATCGCGCACCAGCAGATTGGAGCCGACGCCGACAACGGTCAACGGAACCTCTTGCGGCAGCATCTTGAGGAAAGTCGCGAGATCCTCGGCGTCATGCGGCTGGAACATCAGCTCGGCAAGTCCGCCCGCCTGAAACCACGTGACCCGATCCATCGGTGCATTCGGCGTCAGACGACCACGCAGGTTCTTGACGCCGTCCCCGAGTGACGTCAGCAGCTTTTCCCCATTCACTTGTTTCATTCTACTGTCCCGAAAATCTCTCAAGTTCCTTCGGCAACGACGCAGCCCATTGCGTGATGTTGCCTGCCCCCAGAAGCACCACGAAATCCCCCGGCTTCGCAATGCCGGAGACGATCGAAGCCAGTTCGCTCGGAGAGGTCATGTAACGCGCGTCGCGGTGGCCGCTCGATTTGATCCGCGACACCAGCGATTCTGAATTGACCCCTTCGATCGGATCTTCCCCCGCGGCATACACCGGCGCAAGGATGATACTGTCGGCATCGTTAAAACAATTCGCAAAATCGTCAAACAGGCTCGACAACCGGGAGAAACGGTGCGGCTGGTGGACGGCGATGACACGCCCCTGGCATGCCTCGCGCGCTGCCTTCAGCACGGCCTTGATCTCGACCGGATGGTGACCGTAATCGTCGAAGATGGAAACGCCGTCGACAGTGCCGGTCAGGGTGAAGCGGCGCTTGACGCCGGAGAAATTCGCAAGACCCTTGCGGATATTCTCTTCCGATATCCCGAGCCGGTTTGCGACGGCAATCGCAGCCGTTGCGTTGGAGATGTTGTGGCGGCCTGGCATCGGCAACACGAGATCCTTGAAGGTGAAGATCCGGCCGGTGCGACGGCGACGGATTTCCACGTCGAAGATCGACTTGGTGCCCTCCATGCGGATGTTCGAAAACCGCGCATCGGCCTGCGGGTTCTCGCCATAGGTGACGACCTTGCGGTCCTCGATCTTGCCGACCAGCGCCTGCACTTCCGGGTGATCGAGGCAGAGAATGCCGAAGCCGTAGAACGGCACGTTCTCGACGAATTGCCGGAAGGCCGCCCGCACCGCGTCGAAATTGCCGTAGTGGTCGAGATGCTCCGGATCGATATTGGTCACAACCGCGACGTCAGCGGGCAGTTTTAGGAAGGTACCGTCCGATTCGTCGGCTTCCACCACCATCCACTCGCCTTCGCCCATGCGGGCGTTGGTGCCGTAGGCATTGATGATGCCGCCGTTGATGACCGTCGGATCGAGATTGCCGGCTTCGAGCAATGCCGCGACCATCGAGGTCGTGGTGGTCTTGCCGTGCGTGCCGCCGATCGCGATCGCATTGCGGAAGCGCATCAGTTCCGCCAGCATTTCCGCGCGCCGGACGATCGGCAGCGATTTTTCGCGCGCAGCAACCAGTTCCGGGTTATTCTTCTTGATCGCTGTCGAAACGACCACGACTTCCGCATCGCCGAGGTTTTCGGCGGTATGGCCGACGAAAACCGGGATACCCTTGTCGCGCAGGCGCTGCACGTTGGCGCTATCGGCCTGGTCGGAGCCCTGAACGTTGTGGCCGAGATTGTGCAGCACTTCGGCGATACCGCTCATGCCGATCCCGCCGATGCCGATGAAATGAACGAGGCCAATAGCCTTCGGCATCTTCATGCCCGTACTCCCTTGAATTCTGCAATATTTTTACGTTCAGCAACCGCGGTGACGAGGTCTGCAAGTGCGATCGCCGCATTGGGCCGACCTGCCCGCTTGGCGGCTGCCGCCGTCTTTTCCAGCCGCTCCGGCTCATTCATGGCAGACGATATCATCGCCGAGAGGCGTTCCGGCGAAAGCTCGGACTGCGCCACGACCTCGGCTCCGCCGGTCGCAACGAGCGCCGCCGCATTGGCCGCCTGGTCGTGATCCAGAGCATAGGGATAGGGCACCAGAATGGACGGTCGCCCGATCACCGAGATCTCCGATACCGTCGATGCACCCGAGCGGCACACCACGAGATGCGCCGCCGCAAGACGCTCGGCCATATCGGGGAAGAACGGCGAGATTTCTACCTTTGAATTCAGCTTGCCGAAGCACGAGCCGACGCGGCCCTGATCCTCGGGGCGTGCCTGCTGTGTCACAACCAGCCTGTCCCGCTCGAATTGATCGAGAAGGCTCAAGGCTGTGGGCACGGCAGACGAGAAGAACTGAGCGCCCTGGCTACCACCGAACACGACGAGCCGGAACGGATCAGTTCCCCGCGACGCGACGTAGGGCACGTTTGCGGCTTCCAGAACCGCGGGACGCACGGGATTGCCGGTCGTTACGGTCTTTGCCGCGTATGTGCCGGTCGTTTCGGGAAGAAACCCGCCAGCGATCGCCTGCACCCTCGAAGCCAGCGCCTTGTTGGCGCGGCCCATCACCGCATTTTGCTCATGGATGATCGTCGGCACGCCCATGCCGGTCGAGGCCATCAATGGCGGGACTGTTGGATAGCCACCGAAGCCGACGACCGCGATCGGCCGCAAACGCGATATCAGCTTGCGCGCGGCGCGAAGACCGGTCCAGAGCTTCCAGGCAGTCCGCGCCATCGCGATCGGATTTTTCGATCCGAACGTCGCCGACGGTACGACATGAATCTCATCAGCCGGAAACTTGCCAGCAAAACGCTCGGCGCGGCTGTCGGTCACCAGATGCACGGAAAAGCCCCGTGCTTTCAGCTCGTGACCCAATGCTTCCGCAGGAAAAAGATGACCGCCGGTTCCCCCGGCGGCTAACAGAATAATGCCCTTGCTCATATACCTACTCCGCGGGAACTCCGGACGCGACGCGGAACAAGCTGCGTTCCTGCGCGCGCCGTTCCGGCCGGTGACGTGTGAGTGCCAGAATAAAACCAGCTGTCACACATATGGCGATCATCGACGATCCGCCATAGGAGATCAACGGAAGCGTCATTCCCTTGGCCGGCATCAACTCGAGATTGACGCCGATATTGATCATCGACTGTATGCCGATCTGCAGCACAAGGCCGGCGACGGCAAAGCGGTTGAAGTCGTTGCGCTCGTTGAAGGCATGCTTGAGGCCGCGCAGCACGATGAAGGCGAAGATTGCAACAAGCGCCATGCAGAAGATGATGCCGAATTCCTCGGCCGCGACGGAGAACACGAAGTCGGTGTGACTGTCGGGCAGGATCCGCTTGACGATGCCCTCGCCCGGCCCCTGGCCAAACCAGTTGCCGCGCACGATCGCCTCATGCGCTGTCTCCACCTGGAAGCGGTCGCCTTCGCCGGTCAGGAACTTGTCGAAACGGGCCGTCACGTGCGGCAGCATGTAATAGGCCGCAAGAAGACCGCCGACACCGACACCGCCAAGCAGAACGATCCAGAGCCACGGCATGCCGGCCATGAAGAACATGCCGCCCCACACGATGCTGGTCAGGATCGTCTGCCCAAGGTCGGGCTGCGCGACAAGAAGGGCCGCGACGATGCCGAACAGGATGATGGCGAAGAGATTGCCCGGAATTTCAGGCTGCCGTGCGTGCTCTGAAAACAGCCAGGCGCAGACCACCACGAAGGCGGGCTTCATGAATTCGGACGGCTGGATGGACAGCGCGCCAACACCGATCCAGCGCCGCGCCCCCTTGACCTCGACGCCGAAGAACAACGCCAGAACCATCGCGGCCAGCGAAAGAGCAAGAAGCACGATTGCGGTCCTTCGTACCTGACGCGGGGTCAGGAACGACAGGCCAATCATGATGGCGAGTGACGGAATGAGGAAAACCGCATGGCGTTCGACGAAGTGGAAGTCTGAGAGACCGATGCGCTGGGCAACGGCTGGCGATGCCGCAAACGACAACATGAACCCGATGCCCATCAGCATGATAAAGGCCGCCAGGAAAAAACGGTCGATCGTCCAGAACCAGTCTGCGAGCGGTCCACGGTCTGCGCGGCTTACCATATTCAGTTTCCTTTTCCGGTATCGACCAGCATGTCCACACTGTCGAGAGCTGCGACGAGTGCGACAAACGCATCGCCGCGCACTTCGAAATTCTTAAACTGATCAAAGCTGGCGCATGCCGGCGACAACATCACTGCCGACGAAACAGTGTCGGCTGCCGCATCTGCGGCTGCATGGGTAACGGCCCGTTCGAGCGTGCCCGAAATTTCGTAAGGGACCGTGTCTCCAAGAGTTGCTGCGAATGCCGGTGCTGCTTCTCCGATCAAATAGACTTTTGTTATATTCTGGAAGAGTGGTGCGAGGCTTGCGATGCCGCCTTCCTTGGGAAGACCGCCCGCAATCCAGTAGATCCGCTCATAGCTGGAAAGCGCAGGGGCCGCGGCTTCGGCGTTCGTTGCCTTCGAATCATTGACGAAAACAACATGGTCCCGTCTCCCGACCGGCTGCATGCGGTGCTTGAGGCCCGGGAATGACCGCAGACCGGCGCGGATGTCATCCGCAGAGACGCCGACCGCCAGGCAGGCTGCAATCGCCGCTGCCGCGTTCTGAGCATTGTGGCTGCCCTTCAACGTCGGGATGCCATCGAGGTCGACGAGCGCAGACGAAACGCCACCATTCATCTCGATGAGCCGGGTTGTCTCGGCATAGATACCATCGGCGACCGCATTACGCTTGGAAATGCGACGAACCTTGACGCCCGTGCGCTCGACCCGGTCGGCGATCAGCGTCGAATAGCTGTCGTCGACGCCGATGACGGCGGTCTTCGCCCCAGCAACCAATCGCTCCTTGATGTCGGCATAATGCTGCATCGTGCCGTGACGGTCGAGATGATCGGGCGTGAGGTTAAGCAATATGCCGGCCGTGGGATTGAGCGTCGGGGCCAGATCGATCTGGTAGGACGAGCATTCGACGACGTAATACCGTTCGGCCTTCGGCGGATCGAGCGTCAGGATCGCCGTCCCGATATTGCCGCCCAGTTGCGTGTCGCGCCCGCTTGAGCGCAGGATATGCGCAATCAGCGCCGTCGTGGTCGACTTGCCGTTGGTGCCGGTGATGGCGATGAACGGGCAATCCGGCGCATGCGCCCGGCGCTCGCGCACGAAAAGCTCCACATCGCCGATGATCTCGACGCCGGCAGCACGCGCCAGATCTGCGCTCCAATGCGGCTTTGGATGGGTCAGCGGAACACCCGGAGACAGGACGAAGGCCGCCTGCGCGCTCCAGTCGATGGTTCTCAGGTCCGCCGTCTCGATGCCGGCAACGTTTGCCTTGGCGACGCTGTCAGGATTGTCGTCCCAGGCCAGAACCGTGGCACCGCCGGCAACCAGCGCCTGCGCGGTCGCCAGCCCCGAACCACCGAGACCGAATAGTGCGACACGTTTTCCGCTGAACGTCGTGACCGGGATCATCGGATCACCGCAGCTTGAGGGTCGAGAGGCCGAGCATCGCGAGGCCGACGGCGATGATCCAGAACCGGATCACGACCTGGCTTTCGGTCCAGCCAAGCTTTTCGAAATGGTGATGGATCGGCGCCATCAGGAACACACGCCGGCCGGTCATCTTGAAGAAGCCGACCTGAATGATCACGGACATCGTTTCCATCACGAACAGGCCGCCGATGATCGCCATGACGATCTCGTGCTTGGTGGCGACGGCAACCGAACCGATCAGGCCGCCGAGTGCCAGCGAACCGGTATCGCCCATGAAGATCGCAGCCGGCGGGGCGTTGAACCAGAGAAAGCCGAGGCCAGCCCCGATCACCGCGCCCATGATGACGGCGAGCTCACCGGTTCCGGGGACAAAATTGATCTGCAGATAGCCTGCAAAGACGGCGTTACCGACCAGATAGGCAATCACCCCGAACGACGCGGCGGCAATCATGACCGGCACGATCGCCAACCCGTCGAGACCGTCAGTCAGGTTGACCGCATTGCCGGCTCCGACGATGACGAAGCCACCGAACAGGATGAAGAAATAGCCGATATTGATCAGGAAATCCTTGGCGAAGGGAAAGGCGACCGAGGTTGCCAGATGCGGGTTTCCCGCCGGCTCCGTCACCATCGCAAGCCGCATCATGAAGAATACGGCGATGCCGGCGATCAGGAACTCGATGCCGAGGCGCGCCTTGCCGGAAAATCCCTTGTCGGTCTGCTTGGTGACCTTGAGATAGTCGTCGTAAAAACCGATTGCGCCGAAGCCGAGCGTCACGAGCAGCGTGGCGACCACGTAGATGTTGGAAAGATCGGCCCAGAGCAGCGATCCGCCGACGATGCCGGCGAGAATCATCAGCCCGCCCATGGTCGGCGTACCGGCCTTCTTGAAATGGGTCTGCGGTCCGTCGGCGCGGATCGGCTGACCCTTGCCCTGACGGATTCGGAGTGAATTGATCATCCGTGGCCCGAACATGAAGACGATGAACGCCGAGGTGAAGAGCGCCGCTCCCGTCCTGAACGTGATGTATCGGAACAGGTTGAAGAACTGAATCTTGTCTGCCAGTTCCACGAGCCAGATCAGCATAAAGGGCCCTTTCAAAAAAGCCGCGTCGTCTTAAGGTTGGCGGTCCGTGTCGGAAAAAGCCGGGTAGTTGTCAAGCAGCGCGGCAACGATCTTGCCGAAACCAAGCCCAAGTGACGACTTCACCATCAGCACGTCGCCGGGAATGACGGAGCGCACGACGTATTCAGTCAGTGCGTCCGTCGTTTCGAAATACTGTACGTCGACACTATCAGGCAGCGCATCCCGCAGAGCGGCCATTTCCTTGCCGGCGAGCCAGACGTGCTCGATCCCGGAGGCGAGCAATGGCCCGCCCAGCTCTTCGTGCACCTGGGCCGAGAACTCGCCCATTTCCAGCATGTCGCCGAGGACGGCAATGCGGCGACCGGTGAGTTCCGGTGCTGTCGCTGCGAGCAGGGAGATCGCGGCCCGAACGGAGGCAGGATTAGCGTTGTAGCTCTCGTCGATCAGCGTCAAATGGCCTTCGCCAATACCGAGACGATGGCGCTGTCCCCTGCCCTTGACGGCCTTGAGTTCGGCCAGCGCCTGCCCCACCGAGCCCATGTCAGCACCGAGGAGGAGCGCCGCTCCTAAAACTGCCATGGCATTTTCGGCGATGTGGCGGCCAGGTGCGCCGATTACGAACTCCTTCGTCTCGCCATTGAGAACGGCCCAGATAACGGAGCTCTCGGCATTGCCCTCGAAATCGGCAAGGCGATAGTCGGCCTTTGCATGCTGGCCAAACGTCATGACGTGGCTGACGCCCAACTCGTGGGCTTTCTGTTCCAGCATCGCAAACTGTGCATTGTCGTGGTTGAGGATGGCAGCCCCGCCAGGCTCGATACCCTCAAGGATCTCGGCTTTGGCAGCCGCGATCTCTTCGAGACTGTTGAAATGCCCGAGATGGGCGGCCGCAATCGTCGTGATGATCGCCACATGCGGGCGCACCATCTTGACCAGCGGCCGGATCTCGTCGGCATGGTTCATGCCGATCTCGAACACGCCGAAATCCGTATCGGACGGCATGCGCGCAAGCGTCAGCGGGACGCCCCAGTGATTGTTGAACGAGGCGACGGCCGCATGCACCTTGCCGGACGGGGCAAGCGCATGCCGCAGCATTTCCTTGGTCGTCGTCTTGCCGACCGAACCGGTCACGGCAACGATACGGGCGCGGCTGCGGTCACGCGCCGCGATCCCGAGCTTGACGAGTGCGGCCAGCACGTCCTCGACGACGATCATCGGGATCGTCAGACGGCCCATTGCCGGCAGCTTCGCTTCTGAAACGACGATCAGCGATGCACCGTTGGCAATCGCCATGCTGGCATAGTCATGCCCGTCGACCCGGTCACCCTTGATGGCGAAAAACGCTTCACCCTCGGTGATTCCGCGGCTGTCGATCGAAAGACCGGTGACGCCTTCCGGCATCTGCCCGATCGGCCGGCCGTCCATGACGGTGGCCATTTCCTGCGAGGTCCAAAGAAAGCTCACGATGCTACGCCCTCCGCCAGGTCCTGCAATGCCTTGCGCACTTCGACATGATCGGAGAACGGCAATGTCGTTGCCCCAACCGTCTGTCCTTCCTCATGCCCCTTGCCGGCAACGATCAGCGTATCGCCAGTTTTGAGCAGTCCGACCGCGTGACGGATTGCCTTTGCCCTGTCGGCGATCTCTTCCGCGCCCGGCGCTGCCGCCATGATCTCGGAGCGGATCGTGGCTGGCTCCTCGGAGCGAGGATTGTCGTCGGTGACGATCACCACGTCCGCGAGGCGGGTGGCAATCTCCCCCATGATCGGACGCTTGCCCTTGTCGCGATCTCCGCCGCAGCCGAACACAACGACCACGCGGCCGGTGGTGAACGGACGCACGGAGCTCAGAACGTTCTCGAGCGCATCGGGCTTGTGGGCGTAATCCACATAGGCAAGCGCGCCATCCTTCGTCTGGCCGACAAGCTCGAGCCGGCCGGATGCGCCGACGAGCTTTTCAAGCGCTGCCATGGCAACAGCGGCCGGAACGCCGGTCGACATCGCAAGTCCTGCGGCAACCAGCGCATTGGCCACCTGGAAGTCGCCCGCGAGCGGGATATCGACCTCATAGATCTTGCCGTCCGCATGGATCTCCGCGGTCTGCTTGTGACGGAAGTGCTCGACACGCTTCAGGCAGAGATAACCGCCCTTGCGCCCGACGGTCCGGATGCTGAGGCCTGAAGCAAGTGCCACCTCGATCGCAGTTTCAGTCCAGCGGTCGTCGGCAAAGATCACGGCCGGAGCGCCCGCAGGTGCCAGCGTATCGAACAGCCGCATCTTGGCGGCCATGTAGCTCTCGACGGTCGGATGGTAGTCCATATGGTCGCGGCCAAGATTGGTGAAACCGACAGCCGACAGCTTGACGCCGTCGAGACGGCTCTGGTCGAGACCGTGGCTGGACGCTTCCATCGCCGCGTGGGTGACGCCTTCGGACGCGAGTTCCGCCAGTAGCTTCTGAAGCTCGACGGGATCAGGCGTGGTCAGCGAGCCGTAATCGTTGCGATCAGGCGAGACGACGCCCGTCGTGCCGATCTGTGCAGCCGCATAGCCGGCATAGGCCCAGATCTGCCGGGTGAAGGACGCAACCGAAGTCTTGCCCGCAGTGCCTGTTACCGCAACCATCGTCTTAGGCTGAGCGCCATACAGCCGAGCGGCAGCGATTGCCAGAAAGCGGCGTGGATTGTCCACGACCACAACCGGGATGCTGCTGTCTGCTGGATGGGACGCGATGGCGACAACCGCGCCCTTGGCGGCGGCATCGTCGACAAAGCGCGACCCGTCAGCCTTGCTTCCGGCAAGAGCTGCAAACAGCATGCCTTCGGCGATTTGCCGACTGTCCGAGGAAAGACCGAGAATATCCACATCACCGGCTGGTCCAGCCAGGATATCGGCCGCTTCCGGAAAATCGTCTCCGGCAAGATCGCGCAGTTTCATCGGTAATCTTTCCATCTAACAGCAGGCTCCCTCACGAATCGAGGGCCCGTTCTTGATCCTCAATAAGACACAAGCAGGGCAGAACCGTCATTGCCGAATTTTGGCTTTACACCGAGAATGGGAGCAGACCGCGCGATAATCTCCTTGACCATGGGTGCTGCGGACATCGCAGCGAGTGCGGCGCCATTGCCCTTGTCGGTCTTCGGCTCGTCGCTGAAGGACAGGACGACATAGCGCGGATTGTCCATCGGGAAGGCAGACAGAAACGCGTTGAAGTTCTTGTCGTGGGCGTAGCGGCCGTTGACGACCTTGTCCGCCGTTCCGGTCTTGCCGCCCACATTGAAGCCGGCCACGCGCGCATTGCGGCCCGATCCGTTGATGCCGTTCCATTCGAACAGGAAGCGCATGTCCTTGCTGGTCGTGGGCTTCATGACCTGGGTGGCGATCTCGTCGGCCTGCGCCTGGGTGCGGGGCAGGAATGTCGGCGGAACGAGCTTGCCGCCGTTGACCAGTGCCGCACCGGCAACAGCCGTCTGCAGTGGCGTCGTCGACACGCCGTGACCGAACGAGATGGTGATGGAGTTGATCTTCTTCCATTCGCGTGGCTGACTTGGCATCGCGATTTCCGGCAGTTCGGTCTTCATCCGGCTGAGAAGTCCAAGCCGCGTCAGGAAGTCCTTGTGTCCCGCAATGCCGACCATGTCGGCGATCTTCGCCGTGCCGATGTTCGAAGAATACTGGAAGATTTCCGGAACGCTCAACACGCGCCCCTTGCCATGGAAGTCCTTGATGGTGAAACCGCCGATGCGGATCGGGAAGCGCGCATCGAACGAGCTCTGCAGGTTCATCTTGCCGTCATCGAGACCCATGGCGAGCGTGAAGGATTTGAAGGTGGAGCCCATTTCGAACGTGCTGTTCGACATGCGGTTCATCCAGCCCTTTTCAGCGTCCACGCCATTCGGGTCGTTCGGATCGAAATCCGGTGCCGATGCCATGCCGAGGATTTCACCGGTGTGAACGTCGATGACGACGGCGCCTGCACCGATCGCCGAGTATTTGCCGATCGATTCGGCAACGACCTGCTGAACGATTGCCTGGACGCGCAGATCGATCGACAACTTGACCGGCTCAAGCGGCTGATCGGAGGTCATGCCGACGGCCGCAAGGTCCGCGAGACCCTGGGAATCGATGTAGCGTTCCATTCCGGCGACGCCGCGGTTGTCGATATTGACGTAACCGACGAGATGCGCAGCAGTTCTGCCACCGGGATAGAAACGGCGCTTCTCAGGCCGGAAACCGATGCCCGGGATGCCGAGTGCCAGGATCTGGCTCTGCTGCTTCGGGGTCAGCTGGCGACGCAGCCACTGGAAATGCGAATTGGAGCGAAGCTTCGTATACGTGCCCTTCACGTCGAGATCGTTCAGCACGGTCGCGAGCTTTTCGATCACCTCGTCGGCGTCGACGATCTTGTGCGGCTCGGCAAACAGCGAGACGGTGCGGATGTCGGTGGCCAGCACCTCGCCGTTGCGGTCGACAATATCCGGGCGCGACGCCATGAACCGGTCTGCCGGCAGAATGCTCGACGTTACCTCAGGCATCGCAAAGCCGTATTGCACGAGACGTCCGCCGATAACGCCGTAGAACGCGACAAAGCCGGCGATCAGGAGGCCGACGCGGTTTTTCGCCTGGGCGGACTTGCGCTTGCGCGTACCTTCAAAGGACGCGCCGCGCATCGTTGGGCGGCCACGGCCACCGGCCGAAAAATGCGCCCTGCTCTTCAAAACCATGATTCGTGACAGGAAGGACATCAGCGTCTCACCGATCCGGTTGAATGAACATCAAGAGTGGAAGCACCACGGTTTTTGGGTACCGGTATTTTGGACGGAGGCCTGGACTTTGCAGCCTCGACGCCCTTCAGCGCCGCTGCGACTTCACTGTCCTTGCCGGAAATGATGTCCTCGATGGTGGTCTCGGGCTGCGGCAGACGCGACTTCATCATCGGCAATTCCTTGGGCATGGCGAGTTGCGTCGTATCGGTCGCGCCAAGGCCGAGCTCGGTGCCATAGACGCCGATCAGCCGGTGAAGACGGTTCGGCTGGGTTAGAAGCGCCCAGTCGGCCCTCAAGAGATCGATCGTATCTTTCTCGAGCCTGATCTCGGTTTCGAGACGCCGGACCTCTTCAAGTTTCTCATCGGCGCGATGCTTGATCGAATAGGTCACGACAGCCGTTGCCGTCATGACGCCGATCAGCACGAGATCGAAGCTTCTCAACATCCGTCAGACCCCCAATGTCGAAAGGCTTGCGAGGCTCGGCAGGTCGAAGATCGACATGTCGGAACCGCGCGATTTTGCTTCGGTGCGGATACCGGCGCGCAGCTTGGCGGAACGGGCGCGCGGATTGATCTCCGCCTCCTCCTCGCTTGCCGCCACCATCGCCTTGCCGAGCGGATCGAAGATCGCTTCCTTCACCGCAACCATCGGCAGATGTCTGGAGCCGGAGGTCTTGGACGAGCGATCGGCGAAGAACTGCTTGACGATCCGGTCTTCCAGCGAATGGAAGGTGACGACCACGAGCCGGCCACCGGGCTTCAACGCCTGCTCGGCGGCAAACAGCGCCTGTGCCAGCTCGCCGAGTTCGTCGTTGACGAAAATGCGCAGCGCCTGAAAAACACGCGTCGACGGATGGATCTTGTCCTTGGCTTTACGCGGATTGACGCTCTCGATGAGATTGACGAGATCGCGCGTCGTGCGGAAGGGCTCGGTCACGCGGCGCTTTTCGATGGCACGTGCGATACGACCGGAATGTTTTTCCTCGCCGAGAAAGCCGAAGATGCGGATGAGATCGCCGACCTTCGCGCGATTGACGACATCAGCCGCCGATACGCCATTGCTCGACATGCGCATGTCGAGGGGACCGTTGCGCTGGAACGAGAAGCCGCGCTCGGCCTCATCGATCTGCATCGAGGACACGCCGATATCGAGCACGACGCCATCGAGCCCGCCTTCCGGCGCATGATCGGCAAGCTGCGAGAACTGTGAATGAATGAGAGAGAGGCGACCGGCATGCGCGGCGACGAGCGCCTGTCCATTGGCGATTGCGGAAGGATCGCGATCAAGGCCAATGACGTCAGCACCGGCTGCCAGCAGGGCGGACGAATAACCGCCCGCCCCGAAGGTGCCATCAAGGATGACCTTGCCAGGAAGAGGCTGAAGCGCCTCCACCACTTGGTGCAGAAGAACTGGAATATGGCGAACCGGTCCGCCTTCGGGCTCAGTTTGACCTTCGCCTGGATTCGCCGACATCCCGCTCTCCTGTACTATGCGGGACGTGAACTCAAACGTCCCTCCCGTGCTGCCGCCTGCGCCTCGTGAAATGCTTGCGGCTGCCAAAGCTGAAAATGATCCGAACGCCCGACGAAAGTGACTTCCGAGCTGATACCCGTGAAATCCCGGATGAAATCCGAGACCATCAGCCGGCCTTCCGCATCGAGCCTCATGAAGACACCGCCGCCGTGAATCAGCAGCGACATCCTGTTGGCGTCCGGTGAAAACGGATCGACGGACGCAATCTGCCGCTCGTAGCGATCGAGCAGATCCGGACCGCCGACGCTGATCGCCGGATAGATGAAATCCTGGAGGCAGTAGAGCTCCTGAATTCCGCGCTCGGAAAGAACCGCGCGAAAGCCGGCAGGCACAGAGACCCGCCCCTTCGTATCGATCCTGTTCGTCGCATTCGACAGGAAGCGGCTCATCGCAACAAACACCCGCCCCGTTCGCAAAAGACACGGGAAACTTCCCGCCAGACTGCTTGGATTCAAACAAGAAAGATCCGTGCGGATAAGCAGATGCTTGCCCGATTGTGAGATCGAAACTCTTGATTTGATGGGCAAAAAGCCCTTGTGCAGTGCGAATTTGGGATACCATGGGACCATATGGGCGTCAATGGGAGAGGCCCTGCAAGCTCCTCCATGTTCGGATTTATTTATAAGCTGTTAAGTTTAACAAAGGGTTATTGAGCGCTTTGGAGAAACTGCCTTTGCGACCCTTCGCAAGTGATATTTTGACAGTTGCTAAGAGCCGGAAACGCAAGGCGCTTTCCGGCCTGCTCATATAAAAAGCGGCACCGAAATTGGGCAATTTGCATGTCAGATTGCCCCGTCGGGGACGGGCACAATTGACGAATCAGAAGAGAGTAGTGACCAGTTGGCCTGTAAGCCGGGTTCTGTATGGCCCCGGTGCGAACACCGGAACGTGGCAGCCATTCATCTGGGACGCCGTTTACACGTCGCCTCGCGCAACCCACCCGGATGACTGGCCCGGAAACAGGCTGTAGACGTACTTGCGCACGTCCCGCGTCATCCCTATTCGGTCTTGCTCCCGGTGGGGTTTACCATGCCGCTTCCGTTACCGGTCGCGCGGTGGGCTCTTACCCCACCCTTTCACCCTTACCCCGCTATCTCATCGACCCTTGCCGCAATGCGTCATCCGGTCGATCAGAAAGCGGGGCGGTTTCCTTTCTGTGGCACTGTCCCTAGGGTCGCCCCCGCCGGACGTTATCCGGCACCGTGTTTCCGTGGAGCCCGGACTTTCCTCACCCTACCGCCTTTCGGCATTGGTAAAGTGCGGCTGCCCGGCCAACTGGTCGCGCGGCTCTTAGCCGAGATGCGCGGATAAGGCCATAGGCCTACCGGTATTCCGCATGGAAATCGACCGGATAGCCATCGTCGATGATCGACCCGTGGAAAATCAGTTCGGCGCCGAGCCGGCCTATCTCGTCGGAACTCTTGGCGGCAGCGCCACAACCGCCGGTCAGAACACCGATCCGGTCGGACGCCGTCATGGCGATGGCCGGATAGTTGTTCGGCGTGAAAGACGTGACGCAGGCTGCCATGGAAGATCGCGACAGATCGAGCCTCGGCATCAGCCGTTCCATCACGTCGGTCAGGTGGCGCCGGGTCGTCTCGCGTCCGCCGCTCTTGAACCAGTCCCGTATCTCGGGCTCTGACGGCAGCAGAAGATCGTCCGGATCGCCGCCGATCTTCACATAGGTTTTGCCATCACGATAACGGACCGGAGGCAGAAGGTAGATCCCGTCATCCTCCTCGTTCCATTTCCAGATCAGCGATGGCATGGCCTTCAGCTCCTCCATCGCCCCCTCGCCGACCTCGTAGAACGCGATGGTCCTTGCATAGACTGAGAGATCGAGACGAGCGCCGACAAGTGCCTCGTTGATGGAAAAGCCGCCTGCCGCCACAAGCACCTTTTCGGCCGTGTAACTGCGCCCTTCCGCCGTCGTCACGGTCACGATCGCTCCGTCCTGGCTTACGGCCGAAACGGTCTCGGCAATCAGCGTGGCACCCTGGCGGTCCGCAAGCATGACTTGCGCCTTCACCAGCCGGCGCGGATTGATGTGCCCCGCCCGCTTCTCCTCCCAGACGCCTTCGGCGCCATCCTGAAAGGCGAAATACGAAAACCGGTTCGAAAGCGCATCATGCCCCAGCGTTTCGGTCTCGACCCCGAGCCGCCCGGCGGCATCGAGCACGCGACCGACATAGGATGGCTGCCCGGCGCGCCCAGGCCCGACCATCAGACAACCGACTTCCGAGTAGAAATCGATACCGCTTTCGGCCGCGATCTCGCCGTAGCGCTCGATCGAACGATTGGCGAGGCGGGCCCAGACGGGATCCTGATCGATCGTCCGGGTGATGCGCGCCTCGTCGTAATGGCTTGCGAACACGCCGTCATGCCGCTGGTAATCGTCAGGTTCGCCCGGCCCGATCAACGCCACACCATCGGTCCATTTGGAAAGATGCCGGGCCGCTGCCGCCCCCATCATGCCGCTTCCGATGATGATGTATTTGAACCGCGCCGCCATGCCCTGTCCTTTCGATTCCCTAGCTCGAAATGCCGCTCTTTTCAAGCAGTTCTAACCGTTTCCGGAATCAGAATACCAGAGGCGCCAGCACCGCATACCCCTTCGGCGGAAAATCGAACGCGAAGGTCTTTTCGATCACATCGTCCTTGTTGTCTTCAAGAACCGCTTCGACCCGCTGACAGTAGCGCTTGGACGTCGGGTTCATACGCTTGGCGGCGTGGCCAGCATTGTATTTGAGGATCGTGCCGCAAATCTTGCCGCCGCCCAGATCATGGGCGCCCGCCAGATACTTCATGCCGTAGCGAATGTTGGTTTCCGGATCGTAGAGGCCATAATCAGGGCCCTTGTAGCCCATCAGCCTTGCGGTCGCCGGCTTCACCTGCATCAGGCCGATCTCGCCGGCACTGCCCTTCACGGTCGGGCGGAAATTGCTTTCGATCTGCACGACAGCCTCAGCAAGGTCGAACGGCACATCGTATTGATCGGCATATTTGGCGATCAGCGTCGTATAATGCATCCGGCGAACCATCTGCCTCTCGGTGGCCGTCGGGGCCGCAAACCCGGTTTCGCGTGTCTCCCAGGGAATGGTCAGCGGTTTGACATAAACCCGAACCACGTCTCCGCCGTCTTCGGCACGCACAGATCCACATCCCGCGAAAAGCATGGCAATGCCTGCCGCGACCGCACAAGTCATCTTAGTCAATTCTAAAGTATCTCCGGAACAACAGGCTCGCGGGATATCGTGATACGCAAACATCCCTCGTCGCGACGCCGGACGACGACGCGAGGTTTTACAAGACCTGTAGGTTTATCTTGGCAGCCCCCGTCTGGGGACGCTGCGTTAGCAACTCTTTAGAAAGCCGCATTAAGGAGATCATGTGGCAATGCAAAAAAGCCCTGTCCGCAAACGCTTCCGACAGTTTCGCGAAGCTTGCGCCTAGCTGTATTTCGGCAGTGCCTTGAGCAGCCGATGCAGCGTGTCGATCGTCGAAAAATCGGCAATCCCATCGACCAGCGCGGGCCTGAAATGCCGTTGGAAAGCCTCGACGACGCCCTTCGTGCGATCACAGAATGTGCCCGTGATTTCAATCTCGTATCCGTAGAGCGACAGCATCGACTGCAGGGCCTCGATCGGCTGACCACTTTCGCCGTGCTGGAAAAACCGGCCGCCGCTGATCTGACCTGGCTCGACCCAGTGACCGATCCCCGCCAAATACAATTTCTGCCAGGGGAAATTTTCGCCCGGGTCGAGCTTGCGGATGGGGGCGACATCCGAGTGTCCGACGACCCGTTCCCGAGATATTCCCCAGCGATTGCCGCAGTCTCGACACAATTCGACGACCGCATCGATCTGGATATCCGGAAAATGGGGAAGTCCGCCGGGATGTCCGGGATTGGCGATTTCGATCCCGATGGAGCAGGAATTGATGTCCGTTTCGCCGGCCCAGCTGCTTTTGCCCGCATGCCAAGCGCGCCGCGCCTCGGGAACAAGCTGCACGATCCGGCCGTCTTCATGGATGAAATAGTGACTGGAGACCTGGCTCGCCTCGTTGCGAAGCCATGCCAGCGCCTGATCGGCATCAGGCATGCCGGTATAATGCAGGAGGATCATGTCCGGCTGGCGCCCGCCTGCCCTTTCCCCATGATTTGGCGAAGGCTCGACCGTGGCGCGGGCATGATCGGCGGCAAAGGAAGCCGGAATTGTCATGCCGCGCGGCGCTCTTTCTCGATCGCTTCATAGGCCGCGTTGAGCGCGGCCATCCGTTCGGTCGCAGCCGCATGCAGTGTTGCCGGCACGCCGCGTGCGATCAGCCGGTCGGGATGATGCTCCGAAACCAGCAGACGGTACTGTTTGCGAATCGCCGAGAAATCATCGTCACGCGAAACGCCGAGCACCAGATACGGGTCACGACCGTCGAGATGCACGTGGCGGGCCATGATGCGGCGGAAATGTTCCTCGTCGATCCGGAAGATTTCGGCGATGCGCGCCAGAAACGCCAGCTCGCTCTCATGCACGAGACCATCCGCCTTGGCGATATGAAACAGACCATCGACGACGCTCTCAAGCATCGGGCAGTTTTCCATGTCGCCGCTGCTGCACAGCCCCGAAAGCTTCGTGGCATACGCCTCGTAGCCGGCAATGTCCTGGCGTGCGAGGTTATAGAGACGTGCAACGTTGCGCGCTTCCTCGGCCGGGAAATCGAAAATCTGCTGGAAGGCACTCACTTCGGCTTCGGTGACCACGCCATCGGCCTTCGCCATCTTTGCAGACAGGGCGATGATCGCCACCGAGAAGGAAACCTGGCGCCGTGTTTCCGGATCGCCCTCGAACATGGTGCGGATCGCATCGACGACTCGGTTGAGCACACCGCCCGCGGCATCGCCGACGGCACCGAGCAACCTTTCCCACAGGGAGGACAATTGGAGGCAATTGAAATCGAAAATCATCCCTTAAATGACCAGATAACCGACGTTTTGGCAAGCTGAGGACGGTCCGCTGAAGATTAAACTCTGTTCATGTTTTTCGAACAATCATGCAGAAAGCCCGGTCTGTCCGGCAACGGCACAAAGTCGTTGACGGCCAATGGGTCGAAACGCCGACCAAAACGACCCGTCCTGCCGTGTGCCACGGCAGCCCGCGAGGCTGGTGATTTCTTTGAAACGATTAGATCGGGGAACGGACAGGAAAAACCTCGAAGCGACGGAATTTTCTTGAGAAATTCACTTTACAGGCTCTAGCTGGTGTCGCATCCATTCATCCCGTTTTGTCAGTTTCTTGCGCCCTGAGCGCATCAAGGAGGATCGATGTCCAAACAGAAAGTCGCACTGCTGACCGCCGGTGGCCTTGCGCCCTGCCTCTCGTCTGCCGTCGGCGGATTGATCGAGCGCTACTCGGATGTTGCCCCTGATCTGGACATCATTGCCTACCGCTCCGGCTACCAGGGCGTGCTCTTGGGCGACAGTATCGCGATCACATCCGAGATGCGTGAAAAGGCTCCTCTCCTTCATCGTTACGGCGGCTCGCCGATCGGCAACAGCCGCGTCAAGCTCACCAACGCCGCCGATTGCGTCAAGCGTGGCCTCGTCAAGGAAGGCGACAACCCACTGCAGGTCGCAGCCGAACGGCTTGCCAAGGACGGCGTGACGATCCTTCACACGATCGGCGGCGACGACACCAACACGACGGCAGCCGATCTCGCAGCCTACCTCGGCGCAAATGGCTATGATCTCACCGTCGTCGGTCTTCCGAAGACCGTCGATAACGACGTTGTGCCAATCCGCCAGTCGCTCGGCGCATGGACGGCCGCCGAAGTCGGCGCGCGTTTCTTCGACAATGTCAGCAACGAGCAGACCGCCGCCCCCCGCACCTTCGTGATCCACGAAGTCATGGGTCGCCACTGCGGCTGGCTGACGGCCGCAACGGCGCGCGCCTATATCGAGCAGAGCCGCGGCAACGAGTATGTCGACGGCCTCATGATGAACGCCGAGCTGAAAAGCATCGATGGCCTCTATTTGCCGGAACTGGAGTTCGACCTCGAACAAGAGTCTGCACGCCTGAAGCGCGTGATGGAAGAACGCGGCACCGTGACGATCTTCGTCTCGGAAGGTGCCGGCATGAATACGATCATCGCGGAACGGGAAGCCGCCGGCGACACCGTCAAGCGCGATGCGTTCGGCCATGTGAAGCTCGACACGATCAATGTCGGCGGCTGGTTCCAGAACCAGTTTGCGGGCCTGATCGGCGCCGAACGCTCGATGGTCCAGAAGTCAGGCTATTTCGCCCGCTCGGCCCCGGCCAATGGTGATGATCTTCGCCTCATCCAGGGCATGGTCGATCTTGCGGTCGAAAGCGCTCTCAACAAGGTGTCCGGCGTCACCGGCCATGATGAAGACCAGGGCGGAAAACTGAGAACCATCGAATTTCCCCGAATCAAGGGTGGAAAACATTTCGATCTGACGGCAAAATGGTTCGGCGAGGTGATGGACCATATCGGCCAGCCCTACGAAACCGTATAACGCGTCGCGCTGAGCGACAAACGAGAGCCGTGGGCTCCGGAGGAATGTGATGACGATCGAAACATGGTTCGCATTTGCCGCGACCGCTGTGGCCCTCGTCATCCTTCCCAACCCGCTGACGAGGACAGTCGCGCTCTATTCCAAGCAGCGCGGCCGTCTAAGCGCAGTCGTGACGGTCCCCGCATTGGCCTTGGGACTGGGTCTCGCCTTCACCGCGGGCCTCGCGCCGCTACTGCTTGTCTGTTTTTACGCGCCATCGGCCATGACCGCGATCGGCTGGGTCGGCATCGCCTACGCCATGGTCTATGTACTCTGGTGCTTCCAGGACCCACAGGTCCGCGCGCCGCTCGCCGACAATGACAATCTGCCGACGCGGCGGTTTGACCGGATCTTCGCAGACGTCTTCGTTCGATGCGTTCGCACCCCCAGATACGCGATCATTCTTGCCGCGCTGACTGCACAGTTTCTGCGCCCTTCGCTGTCGCTCTCGCTCCAGGCCGAAGTGCTGACGGCGATTTTTCTCGCCTCCATCGCTGGCAGTGCGTTGGCACAGGCACTCATCCCCAGCCTTGCGCTGCGGGGCACAAAGCGATTTTCGAGGCGCAATCCAGCCTTGAACAAGCCCGGCACGGTATTCATCGCCAGGCGTGCCGTGACGGCTGGTTTCCGGCGAATCGCTGCTTGAGGAAACAGAAAGCGTCCTTCGACTTGCCGGGCGCCGCCTTATACGTTAATGGAAATCCACAATCGGTGACTTTTTGGCGGGTACGGTAACCATTTCAAATGAGAGCAACCTGATGACGGTGGTCAGATTCGTCAGCCGTAGAGCTGCTGTGGCGCTTGCGATGTCTTCCGTTCTGGCTGGATGCTCCAGCGTTGAGCGCGATACAAAAGTCGCTTCCGGTCAGCCGTCTCAGACCACGTCAGCTGACGGTCAGCTCGTCATCCAGTACAATTCTTCCGCCGACGATCAATCTCAACAAATGGCGCCCGGGCAGACAATGGCGCAGATCGCCAAGAGCGGTCGCATTGCCGTTCCGGTTCCGCCGACCGTAGAAACCGTATCGGCTCAGAATGCCGCCATGGCGTCTCCGACCATGGCGCCGATCGTTGCCTTCGCGCCGCCGCCGATCGCAACCGCGGTCCAGCCTGTGAGCCTTGCTTCCGCGCAGCCGCTCAAGCCGGCAGCCGGTTCGGTCATGACCCAGAAGTCGAGCCGTCTCGTGTCGCCGCCGGTCGCGACCGCCGTTGCGTCTGGCCAGATCCAGCCGGCAGCGGCGCAGGCCATCGCGCTCGACGAGGAAGAACTGACGCCGGATATGGTGGCGCTGCAATCGGTCGTGCCGACACCGCGTCCAGCCACGCTTACATCGAGCGCTATTGCTGGTGCTGCAACGCCGGCTGCCGCAAGCTCCACGCTTGCCTATGCAGCCGCACCCCGCGCTGTGGCTGCGGTCTCGGCCATGGGCAATATCAAGGACTTTCCGCCGGCTCCCGGCGAGCCGATGCCGGATACCGCGTCGAACGCGCCCGCAGACCTCAAGAAGCTCATCAAGCGCTATGCCGGTCTCTACGGCGTCCCGGAATCGCTGGTGCACCGCGTCGTCCATCGCGAAAGCAAATACAATCCCAAGGCCTACCACAAGAATGGCTACTGGGGCCTGATGCAGATCAAGTACTCGACCGCGAAGTCGATGGGCTATCAGGGCAAGCCGGAAGGCCTGCTGGACGCCGAGACCAATCTTAAATACGCGATCCGATATCTCCGCGGCGCCTGGCTCGTTGCCGACAACAAGAACGACAACGCCATCCGCCTCTATGCCCGCGGTTATTACTACGACGCCAAGCGTCGCGACATGCTGCATGTGCTGAAGGCTGATCAGAGCCCCACGACACCCGTCGCCTTCGCAACAGCGCCGAACAGCAAGCCCGGTTCGTAACCCAGCGACCGGGGCGTCAGCCCAAGCCGCACCACCACGAGATCAGCCGACGGCATGACCGCGATGGTCTGCCCGTCATGGCCCTGCAGGTAGAACGTATCTTCAGGCAGCGCCACGTCGTCTGGCTTTGGTAGCCACGTCTGCATCTTCGAAAACCGTCCGCCCGAATGGGCATTCGGCTCCTGCATCAGATGCACGAAACCGTCCGGCAGCAGCTGCATCCCGTTCCACACCCCGTCGCGCGCCAGAAACAGGCCGAACCGTGCCCAGTCGCGCCCGGTCGCATAGAGATAGGAACTGCCGGCAAACGTCCCCGCCGCATCCGGCTCCATGACGGCGCTTGTCATGCCGAGCGGATCGAACAATGCGCGAGAGGGATAGCCAAGAGCCGTCGCGCGATCACCGATCCTGTCCATCCAGATCTTCGACAGCAATACGCTGGAGCCCGACGAGTAACTGAAACGCGAACCGGGATCGGCCTCGAGCGGGATCGTTTCCGTGAAGGCGGCCATGTCGGGTTCGAGGTAGAGCATCCGTGTGACATCGGCGACGGCACCGTAGTTCTCGTTGAAACCAAGCCCGCTCTCCATGGCAAGAAGGTTGGCAAGCGTGATTTCGCGTCGGTTGTCGTTGCTCCACGCGGGCAGAAGATCACGATCTCCGAGCGACATCCGGCCGCTGTTCATCAATGTGCCGATCAGCGCCGCATTGACGGTTTTCGTCATTGACCAGCCGAGCAACGGCGTATCCTTCGAGAAGCCGTCTCCATACCCCTCGCCGATGATGCGCCCGTTCTTGACGACCACCACAGCCCGCATGCCAGGCCCCGTCAGTGCCTTATCCTCTAGCACCGCCATCACACGCGGATCGCGTTCGACCCCCTGCCCTACCGGCCAGGCCGGAGCTTCATCGACGGAAGGTGATGATCGCGGCGGCAGCGCGACTTGCGGCAACGCCGAACCATCCGGCGAAACGGTGCAGCCGAGGCCAGGCCTGTAGGTTGCCTGATTGGTTCCGATGAAGCCAAGCAGCCCGGCATCGACCCGACCGGCATCGCGGTCAACGGTCACCCGCATCATCAGGAGCAGCGGGTTGCCCGGCGCCTGCACGTCGCTCGCCAGCACCTCTTGCGGATCGCGTCCGGCCAGAAACACGTTGGAGCAGACGATCTTGGCCGCATAGCCGCTTCCTACCCGAAGCAGTTGCGGCGGCGCAATGGTGATCCACGCAAGTCCCCCGACGATACCAAGTACCAATGCTCCTGCAGTTCCCGTCACGATCCGCTTCATCAGGCGCATATGTCAAATGTCCTTGTTCACCAACAGCCCGCGTCATCCAGCTGTAGCATGCCGGGTTTAGGCCTGCGTTCTACAGATCGCGAAATAATTCACGCAGCGAGAGACGCAATGGCCGACGTCGTCAGGGAAACCGGTTTCACCAGCAATCAGAAGCTCAAGGATGCGCTGCTCCAGCACAAACTATTTTCGCGCGAAGGGCTGTCGGAACGGCTGTTCGGGCTCCTGTTTTCCGGTCTCGTCTATCCGCAGATCTGGGAAGATCCAGACGTCGACATGGAAGCAATGGAGCTTTCAGCCGAGCACGCGATCGTCACCATCGGCTCCGGTGGCTGCAACATGCTGGCCTACCTCTCCCGCGATCCGCGCAGCATCGATGTCGTGGATCTCAACCCCCACCATGTCGCGCTGAATCGGCTGAAGCTCGCGGCATTCCGTCATCTGCCGAGCCATATGGATGTCGTCAGGTTTCTCTCGGCGCAAGGTACACGATCGAACAGCGTTACCTTCGACAGACTGATCGCGTCGCATCTGGATCGCGCAACCCGCAGTTACTGGCAGAAGCGGTCTATCACCGGCCGTCGCCGCATCTCCGTGTTCGACCGCAACATCTACCGCACCGGTCTTCTCGGCCGGTTCATCGGCGCGGGACACCTTCTGGCGCGCCTGCATGGCGTCGATCTGACGAAGATGGCGCAGACCAAATCGGTCCGAGATCAGCGCCGCTTCTTCGACGAAGAGATCGCGCCCCTGTTCGACAGAAAACTGGTCCGCTGGATCACCTCGAACAAGAGCTCGCTGTTCGGACTTGGCATTCCGCCGCAGCAATATGACGAGCTGGCCGGCATGGCGACCGGCGGCAGCGATAACGGCTCAATCGCGACCGTGCTGCGGGAGCGTCTCGAAAAGCTCGCCTGTCATTTTCCTCTGAAGGACAATTATTTCGCCTGGCAGGCGTTTGTCCGCCGCTATCCCGCCGCCCACGAAGGCACGCTGCCCACCTATCTCAAGGCAGGCAACTACAAGGCGATCCGGGCCGCCACAGACCGGGTCGCGGTTCACCACGAGAGTTTCACCGCTCTCCTCAAGCGCAAGACGGCGGGCTCCGTCGATCGCTACGTCTTGCTGGACGCGCAGGACTGGATGAACGACCAGCAGATCAACGACCTCTGGTCGGAGATCGACCGGACGGCCGCTGTCGGCGCAAGGGTGATCTTCCGGACGGCCGCCGAGCGCAGTGTCATCGAAGGGCGCCTCTCGCCCTCGCTTGCCGCGCGCTGGACCTATCTCGACGAGCGCTCGCAGGCCCTCAACCTGCAGGACCGCTCCGCCATCTACGGCGGCTTCCATGTCTACGCAAAGGCCGACTGATGGCAGAGACCGACGCAGGCAACCTCGGACCGGCCAATCGTGAAGAGATCGGCCATGCCGGCAGGATGGACCGGATGTACCGCTACCAGCGGCATATCTACGACCTCACCCGCAAATACTATCTCCTGGGACGCGATGGCACGATCGCAGGCCTTGCCCCGCCAGTCGGAGGAAGCGTGCTGGAAGTCGGCTGCGGAACCGGCCGCAACCTTCTCCTCGCCCACAAGCTTTTCCCGAACGCGAAACTTTACGGCCTCGATATCTCCGCGCAGATGCTCCAGACGGCAGACGCGAATTTCCGCGGCACGGAAATAAAGCCTATTCTGAAGGTCGCAGATGCCACGACATTCACGGCGGAGGAGTTCGGCGTCAACGGTTTCGACCGGATCCTCATTTCCTATGCCCTGTCGATGATCCCAGACTGGGAGAAGGCGATCGACGCCGCCCTTGCGGCGCTTTCGCCTCAAGGGTCGCTGCATATCGTCGACTTCGGACAGCAGGAAAACCTGCCGAACATCATGGGGTCTGCGCTCAAGTCCTGGCTCGCCCGCTTTCATGTGACCCCGCGCGCCACCCTCGAACAGGCGCTGGAAAAGCGTCTCGCAACGGCAAAGGCCGACATGATGTTCGAGGTGATCGGCCGCGGCTATGCCTGGCGGGCGATCCTTCGCCGCCGGGGATAATCACTAAGCGTATTCCAGATCTTGCTTTCTAACTGAATTTTTACGAGCTTATGGTAAACGGGACGCTACGCCTCCCTTTTGCCCACTCGATCGCGGACAAGGCTCTTTGTCTCTGCCCTAACACGGAACCTTCATGCCCCGGCTTCCAACCGTTCTTTCTGCTGCCGTCCTGTCTGCCGCGCTTCTGATGTCCGGTTGTACGTCCACGAGCTACGATCTGGTCGATACTGGCTCTGTCCGGCAGATGAAGTTCAAGGACACGGATCCGCAGGATTTCGGCGCCAACCATCCGGGCCGCCACGAGGTTCACGGCATCGACCTGTCGAAATGGAACGGGACCGACATCGACTGGCAGACGGTGAAGAAATCCGGCGTCGCCTTCGTCTTCATCAAGGGCACCGAGGGCAAGGACCGCATCGATTCCGCCTTCACCACCCATTGGCGCAACGCCGCCAATGCGGGCATTCCGCACGCGGCCTATCACTTCTACTACTTCTGCTCGACACCGGAAGATCAGGCAGACTGGTTCATCGCCAACGTGCCGAAGGAAGCAAACATGCTGCCGCCGGTGCTGGACATGGAATGGAACCACGCCTCGCCCACCTGCAAGCTGAAGCCGGATCCGCAGACCGTGCGGGCCAGCATGAAGCGCTTCATGGACAGGATCGAGGCCCACTACGGCAAGCGCCCGATCATCTACACGTCGGTCGATTTCCACCGCGACAACCTCGTCGGCGCCTTCCCCAACTACCATTTCTGGGTTCGCTCGGTCGCCGCCCATCCGACCAAGATCTATACGGACCGCAAGTGGGCGTTCTGGCAATACACGGCAACAGGCGTTGTCCCGGGCGTCAAAGGCGCAACCGATATCAATGTCTTTGCCGGAAACAGCAAAGCGTGGAAGACGTTTATTGCGTCGGCCGACTGATGTGCTAACCCGCACAAGCTCTCTGGCAATGTATCTGACGTTACGCTAAAACCGGCGCGACCTGAGGGTCTGCGCCCATGTCCACCAGTGACCATGTCGCGCGGAAGAAATCGATTTTAGGAAACCGCTGATGTCTTCGACACTTGTCCGCCGCGCAGCTTTGGCTTGTGCTCTCGCCGCCTGCCTCTCTTCCACCGCCCTTGCCCAGACAGCTGCTCAGCCGACCGCACCGCCAATTCCGGCAGCACCTTGCGGTGGCGATCTCGCGACCTTCCTCGACGGCGTCAAGGCTGACGCGATCAAGGCCGGCGCTACCGCTGCCGCCGCGGATCAGGCATTTGCAGGCGCCGAGATCGACCAGAAGGTTCTGTCACGCGACCGCGCGCAGGGCGTCTTCCGCCAGACTTTCCTCGAATTCTCGCAGCGGACCGTCAGCCAGGGCCGCCTCGATATCGGTCGTCAGAAGATGAAGCAGCTTTCGGATGTCTTCGGCCGCGCCCAGACCGAATTCGGCGTCGCACCTGGAGTCATCACCGCATTCTGGGCGATGGAAACCGATTTCGGTGCCGTTCAGGGCGATTTCAACACCCGCAACGCGCTCGTGACGCTGTCGCATGACTGCCGCCGTCCTGGCCTGTTCCGGCCGCAGCTGATCGCGCTGATCGAGATGGTCCAGCACGGCGATCTCGACCCGGCCACCAACACCGGCGCATGGGCCGGCGAAATCGGCCAGGTGCAGATGCTGCCGGAAGACATCATCGCGCACGGCGTCGATGGCGACAACAGCGGCCACATCAACGTCAAGACGAGCGGTCCCGACGCCATCCTGACGGCGGCCAAATTCATTCAGAGCATGGGCTTCACGCCCGGCCAGCCCTGGATCCAGGAAGTGACGCTACCGGAAAGCCTGCCCTTCGAAAAGAGCGGCCTCGGCAACGAGATCCCGGCCAGCGAATGGTTTTCCTATGGCGTCACGCCGCGCGACGGCGTCACGTCCTTCGGCAATCTGCCGGCAGCACTCGTTCTGCCGCAGGGCCGCAAGGGACCCGCGTTCCTGACCTATCCGAACTTTGGCATCTACCTGCAGTGGAACCAGTCGTTCATCTACACGACGTCGGCCGCCTATTTCGCCACCCGCCTCTCCGGCGCCCCGCCTTACCTGAAGGGCAACCCGGAACCGGGTCTCGACGATACGGGCATGAAGGCACTGCAGACCAAGCTTCAGGCGCATGGCTATGACGTCGGCAAGATCGATGGCATTCTGGGCTCCGGCACGCGCGTTGCCGTCCAGAAGGAACAGGCACGCCTCGGCATGCCGGCCGACGGCTGGCCGACCCAGACTTTGCTGTCCGCGCTCTGATCAGCGGGCCTTGCATCACATGACATGAAACGGGTGGCGGGCTGACCGCCGCCCGTTTTATCTTCGAGCAGCATCAATAAAGGCATTCCATGTCATCCGCCGCAGCCAGACTGACCCCCGTCGCCTGGGCATTGCTGTTCGTGCTCGGCCTTCTCTGGGGCGGCTCGTTCTTCTTCGCCCGCATCGCCGTCCAGGAAGTACCGCCGTTCACGCTGGTGTTTCTGCGCCTCGGTCTTGCGGCGCTCGCTCTCCACATCTACCTGCACGGCCGCAACGGAACCTACTCCATCCTTGCCACCCACTGGCGCGCCTTTGTCGCAATGGGCTTCCTCAACAACGCTCTGCCGCACACGCTGATCTTCTTCGGCCAGACGGAGATCGGCGCAGGCCTTGCCTCGATCCTCAACGCGACGACGCCGATCTGGACCGTCATCATCGCCAACCAGTGGACGTCGGACGAAAAGCTGACCGGGGCAAAGCTCGCAGGATGCGCTGCAGGCCTTGTCGGCACCTGCATCCTGATCGGCCCGAGCACGATTACAGATACGGCAGCACCGCTCTGGGCGCTGCTCCTGCCGATCGGCGCCGCGATCTCCTATGGTATCGCCGGCACCTACGGAAAACGCTTCCGCGGCATACCGGCCCCGGTGACGGCCACGGGACAGCTCACGGCGTCGAGCCTGATGATACTGCCGGTCTCGCTGGTTGCGGACCAACCCTGGACGCTTGCTGCACCGTCTCCTCACGTCGTCATGGCTATCGTAGCGTTGGCGTTACTCTCGACCGCGCTCGCCTACCTGATCTTCTTCAGGGTCCTGGCACTGGCCGGCGCAACCAACGCTTCCCTCGTCACGCTGCTCATCCCTCCGAGCGCCATTCTTCTGGGAGTATTCTTCCTCGGCGAACGACTGGAATGGAATGATATTGCCGGCATGGCGGTCATCTGTGCAGGGCTCCTTCTGCTGGATGGGCGAATCCTTCGCACCCGCACAACAGCGACGTAGTCCTCGCTGGAAACGGTACTGTTAACCGTCTGATCGCGATATTTAACACTTTGAAAACTTCCGTTAACGGGGCTTTCCGTTGTCAAATCAATAAGATGGAAAATGATCGGTCGGTTTCGGCCGCATCTTGATGCGCCGCAGCACAGTTTCCCTCTTTCCATTTGCCATGAAACAGACATAAACTCTGTCAGTCAACGCAAGGAGGCAGACATGGGAAGAACCTACCCTCTCAATGTCCTGGTGGTTGGTATTGCGTTTGTGTTCGTCGCTTCGATGTTGTTCATCTAGACGCATTCCAAAACAACGCATGCAACCGGTGACCGGTGATACCTCGGACTGACCGTTTGATAATCGGCAGCATTACAAAAGCGCATGTTCCCGCATGGAACATGCGCTTTTTCATTGTCGGAGCTACGCAGCGTTACCGACGTTCGCATCCTTGTCAGGGTGCCGGCCAAGCCGTTCCAGCACACCTGAGACCAGCGGGACGCGGTTCATCGTGTAGAGATGGAAGTGATCGTGACCGCGGCGCATCAGGTCTGCGATCTGCTCGGCTGCAACATCGGCCGCAACCTTGGCACGATCATCAGGCTTGTCGTCCAACCCTTCGAAACGGGCATCGAGAAACGCCGGAACGGTGGCGCCGCAGCGGCCCGCAAAACGCTTCAGCTGCGTCAGGTTCTGGATCGGCATGATACCCGGCACGATCGGGATGGTGATGCCGGCTGCATGAACGGCCTCGAGATAGCGCTCGAACACCTCGTTGTCGAAGAAGAACTGCGTCAGGGCGCGGTTGGCACCTGCATCCGCCTTGCGCTTGAGCGTATCGATATCGGCAGCCATGCTCGGGCTTTCCGGATGCATTTCCGGATAGGCGGAGACGGAAATATCCATGTCGCCATACTCGACCAGCATGCGCACCAGATCGGCTGTGTCGGAGAAACCGTCGGGATGCGGCGTATAGGCCGCGCCGACGCCTGCGCTCGAATCCCCACGCAGCGCAACGATGCGACGAACGCCCGCTGCCCGGTACTCCTCGACAACAGACTTGACCTCCTCGCGCGCGGCATCGACGCAGGTCAGATGCGCAGCGGTCTGGAGTTTGGCATCGTTGATCATACGCTGAACCGCTGCGAGCGTCGGCTCGCGCGTGGAGCCTCCGGCGCCATAGGTCATCGTGACGAATTCCGGCTTGAAGGCTGCAAGCGCATCGACCGTTTCCCAGAGCTGCGTCTGCATCTCATCGGACTTCGGCGGAAAGAACTCGTAGGAGAGCTTGAACGGGGCCTTGGCTGCGGGTGTATCCATGATCAGGCTCCTAGATAACGGTTTCGGCGAGAGCGGGTGTGTCGGCTTTCGCCATCAGCAGGCGACGGTCGCCGGCAAGCCACACGGTCACCGTGAGGGCGCCTTCGCGGCCGGGGCTGAGGTCGATCACCTTTTGAACGTCCAGGCCCACTCTGTTCAGCCACTCGTTCATCGCCTGATGCGAAAAACCGAGGCGCAGATGCGCGTGCTCGTCACGCAGATGCTCCAGCGCATGCGGCGCAAAATCGACGATCAGCAATCGCCCGCCGGGCCGCAGCATGCGGGCGGCTTCGGCGATCGCTAGATCAGGCCGGTCGAGAAAATGCAGTACCTGGTGAATGGTGATGAGATCGAAATCCTGGCCTTCAACAGGCGGATTGAGAATGTCGCCGTGCCGGACCGATGCCTTGACGATGCCTGCATCGTCGAGATTGGACCGGGCGACAGACAGCATGTCGCGGCTGGCATCGACACCGATCGCGCGGCGATAGCGGCTTGCCAGCAACTGCAGGATCCAGCCCGTTCCCGTGCCGAGATCGAGCAGCGAATCAACCGGCGAAGGACCGATCAGCCGCAGCAGCGCCTCTTCGACCGTCTCGTCGCTGGCATGCAGACGACGAAGCTCGTCCCACTGCGAAGCGTTGCGGCTGAAATACTCCTGCGCCTTCGCCGAGCGCTGGTTTTTCACAGTTGTCAGACGCTCGCGGTCACGCACAAGCACCGGATCATCCTGCGAAGCGGAGGCGAGCAAAGTCTGGACCAGTGCAGCGCCGTTCCCTTCCTGGCGCAGCCGAAAGTAAGCCCAGGCGCCTTCCTGGTATCGCTCGATCAGCGCTTCTTCGGTCAACAGCTTGAGATGACGCGAGATCCGAGGCTGGGACTGACCTAGAATTTCGGTCAGATCCGTGACGGTCAGATCGCCTGCGGCCAAAAGCACCAGCAAACGAAACCGTGTGGGCTCCCCTGCCGTCTTCAGCACATCCACCAGTTCATCGAGGACCAACCCCATACAACACGCCTTCACAATCAACATATAAAGATATGTTTATGTGATTTCAAATTGCCACGCAAGACGCAACAGAAGCTGAGCAGGCATTCCTACAAAAAAACCCGGGGACGACCCCGGGTTTTGTAAGCTTCAAACTGCGTCTTTCGCAGTTAGCGCGTCAGGCGCTTGTGAGCCTGGCTGCCGGGATTGAGAGCATCAGGGCCGAGACGACGGATCTTGTCCTCTTCGTAATCCTCGAAGTTGCCTTCGAACCATTCCACATGGCCATCGCCTTCGAATGCGAGGATATGCGTCGCCAACCGGTCGAGGAACATGCGATCATGGCTGATGATGATCGCGCAGCCGGCAAACGCTTCGAGCGCGCTTTCGAGAGCGCCCAGTGTTTCCGTATCAAGGTCGTTGGTCGGTTCGTCGAGCAGCAGAACGTTGCCGCCGGCCTTCAGCATCTTGGCAAGGTGAACGCGGTTACGCTGACCACCCGACAGGTTGCCGACCTTCTGCTGCTGATCGCCGCCCTTGAAGTTGAAGGCGCCGCAATAGGCGCGGGAGTTCATGTCGAACTTGCCGAGCTTGATGACTTCGGCACCGCCCGAGATTTCTTCCCACACGGTCTTGTTGCCGTCGAGAGCATCGCGGCTCTGGTCGACGTAACCGAGATGGACGGTTTCACCGATGCGGACAGAGCCGGCATCCGGCTTTTCCTGTCCCGTGATCATCTTGAACAGGGTCGTCTTGCCGGCGCCGTTCGGGCCGATAATGCCGACGATGCCGCCCGGCGGCAGCTTGATCGACAGGTCGTTGATCAGCGTGCGGCCTTCAAAGCCCTTGTTGATGCCTTCCATCTCGATCACCACCTGGCCGAGACGCTCGGAGACCGGAATGATGATCTGCGCATCGCCTGGACGGATGCCGTCGGCAGCATCCACCAGCTGTTCGTAGGCCTTGATACGGGCCTTGGACTTGGCCTGACGCGCCTTCGGGCTGGACGCGATCCATTCCTGCTCGCGGCTGATCGCCTTCTGGCGGCCGGCATCTTCGCGGGATTCCTGCTGCATGCGCTTGGCCTTCGCCAGCAGGTAAGCCGAGTAGTTGCCCTCGTAGGGAATGCCGCGGCCGCGATCGAGCTCGAGGATCCAGCCGGTGACGTTGTCGAGGAAGTAGCGATCGTGGGTGATCATCATCACGGCGCCGGGATAGTCGCGCAGGTGCTTTTCGAGCCAGGCGATGGTCTCGGCGTCAAGGTGGTTGGTCGGTTCGTCGAGCAGCAGCAGGTCCGGCTGCGACAGAAGCAGGCGGCAGAGCGCGATACGGCGACGTTCACCACCCGAAAGCAGCGTGACGTCCGAATCCTTCGGCGGGCAGCGCAGGGCTTCCATTGCCATTTCGACCTGCTTGTCGAGATCCCAGAGGTTCTGTGCGTCGATGACGTCCTGGAGCTTGGCGCCTTCGTCGGCGGTCTCGTCAGAATAGTTCATCATCAGTTCGTTGTAGCGCTCAAGCACCGCGGTCTTGGCAGCGACGCCGACCATGACGTTCTCGAAAGCGGTCTTTGTCGGGTCGAGATGCGGTTCCTGCTCAAGATAGCCGACGGTCGCACCTTCAGCGAGCCAGGCCTCACCGGTGAACTCCTTGTCCTGTCCGGCGATGATGCGCAGAACCGTCGACTTACCCGCACCGTTCGGACCGAGGATACCGATCTTGGCATCCGGATAGAAGGACAGATTGACGTTCTCGAGGATCTTCTTGGCGCCGTAGGACTTGTTCAGCCCCGACATGTGATAGATGAACTGACGTGCCATGGATAAATGTGCTCCGGGGAATTTGTTTGCCCGCTATGTAGGCGAAGACGGGCTTGGGAGCAACGCATACGAGGCGCAAACCATGCGCTTTCCGAACGGAATCGTGGCACCGGAGGCTTTCTAGCGCAGGTTTGCGTGGTCGATCCGGAAAAGCTGAAACGGATTTGCGCGACCGGTCTCGAGCCGTGCGAGACCGGGCCAGTCCTTGCCCGCGGACAATGCATCGTAGAGCGGCGCCGATCCAGGCTCAGCCTGCGCAGGGAAACGGCAGACCGCCACATAATCGAACGGTGCAAGCGCTTCGCGACGCGTCTCTGGGTCGGTTGTGATGAAGGCTGTATAGGCGTTCGCCATCCCGCGTGAGGCCCGGTGAAACGGGATCGGCCCGACTGTTAGTCCTGAAGGCATCGGGTTCCTCAGCACCGACATGGCAAGTGTCGGGGGTGCTAGAAGATGCCCTTGGCCGAGATTTGTGAGAGCGGACATGTCGCCGGCCTTGCAGTCGTCGATGGTCATCGCCTGAACGGCATCGCCGTGTATCGTTTGTGGCCGCGAAAGGCTCCAGAGACCGACCATGAGCAGAAAGACGCCGGTCCCGACGCTGAACAAGGTCCTTGATACTCGGCCGGACTGCCTTGATGTCTGATCGATATGGCGGAGCGCCAGTGGCACGAAAAGTGCGGCGAAGACGAATGGAAAGCGGATATAGCGAAGCAGACCGGTTGCCAGAAGCACACTGACGAGTGCGGTGACGAACAGGATCGCAAGGGCAGGATTACCGGCGCGAACCTCACTCAAGACCCGTGGCGCCGCAAGAGCCAGTATGGTGAGGAAAATACCGATCAACACGATGCCCGGCAACGGCGAGCCGCCTGCATAATGGAGCAGTCCCTGCTCCTGCGGCACCCGGTCGAACCATAGCTGCTTGGCGAGCGGATCCATCCCGACATAGGGGCCCGCAAGGCATTCAGGAAAAGAGATTCCGGTTGCAACGATGACGCCGATCGAGGCAGCGGCAAGAACGGGCAGTTTTACCCAGCCGGATGCATCCGCGAAACATCTGCAGGCAATCCAGGATATGCCGGACAGACCGACAAGAAGAGCGATATAGAGTGCAGAAAACGCATCGCACTGCGTCGACATCGTACCCGAGGCACCAAGCAGTGCCAAAGCTGTTGGAACAGTGGCGATACATATTGTGGCCGCCGCCGCCGAGAGCGTTTCGGCCGCCCTGGTCGCCCCTGCGACGAATGCCACAAAAAGTCCGCCGAACATGATGACCAGGAACGGCAGACCTTCGAGTGCGATGGCGACCGACATGACGGTGCCTACCCCGACAACGATACCGCCGCTACGATCGAAGCGGACAAGACCGTAGGCGACAGCCATCAGTGCAACGATCTGAAAATTGTGATGGTCGATCCGACCGGGCGAAAATTCGAAGACCGCATACAGCATCGCGAACGTCCCAGCCGCCAGCCGGAAATAGTGAATCCCCTCAGTGATCGGAGCAATGCGTTTCCAGATCATGGCAACAAACAGCCCATAGACCGAAAGCAGCATCGGAGGCCAGATCAACAGGGACGCGGAGATGGCTTCGTCGCGGCCAAGCAACGGCGTCAGCAGAAGCGAAAGGCCGGCATAGGGAAGATCGACGAGACGAGACCAGGGCGAGACGTAGATCCCTGGGCTGTCGATCATCGGCAATGTCAGGTCCCAGAAGGACCCGGATGCGGATAACAGATGGCGAATCTGAACGCCCCGGAGAACATCATCCACATCCGCGAAGAACAGCCGTCCATCGGAAAGGTCGAGTAGCAGCAAAAGGATTGCCGTCAGGTAGACAACGAAAAAGATCCGCAGAAGCGATCCTTCCTGCCGCGTCGATGACGCGCCTGCCTCGCCTCTCCTCGCGCCAGCCATCCTCGAAGCCACCTGCGTTTTGCCCTTCAGCACCGGCTTACATAGCTTGAATTAACATTGCGCTACCGGATTGCCTCTGCGAAAGATCGAACGGGAGAAGCGGCCGGGCAGGACAAGCGACTGACAGCGTCGGTGCCGCAGGAATAGCGATGTTTGACACAACCAACTGGCTCGATAGTTCGACGGGCGCGCGCCTAGCATTTCATTATCAACCCGCGACATCGGACGGCCGTGGCGTCATCCTCGTCTTGCACGGTCTCGCCGACCATTCCCGCCGTTACCGGCGGTTTGCCGAAGCGATGGCGACGCACGGTTTTCATGTCTATGCGCCCGACCACCGCGGCCATGGCGAGACCACGGCACCCGGCATACCGCTCGGCCGCTTTGCTTTGCGCAACGGTGCAAGGCATGTAACTGCGGATGTGAAAGCGGTTCGCGATCTCGCGGCTGATGCCCATCCGGACCTGCCGATCATTCTCGTCGGGCATTCGATGGGCGGCCTCATCGCCCTCAATGCCGCGATCGATTATCCGCAGGCCTTCGACGGGATTGCCGTCTGGAACTCCAACTTCGATCCAGGCCTTGCCGGGCGCGGTGCCCAGGCAATTCTGCTTGTCGAGCGCGCGCTGAAAGGGTCTGATGTTCCAAGCACGCATCTGCCGAAACTCACTTTCGGGGCATGGGGAAAATCGATCCCCGGCCATCGCACGGATTTCGACTGGCTGAGCCACGACCAAACCGAAGTCGATGCCTATGTTGCCGACCCGCTCTGCGGTTTCGATGCCAGCGTCTCGCTCTGGCTCGACATCTTCGAGATGTCCTACCGGGGACCCGCGCTTCTGGACCGCCTGCCCGCCGACTTGCCGGTCAATCTGGTCGGTGGCACGGACGATCCGGCGACGGATGGAGGGCGCGCCATCCGCTGGCTCGCGGACAGGTTCCAGAAACGCGGCATGCACAATGTCGAGACGATCATCTACCCGCAAACCCGCCACGAGACCCTGAACGATCGCGTCCGCGACCGCGCGACCAACGCCTGCGCCGAATGGGCGAAAACGCTCACCTCGCGTCGCTCAGATCCGTCGCGCGATACCCGCAAGCAAACGGAATGAGTTCATGACATTTCCTCAAGTGCGCTCGGAGAATGCCGAAGGTATAGCTTTGCCATGACGTCACCGCATGCGCATACGAGACCTGCTCTGCAAGCGTCCGGCATTTCCGCCGGCATGGGCCTGATGCTGCTTGCCATGCTGATCACGCCGCTGATCGACGTGTTTTCCAAGCTTGCAACTGCCAACGCCTCCCCGACGCTCATCACGATGGTGCGCTTCATCGTCCAGGGCCTTTGCATGCTGCCGATCGTGCTGTGGACCGGGTCATGGCGCAATTTCTCCTGGGAGCTCAGTTTCTATCACGCCATCCGCGCGGCCGTGATCACGCTCTCGATGATCTGCTTCGTCGCAACGCTCGCCGTCATGGAAGTTGCCGATGCCGTCGCGATCTTCTTCGTCGAGCCGATTATCCTCACCGTCATGTCGTCGATCTTCCTCAAGGAAATCATCGGCTGGCGGCGCTACACGGCTTGCGGCGTCGGCTTCCTGGGCGCGATGATCGTCATCCGCCCGAGCTTCCAGGAAATTGGCTATATCGCGGTATTGCCCGTGGTCACAGCTTTCGGCGTCGCCGTCTTCGCCCTGATGACGCGGGCGCTCGCCCATCGCGAAAACCCATGGTCGATGCAGTTTCAGATGTCGCTCTGGGGAATTCCGATATCAGGTGCCCTCCTCCTGATCGGTCATGTCAGCGGCATCGAATTCATGGCCCCGTCGATCCCCGATTTGACGACGACCACATGGATGGTCGGCGTCGGCACGGTCGCTGCCCTCTCCGGCCTGCTTGCCGTCTATGCCTATCGCGCCGCGCCCGCCTCGGTCATTGCGCCGCTTCAGTATTTCGAGATCGTCTCGGCCACTTTGCTGGGCTGGCTGGTGTTCGGTGATTTCCCGGGTCCGGTCAAATGGCTCGGCATCTCCATCATCATCGGGTCAGGCCTCTACATCATCTGGCGCGAACGCCGCGCCGCCTCGCTCAAGCCCGTCACCAACAGCGAACATACAGTGGTAAGCCCCTGATCATGGATGAGCCGAAGAAAAAGCCGCCGCTTGCCGGCATCCGCGTTCTCGAGCTGGCCCGCGTGCTGGCAGGGCCCTGGGCCGGCCAGATGCTGGCCGATATGGGTGCCGATGTGGTCAAGGTCGAAAACCCTAACGGCGGCGACGATACCCGCGCCTGGGGGCCTCCCTTCGTCGAAAGCGTCGACGGCGAAAACCTCTCTGCCGCCTATTACCATTCGACCAACCGGGGAAAGCGGTCGATCGCGATCGATCTCAAGACCGAAGAAGGCCAGGACATCGTCCGCCGCCTCGCCGCGCAGTCGGACGTCCTGATCGAGAACTTCAAGGTCGGCGGCCTCAACAAATACGGGCTCGACTACGAGAGCCTGAAGGCGATCAATCCGAAGCTGGTCTATTGCTCGATTACCGGTTTCGGCCAGGACGGGCCCTATGCGAGCCTTGCCGGATACGACTATATCGTCCAGGGCATGTCGGGCTTCATGTCGATCACGGGCGAACCGGACGGCCAGCCGATGAAATCGGGCGTCGCCATCGCCGACATCTTCACCGGCATCTATTCCGTCACCGCCATCCAGAGCGCGCTCATCCACGTCATGAAGACAGGCGAAGGCCAGCATATCGACATGGCGCTGCTCGATGTCATGTCGGCGGTGCTTGCCAACCAGAACATGAACTACCTGATATCAGGCATCTCGCCGGTCCGCCTCGGAAACGCCCATCCGAACATCTCTCCTTACGAGGTGATCAACGTGCAGGACGGCTACATCATTCTCGCCGTTGGAAATGACGGCCAGTTCCGCCGTTTCTGCCGAATTCTCGGCATCGAGCATGTGGCAGACGACGAGCGGTTTTCCACCAACAAGGCGCGCGTCGCGCACCGGATCGAGGTCCGCAGTCTCCTGATCGCCGAGACGATCAAGTGGACCAAGGCCGAGCTCCTCTCCGCCTGCGGCGACAATGCCGTGCCGGTCGGACCGATCAATTCGATCGGTGAAATGTTCGAGGATCCCCAGGTCAAGGCGCGCGGTCTGCGTGTGGATCTCGAGGCAGCCGACGGCACTGTCATCCCCGGCGTCCGCAGCCCGATCGTGCTATCGGAGACGCCTCTTGCCTATTACCGGCCAAGCCCGAACGTGGGCGAGCATACGGCCGAAATTCTTGCCGAACTGAACATGATCGAGAAGGAACGCAATCGATGAAGACGGGTGGAGAACTGATCGTCGAGGCACTGAAGGCAAACGGGGTCAGCAGAGTGTCCTGCGTTCCGGGCGAGAGCTATCTTGCCGTGCTCGACGCGCTCTATGAAAGCGGTATCGAGGTTCTCGTCTGCCGCCAGGAAGGCGGCGCGGCGATGATGGCCGATAGTTGGGGTCGTCTGACCGGCGAACCCGGCATCTGCATGGTCACCCGCGGCCCCGGCGCCACCAACGCGTCGGCCGGTCTACACATCGCCAAGCAGGATTCGATCCCGATGATCCTGTTCATCGGCCAGATCGGCCGCGACATGAAGGAACGCGAAGCCTTCCAGGAAGTCGAGTATCGGCGCGCCTTTACCGAGTTCGCCAAATGGGTCGGTGAGATCGACGATGCCCGCCGCATTCCGGAATTCGTCACCCGCGCCTTTGCCGTCGCCACCTCCGGTCGCCCCGGCCCGGTCGTGCTGACACTGCCCGAGGACATGCTGACGGAAGCGGTCGAGGCGGCTCAGGCCCGCCCCTACACGCCCGTCGAAAGCCATCCCGGCAAGAGCCAGATCGCGACCTTCGACGAGATGCTGCGCAATGCAAGGCGGCCGATGGTGATCCTCGGCGGCACCCGCTGGGATGAGAAGACGGTCTCGGACTTCCAGGATTTCGCCAGCCGCTTCAAACTGCCGGTCGGCTGCTCCTTCCGTCGCCAGATGCTGTTTGATCACCTCCACCCATCCTATGCCGGCGATGTCGGCATAGGCATCAACCCGGCGCTTGCGCATGAAATCAAGGATAGCGATCTGCTGATCCTCATCGGCGCCCGGATGTCGGAAATGCCGTCCTCCTCCTACACCCTGCTCGACATTCCCTACCCCAAGCAGACCCTGGTCCATGTCTACCCGGATCCGGAAGAGCTTGGGCGGATGTACCGCCCGGATCTGGCGATCTGCGCGGCACCGGCGGAATTCGTCGCAGCCATCAAGGATCTTCAACCGCCGGCGCTGCCGCTCTGGACCGAGCGCAAATCGTCGATGCATGATTCCTATCTGAAGTGGTCGACGCCCCCGAAAAGCGGACCCGGCGACGTACACATGGGACCGATCATGGCCTGGATCGAGGAAAACGTTCCGACCGACGCCGTTTTCACCAATGGCGCCGGCAACTACGCCACCTGGGTGCACCGCTACCACCGGTTCCGGAAATACAACACGCAGTCCGCACCGACATCAGGATCGATGGGCTACGGCCTTCCGGCAGCAGTCGCGGCCAAGCAGCTGTTTCCGGATCGCGAAGTCGTCTGCTTTGCGGGCGACGGCTGCTTCATGATGCACGGCCAGGAATTTATCACCGCCATCCGCTACGGATTGCCGATCATCACCGTCCTCGTCAACAACGGCATCTACGGCACGATCCGCATGCATCAGGAACGGGAATATCCCGGCCGAGTCTCGGCGACCGATCTCGTCAATCCGGATTTCGTCGCCTATGCGCAAGCCTTCGGCGGGCATGGCGAACTGGTCGAGAAGACGGAGGATTTCGGTCCGGCTTACCTGCGTGCCCGCGAAAGCGGAAAGCCGGCCATCATTGAAGTCAGGCTCGATCCGGAAGCGATCACACCGGCAAAAACGCTGACCCAGATCCGCAACAGGAACTGAAACGGCGGCATCTGAGCAGTCGACGGGTGGAACATTTCGCCGGCCATGCCGTTGATGGCGCATGGCAAATGACACAAAACGCAAAGCACTGGGCGGCATGACGACCTTCGTCGCCGTCATCTTTTTTATCGGTCTCGCACTCGCGGCTTACTACTTCATCGGCATGACGCCGGGCGAGCCGTGATCCCAAGGGATCGTCGATACAAAAAGGGGGCCGGTTTTCACCGGCCCCCTTTTCATGTCAGTATGAACCGGCCGATCAGATCGCTGCGGTAACGATGAATTCGACCTTGTACTTCGGCGCAGCAAGCTTGGCTTCGCTGGTAGCGCGGGCCGGTGTATTGGCCGGGTCGACCCATGCTTCCCAGGCTGCGTTCATTTCGGCGAAATCAGCAATGTCGGAGAGATAGATCAGGGTCTGCAGGATCTTCGACTTGTCGGAACCGACAGCAGCCAGCAGACGATCGACTTCGGCAAGCGCGTCCTTGCACTGGTCGGTGACGCTGTCGCCTTCGCCAACCTGGCCGGCCAGATAGACGGTGTTGCCATGGACGACGGCGCCGCTCATGCGGGCGCCGGGCTCGATACGCTGAATGCTCATAAAATGCTCCTGAATGCTGAGCTTCGGAAATGCAGGGCGTGGCATACCGCGCCCTTGCGTGGAAAAGCTTTCGAACCGATCAGCCGCGCAGGCGCAGGCTCTGTTCGTAGATCGCCGTGGAGCGTGCGCCCGAGCGGCAATAGCCAAGCAGCGGCTTGGGAAAATCTTCGAGCACGTCGACCATCTCGGTCACGCCTTCCGGTGTCAGGCCCATGCGGCCGACCGGGATATGGCGGATGTCGAGACCGAGCTCGTTGGCGCGTGCCTCGATCGCGGCGAAATCCGGCTGGCCGGGCTCTTCCTCGTCGGGGCGGTTGCAGACGATGGACTTGAAGCCGAGCGCCTTGATCTGGTCGAGGTCTTCGACCGTGATCTGGCCTGAGACCGAGTATTCGTCGTTGATCTCGCGGATATCCATGGCAGAGCCTCCATTCTCGATAGGGGGCAAGCTTTACGATGCACCCCGGGGAGCGTCAATCGCCAAGCGGCCTTTTACGCAAACACGAAGCGCAGGCCGTAGTCGACGCTTTCGCCGGGTTGAAGCCATTTCAGCTCGCCTGACGCCTCTAGTTCGCTGCGGCTCGCCTGCCGATGCGAGACCGGCTCTATCCCCAGCACATGCGCTGGCGCCTTCTGGTTGCGCCACATCTGCAGGTACGGAAGAGTGTCGGTCCTGAAGCGCACCTTGAGCGTCAGACCACCAAGCGCCGCGATCGGTCCCAATGCCACTTCCGCCCACCGATCGCCCTGCCCTGCGGCCGGAACACAAAATACGCTCCCCGGGTCGGGCCCGAAATTCCACGGCATCTCTTTTTGCTCGAACATTGCGCTCGAAAGACGAACGTTGTCATCGAGCAGACATGCTCCGATATTCATATGGTACATATGCACCCGGGCGATGGCTTTCGTGCCGGTATTCGTCACCCTGTCGGACAGGCAGACTTCACCCGTTGCGCCATCAATCCGCCAGTGGCGCTCCAGAAGCACCGATCCGCCCTCGGCGGTTAGAACCGCGATGCGCGCCCGGCATTCGGCATCCTCCTGCATATCCCAGAATACGATCTCGGCCGGGTGCGACGAGTAGGAGCCGTGCAGCGGAAATCTCGCGCCGTCTGCGCGACCCGGAATGGCTTCGGGGTGGCGGATGTGGTCGGGACCACAGGTGAACAGAAACCCTTCCAGCGAATGATCGATTCGCGGATCGCCGTCGTCAGGAATGGCCCGACCTGGCGCAATGTCGATACCGCCGACGAAACACGCGCCGATATCCAGCACAGACGCCTCGTCCAGGTTGAGCTTCGGCCCGTTTCCTGCTGAAAACGCTTTCATAAAACCTCCCTCACGGCTACTCTCGCCGGATCGTGATCGAATTTAACCAACGGTTCATAACGAATTCACTTTTCTCACGATAAAGTCGAAATTACCTTGTCTATGGCACCAGATACGAGAGCCGGGAACCATGTGCGCGGTTTCCCGCTTAACGTAGACGGAATAATTTCTTTCGGTGGAAACGTGAAGCGTCTCATTCTCGCAAGTATCAGCCTTATGGCAATTTCAGCAGCCTTTGGGCCCGTGTCGGCGCAGGCCCAGAGCGGATATCTGTATCCGCAGGAGCAGACGACCCTTGTCGCACCTGACGGCGCCATTCTCGACTACAGGCCGGATCCGCGCGACGTCGTGATCAGCCGCGACGGCATGGGCCGTCGTGTCTATCTCGATCGCCGCGGAAACATTGTCGCGACCGAAACGCGCCAGGATGCTTACCGTCCGCAGCAGGCGGAATATCCGCCGGCACCTCGTGGCTACAGAAACCAGCGCGACACGGTCTATCAGCCGCAGGATCAGTATCCGCAAAACCAGGGCGGCTATCAGGATTACCGCCAGTATCGTCAGGGCGAAGAGCCGGGCGCCGTGACCGGGTCGATTTCACGGCCGGGTTCGATCACGCGCGAGCCGCTGGACAGCGATGTCCTCCCCGGTATCGACGAGAACTATTCCGAGCCTCAGGAAGCCTCGATCGACCCGAATGCGGGTTCTGAACTTCCGCCACCGCAGCACGATGCCAAGCCGATCATCACGGTCACCAAGAAGCCGCAGGCCGAGATCGCCGCTCTCCAGGTATTCCTCGACCGCGAAGGCATCTCCCCCGGCGTGATTGACGGGCATCTCGGCGACAACGTCAACAAGGCGGTCGCCGCCTGGCAGGAAATGACGGGCGAGACGCTCGATCCGAACAATTCCGAAGACATCATGCAGCGCCTGACCTATTCGGGCGGCTTGCCGATCATCGACTACACGATCACGGCTGCGGACGCTGCGGGCCCGTACGTTGCGTCCATCCCGGAAGACTACGCCCACAAGGCCGCACTTCCGGCGATGTCCTATATGTCCGTGACGGAAAAGCTCGCCGAGCAGTTCCACATGGACGAGAACTACCTGAAGTCGCTCAACCCGAATGTCGACTTCACCATTCCCGGCATGACGATCAAGGTGATCAACCCCGGCACGCCGAAGACCGGACAGGTGACGCGGATCGTTGCCGATAAGTATCGCAAGCAGGTCTTCGCCTACGGTGAAGACGGTGTGCTGATTTCGGCTTATCCGGCCACGATCGGTTCGAGCGATACGCCATCGCCGTCGGGCAACCATACGGTCCAGCGCATCGCGCTCGATCCGGGCTACACCTACAATCCGAAGATCAACTTCACACAGGGCAACAACACTCAGATCTTGCAGATCCCTCCGGGTCCGAACGGCCCGGTGGGCACGGTCTGGATCGCCTTGTCGAAACCCACCTACGGCATTCACGGCACGCCGGAGCCTTCCAAGATCGGCAAGACCAACAGCCACGGCTGCGTGCGCCTCACCAATTGGGATGCGACGGAACTTGCCAAGATGGTCAAGCCCGGCACGACCGTCGAATTCCTCGAGTAGGTTTTGCCAGACTTAACAACGCAAAAAGCCTCTCCGGCAAACCGGAGAGGCTTTTTTTATGGCTACGTTGAATTGGCTTCAGGCGGCGTTTCGGCGAAACGGAAACAGTTTCGATCCCATCGAGCGCACGACGCGGACCGGCATCATGCGCATCACTTCCTGAGCGAAACTGCGCGCATTGTCTTTTGCCTTGTCGACATTGCTGACCTTTGTCGCGTCGAGCGTGTGCAGGGTTCCGCCGGTCTCGAACAATTCCTTGAACGCGACTCGTTCGCCGATCGACGTCTCCAGCACATTGACGCCCTTGGCCGCCAGCAACCCCTTGATCGCCAGCATGGCTCGCGTCGTTACCATCGAGGTGACACGGGTAAGGACGACGGAATGCGGAATGTCGAGCTTGGCCTTGTCCTTCATCTGCGCGAGCAGATCGAGAATCTGTGCTGCGCCCTTCGCATCCATCGCCGAGCCCTGGACCGGAATGATGACGTGGTTGGAAAGCCCGATTGCAGTGGTTACCAGCGCGTCTCGCGCGCCGGCAAGATCGATGATGAAGTAGTCGGTCGAAGATGCCATCTCGCGCAGGTGGCATGGAAGCGACGCCGTCGTGACTTCTGAGATCACCGAGAGGTTGGGCACGGGGCCGGAGATCTCGCACCACTGGCTGATCCACTTCTGCGGATCGGCATCGATGATCGTGATGCGAAATCCCTGGTGGGCGAGTTCCGTGGCAAGCAGCAGGGCTGCAGTCGTCTTGCCGGCACCGCCCTTGGCATTGGCAAATGAAATTACGGGCATTCTCGGTCCTTGATGAAATAGAGCCGCATCGCTCACCACCACGCCGCTTCATGCGCAGTTAACGTATTCTTCATGAACTTGGTTAACGAGACGTAAATTAAGGGTTAACGCATATTGCCTGTCACATTTCAGCATGCCGACCTAAAAAGGCTGAGAATGCAAATGTGGCCCGCGAAGCGATCGCGGGCCACATGTTGATCACGGATGTCTGGGGATCAGACCAGCGCTGCCGCCTGCTTGTGCTCCATCGCGAACTCTTCTTCCGGCGAAAGGATCAGACGATGGCGGCCAACAAGCGCGAAATAGGCGATCGCGACAGCAAACCAGATCACCACCCAGACGACGCCCTTGAAGAAGTTGGGATCCTGAACCTGATAGAGAAGCGTCACCACGGCGATGACGATCGTCAGGACGGCACCCGGGATGCCCAGTGGAGACCGGAACGGCCGCTCGATATTGGGCAGTTTCTTGCGCAGGATGATGAACGAGATCGCCTGCATGATGTAGGAGAACATCGCGCCGAACACCGCCATGTTGAGCAACACGCTGCCGATGGCGCTGCCACCTGCTTCTGCACCGAGCGAAAACCAGATGACCAGCATCACGGCAAGACCGACCAGCGCTCCAGCCAGCATCGCAACGTAGGGCGTCTTGTAGGTCGGATGCGTGACCGAGAGCGCCGTCGGGAAATAGCCGGCCCTCGAGAGCGAGTAGATCTGGCGACCCTGTGCATAGAGGATCGTATGGAAGCTGGCGATCAGACCCGTCAGCGCCACCAGACCGAGGATAACGACGCCTCCGTCGCCATAAACGGACTTGAACCCGTCGAGAAGCGGCTCCAGCGCCGTACTCAGATGAAAGGCGCCGACACCCGGCAGAGAGGGATTGAGGAGCACAATCATGAAGGCCGACAGCATCAGCGTCATCATGCCGAGGATGATGCCCTTCGGCATGTCACGCTTCGGATCGACCGATTCTTCTGCCGCCAGCGGCAACTGTTCGATGGCAAGGAACAGCCAGACCGCAAAGGGAAGCGTTGCAAGCACGCCTGTGATCCCGAACGGGAACCAGTCGCCATTGCCTTCAGGCAGTTCGATCGCTGCACCATCAGGTCCGACGCCGATGTTCAGCGCCCAGCGGGAAAAGTCCATGTTGGGGATGGCGCTGACCCAGAAGAACACCAGCACCGCCAGCGAAACGATCGTGATGACCAGCGTCACCTTGAACGACAGTTCGAGGCCGAACACGTTGAGCGCTAGGAAGATGATGTAGAACAGGATCCACAGGATCGGCGAGTAGACGGGATCGAGGCCGAGGATCGAATTCACATAGGCCGTAATGAAGGTAACGATGACGGCGGGCGTGAGCACGTATTCGACGTTCTCGCAGAGCCCTGTAATGAAGCCGCCCCAGGGTCCCATCGCCGTTCGCGCAAAGGAATAGGCAGCACCCGTGTGCGGCAGCGCCGGGCTCATCTCGGCGATCGAGAACGTCAGGCCGAGATACATGACGGCGATGATGATGCCGGCAACCAGCATCCCTCCCCATCCGCCGGTCGCGAAACCGAAATTCCAGCCCGAGAAATGCCCTGAGATAACGGCGCCGACGCCGAGCGCCCAAAGCGACCAGACCCCTGCATAGCGCGAAAGCCCGCGCTTTTCGAAATAGGCAGCATCCGCCTTCTTGTAGCTGACGCCCGCTGATGAACTTTCCATGCCTTCTCTCCTGATCAAAGAAATAGGCAGCGAGGCCGTCCGGCCCGCCGTCCCCGTCCATTCGGATCCGCCCGCTTTTGTCGGTGTCGGTATCCCGCAGCTCTGGCTGTTCCCCTGGTCTCTCAGTAAACCGGCTGGAGAGTTCCCACACCGGCCCGTCGAAAGCCTGCCTCGACCGTAGGCGGCTTCGTTTCGAATAAACTCGTTCATAGTCTAGGTCGTGAAGTCAGTGCCGGACGCGATGACTGTCCTTTGATCCCGCCGACATCGGTCTTGAAGCGATTTCGTGAAGTATGAACACGCATTAACCACGACGAGAATTCTTCACTTCCGCCGCGTCGTCAACGGTAATCTCAAATCTCCTCCATAGGCCCCGTTGACTCGGTCCTGGAAACGAATGTTAATCCTGTCACAAACCGGCGCAGACCGGAGGGAACGGCTTTCGTATGACCGGCAGGATTGACCAGTGATGACAGGGCAAACACGATTGCCGTGTCCGAGCGCAGTTCCCTCCGGACAAACGGATTCAATTGGTGAGGGATATCTTCTAAATTCCTGAAATACAGGCCTGATTTCTAGCATGCGCTTGGAATGCGCGCTGTCACATACGATACACACAATGGCTCTACGAGTCGCGCCGAGACGCTCAACCCCAGGAGGACACCCGTGCTCAAGAACGCCCATCGTCTGCTGTCTCTGACGACAGCAGTCCTCATCGCTTCCACCAGCCTTGCAGCAGCCGAGCCGAGCGCGGAACTGATCGCCGCCGCCAAGAAGGAAGGCGCGCTGACCACCATCGCCCTGCCCCACAGCTGGTGCGGCTACGGCGACGTGATCGCCGGCTTCAAGGCAAAGTACGGAATCGAAGTCAACGAACTGAACCCGGACGCGAGCTCGGGCGACGAAATCGAAGCCATCAAGGCCAACAAGGGCAACAAGGGCCCGCAGGCTCCTGACGTGATCGACGTTGGTCTGTCCTTCGGCCCGTCCGCCAAGGCCGAAGGCCTGATCCAGCCTTACAAGGTTTCCACCTGGGACTCGATCCCGGCTGAAGCCAAGGATGCTGAAGGCTACTGGTACGGCGACTATTACGGCGTTCTCGCCTTCATGGTGAACAAGGATCTCGTCAAGGAATCGCCGAAGGACTGGAAGGATCTTCTGAAGTCCGACTACGCGAACGCCGTCGCACTCGCCGGCGACCCGCGCTCTGCAAACCAGGCTGTCCAGGGCGTCTATGCTGCCGGTCTCTCCGCCGCTAAGGGCGATGCCGCCAAGGCTGGCGAAGAAGGCCTGAAGTTCTTCGCAGAACTCAACAAGGCCGGCAACTTCGTTCCGGTCATCGGCAAGGCTGCCCCGTTCGCACAGGGCTCCACCCCGATCATCATCGCCTGGGACTACAACGCTCTGTCCTGGGGCGAAAGCCTGAAGGGCAACCCGCCTTATGAAGTCGTCGTTCCGCAGTCGGGCGTCGTTGCCGGCGTCTATGTGCAGGCGATCTCCGCTTTCGCACCGCATCCGAACGCTGCCAAGCTGTGGATGGAATACCTCTATTCCGACGAAGGTCAGCTCGGTTGGCTGAAGGGCTATTGCCACCCGATCCGTTTCAACGATCTTGCCAAGAACAACAAGATCCCGAAGGCACTGCTCGACGCCCTGCCGCCGGCCGCGTCCTATGAAAAGGCCGTATTCCCGACACTCGAAGAGCAGGCTGCCGGCAAGACCGCGATCACCACGAAGTGGGATTCCGTGGTCGGCGCCAACGTCAAGTAATCAAGCCTAGACGGCCTTCCCGCTCCGCTTTTATGGGCGCGGGGAGGCCTTTTTCCTCCTCTGACAGAAACACCGGATTCATGTCCACCGCATCATCGTCCTTCATCGACCGCCGTACCGTCGTCGATTGGCTCGGCGTCGCGCCGTTCATGATCTTCGCGTTGATGTTTCTGATCATCCCGACCTTCTATCTTGTCGTCGGCGCCTTCTTCACGCCCGAGGGAACACTCACCTTCAAGAATATCGCGGACCTGTTCACGCCGACGATCCTTTCGGCCTACTGGATCTCGATCAAGGTCTCCTTCGCATCGTCGCTCGGTGGCGCGATCATCGGCTTTGCACTTGCCTGGGCGATCGTTCTCGGCGGCCTGCCGTCCTGGATCCGCTCCAGCCTCCTGACTTTCTCCGGCGTCGCCTCGAATTTTGCCGGCGTGCCCCTCGCCTTCGCCTTTATCGCCACGCTTGGCCGCACCGGCCTCGTGACCGTCTTCATGCGCGACTGGTTCGGCTTCAACCTCTATTCGACAGGCTTCAATCTCCTGTCCTTCGTCGGTCTCACCCTCACCTACATGTTCTTCCAGATCCCGCTGATGGTGCTGATCCTGACGCCGGCGCTCGACGGATTGAAGAAGGAGTGGCGTGAAGCGTCCGAAATCCTTGGCGCCTCCACCTGGCAATACTGGCGCATGGTGGCGATGCCGATCCTGTGGCCGAGCCTTCTCGGCACCAGCCTGCTTCTCTTCGCCAACGCCTTCGGCGCGATCGCGACGGCCTATGCGCTGACCGGCTCCTCGCTCAATATCGTGCCGATCCTGCTCTATGCGCAGATCCGCGGCGACGTTCTGCACAATCCGAACCTCGGCTATGCGCTGGCACTCGGCATGATCGTCATCACCGGCGTGTCCAACGTCTTGTACATCTGGCTGCGCATGCGCGCCGAACGCTGGCAGAAGTGAGGATGCGCGAGATGAGGATGACAAAGTTCTTCGCCTGGCTCGCCATCGCCATCGGCGTGATCTATTTCTTCGTGCCGCTGCTCGGCACGTTCGAATTCTCGCTGCGCATGCGGCGTGGCGAATACTCGTTCGATGCCTATGACTCGGTCTTCTCGGATGCCGCCTTCCGGGCAACCTTCGGCTTCTCCATGCTGATGGCGCTGCTCACCATCATCTTCGGCATGCTGCTGATCGTGCCGACGGCCTACTGGGTTAGGCTCCGCGTCCCGCAGATGCGTCCGGTGATGGAGTTCATCACGTTGATGCCGCTGGTCATCCCGGCGATCGTCATCGTCTTTGGCTATCTTCGGCTCTACAATTCGTCGTCCTACATCCCCTTCACCGGCTCGACCTTCGGCACCAACGTGCTTCTCGTCATGTCCTACATCACCTTGTCGCTGCCCTACATGTATCGCTCGGTCGACACGGCGATGCGCACCATCGACGTTCGAACCCTCACGGAAGCGGCGGAAATCCTTGGCGCCAAATGGCCGACGATCCTGTTTCGCTGCATCTTCCCGAACGTGATGTCGGGCGTGCTGTCGGGCGCCTTCATCACCTTCGCGATCGTGATGGGCGAGTTCACCATGGCCGCCCTCCTCAACCGACCCGCATTCGGTCCCTATCTCCAGCTCGTGGGCGCCAATAAGGCCTATGAGCCTTCGGCGCTCGCCGTGATCGCCTTTGCAATCACCTGGCTTTCGATGGGCCTGCTCCAGCTCGTTTCCCGTTTCAGCAAGATGGCACCCTCCCGGGCTTAGGGACTGCGCCTCAAGGATTTTCACCTCATGTCGTTTCTCGTTCTCGACGGTATCAAGAAAAGCTTCGGCCAGACGCAGGTCGTCAAGGACTTCCATATGGCGATCGAGAAAGGGGAATTTGTCTCCTTTCTCGGACCGTCCGGTTGCGGCAAGACCACGGTTCTGAGGATGATCGCCGGGTTCGAGAACCCGAGCGACGGCACGATCTTCATCAACGGCCGCAACCAGTTGGGCCTGAAAACCAGCCAGCGCAATATCGGCATGGTGTTCCAGGCCTATGCCCTGTTTCCCAACATGAGCGTGTTCGACAACGTCGCCTTCGGCCTCAAGGTCGCTGGCATGTCGAAGGCGGATATCGACGCCCGCGTGAAGGAAATGCTGAAGCTGATCGGCCTCGAACATTTGGCCGACCGCTACCCGTACCAGATGTCCGGCGGCCAGCAGCAGCGCGTCGCGCTCGCCCGGGCGCTCGCCCCGAAACCGCAGGTCCTGCTGCTGGATGAACCGCTGTCGGCGCTCGACGCAAAGATCCGCGTATCCTTGCGTGAGGAAATCCGCCAGATCCAGAGGAAGCTCGGCATCACCACCGTATTCGTCACCCACGATCAGGAAGAGGCTCTCTCCATCTCGGATCGGATCGTCGTCATGAACGCCGGTCGCGCCGACCAGATCGGTACGCCGTCGGAGATCTACAACCGCCCGGCCACCCGTTTCGTCGCCTCGTTTGTCGGCACGCTCAACATCATCGATGCGATCGTCGTAGATCCGGCCGCCAACACCATCCGTATCGGCGACAACATCATCACGCTGCGCGAACCAATCGGCGCGTTTGCACAAGGCGACACCGTATCGATCGCGCTGCGTCCGGAAGCTGGTTCGCTTTCCGAGAGCGCCACGGGCGATACGGCTTTGACCGGCACCGTTGTCTCGACGCATTTCCTTGGCTCCGTCGTGCGCACCAAGGTCACGGTCGGCGGCAACCAGATATCCTTCGACATGTTCAACGCGCCGGACAAGGTGCTGCCGCAGCCAGGCGAAACAGTGACCCTGCGTTTCGCCGCAAGCGACCTGCTGGTGGTCAAGGAATAGGCGCAGCGCGCCGCGAGTGGCGAATGCTTGATCGCTAACAAGACCGCAATATCAAACGGAAGAAGCCGGCAAGTGATTCAACTTGCCGGCTTCTTGATTCAATCTGTGAACATGGCGTCAGACCGCCTATGCGGCGTCTTCCACCGCCGCCACATTGGTCGGGATATAGTTGAGCACCGGCCCGAGCCAGCGCTCGACTTCCTCGATCGCCATGCCCTTGCGGGATGCATAATCCTCGACCTGGTCCCGCTCCACCTTGGCAACGCCGAAATAGTAGCTGGCGGGATGGCCGATATAGAAGCCCGAGACGGATGATCCCGGCCACATCGCGTAGCTTTCGGTCAGCGTCACGCCTGTCGCCTTGGTGGCGTCGAGCAGCCTGAACAGCGTTTCCTTTTCCGTATGATCGGGTTGCGCTGGATAGCCGGGTGCCGGACGAATGCCGGCATACTGCTCGTGGATCAACTCGTCGCTCGTGAGCGTCTCATCCGGCGCATAGCCCCAGTACTCCTGACGCACGCGCTGGTGCATGCGTTCGGCAAACGCTTCCGCAAACCGGTCGGCGAGCGCCTTGACTAGGATCGACGAATAATCGTCGTTGGCCCGCTCGAACCGTTCGGCGATCGCCACTTCCTCTATACCGGCCGTGACCACGAAGCCGCCGACATAATCGGCCTTGCCGCTCGAAACCGGTGCGACGAAATCCGACAGCGCCACATTCGGCCGGCCGTCACGCTTGGACAGCTGCTGGCGCAGCGTGAACAAGGTCTCGAGTTCCGTGCTGCGGGTCTCGTCGGTAAACAGCTTGATGTCGTCGCCGACAGCGTTGGCCGGCCAGAAGCCGATCACGGCCTGCGGCCGGAACCACTTCTCCGCAATGATTTTTTGAAGCATCGCCTGCGCATCCGCAAACAGATGCCGCGCGGCCTCGCCCTGCTTCTCGTCTTCGAGAATGGCCGGATAGCGACCCTTCAATTCCCATGTCTGGAAGAACGGCGTCCAGTCGATATAGGTCGCAAGCTCCGCCAGATCGTAGCCTTCGAACACTTTCGTGCCGAAGAACTGTGGCTTCTTGGGCTCGTAGGATGTCCAGTCGACCGTCTCTGCATTGGCGCGGGCACGCTCGATCGGCAGCCGCTTCTTGTCCGCTTCAGAACGGGCATGCGCAGCTGCAACCTTGGCATATTCGCCGCGGATCGTCTCGACATAGCCATCCTTCGCATCCGGCGACAGCAGCGCCGAGACGACGCCGACGGCGCGCGAGGCGTCCGTGACATAGACGGCCTGGCCCCGCTCATAGCGGGGATGGATCTTTACGGCCGTGTGCACCCGGCTGGTGGTCGCGCCGCCGATCAGCAGCGGCACGTTAAAGCCCTGCCGCTCCATTTCGGCTGCCACATGCACCATTTCGTCGAGCGACGGCGTGATCAGGCCCGACAGACCGATGATATCGACCTGTTCGGCAATTGCCGTTTCGAGAATCTTCGTCGCCGGCACCATCACGCCGAGATCGACGATCTCGTAATTGTTGCAGGCGAGCACGACACCGACGATGTTCTTGCCGATATCGTGAACGTCGCCCTTGACGGTCGCCATCAGGATCTTGCCGGCGGTCTTGCGCTGGTCGCCGCCGTTGAGGCGCTTTTCCTCTTCCATGTAGGGAAGCAGCACCGCAACCGCCTGCTTCATAACGCGCGCGGACTTCACCACCTGCGGCAGGAACATCTTGCCCGAACCGAACAGATCGCCGACGACATTCATGCCGGCCATCAGCGGCCCCTCGATGACGTGGAGCGGACGCGCGGCTTGCAGCCGTGCCTCTTCTGTATCGGCGTCGATGAATTCGGTAATGCCGTTGACCAGCGCATGCGACAGCCGCTCTTCGACCGAGCGCTCGCGCCAGGCCAGATCCTGGACCCTTGCTTCCTTGCCGGGGCCGCCACGATATTTTTCGGCCACTTCCAGAAGCCGCTCAGTCCCGTCGGCGCGGCGGTTCAGCACCACATCCTCGCAGGCCTCGCGCAGTTCCGGATCGATGTTCTCGTAGATCGCCAGCTGGCCGGCATTGACGATGCCCATGTCCATGCCCGCCTGGATGGCGTGGTACAGGAACACAGCATGCATCGCCTCGCGCACCGGCTCGTTGCCGCGGAACGAGAAGGAAAGGTTCGAAACGCCGCCGGAAATATGCACAAGCGGCATGCGCTCGCGGATCGTCCGCGTCGCCTCGATGAAATCGACGCCGTAATTGTTGTGTTCCTCGATCCCGGTCGCCACCGCAAACACGTTCGGATCGAAGATGATATCCTCGGGCGGAAAGCCTGCCTGCTCGGTCAGGATCTTGTAGGCGCGGCTGCAGATCTCGACCTTGCGGTCATAGGTATCCGCCTGCCCCGTCTCGTCGAACGCCATGACCACGACAGCTGCGCCGTAATTGCGGATCAGCTTGGCCTGCGCCAGGAACTTTTCCTCGCCTTCCTTGAGCGAGATCGAGTTGACGATCGGCTTGCCCTGAACGCATTTCAGTCCGCCTTCGATGATCTCGAACTTCGAGCTGTCGATCATGACGGGCACGCGAGCAATATCCGGCTCGGCGGCGATCAGGTTGAGAAACTCGATCATCGCCTGGCCCGAATCGATCAGGCCCTCGTCCATGTTGATGTCGATGACCTGCGCGCCGTTCTCGACCTGGTCGCGGGCAACGACCAGCGCTGCCGCATAATCGCCGGCAGTGATCAGCTTGCGGAATTTGGCCGAACCGGTGACGTTGGTGCGTTCGCCGACATTCACGAAGGGAATGTCCTTGGTCAGCGTGAAGGGCTCGAGGCCCGACAGCGACATGAACGGCGAGTGCTCCGGGATTTCGCGCGGCTTGTGCTTGGAGACGGCATCGGCAATTGCGCGAATATGCTCCGGCGTCGAGCCGCAGCAGCCGCCGACGACATTGACCAGACCTTCGCGGGCGAACTCCTCGACCTGCTTTGCCATCATCTCAGGCGTTTCGTCATACTGGCCAAACTCGTTGGGCAGGCCCGCATTCGGGTAGGCGCAGATGAACGTGTCGGAAACGCCCGACAATTCCTGCAGGTGCGGCCGCATCGCATCGGCCCCGAGTGCGCAGTTGAGGCCGATCGTGAACGGGTTCGAATGGCGCACCGAGTTCCAGAACGCAGACGGCGTCTGGCCGGACAGCGTGCGTCCGGAAAGGTCGGTGATCGTGCCCGAGATCATCACTGGCAGGCGAATGCCCTTGGCCTCGAATCGCTCCTCGCAGGCAAAGATCGCGGCCTTGGCGTTGAGCGTGTCGAAGATCGTTTCGATCAGGATGATGTCGGCACCGCCATCGATCAAACCATCGATCTGCTCGCCATAGGCAATCCGCAGGTCGTCGAACGAAACGGCACGGTAGCCTGGATTGTTGACATCGGGGGAAATCGAGGCCGTCCGGTTGGTCGGGCCGATGGCGCCGGCCACGAAACGGCGGCGGCCGTCTTCCTTTTCGGCGCGGATCGCGGCCCGGCGGGCAAGGCGTGCCCCGTCGCGGTTGAGATCGTAGACAGCGCCTTCCATCTCGTAATCCGCCTGGGCGATACGGGTGGAGGAAAACGTGTTGGTCTCGAGAATATCGGCGCCGGCCTTGGCGTAACGATAGTGGATATCCTCGATCGCCTGGGGCTGCGAGAGAATCAGAAGGTCGTTGTTGCCCTGCTGGTGACAGGCGCAACCGATGAAGCGTTCGCCACGAAAATGCTCTTCGTTGAAGCCGAGCCCCTGGATCTGGGTGCCCATGGCGCCATCTATCACGAGAATTCGTTCGCGTGCGGCCGCCTTTAGAGCTGCAAGGATTTCCGCACCGTCGCGGCGATCGCCTTCGGGACCGAAGAGTTCATCAAACAAGGGACACACTCCTGAACAGCATCAAACGGTATTCATAATCATATAAAGATGCGTTTATATGATGTCCAGCCGTCATGCCGTGAGTAATAAACGAATTGTCGATGACAGGCCATACTCCTGACGGTATAGCCTTGAAGCAGAATGCAAAAGGGAGAGAAGCATGAGCGACGCGGGCCAGGTATCGAAATTCTGGAGCGATCTGCCCTACCACCGGCGCTGGCTGCTGCAACAGGCTGACGGCCTGTTCGATTTCTTCCAACACAGGGCCATCAACCCCAAGGGCGGCTTCTTCGATCTCGATCCTACCGGCAACCCGCTCCCCGGCGACAATCCCGTTCGCGGCATTCACGCGTCTGCCCGCATGGTGCACTGCTATTCTATCGGCTATTTGTTGGGACGTCCGGGTACGGGCGACCTGGTCGACCACGGCATGAATTTTCTCTGGAACGGTCACCGCGACCAACAAAACGGTGGCTATGCCTGGTCGATGAACGACGATGGCCCGGCCGACAGCAACAAGCAGGGTTACGGCCATGCTTTCGTGCTGCTCGCCGCATCCTCCGCCAAGGTCGTCGGCCATCCGCTTGCGGACGCGATGCTGGCCGACGTCACCGACGTGCTGGAAACCCGGTTCTGGGATCGCGAACACGGCGCCATCGCAGAGGAATTCGCGTCCGACTGGTCGCCGATCGACGGTGGCAGCTATCGTGGCCAGAACTCGAACATGCACCTGACCGAAGCGCTGATGGCGGCCTTTGAGGCAACCGGCGAACGGCATTATCTCGACAAGGCCGAAAGCATTGCGGACCTCGTGATCCGGCGCCTTGCCGGTAGCGTCGGCTTCCGCGTCGCCGAGCATTTCGATACCGACTGGCAGATCGACAAGGATTACTACCACAAAGACGAGATGTTCCGCCCGGCCGGCACGACACCTGGCCACTGGCTGGAATGGGCCCGCCTGATGCTGCAACTGTGGACGCTTGGCGACAAGAAGCACGCCTGGATGCCGGATGCGGCCAAGAACCTGTTCGTGCAGGCCATGTCACTCGGCTGGGACAAGGAAAAAGGCGGCTTTTTCTACACACTCGACTGGGAAGACAAGCCCGCCAAGACCAACAAGCTCTGGTGGCCGATGTGCGAGGGCGCAGCAGCTGCCCACTTCATCAACCAGCATCTGCCGGCCGACAGCTTCTACGAAGACAGCTACAGGCTGATCTGGGGCACCATTGCCAACAAGTTCATCGACCACAAGAACGGCGGCTGGCACGAGGAACTCACGGAAGATCTGGTCCCGGCTCACACCCTGTTTCCCGGCAAGGGCGACATCTATCACGCGCTGCAGGCATGCCTCATCCCGCTGTTTCCCGCGGATGGCAGCCTGACGAAGATGATCGTGGAGGCGGACGGCCGGATCTGACGGCCGGTTCCGCCGGTCAGCCGGCCGAGACCATGGAGCGGATCAGCGAGACAAGGCTGTCGTAGTCATAGGGCTTGGTCACCAGGCCCGAACGCGACAGGCCTTCGGCGCCTTCGACATTGCGATCGCCCGTCGCGAAGATGACTGGGAGATCCGGAAATTGCGCGCGGAGTTTGATGGTCAGTTGCAAGCCTGTCATGTCGGGCAGATGCACGTCGGTAACAAGGATATCGACCGGCTGCTCTGAGGCAAGGCCCAGCGCCTCACCGGCCGTGCCGGCTTCGACGACGCCCATGCCGGCGTCCTGCAGGAAATCGGCTGTAGAGATGCGGATCAGGGCTTCGTCTTCTACGAACAAAACCTTGATCGGTGCGGCGCGCCCTTCATTTGCTTCGGCGGCTACGGTCGACATATCGAATTCTCCGGCAGCAGCCATGGCTGCGTGTGTGTTACCAGTCTGATTCTGGTTGATAACCTAGCGGAATGTTTAGGCCAAGGCCCAGCCTTATCGGGTTTGCCGACCAATTGCACGCCGGGATGAACAGGGTTCCGGAGCGAATGCGCGGTTTCTCTGACATATGGTGAAAAGCATGTGTATGAAGACCCCTCCCTGATTTGCCCGTTGGACGCTGCATTTAAGCCTGTGCTACAACGCGTTCAAGACATCCGCGCCCGTCTCTCCGCGCGCCTGTCGATCGCCTTTTCAGTAGGATGAGCGATGATCCTAAGCGAAATGACCGGGCGCACCGAACGCTTCGTACAGTTCATTCAGAAACGTGATTTCACCCGCGGTGAGGTCTATCTCCTCGCTGTGGTCGGCTTCCTGGTCGGCTTTGCAATTCGTCTGGCTCTGTCCGTTCCCATGAACGGCAAGGGAATCTACTTCTTTTTCGTGCCGTCGATCATCTTCGCCTCCGTCATCGGAGGCTTGAGACCGGGTGTGGTCGCTGCAGTCCTCTCCGTAATCGGTGTCTGGGCGTTGAAGGAACTGTCACCCGTCAGCGCGACCTCGGCGGAACTGAGAGTGGTCGCTCTGACCAGCCTGGCAATCGCCGTCACCGGCAAGGTCCTGCATATCGCCCGTATCATCATCGCAAAGACCCAGGCCAAGGCCGAGGTTCGCGAGGCGCATCTGCGATCGATCCTCGACACCGTGCTCGATGCCACTATCGTCATTACCAAGGAAGGCATCATCGTCTCCTTCAATTCCGCGGCCGTTCGCCAGTTCGGATATACGGAAGACGAGGTCGTCGGACGCAACCTGCGTATCCTCATGCCGGAGCCCTACCACCGTGAGCATGACGGCTATCTCGAGCGCTACGCGCGCACCGGCGAGAAGCGGATTATCGGCCGGGATCGCGTCGTGGTCGGTCGCCGCAAGGATGGCTCCACCTTCCCGATGAAGCTTGCCGTTGGCGAAACCCGGTCGGGTGGCGAGACCTTCTATACCGGCTTCGTGCGAGATCTTACCGAACGCGCCGAATCGGCGGCACGATTGCAGGAAATGCAGGGTGAAGTCGCCCGTCTCGCGCGACTGAACGAGATGGGTGAAATGGCCTCGACCCTTGCCCATGAACTGAACCAACCGCTTTCGGCCATCGCGAATTATGTCCACGGCTGCGCAAGACTCCTGCGGGACATGGACGACGACATGGCGTCGCGATTGCGAGACGCGCTGAAGGAAGCCGGCAACCAATCGCTCCGCGCCGGGCAGATCATCAAGCACCTGCGCGAATTCGTGACGAAGGGTGAAACGGAGAAAGCACCCCACAACATACGCCGGCTGATTGAAGAAGCCGCGGCTCTGGCCTTGGTCGGTTCTCGCGAAAATGGCGTGCGGACGATGTTCGAATTCAACGACGGCCCGGAAATCGTCGTCGCTGACAAGATCCAGATCCAGCAGGTCCTGACCAATCTGATGCGCAACGCAATCGAAGCGATGCGCGACAGTGAGCGGAGAGAGCTCACGATCCGTACGCTGGTCCAGGACGACGAGCACGTGGCCGTGGTCGTCGAAGACACAGGCCCCGGGATTGCGGAGGAGATCGAGGCCCAATTGTTCAAGCCATTCGTGACGACCAAGGCGGGTGGTATGGGAATCGGACTTTCGATATGCAAACGTATTATCGAAGCCCATGACGGTGAGATGGTGGTCACCCGAAATGTCGCCGGAGGTGCCACGTTCCGGTTCACGCTGCCGTTGTACAAGGAGGACGAAGAGAATGCCGACCGCTGACTACGTGGTGCATATCGTCGACGATGAGGAGCCGGTGCGCAAGTCGCTCGCCTTCATGCTGACGATGAACGGATTTGCCGTGCGCGTGCATGAAAGCGCGACGGCCTTCCTGAAATTTGCGCCCGGAACTCGCAACGCCCTGCTCATCAGCGACCTCAGGATGCCCGATATCGGGGGTCTCGAGCTGATCAGGTCGCTCGCCGCCCAGAAGATACGGATGCCTGTGATCTTCATAACCGGCCACGGCGACGTGGCGATGGCAGTGGAAGCAATGAAGGCTGGCGCTGTCGATTTCATCGAAAAACCGTTCGACGATACGACCATCATCGAAGCAATCGAGCGGGCTGCCAAGCTTCTCGTCGAAAAGCCGACGGAAGTGACCGAGGTGCAGGAAGTGTTGAGCCGCCTCCAGTCGCTTAGCGATCGCGAGCGCCAGGTCCTTCTGGCAGTCGTTGCCGGCTTGCCGAACAAGTCGATCGCCTACGATCTCGACATCAGCCCCCGGACGGTTGAAGTCCACCGCGCCAACGTGATGGCCAAGATGCGGGCGCGCAGCCTGCCGCAGTTGGTTCGGATGACCATGGCGGCCGGATTCGACCAGGAGTGACGCCGAACCTGAACAAACGGACAATCCGCGATTTAATTGCAACTTCTTGATCTAACGCAAAGTCCGCTTGGGGCGTGGCGCGCATATTACAATCGGCGTCCAATGTCGCCCTAGCGCCCCCGGATCCTGGATAGTCCACGTGTTGTCACCCTCGACCACTATTGCAGTGATCGCTCCGGATGCCGGGCTTAGACAGTCGCTGGCGTTCGCGCTGGAGGTCGAAGGTTTTCAGGTTCTGTCCTATGAAAGCTGGTGCGCGGGCCACGCCTCGGCAGCCTCGTCCGCGTGCACGATCATCGACTCCCACGAGGTCCACGGCAACCTCGACGCCCAGCACAAGCTTCTCGACTCTCCCAGCCGTTTCATCATGCTGGCAGACGGAATGACGCCGATCCCATCCAAAAACACGGCGCGCATCCTGATAAAGCCATTCGATGGCGCCGAACTGCTGCGGATGGTGAGGGATTTCGCCCATCTGAGCCACGCCACGCCGGCACCGGTTGCTACGTAGAACTCCGTAGGGAGACACCTCAATATCGCCGACGAGTGGCTTGCGGCATCCTAGCTCTGATCACTTGGAGGAAGAGCCGTGAACGCTCCGGTCGCGAACGCCCAGGCAAAGATGCTAAACGCAACGCCGATCGCGTTTCCGTGTTCCTCCGCACCAGTCACCCGGGTTACCCAGGTCCAGACCTATGCCGGCGGCAAGGAAATCTACACGCCCGGCGAGAAATCCGGCACGTTCTACGAGGTCGAATTCGGCGCCGTCCGCCTCCATCGGCTGCTGTCCGATGGCCGCCGTCAGGTCATCGGCTTTTACCTTGCCGGCGAGACCTTTGGTTTTGAAGCCGACCGCACGCATGCCTTTTTTGCGGAAGCGATCGTTCCGACGGGACTGCGCAGCTTTTCCCAGCCCGGCAGTGGCGACGACATTCTGAAGCTCGCCTTGCGCGGCATGCTGCGCGCCCAGGAGCACCTGGCGGTCATCGGTCGCCAGACCGCGGTGGAGCGCATCGCCGGCTTCCTGCTGGACATGGCCAACCGCCAGGGCAATCTCGACCATTTCGACCTGCCGATGTCGAGACTCGACATCGCGGATTATCTCGGCCTGACGATTGAAACCGTTTCGCGTGTGTTCGCAAAGCTGCGCGCATCCAACCTGATCAAACTGCAAAGCGTCCGCTGCGTGCAGATCCAGGACTTCAAGGCCCTCGCCAGCCTCTGCGCCTGAGGCTGAGCGAACCCTCAGCCGCCGACACCATCCAAGATCGTCCGCATCTCGCGCACGATGACTTCGCTTGTCCGGTATGATTGGTTAGCTTCAAAACCGAACTCGACAGCTCTGCCGTCACCGCGCTTGAGAACAGCGCGGCAGGAGCCGTGGACCTCGCGGGCACCGGTGCAGCTCAACAATTCGACAACGTTTGCCGGCGTGACCCCGCTGCCCGGCATGATCGACAACCGTGTCCCGGCTTGATCGACCAGTTGCTTCAACAGGTTCACGCCGTCTATGGCGCGCGGAACCAGCCCGGACGTCAGGATGCGCTCAACGCCGAGCGTCATCGCCACGTCGAGGGCCTCAACCGGATCCGGCACCAGATCGAAGGCACGGTGCAGCGTCACACCGAGACCGTCAGCATGTCGCATCAGGCGTTCGAGCAGCGCCACATCGAGACGGCCGTCGGCCAGATTCGCACCGATCACCACACCCGCCAACCCGGCGGACCGCACAGCGTCGATATCGCCGAGCATGGCCGCCTCGTCACCGAGACCGAACACGAAATCCCCTGCCCTCGGTCGGATCATCGCATAGACCGGGGTCGACGCTTTCGCCGCCAGTGCCATCAGCCCCGGCGACGGCGTCAGTCCGCCCAGATCGAGCGCCGCGCAGAGTTCGATCCGGTCGGCCCCGCCTGCCACAGCCGCCTCGAACCCCTCAGGCGTATCGACACAGACTTCGAGCGTGATCCGCATCGCCATCAGCCCTCCTGCCGGCCGAGCACCGCTGCCCCGACCAGCCCACCATCCGCCTGCCGAAGCGCCGGGATCACCAATGGGTGACTTATCCGGTTGAGGATGCGTTTGCGCACTGCTCCGTCCAGCAGGTCGATCAGTGCCGGAACGGAGGCCAGTCCCCCTCCGACGGGCACGACCGACGCCCCTGTCGTGTTGACCGCGAGCGCCAGGGGATCGGCAATCAGTTCCAGCCAGACGGCGATCGTCTTTTCCGCCAACGCATCGCCGGCCTGCCAGTCTTCAATGATCGTGTGACTGGTCTCGGCTCTCTCGTGGAGCAGGCCGTCGATACGCTCTATCCCGCGTGCGCCGCCGACCGTATCGGCACAGCCGGACTGGCCGCAACCGCAGGCCAGGCGCGGAATGTGGATCGTCTCGCCGGCAATCTCGACGGTCGTATTGACGATCGGCCCATGGCCCCATTCGCCGGTCACGCCGCCCGCACCGCGCACCAGCTTGCCATCGATCGCCAGACCACCGCCGATCCCGGTGCCGATGATGGCGCAGAACACGACATCATGGCCCTTGCCGGCACCTTCACTGGCTTCGGCAAGCGTCAGACAATCGGCGTCGTTGGCCGCAACGACCGGCCTTCCGAGCCGCGCGGAAAGTTTCGCCGCCACGGGACGTCCTGTGATGCAGGGAATGTTGGCGGCAATCGAAACGCCGGTCTTGGGATCGACGATCCCGGTGATCGACAACGCCAGCGGCGTCGAGTCATTGTCTTTAACCAGATGGGCATGCCGCGCGATCAGGTCAGACAGCGCTGCCACGAACGCATCCCAGTCGGACGCGGGTGTTGGAACCCGCTCCAGAGGCTCGATGACGCCAGGCTTCGGCGACACCGCGAACTTGATGAACGAACCGCCGATATCGGCACAGAATACCGGCTTGTCGTTTCCGGTCGTGAACACGTTACCTGTCAACCAATCCGCTCCTTGAGCCATTCGTGCACGATGACCTCGTCTTCCGCGTCGAGGCCATGATTGGCATCGAGTACCCGGGCCGTCACGTCGGCCCCGGCCGTCCGTAGCCTGTCCTCGATCTCGCCGGCAAGCGGGCCGTAAAAATCGTTGATGGCGCTGAGTGACAGGACCTCTGCCCCGGAAAGATCAACGACGGGTCGGTCTTCCAGCACGTTCATTGAGCGCAGCAGCACTGCCTTGCGGATCAGCTCAGGGTAAAGCTGCATCGTCGCTCCGATCATGTTGCCGCCGTTGGAATAACCGAGGAACGCGGTGCGCGCCGGATCCGCGCCATACGCCGGACCGATATCCTCGATGAACCCGACGAAAGCCTCCACTTCCGAGGCGATCTCCTTCTGGTCGAACGTCGTCTGGCTGAGCCTGCGGAAAAACCGCGGATAGCCCTCGTCCACGGAGCGGCCGCGCAAACCGATCAGCATCGCATTGGGTGCCGCCTTTCGGCCGAGCGGCAGCAGCGCCGTTTCGTTGGCGCCGGTGCCGTGCATCAGCACCAGCGTCGTGCCGTCCCAGTTGTCAGGCATGTGGACCCGATGCACGAACGGCAGGTCGCGGTAGATGACGCGTTCCTCGCCCGGCAGACCGAACTGCGGCAGCATCACCTTCAGCGCCTCGCGATCCCCCTTGAAATGGTTCGGAATGAACAGCTGGCGTCCCAGCGTCTCGACAGTTTCATCGGTGGCAAAACCCGGCCCGTCCGAGGCGAGTTCAATCAGCGTGCCGCCCGGCTCGCGCACGTAGAGCGAATGGAAATACTGCCGGTCGTGGATGTTCATTTCGCCCGCATCGGCAGCGGCAAGGTCTGCATACACCGCTTCGACCGCCGCGCGATCCGCAGCCCGGAAAGCGATATGATCGATCGCGCCCGTGCCCGGCGCCGACGTCCAGAAACCCGATGCATCGCGGACATCGACGATATCATGCGCATCCGAGACCAGACGCTGGATGTTGCCTTCCCGGCCTCCAACAGCCAACCCCATATGCCTCACAAGGAATTCAGCGGTCTCCTGAGGCTTCTCGGAAAGGATCGTCGCGCCGTAAAGTCTGCGGACTGCGTTTTCTTCGGCAATGCCACCATACTTCCACCAGACCCAAGGCCCTGTTTCCTCGACGCCGACGAGCTTGACGATGATCCCGTCCGGATCCGTTAGGCGCAGCACGGGCTGGCCGAATTCCTGCGCGGGCCCGGAAAGCTTGATGTTATATTGCAGCGCCCTTGTCAGCCAGAAGCCGATCGCTTCCGGCGAAATCTCCAGGCTGATCTCGCTCGGCGCCCCATGCCCGACCCGACCGAGCGATCCATCTTCCCAGGCGAGAAACGTCACGATCGATCCGGGCGATGCGGCACCGTCGCCGTAAAACAGATGCAACTGCTGCGCATCCTCGAAACCGGCGGTGCGTTTCACCAGCCGCAATCCGAGGAAGCCGACATAGAAGTCGACATTCGCCTGTATCTTGCGGGTGATGGCGGTGATGTGGTGCAGGCCGCTGGTCATGTCGGAATTCCCGAATGGTCTTCGATATCAGCCATATGGACGCAATTTCTGGACGATGAAAAGATGCCGTGATGGGTGCGGCCGGTGCCGCACCGTTCACAAAGCGGCACCCGTCAGGCTTCGGGCTCGAGCGACATCATCAGGTTGGCCAAGAGCGCGGTCCGCGGCGCAACGCTCGACAGCAAGATATGCTCTTCGAACGTATGCGCGCCTGCGCCATCAGCGCCGAGACCATCGAGCGTGGGCACGCCAAGCGCTGCGGTGAAATTGCCGTCGGAACCGCCGCCGGTCGTGACGCCCTCCAGCGCAATGCCGAGATCTACAGCGATTTTCGCCGCCGTATCGAACAATCTCCGGCCCGCATCCGACTGCGCAAACGGTGGCCGGTTCATCTGTCCCTTGATCTCGAAACTGATATCCGGATCGACCGGCTGCATGGCGGCGATCTTCGCCGTGACTTCCGTGGCTGCCGCATCGTCGGGGACGCGCACATCCACCTGCATGCGGCATTCCGCCGGCACCGTATTGCGGCCGGTGCCGCCGCTGATCGTTCCGACCGTGACGGTGATGCCGCGCCCTGCGTCGTTCAGCGCCTCCAGATCGAGCACAAGCCTTGCTGCCGCCCGCACGGCGCTTCGTCCGTCCTGTGGCCGTGTGCCCGCATGCGAGGCCCGGCCACGCACGACGATATCGTACATCGCCACACCCTTGCGAGCGATGACGATCTTGCCGCCGTCGCGCGCGGGTTCCACCACCAGCGTATAACCGGCGCTGCGCGCGCATTCCTCCATGAAGGCCCGCGACGAAAAGCTTCCGACCTCTTCGTCCGGCACGAAAACGAGATCGACCGGCATTCTGCTGCCCTTTGCAACCGCGATCTTCAACGCATCCAGCGCCATCAGCGCACCGGACTTCATGTCGTAGATGCCGGGTCCGTAGAGCTTGTCGCCGTCCTGGCGAAGTGGGAGCTGGTTATCGATCACGCCGATCGCATGGACCGTATCCAGATGAGCGAGCACCAGAACCGATTTCTCGTTGCTCCCCGCCTGCCGTGGCGATCGGACCGCGAGGATATCGCCGAACCTGAGCGTGCCCGGCAGCCGTTCGACGGAAAGCCCGGCCTTAGCCGCACTGGCCTCCACCCGATCGGCCAGGAAGTTTACCGCCGCCGCATTGCCGGAGGGCGTCTCGATCCGCACCCACTCTTTCAGCTCTTCGATCAGAGCCTCGGCATCGACATCACCAGCGGAAATAACCTGCGTCATTGAAAGCTTCCTTTGAAAAATTCGCCTGTCTCTAGCGCTCGTTGACGAGCTGGAGGATCAGCTGCTGCACATTGCCGCCATCGCCGAGTTCTACCTTGTCGAAATCCCGGTTGCGTTGCTGATGGGCGGGAAAGATGACGGCGATCTTGCTCTGGAGTTCAGCCCGTACCTTGGTGCATTTCGGATCGTTAGGCACCGAAAGCCCGATACTGGCCGCCTCGATCTGGCGCACGAGATCCTCGATCATCGCGCCGTGGACCCGCTCATGCCGGCGCACGCCGTCAGTAAACGCGTCCCATTTCTGTTGAAGCGCGGGCGACAGCTTCGAGACAAGCTTTGGCAGTGTGTAGATGATGATGATGTTGGGGCGTGCCGAAACCAGCGTGCAGGCGCCGTCGGGCTGCGGTTCGTATTTGCGCGACCAGGTCAGCTTGAAATCCGTATGGGCGATCGCCCGAACCTGGCTGCCGACCTTGGGGCCGTTTTCGCCGATCGAGGAGTAGAGCTCGATGCCGGACGTGCCTTTGACCGGATAGGTCTTCACCTGCTCCACCGGCTTCCACTGCGCCTGGGCTGCCGCCGGCCAGAGACTAAGAGCACACAACAGACCGATACACCGAACTCTCTCGCGCACTCATCACCCGACATCTGAAATCAATGCCGCAACCTAGAGACAAGTGCGGCCGCTTTCAACTGCCGCAAAGGCTTCATAAGCAAAAGCCGTGACAACGAAGCCGACTTATCATACAGGTTAACGGGAGCAGATAACGAGAGCGCAAGGAGAGACGCATGGCTGGAGAGACGAGGCTGGAGCCGGCAAAGGGTGCAGGAACGCTGGTGTCTCAGCTGACGGATACATTGCGCCAGGCGATCGCCGCCGGTCAGTTCACGGCCGGTGCGCGGCTGCCAAGCGAAGCGCAGCTGACGGAGACCCACGGCGTCAGCCGCACCGTTGTGCGGGAGGCGATCGCCGCACTCCGCGCCGACCGTCTTGTGGAAGCGCGCCAGGGTGCCGGCGTCTTCGTGCTGGAACCACGGCAAAACACCCAGCCCACGATGCTCTCGCTCAACAATATCGATCTTGCTCAGGTGTCCTCGATGATCGAGCTCCTGGAGCTCAGAACCGCCGTCGAAGTCGAGGCTGCAGGCCTTGCAGCGGTGCGTCGCTCGCCGGCACAGGAAGAAAGCATTTTCGAGCACCACCACGCCGTCCGCGCCTGTCTCGAGGCAGACAAGCCGACCAGCGAAGCGGACTTTGCCCTCCATCTCGCCATTGCCGAAGCGACGAACAACCCACGTTTCCGCGAGTTCCTGACCATGATCGGCAAGCGGCTGATCCCCCGTGCGGCCCTGCGTCCGGACGATTCCGAATCCGATCAGGCGGCCTATATCGCCCTTCTCGACAAGGAGCATGACGCGATCGTCGTGGCAATTTCGGAAGGCGACGAAGAAGGCGCAAGGCAGGCCATGCGCAGCCATCTGCGTGGCGCGCAACTGCGCTACCGGACGTTGCTGCGCGAAGTTCGCCAATCTGTCAGATGACGTGTTGACACAAATTCATCATACATGTACGACAACATTGTCTGGAGGAGACACTGAGAGGATAACACTACATGACGCCTGAAGAGATCAAGGCAGCGCTTGGCGCCGGCCTGCTGTCGTTCCCTGTGACCCATTTCGATGCCGAGGGCCAGTTTCAGCCTGAAAGTTATCAGCGTCATATCGAGTGGCTTTCCGGCTTCGAGGCCCCCGTTCTCTTTGCCGCCGGCGGCACCGGAGAATTCTTCTCGCTGGCCCCCGACGAAATTCCCGCCATCGTGAAATCCGCCAAGGAAGCGTCCGGCAAGACCGCGATCGTCTCCGGTTGCGGCTTCGGCACGCATGTGGGCGTCGATCTGGCAAAGAAGGTCGAGAAATCAGGCGCGGACGGAATTCTACTTCTGCCGCATTACATGATCGATGCGCCGCAGGAAGGCCTGTACAAGCATGTTAAGGCGATCTGCCAGTCGGTCGGCATCGGCGTCATGGTCTATAACCGCGATAATTCCGTGCTGCAGGTCGACACGCTGCAGCGGCTCTGCGACGAATGCCCCAATCTCATCGGCTTCAAGGACGGCACCGGCGATATCGGCCTCGTGCGCCAGATCACCGCCACGATGGGCGACCGGCTGATGTATCTCGGCGGCATGCCGACGGCCGAACTGTTTGCCGAAGCCTATCTCGGCGCCGGCTTCACCACCTATTCGTCGGCCGTCTTCAACTTCGTGCCCGGTCTTGCCGTCGAGTTCTACAAGGCGCTGCGGGCCGGCAATCGCACCCGCTGCGAACAGATCCTCACCGAATTCTTCTACCCCTTCATGGCGCTTCGCGGCCGCCGCAAGGGTTATGCCGTCTCGGCCATCAAGGCCGGCGTGCGCCTGCAGGGCTTCGATGCCGGCAAGGTCCGCCCGCCGCTCGATGACCTGACGGAAGAAGAAGAGCAGATCCTGCTGAAGCTCATCGGCGATCAGAAGCGGTGAACCCATGAAGATCGCTTCGGTCCGCACCCACCTTCTTGAACACAGGCTGGATGTCGCCTTCGAAAGCGCCTCGATGCGCTTCGACCGCCGCGCCCATATACTGGTCGAGATCGAGTGCGACGACGGAACCATCGGCTGGGGCGAATGCCTTGGCCCGGCCCGGCCCAACGCAGCTGTGGTGGCGGCGTATACAAACTGGCTGATCGGCGAAAACGCGCTGGAAACCGAAAAGATCTGGGCGCGGCTTTATAACGCGTTGCGTGACCAGGGCCAGCGCGGCCTTGCCGTCACTGCACTCTCGGGCATCGACATCGCGCTCTGGGACATCAAGGGCAAGCATTTCGGCGTGCCTGTTTCCATCCTGCTCGGAGGCCGTTTTCGCGAAAGCGTCAAGGCCTATGCCACCGGCAGCTTTAAGCGCGACGGCGTCGACCGCGTAGAGGACAATGCCCGCGATGTCGCCCGCTACCGCGACGAGGGTTTCCACGCGACGAAGATCAAGATCGGCTTCGGCGTCGAGGAAGACCTTCGCGTCATCCGCGCCGTGCGGGAAGCAGCCGGTCCCGATATGCGCCTGATGATCGACGCCAACCACGGCTATGACACCATCGAAGCCGTCAAACTCGGCAACGCGGCGGCACAATACGATATCGACTGGTTCGAGGAGCCCGTCGTGCCGGAACAGCTGGCGGCCTACCGCGAAGTGCGCGCCCGCCAGCCGATCCCGGTTGCCGGCGGCGAAACCTGGCACAGCCGGTGGGGCATGCGCGAGCCCGTGGAAACCCGCGCCGTCGACATTCTCCAGCCCGATCTTGCCGGCGTCGGCGGGTTTACCGAGGCCAAGCGCGTCGCCGATCTCGCGGCGCTCCATGGTATCCGCGTTGTGCCCCATGTCTGGGGCACGGCCGTCCATATCGCAGCAGCCCTGCAGTTCATGGCGGCGATGATCCCGAGCCCGGTTCGTGTCAATCCGATCGAACCCATTCTCGAATTCGACCGCACCGACAACCCTTTCCGCCAGGCGGTGATCAAAACACCGATCGAACATCGGCACGGCGTGGTGCAGATCCCCGATGGCCCTGGTCTCGGGATCGAGATCAACCGCGATGCGCTCAAGGAATTCAAAATGCCTGAACCGAAGTCGGGAGACGTCTGATGCTTGTTCGTCCGCTCTCCGGAGACGCGCCAACGACCAAACTGCCGGCGGGCGCAGTCGACTCGCAGATGCATATGTACCTGCCGGGTTTCCCATCGCAGCCCGGCGGCCCAGGCCTGCCAGTCGGAACTCTCCCCGATGCGGAGCAGTATCGCCAGTTCATGGCATGGCTCGGCATCGATCGTGTCGTAATCACGCAGGGCAATGCCCACCAGCGCGACAATACCAACTTGGTCGCCTGCCTGAAGGAAATGGGCGGTGTTGCCCGTGGCGTCGCTGCAGCCGCGGGTGATGTCTCCGATGGCGAACTCGACCAGCTCGCCGAAGCCGGTATCGTCGGCCTGCGCATCATGGATCTGCCCGGCGGTGCCGTGGACCTTTCGGCGCTCGAAGCACTCGACGCCAAGGCTGCCGCCCGCGGCTGGATGCTCGCAGTCCAGTTCGACGGCAGCAATATCCTCGAGCATGAGCCACGCCTTGCCAAACTCAAAAGCCGCTGGGTGTTCGACCATCACGGCAAGTTCTTCTCCGGCGCAACGCCAGAGGGCCCGGAGATCGCAGCCGTCAAGCGACTGATGGATATCGGCAGATGCTGGTTCAAGTTCGCAGGCGTCTACGAGTCCTCGAAGTCCGGCGCACCTGATTATGCCGATGTCGCGGCCTTCTCGCGCGATATCGCCGCCTACGCGCCTGAACGCATCGTCTGGGGCAGCAACTGGCCGCACAACCTTGCACGCGAGCAGAAGGACTATCCGGACGACGTCGCGTTGACCGACACGGTTCTAAGCTGGCTGGCGGACGAAGAAGCGCTTGAGCTGGCGCTCGTGAAGAACCCGGAACAGCTGTTTGGCCTTCCGGACTGGAGTGCATCGACCAAATAAATTTAATCACCGCCGGCGCGTGGAGGCGACGGCTTTTTGGAGGAGGAAGACATGAAACTGACGAAAGCCCTCGGGCTCGCATTTTGCCTGGCGCTGGCCACCACCACGGCCCATACAAGCGTCCGCGCGCAGGAGATCACCCTGCGCTCTGCCGATATCCATCCTGATGGCTATCCGACTGTCGAAGCAGTCAAATACATGGGCGACCTCGTCAAGGAACGCACCAGCGGCCGCATCGGCGTGCAGGTGATGAACAACTCGGTTCTCGGCGGCGAGAAGGACACGATCGAGCAGACCCGTTTCGGCGTCATCGACATGAACCGCGTCAATGCCGCGCCGTTCAACAACCTCATCCCCGAGACGGTCGTTCTTGGCCTGCCCTTCCTGTTCCGCTCGACCGACCACATGCATAAGGTCGTCGACGGCCCGATCGGCGACAAGATCCTTGCCGCCTTCGAACCGCACGGCCTGATCGGTCTGGCCTACTACGACAGCGGCGCGCGCTCCTTCTACACCACCAAGAAGCCGGTCGAAAAACTGGCCGACCTCAAGGGCATGAAGATCCGCGTCCAGCAGTCCGACCTCTGGATCGCGATGATGCAGGCCTTCGGTGCCAACCCGACGCCGATGCCGATGGGCGAAGTCTACTCGTCGCTGGAAACCGGCGTTGTCGACGGTGCTGAAAACAACTGGCCGTCCTACGAATCGGCCCGTCATTACGAGGTCGCCAAGAACTATTCGCTGACCCAGCATTCGATGAACCCGGAAATTCTGGTCATGTCGAAAGTCTCCTGGGACAAGCTGACGCCCGATGACCAGAAGGTCATCCGCCAGGCCGCGAAGGACAGCGTCGTCAAGATGCGCGAACTGTGGGCTGCCCGCGAAAAGTCTTCGGAAGAAAAGGTCCGCGCCGGCGGCGTCAAGGTCATTACCGTCAACAAGGACGAGTTCTCGGCCGCGATGAAGCCGGTCTACGACAAGTTCGTGACCGACGCGAAGATGAAGAGCCTGCTGGAAGAAATCCAGGCCGTCAACTGACAGCCCTGATCGGCCGGCCCCGCCACACCGGGGTCGGCTGTGCTTTTCCGACATCGGGGAACGTGTCGGGCTTTGGAGGACGGGACAATGCGAAATTTCATGCAGGCGATAAGACCTGTTCTTAGCATGATCAGCCGATCATCATTGTGGATCGCCGGTATCGGCATGGTCTCGATGACCCTGATCGTCGGCTGGCAGGTTTTCAGCCGTTATATTCTCAACGATAGTCCCAGCTGGTCGGAGCCGTTGTCGCTCTATCTGATGTCCTGGTTCATCATGCTTGGCGCTGCGGTCGGTGTGCGCGAAAGCGTCCATCTCGGGCTCGACGTTGTTCGCTACATCATGCCGCCAGCCATCCAGCGGGCCATGGACCTGCTCAGCCTCGGACTGATCGTGCTGTTTGGCATCGGCATGGCCTATTACTCATCGCTTCTGGCGATCGGGACCTGGACGGCGCGCATCCCCGTTCTCGGATGGCCTGGCGGTACGGATTTCTTTCCGATGATCGTCGGTGGCGCAATGATATCGATCTTTTCACTCGAACGTTTCATCGACGTCGCGATCGGCGAGGAAATCGCAGCGGACGTACTTGTGCAGGAGGCCGCATAATGGCCTATACCATTCTTTTCGGCGCCTTCACCTTTCTGATGATCATCGGGATGCCGATCGCATTCTGCCTCGGCATCGCATCCTTCGCGACAGTGCTCTATATCGGCCTGCCCCCGATCGTCGTCTTCCAGCAGATGAATTCCGGCATGAACGTGTTTGCCATGATGGCGATCCCGTTCTTCATCTTCGCAGGCGACCTGATGGTACGCGGCGGTATCGCCACTCGGCTGATCCGCTTTGCGGCCGGCCTGGTTGGCCACATGCGGGGTGGCCTCGGCCAGGTCAACGTGGTCGCTTCGACCCTGTTCGGTGGCATTTCCGGTTCTGCGGTGGCCGACGCTTCGGCGGTCGGCGGCCTGATGATCCCGCAGATGGCAGCTCGCGGCTATGACCGGGATTATGCTGTCAACGTGACGGCAAATGCTGCGATCATCGCGCTGATGATCCCGCCGTCGCACAACATGATCCTTTATTCGATCGCAGCCGGCGGCAATGTCTCCGTCGCCGATCTCTTCACCGCGGGCATCATTCCCGGACTGCTTCTCGCCGCCGCCTTGATGGTCACGGCCTGGTGGGTTGCCGTCAAGCGCGGTTACCCGGCGGACCCGTTCCCCGGCTTCAGGCGTGTGGGTTACTACTTCCTGGCGTCGCTCCCGGGCATCCTCCTGATCGCCATCATTTTCGGCGGTGTCCGCTCGGGCGTGTTCACGGCAACGGAAAGCTCCTGCATCGCGGTACTCTACGCCTTCCTTGTCGCGATGATCGTCTATCGCGAACTGAACTGGGATGGTTTCGTCGAAGCGGTTATGGGTGCTGTCCGCACCACGGCAATGGTCTTGCTGGTGATCGGCATGGCTGCCTCGTTCGGCTGGCTGATGGCTTTCCTGCAGGTGCAGACGCTGATCATCGCCGCGATCTCGGCCATCTCTGACAATCCGATCATCGTGCTCTTGATGATCAATATCATCCTGCTGGTGCTTGGCACGTTCATGGACATGGCGCCGATGGTGATCATCGCAACGCCGATCCTGCTGCCGGTCGTCAAGGCGTTCGGCATCGATCCCGTCCATTTCGGCGTGGTAATGATCCTCAACGCCGGTATCGGACTGAACACGCCTCCGGTCGGAACCGTGCTCTTCGTCAGCTGCGCGGTGGGCGGGATCACCATCCGCGAAGCCATGAAGACCATCTGGCCGTTCTTTGGCGCCAGCATCTTCGTGCTGCTGCTGGTCACCTATATCCCCGGCCTCTCGCTATGGCTGCCGGCTCTGTTCAAGTAGGCCGAGGCTGTTCAAGTCGGATAGTCATCGCTCCTGAAATCAAAGGTCCCGTCCAGCACGGGACCTTTTGCATTTTGGAGATGTCAGGCTACAGTCCGGCTTTGATTTGATCCGGATATTTGCTCATGACCGATACCGTTACCGACCGCTTCCTCCGATACGTCGTCATCGATACCCAGTCGGATGCCTCTTCACCCACCCAGCCATCGACCTCGAAACAGCTGACGCTCGGCCGTGTTCTGGTCGAAGAACTGCTGGAGATCGGCCTCTCAGACGCGCATCTCGACGAACACGGCTATGTCTATGCGACAGTGCCGTCCAATACGGGCAAGAACAACGTGCCCGTCGTCTGCTTCTGCGCGCATATGGATACGGCACCAGACTTCAGCGGCACCGATGTCAAGCCGCAGGTAATCCGTAACTACCAGGGCGGCGACATCGCACTTCCCGGCCATGAGACCCGTGTGATCCGCGAGAGCGAGCACAGGGAACTGAAGAACCAGATCGGCCACGACATCATCACCTCCGACGGCACGACGCTTCTCGGGGCCGACGACAAGGCGGGCCTTGCCGAAATCGTCACGGCCGCGAAATACCTGATCGACAACCCCGACATCAAGCACGGCGCCATCCGCCTCCTGTTCACGCCCGACGAAGAGATCGCCCGCGGTGTGGAAAAGGTGGACATTCAAAAGCTCGGCGCCGATTTCGGCTATACGCTGGATGGCGAAACAGTCGGCACGATCGAGGATGAGACGTTTTCTGCCGACGCGGTCGAGATCGCCATCACTGGCGTCGCGATCCACCCCGGTTTCGCCTACGGCAAGATGGAAAACGCGATCCGCATCGCCGGCGCCATCGTCGATCGCCTGCCAAAACACATGGCGCCGGAAACGACGAAAGGCCGGGACGGCTTCATCCATCCGACGGATCTGAGCGGCAGCATGGAGAAGGCAAAGATCAGCCTGATCATCAGGGACTTCGCCGACGAGGGTTTGAAGACCAAGGAGACGTTGCTCGAGGATATCGTCAAGGACGTCATGCACGACTATCCCGGTTCGACCTACACGTTCACCGTCATCGAGCAGTATCGCAACATGAAGCTGGTGCTCGACCGTCATCCTGAGATCGTCGAGAATGCGATCGAAGCGATCAAGCGGGCCGGTCTGACGCCGAAGCGCGGCAGCATCCGCGGCGGCACTGACGGTTCGAGGCTGTCCTTCATGGGCCTGCCCTGCCCCAACATCTTTGCCGGCGGCCATGCATTCCACTCCCCGCTGGAATGGGTCAGCAGCCAGGATATGGAAAAGGCGGTCGACACGATCGTTGAACTGTCCAAGCTCTGGGAAGAGCGCGCCTGAGCCTATGTACGCAACCGTACAGTCTTTGCCGACATGAACACGGATCTGGAACCTAAGCGAGCCTCGCGGGTATGAATAAAAAGCTCGCTAGGTACCCACATGCCCCGATTTTATTTCCACGTTCGTGACGGCAAAGATTTGATCGAAGACGAAGAAGGCAACGATCTTCCGGATCTTCCAAGCGCCCTGGCCGAGGCCGAGGCGTCTGCGCGCGAAATCATGGCCGACCGGTTGCGACAGGGTCGTCCTTCCGTCTCTCCAATGATTGAGGTCCGTGACTACAAGGGAACGAAGGTTGGGGAGTTCTCGCTGCCGGCTGCGACAAACTGAGGTCGACTTCTACCTCAAGGGTCCGATCAGACGCTCGTATTCCCGCTCGCATTCCCCGTAGGCATCTTTGGCGAAATCCTCGAGTGCGCTACGGTCTCTGACGATGATCATGCCACGCTCGGAGTAGATCAGCTTGCGACCCTCGAGCAGATGCAGTGCCGTCGTCACGCTCGGTCGGCGGACAGCCAACATGATCGAGAGGAATTCGTGGGTAAGGCTGATCTCGTCGCCGTCGGTCCGATCGTTACACATCAGGATCCACCGGGCCAGACGTTCGTCGATGTGATGGACGGCGTTGGACAGTGACGTGTAGGCCCCCTGGACCGACAGGGCCTGGCTGTAGCGCGTCAGAAGGTTGAGACAGGCGCGATCCTTCAAAGCCAGCTTCAACTGATCTGAGGCCAGACGGTAACCACGGCCCTCCACTTGCATAAAGATCGAATAGGGGTCCGATTCCGCGTCAAGGACCATCGCCGTGGGGGTCATTCCGTCGCGACCAAAAATTCCGATCTCAGCATGCTGCCCTTGCGGAGACCTCGCCACAATCGAGGCGATACCGGATTCCGGGAAATAGGCGTGCAGGGGCGTTTCGTTCGGAGCCGATAGCTCGGTTCCGCGCGGAAGATCGACATGTTCGAGATGCGGCGCAATTGCTTCGAAGCTTTCTCGGGGCATCAGCCGGAGAAGCGAATTCCGGACCGTATCTTTCTGAATGTCACCCATCGCCAACCCTTGAAGGCAGAGACCAGCCTGCTCGGCCTATGGAGATATCTCCGCCTGAATAGAATGATTCCATCTATGTCCATAAAATAAGCGAGACAACCCGCTTCCCAACGTCGGTACGCTATCAGACCAACGGACAAAGTCCGAAGCAAATTGATTAGAACGAATCCGCGCTTTCAACACAGTGACCCTTTGGAACTGGTTTGTCGAAACATATGATTTTATTGCTTGAAGATCAGCCGCTCATTTCGTTGGATATCGAGGACGCGCTCGGGGCTGCTGGGCTGAATAACGTCATCAATCTACGCTCGAAACAAGCTGCGCTGGAATGGCTGCAGAAGAATGTTCCGAGCATTGTCATTCTCGATCTTCATCTGACCGACGGTGATTGCTACGGGGTCATCCAGGTGTTGCATGACGCTCGCATCCCATTCGTGGTCTACTCGGGCAGTGAAAAGCCGCAGGACTGGGAAAACGAGCTCTTCAGCGATGGCGTCTGGATTGACAAGCCGGCCGATCCAGCGTTCATCGTTTCCGTCGTCGAGCAGAAGCTCGCCGCGGTTTCAGCCAGAGCTTAGACTGACGCTGACATCTCCATCACGCGCTGATATTCAACCTCACCTCCGCCATAGCAGTCGGCTGCGAGTTTCTCCAGCGCCGGACGGTCTCGCACGACAATCGTTCCCCGATACGAATGGATCATTTGCCGACCTTCGAGCACATGCAGCGAGGTCGTTACACTCGGACGCCGGACGGCAAGCATGATTGCCAGGAATTCGTGTGTGAGGTTGACTTCGTCGCTGCCCGTGCGGTCGTGACACATCAGGATCCATCGGGCCAGACGCTGCTCGATCGTCTGGGTGGCATTGGTCAGCGCAGTCAGAGCAACCTGCACCGAAGAAACATGCGCCCACCGGAAAAAGACCCGGCGTATCTCCGGCCTGCTCCAGATGAGGTCAACCAGCTGCCCGACCTCAATGCGTGCGCCGTGCCCCGGAACCTGCATGATGACCTTGTACGGGTTGCGATCGGATCCCAGTATCGCCGACGCGGGAGACATGCCTTCCCGCCCGAACAGTCCGATCTCGGACTGCTTGCCGCGCGCAGAGATCGCGACGGTCGACCCAATCCCCGAATAGGGGAAATAGCAGTATCGGTCGACTTCGTCCGGTCCGGAAAGGAGCATGCCCTGCGGCAATTCGAGCTCCTCCATGCAGCGTTCCGCGTGCGAGTAGTCGTCCTCGGACAACAGGGATAGAAGCGTGTTGGGTGATCGCATTGGTTTTCACCCGTCCTCTGTGATCGTTACCCTGTTATATTTGGATCACGAAGTCGATCTGTGTAGCCCCCCGGGAGCACTTATCGTGCGGCTTCGAGATCCAGTCTTTCGAGAACCAGATCGGCGCCCTTCGATTTCTCCAGCACCAACCGAACATTCGGCATGTCGTTTCCGTGGATTTTGTCTTCGAACGCCTGTCCGGCCAGACCGTAGAACGTCCATCGTGCCTCCAGACGCCGTTGCAGCTCCTCGATCGGCGGGGCGAGCAGGATCCGGTAGTCGAACAGCGGTGCAAGACGCTCCCAGCCACCCTCGCCCAGCAGAAGATAGTTGCCCTCGATCACAATGAACCGATGGCGTGGCGAGACGACCCGTGCCGCAGCGATCGCCAGTTCGCGCGACCTGTCGAACACGGGCACGAGCACTTCATCCTCGGCCGCTTTCACGGCCTGGACGACATCGATAAAACCGCGTAGGTCGAACGTATTGGGCGCCCCCTTGCGGGCGAGCAATCCGCGCTCCTCGAGAATGCCGTTGTCCATGTGAAAACCATCCATCGGCAGGACTTCGGCTGTCTCCCCCCGTCCGGAGAGCTTGGATGCCAGAATGTCGGCCAGTGTCGACTTCCCCGCTCCGGGCGGTCCTGCGACCGCGATGAGCGAGCGAGACTTTCCCTCCTCCGTCTTCAGAAGAAGGTCGCACAGTTCGTCGAGTTGCATGTCCGCCATCGCTATTGCCTTTTCGTTTGCCCACTCATTCCCGACGCGGTCGTTTCATTCAAGATGCGCGTGACGAAATATACCGTCGCGCGACAATCCAGCAGCCGGCAGCCCAGGCTGCACCCGCACACCACCCCGCCATCACGTCTGTTGGATAGTGAACGCCGAGATAAAGGCGGCTGAGACCGACCAGCAGGGTCAGCAGGATGCCGGTCGCGAGGAAAAAGATGCGGGTCGAGCGATATTGTTCGGCACGTGACAGCAGCGCCGCAAGGGTGAGATAGGTCACCGCCGAAAGCATCGCATGCCCGCTCGGGAAGCTCAGGTCGTGGACATTGACGAGATGCGGTACGATGTCCGGCCTAGGCCGCGCCACGCCGAGCTTGAGAAGGTTGCTGAGCAGCCAACCGCCGAGAATGGATAGAAACATGAAGACGGCGATCGAGCGGCGGCCCGCGAGCAGAAGATAGATCGTGGCAAGCACGGTCATAAGCGATAGCACGGTAATGCCGCCAAGCGCGGTGATGTCACCAACGGCATGGGTCAGCCAGTAGGGCCCGATGGGCACCGAAGGGTCGCCTGCCTGGCGCAGAGCAAGCAGGATCCGTTCGTCGAATTCGTGCGTTTCGCCATCGATCACGATACCGGTCAGGCTGATGAACAGGAAGAGGCTACCGGCCAGGAGTGAGAACATGATCAGGCCAAGAGGCTCAAACGTCATGAACCGCTCGGCAATGATCGTTCTCAGGCGTTGCAGCACGGCATCGTCTCCGGGTTTGCATCATCAGCCGCGATGGCGACGACGTTGTTGTCGGTTTCATTGCTGCAACAGATAGGCAGGAGAGACGTGAAGGCAAAGAAGGTGCACAAAGAATGTCTTGTGGAGGCATCATCGCTCCTTTCGCGTCACGGCCACAATTGATCCTGCTTTCGGCTGCCATAGGTATGGCTCGATCAATCGAGGCCCCGGGGCATTGCTGAAGACAGGAATTTTGGAACGCTGGAACCAACAGACGCTGGCGCGGCAATTTCTGTTTGCCGGCGGCATCGTGTCCATCGTTGCAATGCTGCTGGTCGGCGCCTTCGTAACGAACCTCATCGAGGACGCGGTCACACGCAATTCTGCGGCCACCACCGCACTCTATGTCGATAGCATCATTGCGCCGATCCTGCCGGATCTCAAGACAACGGACACGCTCGACGACGTGACCAACCGGGTTCTCGACGAAACCTTCGGTCAGGGCGCTCTCGGGAAGCAGGTCGTCTCCTTCAGGCTCTGGCGCGCAGACGGCACCGTTCTCTATGCGACGGACAAAACGATCCAGGGCAAACGTTTCCCGCCGGGCAAAGATCTGACCGCAGCCTTTTCCGGCAAGATGGTCGCACAGTTCGACTATGTCGATGATGCCGAAAGTTTCGATCAGCGCAGTTTCGGAAAGCCGCTTCTCGAGATCTACAATCCGATTCTGCAGCCGTGGTCCGGCGAGGTGATCGCGGTCACGGAATTCTACGAGATCGCCGATGATTTCCAGCAAAGCCTGTCGCAGGCGCGCCTTCAGAGCTGGCTGGCCGTCGCCGGGGTCACGACGACGTTCTTCCTGCTTTTGTCGGCGATCGTCTTCAAGGGCAGCCGGATGATCGAGGCGCAGCAGCGCAGCCTCACGGAGCGGGTGGTGGATCTGCAGAGCCTGCTGACCCAGAACAGGACCTTGCACAGCCGTGCACAGCGCGCGTCGCAACGCGCAACAGCGTTGAACGAAGGCTACCTGCGGCGGCTGGGTGCCGACCTGCACGACGGCCCGGCCCAGCTTGTCGCCTATGCGGCGCTGCGCGTCGACAGCGCGCTCCTGGTCGATCCGGAAGCTCCCCGCGATGTCCGGGAAGCGGAGATTGCTGCAATCAAGGCGCGCTTGCAGGAAGCGATGGATGAGATCCGCAGCATCTGCAGCGGGCTTGTCCTGCCGCAGATCGAAACGGCAGCTGTGCCGGAAATCCTCGAAAAGGTCGTTGGCGCTCACCGCGAGCGGACTGCGGCGACCGTTGACCTCAAGATCGCATCGCCCGCCAGACCGCTTCTTCCTTCCGCCAAGATCTGTATCTACCGCTTTGTCCAGGAAGCGTTGAACAACGGATACAGGCACGCCGCTGGCGCAAACCAGACAGTCACCCAAACCTACGAAGGCAACATGATCATTGTCGAGGTAAGCGACGATGGACCCGGCTTCGACAAATCCACTATAAGGCCGGAAGGCCTGGGGATCGCTGGTCTCAGGGAGCGGATTGAAAGCCTCGGGGGAACCTTTGATCTCGCGACGTCTTCTCGTGGAACAACGGTCAGAATGTCGCTGAACGTTCATGAATCGGAGCATGTATGAAAGCCCCAACCAGAATAGCCGTCATCGACGATCACCCGCTGTTTCGCGAGGGAGTGATCCGCAGCCTCTCTGAAATGGAGGGTTTCGAGATCGTGGCGGAAGGTGGCTCAAAGGGCGAGGCGCTTCATATCGTCGAGCATATACGCCCCGACGTGATGCTGATGGACATCTCGATGCCCGGAAACGGACTGCAGGCCGTTGCCGGCGCCGTCGAGGCCTGGCCCCCTATCAAGATCGTCATGCTGACCGTATCGGAAGCCAACGAGGACATTGCAGGTGCCCTGAAGCTTGGAGCGAAAGGCTATGTTCTGAAAGGCATCGGATCCCGCGAACTGGCCGACGTCGTTCGCACCGTTGCCTCTGGAGAACCCTACCTGGCCCCTAGCCTCTCTGCCCGGCTTCTCGCCGGCATGGCAAAGGAAAGGGAAAATGCCGCCAAGCAGGATCTGATGGCGGAATTGACGGATCGCGAACAGGAAGTCCTCAACCTCGTGGCATCGGGTCTCAGCAACAAGCGGGTGGCGCAACTGCTCGATCTGCATGAGAAGACGGTCAAGCACCACATGACGCGCATTCTGTCGAAACTCAAAGTCTCCAACCGCACCGAAGCAGCGCTGGCCCTTCGCGACGCGACCGAAAGTCGGACGGGCGGAGCAGCCTAGCGCGGTAACCGTTAGCGGCTCAGCGTCTCAAGTCGCTTTCGGTCCGATCGTGTGGCCTCGCGGTTCACGATCGGTCTTTGCCGTGAATCCCGCATCTCGTACCGATCGCCTGAGATCCGCTCTGTGGTTCCGTTCGCATGACGAACAGACAGCGAGCGCGAATTCTTAGAGGTCTTCTTCCGTCCTTCGGCCGAGACGTCCGGTGTCTCGGGTGTCGTCCCGATCGCATTGTCCTTTTGGGTGCCGGTGTTCTGCGGTCCATCAGTCACGGCTCCATTCGCCGGAGCATCAGAGGGTGTCCCCGACGTACCGGCATTTTGCGCGTCCCCGCGATTGCCCTCTCCCGGCGCACCGCTACCAGAGCCGCCCTTTCCCCCGTCACCCTTCGATCCGCCATCCGCGCCGTCACCCGCTGAGCCGCCGCTCTGCCCTGACCCGCCTTGGCCTGAACCACCTGGGCCAGAGCCACCGGGACCAGAGCCACCCGAGCCAGAACCACCTTGCCCCGAGCCACCCTGACCCGAGCCTCCCTTGCCACCATTACCGCCGGCTCCGCCCCCAGACCCTGCACCGCCATTGCCTTGCGCCTGGGCCTGGGCGATGCTGATCAGCATTCCATCCGACGCCACATCGAAACGAAGCTGCACAGGCAGAAACACCGTGACGAATGCTGCGGTGGTGACGGCGGTGAGTATGTCTCGGCGTGTGATCATCTGTTGGCTCTTCAAATGTGCCGTGACAAAGGGCGCATTGCCCGTCGTATCGGCCTCTTGCCACATGAGGTGTCAGCATCCCGCCTGCGCAGTGCACTGAGTATTTGAAATCCATCGGCCGCCGGAATTGTTCCGTCTTTTCCGTCTCTTCGGCAAGATCAGCGAAGTGTCAGCCTTTGGTCCCATACCGCACAGGACTGAAGCCCAATGGCTGGAACGAACCATCCGCTCGGCCATTGTCAGGTCGTAGCAAGGCGCTGAACACATTATCCTTTTGGGTATCAGGACATCGCCATACTCATCCAGAACGGGTCGAAAACGACCGTTGCATCTGGCGGAACATAAAACTGCCGGGCCGGTCCCGTCGCAGGCATAGAAAGGTAAACGTTATGAAAACGAAGATCCTCGTTCTTTCTACCCTTCTCAGCATCGGCATTGCGCCGGTCGCTATGGCGCAGCAGGGCACGGTTAATGGTGCAGCAGGCGGCGCGGTTACCGGCGCAATCGTCGGCGGACCAGTCGGCGCAGCCGTTGGTGGCGTCGCTGGCGCGATCGTCGGCAGCGCAATCGATCCGCCGCCGCAGCGCGTCGTCACCTATGTCGAGCAGCAGCCGATGCCAACCGAACGCGTCGTCGTCAAGGAGCGCATCGTGGTCGGCCAGGCGGTTCCTGAAACCGTCGTTCTCTCGCAGATCCCAGAAGCGCCGGAATATTCCTACACGGTCGTCAACGAGGAACGCGTGATCGTCGATCCGCAGACCCGTAAGGTCGTCCAGATCATCCGCTAATTGCGGACGAAGGATTTCCCGTCAGCCTCGCCTTCCGAAAGGAATGCGGGGCTGATTTGCATTCAGATGCCGGTCATCGGCGACGAACTCAGACCGCGCAATGCGACTTCGATATCGTTACTCGATGCGCAAATTTTCGCCCCATCTCGCTCGCAATTTGGAACAAACGTGGTGGTATTCAGTGGGCCGACCGCTAATATCTAAGGTGGCCCAAAGGCGGCGCCCGACCGGATATGTCGCCGTCACCGATCACAATGCGAAAAGCACTGGAGGACTTCATCATGAGCCTGCGTATCAACGACATCGCCCCGGACTTTACTGCCGAAACAACCCAAGGCACGATTGAATTCCACAACTGGATCGGCGATGGCTGGGCGGTTCTCTTTTCCCACCCCAAGAACTTCACGCCCGTCTGCACCACCGAACTCGGCACGATGGCGGGGCTCGAAGGCGAATTCACCAAGCGCGGCGTCAAGATCGTCGGCATCTCGGTCGATCCTGTCGAAAGCCACGGCAAGTGGAAGGACGATATTCGCACGGCAACCGGCTACGATGTCGATTATCCGTTGATCGGCGACAAGGATCTCAACGTCGCGAAACTTTATGACATGCTGCCGGCAAGCGCCGGGTCATCGTCTGAGGGCCGCACACCTGCAGACAACGCGACGGTACGTTCCGTCTACGTCATCGGGCCAGACAAGAAGATCAAACTGATCCTCACTTACCCGATGACAACAGGTCGCAATTTCAATGAAATCTTGAGGGCGATCGATTCGATCCAGCTGACGTCAAAGCATCAGGTCGCAACGCCCGCCAACTGGCAGCAGGGCGACGATGTGATCATTACGGCAGGGGTTTCGAATGAGGATGCGCTTGCGCGCTTTGGATCGTTCGACACGGTTCTTCCGTATCTGCGCAAGACGAAACAGCCGTCGGCCTGAGCCTAAGGTCCAAATGTGAAAACAGGCGCATGGAAGAAATCCATGCGCCTGTTTCAGGTCTAATTAATCGCGCTCAGCGGCAGTGTACAGAAGGAAGCCGATTGCGGCTCCAATCGCAAGCGCGCCGACGAGTGCACCGGTTGCGGTACCCGGGTTGCGGCGTACGACCTCCGAAATGTCATGGCTGCCGTGCTGCAACTGCCGCGCCACCTGACGGGCACGCGGCGCGAGATAGCTGGATGCCTCGCTTGCCGAAGAGCTGGCCTGTTTCATGAGAGCCGAACGCAGGTCGGCGAGCTGATCGGACAGACGATCGATGTCGGAGGAAATATCGCGAGCCATGGGGTATCCTTCTTGATAGGTGAATGACTATCAACGGGTACGTCGCGAGGTGGTTCCTGACTTATCTTTCTGAAGGTGCAAAAGTTCCCAGAAAAGATGTCGAGACGAAACGATCTGGGAAAATAGTGGCGGAGAAGATGGGATTCGAACCCACGATACCCTTCCGGGTATACTCCCTTAGCAGGGGAGCGCCTTCGACCACTCGGCCACCTCTCCGCACTGTTCCCAAGAAGGGAACGATGGCGTCCTACCTGCTTCGCCATGCCGGCGTCAACCATGTTGCCGCTCACGCCTGACGATTAGGGCATTTGCCCCAATGCAATCTCAGTCAGTGCTTGTTCTCGCCCCAGTATCCGATCACGCACATGCGTTTCTTGTCGTGGCCGCGGGACTTCAGATGGTTGCGGATCGGCCGAGCTTCGGACTTCTCGCAGCCGATCCAGATAAAGGCTTCAGCCCCGGCCTGCTCGATGACGGGAAGAACGACCGGGCCAAGAATGCCGGCTTTGCCAGGCGCAATGCCCTTGCGATGCAGCCAGGTGATCTCGACAGATGCGCTGGAGCAGAGTGGCAACTGATCGGCAACGTCGTCGACCTCGATAAACACCTGCAGCCGTGCATCGGCTGGCGCTTCGGCGAGGATTCGGGAAATCGCCGGCAAGGCCGTATCGTCGCCGGCAAGGATCATGTGCCGGGCATCCGGCAAACCGCCGCCGCCCGGTCCCAGCAGACCTGCGACATCGCCCGGCTCGGCATGGCGGCCGAACTCGGCACCCGGCATGGGCCGGCCGTCGCTTTCGTGTAGAACGAAGTCGATATCCATCTCGCCGCGGACCACATCGACGCTGCGGATCGTGTAGATGCGGATCACCATTTCGTCTTCGCCGTTCAGCCAGCCGAGGCGACCATCCGCACGGGTAACCGGCCAGACGGGCTTGCGGCCCTTCTTCGGGATCAGCAGGCGAATGTGGTAGTCGGCGCCGACGAACCGGGCAACGTCGTCGCAGGCAAGCGTCAGGCGGCGCATATGCGGCGTTACATGCCGCGCGGCAACGACGCGAATTTCGGTAAGGCCCGGGATTGGCGTCAGGACCGCTTCGTCATGCCAGTTCAGTTCCAGCGGCTCTTCGCCGGCAAACATGAAAAGATGCTCGGCAATCGAGCTGCGCACCAGTTGCAGCAGCTGCGCCGACGGGCAGGAAATATCGATCGAAAGGCAGCCGCCCTGCTTGCGGATATTGGCTTCGCCAACCTCGCTTGCGAGATTGACGTGGTCGCCGTCGCGCTTGACCTCGCTATGCTCGACGAAATGTTCGCAGATTTCGCACAGCATGCGCTCCGGGTCGACCGGAATTGCCTGGCCGGAAAGCGTAAACCTGTCCATCAACATTCCCGTCGCGCTCCTCTGCGCTCACCCGTTCGTCAACAGTCTCCATGAGCCGGTCAGTGTGAAAGGCCCCGTAGGGCCTTCCTGCTAAAGTTTACTCAAGTTGTCAAGTTACCAAACCTTACTGACTTTCAAGGTCAGCGTACGGGCTTCGCCGTAGCCGCAGAAATACATCGTGTTGCAGCCTGCGACATATTCCTTGTCGAACAGGTTGGTCACGTTGAGAGCAGCTTTCCAGTCGTTCTTTTCATAACGGATACCCGCATCGAACACGGTCGCATCCTCCACGCGAAGCGTATTGGCGTCGTCAGCCCAGGACTTGCCGCGGTAGCGCACGCCGGCACCCAGACCCAAGCCTGCGAGCGGACCGTCCGTCACGGTGTAATCCAGCCAAAGCGATGTCTGCGCGTTCGGCACCACCGCCGGCGTATTGCCCTCCAGCGAGGAATCGCCAGGGTTTTCGGTGAACTCGAGATCCGTATAGGAGGCGGCGGCAATGAGCTTCCAGTTGCGATCCAGATTGAACTTGCCTTCGAGTTCAACACCGCGTGAGCGGACTTCGCCGAGCTGACGGTCACCGATGGCCGGGATACTGACCGTATAGTTCTGCTTGTCGATCTGGAATACAGACGCCGTCAGACTTCCGTCGAGCCAGGTCGGCTCGTACTTGACACCGGCCTCGTACTGCTCGCCTTCTTCGGGCTTCAGCGCGCCATCCGCACCGGTGCCGACAAGCGGGCTGAAGAAGGTGGAGACGCTGGCATAGGGCGTGACACCGTTTTCGAATTCGTAGGCGATGCCTGCACGGCCGCTCCAGGCGGTATCGTTCAGCTTGGCATCACCGGTGCCAAGGCGGTCGTCAACCTCGCTTTCAAGATAATCGAAGCGACCGTTGAGGGTGGCGACCCAGCCTCCGCCAAACTTGATCTGGTCCTGAACATAGGCACCGACCTGATTGATCGTGTAGATCTGATGCGTCGAAGGCACGAGTGTTGGTGTTGGCAGGTCATTGCTCGGATTGAGCGGATCGTATTGCGGCGGATAGGACCCGAACGGTGTCGCGAGCTGATCGTTGTCGAGACGGTAGTAGCGATAATCCACGCCAGCCATCACCTTGTGGGTCGCGCCGCCAAACTCGAACTCGTTCTCCAGCCGGTTGTCGACATTGAATGAGTCCGCCGAAGAGCGCACGTCGTCTGCGTAGGTCAGCACCAGGCCATCGGTCTGCGACAGGAAGTCGAACGCGTAGATCTGGCGTTCGCGCTTGTCGAGATGCGCGTAACGCAGGTTCTGCGTGAACTTCCAGCCGCTATCGAACTCATGCTCGAACTCGTAGCCGACCATTGCCTGGGTCGAACGACCGATGTCGAAGTCGGGGTCGCCGACAAACACGTCTCGGTCAAGCTTGCCGAACACGGGATTGTTTTCCACCGTGCCGGTATAGGGCAGCAGACCGTTGGACGTATGGGTCTGATCGAGCTTGCTGACGGAGGCCCAGACATTGAGGCTGGTCGTGTCGGTCGGCTGGAATGTGATCTGCGGCATGAACACGCCGCGGATGTCATCCTGCTCATCCGAATAGCCCTGGCCGCCGGAAAGCTTGCCCGTGAAGCGGTAGCTGACGACATCGCTGCCGAGCGCCTTGTCCGAGAAGTCGAAGCCGGCATAACCGCTGCCGTTGCTGTCCACTCCGAGCTCGGTGTAAAAATAGGGCTCGTCCGTCGGACGCTTGCGCACCAGGTTCACGACACCGCCGGCATTGGCGCCCCCGAGCAGAACCGATGCCGGGCCTTTAAGAACTTCCACGCGCTCCAGCAGGAACGGATCGATCTGGAAATTGCCGAAGGCGTGGCTGGTCAGAGCCAGATTGTCGTAGAAGAGACCGGTCTGCGACGCGTTGAAGCCGCGCACATAAATCCAGTCGGTATCGGGATCCGAACCGTAAGGCTGCGCAAAGACGCCGGGCGTATATAGAAGCGCCTGATCGACCTTGTCGACGACGCCGCGATCCTCCAGCTCCTGCCGTCCGACGACGGATACGGACTGCGGAATTTCATTGATCGGCGTATCGGTCTTGGAACCCGTGGTCGTCTGCTTGGCAACGTAACCCTCAACAGGGCCGGTACCGCCGCCTTCCGTTCCTTGGCCCTCGATGACGATAGGTGCAAGCGTTGTCCCCTCGCTCTGCACCTGCGCCCGCGCGCTAAACGATGCGCTGAGCGCCATAAGGGCAACCCCTGCCCCAAGCGCCGCCTTCACCTTGTTCTTCCCCAACATTCCACTCATATTCGCCCCACTCACGCCGCCACACTACCTGGCACAATAGATGAGTGTTTAACTCAAATTAAACGCCGTCGCTTGCCCGCATCCGCGATATTTGAACGATCTTGGGCAAAGTTGCTGGACTGAACCCCATCGCAGCCGATTCAAACCGAGTGTGACTTTTTCCATTTCGACGGCGTGGTGCCGACATGCTTGCGGAACACGCGGCTGAAATGGGCGTGATCGGCAAAGCCGCTCTCGACCGCGATTTCGGTCAGCGGCCGGGCGCCGGAAATCAGCATCTGCTTGGCACGGTCGAGCCGGGCATTCATCTGCCACTCGTGCGGCGCAAACCCTGTCGACGCCTTGAACGAGTGGCTGAAATGCGATTGCGACAGCCCTGTCAGGGCCGCGATCTCCTGTAGCCGAATGCTGCGAAGGCAATTGGCCTCGATGAATTCCACAGCGCGCCGCAACTGCCACGGGGCAAGTGTGCTGCGCTTGCGGGTGTCCGAGAGTTTGACGATCTTCAGCACATCGACGAGCAGCGCGACCGCCAGTCCATCGCCGTAGAGATCATGGAGCGGGTCCGGATTGGCGACTTCCATCGCGATCAGCTGCGCCAGCGACATCACGCGCGGATCGGCAAACAGAAGATGCGGCTCCGTCAGACGCCGCGGATCGAGTTCGTCCATCAGCCGGCGCCGCAAACCATCCGCATCGAAATGAATGTCGAGGTGCCGCACATACTGGACGTCTTCGATATCCACCCAGAGATCCATTTCGGCCGGAATATAGGAAATCGGGCTTTTGCAACTGTCCTGCGGCGAACCGCCTGCCCGGGGACTGCGTTTAACCAGCGGCCGTCCACCACCCCGGTGCTCCAGCAGGATGAAAAGTCGCGGATCCTGCGCCACGTAATAACCGCCCGCATGCGGGCCGCATTCCACATCCCACAGATCTACGGTGATCCCATTCCAGTGCCTTCGACGCATGCCGCCGATGACCGAAAAACCCTCGATCTGGTTTCGCATCCGAGGCTGGAAGGTCATCGATTCACCGTGGCACATTAAACTTGCTTGTGATTATCAAGTTTAAGCGCTTGCATCAATCCCCGCCAATTCCGGTTGCCCGTTGCAGAGGATCACGGTGATTGCACCCGGCGCAACATCTGCTACGCCGGGGCCAAATTCGGTTACGGCAGCGTATAGGCTGTCTTCACTACGGTGAAGAATTCCGCTGCATATTTGCCCTGTTCGCGTGAACCGAAGGACGACGCCTTGCGGCCGCCGAACGGAACGTGGAAATCGACGCCCGCCGTCGGCAGGTTGACCATCACCATCCCGGCTTCGGAGTTGCGCTTGAAATGCGTCGCATGCTTCAGGCTGGTCGTGGCGATGCCGGCGGAAAGGCCGAACGGCGTATCGTTGGCAACGGCGAGCGCCTCGTCATAATCCTTGACCCGGATAACCGACACGACAGGGCCAAAAATCTCTTCCTGGCTGATGCGCATCTGGTTGGTCGCTTCGGTAAACAGCGTCGGCTGCAGATAGAAGCCGGGCGTATCGCGAGACACGACCTCGCCGCCGAAGGCAAGCTTGGCGCCCTCGCTTTTGCCAATCTCGATGTAGTCGGTATCCTGCTTGAGCTGCCGTTCGTCGACGACGGGACCGATATGCGTGCCGGCCTTCAGTGCATTGTCAACGGTCAGTGACTTCAGCTTGTCGGTCATGGCAGCCACGAACTTGTCGTGGATGCCTTCCGTCACGATCAACCGCGACGAGGCCGTGCAGCGCTGGCCGGTCGAGAAGAAGCCGGAATTGGCAGCGGCTTCAACGGCGACGTTAAGGTCTGCATCGTCAAGCACCACCATCGGGTTCTTGCCGCCCATTTCCAGCTGGAACTTGCGGTTATGCTCGATCGAGGCGAGCGCCACCCGCTTGCCGGTGCCGGTCGAGCCTGTGAACGTGATGCCGCCGAGATCCCGGCTGTCGAGCATCGCCTGACCGACCACCGATCCGCTTCCCATCACCAGGTTGAGCACACCCTTCGGCAGGCCTGCGCGGTGGAGAATATCGACGATCGCCCAGGCGCAGCCCGGCACGAGTTCGGCCGGCTTGAAAACGACCGTGTTGCCGTAGCAAAGCGCCGGCGCGATCTTCCAGGCCGGAATGGCGATCGGGAAATTCCACGGCGTGATGATGCCGATGACGCCGAGCGGTTCGCGGGTGATCTCGACGGTAATGCCCGGCCGTGCGGACGGCACGATCTCGCCGGTCAGGCGCAGCGCTTCGCCCGCGAAGAAGTCGAAGATCTGCGCCGCGCGCGTCACCTCGCCGATCGCCTCGGGCAGGATCTTTCCTTCTTCGCGGGCCAGCAGCTTGCCGAGCTCTTCCTTGCGGGCCAGGATCTCGTCCGCGGTCTTCTTCAGGATCGCGTGCCGCTCCAGGATGCCGGAACGCGACCATGCGGGAAACGCGGCCTTCGCCGCCGCGATCGCGGTCTTGGTATCCTCGGCACTTCCCCGTGCATAAAGCCCCACAACATCTTTCGTGTCGGACGGGCTGATATTCTCGGACGCATCCGTGCCGACCCATTCGCCGGCAATCAGGTTCTGGTAGATCGTCATTGCAAAATTCCTATCTCAGATATCGTCCGGATGCCCGGCCGTGGTGAATGCACCGCCTTGATAAATGACCGCGGGATCGGCCGGATCGTCAACTGCAGCTGCCTCCACTTCCACGCGCCATTTGGCGGATGTGTCCTGCGGTCTCCAGCCAAGGAAGGACGCGTTGCCGTTGTCCCACCATTGTTCGTCGTTTGCCGAAGCGCCGTAGACAACCGTATGACCAAGCCGTGGAGCGGAAAAGGCCCGCCCGCAAAGCGATACAAAATCCTGATAGCTCAGCCATGTCGCGAGCATACGACGGGTGAGCGGCTTGTCGAAACAGGATCCGATCCGCATCGACAGCGTCTCCTGCGCAAACTTCTGCCAGTACATGCTGGCAACCGCCTCGCCGAACACTTTGGAAACACCATAGAGCGAATCTGGCTTCGGCGCGACGCTGTTGTCGATGAATTCGTCGCGTCTGTAATAGCCGACGACATGGTTGGAACTAGCAAACACGATGCGCGGCTTGCCGCTGTGACGCGCAGCCTCGTAGAGATTGTAGAGGCCAACGATATTGGCCTGCAGGATCATGTCGAACGGCTTTTCGATCGAAACACCACCGAGGTGGATGATACCGTCCACGCCTTCGACCAGTTTGGCAACGGCTGCGGCATCGGACAGATCGCAGCGCACGAAACTCTGGTTCGCACCGGGGTCATCGATCTCAGTGAGATCCGACAGCACCACTTCTTCTGCAAGCTCGCTCAGCAGCGGACGAATTCCGCGCGCAAGCCCGCCGGCGGCGCCGGTCAGCAAAAGTCTCTTCAGCATTGATCCTCCCCAGGACAGCTTCCTATCACAATGTCATCATACATGATGACCTAACTCATACTATAAGATGCGCGAGGGAGGTCAAGCAGGCGGCGGCGGATTGCCGGCGATCAGTTGGCGCAGCACCTCCATATCCTGACCCAGCGGGCGATCGTCCGCGTAGATGGCCACATGCTGCCGCACCAAATCATGCACGACGCGGGTGCCGTTTCCGGGAGAATTGGTTTCGGCGAGAATGTCCTGCGCCTGGACGCCCGCCATCAATTCGATCGCAAACACCTGTTCGGCATTGTCGAGTATGGCGAGCAGCTTGTTGGCTGCCGCGGTCGGATGCGCCAAAAAGTCCTCCTGAAGCCCCGACGTGAGACCGCCATCGGTCGCGGCGGGCGCGGCCAGCCGACGGTTGTCGTTGACGAGTGCGGCAGCTGTATACTGCGCGATCATGAAGCCGGAATGGCTTCCCGCATCGGTCGCAAGAAACGGCGGCAGGCCGCTCACCAGCGGATTGACCAGTCGGTCGATGCGACGTTCGCTCATGGCCGCAACCTGGGCAATGGCACTCGCAAGCGCATCGGCGGCATGCCCGAGCGCCGGCGCCACCGCATGGGCTTCGGACCAGACGAGCGGCGCACCCGGCGTGCCGGCAATTGCAGGGTTGTCGGTGACGGAGGCAAGCTCCTGATCGACAATTCCGCACGCGTGGGCAAACACGTCGCGGGCGGCGCCATGCGCATGCGGTATGGCGCGAAGACTGAGCGCATCCTGTGTTCGACGCCCGACCGCGGCCGCGATGATACCGCTTCCCTGAAGACGCGACCGCAATGCCGCTCCGACCATAGCGATGCCGGCCGAAGGCCTCAGCGCCAGCACATCCTCGTCGAAAGCCGCCATCTGGCAACCGGCAGCCTCCAGCGTCACAGCGGCAATCGCATCGGCCCAGTCGAGTAACCGTTCGGTACGCGCGAGCGCCACGCAGGCAAGCCCGGTCGAGCAGGCGGTGCCGTTGACGAGGCTGAGCCCTTCCTTGGCGCCGAGCACCAACGGTTCGAGCCCGATTGCGGCAAGCGCCGCGCGGCCGGTCATCCGCTCCCCCGCCACGCAGGCATGTCCCTCGCCGATCAGCACCAGCGCCGTATGGGCGTTGTGAATGAGGTAGCCGGCCGAGCCTTTCGACGGCATATCCGGAATGCAATCGGCCTCGAGAAACCGGCACAGGTATCGAACGATATCAGGGCGTACCCCCGAATACCCATGCACGAAATTGCCGATCTGCGCTGCGATCACCGCCCGCACCTCGCGGCGGCCAAGCAGTGGCCCGACACCACAGGCATGGCTCATGACGATATTGCGCGAAAGCCGGCTCTGCGCCTCGCGATCGACGACCGTATCGGACAGCGCGCCGACGCCCGTGGTGATGCCGTAGGCCCTGACGCCGCTTTCCACCAATGCCTCGACGATGCGTCGGGCATAGGCGACGCGGTCCCAAGCCGCTGGCGAAAGCGCGAGATCCTCGCCTTCCGCAACGTGAGCGACATCACGCCACGTCAGTACCTTGTCGAGAAGGATCGTCACGGGCAGCGTCCCTTGAAAAAGCCGGGGTCGGCAAAAGCGCCACGATAGGCGCCGCAAGGCATAAGGCAAAGTCCCGGCAGCGGCGTCGATGTGTCAGGCGACGGCAGGATAGCCAAGCACTGCGGCCTGCCGCTCAAGCTCGAGCAGGCTCTCGTAACGGCAATCGTCGAGAACTGCGAAACCGGACAGCGCCAGCACGTCACGCACATCCGCAAGCGACGGGTCAACGAGGGCTGCCTCAAGCGCGGATCGCAAAAGCGCCACCTCGTCATCGGATGTAGATGCCCGGGTGATCAGCGGCAGTCCCGGCCCCGACGGCGTCTGCGCCAGCACGACAATGTCAGCCATATCCTCAGCCGCGAACCGCTTCACATGTCCATACGTGATGCAGTCGATCGCAGCGCAATCCGCCCTGCCCTCGGCAACCGCCGCGATGCTGGCCGCATGCCCGCCGGTTTCGATCACCTTCCCGAAAAAGCTTGGTCCGCACGCAATCGGCGCGATCGCCGCGCGAAAAAGATTGGCACCCGAATTGCTGTCGCGACTGTTGATCGCCGCCGTCCGCCCACGCAGATCTTCAAGCGAGGATATCCCCGCATCCCTCCGAACGATCACGAAGCTGCACATGTCCGGCCCGTCGCAGCCGGGATAGGCATAGCAAGGCGTCGCCACCAGCCGCACGTTTCCGCGCAGACTGGTGACGTAAGGGTATCCGCAGGTCTGCGACAAAAGCAGATCCGGTCGCATCCAGGCATCGTCATGGGTGATCGAACGATCGAGCTTACCGGGAACCCCGGCCATGCCGGCATCGGTCAGGTGACGCGCAAGAAACGCCCACAGCGCATCCGTTGCCTCAGCAACCGGTGGCGGCGCGACATACATCGCCAAACTGGCGAGCCGCGCCGGGCTGTCCATCAATGCAGACCGCCGACACCGAGCAGACGGTCCACCGTCTGCTGATCCTTGGAAAGCGCATCCGGCGTGCCGCTCCAGGCAATGCGCCCGCGCTCCAGAATGATGACGTCTTCCGCGAAATCGAGCGCGCTCTGGATCCGCTGCTCCACCAGAAGGATGGTCATGTCGCCTGAGGTCGCAAGTGCCGCGAATGCAATCATCAGTTCCTCGCAGATGACGGGGGCGAGTCCCTCCAGCGGTTCGTCGAGAAGCAACACGGAGGGACGGCCGAGAATGGTGCGGGCCGTCGTCAGCATCTGCTGCTCGCCGCCGGAAAGCTGGTTGCCCAGATTGCTGCGCCGCTCCTTCAGCCGCGGAAACATGGCATAGGCCTCCTCGATCGCATCCTTCGGGCGCGCCTTCAAGCCGACGAACAGGTTTTCCTCCACCGTCAGGCTCGGGAATACACAGCGTTCCTGCGGCACATAGCCGAGGCCCGCGCGGGCACGGTCGGCGCTCGCGGCAGTGCTGATATCGGCACCGTCAAGCGCAATCCGTCCGCCGTAACGACGGGTCTGCCCGGCAAGGCTCGCAAGCAGCGTCGTCTTGCCCATGCCGTTGCGGCCGAGAACGGCCAGCCGCCGTCCAGCCGGGACCGTGACGGTGATGTCTTCCAGCACCCTGGTCGGGCCGTAGCCCGCCGACAGGTTTTCGATCTCAAGCGACGCGGCCGGCATCGGCATAGCTCCCCAGATAGGCTTCCCTGACGCGGGGATCGCGTGTGGCGTCGCCCGGCGCGCCGTCGAAAATGACAGCGCCGGCGGCAAGCACCACGACCTTTTTGGCAAACCGGAAGACGAGATCCATGTCATGCTCGATCATCAGCACCGCCAGATCGGCCGGCAGTTCGTCGAGCGCCTGCTCGATCAGCCCGACATCGCTCTGCGGCACGCCGGCCGCAGGTTCGTCGAGAAGAAGTACTTTCGGCTTCAAGGCGAGCGCGATGGCGATCTCCAGAAGACGCTGCTGACCATAGGCGATCTCGCGGACCTTGCGGTGCATGAGCGCGGTCAGCCGCAATGTCTCGAGACGGTGCTCCACCTCCTGCATCACGTCAGGCATGGTCAGGAAATTGCCGAAGATACGGCCGGACCGCCCTTCCCGCTGCAGGACCGCAAGTCCCAGATGTTCGGCCGCCGTCATATCCTGAAACAGCCGTGTCACCTGGAAGGACCGCACCAGCCCGCGTTTGACGCGAGCGCTTGCGTCGAGCCCGGTGATCACCTCGCCGCCCAGCCGCACCTCGCCGGAACTGGGGGCCAGCGTTCCCGTCACCAGATTGACGAAGGTCGTCTTGCCGGCACCGTTCGGGCCGATCAACGCCACCCGATCGCCCGCCGCCATGGACAGCGACACATCGTTTGTGACCACCAGTCCGCCGAATGACTTGTTGAGGGCGACGACTTCGAACACGGGATTTCCGACAGCTGCGGTCATGGCCGTCCCTCCCGCCGTTTTTCAAGAAGCGCCGCCACCGTTCCGTAGATGCCCTTCGGCGCAAACAGAACCACGGCAATCAAAAGCGCGCCGACCATGGTGAGCCAGTGGAACGGATTGACTGACGAGACATAGTCCTGGAACATCATGAAGGCGACGGTGCCGGCAAGGGCGCCGAACAGCGATCCCGTGCCGCCGAGTGCCAGCATGACCAGCGCTTCCGCCGACTGGGTAAACGACAGCGTATCGAGCCCGACCACCTGCGTGGAGATGGCGTTTAGCGCGCCGCCCAGCCCCGCGACAGCGCCGGAAATGCCATACATCTTGACGATCGCCCGCTTCGGCGAGGCGCCCATCGCCCGGATCCGCAGCGGATCCTCCTTGAGACCGCGGCACAGCATGCCGAACGGCGACCGCACGAGGATGCGCAGGAGAACGAACACGACGAGCAGCATCACGACCGCGAAAACATAGGCCGTATTGCCGAACAGATCGAATTCGAAACGGCCGAAGATCGGATCCGGCGCGATCCCCGAAAGACCGTCGCTGCCACCGGTAAAGGACGACATCTTGTTGGCAAGCTCGTGAAACAGATGAATTAGCGCGATCGACAGAACCAGCTGCGGCAGGCCATGGGCACGCAGCATGACGAGCCCCGACAACAGCCCGGCAAGCGCTCCACCGATAAGACCCGCAAGCGTCATCAGCAGCGGATCGTTGATGCCGAAATGGGCAGAGAGGATGCCGGCCGCATAGGCGCCGCTGCCAAACAGCGCCGCATGACCAAGCGTCGCCACGCCGCAATAGCCGGTAACGAGATCGAGCGAAATCACGAGCAGCGCCACCGCGATGATCCGCGTCAGAAGCGCCAGATTATCCGGAAAGGCAAAATAGCCGATCGCCGCGGCAAGGACGATCACGCCGAACCCCACGACATCGCGCATCAGCGAACGCCGACGGCGCATTGCGCCCATATCCCTCGAACTCACATCAACCGCCATTCTATTTCGCCCCCTTCATGAGGCCGTTCGGAAACACGCAGATGATGGCGATCACCGCAAGGTAGAAGAAGAACTCGCCGAACTCGGGCAGGAGATAGCGGCCCGTCGTATCGACCGCGCCGAGCAGCAGGCAGGCGAGCAGCGTGCCCCCGATCGAGCCTGCCCCGCCGACGGAAACGACGACCAGGAATGTCACGAGATAGCGCAGCGCATAATAGGGTTCGACCGGCAGCAGCTCCGCCCCGACCACGCCGCCGAAGGCCGCAAGCCCGACCGCGACCGCAAAGCTGACCGCATAGATGATTTCGGTGCGAACCCCCAGCGCTGAGGCCATCGCCGCATTGTCGACCGAGGCCCGCAGCCTGATGCCGAAACCGGTCTTCTCGATCGCAAGCCACAGGCAAAGCGCCACGGCAAGACCGCAGAAGATCGCAAACAGCCGATGCGCGGAAATGCTGCGGAAACCGAGATCGACCGGCTGCTGCAGCATATCCGAAAGCGGAATGGTCTTCAGCGTCGGCCCCATCAGGTAATTGGCAAGCCCGATGATGCAAAAGGTGATACCGATCGTCATCAGCACCTGCGTCAGTTCCGGCGCGCCATAGATGCGCCGATAGAGAAACCGCTCGATCGGCACCGCAATCACGATCGTCGCAACCACGGCGGCAAGGATAGCCGGCGCATAGCCAAGGCCGAGATCCCGCGAAACGTAGGAGGCGACGTAGCCGCCGATCATCGCGAAGGCACCATGGGCGAGATTGACTACCCGCATCAGCCCCATCGTCACCGAAAGCCCGATCGAAATCACGAACAGGATCATGCCATAGGCGAGCGCATCGATACCGATGCTCAAAATCGTCTGCAACCGTCTCGCCTCCCATGCGGTCCTGAACTGCAGGCTGCTTATAATTGAAGCCGAAGGTCAAGAAAATTGCTGGGGTGACAAAAGCCGGAATTCACCCGACATGGGGTTATCCACAGAGCGGGGCTACGGCATGGCGAACGAAGCGAACCGACCATGCACGAACGCCACCAGCTGCCTCGTGGCCGACCAGTCGCCAGCGAGTGGCCTAGAAGTTGCCGGCAACCGTGCTCCCGAATGACGCAACCGAACCGACGAAGCTGCCAATCATCAAAAACCCACGGCCCGCCCGCATGAAGATCTTTTGCTAATGTGAGGAAACCTTTTGCCCGCCATCGGGTTAAGTCACCGTAGGGAATACAAGGAAACACCATAATGATGAAGCTTCTCGCAGTAACGATCCTTTCCGCTGGTCTCGCAACGTCGGCTATGGCCCAGACGGCAACGTCCGGCACCGCCGCAGACCGCAGCAACGTACAGCAGAACACCGCAGGCGAAGGTGGCAACATCCCGCCGAAGCCAGCAGCTTCCGGCACTGTCGATTCGACTGCTACCAACAGCACCATGACCGGCAGCAGCACGATGGGCGAAGGCAGCAAGAAGTGCAACAACGGCGGCCAGCCAGGTGACGCAGCCAACTCGGGCAACCTCCCGAACAACACCGGCACAACCGTCCAGGGCACCAACTGCTAATCAGCAGTTTTTCCCCAAAAGCGCTCTCCGCGATATCGCGGGGGGCGCTTTTTTTTGGGGTGTAATCACGTTCGCGGATAGGTTGCCGACCTGTCGTCCATTGTTCGGATGGAGAGCACGGGCAAAGCGTCTGCGTTACGATATTTGGGATGCGGTTTAATCTTTTATGATCACACCGCAGCTCGAAAACATTCACGAGCGCTTGGCTAGGGTCGTTACAGAGAACCTGCCCTGGCAGAAGCTGATTGCCCGTTACGATCGACCGGGCACTCTCTTCTATCTCGACCCGCCGTATTGGGGAAACGCGGATGACTATGGGAAAGCCTTCTTCAGTCGTGAGCAGTTCGAGGAGATGGCCGAGGTACTAGGCTCGCTTCGAGGCCGCTTCATCCTGTCGTTGACGATGTTCAAGGCGTCTTCGAAACGTTCTCAAAGTTTCACATGGAGGAAGTCGATTGCGTCTATTCGGTTGGTGGGAATGGACATAGCAAGATCGTCAAAGAGGTGGTTATATCAAGTCTCAAACGAGAGATGAGTTATGACGAGTAGGGCAGACGAGATTTCGGTAAGTGCTGGCTGGGACGGCCAATCGGCAAACGTGAAGGTCAAAAGCCGGTTCTTCTCAGCTTGGGATCGTTTTTTTGGCCTCAAAGCGGACAAGGCTGGTTTGGGCACGGCGCGTGAAGTCGAGGTGAGCCAAGCCATGACCAAGAGCCGCGTGACACTCATTGAGGCTGCTACCATAGCCGTAGCCAATCAAATCAGTGAGAACCCTGAACTCGCCCGTAAGGCACTTGCGGTTTTCGACCGTATGAATGCTCAGTACGACAACACGGCCGCTACAATGGTATTAGTAGCAGAAGAGCTAAAGTCGGAAGCAGCGCCTGCGCTGCCCACCTCTATCGATGGTCCCGACACCCTTGATGAAGATCTTCTCAACAGATGGGAGCAATACGCCGGAGCGGCCTCCTCTGAGCGAGCACGCGAAAAGTGGGCACGCGTACTTGCGTCCGAAATAAGAGCACCCGGGACGTTTTCTATAAAGTCTCTTCGCGTCATTGACGAAATCGATCCTGAAGTCGCGCGGTTGTTCGAGCGCTTATGCCTTAGTCGGGTCGGGCGCTGGATCCCCGATATTTCACATGGTTTGGACCGAGCTGAGCTCGAACGGCTGAGTGACGCAGACCTGATAAGAGAGGATGAGTTTCCGCGGAGCGTACCTTTCAGCGATGGATCCAAAGGGGACGGAACAAAATGGTGGATGATTCGCGGAGTTGAATATGGAGTTGCCATAAGCCAAGACGCTCCATTGAAGGTCGATCGATCCGTCCTGAACCTCTCAGACAAACTTAGGTTTAAAGACGGCGTACCGGTGATCAATGTCTTAGTATTCACGGATACCGGTGACATTGTAGCCAAGATCGCCCCCAATACTCCTGAGGTAGCCTTCACCAATCTTTTCAGTGGTCTACTGAAATATGTCGACCGACCAGGGATCGAACTGTTGAGAAAGATTGAACGTATCGGTTTTGTAGACGTCGAAACGTCCACGCCTTAGCTGATCGAAAAATAGCCGCTGTGACATCTCTTACTGAATTTTACATTTCCGAAACCGCATGTCAAAATTTCGGAAATTCGCGTCCGGCTACACCGCGTCCGGCTACAACTGCTGTTGTCTGTCACCAGTATCCGGAATATGTGGGAATCTCTGGTATTATCCGGGATCAAACGGTAACTCGTTGAAACATAAGCTTTTGCCGGGCCTCGATTGAAAACCGTCGCAGTGCTGCTTTTGACACCGTGCATTGCGAAACTTACTTCGTTTCAGCCCGATCGAGCCATGTACGCTTTGGTCTTCGAGCCCTCTTCGAAACACCTTTCAAATAGATTTATGATCCATCGACGCCCGTTAAATCAAGGAGTTTGGAACGTCACTGGCTGGGCTCGCGCTTACAGCTTGCCGGGATTTTGCGTCCGAATAGTGAAATAGATTCCCACATGGGCGTGGGAATCTATGTTATTTCTAGTTTATGAAAGCATTTCAATGATTTAACTACCGACATCTCGTTGGGAGAATTCCACATACGTTAGTTGCCTTCAGCGTCTGCAACAGAGGTTGATAGATGCTGATAGGGTGACGCATTGAGCCTCGCCTCGATAGCGAAGGCCAAGTCATACATTAGCCCGTAAACCGCATCTTCAAATTGGTTATAGTAGCTGATCTCTCCAATCAGATTTCGCTTACCGTGGGCGATGTCATTGCGCCGCTGCACGAGGGTGCGAAGTTCAATCCTTCTCGCTTCGACAAATTCGGACCTTATGTCCGCACCTTCGAGTAACTCGATGAGCTTATTCGGCCAGAGATTTGAGTCCGTCTCAACCTCTGGAAACGACGGAATTTCGAGTGCTTGGATAGTGTGGAAAGAATCCAACGCGACGATCATCTCGGCTGCCGGGAGCGACCGAATTACTTTCATGGATTTAGAATGAGCTAGTATTCGAGTTGGTGTCGGGAGCACGTGACACCCGACAATCGACCTCTCAACTTCGGCGAAGAAAACGCTGAGAGCGTTTTTCACAAAACCTTCGTAGTGCGCATACAGCATGGTCCAAGCGGCTCTAAGTAGGCTGCTTTTTTGATTGCTAGTGATATCGTCGCGAACAAGAAGGATTTTCAGGGCGCCGAGCTCTGTCTCCCGCCAATCGAGATCCTGTGTGATCTTATCTAAAGCGCTCATTACGATCTGAGATAGTGAGAGACAACATCAATGCGCTGGTAAAGTTTCTGAACGGTGTTGGCACCTGGTCCTGTTGCATCTTTAAAATCGTCACTCTGAAACGCTTCTCTAAGCTTACCGATAACCTCCATAGGATTTTGCCGACGTATATTGTCCGGGTCTGCCGACACGCTGGCGCATACGGCCTCATAATAGGCAGGCGCCAACCGGCCTGTCGCTTCACCATGGGAGTTAAAGCGAGTGAACGCCTGATCGCCGAAAGTATCGGCGATCACGTCGAACGTTTCGACGAAATTACTTTCTAGTTCTCCTAGATCGACACGAATACGCTCGAAAAGTACGTCCTCCATGAAGCCATCCAGCCATTCTTCGATGTTCCCTTTAAATCGATCTTTCGCGGCGATTAAAGCAAAGAAGCGGAGGACGAGCTCTTCATCCGCTCGGAGATCCCTCATCGAAGCTGGAAGACGTGCGATAGCTGCTTTAAATGGACGGTACGCGGCAAGGTTCTGAATCAAGTCATAAAAACGATCGCCGCCTTCGACCATTCGCGACGAACAATTCCGAATTTCTTGCGCGGATAGAAGTGAGCCTCCAGTATTCAACCTTTTGAACAATTCGTACTTAACAAACGAACTTCCTGCCCGATGGATAATGGTCGCACGAATGGGAGTGCGTTTAACTTTAAGTCTGAGCAGTGAGTCTAGAGTATTGAATGTTTTACCGTTTAACTCTTCCATGAAGTCGCAGCCCGAGAGAACAAGCTCAGGCTCGTGGATCGCTACGTGATCAAGGAACTGAAGAGCAGAGCTCGTTCTCTGAAGACCATCGATTAGTTCCAGCACCCCATTTTCATTCTCGATAAGGAATATGGGCGGGATAGGTAACCCCATGAGTACGGACTCAATAAGCCTGGATCGCTGCTCGTTACTCCATCTAAACAGTCTTTGATATTCGGGCCGGATTATGATTTCTTTATCTCTGTGAAGATTAAGAAGCTCTCCAAAAGAAAAATCCACAGCAGTAGTGCGTATTTCTGAGATGGTTACATCATGGTATGTCACGTTCATTTCCTCAGATATCAATTTGGCACTTAACGCACTGGTAATGGGGCGTGCCCGGTGAACATGATCCGTCCGCTTACTTGAAGTTCATCAACTCTATCAGCCGTGAATTCTTCAGGTGCATATCCTGCGGCTACATTATCAGAAGTTAGAAATAGTTTTCCATCTATCGTCCACCGAGCTCTCTTGATTAGAGCGCGATCCATTACGTTGAAGTGATAAATTCTTCCGTCGTCGACGACTTTTTTTGACGAATCCGCGATCAGTAAAGCCCCATCTGGAATAGTTGGCCACATTGAATCGCCTCTAGCTTCTAGCACGTAGCAATGATCGGGACTGGCTCCAAGATTGCGGAGAAAGTCGCGCGCGAAAGCGACTTCGCCCACTGGCAACTCATTTACGGGAATAAGCCCTTTACCGGCGGAAGCACGCGCGTCGAATCGTGGAAGTCGGACCACATTGTCGTCCACGACACTAGAACCCGTTTCGGAAGCGCTGAAAATTTCGCCAACACCACTAAGTAGCCAATTGAGGTTTACCCCTTTTCGTTGGTGAAGTGTTTCCAAAAAACTCCAGTCTGGGAGACGATCGCCGCGCTCGTAGTTCCCAAGAGTGCTGTCTGGCACTCCCAAATCTTTGGCGAACTCCTTACGGATCCGGCCCTCTCGCAGCACTGCAAGTCGCGCCCCGATACCTTCCAACTTCTTAGCAGGTCTACCCATGTCTAAACCACGAATGAGGTTTACAAAAACCCATTTGTGTTTTACCCTCCATAAATACGGACCAAATCACCAATGAAAAGGGAGACCGGCCAGGGCCTCCCTCCTCACACAAGGATCCACTATGCACCGGCCCCAGCAGGCGGACAAGAAGACCCGTAACCCGATCGACAAGATTAGCGAAATGGCGACCGTTAAGAGCAAACTGCTCGTGGCCGGCCTTACGCTTCTTGATATCGACCGATCCTATCTGTTGCCGCGCGGGACCGCCGGAACGACGCTCCGCGAGCCCAACGCGGCGGGGGAAAGGGCGATCGCTGCAGCTCTCGGTACAAAGCCACATCTACTGTGGCGCTCGCGTTACCACGGCTCCGGTCTGCGGAAATCTCCTCAACCCCGCGAGAACTATGAGCGGCCCGCAACGATGGCACAACGCCAAAACGGAGCGGTGGCATAGACATGCGCAACCCGTTCATTCCGTCCCAATCCCGTGTCTGTGACATGGCAAATCTCGTCATGGTTTTTACCGTCGTCGTCGCCGGCCTCGTTGCCGCAAGCGCGAGCCTCATCATGCAGGTGATGCAATGATCGACCGCTTTGACCTAAAGGCGCTCTACGAAGCGCATCTGCATGCATGCGTCGCTGCGGTCCGCGAAGGCTTCCCCCATCTCGCCATTCGCGAAATCCTCGACCCACCGCATGAGTGGTTCGATGCGGCTCTCGCCCGCCAGGTCGCCATGCACCTGATGATCATCGAGCTGAAATGGCCGAAGCGCCGCGTCGTCGAGACTGAGGACCGCTCCCGCGAGGCGATCAACCGAGCGCTGCGCACCATCAACACCCGCATGGAAAGCCCGAGATTTGAAGCCCACTACCGCGCGATGGCGCGGCGTGTGCACGCGCTCATCTCCTTCCAGACCACAGCAGAAGAAGCAGTCGCCTAATGGCCGAGTTCAAACGCATCCTAATTTCCGAGATCGTCATCCCCGAACGCCTCCGTGCGGTCGAGGAAGAGCAGGCTGTGGCGATTGCACAAAGCATCGTTGAACACGGTTTGATCAATCCCATCACCGTTCGAGCTACACCAAATGCCAAGGGCGGGAAGTTCACTTTGGTCGCAGGTGCGCACCGGATGCGCGCGGAACAGATCAACGAGGAAACCGAAATCGACGCCATGATCGTCCTCGGCGATAAGGCTGAGGCGCAGCTTATCGAAATCACTGAGAACCTGTTCAGAAACGACCTCTCTGTCATCGACAGAGCCGTCTTTGTTCAGACTTACCGCGAGGTATGGGAGGCAAAGCACGGCGCAGTCGAGGCGGGTCGCCCAGGAAATAGGGTAAACATTACCCAATTAATCGCGGACGAGGCAGCAGCTGTGGGTGGCTTTACACGCCACGTCGCCGATCGAATGGGGGTATCACGCGAGACCGTCAAGTTACTGAGCCGCATAGCTCAGAACCTGCACCCTGACGTTCGCTCAGCAGTCCGCGGCACCGCTGTCGCCGACAACCAGTCTGCCCTTTTGAAGATTGCCAAGATGGAGCCGCTGAAACAGCGCCAGACGGCAGTTGCTTTTCGGACGGAGCCCGACCTCAAGAAAGCGCTGGCACTCGTCGATCCTCCGGCGCAGCTTTCGAAAAAGCAGATCGAGCAAGCGACCCTCCTCTCTCGGCTCGTCACCGCTTGGGAAGACGCCAGCGAAGAAACTCGCTCGCAGTTCCTGGAGCACATCGGCCTTGCCGAAGGCGCTGACCCGCTGATGGCTGAGATCAAGAGCGAGGCGAACGATGAGTAATCATCCGAGCCAGCTCGATCTCTTCCTGGAGCCCCTCTTCCCGGTGCGCCAAGCCGCCGTCTCGATCGACATCGAGCGTTTCCGTTCCAAGCTCAAGCGCGCGATGGCGAAGGCCATCCGCGAGTGCCCGCATAACCGCGAAGTCATCGCAGCTCGCATGGCGCAGTACCTTGGTCTGCCCAACCTCTCGAAAATGACAATCGACGCCTACACGGCCGAGAGCAAAGCAACGCACGATATCAGCCTTGTTCGCTTCAAGGCCTTTGTCCGCGCGACCGGAGCGGTCTGGCTTTGGGATTTCGTCGTCTCCGAGGATGGCCTGATCATGCTTGAGGGCGACGAGGCACGCCTCGCCGAAATCGCCCGGCTTCAGCAGGAACAGCGTGCCCTCGCCAAAGACCTAAAGACGCTCCTCTCGGTTCCGATCAACATCAAACGACGCGGACGCTAGCGTGAAGCAGTTCTACTCCATTGCCGAACTGGCCTCCGCGAACCTTCCGGATTTGCCGCGCACGGAAAAGAGCCTGGACAACCTTGCTCGCAGTTCGTGGCGTGCTGATCCGAACACGGCACGCCGCGTACCCGGCAAGACAAAGCCAGTCTGGGAGTATCACTTCTCTCTGCTGCCGTCGGCAGCGCAGATGCGCCTCCTAATTATCCATTCCGCACCGGCGAATGACGATCGCGACCTCAAGGCCGAACGTCGGCAGGTGCTTTGGGACCGGTATGAGAAGCTCTCAGCCGAGCATAAAGCCACATGCGAACAACGTTTGAAAGCCCTTCAAATGGCGGCTGAGCTTGAAGACGCCGGCATGTCGGCGAAGGCAGCTGTCACGATGGCGTGTCGCAAGGCCGGCATCGCAAAGTCCGCGTTGTATGAATGGCGCGGTATGGTCGAAGGTGTCGATCGGCAGGATTGGGTTGCTGCGCTCGCGCCGAGCTATCAACCGGATCGCTCTCGCTCGGAATGCCATCCGAAGGCTTGGGAATACATCACGTCCGACTTCCTGCGGCCTGAGGCACCGAAGTTCTCGGCCTGCTATCGTCGCCTCCTCGTCGCCGCCAACAAAGAGAAATGGAACCCGGTTCCGCACGAGCGATCCCTGAGGCGCAGGCTGGACGCCGAAGTGCCAGAGGCTGTCCAAAAGCTTGCCCGAAAGGGCAAGGAAACCGCCAAGGGCCTCTATCCTGCTCAGCGCCGCACGCGCTCGCACCTCCACGCCATGCAGATGGTCAACATGGACGGTCACAAGCTCGATGTCTTCGTGCGGGTGCCTTGGTCCGAGCAGCCGGTTCGCCTCTTCCTTCTCGGCATTCAGGATCTCTATTCCGGCAAGGTTTTGGCCTGGCGGATCTCCGACAGCGAGAACAAGGAAACAGTGCGACTGGTCATCGGCGACATGGTCGAGCAGTTCGGCATTCCGGAACGCATCTACCTCGATAACGGCCGCTCGTTTGCCTCGAAGTGGATCTCCGGTGGCGCTGCGACCCGCTATCGCTTCAAGGTCCGCGACGAGGATCCAGAGGGTCTGCTGGTCACGCTCGGCATCGAGCCTCGCTGGACGAACCCCTATTCCGGTCAGTCGAAGCCGATCGAACGCGCATGGGGCGACCTTGCGGAGAACATTTCGAAGCATCCGTTCTGCGCCGGCGCCTATACCGGCAACAAGCCGGACGCCAAGCCTGAAAACTACGGCAACCGCGCTGTTCCGATCGACGAGTTTCGCGAGCACATCGGCCGCGAAATTGCCGAGCACAACGCCCGGATCGGCCGCAAGGCTCAGACCTGCAACGGTCGCAGCTTCGATCAGACCTTCGAGGAAAGCATCGCGCATCCCGGCACGATCGTCCGGTGGCCGTCGAAGGCGCAGCGCTCACTGTGGCTGCTCGCCTCCGAGATCATCCGTAGCCAGAAGGGTAGCGGCGAAATCCACTACCACGGCAATCGATATTGGAGCCGCGAGCTTAACCAGCACGCCGGTCAGAAGGTCACCATTCGCTTCGATCCCGACAACCTGCACGGCTCGATCAAAGTCTACGACTTGAAGAATGTTCTGATCTGCGAAGCGCCTTGCATCGCCGACGCTGGCTTCGACGATCAGGAAGCCGCTCGCCAGCATGCCCGCAAGCGCCGCGATTATCAGAAGGCTATCGCGGCAGAGAAGGCCGCTCACACGGCGCTTACGGCCGGCCAGCTCGCGGACATTCTCAAGAAAGGCGAGCCTTCGACAGCGCCAGCGCCGACGCCAGTCCGCTCGAAGGTCACGCGCCTCGCGACCGGAAATCTCGCGGTGCAGATGCCAGCGCCGAGCGACGAACACGCCTTTGAAGACAGTTTTTCCCGCGCCTTGTCCCGAGTGGCTGACGAGCGCGCGGTCCTTGAATTCCCGAGAGGGGATCGGTCGGCGAAGTAACAGCCGACTGAATAGCAGAGCCGAAGTGTATTGCGTCCGGTTCCAAAAAAAAGGGCGAGACCAAAAGTCTCGCCCGCCAAGTCAGCCTCAAAGAGGCGCTCTGAAGGAACCATAGTATGAATAAGCATGTAGACACAAGCCGCTTGTCGGGCTGGGAACAGCCAGAGCCAGCGCTCGAATTTGTCACCAAGCACGGTGAGGAAATCGAGGAGTGGCGCGAGATCCGTGAAAAGGTCTCGGCCATCGCCATCTCTAATAGTTGGACGAAAGCCGAGGTCACCCGCCGCAGCGGAATGAAGGAAGGCACTTTTAGCCAGTGGTTTTCCGGCACCTATCTCGGTCGCCTGGAGAACATGACGCGGCAGATGCGTAACTGGGTCGATGCGGTGATCGAGGCCGCGGCCATGCCGATGATCCCCATCTCGCCTGCCTTCATCAAAACCCGCATCGCAGCTGAGATCACACAGACCCTGCAGTGGGCACAGATGACGGCGGACTTCGTTATCATCACCGTGGCAGCTGGCAACGGTAAGACTGCGACCTGCCGCCACTACAAGGCGACACACCCGCACGTCTATCACGCCACAATCAGCCCCCACACGAAGACGGTCCACGGCATGCTCGTCGAGTTGTCGGCCGAGTTGGGCCTGAACGAAAACAACCCTGCCCGCCTCACCCGCGCGATCGGCGCTAAGCTTGAGCGTGTCGGCGGCGGATCGCTCCTCGTCATCGACGAAGCCCAGAACTTGGTCGACGACGCAATCAACCAGCTCCGGCACTTCTCCGATATCTACCAGTGCGGCATCGCCCTGGTCGGAAACGAAGAGGTCTATTCTCGCTTTGTCGCGCAGTCGAAGGGCCGCTCCTACGCCCAGCTCAAGCGCCGCGTCGGAAAGCACCTCCGCCGCAACAAGCCGTACGCTGACGATATCGCTTCCTACATCAAAGCCTGGGGCGTCACAGATGCGGATAGCGTCCGCCTGCTGACCGGTATCGGTATGAAGGGTGGCGCGCTCGGTCAGATCGACAAGACAATGAAGCTCGCCAGCATGGTGGCGCTTGCCGACGACCGGGAGGTCACCGTCCGGGACATTCAGGACGCCTGGAGAAATCGCGATGTGGAGGACCTCGGATGAGCCGCGCCCTCCCCAAACTCAGCGACAGCCTCGGCGCGCTCCTCAACCGGTTCGCACCCTTCGAGAAGATGGGCGAGAAGGAGGTCGCCGAGATCGACCTGCAGAGCATCAAAGGCATCACAAGCCATCTTCGACTGATGCGTATCATGGCTTCGAACATAGAGCGCGAGGTTGAAACCTACCGCCTCATCGACGCCGGCCGCGTCTTCTCGTCGACCATCGAACAGGTCGCCCAGGACGCCGCCGTTGGCCTCATCCTCGAAACCAGCGGCAATGTCATCAAACCAAATTTCAGGAGGGATCGCTGATGTGTGGCGAACTGTTGTCTGACCATCTCTTTGCCCTCTGCGAGGAGATCAAGCCTGCCGTTCACGGCGGCAAGTACGTAACCGGCGAGGAATTTTCCGCGCTTCTAAGACGGCTCAACACCGCGATGGCACTTGCTGAGGACATCGAGGAGGAAAAGCGCCTTCTCGAACGCCGGAACCTTTTGTCCGGCGGCCGCACACTGCCACTCGCGATCGTCGGCCCAAACGTAGTGCCGTTCCCATCGCCAACCCCGCGAGGTCGAGAATGACCGAAGGATCAGGAAATGTCAGCTTTCCGCTGACCGAGCTGGTCGATCAGGTCGTTCCTCTGGTTGAGGAACGCCTTGAGGCCAAGTTCGCAGGAATGAAGGTCGCCGCTAACAAGCGGCGGTCCAGGCTCGACAGTTTTGAGGTCGCCGTGTCCGCAGTCATCAAAGCCGTGGAACGGGTCGAGAAGGCCCGCAACTCCCGAGACGAGACCCCCTCAATCAACGCACTCGTCGCCGCTGCTGCTGGGCTCAGGTCCGCGCGGCTCAACTACGTAAAAGGAAACTGAATATGGAAGCTGTAATCCTCGAAAGCCGCGTCGATGGCATCACGCTTATCAACGGCAAGGAATACATGACCGACGCCAAGGGCGCGTTCGTGCCGCTTGCAATGGTGAAGCCACAGCACAAGCTCGAAGACGAGACCGTCCGCAAAATCATCGCTTTTGCCGTCGACCTCAACGCGCAGATCGCTCGGTTCCGCGGGCACACCATGACCGACCTCGGTAGCCTGGATGCCCTGATTGCCCAGGAATATAACGCCAAGATCGGCGGAGCCAAAGGCAACCGCACGTATCAGACCATCGACGGGCTCATGAAAGTCCAAGTGCAGGTTTCCGAGCAGATCGATTTCGGGTCGGAGTTGCAGGTCGCAAAGTCGATCATTGACGAGTGCCTGACGGAATGGTCGGCCGACAGCCGTGCCGAGATCCAGTCGATCATCACACGCGCCTTCAACACTGACCAGGAGGGCAAGATCAACCGGGCCGAGATCTTCATGCTGATGCGGCATCAGATTGCGGACCCGCGCTGGCAGCGGGCCATGGACGCGATTCGGGATGCCATGCGGGTTACCGGCTCCAAGGAATACGTCCGCTTCTATACCCGCAAGAAGATCACTGACAGCTGGCAAGCCGTCACCATCGACTTGGCAAAGGCGTGAGGTGCTCGCCATGAACCGGCATCTCACCACAGATCAGAAGATCGCTCGCCTCGAGCACACGATCGTCATCCTTCGGCGCAAGCTCGCATCGATCCCGACGACTGCGGAGGCCGACGATCTCGGCATCCGCGCCGCCGAGAAGCGGGTGAAGGGCGAGCTGCAGAAGGAGCTTTCTGCTCGGTTCCGTTTCGGATCGGACGGCAAGTACCACCTGCAGATGGCAAACGTCACCTCCTCGTCGCAGGACGGCGGGATCAGTCTGTTTCGCCGCTGGCACATCAACGCCAGTCGGACAGTCATCATGATGAAGGTGAAAGCAGCATGAGGACGCTCGTCACTGGTGGCCGCAACCCAAACTTTTTAGCGCCTCGGTCTGACTTACAGCTCGTATCCGCGCTTCATTCCCACAAGGCCTGCATAAAATGTCGATGTGTGCTCCTGGAGCACGAGAAGCTGCCTTCGAGTAACAGAGGCAGCCTCTGTGAAAGCCGCATCTGCACTGATGCGCTCATCATCAGTAAGAGTGTATTGGGAGCGATCCAAGCCTATAGGCGGCGAGTAATTCTCAGCTCTTGCCCAACAGTAAGTCATTTCGTTGATCGCGACGTGTATACGCGTGAGTGCGTAGTTCATCTCTCCATCAAAAAGGTCGTGGGCCTGCTGTATTGGAGCTCGATCAAAAAACGCTTTCAACGTCTCCGCCGGACCTCGATAATTGCGCTTCCCAGCATCGAAGTGCGTCAGTGCCCGTTCATCGCTGCGGAAAATGTGCTGCAGCCTGTTCAAGCTGTCGCCCACGTAATCTTCATAGTCCTGAAGCTGAGGGTGCACAGCACGATCTGCACGAAGTCGGTCCGCACGTATTGTGAGCGCCACGAGCTCGCGATGTCTCGCTTCCTGTCTTGCATCAGTTTTTTCCATCGTGAGAACGGTCCAAGTTGCAGCAGCAACCGCAGCCATACCGGTGAAGAGCGTTTGAAAGTCAGAGATGATGTTTCGCCACGTGTCGCCGCCGGTTTGATCTTTCACAAGCCGCGGCTCACCAAAAAGGATCGGGGGTATAAGCGCACTCGCTGCGATGACCGCGATAAGACCCAACCAAGTCCATTTTCTGAAATTCATCCCAGCGCCCCTCTAAGCGTACGTCGGCGCACAACATGGCATGGCGACCAAGAAGTCGGAAGTCGATCCGTAGACGATGAAGGCGGTTGCAAAACAGAGCTCTTGCGCACTGCTTACCGTTCCTCTCAGCAGATAGGCGGAATTTGCTGATGAAGTCCTCTATCACCGCTATCCACGTTGCCAAGAAGCAGCTCGCCCTCGACGACGACACCTATCGTGCCAAGCTCCTCCTGATCACTGGCAAGAGTTCCACGAAGGACATGAGCGAGGACGAGCGCCAGCAGGTGCTCACCGTTTTCCGCAACGACGGCTTCCAGCCCGCAGCTGCAAGCCGCCGCCCGAACGGCCGCAGGAAGCTAAGCGGCAAGTTCGCAAAGAAACTGCAGGCGCTCTGGATCGCCGGTTACAATCTCGGCGTCTTCCGCGAGCGCGACGACAGTGCAATGGAACGCTTTATCTTCCGTCAGACGAAGATCGAGAGCGAGCGCTGGCTTCACCACTGGGACGATGCACGTGCCGTCATCGAGGCGCTGAAGAAGTGGCTCACCCGCGAGGCCGGTGTTGATTGGTCGAGCACCAAGCACACCCGGGAATACATGCTGAAGGACGGCTACAAGATCGCCCGCGCCCAATGGTCGATCATATCTCCGAAGGCACCAAACGATTTCTGGCCGGTCGTCACAGGCCTGCTCGACCGCCCTACCCTGTTCCGGGACCCGAGCGATCTCGACTGGATCTCCGTCATGAACCACTTCGGTGAGCAGATCCGAAGGGATGCGCTTCAGGCTCACCATGTCTGATCAGCGCGACCGCCTCTGGCTCACTCCCCTTCTCAACAAGATCGCCGGCGTTTCGAGCATTGAAGCCGCTCTTGCGATCGGTACTGAAAAGGCCGGCCAGCAGATCTACATCCCCGAAAAGGTGAAGCCTGACCACTGGCTTGCGAAACTGGTCGGACAGAGTGAAGCGGACGCGATCGCCGCAGCGTTTGGAAGCCAGCATCTTATTATCCCGCCCGCGCTTGCTGGAGCGAAAAGGAAGAGAGCGGCGCTTATTGCGGCGCTGATCGAAAAAGGGTACTCAACAAACGAGATCACCCGAGTAACTGGTGTTGCTCGCTCCACTGTCATGGAGCATCGGGCCAAACAGGCCCCTAAAGACGATCCTCAGGGCTCCCTCTTCTAAGATCTAGTTCTTAGACGTCCGAAATCGGACGCGCGATCCTTTCTCCCCTTATTGCCATTGTCGCCTCCACAGACCGGTCCATCCCCGGTCGTTTTGAGCGAGCGACATGCGACCCATCAACGAAATCATCGTGCACTGCACGGCAACGCCGGCCGGTCGGCCTGCTTCCGTCAAGGACATCAACGCATGGCACCAGGCCCGCGGCTGGTCCGGGATCGGTTACCATCGCGTTATCGGGATCAATGGCGAGCGCTGGCAGGGCCGCGTCATGGAGAATATTGGCGCTCACTGCGAGGGCCACAACACTGGCACGATCGGCGTCGTCTATGTCGGCGGCCTGAAGAGCGACGGCAAGACGGCCTTCGACACGCGCACCAACGTCCAGAAAGAAGCGCTTCTCGAAGAGCTGCTCGCCCTGAAGAAAGCCTACCCTGGCATCGTGAAGATCTCCGGCCACAACGAGTATGCCAACAAGGCGTGCCCGTGCTTCAACGCATCGGCCGAATACGATGGCTATTTCGAGGGCGGCAAGACATTCCAGCCAATCCTCGATGCCACGCTCTCGCGCGGTATGACCGGCCTAGCCGTCGAGGAATGGGCAGACCAGCTTGCGACCCTCCGAAGGAAGATCGGTCACCAGTGGCCTGTCGTGCCGACGTCCGTCTTCGATCAGAACCTCGAAATGGTGACGCGTTGGTTCCAATCCGAGCGCAAGATCCTCATCGACGGCAAGGTCGGACCGCAAACCCGCGACGAGATGGACCGTGCCCTCAATGGCACCGCACCTTTCCATGCGCTGCTGGATAAGGCCGCCTGATCATGGAGCGTCCTTCCTACAGTTCTTCGCGCTGGTATCTCTGGGCGTCCTTTGTCGGCGCCTGGGCGGTTATCGTCATGCTGACCGTGGGCGCGATACTCGGATCAGAGCAGGCCGTTGGGTTTGGCAATATCGCCCTTCCGACCATGTTCGCCATCATCACCGGCAATCTCGCTGTCCACCGCGGTTTCGGCTCGGCCGACTACCGGGCTCAGGGCAAGGCCCAGGCAGCAGCAAAGAAGGATGCGGCATGATCCCGGCATGGATTGCAAAGGCTGTCACGCCGCTTCTGATCGTCGGCGCAATGCTAATCGCCGCGCTGCTGCTCGGCTGGTTGGCCTTGCGAACCGTCAACGAGATGGTGAGCGACGCGCGCGCGGCCGCGATCACCGAACGAGACGGGGTCTGGGAAGCGAAGATCGAGCGCGCCAACGCCGCGACGAACAAACAGGCTGCAGAGCAAGTCTCCGCTGCCATGACGATGCAGGCCGAAGCCACCGACCAGGTGCGCTTTGCCGAACAGCAACTCGCAGAACTGAAGGTGAAAAATGCGCAGCTTCCGCTTCGTGTCGACTGTGGCCTTAGCGGCGATCGCGGTCGGCTGCTCCCAAACTGATCCCGATCGCGAGCCTGTCGTGATTACCAAGTCAATCCCGTTCGAGCTGCCGCCTGAGGTCCGCAAGCCTTGCCCGGCGCTGAGCGCGAAGCCCGATCGCGACATGCCGGAGGCCGAAGTTTTTGACAACTGGGCGAGCGATCGCACGGCGCGCAATATCTGCGAGATCCGCAGAGCTAAAGCGGTCGCGGCGGTCGATGCAGGAGCACGGCCGAAGTGAGCATGGGTGAGCGAGGACTGGACCTGGCCGACTTGCGCGCCTCTCAAGAGCGAGAGGCGTCGTTGGCTGCAACACGGGAAAAGATCGGTCGGACCGGCCGTGAAGAATGCGTGGAATGCGAAAGGCCGATCCCGGCCGAACGCCTGGCTGTGGCTCCCTTCGCGCTTCGGTGCGTCCCCTGCCAGCAGGCTCACGAACATGAAGGTCTACGCCGATGAATGCCTCCAGTGCCGCCTTGGACGTTGCTCCCCTCATTTCCTGGATCGTTGCCGCGATGACGATCCTCAATTTCATGATCCTGCTGAAGGGCATCATCTCGTCCGGAGAGAAGAAGCTCGAAGACCGCCTGGTCAAAGCCGAGTCGAAGCTCATCGACCACGACCGCCGGATCCAGACGGTCGAGAGCGATATGAAGCATCTGCCGGATAAGGAAACGACGCACCGGATCGAGATGACAATGATCACGATCGTCGGCCGCCTCGATAAGCAGGATGCCACACTGGACGGTCGCTTCAGCGCGATGGACGCGCAACTGAAGCCCATCCAGGCGATTGGCGAGCGGCTCAATGATGTCCTGGTCGACCAAATGAAGAAAGCGAGCTGATGATCCCACTGGCCATTGATTATGAGAAGGTGACCCGCGAAGACGCGCGCCTGATCATTTTGCGCGCGCTGTCCGAGCAGACGAACGACAGTCTGGCGAGCAGCACGCTCGAAGTCGTTCTCGATGCCTTCGTGATCCGCAAAGACCGAGACTGGGTCCACGACCAGATGGCGCACCTGGCCGAGCATGGTGCCATCACCGTTGTCGACGCTGGCACCATCAGGATCGGTACCATCACGCAACGTGGCTGGCGGCACCTGCAGCGCGAGCTTGTTCTTCCGGGTGTAAAGCGTCCAACCGTCGCAATCCAGAGGGTGATCAGCTGATGCGAAGCCGCCTGTCTGGTATCGAACTTCTGCCCGAAGAGTGCGCGCCGATCGTGGCTTCGGCTGCTGCCGCCCTGCAGGACAGGGACCGGACACAGGTCGACATCTACGAAGAATTCTTTGCGCAGCTTGAGGCTCTGAAGAGAGAGCATCGCGGCGAGCTGGAATTCGTCATTCCATCATTCAGCGCCTTTAACCGCTACAGCATCAAGCTGGCGACAGTATCCTCGCGCCTCAACCAGACCCGCGAAATCGCAGCGACGCTAGCCGAAAAGTTCGACGTCTCGGACTCCGACAATCTCACGCTGATCGCGGCAGAGACCATCAAGACACTGATCTTCGAACTGCTCACGAATGGCGGTGAAGCCGGCCTCGATCCGAAGGGTGCAATGGCGCTCGCCAACGCGTTGCGGTCTGCCACCCAGGCGCAGGGGATTTCGACGGCACGCCGTCAGAAGGTCGAGAAGGAATTCGGCGAAAAGGTCACCGACGCTGTCGAGGCCGTCGTCAAAGCCAAGGGCGTTTCCGCCGAGGGCGCTGAAGAGATCCTCTCGAAGATCCTCGGGGTGCAGAAGTGAGTGCACCTTTTTCGAAAGAGGAATGGGCGGAGATCCGCCGCCAGTCGACCGAAGTGCTGCCTGATCTCCTGGATCAGGTCGGGCTACCGAAGGCGCTCCTACCCTATCAGGGCAGGACGATCGCCAAGCTGGAAAGCTCGACATGCCAGGTGCTCTTCATCGAAAAGAGCCGCCGTATCGGTCTGACCTGGGGATTTGCATCTTACGCCGTCCTGCGCGCCGGCCGCGCGAAAGCCGCCGGCGGCATGGACGTCATGTATATTTCCTATTCGCAGGACATGACGCGCGAGTTCATCGACGCTTGTGGGATGTGGGCTCGGGCTTTCTCGACTGCTGCCATCCAGATGGACGAGTTTCTGTTCGACGACAGCGACGACGAAGGCGTCCGCGCAATCCAGGCGTTTCGTATCCGGTTTGCCTCTGGCTTCGAGATCGTCGGCCTATCCTCGGCTCCACGATCGCTGCGCGGCAAGCAAGGCGTGGTCATGATCGACGAGGCGGCGTTCGTCGATAGTCTGAAGGAGCTGCTGAAGGCCGCGCTCGCCTTCCTGATGTGGGGCGGCCAAGTCGTTGTCTGCTCGACCCACAACGGCGCGGAAAACGAATTCAACGTGCAGATCCAAGATATCCTGTCGGGCCGCTCCGCCTACGATCACATGCACATCGATTTCGACGAGGCGCTGATCGACGGACTTTACCAGCGCATCGCCCTGGTGACGGGAAAGACCTGGTCGCCAGAGGCGGAAGCCGACTGGCGCGAGAACATCATCAAGTTTTACGGCGATGGCGCGGATGAGGAACTGTTTTGCGTTCCAACGATGGGCAGCGGCGCGTGGCTGACCGGCCCGCTGATCGAAGCCCGTATGACGTCCAACGCACCGGTGCTTTATCTCGATCTGCCGCCGAACTTCCTGCACCTGCCCGAGCTGGAGCGGCTTGTCCTTCTGGCACCGTTCATGGAGCAGCTCGAAGCAGCGCTGAAACTGCTCGATCCGGCACTGATGCACGCGCTCGGCTTCGACTTTGCCCGCGTGGCCGACTTGTCGGTGGCTTCCCTCCTGTCGATCGACAAGACACTGAAGCGATCCAGCGCCCTGACTGTCGAGATGCGCGGCGTTCCCGGTGATGAGCAAAAGACCATCATCAAGATGATCCTGCAGGCAGCTCCTCGGCTTGTCGGAGCAGCGTTCGACGCCACCGGCATGGGTTGGACAGTTGCGGAAGATATGGGCCGCATCTTCGGCCTTCGCGACAAAGACAATCAGGGCGGCCTCGTCCACGCGATCAAGTTCTCCCAGGAATGGTACCGCATCAACATGCCGCCTCTTAAGACGGCATTTGAAGACGATGCGATCGCGATCTCCAAGGATGACAATCACCTGTCCGACCTTCGCCTGGTCAAAGTCATCCGGGGCATTCCGATGATCCCGGATTCGCGGACAGGCGAAACCAACAAACGCCGTCACGGCGACTTTGCAGTTGCCCTGGCGCTTGCTCACTTCGCCAGTCGGATGCAGTGGCACGAATACGGCTACATTCCTGTTCCGCGCGCACCGACCAAATTTGACAGCGGTTCGTCCGGCCGAGACGACGGTGCCCCATACCGCCTGTCTGGAATGCGCCGATCGAGAGGGATCTACTAATGGCAGGCATCATCGACCAGTGGGGCAACCCAGTCAGCACCGTGGCTCTGAAGAAGGAACAGGCAGCACCCACGATGATGGGCGTGCGCCGGCCGAACAACGACCATCAGGCGTCGGGCCTGACCCCGGCCAAGCTCGCCCGGATGTTGAAGTCCAGCATCAATGGTGATCCGGAAGCCTATCTGGCGCTGGCCGAGGACATGGAAGAACGCGACCTGCATTACGCCGGCGTTCTGATGTCTCGCAAGCTACAGGTCGCCGGTCTTGAGATTACGGTCGAAGCCGCGAGCGACAGCGCCGAGGACGTGGCCAATGCTGACATGATCCGTAGCTTCATCGACCGCGATGCGTTTGAAACCGAGCTGATCGATATCCTTGATGCGATCGGCAAAGGCTTCTCCGCTACCGAAATCATCTGGGACACATCGGAAAGCCAGTGGGAGCCGGTTGCTCTGAAATGGCGGGATCCGCGCTGGTTCCGATTCGCAGACGAAGACGGTGAGACGCCGCTTTTGCGCGACGTGACCGGTGATGTTCCTCTGTCGCCATTCAAATGGGTATTTCACCAGGCGAAGGTGAAGTCGGGCTTGCCAATCCGTGGCGGTATTGCTCGCGCCGTGTGCTGGACATTCCTGTTCAAGAGCTTCACGCAAAAGGACTGGGCAATCTTCTGCGAAGCCTACGGCCAGCCGCTGCGCCTGGGCAAATGGGGAGAAGGCGCGTCCGAGGCCGACAAAGAAGTGCTCTTGCAGGCGGTCGCCAATATCGGCGTAGATTATTCGGCGATCGTGCCGGCATCGATGTCCGTCGAGTTCGTGAAGGCCGATATCGCCGGTTCGCACGAACTCTACCTGAAGCGATGCGACTGGCTCGATCAGCAGGTGTCGAAAGTCGTTCTCGGCCAGACCGGGACGACCGACGCAATCGCCGGTGGATATGCGGTTGGCAAAGTCCATAGCAGCGTCAAAGAGGACATCGAACGCTCCGACGCAAGGCAGCTCGCCGCGACCCTGAAGCGCGATCTGTTCAAGCCCTACATCGACCTCAACATGGGCCCGCAGAAGGCATACCCGGACATCAAGATCGGGCGACCCGAGCAGCTCGACACGAGCAAATGGCTCACCGATGTAAAAACCTTCGTGAGTATGGGCGGCAAGGTCGGCATGTCGATCGTCCGCGACAAGCTAGGCATCGAAGAGCCGGGAAAAGACGAGGAGCTGCTGGGAGCGCCGGCAAAGCCAGACGATGGTCACCAGGATAAGAAGTCGCTCAAGCCGAAGGATAAGACGCCGATCGGCATTGCTGCTCATCGCGCCGACCTGAACGCTCCGAAAGACGCTATCGACACCTCGATAGAGGACATGCTCGCAGCCGACGGCTTCGAGATAGCGGTAGACAACATCATCGAAGGGTTGGAAGCGAAGCTCGGTCGCGCCGCGACAGTAGAAGACGCGCGGACGATCCTCGCCGATCATCTCCGCCAGATGGATGTTGAGGCACTTGCCGATCGGCTTGCGAAGGCGTCGTTTGCCGCCCGCCTGGCCGGCATCGCGAACGATCCTCTGTCGGATAATCTCTGACATGATCGAACTGAGGCCACTGCCACCGATGGACGCTATCCGGGCCTTCGAGGCCCGCAAGCCTGACCTGGTCGGCACGTTCTCCTATCTCGACATGTGGCGGGAGGAGCATGCCACATCCTTCACCGTCGCCAAGTCTGCGGGCTTCGATATCCTGAAGGACATTTCCGATGGCTTCGAACGAGCTTTGAAGGAGGGTCGAACTCCGCGGGATTTCGCTCGTGACCTTCGACCACTGCTCCAAGCCAAGGGTTGGTGGGGCAAAAAGCTTCTTGAGGATCCCCAGACCGGCGACTTGGTCGCGGCCCAGCTCGGCAGCGATCGCAGGCTGCAGACGATATTCGACGCAAATATGCGGACCTCATACGCAGCAGGCCACTGGGCTGGTTTTGAGCAGAACAAGCGCGGCCGTCCGTTTCTGCGCTATGTGGCTCTCCTCGACGATCGCACCCGGCCGGCGCACCGGGCCCGGCACAATCTCGTCCTGTCTGTCGATCATCCTTACTGGGATGAATGGGCCCCGCCCTGCGGTTGGAACTGCCGCTGCACAATTCAAAGCTTGTCGCAGCGAGACGTCGATCAGCTCCAGGCCGAGGGCGAAGATCTGCGATTTGAGGCACCGGAAGACACTTTCCGCAATTTCCTCAACAGGCGCACTGGAGAAATCACCCGCGTCCCTGACGGCATCGATCCTGGCTGGGCGTACAACCCCGGACGCGCTGCCTACGAGGCACGTATCAACCAATCGCTGGCAGAAAAAATTGCCGATGCACCGCTCATTTTTATTACGGCTGCTGTGGATGAACGATTATCTAGTGTCGCCTTCGAGCGGTTCCTGCGCAACCCAAAGGGCAGCATGCCTGTGATGGCAATCCCAGAGGCCATCTCGGAGGCTCTTGGCCGGGATGTTCGGGTCGCGTTACTCTCCTCGGAGATAATGCAGAAGCAGGCTCGACGTTATCCTGAGCTGACACCTGCTGATTACCGCGCAATTCCATCGATCGGTGGTGAGCCGACGCTTGTCTTCCAGGACAAGGAGCGAACGTTCGTATCGACTAAACTCGCGGACGGCCGCTGGCGGTACATCGCTCTGAAGCTAACCGCTACCGGCAAAACTGCTTATTTGACATCCTTCCGCTTCGCACGGGAGGAAAACATCGTGCGACTTTTGGAGCGAGGCGATGTGAAGCTCTTATTGGACCGACGTGAATGACTGCGTAAATCAGGAAGCGGCGAGTGATACGCCCAGTGCGCTCGCCACCTTAGATGTTCAGTAGCAGGTGGTTGACGAACCGTTCTGGCGATGCGAGAGCTTCACTACGTAACAGCTGGGGGAAAGCATGACAGTCGTAGTTTCCTGCGTGAATCTAAAAGGTGGCGTTGGCAAAACCGCGCTAGCGGTCAACTTCGCTGCTTACTGCGGTAAGAACGGCTATAAAACGCTCTTGGTCGACCTTGATCCGCAGACGAACGCCACCTTCTCATGCATTTCGCCTGAGGCTTGGGCAAAGCACCGCAATGAAAATGGTACCGTTGCCGACCTGCTAGGGGTGAGGAACACGGAACATGCCGAAGGAAACGTCAAGACTACCGACGATGTTATCATCGAAGATGTATTCCCCGGCGTTGACCTCGTTCCCTCTGACCTCAATCTGTTTACGATCGATCTTGATATTGGTGGAAGAAACGCGCGCGAGAAATTGCTGAAAAAAGCGTTGAAGGACATCATGGACGAGTACGACGTCATAGTATGCGACTGCCCGCCAAACCTGACGCTTCCGACACAGAATGCTTTGGCGATCAGTACACATTACGTCGTACCCGTATCTCCAGATTTTCTCTCGAGCCTTGGCATCGCTCTACTCATCAGGCGGGTAAAGAAGTTTGCCGATGACATGGAGCTTGAAATCAAGAATGCGGGGATTGTGTTATCCCGGGTTGGCCGACAGTCCGCTTTTCGAGACCAGACGACCGCCGATCTTCGAAAACAGTTTCCCCGGCAGATGTTCAAGTCTGAGATCAAAGAACGTTCCGCTGTCACGGAAGCTACAGCTAAGAACAAGCCAATCTATGAAATGAATGATGCTCAAGCGAAGCAGGAATTCGCTGCTTTCTCAGCCGAGCTCATCAAGAAATTAGGCCTCTGATATGAAGACACACGAACTCGCGAAGGCTCTGCAGCAACTAGGGAAGATTTTGCGGGCGATGCCTAACCAAGAACTTGATGGCTTGGGATCAGCCTTAATGGGTGCGCCTCCCCAGCAACCCATTGGTATCAGCCTCTCTGCGTTGGCGGCCCTTTCGAAGTACAACAAGCTGGACTGGGAGAAGGTCATCCGTGATTTCGAACTTCCGCTCGAAGTGCGCGCTCGGGACGGTGCTCGCGACGTTATGGGAAAGATCATCACTTATCTTGCCGAGAATGACGCCGAACGGGACCGGGTAGCTCGAAAGTCGACAGCGTCCGATTCTGATCGGCCATCCGAACTCTCCTCCGCGTTACAATTTTTGCTGAACAATGGCTAAAATTCCTGAAGCGGTAGCCGCAAATCATCAGGCTTTTGTTACAGCGTTCTCCAAAGCAATCGCCGACAATATTAAGCTCTTAAGCGGCAAAGACGTCCTGATTGAAAGCTATGCTCGTATAGCAGCGGTCAATGCGATCAAAGTTGACTTGCTCGAACGAAATTTGTCTCCGGAGGCAGTTCATTTCTTTTACGAGGCCCATAACGACGCGGTTCTTTCTCATGTTAACGCAAGTTTTGGCTGCTGGCGTCCGGCACTACAGGCGCTCCGGAGCTTCATGGAAAACACGTTCTCCGCGGTTTACTATGCCGATCACCCTGTCGAGTTGGAAAAGTGGAAGAGCGGAAAATTTTACATTCCACCGAAAGAACTGCGAGCGTATGTCGCTGAACATCCGAAAGTTCAAGACTTGGCTAAAAGCTTGGATTTGAAGTCTCTCATCGATAGTGAGTATGCCACTCTTTCTAAGGCTGTTCATGCCTCTAACTCCCTGTTCAGGATGACGTCGGCAGATGGGAAAACTTCTATCACTAAGCCGAACCAGGCAGACCTCGGTAAGTGGGCGACACGCGAACGAGAGACGGTGAGCCTCTGCGTAACTATCATCGCATCTGTTATGCGCGATCATCTCGAGGGTGCCAAGCAACCTCAACTGCGTGATGCTCTCAGCATCGTGGTTAGTTCGTCGTGTCGGAAGGCGCTTAAAACCCATTGTGGTATTTCGATTCCCAGCCCTGAATAAGGAGGACGGACATCTCAGTCTGACCAGCGACCTGTGACAGTTCGTTACTCCTACAAGGAATTCCGAGTGACCGTGGAAAATGATTTTTCCGCGGTGAGGCCTTCCAAGAACCTCACATTGTGAACCTGTAAGAAGACAGTCCTACGGCGGGGAGAATTACACCGTGTCGCGCGCACCAAGGGATTTCCACCGGTTCCAGTAGGAATGCAACAAACGGCTCAGGAGCGCTGCCAAGAGTGCGAACGGGCGGTTGCTGCCGAAATACCCCTGAAGCCGCTGTACGGGCTTTGAAGTGGCTTCGAAATTCATCGATCGGTCCGTTGCCCGCTCGATCATGTCGCAGTATGGTCGGACGACGCGATCCCTCCCACTAAGCGGTTCGGGGAAGTCCGATTTCGGACGAAAGAGTGAGTGCCTGCATCGAGCTTAGATGCACTCATGAAAAACGCCGTCGCCGCTCTCCTTGCATCTTCGCTCCTCACTGCTCACGCGACCGATCTTCCGGCTACTGCGGCCGATCATCCGTGGGTGCTGCTGATCCCGGCCGGGACGTTCTCGGGCCGTGATGGTCGCGGTCCATATCATGCCGGTGGCAAGGTAAAGCTCGAACAGATCGCCGCGATGACGCGGCGGTATGCTGGCGGGACGGATATCCTCGTCGATTACGAACATCAGAGCCGCAACAGCCAGGAGAACGGCAAGCCCGCTCCTGCTGCCGGTTGGGTCAAGGAAGTCCAGGCACGCGATGATGGCCTGTATGGTCGCGTCGAATGGACTGCAAATGCTGCCTCGCACATCAAGGGTCGCGAATACCGTTACGTTTCGCCCGTCTACTTCCACAAGGCGGATGGCGAGATCCTCGCTCTGCAGTCCGTCGCACTGACCAACGTGCCGAACCTCGACATGGTCGAGATCTCCGCTCATTCGGTTTTCCACTTTCAGCCCCCCAAAACAGAGGTTCCTATGAAAAGAGTGCTCGCTGCCCTCGGCCTGGCCGAAGGCACCGGCGAGGATGACGTGCTGACTGCCGTCAACTCGCTGCTCACCAGCTCAACGGCAATCGCCGCTGCAGCTGGCCTGATGAAGGATGCGAAATCGGAAGAGGTCATGACGGCCGTCCAGTCCGCATTCGCCGACCGCAAGAAGATCGCGATCGCCGCCGGCCAGCCCGAGAACGCTCCGGTCGACGCGATCGTAAGCGCCCTCGCCGCAGCTCACACTGCAGGCACCGTCGATCCGACTAAGTTCGTTCCGATCGCCGCGTTCCAGGAAGTACGCGACCAGGTCAACTCGCTGGTCACGCACAAGGTCGACACGGATGCCGAGACGGCCATCGCCTCCGCCATGCGTGCAGGCAAGATCACTCCGGCCCAGAAGGACTGGGCGATCTCGCTGCATAAGGCCGACATCAAGATGTTCGACGACTTCGTCGGCAAGGCTCCGGTTCTGACATCAGCGCAGCGCTCCTCAACCGCGCCCCCTGCCGCGGGAAGTGCCGCAGCAAGCCTTGATGACGCCGACCTCACTGTCATGCGTCAGTTGGGCATCAGCGCCGAGGACATGAAGAAGTCCCGCGAAGCAATGGAGGCAGGCCAGTGACCGCTCTTTCCGCACCCCGAAACACACCGCGGCGCGAGCGCACCACTCGTCACGTTCCGATCGGAGCCGGCGTCAAGCTCATCGCCGGTGGCATGGCAGGCATCAACCCGGCCGGGTATCTGGTTCCTGTTACGGCCGTCGCTACCCTGAAGGGCATCGCCCGCATCGAGCAGACGGTGGACAATCTCACCGGCTCGAATGGTGCTGTCCTCGCCAAGACAGAGGTTGGCACCTTCCGCTACGAGAACTCGGCCTCGGCCGACCTCATCACCCGCGCCGATATCGGCTCCGATGCTTATGGCGTCGATGACCAGACTGTCGCGAAAACCTCCGCCACCAACTCCCGGTCCATCGTCGGCAAGATCTTCGACGTTGATGACCAGGGCGTCTGGGTCACGTTCGCTTAAGGGGCAACACATGGAAATCAATCACGCGACCCTCAGATCCGCTGGCGTAGGCTTCAATGCCGCGTTTCAGCGGGGTCTGACCTCCGGCTCCTCGCTGAAGGACCGTATCGCCACCACGGTCCGCTCGACCACGAAGAGCAACGAGTATGGCTGGCTCGGCAAAGTGCCGCGCTTCCGTGAATGGATCGGCGACCGCGTCATCAACGCACTGGCGAAGCACGGCTATACGCTCACCAACCGTTCGTTCGAAAATACGATCGGTGTCGACCGCGACGACTTCGACGACGACAACCTTGGCATCTACGGGCCGCTGTTCGAGGAAATGGGTGCTGCCGCGCTGATTTTCCCGGACGAGCTGATCTTCGAACTGCTGAAACTTGGCTTCTCCACCAACTGCTACGACGGCCAGTATTTCTTCGACACCGATCACCCGGTTCTGGACATCAACGGCAAGGTCATCTCGGTTGCCAATACGGACGGCGGTACCGGCCCTGCTTGGTTCCTGATGGACGCGTCGCGCCCGCTGCGACCGCTGATCTACCAGGAGCGCAAGCCATTCACGAACCTGATCCGGAAGGACAAGGAAGACGACGACAACGTCTTCTTCCGCAAGGAATTCCTGTACGGCGCTGACGGCCGATGCCAGGTCGGGTTCGGTTTCTGGCAGCAAGCCTGGGGCTCGAAGCAGCCTTTGAACGCTGAGACTTACGAGACGGCCCGTGTCGCGATCGGTGGCATGAAGGGTGACTTCGGTCGGCCACTCAATCTAAACCCACGCCTCCTGGTCGTACCGCCTGCACTCGAAGGTGCTGCTCGTGCAATCGTCGCCAGCGCCTTGGTGAACGGCGGCGAAAGCAACAAGTGGGCAGGCACCGCCGAAGTCCTGGTCGTTCCGCTCCTCGCCTGATCCTCCCAAGCTTACCAGGCGAAGTAATGCCGTTCCGGCGCGAATGCCGGACGGACAATTTCCAACCCAGAAAGACGAAGCATGTCGTATCGCCGCTCTTACATCCTCCAGGCAGTCATCGGGATCATCGCGTTCCTGCGGGCAAGCCAGATCTATTCCGTCGTCTGCAACGTCGCCAGACACGTCGTCTGGGCCTTCACTGCACCGGTGGTTTACCTCGTCGAAAAGACACCAGTTCCGGCAGTCCTCACGATGCTCTTCTCGAAGTTCAAGCCTGTCATGTTCCGCGTCATCGCTTTCCTGAAGCCAGTCTACCGCGAGAGCCATGACACGCACGGTCTCAGCCTGCCGAGCGTCCGAGACTGAAGTCGCATTCGATGAATGTCCGTCCCGGCGCGTTGCCGGGCGGATTTTTCAGAGGAGATCGATTGCCGATCCGCTCTGCAAGATCCGAAAGGGAAAACGATGGTTAAGAAACCTCTTACTGCCACCTCGACTCGCACCCTCTCCACCGGCGTTGCCTTGCCTGCCAGCACGGGCGAAGGCGTCGTCCACGATATCAGCACTGTCGATGCACTGGGGCTCGGCGAGCATCAGAATAATGACATCGCCGGCGACCTCGCAGCTGCTGCTGTAACACGGCCGGTTCTCGCGGTCGGTTCGGTGGTTGAGCCGGTCAATCCGGCCCTCGCTTCCGAACCTGCAATCACCGGTGATGCTGCCGGCGACGCCGCGATCGCAGCCGCTGGCGCTGGCCCGGAGTTTGTACAGCCGGTTGCAGTCTCCATGGAGAGCTTACGTCCCGACACTTTCGGCCAGTCCGCGTTTCTGCATGTTGACGCGACAGACCTTTCGAATACCCCCGAGCGAAGCGCGACCGCTGTTGAAGTCGGGGCTGGCAATTCGGCCAGTCCCGCAGTGGAAGTAGAAACCTCGGCGTTCAGCATTGCTTCGGCTTTGGCCGAGACAGGCTGCAGCGACTATGCCGATCTTGTCGATATGGCACTCGTGGGAACGTCGCTGATATCGACGATCGACAGCGTTACTCGCGACGGCATCCTGAAGGGCTGGAGCCCTGCAGACGATCCGGCTGAGATCGTGTTCGACCTCATCAACATGATCGAAGAGCGTCGTTCATTGGTGGGAGTGACTGAGCCCGCTCATCGAACCCTGGATGCTGGACTGGTAGCGGGTGCGACGCATCTCCGCGTTTCAGCCAAGATCGCGGGTTTCCGACGCGCTGGCATCGCGCACCCGGCCGAGGCCGTCGAGTATCGCCTCGATCGCTTCACCTCCCACGAGGTGGAAGCCATCCTAACGGAGCCGAACCTCGTCGCCGAAATCATCTAACCACCGGAGCGGCCGTGCCTTACGCAACGCAACAGGATCTGATCGACCGGTTTGGTGAGGAGGAACTTATCCAACTCACCGACCGGACCAACATTCCTGTTTCAACCATCGATGCGACGCCAATCGACCGCGCCTTAACTGACGCGGCCGCTCTAATCGACGGCTATCTTGCCAAGTTTTACCGGGTACCTCTGGCGAGTGTGCCGCCGATTCTTGTGAAGATGGCTTGCGATATTGCTCGGTACTACCTGCATGGCCGGTCGGCAGACAAAGATGATCCGGTGTCGCGCGCTTATCGCGAGGCGACGCGGTGGCTCGAAAATGTCTCCAAAGGTCAAGTGACACTTGAGATCGAGGGGGTAAGCGCACCGCAAGCTGGCGGCGGTTCGGTCAAGGCATCTGCACCTGGTCGCGTGTTCACCCGCGATAGCCTGAGGCATTTCTGATGCCGGGCGCTGCGATAATCCTCGACGACGAACTTACGCCTGTCATCTCGGCGATCGGGATCTCAATCACGCATCCGGGCGGGCTGACGGCCGAAATGGCGGCGTACCTTCTGTCGTCAACGCAAAGACGCTTCGAGCGCCAAGTTGGCCCTGACGGTACGAAGTGGGCACCGCTTGCCAGACGTACGACGTTGGCGAAGATCCGTGGACGGCGTCGCGGCGCATCGAATATCCTGCGCGTGACCACGCGGCTCTATTCCAGCTTGGTCGCTGCCTCCGACGATCACTCGGCAGAAGTCGGCTCGAACGTCGAATACGCCGGCATTCATCAGTTCGGTGGCGAGATCCAGCAATACGCTCGCAGTCAGCGCGCCAGCTTCAAGAAGATCCGCAAGCGGTACCGCTTCGTCCAGCGCGGCACCAAGGGCGCGACCGAGAAAAACATCACCATCGGCGAGCACACAGTCAAGATGCCAGCGCGGCCGTATCTCGGCTTCAACGAGCAGGATCGTGCCGAGCTGATCGCCATCGGCCAGGACTGGCTCGAACGGGAGGCAAGGCCTTGATCAAATCCATTATTGATCGGCTTCAGGAAGCCGGCACACCGTTTCGGATCGCTGGTGGCGCAGGTGAACTGGCGAACGTGAAAGACCAGCCGCCGAATACGCCTGCCGTCTACGTGTACATCGCCCGCGAACGTTCGGCGCAAAGTGAGCGCATCAACTCCATTATGCAGCGAACCGCTGCAGATATCGGCGTGGTCATCGTGACCACGAACCTTTCGCAGCAGAAAAACGCGGCTGCAGCCGGCGATATCGAGACGCTCAAAACCTACGTCCGCGCCAAGCTGCTCGGCTTCATGGCCGAAGGCGCAAGCGATCCGCTTGAGCATGTCGAGGGCGAGCTGCAGCAGGCCCTCGGCGGCACTGTCTGGTTCGAAGACGTCTTCACCAATGCCCGCTATCAGGAGGAAACCGATGGCTGACGCACCGACCACTGGCGGTTCATACACCCGCAGTTCCGATGGATCACTGAAGCTCCTGGAACGCACCGAGGATCCGCAAGCAAGCGAAGCAACACCGGCACCAGCGGCGACGCCTGCCAAGCGAAAGGATGACAAATAATGCCACGCTATTGGCGTAACCGCGCGATCCTTGGAAAGATCGAAACGACTTATGGCGTCGATGCCGCCCCGACCGGCGCGGCCAATGCGCTGCAGGCGACGAACGTAAACCTCGAACCACTGCTCGGGGAGGACGTCAGTCGAGATCTCGTCCTGCCTTACATGGGCCACCAGGGCGTTCTGTTCGTCGCCAATTATGCGCGACTGTCCTTCGAGATCGAGATCGCAGGCTCCGGCGTTGTCGGTACGCCGCCGGCATCTGGTCCGCTGCTGCGAAGCTCCGGCTTGGCAGAAGTCATCTCGGCCGGCGTCGACGTGCAGTATCTGCCGATCTCGGCGCAGCACGAAGCTGCCACCCTTTGGTTCAACGGCGATGGCGTCAAGCACGCGCTGCTCGGCGCGCGCGGCACCATGAGCCTCAATCTTGCGCCTCGTCAGATCCCGAGGTTTGCCTTCGTGTACACCGGGCTTCTTGGCACGATCTCTGATCAAGCCTTGCCCGCGCAGGTTCTGACGGCCTGGAAGGCACCGGTTCCCGTAAACAAGGCAAACACGACCTTCTCTTTGCATGGTCTCTCGACCGTCGGCGTCGAAGGCGTCACGATGGATCTCGCAAACCAGATCGAGCCTCGCATGCTCATCAACCATGAGAGCATCCAGCAGGTCGACCGTCAGATGACCGGATCGGCGATCATGGAAGCTGTCAGCCTTGCGACGAAGGATTGGTTTGCGATCGCTCGCGCCCATACCAAGGGCATCCTTTCCGCCCAGCACGGCACGGTCGCTGGCAACATCGTCGCGTTCGATGCGCCGGCGGTCCAGATCGGTCGGCCGACTTATGGCGAGAGCCAGCGCATTTTGAACAACACATTGCCGCTGATGTACACGCCGGTCGCGGGCAATGACGAGTTCAAAATCACCTTCAAATAGGCTTCGAAAGGCCCTCATCCGATGTTCAAACTGTCGAGCGAACTGACCTTCCCATGGCCGGTGAAGGTGATCGAGCCCAACCCGGGTTCACCCGGTGAGCTGATCGAGCGCGAGTTCGAGGTCATCTTCGCCATTCTCGATCCCGAGGTCGGCAGGAAGCGAACTGCCGAACGCCGAGCGATCCTCGCAAAGATGACGCCTGGAATGGAGCTCGACGAACTGAAGGTTATTCAGGAAGAGATCCACGCGCACGATCAGACCGCCTTGCAAGAAGTCATTCGAGGCTGGAGTTCCATTGTCGGTGACGACGACAAGCCGATCGCGTTTACCGATGTTACCTTCCGGGCAGTTACGGCCCACGAGCGCGTTCGGATCGGGCTTGTGCGTGCCTACGAAGAAGCAATTAGCCAGGACAAGGCTCGCTTGGGAAACTGATGGACGCGGCCGCTCGATGGGCAAGAGTACGAAGCGGCCGCGTCGATCGTTCCAAGGCTACCGTCGTCGACGACGACATGCAGAAGCAGTTCCGGGAACTGGGCGTAACCATCGCAATTCCGGTCGGCGACGAGGAAATGTTCGGGATCATGCCAACTGCCTGGAATAGCTTTTGCGCCTTCCTCGAATGCCAGACGCAATGGAATGCGGTCTCCGGCATGTCGGGCCTCATCTGGCTGGGTCTCAATTATCAAAGTTGCGAAGTCGTGCTGGGAGCCCGCCGGCACTCTGGCCATCGCCGCCGACCGACGTCGAAAATCCCGCCCAAGCTCCTCGATGACCTCCGGGTCATGGAGGCTGCAGCGCTCCGAGTCCTGAACGAGGCCGACTGATGGCAAACCCATTGAAGATTTCGGCTCGCGTTGAAATCGATCCATCTCAGGCCCGCCATGGCGCGACGGCTGCAAGTAGCGCGATCGCCGGGATCGGCGATGCTGCGGGCAAGTCCGCAACGGAGCTGCAGAAGCTCATCGCAACATCGACCGGCTTGCATGACGGACCGGCCAACCAGAATGCACGCGAATGGACAGGTGCACTCGCAGCGCAGGGAAAGTCGCTCGACGATCTGCGCGCCAAGTGGAACCCGCTGTTTGGCGTGATCCGTCAATACAAGGCGTCTCTGACTGAGATCCGCACTCTGCATGCGCAGGGCGCGCTATCGGCCGATGAGATGGCGAGCGCTATCTCGCGAGAACGTCAGGCAGCACTCGCCTCGATCGAGGCGCTCAAAGGACGCAATGCCGCGATCGCCGATACGCCGGCTCATCGCGGAAACGGCAGCCAGTCGTTCAATACGTCGAACCTTGCGGCGCAGGGCTTCGATATTGCGTCGACCGCAGCGTTCATGCCCTGGTACACGGTCGCTCTACAGCAAGGTCCGCAGGTCTCGCAGGTCTTCAACGACATCAGGGCGAGCGGTCAGTCAATCGGCCCGGCCGTCGCGGGTGCCTTCACGCAAATCCTCAACCCGGTCTCGCTGGTCACGATCGGCGTCATCGCTGCAACCGCTGCCCTCGTTCAGTATCTTTCCAGCGCCAGCGAGGTCAAAACCGCGGACGAGCTGCTGAAGGGGCACGCCGAGACAATTGCTTCGTTGAGAGAACGGTACGGCCAGGCCGCCTCGGGCTTGCGAGAGTATGTCAACGAAGGTCTGAGCGGAACGATCGTTGATATCCGCGACCGACTAAAAGATGCGCGTGAAAGTATCGTTGAGGCGGCAAGCGCCCGCAGTACCTACTCGACATTCATCACGCCCTTCGTCGGATCGACCGACGCGAAGATCGTCAGCGACTACCAAAACGCGTTTATCGAGCTAAGAGCCTCCATCAAAGCCGGAGAGCCTGACCTGCTTGCGTTCCGGGATGCAATGGCCCGTATCGCCGACAATGCGAATGCGCCAAAAGGCGTCCGCGACCTTGCCGAAGAAATGCGTAAGTTTGACGACGACGTGGTCCGGGTGGCCCGCTCGATCCCTGGAATGAACCAGCAGATTGGCTTGATTGAAGGCACTGCTACCGCGCAGATCGGCGCTGTCAGCCAACTCTCCTCGGCTTTGCGCGAGCTTGCCGGGATTGCGATGCCGGCGCTTACCGATCAGGAAAGAGCGCTTCGAGCCTACCAGACCGCTCTCCAGGCTGACCCGAACAGCCGATCGGCGCAGCGAGAGTACGATGAAGCTTTGCTGCGCATCTGGAACCAAAACCCCACGGTCACCAACTCCGATGGGAACACGACCAACGTGCCAATTCCCGGTGCGAAACCTATCACGCTCGGAGACAAGCCGGCGAAGCCGGACAAGTCGGTCGCGGCAACAGCCAATGCCTATCGTGACCTCGTGAAATCGGCCGACGACCGCGTCGCGCAGATGAAGCTGGAAGCCCAGCTCGCCGGCGAAACGGGCGTTGCCGCGGAAACGCTACGGTTCAAACTCGACATCCTTCAGCAGTCCGAAGACAAGGGCAGGAAGCTCACGCCACAACAGGTTGAAGCGATCAATGCGCGCGTCGAGGCGTTCAAGAAGTATGCCGAGGAAGCAGCCAAGGCCACGCTGAAGGCCGATATCCTGTTCGAGCGCGAGCAGCTCGGCCGCTCGGCGATGGATCAGCAGATCGCATCTTCGTTGAAGGGCGCTGGCCTGCCGGTTGATTTCGACAGCTACGAGGCCGGCCTGATCCGGACGAACCTGCAGCTGCAATATGCCCGCGAGCTGACCGGCGATTTCGTTTCCACTTTCGCCAGCGGCATCTCTCAGGGCAAGGGCATGTGGGAGACGCTTGGCGATGCTGCCGTCAGCGTCCTCAAGAGGATCTCTGAAACCCTCCTCAACGATGTTTTGAACAGCCTTTTCCAAGTCAATAGCGCAGCAGCTGGTGGCGGCTCTGGCGGTGGGCTCCTCGGTTCCCTGCTTGGAGGGTTTACCAGCCTGTTCGGCGGTTCGTCGGCATTCCCTGCCAAGCCCGGTGGCAGCCTCTATGATCGCGGCGGCTATACCGGACCAGGCGGCGTCCACGAGCCACGCGGCATCGTTCATGCAGGCGAGATCGTCTGGTCTCAAGCCGATATCGCCCGCGCCGGCGGCGTCCAGACAGTCGACGCCATGCGGCTCGGCCGCCGCGGCTATGACAGGGGCGGCATTGTCGGCGTACAGCCGCTTCTCTCGGCCGGGGCGTCTGGACAGGCAGGTGCCGGCATCGCGGCCTCGCGTGGCATGATCTCGCTCAAAGTCGGCCTCGACCTCGATAACAACGGCAACCTCAAACCGCTGATCAAGCAGGTGGTCGCCGACGAAGCTCCCGGCTACGCGATCGAGATCGTCAGGGATTATGACGCTGGCATGCCGGACCGCGTGGCGGCCATCAATTCCGAACCCTGGAGGCGATAATGGCCGACCCGCTAGCACTAAGCGCAGTCTTCAATAAACTCCCCATTTCCACCGTGAAGTGGGACATCCAGCGCAATGACGAACTGTCGGGAAACGGCGATGGCGATGTATGGTCCGCCGATCTTGCAGATCCGCTTTGGACTGCTGAGATCACGTTGGGACGCGGTCTGCATAGCGAACTGAAGCAAGCCGCAGCCATCCTTCGTGCGCTCGATGGCTCGCGCCAGGCGTTCATGTGCTGCGATCCACTTTCGCTATTTCCTCAGGCTGATCCGAAAGGCACGATCCTCGGTTCGGCGGCTGTTGCGGTCCGCGTTGTCGACGCCGATCGGCGCGTGCTCCGCGTCAAAGGCTTGCCCGTCGGCTACACCCTCACAGTCGGAGACAAGCTCCAGATTACGCAAGGCTCGCTGCGGCGCTTTCATGAGATCGGAGCGACTGTCGCGGCGTCCTCGACTGGACAGAGCGACTTATCGGTCTTCCCTCGACTTCCGCTGACACTAGCTGTGGACGCGACAGTCACGCTTATTAGGCCGTCTTGTCCGGTCATTGTTGCTCCGGGCAGCCACGACCCCGGCACTGGTCGTCATACGATCACTGAGGGGGCCACGTTCAAGGTTCTGCAGAAGAAGAGGACTTCCTGAATGCGCAATCAGCCCCTCGCTGTCACAGCCGCACTTTCATCTGTTCCGGCTACCGGCATCGCGACACGGAAAGCCGTCTGGATCGTTGCCAAGAACCGCGAGACCGGCGCGCCACAGGAGGCAGGCTTCTGGGCCGGAGATGAGGACGTCAACCTGACGGTTATTCGCGGGGCCGACAATGTCCTGGTCACGAGGCCTTACTTCGGTGCCTCCAATCTTCTGTCCATCAGCGACATTCCGCGCGTCTCCGACCTCACCGCGCAAACGGTGACGATCGACCTTTCCCAGATCGCTGATGCAGTCCAGGCGTTGTTTCGAACTCACGACCTGCACCGCGCACAGGTCGAGGTCCACGAGATCGTTCTTTCGCCAGTAACCGGCCAGCCAGCCGCTCCTGACCTGCCCGTCTTTCTCGGTATCGTTGATGGCGCTCCGATACGCACACCCCGCGCCGGCGGCCAGGGAGCGGCCACGCTGAAGGTCGTCTCGGAGATGATGATGATGATACGGCGAACAAACCCCGAAAAGGGATCGTACGAGGCGCAGCGCCTCCGACAGAACGACGAATTCAACCTTTATGCCGGCGTTGTCGAGTCCTGGGAATTGTCCTGGGGCCAGTGACGTAGTACCCCGTCCGAAATCGGACGATAAGGAAAACTCCCGCGCGCGTGCAAGGTGCGCGCATGGCTCTTACCCGTCTCCCAGATTGGCGACGCCGCTACGAAGCGACGATCGACGACATCAAAACCCGCCCTTTCAAGTGGGGAGTGCATGACTGCGGGCCGGGCCTTGCCGGCCGGCTCGTACTGGCGATGACCGGCGTCGACCTCTCGGCAAACTTCTCCGTCGACTACACAGATGCCGCCAGCGCCGCCCGTAAAATCCGAGACCTCGGCTTCTCCAGCCTCGGTGAGCTGGTCGGCGCGCTTCTGCCAACCATCCATCCCAGCCAAGCAGAGATCGGCGATGTCGCGGCTCTCCTGATGCCTGGTCCGATTGGTCACGCCCTCGGCGTCGTGAACGGCGAGCGGATCTTCGTTCTCACCGATACAGGCATCGGTACTGTCGATCTTCTCGACGCCGTTTCCTGCTTCAAGGTCGGATAACGCATGATCCGCTCGGCCTTTCTTGCCCTCGCCCTCTTTCTCATTCTGGGCACCTCTGCAGACGCCGGTCCCGTTGCGGGCGCTGTTGCCGCGATCGGCGGCCTGATCAGTGGCGCGGGCGCTGTAGCGGGTCTCGTAAAGATCGGCCTGGTCGTCGCTGCCAACTTCGGTATGAGCCTGATCCAGCAGGCTCGCGCGCGCCGCGCTGCCCGCAAGAACCAAAGGTCCGCTGGCGTCACCCTTTCCGTCCAGGTCGGCGACACGGTTCCACGCTCATATCTTATCGGGACGAGAGCCACGGCCGGCATCCGGCGCTACATCGGCACATGGGGACGCGCTTCGAAAACCCCGAACGCCTACCTGACCGACGTGCTCGAAATATCCTGCCTGCCGAGCCATGCCGGCCCGAAGGGGCTGGACGCTGTATGGATTGGCGACAAGAAGGTGACGGTCCTCTGGGACGAACCGCACGAAGACGGCCTCGGCTATCCGGTCGGCGAGTACCGAAAAGACGGCAAAGACTATCTCTGGATTAAATATCTGGACGGTACGCAAACTGTCGCCGATCCTTTTCTCGTCGCAACGTTCTCAGGCGGAGACCGGCCGTTCAAGTCCACGATGATCGGACGCGGCTGTCAGGTCGTCATCCTCACGGCAAGAATTAACGAAGACTTGTTCAAGTCCGGTCAGCCACAGGGCCTCTATCAGCCGAAGCCAATGCGGCTCTACGATCTTCGAAAGGATTCGACCAACGGCGGCGTGGGGACACATCGCTGGAGCGAGCCGACAACGTGGGAATCCTCCGATAATCTAGGCGTGATGAGCTACAACATCGCTCGCGGCATCTATTACGGCGGCCGCTGGCTCCATGGCGGTCGCAACTTCGCGCAGCACCGACTGCCCGCCTCGTCGTGGATCGCCGCACTGAATGAAGCCGATCGACAAGTCAACGGCCGTCGCCAGTTCAGAGGCGGGCTTGAGGTTTACGTCGACCAGGACGGCCTCGATGTCATCGAAGACCTGCGGCTGGGATGCGCCGGCCGCGTCGCCGAGGTCGGCGGTATTTTGAAGATGCTGATCGGCGCGCCGGCGGCCGCCGTCTACAGCTTTACCGACGCCGAACTCGTCATTACGCGCGACCAGGACTTCGAGCCGTTCCCCACCATCTCTGCCACGCACAATACGATCACGGCGACCTATCCAGAGCCAGCCCAGCGATGGGCCGAGAAAGACGCACCGGAACGCAGTTCGCCAGCCCTTCTCACTCGTGATGCTGGCGAACGTCTTCCAATCACGTTCCAGTTCGACGCGGTCTCAATCGCCGACCAGGTGCAGTGCCTGATGTCGACGATGATCGACGAGGAGCAGCGCTGGCGCACGCATGAACTCGTACTTCCGCCCGATGCCTCTCCGCTTGAGCCGAACGACGTCACCGCCTGGTCGAGCGTGCGAAATGGCTATGCGAACAAAAAGTTCGTTGTGGAGCGGGCAGTTGCTCTACCTGGGCTGCTGCAGAAAGTGCTGCTCAAGGAACTCGACCCCACAGACTACGATCCACCGGAGTTCACGTTCCCGCCAGTCACTGGCCCCTCAGGGCCGATCAATCCGCCAGTACAGGCCACATTCGGCTTCAACGCCCAGCCGGCCGAGCTGGTCGATGGCGAAGGCGGCTCGCGCCGGCCCTCGATCAAGGTCAGCTGCGCGGCCGACCAGGACGACGTCGCTCGACTATGGGTGCAGGTCAGGCTGAAAGCTTCAGGCCAGAAGGTCTATGACGCCGACGAAACCCGTTACGGCGACCCCTTCGAATGGATATTGAATGCAATTTTCCTGCCCTTCACAATCTATCAGGTGCGCGGGAAATTCGTGCCTATCTCGAAGCGGGAGACCGCTTGGTCCGACTGGATCGATGTTCTCACTCCAAACATCCGCCTGACGGGCTACGACTTTCTCAACGAGTCGATCACGGCCGAGAAAATCGCCAACGCCGCGGTGACGGCCGACAAAATCATGAACGAGGCGATCACCGCCTTGAAGCTTGCCGACAAGGCAGTCTCGACGGCGAAGCTCTCGGTGGGTGCAGTGACGGCCGAAGTCCTCGCAAGTCAGGCTGTCATTGCCGACAAGCTTGCCAATGGCGCGATCACGGTCGCAAAGTTTGCCGCTGGCATCCAACCCGTATCGATCGCCACGGGCAGCGCGCTCCCTATCACCAAGACCACCGACGTCATTACCTTCGGCGGGAAACTCTACCGCTGGGATGGTACCAAATACACAGCGTCTGTTGGCAACGCCGATATCTTGGCCGGTGCGATTGATGCGACGAAGTTTGCAAACGGACTCGAGCCCGTCACGATCGTCAGCGGTTCCACTCTTCCTGTTGCGAAGACGACGACCAACATCGTCTTTCAGGGCTCGCTCTACACTTGGGACGGCAGCAAATATTCAAAACCAGATTTCGGGATCGCTGACGGCTCAGTCACCGCCGCAAAGATCGCAGATGCAGCCATCACTGCTATCAAGCTGGCATCTGGCGCTGTAACAAATGAGAAGCTTTCCGCGAATTCAATCTACGGAAACGTCATCGCGGCCAACGCGATTACGGCGCGTGAGCTGGTCCTTACAGACTTCACCAACCTCTTTAACGACTATGATCTGACCGCCACGGCAACGTGGACCGGCAACATCGATCGAATGACCGTCACCGGCACGGCAGACGCCAACGGTGGCACGAACGAAATCCGCTTCTCACCAGCGGCCGCCGACGACACGTTGACGGTCTATAGCAATTGGACACCCTGCGAACCAGGAGCTGAATACTGGGGCGAAGTGGCTCTTCGAACCGGGACCGACACTACAGCTGACGTTCGCATCCAGTGGGGATCGGTCAGTGCCGCGGGGGCGGTCGCTGCCCTTGCAGGTGCGCCAACGATAGCAAGCAAAACGAACAGCTCGGCTAACGGTCGCGTTGGGGCTTCGCTTACCGCACCGGCCGATGCCAGGCGGTTCCGCTTCGTCTTCCGCCGGAGTGGAACCGGATCAGGTGTTGCGGTCTTTTCCGGGCCGCTTCTGAAACGGAAAAACAATGCTAACTTGATTGTTGACGGTGCCATCACTGCGCTTCAGCTCGCTGCAAACGCCGTAACTGCCGATAAGATTCTTGCCAACTCGGTCACCACAGCCGCTCTCGCCGCTGGCGCAGTGACTGCGGAGCAGATCGCTGCTAATGCGATCACAGCTAAGCAGCTATTGCTGGTCGATTTCTCCAATCTGGTGGTCAACGGCGATTTTTCGCAAGGACTTGATGGATGGAACGCGAACGCCGGATACAGTGTTCGAGCGGAAACCGCTGTCGGCGGCGTAGTGGACCGTTACGCTCAGATCTCGCCAACCACGACTGGCACATTTTCCCTGATCCAGGGTAATCAATTCCCTGTAACACCTGGCGAGGAATATTACGTCGAGGCATGGGTAAACGGTTCTAGCGGATCTGGCGGAACCTTCCGTGTGGAATTGCAATTCCAGGACACGACTATAACCGGCAACGCTTACGCTCGCATTCCAGACGTGACATTCACCAACGGACGCGGCTGGGTGAAGATGACGGGCCGCATAGCTGTTCCTGCCACAGTCAACAGCAACCCCACTGTCAAAGCCAGGCTCTACGTAAGCTTCAGAGACGTGACGGCGACATCTGGAGCGTCTGTGCGTGTAGCCAATGTGTTCCTGCGTCGCGCCAATAATGCCGAGCTTATCGTCGACGGAGCTATCAGCGCCGACAAGATCGCAGCGAATGCAATCACGACAGCGAAGATCCAAGCTGGGGCGGTGTCCGCCGATCAGGTTGCCGCAAACGCAATCACAGCAAAGCATCTCGTCATCACCGATCTACAGAACCTGATCCAGAACGGCGCTTTCGCCTCAGGCGATGCAGCGAGCTGGAGTGCGCCGGCGGCTGGGTACGGTGTCCGTGCTCGCGGGTCGCAAGGCAGCACAGCAAACGTCAACATGCCCGCCCCTTTCGCAGGCTATGTGGCAGCCGGCTCCGGCTCCTTTCGATGGTATCCCAATGCGGGCGTAACGATCGAATGCAAGGAAGGCGACGAGTTCTTCTTCACAATAGACGTCGCGATCTCCGGCACGGTCAACGATACCGCTGCCCAGTTCCGCCCTCTTGCGGTTTACGCCGATGGCACCACAGCCAATAACAACAACTTCTGGACTGGCCTCAGCACTGTTTGGAAGACCTTCACTTACGTTTGGGTGGCACCTGCAGGCGCGGTGGGCTTCAAGCCCTCTATCCAGTTCAATGCCAATCCGGACGGCTACATCCTGTTCACGAATTTCGCAGTTCGGCGCAGAAATACGGCCGAGCTGATCGTCAATGGCGCCATCATTGCCGATAAGATTGCCGCTAACGCTGTCACGACTGCCAAGATCAATGCCGGCGCGGTAACGGCGACAGAGATCGCGTCCAACGCTATCACCGCTGTAAAGATTGCTGCCGGAGCCGTCACCGCTGACAAGATCGCGGCAAATTCTGTGACGGCGGATAAGATCGTAGCCAACTCGATCACGTCCAAACAGCTCTACCTGACGGACTTCTCTAACGTATTCGTCGATTACGACTTTGTTGATCCTGCCGCCTACACTGGATCGTCTCCGACCATCACTTTCCGAGGGAGCGGGACAGCAAATCGCGGCAAGAACGAGATGCTGATAAATCCGCAGAGTTCTGGACAGGATGTGAGCAGCTATTCGGATTATTACACTCTCGAAACGGGCGGTAACTTCTACGCCGAAGTTTCCATCTCCACGGACAACGTTGCTGGTGCTCGCGGTCGCTGTGAAATCCAGATCTACACTGTCGACTCCTCGTCCGTTTACACCCTCACGAGGACTATCGTCGTCTCAGACAAAACGCAGTCGACATCGACAAGCCGACAGGGTGCGAATTTCGATCTAACCGGTTCAGAGCGTGTCGTCCGTGTCAGGTTTCGTCGCCTTGGAGACGGAACGGGTAAAGTTTCCATTGGCGGCATGATGATCCGTCGCAGGCAGTCGGCCGAGCTCATTGTCGATGGCGCAATCACTGCTGACAAGCTCAGCGTCAATAGCTTGTCAGCTATCTCGGCAAACTTCGGCGACGCGTTCTTCTCGGGCTACGCTCGATCGGTAAACGGCAAGATGGTCCTCGACTTCAACAACGGCGGGATCGAGATATTCTCATGACCAGGATCCGGATCGGCCGCGATAGCACAGGCGTCGCCTGCGTGAAGATCACGAAGGGCAACATCAACCCCTACACCGAGCCGGATGCCAACCGGTCGTCCTTCTACTATAATTCCAAGTGGCCGAACGACGTGAAGCTGACGCTGACGGATAGCACTCCGTTCCAGACTGGCAGCAGGTACGTGCCATCCAATGCGAACATCAACAACTATCAAAAGGTGCTTCAGGCACCGTACGTGGGCTCTGCTGCGGTCAAGGATATCGGTGTCCGCAACACGTTCTTCGGCGATGCGCTGACCTACAGCCTGCCGCTTTTCGACGTCAAACGCCGGCGCTTGTCTGATGGAAAGTACACGGAGCTGCTTCGAGTTCGACGGGAAGGCAACGAAGGATACGGAGGGGCAGAACCCGGCTACTTCGAAACCTCCGATCGCGGACAGAGCGCCTGGTGGGAGGACCGTCCGGATGCGAGCAGCAACAGCTTCGATGTGATAGGAGCGCTTGGAGCCGGTCTCCTCTATCCTGGTCATAGCTACGGAACAGCCGACGCCAATCTGATCGAGAAAGAAGTCATCGTCTGGCGTTTGCCCGGCGACAACACTGCTCTGCGGGATGCCGCGACCAAGGCACCCGTCGCAGGTCAAAAGAGCATCGAGATCAACAAGAGTTATTGCCGGGTTGCGAAGCCTGGCTATGACGTCCGCACCGCTTCCGACACCCAACTCGCATTCGACAGTTCCGGCCGCCCGCTCGCATCGATCGCGGCCGACGACATCAATCTTCCAGCAGGGGTCAGCCAATACGAGCTTGGAATCGCCGTCACGGCCAACACGCTCGCCGATCTCTTTCTCTATGTCGACGACGTGATCACGTTTCCCATGAGCCGCTTCGGCCGAGCGCTGGTCGCCGAATACTGGTTCAGTGGCACCAAGCTCTACATCGACAACAAACAGTCCACCGCCTGTCGCTGCAGGTTCGTTGTGTTCGCCAATGATCGAGCACCGCTTTCGTCCGGAAGCTACAACGTGATCCGCAAGCTGTCGGTTGGCGGAGAGAACGTCGTCCAATTTCTGAGACCAGGTGCAGGCAACCCTCCAGCCCTGCGCGACATCGTCCTCGACAGCCGATGGCCTGCGCTTCAGATCCTGGCCGAGGGGTATCAATCAATTGCTGCTGTGGGCGAGCGTGAACCGCCTGGTGGCGTCAACGCGGGCCAATCCTTCAGCGTCGACTTCAACAGCGCCGGCTTCTTTCCGATCATCAAATACATGACCGTCCACCAGCACAGGTCATTCGGGAAATGCGTGAAGTTCCCGCAGACGCTCATCACCGAGAACTACAACGGTGACAAGCAATACCATCAGGCGAATTCGACCTACTGCCAACTCAGCAACAGCCGTGCGACCTTCTACACGTTCAACGGCAATCCCTATGCGGAGCGCTACAATGACAAGTGGGTCTTCGACTACGTGCCCGATCCCATCGTCGGGATCCGGTATTTCATCCTCGGCATCGCGACTTAACGGAGACGGACGATGTATCGCATCGATAGCATGTACGAACCCATGGCAGAGGCCGTGGTCAAAGCTCACCAGGCGCAGACAGTGGAACGGTGGGTAGCAGCTGCAGCCTTCTGGCTGGGTCGACAGCAAGTCTTCGGCGAGTCGAACTTCTGGTTTGCGGTCGCCGCGAAGGTCACCACGCTTTTGCCGGCCGTCGATCGTGCCGCCATCGAAGAGCAGCTTAGCAAGCAGGAAGATCTGCTCCTCGATAGCGTTGGAGACTGGCCGGCCATTTCAGAAGGCCTGCAGAGTGTCGTCAACTCCTGGACACCTGAGCTCAAGGAAATCGACCTCGATGCGGTTCGCTTGGAGGCCGTCGACCGGGTCGATCGCGGAGCTGAGGCGTTCCGTATGACATTCATCACGCCGGGCTTCGGTCAGGTCATGGTCTACCAGCAGAAGCTTGCAGAGGCGCGGGCGAAAGTCGCCAACCCCTCGGTTGCCGATGCCGAGATCCCGCATATCGTTGCCGAGGCGTTGGCGACTAGCAAAACGAAGGCGGAAGTAGCGCACGACGTGGTGGAGACGTTCGAACGCTGGCAGCTCGTATCGGCTTCGATCGAAGGCAAGCGTATGGCTGCCAAGGCTGCGATCGCCGCGGCCGAGACAGCTGAGGCGGTAAAAGCGGCTTCGGCGGTCGACTGGTCTTACGAGTAGGAACCGCCGCCATGTCCATGCTCACAACGTCGCTGAAGCGTCGCATTGAAGCCCTGCAGAATGAATGCGACCTCCTTGCTCAAGGCATGGATAATTTGTCGCTTCAGCTGCAGGAAGCCTACCATCATTTGAAGGACCACGAGCCAGCTTACGTGGCTCGGCAGATGGGACAGCCGATCCCGGAGACGCCGGACGACATTGGCCCTGAGCTCCATCCACCTGAAGAGTGAAATGGCAGCCCGGAGATACCGGGCGGTTGGGGCCCACGAGCACCCCAAGCGACAGGCCTTAGTTTGGAGACCAGACCTGTCCGACAGCAACTTCCATGACCGTCGCACCCGTACCCCGAGGGGCAGTGGACCGTGACAAGATTCGGATTAATATTTCATGGACAACGAGGGCCTCAAGCCGGTCGAACCTGTAAACCCTGCCGCCCCATACATCGGCGGCAAACGGCTTCTCTCGAAGCAGATAATCCAGCGGATCAACCAGATCCCCCATTCGGCCTATGTCGAACCGTTCGTGGGCATGGGCGGCGTATTCCTTCGTCGCAACCAGCAGCCTCGCCTGGAGGTCATCAACGACATTAACGGCGAGGTGGCGAACCTCTTCCGCATCCTGCAGAGGCACTATCCGCAGTTTATGGAGACGTTGCGCTTCCAGATCTCGTCGAGGCGCGAGTTCGAAAGACTATCGCGCACTGATCCGTCGACACTCACTGATCTGGAGCGCGCTGCGCGCTTCCTTTATCTCCAGCGCCTGGCGTTCGGCGGCAAGGTTTCAGGCCAGAACTTCGGCGTTACGATGCTGGGAGGCCGGTTCAACCTGACGAAGCTCGCGCCGCAGCTTGAGGACATTCACGAGCGCATGGCGGGCGTCGTGATTGAGAACCTGCCATGGCAGAAGATCGTTGAGCGCTACGATAGGCCAGGGACGCTGTTCTACCTCGACCCGCCGTACTGGGGGAATGAAGACGACTACGGCAGGGCCGTGTTTACCCGAGCAGACTTCGAAGAGATGGCGGAAGTGCTCGGCTCGATTCGAGGGCGCTTCATTCTGTCTTTGAATGCGGTTCGAGGCGTCTTCGAAACGTTCTCGAAGTTTCAGATCGAGGAGGTCGATTGCTCCTATTCCGTTGCCGGTCGAGGACATAGCAAAGCAGTCAAAGAGGTGATCATCAGCATTCAGACCTGACGCACTGGCACCGTCCTCAGCCAATCACAGTTGTTTAACTATGGGGCATTTAGAAATACACTCTTGAATGAAAGGTGATTTGCCATGGCCGAATTGACCAAGATCGAATGGACCGACCGTACGTTCAACCCTTGGACGGGTTGCACCAAGATTAGTCCCGGCTGCGACAATTGCTACGCCGAGGGTTGGTCCAAGCGGTCTGGCCACGTAAAATGGGGAAACAATCCCCGAAAGCGGACCACGGATGCTTATTGGAAGGCACCGTTGACGTGGCAGTCGCAGGCCGCAGCGTTCTTCCGTGAGCACGGTCGCCGTCAGCGTGTGTTCTGTGCTTCACTCGCTGATGTCTTCGACAACCAGGTCGATCCACAATGGAGAGACGACCTCTTCGGCCTCATCCGTGAGACGCCGGATCTTGATTGGCAACTGCTCACCAAGCGCCCGCAGCAAATCAGAAAGATGTTGCCGGCTGATTGGGGAGCCGAAGGGTATCCTAACGTATGGCTTGGGTTCACTGCTGAGGACCAGTTGCGATTTGACCAGCGAAAGTCCTTCATTTCGTCTATTCCAGCGCGAGTTTGGTTTGTCAGCTATGAGCCAGCGATCGGACCTCTGCGTATCGCTGCCAATGACCCTAAGCCAAACTGGCTGATTATCGGGGGAGAAAGCGGTGGAGGAGCTCGGCCAATGGACGCCCGTTGGGTGGAAGACGCTCTCCTAGACTGTGAGGCCTACAACATCGCGGCTTTCTTCAAGCAATGGGGTAACTATGCCAATAACCCGTTGACGGGCAGCCCTTCGATGAGCCGAGTGGAACAGAAGCAGGCCGATCCCTTCGGCAAAGGCGGCGGTCTAGTCGATGGCGCTCTCGTGAGAGACTTCCCCCTTGGATTGCGCCGGTCTGGTTGACAACCAAGGGCTTTGAGAGTGGCATACGCCATGACCAATGATTCTCTGTTCCAAGATCTGCCGCACCAGATGGCGCCCGTCTCAATCATGCAGGCCGGCGTCGATCCGGTTTGGACTGAGCATAAAGCAAAGCTCATTGCCCGGTATCTCCGCTACTTTGTGTTCATCACAAAACATGGCTGTTATGTCGATGGGTTCGCCGGCCCCAAGAATAAAGATCTGGCGGACAGTTGGGCAGCCGAGTTGGTCGTGAACTCAGAGCCACGGTTCCTAAAACAGTTTTTCCTCTGTGATCAGGACCCGGGACAGGTCAGCGCGCTTCAATCACTTGTTTCAAGCCAACCATCCGCGCCGAAGAGAACCTTTCAGGTACTGCCCGGCGACTTCAACGCGACCGTAGATCAGGTACTCGATAGCGGTGTCATTGGAGAAAAGACCGCTACTTTCTGTTTGCTAGACCAGTACAGTTGCGAATGTCATTGGGAGACGGTCAGAAAGCTCGCTCGACACAAAGGGGACGGTGCGAACAAGATTGAGCAGTTCTACTTCCTTGCAACTGGATGGCTCGGGAGATCACTTGCAGGTTTCAAATCGGGCAATCCAGTCCCTGACAACTGGTGGGGCAGCAGCGACTGGCTCGAACTGCAAGGCCTGAGCGGCGATCTGATTGCAATAAAGATGGCCGAACGTTTTCGGGATGAGCTCGGCTATCGGTTCGTTCGCCCCTGGCCGATTTATAAGCGCGAAAAAGGGAAAGGTAGGATCATGTTCCACATGATCCATGCCAGCGACCATCCAGAAGCTCATAAGTTGATGAAACGCGCCTACAAGCATGTCCTCGACGTCCCTGAGAGCGAAGAGCAACTAAACCTGGAACTGGCAGGACAACTAACCAAGTAAGCGAGCGCTAAGAAACCCTAGAGGCTCAATCACTGCGTCCCCTTCGAGCAGTCCCGCCGTTTAATCCACAAATTCGATTCGCAGCGTCCTGCCAATGACCAGCAATATAATGCCAGCAAGCGAGGCAACCGATGTGACAAGCGTTAGAAACAGAGCGACTTTCCAGCGACCGTAGTGACTATCGTAGGCACTCAGCTCAACGATCAACCACCAGAACGACAACCCGCTGATCACTGGCATCAGCAATAATAGACCCGCACCCCACTGGCCGGCTTTATTCAGGGTAGGTGTAGCAACAATCTTTCTCACGAGTGACCCCACAATTAAACTAGCGGGAACAGACCAGACGAGATGAAAGCTGTCCATGCCTATTATGCGTGAGAACTTCGACAAGCGCCGCGAACCGCTTCTGGAAAATAAAATTTCCGGAACCTCGTGACAAAATTCCGGAAATTCGCGTCCGGCTACAACTGCGATGAAAAACAATGGTGGGCCCGGAGAGACTCGAACTCCCAACCAAGCGGTTATGAGCCGCCGGCTCTAACCATTGAGCTACAGGCCCTGCCCTTTGAAGGCATGACGACTGGCGCAATGGTTCGCCGGTCGCAAGGGTCCGTCTAGCTCAAATTGTGAACGCTCACAAGGCCTCGCCGCAATAGGTTCACAATCACACGTCACCTAGAGGGTGTTCGGCTTTCAACTCAGGCATTTGGCCGGGATCGTCGAACAACCAGTATCAAAGGAGACACAATGCGCCGTTTGCCCACCGCCCCTTCTCTCGCGCCGGCTTTCCTAGCCCTTGCCCTCGGCACGGCCTTCCTTCCGCTGTCGCCGTTTTCGGCAACGGTCGCCTCTGCGCAGGAAGCCCGCACGCCGCGCGAACCGATCATCAGCGTGTCCGGTGAGGGCAAGGCCGCGGTCGCGCCCGATATGGCGATCCTGTCGCTTGCCGTCGTGAGGCAGGCAAAGACCGCCGATGCGGCCGTCTCCGCCAACAACACGGCAATGAGCGAAGTGCTCGCCGCCATCAAGGCTGAAGGCATTGCCGATCGCGACGTCCAGACCAGCAGCTTTGCGATCTACCCGCAATATCGCCAGGTAGCCCCGAAGGACGGCATCGAGCCGCCGCAGGAAATTATCGGTTACGAAGTGTCCAACACGCTGACGCTGAAGGTGCGCGATCTCGAAAAGCTCGGCGGTCTGATCGACAAGACGGTCAAGCTCGGTGTCAACCAGGGCGGACAGATCGAGTTCACCAATACCAATACCGACGAAGTGATGACGCAGGCGCGCAAGGCAGCCGTTGCCGAAGCGCTCGCCAAGGCAAAGACGCTGACGGAAGCCGCCGGCGTCAAGCTTGGCCGCATCATGGAGATCAGCGAGAATTCGGCACCGCCCATGGCCCCGCCGATGATGCGCATGACAATGGCAAAGGATTCCGGCAACGGCGTCCCGGTGGCGGCCGGCGAGACCAGCTACACGGTCAACGTCAACGTCGTGTTCTCCATCGATCCCTGATCGGATCGCTTCAACGACAAAACCCCGCCCGGCGAATGCCGGACGGGGCTGAAGATACACTCGGACGCTTGAGATCTCTTAGCGACGGATGAGCGGGCAGCCGCGCACGTTGGCAAACACGACCCGGTCGCGTCCGCGGCGGTCGACGCCGACGACGGTCACGCTGCGGCGGGAGATGTCGACGACGCGGGTACGGCGCAGACCCATCGCTTCGGCGCGACGTTCAGCCAAGCGCGGCGAGCAGCCGACGGGACGCATGTGGCGCGGGCGCTCATAGCGCGGCGGGTGGTGCGGACGCCAGTCGCGCTCACGGTACTGTACGAATTCCGGGCCGGCGGCGGCGGCGATTGGCGCGGACGCCGAAATCCCTGTCAGGGCGATCAAGGCTGCAAGGCCGGCCTTCGCCATCAGGCGTGTGATTGTAGTCATCTTTTGCTTCTCCTGAACCTGTCACCGGTTGTCCGGCTGTCTCGCGCCGGCCTTTCGGGCCAACGGTCGATGCAACTCTATCCAACCCAGCTGAATGCCTGCAAAACCGATCATTCAGTATGTGTTCATTTGGAAAACAACGATCATCACGACGATAGATGCAGCACGATCTCTCGACGGTGCGGGCTGTCGCGGTGCTCGAAGAGATAGATCCCCTGCCACGTGCCGAGCACCAGCCTACCGCCGGTTATCGGAATGCCGATCGAGACTGCCGTCAGTGCCGCCTTGATATGTGCCGGCATATCATCTGGCCCTTCCATTGTATGGCTGACCCAGCCCATCGAAGGATCATCCGACGGCGGAACGAGGCGGGAAAAGAACGCATTCAGATCGCGCTTCACGTCCGGATCGGCATTTTCCTGAATGATCAGCGAACAGGACGTGTGGCGAACGAAGACGGTCAGCAGGCCCTCGTCGCGCCCGGCCTGGCGCACGAAGCGTTCGGCTTCATCCGTGAACTCGTATAGCCCTTGGCCTCTGGTCGAAATCTGGATCGCGGTCTGCGGCATCAGAATTCTCTTGTCTGCTTGAAGATCAAAACTCGGGAAAACCGCGCTTGCGCCATTCCGAGCGCGGCACGAGGCCACCCAGATTCATCGAAAACGAAACGATTTTCGTGGCATCGGCATCGACTTCGCAGCGGAAGCTGACATCATGCCACTGGCCTTTGGCGCGAAAGCCGATATTGCGCGCCTCGAGAACCGTCCCATTGGGCAGCTTCGGTGCGGGCAAGACATCGGGATTGTAGGCGGGCGAGCCGTTCTGAAGTTGCGCGCTGAGTTCCGACGAGCAGAGCTGCCCTGCCCGAACGCCGCGCGGAATGCCGGCCATCGCGACGGTCGCCAGCGCATCACCGGTATCGCGCGCGGAAAACAGCGTTCTGACAGGCTTGAGATCGCCGGCGGCAGTGGATGGTTTCGGCGGCGCCGGCTTTTGCGTCGGCACGGGTGCGGAGGAAGGCGGCCCTGTAAAGAGCCCGGCCGTCATCGCATCAGGAGACGCACCGCCGGCAGGTCCGGGCATTCCCGACGGATCGGAGCCTGGAACACTGAGCTGCGGTGGCGTCATATTGGTCGGCACCGGCGCTTCTGCTGGCGCGCCCTCGCCCTGTCCGTCGGGACCCGCCGTCTGTGCAGGCTCCTCCGGCGCTGGCGGATCGGCATCGGTCGCAGCGGGCGCTGGCGTATCCTCCGCAGCATTGCCGTCAAGCGCCTGGCGCGGACCGCTATCCTTTTCGCCAAACTGGAACACAGGCCGCAGTGCGGACATCGGCGGAGCTGACGCCTGCTTCTCCTCCTCGGCCGGTGTCGGGCTTGCAGGCGGCGGCGGCGGTGCCGGCTGCTCGGCCTTCTGCGGTGCCTCGGGCTCTTTCGCTTCTTCCGGCGCCTTTTCTTCGGGCGGCTTTTCTTGAGGCTGCGGCTCTTCGGGCTTTGGTTCTTCAGGCTTGGGAGGCTGAGGTTCCGGCGGCTTCGTCTCCTCCGGCTTTTCGTCCTGCGCAGGGGAAGGCGGCGGAGCAGCTTCCGGTGCCGAAGCCTTGCTCGCCGAAATCACGGGGTCCTCGAGCGGATCTTCCTGAGGCTTCTGCTCGGGCGGCTTGTCCGGTGGCGGCTCTTCGGCCTTCGCCTCTTCCTTGAGGTTCAGCTCGTCGGGCTTCTTGGCCTCTTCGGCTGGCTCCTGCTTTTCCTCTTCCGGCGGCGGCACGATTTCCACCTGAACGGTCTCCTCCTCGGGAACCGCGTCGGTCGGCAGCGGCAATTGGACGAGAAGCGCGCCGGCAATGATCAGATGCAGAGCCACGGACGCACCCAGCGCCGTTGCGATCACCTTCTTATGCGGGGCGGGAGACATATCCGGCATGGCTCCCATGTAGGATGGTTCGCGGGTATGATCGAGCCCGGCCCGATCACAACATCAATAAAAAAGCCCGGCACGTCATAACGGCCGGGCTTTTAATGCGTCTGGTCCAGCGATCAGCTGTCGAGGAACGAGCGAAGCTTGCGGCTCCGGCTCGGGTGCTTCAGCTTGCGCAGCGCCTTCGCTTCGATCTGGCGGATACGTTCGCGGGTAACCGAGAACTGCTGGCCGACTTCTTCGAGCGTGTGGTCGGTGTTCATGCCGATGCCGAAGCGCATGCGAAGAACACGTTCTTCACGCGGCGTCAGCGATGCGAGAACCCGCGTCGTCGTTTCACGAAGGTTCGCCTGAATGGCGGCATCGATCGGCAGCAGCGCATTCTTGTCCTCGATGAAGTCACCCAGATGCGAATCCTCTTCGTCACCCACAGGGGTTTCGAGCGAGATCGGCTCCTTGGCGATCTTCAGGACCTTGCGGACCTTTTCGAGCGGCATGGCCAGCTTTTCGGCCAGCTCTTCCGGGGTCGGCTCGCGGCCGATCTCGTGCAGCATCTGGCGCGATGTCCGGACGATCTTGTTGATCGTCTCGATCATGTGCACCGGAATACGGATCGTGCGGGCCTGGTCGGCGATCGAGCGGGTGATCGCCTGCCTGATCCACCAGGTCGCATAGGTCGAGAACTTGTAACCGCGACGGTATTCGAACTTGTCGACGGCCTTCATCAGGCCGATATTGCCTTCCTGGATAAGGTCCAGGAACTGCAGGCCGCGGTTGGTGTATTTCTTGGCGATGGAGATGACGAGACGAAGGTTCGCCTCGACCATTTCCTTCTTGGCGATCCGCGCCTCGCGCTCGCCCTTCTGCACCATCGACACGATCCGGCGGAATTCGGTGATCGAAATACCGGTTTCGGTCGCGAGACTCTGGATCTCCTGACGGATATCGCGAATGGCGTTGAACTCCGCCTTGGCAAAATCCTTCCAGCCGCGTGCCGACAGATTGGCGATCGACTTCATCCAGTTCGGATCAAGCTCGGCACCCTGATACTGTTCCAGGAACGAGTCGCGCTTGACGCCGTAGGATTCAGCCAGACGCAGAAGACGACCTTCGTTCTGCATCAGGCGCTTGGAGATGTCGTAGAGCTGTTCGACAAGGCTTTCGACGCGGTTCTGGTTCAGTGACAGCGACTTCACTGCCGTGATCAGCTCGTCCTTCAGTTCCTTGTAGCGGCGCTCCTGAGCGGAAGACAGCGTGCCGGAGGCGGCAAGCCGCTGCTCGACCTGCTGGTCCTGAAGCTTGCGCAGCTTCTTGTAGGTATCCGCAATCGTGTCGAGCGTTTCCATGACCTGCGGGCGCAGTTCCGCTTCCATGGCGGCAAGCGAAAGGTTCGACTCGTCGTCGTCCTCTTCCTCTTCTTCCAAGCCCTGGTCACCGCCGACAGCGGTGATGTCGTCATCGTTGGCAGCAGAGAAACGAGCCTTGCGGGTCTTTTCCTTTTCCTCGGCAGCCTTGCGGTCCGCCTCGATCTTTTCCGGGCTCTGGAACTGTGGCGCAGCCTTCGCCTCGGGACCCGAATAGGTCGTCTCGAGATCGATGATCTCGCGCAGCAGCGTCGTGCCTTCGTTCAGTTCGTCGCGCCAGATGATCAGCGCCTGGAACGTCAGCGGGCTTTCGCACAGACCGGCGATCATCGTCTCGCGGCCAGCCTCGATGCGCTTGGCGATCGCAATTTCGCCTTCACGCGACAGAAGCTCGACCGAGCCCATTTCGCGCAGATACATGCGCACCGGATCGTCGGTACGATCGGTGGGTTCTTTCTTCTTCGCCGTGGCAAGAGCTGTGCTGGACGTCGGGGCAAGTTCGCCGCCTTCGCTCTCTTCGCTCTCGTTGGAGTCCTCCTCTTCGGTGGTGGCCTCCTCGGCTTCTTCATCTTCAACGACGTTGATGCCCATGTCGGACAACATCGCCATCGTGTCTTCGATCTGTTCGGAAGTGACCTCTTCGGACGGAAGAACCGAGTTAAGCTCGTCCATCGTCACGTAGCCGCGCTTCTTCGCGGCTTTGATCATCTTCTTGACCGCGTCGTCAGAAAGATCGAGAAGCGGACCGTCGACCGAGCCTTCGCGCTCGGTATCGGCTTCTTCGTTTTCTTTGACTTTAGTTGCCATGTATGTCGTCGCTTTCCCTGAACGCCACTGCGCAGCGCTTCGTGGCCTGCGGCGGAGGGCAAAAGCCACACCAGCCGCGAATCAATATCCAACTCGTAACGGAATGACCTTTAACTCCCGATTACCATCGGCGACCGCTACTCGCGGGGACCGCCAGAACGAAGATGCCGAACATCGCCGCGGCGCTAGACCCACTCCACCAATATTGCCCGAAATGGTGATTCCCACAAAATAACGCTTCGTCAAGTTCTTCCAAAGCTTGTGCCCAGGAAAAGTGGAAATTACCTTACGACCATGTCCCCGTTGGCGGTACTCCCGTCATATTGAAGCCATATGTAAGCGGTGCACAATGAAAGACAAGAGCCCGCCGCCCGGTAAAAACCCTTGGCTCTACCCGAAATGCGCGGGATTGACGCCATTTTCCGATGCGTTGCAACAATACAGTGATCAATCAAGAGCTGCATAGACCACTCCACTCGCGCTGTTAATCCATCAGGCGACCAATTCAACACGGTTTAGTATCTGCGCAGCTCTCCTTTATCCGTGACTGACGGCAGCGCCCTTGACGCGTCCTGACAGAACACCGAAGCCGTCGATGATCGCTTCCTGGTTTTCAAGCCTGGAAATTTCATTCTGTACCTCCAGAAGTGCACGCAGCAGGATCTCGGCACGCTCGGCCTCGTCCTCGGTCATCTCCGCGAGTTCACGCTCCAGCTCGATCTTCTGCCAGCGGAGCTCCTTGTTTCTGGAATGCAGTGCCCGGGTCTGACGGTAGGCTTGCAGCGAATCCTGCGGATCGGCCTCTTCCGTCGCCGTCCACAGTCGCGCATTGCGGATCTGCTGGTTCATCGACTTCAACAGTTCCTCAAAGCCATTCTCGCCGAGTTCCCGTTTCAGGTCCTGCACCGTCAAACCGGCACCGGCCTGCCCGACAATGGTCAGCACGCAAGACCACATCCGCTTCAGATCGCGGTTCTCGAATTCGATGGAGGCGATCTCGTCATACTCGTTGAGCAGAAGCTGCGGATGATGGACGATGGTCAGCGCCAGCACGCTTTCGCGCAGGGCCGGAAGGTCGAGATGTCCTCGCACCAGCCCCGATCGCGTCAGGCGGTCGGAAATGCCCATTCCGCGACCCTGCTGCTGGAAAGACGATCCACCCCTTCCGCCGGCTGCACCGCCTCTGCCGGCCCCGCCGCCTTCGCGCTGCTGGTAGCTTTGACGACGATCGCCACCGCCGCCATTGCGCTGCGGCTGGAACAAGCCGTTGAGACGATCGCGCACATTCTGCTGGTAGTGACGGCGCACACTTTCGTCGGCAATCACGGAAACGATCTGCTTGAGCCTTGCCTCAAGTTCCGCCCGCTTTTCCGGGGTCTCGAAGGCGGCACCATTGGTTTCCCGCTGCCAGACCATCTCCGCAAGCGGACGCGCCTGCGCGATCACGCCATCGAACGGCGCTCTTCCCTCGTGCTTGACGAGATCGTCCGGATCCTTGCCGTCTGGAAGCAACGCGAACCGCACCGAGCGGCCGGGCTTGATGGAGGGAAGCGCGAGATCCGCAGCACGGTTTGCAGCACGGATACCGGCACCATCGCCATCGAAACACAGGATCGGTTCCGGCGTCATCCGCCAAAGCAGCTCCAGCTGGTTTTCGGTCAAGGCCGTACCGAGCGGCGCGACGGCATTCTCGACGCCCACCTGGCTGAGCGCGATCACATCCATATAGCCCTCGACGGCTATGATCGTGCCCGGCTCCTTGGATCCCGGCCCTGGCTGGGCCGCCCGCCTGGCGCGGGTAAAATTGTAGAGCACCTGACCCTTGTGGAAGAGTTCGGTATCCGGCGAGTTCATGTATTTGGCCGGCGCATCCGGCGCCATCGCGCGTCCACCAAAGGCAATCACCTTGTCGCGCGACGACAGGATCGGGAACATGATGCGGTCGCGGAAATAGTCGTAGGATACGGCAATCCCCTCGCCATGACGCACCAGCCCGCAGGCCTCGATCTGCTCCTTGGCCACACCCTTGCCGGCGAGGAACTCCTTGAGCGCATTGCGGCTGTCCAGCGCATAGCCGAGCCGGAAATTCTCGATCGTGCGAGCCGTCAGTCCGCGGTCGCGAAGATAGGCGCGTGCCTTGGCGCCGGTTGGGCTCTGCAACTGGTCCTGAAAGAAGCGCGTCGCCATTTCCATGACGTCGAGAAGCGACATCCGCTCCCGTTCACGCTTTTCCGCCTGCGGATCGGGTTGCGGCATGGCGATACCAGCCATATCGGCGACCTGCTGGACGGCTTCTGGAAAGTTCAGCCCTTCCAGATCGGTCATGAAGCGGAAATGATCGCCCGACACGCCACAGCCGAAGCAGTGATAGCGGCCCTTGCGGTCCTCGCAGTGAAAGCTCGGGCTTTTCTCGCCATGGAACGGGCAGCAGGCCCAGAAATCGCCGCGCGCAGCATTGGTCTTCCTGCGATCCCAGGTGACACGACGGCCGATCACCGTCGAAATCGGCACCCGATCCCGGATCTCATCAAGAAAACTGTTTGAAAAGCGCATGTCTACCTCGCGGGCCAGACGTCATATTAAGGCTCAGTGCACGGGAACGCCAGCCCAGCTGCAAATCATGCCCGCTATTCACAGGCCGCCGTTCACGCGCCCCCTCGCCCGATCAACCCACAGAAATTAACGAATTGTAACTTGCGGTATGCGGGTTCCCTGCATAGCCTTGAGCCGGACAATCGTGCCGTCACGCGCTCACCCTGCGGGTATCGGCCTCACGGATTGCTCTTCAGGACGGCGGCCGGCAATGATTGCAGGCGATCGTTCTCTCCCGCCGGTGGCATGTCCGCGGTCGGCCGATGGGAGGCGTAGGAGAGCAAAAGGCGGGAACTCCATGAAGGACTTCCCGCCTTTCTCGTTTTATACGTAACGGCTAGACCTCAGCTCAGCTGCGCCTTGATCGTGCCGGACGCTTTGGCGAAATCCATCTGGCCGGCATAGCGTTCGCGCAGGATGGCCATCACCTTGCCCATGTCCTTCATTCCAGCAGCACCAATTTCGGCGATGACGGAAGCGACGATCTCGCTCGCCTTCTCGTCGGAAATCTGTTCCGGCATGAAGGATTTGATGACGGCGATCTCTTCGCGTTCCTGTGCTGCAAGTTCCGGGCGGGCGTTGTCTTCGTAGATCTTCGCCGACTCTTCGCGCTGCTTCACCATTTTCTGGAGGATCTGCAGGATTTCGTCGTCGGTGGCGGCGTCCTTGCCGGTGCCGCGATTGGCGATGTCGCGGTCCTTGATGGCGGTCTGGATCAGCCGCACGGTCGAAAGCCTGCGGGTTTCCTTCGCCTTCATCGCTTCCTTCATCGCTTCGGAAAGCTTCTCGCGCAACATGGCCTGTCTCCTTGAACGTCGCTCGATCCGCAGCGGACCGATCTTTTGCGACGTCATAGAACAAGCGTGAACGGCGATCAAACGTTTTGCCGACACGGCAAAACTCACCGATTGCCGGGCTTTGCGCCCAGCTTTCTCATAAACGGCAATTGACCCGCTGTTCTGCCTTGTTTATGTCGAGGACCTGCACAACAATTGGATAGTGGGCCGCAAGCGGGTTTCCGCGCGCCCTTTTCTGCGACGAGAGATGACCTCGACACCCTGTTTTCCGTTTCGGGAAACGGGCCGCTGGGGCAGAAGGATGGATATGACCGCGACCACCCCTTGGACCACGAAAAAACCCACCGCCGTTCTCGTGCTTGCCGACGGAACCGTGATTGAAGGAACCGGCATCGGCGCGACCGGCAAGGTCACCGCCGAAGTGGTGTTCAACACCGCCCTCACCGGCTACCAGGAAATTTTGACTGATCCGTCTTATCTCAGCCAGATCGTCACCTTCACCTTCCCGCATATCGGCAATATCGGCACCAATGACGAGGACATCGAAGACCTGACACCCGCCGCACGCCGCGGCGCCGTCGGCACGATCTTCAAGGCCGATATCACCGAACCGTCGAACTACCGCTCGGCAAAGGACCTCGACTCTTGGCTGAAGAGCCGCGGCGTCATCGGCCTGTCAGGCATCGACACACGCGCGCTGACCTCCTGGATCCGCCAGAACGGTGCACCGAACGCGGTGATCGCCCATGACCCGAACGGCAATTTCGACATCGAAGCGCTAAAGGCCGAAGCCAAGGCCTGGAGTGGTCTCGAAGGTCTCGACCTCGCCAAGGAAGCGACCTCCGGCCAGTCGTCGCAGTGGACCGAGAAGCCCTGGATCTGGAACGAAGGTTCCGAGGAGCTGAAGGCCGAAGATGCCAAGTATCACATCGTCTGCATCGACTACGGCGTGAAGCGCAACATCCTGCGCCTCTTCACCGGCCTCGACTGCAAGGTCACGGTCGTGCCGGCCCAGACCTCGTCGGAAGACATTCTGGCGCTGAAGCCGGACGGCATCTTCCTGTCGAACGGCCCGGGCGATCCGGCAGCCACCGGCGCCTACGCTGTCCCCGTCATCCAGGACATCGTCAAGACCGACATCCCGACCTTCGGCATCTGCCTCGGTCACCAGATCCTCGGCCTCGCACTTGGTGCCACGACCGAAAAGATGCACCAGGGTCATCACGGCGCCAACCACCCGGTCAAGGATCACACGACCGGCAAGGTGGAGATCGTGTCGATGAACCACGGCTTCGCGGTCGACTCGAAGTCGCTGCCGCAGGGTGTTGAGGAGACTCACATTTCGCTGTTCGACGGCACCAATTGCGGTCTGCGTCTGTCCGGCAAGCCGGTCTTCTCCGTCCAGCATCACCCGGAAGCATCGCCCGGTCCGCAGGACAGCCACTACCTGTTCCGCCGCTTCATCAACATGGTGCGCGAGAACAAGGGAGAGGCAGCGCTCGCAGAGCGCTAAAACCTTCTCAAGTCACGGTTTCAATCAGATGGCTCGCTGCTCTCAGCGGGCCATTTGCTTATGGCGCTGCAAAAGAATCCAGAACCGTCCGCACAGGAAGAGAGCTGCGGCGGCAAGGCCGATCACGAAACCGAACCAGACACCCTCGCCGCGATAGCCGAGCGGAAATGCGAACACCCAGGCGCAGACGAAGCCGATCGGCCAGTAGGCGATCAGCGCCAGCAGCATCGGCACTTTCGTATCCTTCAATCCGCGCAGAAGCCCGGCCCCCACGGCCTGCAGCCCGTCCACCAGCTGGAAGATGCCGGCAATGACAATCAGCGGTGTGGCTAGCGCGAGCACCGCAGCGGCGTCCGGCTGGCTGGTGTCGAGGAAAAGCCCCGCAAGCGCGCCCGGCATCACGGCGTAAAGGACACCGCCGATCGCCGTGAAGATGATGCTGACGATCAGCACGGCCCCGCCGGCCCTTCGAACACCGACCATGTCGCCACGACCGTTGGCAAGACCGACCCGAACCGTTGCAACCTGCGCCAGACCCAGCGGCACCATGAAGGCGATCGAGGCAAGCTGCAGCGCAATCCCATGGGCGGCAAGCTCGAGCTTGCCGATACTGCCCATCATCAGCGAAGCCGCCGCAAACAGGCTGGTTTCGGCAAGGATCGTGAAGCTGATCGGCAGTCCGAGCAGGAAGACTTCCCGAACCATCGACCAGTCAGGCTTCCAGAAGCGCACGAAGAGTTCATAAGCGCGCATGACGGGCTGCGCCTGCACATAGGCAATCGCGATCAGGAAGCCGACCAGGTTGGCGGACACAGCAGCGATCGCCGCGCCATGAAGACCCAGCTGCGGCGCTCCGTAATGGCCGAAGATCAGCAGATAGGCGACAATCGCGTTCATGATGAACATGCCGATCGTGATGTAGAGAACGATCCCGCCCTTCTCCAATCCGGTCACGAAGCTGCGCAGAGCCATCAGTCCGAGCGCCGGGAACATGCCCCATTGCGCAATCCGCAGATAGCTCTGCGCATTGGCCGCGACATCGGGCGCCTGACCGAGGCCGAGCAGCATCGGTTCGCTAAACCAGAGCAGCGGCGCGACAACCGTGCAATAGGCAATCACCACCCACAGCCCCATGCGCACCGACCGGCGCACGCCGATCCTGTCGCCGTGGCCGAGCGCCTGCGCAACCAGCGGCACGACGGCACTGGTAAACCCGGTGCCAAAGATGAACACGACGAAAAACAGCTGCGTTGCGATGACCACGGAGGCCAGTTCGGTCGTCCCAAGCCAGCCGACCAGAATGACGTCGGTCGTATGGATCGCCATCTGCGCAAGCTGGGCTCCCACCAGCGGGATGCCGAGCGCAAACGTGCCGCGCAGATGCGACGACCAGGAACGATCCGTAATGACGGCGTCATGCGGCGCAGATGCACCGGCAGTGTTCGGCAAGCCCGACATCGATAAATCCTACAAATGGAAAAAGCCGCTTCCAGAAACGGTCAGCGGCACGGTACCCTGCCTATAAAGAAGGCATCGGGGTTCATCAAGGCTCGGCACCGATCCAGCAAAAATTGTAGGGCGAAGTTCACTAACGTTGATGGGTGACGTGACAGGTCTGACGGACCGATCGATGGGAGGATGGTGCGGCAAGGATTCTCGGCCTTGTCCATCGCCGCCGGCTGGTGCCGAATGCAGCCCGGCATAGGCCCCGGCTTTGCGCAGTCGAGCACGCCGAAACCGGGAAAGTGCGGGCGATCGGTTTCGCCGCCCACACGATTTTTCGAAGATTGATCTCTAAATCACGGCTCTGCTGCTCGCCGGAGCAGCAGAGATCACTGCTCAGACATTGCCCGAGAACGTGTCGCAGGCCTTCATGTCGCCGGTGTCGAAGCCCTGCTTGAACCAGCGCATCCGCTGCTGCGAGGTGCCGTGGTTGAAGCTTTCCGGGACGACATAACCCTGACTGCGCTTCTGCAGCGTGTCGTCTCCGATCTGCTGGGCGGCGTTCAGAGCCTCCTCCAGATCGCCGCTTTCGAGAAAGCCCTTTTGTTGGGTCCGCTTGCCCCAAACGCCGGCAAAGCAGTCCGCCTGAAGCTCGACGCGAACCGACATGCGGTTGGCCTCGGTCTCGCTCATATTCTGCCGCGCCTGGTTGAATTTCGGCAATACGCCGAGCAGGTTCTGGACGTGATGCCCGACTTCATGCGCGACCACATAGGCCTCGGCAAAATCGCCTCCGGCCCCAAGCCGCTGGCTGAGTTCCTTGAAGAACTCCGTATCCAGATAAACCTTGCGGTCACCCGGGCAGTAGAACGGGCCGCTTGCCGACGACGCAAAACCGCAGGCAGACCGAACCTGACCGCCGAAGAGAACCAGCGTCGGCTCCTCGTAACGAGCGCCGTTGCTCTGGAAGATTTCGTTCCAGGTGTCTTCGGTATCAGCAAGGATGGTGCGGACGAAACCGGTCATCTCGTCTTCAGCCGGCGTACGCGGCGCCTGCTGCGTGGTGCTGGTGCCCGTATCCATGCCGGTATCGCCGCCCGACAGAAGCGTCAGCGGATTGATGCCCGTGACCCAGCAGATGATCAGCACGACGACGATGCCGCCGATGCTCAATCCACCACCGCCACGTCCGCCGCCACCGATCGGGATGCGGAAACCGCCACCGCGGCCACCCATCGAGGCACCCCGTTGATCCTCGACATTGTCGGATTGCCGACGCCCTTTCCATTCCATATCGCACCCCAGGTTCTAATAAGTTCGGTCGGAAATGATCCTTGACGACGATATAGAACAGGCCCGCCAAATATCCATGTCGGGATGTCAGGCTGTTGGCTCAGGCGACCCTGAGCTGCGCCTTGCTGGGCAGGAACACGGTAAGAAGACCGAGCGCCGGCAGGAAGGCGCAGATGGAATAGACAAAACTGATGCCCCTGTGGTCGGCGATGATCCCGAGCACGGCGGCGGCGATGCCACCCATGCCGAAAGCGAGCCCGAAGAAGATGCCGGCGATCATTCCCACCCGGCCAGGGACCAGCTCCTGCGCCATGACGATGATGGCCGGGAACGACGACGCCATCACCAGCCCAACGATACCCGACAGCACGATCGTCATCGGCAAATTCGCAAACGGCATCGCCAGCGTGAACGGCAGCACGCCGAGAATGGAGATCCAGATCACCACCTTGGAGCCGAACCGGTCGCCGATCGGACCGCCGATCAACGTGCCCAGCGCCGTCGCGCCCAGAAACACGAACAGCATGATCTGCGACGACTGCACGGTGACGCCAAAGCGCTCGATAACGAAGAACGTGTAATAGCTGCCGATCGCCGCCATGTAGATGTTCTTCGAAAAGGTGAGGATCGCCAGCACGACCAGCGCCACCATCACCGTGCGCCGCGGCAGGCTGTGAATACCGAGGCTCTTCTTGCGCCCCTTGTTGGCCAGCATATGCGCCTTGTACCAGCGCGCGACCCAGGAGAGGATCACGATGCCGAGGAGCGCGATTGCCGAAAACCAGGCGACGCTGCCCTGCCCCATCGGCACGATGATGAAGGCCGCCAGCAATGGCCCGATCGCCTGGCCGAAATTGCCGCCCACCTGAAAGGTCGCCTGCGCAAAACCATAGCGCCCGCCGGACGCCAGCCGCGCCACACGCGACGATTCCGGATGAAACACCGCCGACCCAATGCCGATCAGCGCAGCCGCCACCACAAGCATCAGATAGACATGCGAACCGGCGAGCAGAAACAGCCCCACAAACGTCGCACCCATGCCGATCGGCAGCGAGTAAGGAAACGGCTTCTTATCGGTGATGATGCCGATCACCGGCTGCAGCAACGATGCGGTGCATTGGAAGGCCAGCGTCAGAATGCCGATCTGCCAGAAGTCGAGATTGTAGTCGGCCTTGAGCATCGGATAGATCGCCGAGATCATCGACTGCATGATGTCGTTGAGCATATGGCAGAAGCTGACCGCAAAAATGATCGGCATCACAGTCTTGTCCGCCTGGGCGGCGGAAGCCGAATTTTCCGGCTGCACGGTTGCAGCTGCATCAACGGGTCTGGACGTGGCATCCGCCATCGGGGCTCCTCCGCGCGGGTGTTCGTCCTTCAAGGATCGTTGCCGCTGCAAATATTGACGTATGCCAAGGATTAGAGCGGCAAATCAGGCCTGTCCATGTCAGGACGGGAGCAAACGGTACGACCGTGGTTCGGAAACGGGTCTCGTCGAGGCTGTGACAGAGCCTGGTTTTCCATAACCGGCGATCTGTTTGGTCCCCGTGTCAGCCGTTTGACGGCAACGATGGAAACGCCGGCGACGACCCCGCCTGCCAGCACATCGACAAAATAATGACTGGCATGCGAAACAGCCGCAACAGCCATCAGGATGTTGATCACCGTCATCGGATAGCGCGCGAATCTAAGATCCCATGCGGCCCAGGCGCAAAGTGCGGCGACTGCGGCGTGCACGGATGGGAATGTCAAAATGCCGGCGACCTCCTCCATTCTGAAAATGAAATCAGGATCTGTCCTCAAGGCATTGAACTGATCGAGAAAGAAAAAGCTGAAATACGCGTTGATGCTTGTCAGTTGCTCTGGCTCGACACCGTACACGACATAGGCTCCAAGTGCTGGAAACCAGATCGATATCACGCTCGAGATGTAGCATAGCACCGCGTATGCAATCGCCATCTGATAGGCACGCAAAGGACGCCCCGTCGCGATGAGGACGACCGGAATCAGGAGCAACTGGAACGAAAACGACAGGTACGCGAGGCCGAGGATCTCAGCCAGCAACGGCCTTGCATCAACAAATGCTATGAACCCTCGCCATGACAGGCCAAGTGCCGCATCCCACGACATAAGCACCGCGTCCGCAGTCGGCATGCCGACCCGGATGCTGAGATAGGTAGAGACGAGTACCGGCACGATGAGAAGCAGAGTACAGGTGACCGTTTCGAGAACGAACGTCATCGCATTCAGCTTGCGGACGTGACAGTAAAACCCGACGACGACGAGCAATGCGACAAAGTAACCCGCGGACCTGCCGACGCCGGCATAATCCACTTTCAGTCCGGTAATCTGCGCCAATCCGAAAGCCACAACATAGGAGGCGACGGTGAGCGACAGCAACCCGTACCGCGCCCTGATCAGTTCCAAATCCATGACGTCAGACTACCTTGCACAAACAGCACGAGTGTATCCGTCGAAAGTTAAAACCAGCCTGACACCGAATGTTGCGTGTGCAACGTCCAATCCGGACAATTCCTGTCGATATGCTCAATTATGGGGTTCCGTTCCCCGGCACATTTCCCTATAAGCCGCGTCTAGCCAGAAAAAACATGCGCACGCCACCCGACCGGAGCTTCACGCCCCGTGCCGGTTTTTCGCGCAGAAAAAAGTGGATAGAGATCATGCCGAAGCGCCAAGACATCAAATCGATCCTCATCATCGGGGCGGGCCCGATCGTCATCGGCCAGGCATGCGAATTCGACTATTCCGGCACCCAGGCGTGCAAGGCGCTGCGCGAAGAAGGTTACCGGGTCATCCTGGTCAACTCCAACCCGGCAACGATCATGACCGATCCGGGCCTGGCCGACGCCACCTATATCGAGCCGATCACCCCGGAAGTGGTCGCAAAGATCATCGCCAAGGAACGCCCTGACGCGCTTCTGCCGACCATGGGCGGCCAGACGGCCTTGAACACCGCACTGTCGCTGAAGAGAATGGGCGTGCTCGACCGCTACAATGTCGAGATGATCGGCGCCAAGCCCGCCGCCATCGACATGGCTGAAGACCGCGCCCTCTTCCGCGAAGCCATGAGCCGCATCGGCCTCGAAACCCCGAAGTCGATGCTGGCCAACGCCACCGACATCAAGGATGCCGACCGCAAGACGCACGAAGCCGAGCGCAACAAGGTCAAGGCTGAACTTTCCGGCGCCGAGCTCGACAAGGCGCTCGACGCGCTCGAAAACCAGTGGAACCTTGGCGAGACCGACCGCAAGCAGCGCTATATCAGCCATGCCATGGCGATTGCAGCACAGGCGATCGACGTGGTCGGCCTGCCCGCCATCATCCGCCCGTCCTTTACCATGGGCGGCACCGGCGGCGGCATTGCCTACAATCGCTCGGAATTCTTCGAGATCATCGGCGGCGGCCTCGATGCCTCGCCGACCACCGAAGTGCTGATCGAGGAATCGGTGCTCGGCTGGAAGGAATACGAGATGGAAGTGGTCCGCGACACCGCGGATAACTGCATCATCATCTGCTCGATCGAAAACATCGACCCGATGGGCGTCCACACCGGCGACTCGATCACCGTCGCGCCGGCCCTAACGCTGACGGACAAAGAATACCAGATCATGCGCAACGCATCGATCGCGGTCCTGCGCGAGATCGGTGTCGAGACCGGCGGCTCCAACGTCCAGTTCGCGGTCAATCCGGCCGATGGCCGTCTTGTCGTCATCGAAATGAACCCGCGCGTATCGCGTTCGTCGGCGCTCGCCTCCAAGGCCACCGGCTTCCCGATTGCCAAGGTCGCGGCCAAGCTTGCCGTCGGCTACACGCTCGACGAACTCGACAACGACATCACCGGCGGCGCAACGCCTGCCTCGTTCGAACCGTCGATCGATTACGTCGTCACCAAGATCCCGCGCTTTGCCTTCGAGAAATTCCCGGGCGCCTCGCCGGTCCTGACCACTGCCATGAAGTCGGTTGGTGAAGTCATGGCGATCGGCCGTACCTTTGCCGAATCGCTGCAGAAGGCGCTCCGCGGTCTCGAAACCGGCCTGACCGGTCTCGACGAGATCGAGATCCCCGGCATGGAAGAAGGCGAAGGCTCCAAGAACGCCATCCGCGCCGCGATCGGCACGCCGACGCCGGACCGTCTGCGCCAGGTCGCACAGGCTCTCCGTCTCGGTCTCTCCGAAGCCGAAGTGCATGAGGCCTGCAAGATCGACCCGTGGTTCATCGCCCAGTTCAAGGCGATCGTCGACATGGAAGCGCGCGTTCGCGAACACGGCCTGCCTGCTGACGCCGAGAACCTGCGCATGCTAAAGGCCATGGGCTTCTCCGACGCCCGCCTCGCCAGCCTGACCAAGAAGCGTCCGAAGGAAGTCGCGGAACTGCGCAACGCGCTCAACGTGCGGCCGGTCTTCAAGCGCATCGACACCTGCGCTGCCGAATTCGCCTCGCCGACCGCCTACATGTACTCGACCTACGAGACGCCGTTCGTGGGCGAACTGCGCTCGGAAGCCGAAGTCTCGACCGCCAAGAAGGTCGTCATTCTCGGCGGCGGTCCAAACCGCATCGGCCAGGGCATCGAGTTCGACTATTGCTGCTGCCACGCCGCCTTCGCCCTGAAGGATGCCGGCTACGAAGCGATCATGATCAACTGCAACCCGGAAACCGTATCGACCGACTATGACACGTCCGACCGCCTGTATTTCGAGCCGCTGACGGCTGAAGACGTCATCGAGATTCTCCGCGCCGAGCAGGAAAAGGGCGAAGTCGTCGGCGTCATCGTGCAGTTCGGCGGCCAGACACCGCTGAAGCTTGCCGAAGCGCTCGAAAAGAACGGTATCCCGATCCTCGGCACGGCGCCCGACATGATCGACTTGGCCGAAGACCGCGACCGCTTCCAGAAGCTTCTGATGAAGCTTGACCTGACGCAGCCGAACAACGGCATCGCCTACTCGGTCGAACAGGCCCGCCTCGTGGCATCGGAAATCGGCTTCCCGCTGGTCGTTCGCCCATCCTACGTTCTCGGCGGCCGCGCGATGCAGATCCTGCATTCGGAAAGCCAGCTGCAGAGCTACCTGCTCGATACGGTGCCGGAACTGGTGCCTGAGGATATCAAGCAGCGCTACCCGAACGACAAGACCGGCCAGATCAACACCCTGCTCGGCAAGAACCCGCTCCTTTTCGACAGCTACCTCTCCAACGCCATCGAAGTCGATGTCGACTGCCTCTGCGACGGCACCGACGTCTATGTCGCCGGTATCATGGAGCATATCGAGGAAGCCGGCATCCACTCGGGCGATAGCGCCTGCTCGCTGCCGCCACGCACGCTGTCCAACGAGATGATCGACGAACTGGAACGCCAGGCAACGTCGATGGCCAAGGCGCTCAACGTCGTCGGCCTGATGAACGTCCAGTTCGCCATCAAGGACGGCACCGTCTACGTGCTCGAAGTCAACCCGCGTGCCTCGCGCACGGTGCCTTTCGTCGCCAAGACCATCGGCGCACCGATCGCAAAGATCGCCGCTCGTGCCATGGCCGGCGAAAAGCTCGACGCGATCTTTGCGGCCTACGGCACCAAGCCCGATCCGCGCAACCTCAAGCACATCGCCGTCAAGGAAGCGGTCTTCCCGTTCGCCCGCTTCCCCGGCGTCGACATCCTGCTCGGACCGGAAATGCGTTCGACCGGCGAAGTGATGGGGCTCGATACGGACTTCGCACTTGCCTTTGCCAAGAGCCAGCTCGGTGCAAGCGTCGAACTGCCCCGCGACGGTGCGGTCTTCGTGTCGGTCCGCGACGACGACAAGCCACGCGTGCTGCCGGCCATCCGCATGCTGAAGGAAATAGGCTTCAAGGTCATCGCCACCGGCGGTACCGCCCGCTTCCTCGCCGAAAACGGCATCGAGTCGATTAAAATCAACAAGGTCCTGGAAGGACGCCCGCATATCGAGGATGCCATCCGCAACCGCCAGGTCCAGCTCGTCATCAACACGACGGATTCAAACAAGGCGATCTCGGACTCGAAGTCACTGCGCCGTGCAACGTTGATGCAGAAGGTGCCGTATTACACGACGATATCAGGTGCCGAATCCGCTGCGATGGCGATCAAGGCGCTGAAGGCCGGCAATCTCGAAGTGCGGACGCTGCAAAGCTACTTCGCGTAACACTCTCCAACGGGCGCCTCTGGCGCCCGATTTCTTTGCTGGCCCCCGCGGTTGCCCGATCCTGAGACGTGCGGTAAATCCGCAAGCCGATATCTGGGAGAGGAACGATGCAGACGCCGTCGCAACATCCGGGCCACGAGCCTGCCGGTCGCCGGGAATGGATCGGTACCTGCGTCCTGTCGATCGCCTGCCTGATCTACTCGATGGACTTGTCCATCCTGTTTCTCGCCGTCCCCGCGATCGTTGTGGATCTCGATCCGTCGGCGTCCGAACTGCTCTGGATCAACGATATCTACGGCTTCATGGTCGCCGGCTTTCTCGTCACCATGGGCACGCTCGGAGACCGGATCGGCCGCCGCCGCGTGCTGCTGATCGGCGCATTCGCCTTCGGGCTCGCCTCGGCACTTGCCGCTTTCTCCTCGACAGCACAGGAACTCATCGCAGCCCGTGCGCTTCTCGGCATCGCCGGTGCGACGATCGCGCCCTCGACCCTGTCGCTGATCGTCAACCTCTTCAAGAACGAAGCCGAGCGAAACCGGGCGATCGGCATCTGGGGCACAGCCTTCGCACTGGGCGGATTGATCGGTCCGCTCCTCGGCGGCTTTCTCCTGCAGTATTTTCACTGGGGCTCTGTGTTTCTCATCAACATTCCGATCATGCTGGTGCTTCTGGTCGTCGCCCCGTTCCTCCTGCCGGAATACAAAAGCCCGGACAGTGCCAAGCTCGACCTCTTCAACGTCGTCCTGTCGCTCGCGACCGTGCTGCCGGTGATCTACGGCTTCAAGCACATGGCGGCAGATGGGTTCCAGAGCCAGCATCTGGTCCCGATCGCGGTCGGCGTTGCGTTCGGCTACCTGTTCATCCGCCGTCAGAAGCGCCTGACGCAGCCTCTGATCGACCTCAAACTGTTTGCCATCCCCGCCTTCACCGCCTCGCTTCTCGTCAATCTCGCGGGCATGTTCTTCGTCTTCGGGGTGTTTCTCTACCAGAACCTCTTCCTGCAGTTCGTGCTCGGCCTGTCGCCGCTCGAAGCCGCCCTCTGGTCGATCCCGTCATCGATCGTCTTTACCGTAATGTCGCTGCAGGCCTACCGTTTCACCAACCGGTTCGGCCCGGTCAACACCGTCCTCATCGGTCTCGTCATCAACGCGGCCGGCATGTTGTCCATGTCGATCGCTGCCTACTCGGAGAGCCTCTACGGCGTCCTCGGCTCGACCATGATCATCGCCATCGGCTTTGTGCCCGTCGTTTTGACGACGACTGGCCTGATCGTTGGCACGGCGCCACCGGAACGCTCCGGCTCGGCCTCGGCGATTTCCGAAACCAGCGCCGAATTCGGCGGCGCCCTCGGTGTCGCCCTTCTCGGCAGCTTCGGCACACTGGTCTATCGCATTCTAATGGATGGCGCGGATGTGACCGGCCTCGACCCTGCCCAGGCAGCGACGGTCAGGGCGACCATCGGCGGCGCCGTCGAGACGGCACGCGGGCTCAGTGGCACCGCTCTGCAGGCAGGCGAAGGTCCGATCTGGCTGGAGGCCGCGAGGCAATCCTTCTCGACGGGTTTTGCCAGCTGCTGCCTCCTCGCCTCACTGGTCCTGCTTATCCTCGCAGCGACCGCCCGCACGATCTACGCCCGCGCCCATATCGACGAAAGCGCGATCGGCTCGGGACACTGAGCGCGCTCAGATATAGACGAGCCTCGTTTTGTTGAAGCAGAGGCGCAGCGTGCGGAAGACGTAGAACACGAGACCGATCCCAAGCGTCACGATGGAGATCAGGATCCAGATCAGGATGTGACCGATCATCTCCGCCAGATTGAGTTCGCATTCGAGCCGCGCGATCCGCTGGCCGTCCCGGCCGATCAGGTAGGTCTTGTTGATGATGCTCTTGTAGAAGTAGTAAACGGCGAAGAACGCACCGATCCCAAGTGTCAACACACTGATGATCACCCAGAGAATGATATACCCGACCGCCTCCATCAGCGAATATTCGCACCGAAGCGTGGCTCCGAAAGGTTGCGTCTTGAATGGCGGTGTGGCCGCAACGTCTGTATTCGACATATTCCCCAGCTATAGTCTTTAGAGACCCCGCCGAATACAGCTTTCATTTCAAGACGAAGTCAGTTGAAACCTGGGCCTACCAATGAACTTGATGCTTCGCTTACGAAGCCAGGCGTCCGATCGCCACGATATCCTCTATGAACCGCGCCACCTCCTCCGCCTTTCGCCCCAGATCGGGAATGCGAAGCAGGTAGGACGGATGCACGGTGACAAACAGCGTCCGACCGTTCTGCATGGCAATCGGCCTGCCCCGGACGTCCTCCAGCTTGTGGCGCATCTCGGTGAGTGAAAACAGCGCGGTCGCACCCATCGCGACGACCAGCTTCGGCTGCACCAGATCGAGTTCTTGGACGAGCCACCAGCGACACTGCTGCACCTCGCCCATATTTGGCTTCTGGTGAATGCGCCGCTTGCCTCGTGGCTCGTATTTGAAATGCTTCACCGCATTGGTGATGTAGAATTGCGTCCGGTCGATCCCGGCCGCGCTCACCGCCTCGTTGAACACTTTGCCCGCCGGCCCGACGAAGGGGCGCCCGGCCAGATCCTCCTGATCGCCCGGCTGCTCGCCGACGATCATCACCTTGGCATTGACAGGCCCCTCGCCGAAAACCGTCTGGGTCGCCATGCAATGGAGGTCGCAGCGGGTGCAGCGACGTGCTTCCTCCCGCAAGGCCTCGATTGTACCGGCGGTCGGCCCTTCTGGCATTGGCACCCGTGCTGCGGCTTCCTGGATGCGATGGTGGAACGCCAGGGGTTCGCTCGCCGCCTTGCGTCCCATCTCGATCACACTTGCCTCGGCGCTGGCGATCATGCCCGGAATAAGCTCTGCCTCGGGCAGGTTCTTCCAGTACTTCTTCGGCATTTCCGACATCATCATCTTCACCTTCAGCCGCGCGGGGTTGAAGATATTGGCATAGTACGTCCGCCACAGATCGTCCGTGTCGTCGCGAAGGTCTGGCTTTTCGGCGGGCTCATCGCTGGTCCGCAGGGTCTCGCCATCCCAGGACGCCGAACCCCTGGGCGTCACGATCAGCCAGTCCATGTCGTTGAAACGACGCTGAAAAAACGGGGCCACACGGTCGATGATAAAATGATCAGGCTCGAACCAGGACACAAAGCGCCGGCGTCCGGCAACACCCTCCGGCAGTGGAATTTCCTTGAAACGGACGAAGGCGGTCATCTTGTGATAGTCGCGGCCGATCGATTTCGACATCCGGTTTGCCGCCACCACATCTGGATCGGTCGCCATACCCAGAAAATTGCGCCCGTGTGCCATGCGAAACAGCATCCGGTAGAGAAGCGAGAACCGCGTCGGATCGGAATGGCAGATGACCGAGGCGGCAAGCTTCAGAAAGGCTGGAGGAACACCCTGCGTCACCGGCTTGTCGACAGGCTCAGGCAACTGGTTGCCGTCCAGCCCGAACAATCCGTCCGTGTCGTCCATCGTGCGCCACTCGACACGATCAGGTGCGATGCCGGCCGCAAGATAGGCACGCGCAGCATCGCGCCACTCGGTCAGATCGCCTCTCCCCCGCAACAAGACTCGGTACATCATAGAAGCGACAGCTGCTCCGGCTTTGGCTGGAACATGGATCGCAGATCGGCCCGGTCGGCAAGCTTCCGCGGTGTCCACCCTTCGCAGGTGATAAAGGGCTGTACCTTCTTCAGAGACACGCTCAGCCGCTTTAAATCCTCCAGACGCAGCTTGCGAAACCGCCGCGACGAAAGGATCGCTCCGACGGTCTTGGTCCCGAAACCCGGCACCCGCAGCAGCGTCTCCTTGTCCGCCTTGTTCACATCGACAGGGAACTTGTCGCGGTTGCCGAGCGCCCATGCAAGCTTCGGATCAAGGTCCAGATCCAGCATGCCGTTTTCCGTCGACGCTGTAATCTCGCCGATCTCGAACCCGTAGAACCGGTAAAGCCAGTCAGCCTGATAGAGCCGATGCTCGCGCATCAGAGGCGGCTTGATCAGCGGCAGTGTCTTCGATGAGTCCGGGATCGGGCTGAAGGCGGAGTAATAGACGCGTTTCAGGCTGTAGCTGCCGTAAAGCCTGGCGCTCGTCCCGAGAATGGTCGCGTCGTTGGCGCCGTCTGCCCCGACGATCATCTGCGTGCTCTGGCCGGCAGGCGCGAACCGCTTGCGACGCTTGGTCTGCAGCGTCGGGTCGCGCATCTCCTCGATCTTCAGACGCAGATCGCCCATCGAGCGACGAATATTGGCGGGCCGCTTTTCCGGGGCAAACTGGCTGATCCCTGCATCGGTCGGCAGTTCGATGTTGATCGACAGACGGTCGGCATAAAGCCCCGCCTCCTCAATCAGCTGCTGCGACGCTTCCGGGATCGTCTTCAGATGGATGTAGCCGCGGAAATTATGGACCGTGCGCAATTCCCGCGCGATCCGCACCATGTCGCCCATCGTGTGATCGGACGAGCGGATAATCCCCGACGACAGGAACAGACCCTCGATATAATTGCGCCGATAGAATTCCAGCGTCAGCCAGATAACCTCTTCGGGCGTGAACCGGGCGCGCTCGACATTGCTGGAGGAACGATTGATGCAGTAGGCGCAATCGTAAATGCAGAAATTCGTCATAAGGATTTTCAGAAGCGAGATGCAACGGCCATCCGGGGCATAGGCATGGCAGATGCCGGACCCTTCGGTCGAACCCAATCCGCCGGATACCGACGAATCTCTCTTTGATGTCCCGCTGGAGGCGCAGGAGGCGTCGTACTTGGCAGCGTCCGACAGGATCGCCAACCGTTCTTTCAGCGACTTCTTCATTAGTGCGTTCTCTATATGTTCTTTATGACTGCGTCAACCCGTTGACAAATCGAGGGACGTTTGATTCATTCAACTCCAGCTGGCGCATCTGACACCATTTCGATTTTCCTAGCGGGAGCAGTCGAAATTCTGTTATGATGCCCTAAATTCAGATGCTGCAGATGGTTCCGAAGTTACCGCTCCGGAACCTGTTTCTTTTTGTGTCCGCGGCATCCGCGGACATGCGCCTTAAGGACAAGAAAATGGTTGAAAAGGTACCGATGACGCCGAAGGGGTTTACCCAGTTGCAGGAAGAACTGCGCTGGCGCCAGCAGGAGGAGCGTCCCCGCATCATCGAAGCGATTGCGGAAGCGCGCGCCCATGGTGACCTTTCGGAAAACGCCGAATACCACGCGGCCAAGGAAGCCCAGAGCCACAATGAAGGCCGCATCGGCGAGCTGGAAGATTTCACGGCCCGCGCCGAAGTGATCGACCTCTCCAAGATGTCCGGTTCCACGATCAAGTTCGGCGCAACCGTCAAGCTGATCGATGAAGATACCGAAGAGGAAAAGACCTATCAGATCGTCGGCGATCAGGAAGCCGACGTGAAGGCTGGCCGCATCTCGATCTCTTCACCCATCGCCCGTGCCATGATCGGCAAGGAGAAGGGTGACAGCATCGAAGTCGTCGCCCCTGGCGGCTCCAAGGCCTACGAGATCCTCGCCATCTCCTGGGGCTGATCGCTCGTGGAAACGTCTGGCGAAGTCGCCACGGAGATGGGCAGCGGTATCGCTCCCGGCTCCGTGGTCGATATATCCGATATCGAAGTGATCGCGCCGAACTTCAAGAAGCGGCTCTCCGGCGTGACGTCCACGATCGTCCAGCTGATTCCGGTGCAATGGGCAAAGGGTCAGAAGATCGCGGTCTTGGGACCTGGCCTGCCCTCCCACCTTCCCCACATCCGCTATGCCGACCTTGCCGCGCTGTGGTCACCGCCATCAGGGCGGCGCGCCCGTGTCTGGCATGCCCGCCGCAATATCGAGATGCTGCCCGGCCTCTTCATGCGCGATGTGCTGCGGATGCCGTTGAAGCTCTTGTTCACCTCCGCCGCGCAACGAACCCATTCCGCATGGACGGGTTTTCTGATCAGCAAGATGGATGCGGTCGTCGCGACGTCTGCACGATCGGGTTCATACCTGAAAGTGCCCTATAAGGTGGTGCACCACGGCGTCGATCTCGATCTCTTCCGTCCCTCCGGCCCATCCGACCCTTCCTCCCCGGCAGATGGTTTCGGCAAGCATCTGATCGGCTGCTTCGGGCGCGTTCGGCATCAGAAGGGTACAGACCTTTTCGTGCGTGCCCTGATCGAGCTGTTGCCGTCCTATCCCGAATGGACGGGCGTCGTCTGCGGGCGTGTCACGCCGGACAACAAGGTTTTCGGCGATGCGTTGAAAGCCGATGTCGCCATGAGCGGTCTGACAGATCGCATCCTGTTCATGGGCGAAGTGGACGACATCAAGCCTTGGTACCGTCGCCTGTCTCTGTATGTGGCACCGTCCCGCAATGAAGGCTTCGGACTGACGCCGCTCGAGGCGATGGCATCGGGAACCGCAGTCGTTGCAAGCGATGCCGGCGCCTATTCCGAAATGATCGTCGAGGGCGAGACCGGATCGGTTGTTCCGGCCGGCGATTACACGGCGCTTCGCGATGCGCTGCGCACCTATTTCGAAAACCCTGCACTGGCCCGCCAGCAGGGCTGGAGCGGTCGCGAGCATGTGCGCGTCGCCTTCGCCATCGAAAAGGAAGCCAACAATCTGGCGGAAATCTACGAAACGCTTTTAGAGACCAGACCATGAAAACTTCAGAGGCATCCGGTGTCACGCGACCGGTCCGGCTCTGCCCGCATCTGCATGGAGGACGCTTCGAATGACGGAACTTTCTGCCGGGATGGCGCAGCACAGACCGACGACGAGCGGACTTTTGAGCGAGGGAGACTGGCAGCAGTTTTTCGCCGGCTATAGCCACATCGTCCTTGTCGCCAACAGTGACGAGCAGAACTTCAACGAGATCCACGCCGCCTATCCGGAAACGACGCTGTTCGTCTTCTTCAACTACGTCAACAAGGTGCTGAAAGCGCCGTTCACGCGCAATTCGCTGCTGGTGGCACGCACCAGCCGTGTCGGGTCCGAACTGATCTACGACAACGCTCTCGACAAGGTGCTGGCCCTGCTGCCGGGCCCCGGCTTTACCGGTATCATGAGCATGCGTGCTGCCACGATGGAACAGGTGACGGAACCGGCCGAGTTCGGCGGCGTCGCAGCAGGTGCCATTGACCTTTGCAGCTACCTCGAAGATTTCTACCCGCGCGACCATACCGCCAGTTCAGGCTTCGCCCTTTCGGTCTGGCTCTGCGAGAAGGTGCCGCAGGCCAAGGTCGTGCTTTGCGGTTTCTCGGGACGCCGCAGCCGCAAGTGGCAGATGTTCCACATCCACGACTGGACGTTCGAACAGTCGGTGCTGCAACTGCTCGCCAACAGCGACAAGCTCGAAATGGCAGGAAGAACAGCTTTCAATTCCTACAAGGCGCTGTCGCGCCACTTCGCCGATATCGACAACAGCAACTTTGTGTTTGCCGCCATCCAGGTCCTTTCCGAACGGCTGGAAAACAGCAACCGCAACCTCGGCAAGCTGATCACGATCACCATGCCGCTTCGCGTCATCTACAATCTCGCTAGAGGTCTGCGGATCAGGTCCAAGAAGGACAGGCTGGTCAAGCAGCGCAAAAAGCAGCGAGCGAAGAATGGCGAGCCATCCTGAACCGGGACAGCTTAAGCGCCTGCTACCACCACCCGCTGCGATCGCGGTGGTGGAGCGCTCGTAACCGGCTGAATGCCGTGTCGTTCTCCTGCAGGCGGTCGTAGATCGCCTTCGCGATCTCGCCGGCAATCCCCTGTTTGAAAAACGGATCGAGCCGCCAGCGCATGTTTCGCAGCGTGTCGTCGGTCCCCACCTTGAACAGGTACATCCCGTTGAACCTGTGCATCGGCGCACCTTGCGTCTGTTCGATCGCATCTTGTGAGACAGGACGCTCGTCGCCGCCATGGATAAAGCGGTCGGTCTCGTAGACCTTGATCGTGTTGGCAAGCGACGAGCCGATCATGGCGATCGCCCTTGCCGTCATGTCCTCGTCGAGATCGGCAATGCTGTCACTCGCGGAAATCAGCCAACGCAGATCGAGATGGGCGGTGAGGAACGGCGCTTCATTCTCCCACAGGGTCTTGAACTGCTGGTACGTCTCCCGGACATTATATTCGCGCCGCATGAGGACGATAAGCTGCGCATGATAGAACAGCAGTTCCGGCTGGCCTTTGAACTCCAGTCTCAGGTTCGCCATGTGATCGTCGAGCGACTTCTGCTTGCCCGACCGGTGCTCGCGATCCGAATCCTCGATCAGCCGCTGCTTCATGCCCGCGTAATCCTGGTCGAGCTTGGCGTATTTTGCTGCTCCCCAGCGCTTGCGGTAGCGGTTGAAGGACAGCAGTGCCTCAAGCTTACTCTTCTTGCGTACCACGCACGTTCTCCAAGTCTTGCTGCCGTAACCTCGGCAGTCCTGTCTACACCGGTAACCTCGTCAGTCTGCCGCCCGCAGGTGTTCGATAAGCCGGTGCGGCAGATGGGTGTGAAATTTCGTTATCATCACGTCAGTCAGCGCCTGGCGAAGCTCGATGCTGAGTTCGTCCTGGCTCTGGATACATCCGAACGGGGCGCTACCCTGTTCGATCATGGCGAGCACAGGTGCGGTCGCCCGCTTCTGCCGCGGCTTGATATAGGCCGTGCGGTGTTCGGGTAACGGGGTCGCGCCAAAGCGCTCCATCTCGAGATGATTGGCAAGCGCGACCGGCGAATGCTGGGCGATGTTGCGAAAGCGATGGGAGAGCTGCTGGCGAAGTACGTCGGGATGCGCTGCATAGTAATCGGCGAGCGTGGAGCGTCTGACCGGATGAAAGTAATGGCCGACCTGCAGAAACCGGTTCTTCGCACCCGCCAGCTCTGCCCCCTTCTCCTGCGCGACGATAAAGCTCGGAACAGCGTTGGAGGCTTCCGCCCGCTGCCGCTTGAACCACCGCAGGCACTGCTTGAGGCGGGATCGCAATCCGCTTTTCACGCGCCCGTAAATCATCGGCTTGCCGTCGCGAAAGAACGCGGAGGCAGATGTCGGAGCGTTCAGAAAGAAGTCGTCATTGCTGTAGACGAAATTCTCGCAAAGCCCCGGAATATTCCAGACCGCAGCCTCGATCGACAGCGAGTTGAACGTCGGCAGCACGGCCGGAAGCCCGTCGAAAACCACATTGTGATCAACGATGGCGATGAAATCTTCCGTGCAGAAACCTGCCTGCGCAAAACTGTCGACGAATTCCGGCTTCTGCCCGTCCGTGACGATGTGAATTTTGGTGATGAACGGCGCGTATTTCAGCACGGAGGCGATGAGATAGTAGATCTCGCCGTTATCGGCAAAGCGCGTCGGGCTGGACGCCACCGCGTGCGAGCTCGACGCAACGTCATCGTATCGCAGGCGCTTCGCGCGATGCTCCGGGTCCGAACCATCAACCCAGGTGATCACAAGCTCGATGTCGTGGCTGGACATGCTCTGGTTCCTGCTCCCTGCCCCTCGGAGGACCTCGATCTCAACGATCCTAGATCTGCACGACCGGTGCGTCCTTGACCTGCCGGATCGTCAGCATGGTGCGAACCGTATCGACATTGTCGACCGCGGTCAGATCCTCGATGACGAAATCCTGGAAGACGGTGAGGTTCTCGGCCACGCATTGCAGCAGGAAATCGGTCTCGCCGGAGACCATCCAGGCCTGACGCACCAAGGTCCGCGTTTCCATATCCGCCGCGAAGGCCTTCAGCTTGCTGTCCGACTGCTGCTTCAGTCCCACCATGCAGAAGGCGACAAGATCGTATCCGAGCAGCGACGCCTGCAGCATGGCGCGATAACCCTTGATGATGCCGTTCTCTTCCAGCTTGCGAACGCGCCGCAGACAGGGCGGCGCCGATATGCCGACCCGTTCGGACAGCTCGACATTGGTCATGCGTCCGTCCTTCTGCAATTCGCGAAGGATCTTCAGGTCGATGGTATCGAGTTCGACTTTCACGACCATGTGTAGTGCCTGCCTTCAAAATTGACGGGAGCACGCAGGCTCCCGGGTATCCATCTCGGTGTCGCGAAGACATACAATAACATCGTTCCGACGCAAGAAAATTTCGCGCGCCGGTCCAGATGTTGTCAACCGAGGTGCACCTGGAGACACATCCAATCGCAGTTGACCTGCCGTTTCTGCCGGGCGGTTCCAACTGTCTTGTTGTTATCGCAAGGCTGCCCTTGCAATGTTGCATGGATGGCCCTTACATGACGTGTCAAAAGCGGCAGACCGAATAATGGCTTCCTATATGAGGAAGCGGCGCCAGGCGCCCGACACGGTCTTGGAAAGGAAACGTCATCATGTCCGCCCGTCATACAGAGGTTCTGATCATCGGTTCCGGCCCCGCCGGCTATACAGCTGCGGTGTACGCAGCGCGTGCGATGCTGAAGCCGGTCTTGATTGCAGGCATGGAACAGGGTGGTCAGCTGATGATCACCACGGACGTTGAAAACTATCCGGGCTTTGCCGATCCGATCCAGGGTCCCTGGCTGATGGAACAGATGCTGCAGCAGGCGGTCCATGTGGGCACCGAGATCGTCAACGATCTCGTGACCGAGGTCGAGATGAATCATCGCCCCTTCACGGTCCGCACCGATTCCGGCACCGTCTGGACTGCCGATACGATCATCATCGCGACCGGTGCGAAGGCCAAATGGCTCGGCATCGAAAGCGAGCAGCAGTTCCAGGGTTTTGGCGTTTCCGCCTGCGCCACATGCGACGGCTTCTTCTATCGCAACAAGGATGTGATCGTGGTCGGCGGCGGCAACTCCGCAGTCGAGGAAGCACTCTATCTTTCCAATATCGCCAAGACCGTGACGGTCGTCCACCGGCGTGATTCGTTCCGGTCGGAAAAGATCCTGTCCGAGCGCCTGTTCCAGCGCCCCAACGTCAAGGTCATGTGGAACACCGAAATTGCCGAGGTCACCGGCAAGCCGGCCCGCGCGCCACTGCCCCCATCGGTCGAGGGTGTGCGCCTGCGTGATACCAGGACCGGCACGATCTCTGACCAGCCGATCGACGGCGTGTTCGTGGCGATCGGCCATGCGCCGGCGACCGAACTCTTCAGGGACAAGCTGAAAATGAAGAACGGCGGCTATCTCTGGACGGCGCCTGATTCAACAATGACCGACGTTCCCGGCGTGTTTGCCGCGGGCGATGTGACTGACGACACCTTCCGACAGGCGATCACCGCCGCCGGCATGGGCTGCATGGCAGCGCTCGAAGCCGAACGTTACCTCGCCGGCATTCAGCCGGTTGCCATTGCTGCGGAGTAAGCATGGGCGTACCTCTCGACTGGGACAAGTTGCGCATCTTCCACGCTGCAGCGGAGGCGGGATCCTTCACCCATGCAGCAGACAAGCTGCATCTGTCCCAGTCGGCAATCAGCCGGCAGGTCAGCGCGCTGGAACAGGACGTCGGCGTCAAATTGTTCCACCGCCACGCCCGCGGCCTCATCCTCACCGAACAGGGAGAGCTTCTTTATCGCACCGCGCATGACGTGCTTCTGAAGCTCGAAACCGTGAAGATGCAGCTGACCGAGACGACGGAAAAGCCGTCGGGCAAGCTGCGCGTCACGACAACGGTCGGCCTTGGCCAGGGCTGGCTCACCGACAAGGTGCAGGAGTTCCTGCAGCTTTATCCGGAAATGTCGATCCAGCTCATCCTCGATAACGAGGAAGTCGACGTCAACATGCGCCATGCGGACTGCGCCATCCGCCTTCGCCAGCCGCAGCAGTCGGACCTGATCCAGCGCAAGCTGTTCACCGTGCACATGCACGTTTATGCAGCCCCCTCCTATATCAACCGCTATGGCGAACCGCAGTCGGTCGAAGATCTCGACACCCACCGCATCATTTCCTTCGGCGAGCCTGCCCCGAATTACCTTCTCGACGTCAACTGGCTCGAATCCGCCGGCCGTTCTTCGGACAACACCCGCACGCCCCACCTGCAGATAAACAGCCAGACCTCCATCAAACGAGCCTGCCTGCTTGGCATCGGCATCGCTTGCCTGCCCGACTATATCGTCGGCCGCGACCCTGGGTTGATCCAGCTGACGCTGAGCGCCGACATCCCTTCATTCGACACTTACTTCTGCTACCCGGATGAAATGAAGAACGCTGCCAAGCTGAAGGTCTTCCGCGATTTTATCGTCGCCAAGGCGCGTAACTGGAATTTCTGATCGCTGTCGAAGACGTTTCGCTCGGAATGGGCACCGGGATTCTCGCAGCGATTTCATACACGACTCACTGACTAGAGTAAGCTGTGCAGAACGTGCATGGCAGTCCTGCGCAAAAAAGCGTTGCCGCTTGCCCAAAAAACCATCATATCGCACTCAGCTGATGCATATGGTGGCTTTCCTCCCAGTTCCACCGCAGCAGCTGTTCCCCTCTGGAGGTTGTTTTTAACCTTCATAATTATAAGGGCCCTGGAGTGATCCGGTGGCCCTCTTTTTTTGCCCTGCGGTTTGCCGGCCCGCCGCAATCCTCGGCTGCCTGCCAGAGTAATTGGACCGAAACGGTCAATATTTCGGCCACCCCCCTTGCTCTCACAAATCGCTGCGCCCATATAGGGATCAGCCGGAGCAATTTGATGACGTCCCCGTTATCAGCGCCGGCTGTTCCCCTCTGGAGGTTTTAGACCTTCACACCTGACGGGCCTCGGAGCAATCTGTAGGCCCTTTTTTTTGCCTTCCTCAAAAAAATGGGAACGTCATTCCTTTAAATCGTCTTCAGACGATCTATATATCGGTTAGAGACGATATGGAAAGACGATGGATCGCAACGAGATACTGAAAGCACTGTCCCATCCGACGAGGATTGAGTTCCTTGAATGGATGAAGCAGCCCGAGCAGCATTTTTCCGATCAGGATCATCCGCTCGAAATGGGCATCTGTGCCAAGCAGTTCGAAAGACGATGTGGTCTGTCGCAATCGACCGTCTCTGCGCACCTTTCGACCCTCGAAAAAGCCGGCCTCGTGAAAACGAGCCGGGTTGGTCAATGGGCGTTCTACAGCCGCGACGAGGAGAAGATCGCAGACTTCGTGACCAATCTTCGCTCCGCTCTCTGAATGCCACCCCTTAACTCAATCACTCCCAAAGCAGCATGGAAGGATATTCCTGTGACCTCACTCTTTGAACCGGTAAAGTTCGGCGACATCGAACTGAAGAACCGCGTCGTCATGGCGCCGCTCACCCGCAACCGTTCGCCGAAGGCGATCCCCAACGATCTCAACATCGCCTATTACGAACAGCGCGCCTCCGCGGGCCTCATCATCACCGAGGGCACCCCGGTCAGCCAGCAGGGACAGGGCTATGCCGACGTTCCGGGCCTTTACCTCGCTCCGGCCATCGACGGCTGGAAGAAGGTGACGGAAGCCGTTCACAAGAAGGGCGGCAAGATCGTTACCCAGATCTGGCACGTCGGTCGCGTTTCGCATACCTCGCTGCAGCCGAATGAAGGCGCACCCGTCGCGCCGTCCGCACTGGGCGCCAAGGGCAAGACCTACATCATCAACCCGGATGGCAGCGGCGCGTTTGCCGATACATCGGAGCCGCGCGCTCTCGAACTTTCCGAGATCCCGGGCGTCGTTGCCGATTTTGCTGCCGGTGCAAAGGCTGCGATCGAGGCCGGCTTTGACGGCGTCGAAATCCACGGCGCCAACGGCTACCTCATCGACCAGTTCCTGAAGACTGGCGCCAACCTCCGCGAAGACGAATACGGTGGCTCCGTCGAGAACCGCGCCCGGTTCGCGCTCGAAGTCGTTGACGCCGTCGCTGCAGCCATCGGCAGCGGTCGCGTCGGCATTCGCCTGTCGCCTGTTACGCCTGCCAACAACATCACCGAAGATGCGCCGCAGACGGTCTTCGACTATCTGGTCAAGGAACTGGCGACCCGCAACCTGTCCTTCATCCACGTCATCGAGGGTGCGACCGGTGGTGACCGCGACTATGTCCAGGGCGGCAAGCCGTTCGATTACCAGGAACTGAAGGATACCTACCGCAACGCCGGCGGCACCGGCGCCTGGGTGGTCAACAATGGCTATGAAAAGGATACGGCTGAAAAGGCTGTAGCTAGCGGCTATGCGGATGGCGTCGCTTTCGGCAAGCTGTTCATTGCCAACCCGGATCTGGTCGAGCGTTTCAAGACAAACGCGCCGCTCAACGAGCCGGACAAGAACACATTCTACGGCGGCGGCGCTAAGGGTTATACCGACTACCCGTCGCTTGAATCAGCAGAAGCCTAAGCTTTAGGCCCGACTATCTGAAATCGGCCATGCCTGGCACAAACGCCGGGCATGGCCTTCTTTTTGGTCGCAGCGAATGCTTAGCGCGCGTCCGCCTGATCGCCATCCACAACTTCGGCTTCGGGACGGTCACCGCCGTCGCTGTGCTCGGTGTGCCAGACGCCCTTTGCGTCCTGCCAGCTGATCTCTTCGGGCTCACCACCCACCTGCTGTTCGGCAGCCACAATCCGGGCCGCCTGCAGCGCGTCGTTGTGGTTCGGGAATGTTTCGGAATAAACGTCGCCCAGTCGATAGGCCCAGCCGCCATCATGTGGCACGATTGTGTAAACGACCTTGGTCATAGATCCTCCTGTATGTTTTTCGTGGCTGCCCGACCGGTCTCGGTCCAGAAGGCCGCGTAGTGCAAAAAAGCCGGAATACGCCGCGAAGTTCCTTCCACTGGCGAGGATAATGGCACCAAAGACCGATTATCGCAAACCGTCCTCTGTGCAGGTCGACCGACAACCCTAGTTTCTCCGAGATCGTTTCCAGGAGCTTCCAGTGCAAATCGCGACCCACCTCCGGCAGGAGAAATTCCTGCTGATCGCCCTCGTTGTCGCCATTCTCGGCTTCTTCATCGAACACTCAATTCTGGAGGCCGGAAAGACGGTGTCGCTGATCGCAGCAGCGCTCTTCGTCGGCGTGATCGTGCTTGCATCGACACGTGTCGCGCATCATGCGGAGGTTTTAGCGCACAAGGTTGGCGACCCCTATGGCACGATGATCCTCACCCTGTCCGCGGTGGCGGTCGAGGTCCTGATCCTCGCCATCATGATGGGTTCGAATTCCTCACCGACGCTGGTGCGCGACACGATCTATTCGGCGGTGATGCTGGATATCAACGGCATTCTTGGCCTCGCGGCCCTGCTCGGTGGCCTGCGCCATGGCGAGCAACCCTATAACGACGATTCAAGCCGCACCTACACTGTCATGATCATGACGGCGGTAGGCATTTCGATGATCGTGCCGGAATTCGTACCGCGTGAAAGCTGGCACTACTATTCCGCCTTTACCATCTGCGCGATGATCGCGCTCTACGGCGTCTTTCTCAAGATGCAGGTCGGGCCGCACAGCTACTTCTTCAGCTACACCTATCCGCGGACCCAGAAGGCGGCAGCCGCCGGGACAGCGTCCGCGCCTCAGGAGGAGGCCGCCGAGGATTCCGCGGCCGTATCGATCGGCATAATTCTTCTGGGCGTTCTGATCATCGGCTTCCTGGCGGAATTCATGTCGGTCTTCATGGGCGAAGGCCTGGAAGGCTCCGGCGCGCCGATCGCGCTGACCGCTGTCGTTGTCGCCGCCATCTCCGCCGCGCCGGAAATCCTGACCGCCATGCGGGCGGCGCTCAAGAACCGCATGCAGTCCGTCGTCAACATCGCCATGGGCGCGTCGCTCTCGACGGTCATTCTCACCGTCCCGGTCATGGAAGGCATCGCGCTCTATACCGGCCAGCCCTTCATCATGGCGATGACGCCGGTCCAGACGGTGATGGTGGCAATCACGCTCGTGGTTGCGGCGATCAACCTCAACGACGGCCAGACCAACGCAATCGAGGGCATGACCCATTTTGTGCTGTTTGCGACCTTCATCATGCTGACGATGATCGGATTGTGACATCTGCAATAAAGAAGAGTTGAACACCCTGTGTTCGGTCTTCGGGACTGGCCGCCCTAGATGGGACAATGTCTGGCGAGCGATCGCCACTGAAAGGCATCAAGACAAAGTCCGGAGGTGACCCATGAAACGCACGAACATCTTCCTTGCAGGCACGGCCCTGGCTCTCGCACTGGTCGGCGCTCCCGCAATGGCTCAAACCGGTGGCAAACCGGTTGAAACAAGCGCTCCAAATGCGAAGGATCAAAAGCCTGCCTTCACCGGTCAGACCCGCGCAGCGCAGCCGGCGGAAATGCCTAAGATCACCACCGAAGTCGTTGCCGAAGGGCTTCCGCACATCTGGTCTATGGAATTTCTCCCCGATGGCCGCATGCTCGTGACCGCCAAGGAAGGCGCGATGCATATCATCAAGGACGGCAAGCCCGGCCCTGCGATCGAAGGCGTTCCAAAAGTCCTGTCCGCTGGCCAGGGCGGTCTTCTCGACGTGGCCCTCGCCCCGGATCACGAAACGTCCGGCATGATCTTCTTCTCCTTCTCCGAAGAGCGTGAAGACGGCAACGGCACATCCGTCGCCTCCGCCAAGCTCGTCGCCAACGACGATGGCGGCGGCAAGCTGGAAAACGTCAAGGTGATCTTCCAGCAGATGCCAAGCTATGACGGCAACAAGCATTTCGGCTCGCGCCTCACCTTTGGCAACAACAACGAGCTCTATGTCACGGTCGGCGAGCGGTCCGATCCGGAGCCGCGTGTCCAGGCACAGGATCTCAAAAGCGGTCTTGGAAAAGTCTTCCGCATCGACATGGACGGCAAGGCCCTGCCCGACAATCCATTCGTTGATCAGGCCGAAGCGCGACCGGAAATCTGGTCCTACGGCCACCGCAATCTCCAGTCAGCAGCGCTCGATGGCAACGGCCGCCTCTGGACGGTCGAACATGGCCCCAAGGGCGGCGACGAGTTGAACCGACCGGAAGCCGGCAAGAACTACGGCTGGCCGGAGGTTACCTACGGCGTCGAATATAGCGGCGGCAAGGTGGGCGACGGCATCACCGAGAAGGCTCAGACCGAACAGCCCGTCTATTACTGGGATCCGGTCATCGGCCCCTCCGGCATGGCCTTCTACGATGGCGATGCGATCCCCGAATGGAAGGGCGCATTCCTGGTCGGCGGCCTGGTAACCCAGGGCGTGGTGGTCCTGCATATGGATGGCGACAAGGTGAGTCACGAAGAACACGTTCCGCTCAAGGCCCGCATCCGCGACGTCAAGGTCGGCCCCGATGGCGCCGTCTACGCCGTCACCGAAACCCGCTCCGGCTCCTCGACGATCGTCAAGCTAACCAAGGCTTAAACGCAGGATCCTCGAAAAGGGGCTCGGTCGGGGCTATAGCCGTGGCCCGCCCCGACCTTCCCTCCACTGGACCACCACTCACGAAAAAGCCCGGCGCTTGGCCGGGCTCTCCCATCAAACTCGTGTCTCGAAACTTACTTGCAGGCTGCGCAGAAGCGCTGGATGCGCTTGCAGGCTTCTTCGAGAATGTCTTCCGACGTCGCGTAGGAAATGCGGAAGTTCGGGCCAAGACCGAAGGCCGATCCGTGAACCACGGCGACACCTTCCGATTCCAGAAGCTCGGACACGAAATCCTCGTCCGTTTCGATGACCTTGCCGGTCGGAGCCGTCTTGCCGATCAGGCCGGCGCAGGACGGATAGACGTAGAATGCGCCTTCAGGCTTCGGGCAAACGATGCCGGAGGCCTGGTTGAGCATCGACACGACGAGATCGCGGCGGCCTTCGAAGATCGCCTTGTTCTTGGTCACGAAATCCTGCGGACCGTTGAGCGCCTCGACAGCTGCCCACTGCGCGATCGACGACGCTCCCGAGGTCTGCTGGCCCTGGATCATGTCCATGGCCTTGATCAGCTCGATCGGACCAGCCGCATAGCCGATACGCCAACCGGTCATCGCATAGGCCTTCGAAACGCCGTTCATCGTCAGCGTCCGGTCGTAGAGCTTCGGCTCCACTTCGACGGGCGTTGCGAACTTGAAGTCGCCGAAGGTCAGATGCTCGTACATGTCGTCGGTCAGGACCCACACATGCGGATGCTTCAGCAGCACGTCGGTCAGCGACTTCAATTCATCCGCGCTATAGGCAGCACCCGTCGGGTTCGACGGCGAGTTGAAGATGAACCACTTGGTCTTCGGCGTGATCACGCTTTCCAGCTCTTCGGCTGTCAGCTTGAAGTTGTTTTCCTGCTTGGTCGAGATCGTGACGGGCGTGCCGCCGCAGATCGATACCATTTCCGGGTAGGAAACCCAGTACGGCGCCGGGATGATCACTTCATCCCCTGCATTCATCGTCGCCATAAAGGCATTGAACAGAATCTGCTTTCCGCCGGTTCCGACGATGGTCTGCTCGACCTTGTAGTCGAGATTGTTTTCGCGCTTGAACTTGTCGACGATCGCCTTGCGCAGCTCCGGAATGCCTGAAACCGGGGTGTACTTGGTTTCGCCGCGGTTGATCGCGTCGATCGCCGCCTGCTTGACATTATCAGGCGTGTCGAAATCGGGCTCACCGGCACCGAGACCGATAATATCACGCCCTTTCGCCTTCAGTTCGCGAGCTTTCTGGGAAACAGCGATTGTCGCTGAAGGCTTTACACGGGAAAGGGCGTCGGCAAGAAAGGCCATGTCGTTTCGGTCCTGGGCTGATTGAACACTACGGCGGGGTGCGCTCATTCGCCGCCGAGCGGCCGCCTCAAGCTGTATGGAGAATGAACCGACGCCTTTCAAGAAAAAAGCATGAATGAATGCCATCAATGTCGCTGATTAAAACCTTCGGACGCGTATTTACGACCGCGTAACCCGTCTCGCCTACAATCTGCAAAATTGCGCAGGAGACGGTACGGGTATGGCATCGAGAAGCATTTTCGCCAACCTGGTTCGCGGCGACGACGGGGCATGGTCGACCGCGTACGGGCCTTTCATTCTCAGATCCGCGCTTCAGCCCATTTTCAGAACGTCGAAACCCGGCAATCGGCTGGCCATCGAAGCCTTTGTCGGGCTCGTGCGCGCCTATCGTGGCGAAGAGCCCGTTCCCCCACACGAATTCTTCAGCCTCGTTGATCCCGCCGAAGTTGCCGATATCGACAGCATGGTCCGGACGATCCATATTCTCAACACCGGCCGGCTCGACAGACGCCAGGCGAAGATCTTCGTCAAGTTCCAGCCGGGTCTGGTGCGCACGCCCGAAGACATGCGCCACGAAGTCGAACGCATCAAACTTGCGAGCCACGAAGCCGGACTTGCCGTCAACCGGATCGTCTGCGAAATCCGCCAGACCGCCGAGACCAACGCCGCCGTCATCGCCGACTTCACCAGCCACATGCGCGCCATCGGCTTCCAGGTGGCGATCGATGATTACGGTGCGGGCGAGTCCGATCTGGCGCTTCTCAAGCGGGTGAAGCCTGACTACGTCAAATTCGAACCCGGCTGGGTCCGCGACTTTCTCGACAATCCGGCAGGAGCAGCACTCCTGCGTGTCGTCCTGCAGCAGATGCTGGATGACGGGATCGAACCGATCATCGAAGGACTGGAGGAAATGTGGCAGGTGGAGGTGTGCGAGGAATTCGGCGCGTCTCTCGTGCAGGGATATGCACTCGCACGGCCTGAACTCGCCCCGACCACGTTCGACAGGACATTCCCGGAACACGGCCTGCCGCGCATCGGCGGCGACCTCGACATGAGCCCCTCGCCTGCATCCGCCATTCGCGTCTCTGCCGCCGCCCCGTTTCCGTCGGCCACCCCTCTCAAGCGGATGAAAACCTTCGGCCGCAGACATCAGGGCAGCTAGCCGTCCGTACTTTCACCGGTTCGCAGTGGAACTTCCCGCAGAGAGTGTAGACGTTGAGAAACGGCTACAAACATGACGCGAACGGGCATAAAGCCGATCGGGCGAAGCATCGCCAGCGATCCGTTGCCCATCCAACTTCCTTCGGACCATGCGCAAAGCCCGCATTTGCAGCGCTTTTGGCCAAATGAGGCAGGCTGGAACGGGCCTGCCTTTCAAAAAACTTTTTCTTGCCAATTTTTGATAAACACAGCACTCTGTCCATGTTCGGGCAATTTACGAGCATGGGAAGACCTATAATGACGCGCTCCGAAGGCGCCAAGACTTCGGGCGGGAACTGGGGGCTTGGTTTTATACCTTATCTGCCAGTCGCCGCGGTAAACACAGGGACCCTTTCTTAAAGCTGCCTGCCGCCGCCCGTGAGGGCACACTCTGATGCTGTCCGCCGCTGAACACGGACAGAAGGAAAAGGACCTGCTGCATGGCCGAGACTGGCACTGTGAAATTCTTCAATACGGACAAGGGATTCGGCTTTATCAAACCAGACAACGGTGGCGCCGATATCTTCGTTCATATCTCCGCCGTACAGGCTTCCGGCCTGTCCGGGCTGACTGAAAACCAGAAAGTAAGCTTCGACACGGAACCGGATCGTCGCGGAAAAGGCCCCAAGGCCGTCAATCTGCAGATTTCCGGTTGAGCTTCAAAAGCTCGCTCATTCCAGTTGGAGCCCGGCAGTGATGCCGGGTTTTTTTATGCCCGTGATACCGGTTGCCGGTTACAGGCCCTTCAGGAATGGATTGCTGCGGCGCTCGTCGCCGATCCGGCTTCCCGGTCCGTGACCGCAGAGAAAACCTACCTCGTCTCCCAGCGGCAGAACCTTGGTGCGGATCGAGTCCAGCAGGGTCGCGTGATCGCCTCCGGGTAGGTCGGTCCGTCCGACCGACCCGGCAAACAGGACGTCGCCAAGATGTGCGAAGGCGTTGTCTCTGTTATAGAAGATGACGTGACCGGGCGAATGTCCCGGACAATGAAAAACCTCGAACACATGCTCGCCGAACGAGACTGTTTCGCCTTCGTCAAGAAACCGATCAGGCACGACGTTGCGGACGTCGCCCTCGACACCGAACATCTGAGCCTGCTTTTCAAGATTTTCGAGAAGGGGAAGATCGTCGCGGTGGGGTCCGACGACAGGAATGCCCAGCACCTCACGAAGTTCGTCGGCACCTCCGGCATGATCGATATGACCGTGGGTCAGCCAGATCTCGGAAAGGGCAATGCCACTTTTGCGCACGAGTTCTAGAATAACCCCGATGTCACCGCCTGGGTCGACAATGACGCCTGCCTTTGTATCGTCGTCAAAGAAGACGGTACAGTTTTGTTGAAATGGCGTCACCGGAATGACGCTTGCCTGCAATCGACGCATAATGCCTGTCCTGCCCTGAACGTTGTCGTTCTTCATAGCCGGAAGGCTTGCCGATGACAGCCTCAAAATCAGTTGATAGCGGCGGCCAGATACGTGCCTTCGGCAGCAACCGGCGGGGCCAGCGAAACAGTCGCCAGCAGAAATGCCGAGACGACGACTTTCAGCGCAATCACCGTGATGAAGACCGGGCGCAGCGGATGAGCTTCGGCCTTGGTCTGGTTCAGCTCGATCGGCGGCATTGCGGAATAAGTGTGCGCGTTCATTGAATAATCTCCAGTCGTTCGCTGGGAATAATGGCGCTTGGGGATAAAGGTTCCGCCGGACAAGTCGTGCGCGCAAAAGAAAGTGCGTGTTCTCCCTGAAAGCAACACAACCGGTCGAATTTTGACCGCCAGAGCGATTTATCACGGGCGACAGCGCAAAAGGATTACGTTAAACAGCTTCACACGATGAAGACGTAGCGAGCGAAAGGAAACGGCGTGCCGCCTGCAGCAACGGGAAAAGCCGTCAAGAAAGTCCCGCCACAGATGCCCGTGGTCGACGAGGGCCAGATCGATTTCGAAGCGATCGAGCTGTTCTTCTTTGCCTATCGCGACTTCGTGTCCGATCCGGACGCTATCCTGGCGAAGATCGGCATGGGGCGCGCCCACCATCGGGTTGTCTATTTCGTCTGCCGCCAGCCGGGGATGATGGTGACGGATCTTCTCGATTTGTTGCAGATTACCAAGCAGAGCCTCGCCCGCGTCCTGAAGCAGTTGATCGAGACTGGCTATATCCGGCAGATGGCCGGGGCCAAGGATCGCAGACAGCGCCGCCTCTATCCGACCCTTGCCGGCCGCGAACTGGCGCTGGCCCTGTGCGAGCCGCAATCCAAGCGTATCGCACGCGCCATGGAAGACTTCACCCCCGGGATGCGGGAAAGCGTAACCCTTTTCCTTCAACGGATGCGTGGACGTGACCCGAACCTCGTGATTTCTGATATCGACATCAGTCAGGATATCTGACCGGGACAGACAGATGACCAATACACCGCTTTTGGACGACGCCCCTCACCTTCTCGTTGTCGACGACGACACCCGCATCCGCGATCTCCTCAACCGCTATCTGGTGGAGCAGGGTTTCCGCATCACGGTCGCGGGAGATGCCGCCGAAGCGCGGCGCAAGTTGGAAGGACTGCATTTCGACCTCATCATTCTCGACGTGATGATGCCGGGCGAAACAGGCCTGTCGCTCACCCAGTCGCTTTATGAAAAGAAGACCACCCCGGTCATCCTGCTGACGGCACGGGTCGAGGCAGAATCGCGCATCGCCGGTCTTGAGGCAGGTGCCGACGATTACCTGTCAAAACCCTTCGATCCGCGCGAACTGGTCCTGCGCATCAACAACATCCTGCGCCGCAGCAGCTCGGCCGATGCACCGAAGATCGAGCAGATCATGTTTGGTCCGTTCACCTTCTCGATCCCGCGCAAGGAACTGCGCAAGGCTGCCGAGACGATCCGCCTGACCGACCGCGAACAGGAAATCATGATGCTGTTTGCCTTGCGCGCCGGCGAAACGATCCCCCGCCACGAACTGATCGGGGACGATACGGATGTCGGCGAGCGCACAATCGACGTGCAGATCAACCGGCTGCGTCGTAAGATCGAAGAAGACCCCGCCAACCCGGTCTATCTCCAGACCGTGCGTGGCATCGGGTACAGGCTGAGTATCGACTGATGCACAAGAGACCGACGACAGGACGATAACGGGCGGCGAATGGCAATTTTCAACACGCTGAAGCGAGAGACCAGCCGGTTGACCCTCCCCGGTTGGCGTCCGTTCACGCGCTGGCTGCGTCGCTGGCTGCCGACGGGCCTCTACACCCGTTCGCTGCTGATCGTCATTCTCCCCATGCTTCTGCTGCAGACGGTCGTCGCCGCGGTGTTCATGGAACGCCACTGGCGAATGGTGACGGAGCGCCTGTCTGAAGGCACCGTTCGCGACATCGCCGCCATTATCGAAATCATCCGCAGTTATCCGCAGGACAGCAACTACAACGAAGTCAGCCGTATCGCCGACAGCTCTCTCGGCCTGACGATTGCAATCGAGGAGAACGGCCAGCTCCCGCCGCCCCGCCAGCGCCCCTTCTTCGCGATCCTCGACAACATCCTTGCCGAACAGTTGAGCAGTCAGATCCGCATGCCGTTCTGGATCGATACGGTAGGCGACAGTCGGCTCGTCGAGATCCGCGTGAAAATGGACGAACGGGTGCTGCGGGTGTTTGCCAGACGCGGCTCTACCTACGCGTCCAACACCCACATCTTCCTGATCTGGATGATCGGCACCGCCTTCGTGCTGGTGGTGATTTCGATCCTGTTCCTGCGCGGCCAGATCCGCCCGATTCTGAGACTTGCCCAGGCGGCGGAAAGTTTCGGCAAGGGACAAAAGACCGAAGGCTTTTCGCCGCGCGGCGCAGACGAGGTAAGGCGCGCAGGCCTTGCCTTCATCCAGATGCGCGAACGGCTCGAACGGCAGATGGAGCAGCGCACCGCGATGCTGGCCGGCATCAGCCACGACCTGCGCACCATCCTCACCCGATTCAAGCTGCAGCTGGCACTTGCCGGCAACAAGCCTGAGCTCGCCGGCATGGAACAGGATGTCGAAGACATGCAGTCTATGCTGGAAGGCTATCTGGCGTTTGCCAAGGGCGAGGCCGAGGAGGATTTCGGCACGCTCTATCTCAGCGAGCTTCTCGAGAAATTCCGCGCGAGCTTCAGCCTGCACGGCCAGATCCTCACCTACCACATCGAGGGCGACGACGAGATCGCCGTCAGGCCGAACGCCTTCAACCGCCTGCTCGGAAACCTCGTCTCAAACAGCCAGCGCTACGCAGACAACCTGCATATCGATGCGCGCCACAGCGCCAAATGGCTGACATTGACCCTCGATGACGACGGCCCGGGCGTTCCTGCGCAATCCCGCGAGGACGTGTTCAAGCCATTCCACAGGCTCGACGAGGCCCGCAATCTCGATGCATCCGGAACCGGCCTCGGCCTCGCGATCGCCCGCGACATCGCCCGCTCGCATGGCGGCAATGTCACGCTGGACGACAGTCCGAGCGGTGGCTTGAGGGCAATCGTTCGCGTTCCGGCCTGAGCGGACCGCTATCGGCAACATGCTGGACTGGGGAGAAGACTAAGACGTTTAGTGAAGACGGGGTTGCCGTCTCACATCATCTTCTTGCCGTTTGGAACGCCCTGCTCGACGGCAGCCAGAACGATCGCGCCGTTCTCGTCTTCAAAGCCAAGAGTCAGCACTTCGGAACGGACCGGCCCGATCTGGCGCGGCGGAAAATTGACGACGCCCAGCACCTGGCGTCCGAGCAGCGTTTCAGGCGTATAGTGGACGGTAATCTGCGCCGACGATTTCTTGACGCCGATCTCAGGCCCGAAATCGATCTTCAGCTTGAAGGCCGGCTTGCGGGCTTCCGGAAACGGCTCGACCTCGACGATCGTGCCAACCCGGATATCGACCTTCTCGAAGTCGGCAAAGCTTATCTCGTCAGACATGGCTGCTCAGCGTCCCAGTTCTTCCGCGCGGCTCCGCGCTGCCTCGATTGCCTTGTCGAACAGCGGCTGCATCCCATCGTCTGCCATTAGCACGGAGAGGGCAGCAGCCGTGGTGCCGCCCGGAGACGTCACGTTCTGGCGAAGCCTTGAGGCATCCTCGGTCGACTGGTGCAGAAGTTCTCCCGCACCCGACACGGTTTCGCGCGCAAGCCGCATCGCAAGATCGGCAGGAAGACCGGCTTTGCGCCCGGCCTCCGCCATGCATTCGACCAGATAGAAGACATAGGCCGGGCCACTGCCGGAAACGGCGGTGACGGCATCGATATCCGCCTCGCTCGAAACCCATTCCACCGGACCGCTGACCTTCAAGAGCGCATGCACCGCATCGCGCTGGGCGGCCGACACCTTGTCGTTGGCATAGGCACCGGTCACGCCACGGCCGATCATGGCCGGCGTGTTCGGCATGGCGCGCACCATTGCACCGTCCCCGAGATGGATCTGCATGGAGGACAGCGTCTTGCCGGCTGCGACCGAGACGACGACTGTCGAAGCGCCGACCACAGGCTTCAGCGGCGGCAGAACGGCATCCATCAGCTGCGGCTTGACCGCGAGAAACAGGATATCTGCCGACGCACCGTTTGGAAGTGCCGTAACATGCGTCGCGCCGGCGTCGGACATCATCGCTCTCATCGCCTCGGACGGCGATGGGTCAACGACGGTGACGGATGCGCCGGGAACGCCGTTCTTCAACCAGCCGGAAAGCATGGCGCCGCCCATATTGCCGGCACCGACGAGAACGATCGAACCCAGCTGCAACGCCATCAAGCCTCGCCGACCGTCTCGAACAGAACGCAATCCATGGCAGCCTTGGCTTCCATGCCGGACCAGACGACGAACTGGAACGCCTGATAATAGGCCTCGCAGGCATCAAGCGCGCTGGAAAACAGAACCTCGACCTGCTGGTTTGTGGGCTCGGCACCGCCGGCCAGCAGAAGCGACTGGCGGAATATCACCACGTCCTCCTGACGCCACAGGTCGAAATGCCCCATCAGCGTCTGTCCATTCACGTAGGACAGAAGCCGGATGACCTCGTTCACGCGGATATCGGGGATCTTCAGATCGAAGGCGCAGGCGAGATGCAGCGCCTCGAACTCCTCCATCCAGGAGAAGGATACGTGGTAGTCCGTCCACCGACCCTCCACGGTCATGGCGATCTCGTCTTCGCCGGACCGTTCGAATGTCCAATCGTTGGAAGCTGCGACGAACTCGATCATGTCCACCGGGTTCGACTGACGCTCAACGTTTAATTCCATGAGGCTCATGCGGCACCTTTTTGACCGGAATGATTGCGAATTCGAGCGGAACGCGCCAACACTTAACCGGAACTACATTTCGATGATCGCTCGTCGCCGCCAGAATAACTGAGTTACCCTGTCTGGAGCTTACCTTCAGCCTCGTCGGTAACCTATCGGTCACCACCGGAAGCTCACCGGCTCGTTTCGAATCATCGTGTAAAATCAGTGTAGCTAGACGGAGTCCGGCTGCCATCCCCTGAATGCCGATTTCCGTGGATTGAACCCCGAAACCGGTTCGCGCATGAGATCAGAACGGATGGTTAAATGACTCTGGACGCTGGCTTTTTTAAGTGTGTCCACAGGGCTTAATTTTTTGTAAATTCATGGGGATTTGGCGAGGCAAAACAGACGCCTGACTGTGCCGATTAGACGCGATGACGCTCAATCGCGAATAGGCTGGGAAAGATCGCCGCGCAGGCTTTTGGCGCTGGACTTTGACGGCGATCTCAAACGGAGATTGCGAATCCCCTGAGGGGCCACAGTTTATGGCCCGATCTGAAGTGGCCTACTGACCTGAATGGCCCTGATCATGGCTCTGGCTCTGGCCGAATTTTGCCTCCAGCGCATCGAGACGGGCCTTTAGCGCAACATTCTCGTCGCGGGCGCGGGCAGCCATCTCGCGAACGGCTTCGAATTCCTCCCGCTTGACCAGATCCATGTTGTTAAGGAACCGTTCCGCCTGGGCATGGAAAGCCGTCTCCACTTCCTTGCGCACACCCTGTGCAGCGCCGGCAGCGTCCGTCATCAGCCGTGCGAAATCGTCGAATATGCGGTTCGTTCCGGTCGACATAAGGTTCCGTCTCCTTGCCATCGGCAGCGATATCGGCCCGATATCGGCCTGTGTTTGTCCTATGGGATCTGAAGTAGGGCTTGGGTCGCCGCGTTGCAAGCGTCATCCACTGTTGCGCGCGTCTCAGAATGAGATTCATCTTGACCGGCGATGTCCCCAAGTCCATCTTTTCACACGACTGTGAGTAAGCGAGACACCTGTAATTTGTACGAAGCGCTTCATTTTTTTGCTCTCATGCCATTTCCCGAGATAAATCCGGTCGCGTTCTCCTTGGGGCCGCTTGCGGTACACTGGTATGGCCTTGCCTATGTTGCCGGTATCATGCTGGGCTGGCTTTACGCCCGCAAGCTGACCGCAAACGCGTCACTGTGGCCCAACGGTCAGGCCCCGATGACCGCGGTCCATCTCGACGACTTCCTCGTCTGGATCGCGGCAGGCGTCGTGCTCGGCGGCCGCATCGGCTACATCCTGTTTTACGATCTCGGCCCGATCCTGGAAAACCCGATCCGCGCGATCGAGATCTGGAACGGCGGCATGTCCTTCCACGGCGGTTTCCTCGGCGCGACGATCGCGATGATCGTGTTTGCCCGCCGCCATGCCATTCCCGTCTGGAGCATGTTCGACATCGTCGCCGCCGTCGTGCCGTTCGGCCTGCTGTTCGGCCGCATTGCGAACTTCGTCAACGGCGAACTCTGGGGACGGTTGAGCGATGCACCATGGGCTGTCGTCTTCCCGACCGGTGGCCCGTTCGCCCGCCATCCGAGCCAACTCTATGAAGCAGGCCTGGAAGGCATCATCCTGCTTCTGGTGCTGGCACTCCTGATCTATCGTTTCAAGGCCCTTCGTGTACCCGGCACCATCTGCGGCGCGTTCGTCCTCGGCTACGGGCTCTGCCGAATTTTTGTCGAGTTCTTCCGCGAACCGGATGTGCAGCTCGGCTATTTGCTCGGCACCAATTGGCTAACGATGGGCATGGTGCTATCACTACCGATGGTTGCTGTTGGCATCTGGGCGATCACGCGGGCTCGCGTCGCCTCCGCGGCGAAAGTGTGAGGCACCCGTGAACAGCCCAGAAGTAACCACGCCCCTTGCCGAAAAGATCAAGACGCTGATCCGCGCCAGCGGACCGATCAGCGTCACCGACTATTTCGCGCTCTGCCTCGCCGATCCGGAATTCGGCTACTACCGCACCCGCGAACCTTTCGGCCGGCATGGTGATTTCGTCACCGCGCCGGAGATCAGCCAACTGTTCGGCGAAATGGTCGGCATCTTCATGGTCCATGCCTGGCAGCGCCAGGGTAGCCCGGGCGATGTGCGCCTGGTCGAGATCGGTCCCGGCCGCGGCACGATGATGTCCGACATGCTGCGCGTCATCCAGCGCATCGCACCATCCCTGATGGACGGCCTGCGTGTCCATCTGGTGGAAACCAGCGAACGCCTTCGCGGCGTTCAGCGCGTGACGCTCGAGGCCTATTCGACAAAAATTTCCTGGCACGACAGTTTCGAAGACGTGCCGGAAGGGTTCACCCTGATCGCCGCCAACGAGTTGTTCGACGCGATCCCGATCCGCCAGTTCGTGCGGACCACGACCGGTTTTCGCGAAAGGCTCGTAGGCCTCGGCCCGGAGGACGAGCTGTCCTTCGTCGCCGGCATCGCCACGCTCGATCCGGTCCTCCTGCCGGCCCCCGTCGCTTCCATCCCGGAAGGCACGATCTTCGAATTCGCCCCTGCCCGCCAGGCCGTCATGCAGACGCTCTGCGAAAGGCTAAGGCATTTCGGCGGCAGTGCGCTCGTCATCGACTACGGCCATATGGTCACCAGTTTCGGCGATACGCTGCAGGCCGTAAAGAACCACGACTATGACCCGCCGCTTGCCAGCCCCGGCGAGGCAGATCTGACCAGCCATGTCGATTTCGAAGATCTCGCCAAGGTCGCCTTGGCGTCCGGCATTCATCTGAACGGCGGCCTCCATCAGGGCGAGTTCCTCTATGGCCTCGGCCTTGCCGAACGGGCTTCAGCCCTTGCGCGCGACAAGGAACCGTCCGAACAGCGGTTGATTGCTGCCGCGGTCGATCGTCTTGCCGGCGAAGGTGCGGGCAAGATGGGCGAGCTTTTCAAGGTCATCGCCGTCTCGGGCTCCGCGGTCAATCTGATGCCCTTCCGTCCGGTCGACTGAAAGAGCACGTCCGGGCGGATTGACACACGCTATCGGCTTGCGCCAATCTCGCGCCCAATCGAAGCAGCGAGTGCCGCCGACGGTGCATCACGCAAAAACCAACAAAATCAGCAGGGTGGATAAACCGATGCCGGAGAACGCCTCGCCGACGCCGATCGAAAGCGCAGTCTTGAACGCTAAAGCCGGCGCCAAAATCCGCCACGGCTTCTTCACGCGAAAGGGCGGCGTGTCGGACGGAATCTACGCCGGTCTCAATGTCGGTGTCGGGTCGAAAGACGATCAGACGCTCGTTCTCGAAAACCGACGGCGGGTCGCGGCCTGGTTCGATCTGCCGCTCGAAAAGCTCGCAACCGTCCATCAGGTCCATTCGCCCGATGTGGTCGTGGTCGATGCCGCCTATTCAGGCGAGCGCCCGCAGGTCGATGCGATGGTCGCGGCCACGCCCGGCGTCGTGATCGGCGTCCTGTCTGCCGATTGCGGCCCCATCTTGTTTGCCGATGGCGACAATGGCGTGATCGGCGCGGCCCACGCCGGCTGGAAGGGCGCGCTGACAGGCGTGCTCGAAAACACGATCGACGCGATGGTGTCGCTCGGTGCTGAAAGGGAAAAGATCGTGGCCGTTCTCGGACCCTCGATCGGCCCTGACAGCTACGAGGTCGGCCCGGAATTCGTGGAACGCTTCCTCGGCGTGAACCCCGAATACGCAGCCTTCTTCACGCCGTCTCCAAAGCCGCAGCATTCGATGTTCGATCTGCCCGCTCTCACCATGTCGCGACTGAAGGCGGCAGGCGTCGCCGCTGAGAACCTCGGCCTCGACACCTACCCGGATCGGGAACGCTTCTTTTCCTATCGCCGCACGACGCACGACCAAGAGCCGGATTACGGCCGCCAGATTTCAGCCATCGCGCTTCAGCAATAAAAGTTCGGGAGGACTACCATGGCTCTGCACTTCGACAGATCGGAATATGCCGATCGCCTCGCCCGCCTGACGACGAAGATGGCCGAGGAAAAGCTCGATGCCATCCTGCTGTTTGCGCAGGAAAGCATGTACTGGCTAACCGGCTACGACACGTTCGGCTACTGCTTCTTCCAGACGCTGGTCGTGAAGGCCGACGGCTCGATGACGCTGCTCACGCGCTCTGCCGACCTTCGCCAGGCCCGCCAGACCTCGATTATCGAAAACATCGTCGTCTGGGTCGACCGGGTGAATGCCGATCCGACGCTGGATCTCAAGAACCTCTTGAGCGAACTCGATCTGCTCGGCGCAAAGATCGGCGTCGAATACGACACGCACGGCATGACCGGCCGCATCGCGCGCCTGCTCGACAACCAGCTCACCAATTTCGGCCAGCTCAGTGACGCATCCTATCTGGTCAGCCGGCTGCGCCTCGTCAAAAGCGCGGCCGAGATCGCTCATGTGCAACGCGCCGCCGAACTGGCCGATGATGCGCTCGACGCCGCTCTGCCGCTGATCAAGGCCGGCGGCGACGAGGCCGATATCCTTGCGGCGATGCAGGGGTCCGTATTTTCCGGCGGCGGCGATTACCCCGCCAACGAATTCATCATCGGTTCCGGCGAGGATGCGCTTCTGTGCCGTTACAAGGCCGGTCGCCGCAAGCTCGATGCCACCGACCAGCTGACGCTCGAATGGGCCGGCACCGCCGCCCACTATCACGTCGCGATGATGCGCACCGCGCTCGTCGGTGATCCCTCGCCGCGCCACAAGGAACTCTACAAGGCCTGCCTTGAGACGATCCGGGCGATCGAGGAGGTTCTGTCTCCAGGTCATACATTCGGAGACGTGTTCGATACCCATGCCAGGATCCTCGACGAACGCGGCCTCTCCCGTCACCGGCTGAACGCATGCGGCTACTCGTTGGGCGCCCGCTTCTCGCCGTCGTGGATGGAGCACCAGATGTTCCACTTCGGCAATCCGCAGGAGATCTTGCCCGGCATGACGCTGTTCGTGCACATGATCATCATGGACAGCGACAGCGGCGCGGCCATGACGCTCGGCCAGACCTATCTGACGACGGAAGGCGCTCCCCAGCCGCTTTCACGCCATGGTCTCGACCTTATCCAGGGCTGAGAAGCCCGCGATCATTGACAGGCCGGAAAATCCGACCTTAGCTTGTCGCGGGATGGGAACCGGCAAAGGGGCGAACGCATGCGGCTTATCGGAAAACTGCTTTCCGCCTGCATCGTTGCGCTGACCGTCTCCGGCTGCAACACCAGCGAGGCGCTGACGCCGCGCGCCGAGATCGGCGGCGGCAGTCGCGCATCGACACCGGTCACCCAGGCCGATACGGAACGCATGGCCCGATCCCCAAGGCCCGAGACCTACAGCAATCAGACCTACAGAAACGACACCTACCAGCCGCGCCCGCAAAATACGCTGGAGGCGCAGGCCCAGGCGATGCAGTCTGGCAACCAGACCTCGCCCGCCTCTTCAGGCCCACCGCCCGACTGGCAGGGCCAAAGCCAGGCTGAAGCCCAGTCTACCGCTGCAGCGCCCCAGCAGGAGGCTTCCCTGCCCGCCGCCGCAGGCAACACCATCCGCTTCCTGCCGATCATCGGTGCCCCCGTACAGGCCGTGACGCCGCTGTCGCGAAGGCTTGGCGCCGAGGCGCGCGCCGCCGGGCTGACGATCCGTCCCTCCAGCGATACGGGTACCGAGCAGATCCTCAAGGGCTATTTCTCGGCCTTCAGCGATGGCGAAAAGATCACCATCGTCTACGTCTGGGATGTTCTCGACAATACCGGCTCCAGACTTCACCGCATGCAGGGGCAGGAAAATGTGCCCGGCAGCGGCCAGGATCCATGGGCCGCAGTGCCCTCCTCAACCATGGAACTCATCGCCGCAAAGACGATCCAGGACTATATGAGCTGGCGGCAATCGCATGGCGGTTAGGTAACCATGATGTGACACGGTCACTGTTTCTTCGCAAAAAACGGTGGCCTGAGGGAAAACGCTATTGCATTCGAAGGTGGCGCCGGTAAAAGGCCGCCATCCAGCTTCAATACAGGCGGACCGCAATGAAGGTTTTCGCAGGCAATTCGAACCGGCATCTGGCCGACGCGATCTGCAGCTATCTTAATGTACCAGTCGGAAAAGCCTCGGTAAGGCGATTTGCAGACCAGGAAATCTTCGTTGAAATACAGGAGAATGTCCGTGGGGAAGACGTGTTCGTCATCCAGTCCACGTCGTTTCCGACCAACGATCACCTGATGGAACTGCTGATCATGATCGATGCGTTCCGGCGGTCTTCCGCCAAGCGCATCACGGCTGTGCTTCCCTATTTCGGCTATGCCCGCCAGGACCGCAAGGCCGGGCCGCGCACGCCGATCTCGGCCAAGCTCGTCGCCAACCTCATCACCGAGGCCGGCGCCAACCGTGTCATGACGCTCGATCTGCACGCAGACCAGATCCAGGGCTTCTTCGATATCCCGACCGACAACCTCTACGCCGTGCCGATTCTTGCGCGCGACGTGAAGGAACACTACGACCTCAACAACGTCATGGTGGTCTCGCCGGATGTCGGCGGCGTGGTTCGCGCCCGTGCGCTTGCCAAGCGCCTCGGCTGCCAGCTCGCCATCGTCGACAAGCGGCGTGAACGCGCAGGCGAGTCGGAAGTCATGAACGTCATCGGTGACGTGACCGGCAAGGACTGTCTCCTGATCGACGATATCGTCGATTCCGGCGGCACGCTCTGCAACGCGGCCGAAGCGCTTTTGAAGAACGGCGCCACAAGCGTCACCGCCTACATCACCCACGGCGTGCTGTCGGGCGGTGCCGTTGCCCGCATCGCGGCGTCCAAGCTCAAGGAACTGGTTATCACGGATTCGATCCAGCCGACGACATCTGTGCAGTCGGCGCACAATATCCGCGTCATCACCACGGCAAACCTTCTCGGCGAGGCGATCAACCGTACCGCCATGGAAGAGTCCGTCTCGAGCCTGTTCGACTAGGATTGACGCATGACCGTGGGACGGGCTCGGCAGCAAAAACGCTGCGCCCCCTGTCCCACGGCTATGTAAGTCTGATAGAGGTCTGCCATCCATCTGCAGAGGGAGGACCTATCGCGATGTCGATCCTACGAAACAAGCCGAAATGGCTTGCACTTTTCATCCTGGCTCCAATGCTTTCCGCCTGCGTCGACGCAGGTCCGGGCCCCGGCTATCCGCCGGAACGTCCCGCCCCCGGCTGGAGCCGGCCCGATCGCCCCGATCCCCGTCCAGATTGGGATCGCCCATCCAGACCCGATCGCCCGGATCGTCCATCACGGCCTGACCGCCCGGATTGGGATCGCCCCTCGAGGCCGGATCGTCCCGGTAGACCTGACCGTCCTGAAAATGGCGGCGGCATGTGCACCCGCGAATATCGCCCGGTCTGCGGCCAGCGTGGCGGTCGGCTCCAGACATTCCCGAATGCCTGCGAAGCCCGCAATGCCGGCTTCGGCGCGGTCTCTCCGGGCGAATGCCGCCGCTGATCGCGACGTGAGTTGAACGCCAAGAATATAAACGCCGGGATTTTTCATCCCGGCGTTTTGCATTCGCGGCGTCTGTTGACTATGTAGGCGCGGTACCCAAGGAGTTCCGCATGGCCGCCCGCGACCGCTATTCCCGAAAACTCGAATGCTCGCAGTGCGGACATGCCGGTTATGCCGAAGTCTCCGAGTCCGACGACAAGCGTGCCAGCAATCGCGATTTTCGCATCGACGAACTCCCGAAAGGTTTTCAGACCGAGTTCGCCTCGAAAGATCCGCGCAAATACATGCTGCGCTGTAGCGACTGCGGCCACAAATTCCGGTTCGAGCAGAAAACTGCCTACGCCCCCGGCGGCGAACCTCGACGCTAGGTCAAACGTTTCCGCGATCTTCAGGCAGCGTTCTGGTTGGCCGAGCCCATCTCTGACCCAGACTGCGGGTTCGGCTGATCTTCCATCGGCATCGGCCGACCGAGAAGATAGCCCTGCACTTCGTGGCATCCTTCCCGCCGCAGAATGTCGAGCTGGTTCACCGTCTCGACACCCTCCGCGAGAACCGGGATTTGCAGGCCCTGCCCCAGAGCCAGAATTGCTCGCACCATGGCCGTTGCCTGCTCGCTGCGGTCCACTTCGGTCAGGAAGCTCCGGTCGAGCTTGATCTTGTCGAACGGGAAGGAGCGCAGCGTCTCCAGCGACGAATAGCCGGTCCCGAAATCGTCGATCGCAATCGATACGCCCAGCGCCTTGATGGAGCGAAGCGCATTCATCGCCCGCTGCTTGTCGCTGATGATCGAGCTTTCGGTGATTTCAAGCTCGAGACGGCTTGGTTTCAGACCGGTTTCCAGAAGCACGGTATGGACCAGCGCCGGCATGTCGGCATGGGCGATCTGCACCGGCGACAGATTGACCGCGACCTTGTAGTCATTCGGCCAGTTGGCCGCCTCCCGGCATGCTTCGCGCAGAACCCACGCGCCGATCGGCAGGATGGCGCCGCATTCCTCCGCGACCCCGATGAAATCTGCCGGCGAGACATTGCCTCGCTCCGGATGGCTCCAGCGCAGCAGGACCTCGTAACCGGTGATCTCATCGGTCGCGACCGATTTTTGCACCTGGTAGTGCAGCCTGAGCTGATCCTGCTCGATCGCCGTCCACAGATCCTCGGCCATCTTGGTGCGGTCGCGGGCGGCCTCGTCCATCTCGATGTCGTAGAAGCAGATGTCGCGCGAGAGCGATCCCTTGGCGCGGTACATGGCCAGGTCCGCGTTCGCGATCAGCGCATCGGGGGATGCCCCGTCATGCGGGTAGAGCGCAACACCCATGCTTGCGCCGGGACTGAGACGATGCACCTCGATCTGGATCGGCTGCCCGAACGCATCCGACAATCGGTCCAGGAACTCGGACACTTCGGCCAAATCCCCGTAGCGCTTCACGGCCACGAATTCGTCGCCGCCGAACCGGGCAAACATCTCGTGCGGCCGCACGATCGAATTCATCCGCTCGGCAATTTCCTTGAGCACGGCATCGCCGGCCGCGTGCCCGAACTGATCGTTGATCTGCTTGAACTTGTTGAGATCGATGCCGACGACCGCAACATGCCCGCCCTCGCTCTCCGCGTTACGGACCTCGGCTTCGAGATATTCCATCAGAGCCGGACGGTTCGGAAGCTGCGTCAGGCTGTCATGCTTCGCCATGAAGGCGATCTTTTCCTCCGACCGTATCCGCTCGCTGATATCCTCGAATGTCGAAACCCAGCCGCCCTGATCGAGATAGCTGAAATCGATCCGGATCGTCCGATCGTCGCTCAGTCGGTGTAGAAGGGCTTCCTGCCTGGAATTGATGGCTTCGATGTTGCGCTGGTAATGCTGTTCTGCCCGTGCTTCCGCCTCCGACGCGTCGGCAAACGAGGTCCTGTAGCCAAGAGCCACGATCTCGCGGTATGTCATACCCGGCTTCAGAGCGCCTTCCTCAAACCGAAAAATCTGGCCATAGCGCCGGTTCGTCAGCACCAACCGCTGCTCGCGATCGAACAGGCAAATCCCCTGCGCCATGTTCTCAAGCGCCAGATCGAGGTTCTGCGTCACGGAGGCGATCCGGTCGGTGTCCTGTCTCTGACGGGTGATGTCGCGCGTGATCTTGGCGTAGCCGGCAAGCACGCCATCGTCGTCGAGGACGGGCTGGATCACCACATGTGCCCAGAACCAGCTCCCATCCTTGCGGTAGCGCCGGCCTTCCGCCTCGAACAGACCGGTTGTGCGCGCTGTTGCGAGCGCCTGTTCCGGCAGACCCCGGGCTTGTTCTTCATCCGAATAGAAACGTGCAAAATGCTGACCAATGATCTCGTCGGCCCTGTACCCCTTGGCACGCTCTGCCCCTGCATTCCAGCTGGAGACGGCGCCCTCGGGTGAAAGCATGTAGATCGCGTAGTCGGTCACCCCGCGCACGAGCATCTGGAAATTGGCTTCGCTGGCCTTCGAGGACCGCGCCGCACGCCCGGTGATTGTGGCAACGGCCAGGCCCGACCCGATCAGCGACAGCGAGACGGCAATGATCGTTGCCAGCATCAGCGGCTTCGACAGCATCCCGTCTTCAGGCAGGATCCCGAAACCCGGGACAAGTGTTGCCGCGGCCATCGCGATGAAATGCATAAAGACGATACCGAGCGACAGGAGACCTGCAGCAAGAATGTTGTTTGCAAGGCCTCCCTTCAGGATCATGAGGAAGGCTGTCGTCGACATGACGATCGCGGTGACGATGGCAGCGATGACCAGCGGCTGCGACCAGACGATCAGGCCGCCGAACTCGATCGCCGCCATGCCGGTAAAATGCATGCAGGAAACGCCGGTACCGAATACCAGGCCGGCGGCCACAGCGCCGGACTTGCCGGTAAACAGCACGGCAAGCAGTCCCGCCGCAAATGTCGCGAGAAATGCAATACCAAGCGACAGCAGCGTCAGCGACAGATTGAATGTGAAGAGCTGGCCCGGATCGTAGGCGAGCATGGCCACGAAATGTGTTGCCCAGATCCCGAAGCCCCCTGCTCCGCCGGAGACGATCACCCAGCCGTAGCGGCTGCGGTCGTTTGCCTGTCGTGCCCGGGCGGCAAAAACCACGGTTCCCGCATTCGCAATGAAGCAGAGCGCCCCCGCCACGACGACGAGGAAGAGATTGTGCTCATAGGCCAGACAGGACAGAACGGCGTACATGTTAGATCTTGGTCTCCGGAGTTAACACCGTCTTGACCCTCACAATTTAACAAATTCGGTCGCCCGGACCTCGCATTTATCGAATCTCGCTAATTTCGAATGAACGTCATTAATGGATGGCAAAACGGCACATACCGGAAGTTTCATATTGGCCACGCAGGTATCTGGCGGTAGGTAACGACGACGACCGGTTTGCAGAGCCAACCACGCCGCAGATCCCTTGCGTCTCCTGCCCTGATGGACTATAGGGACCCCGTCCGCGTAGACACCCTTGGAGGCAACGCGGATGGAGAGCGTCGGACGATGCCCTCCGGTTTGACGCGGCACTGTCCGCGAAGAACTCTCCAAACAACCTCGAAAGGAATTGCCATGAGCAAGGAAACTTACGTGCTCAAGGCCGAGGCGCGCGAACGGGTCGGTAAGGGGTCCTCCCGTGAACTTCGCCGCAACGGTTTTATCCCTGCAGTCATCTATGGTGACAAGCAGGCTCCTCTGTCGATCGTGCTCAACACGAACGAAGTCACGAAGCGCATTCACGCTGGCGGTTTCATGACCACCATCGCGACGATCGAATTCGACGGCAAGAAGATCCAGGTCCTCCCGAAGGACTACCAGCTGGATCCGGTCCGCGACTTCACCATGCATGTCGACTTCCTGCGCGTTTCGGCCAAGACTGAAGTCAACGTCGAAGTACCGGTACACTTCGAAAACGAAGACAAGTCGGCCATCAAGCAGGGCGCCGTTCTGAACATCGTCCGTCACACGGTCGAGTTCCATTGCCCGGCCGACCAGATCCCGGAATTCATCACGGTTGATCTGACCGACGCCAAGATCGGCGACAGCCTCCACATCTCGGCCGTTAAGCTGCCGAAGGGCGTGACACCTGTCATCACCGACCGCGACTTCACCATCGCGACGATCGTTGCACCTGCTGCAGGCGTCGAAGAAGAAGAAGCGACTGAGACTGCGGCTCCTGAAGCCGAATAAGACATTTTCGTCTTGTCTTTCTGAGAGCCCGCCTTCCACCGAAGGCGGGCTTTTACGTTTTTCGGTCAGGATTACGTAACCCTCTTTAAGATCCGCCCCGCTTTACTCTTCCCGGCTTCAGTAAAGCTTAATCAATGGCTGGAATTATCCGGCCAATTACTGTGTTGGGGAACACGCAGTCGGCGGCTAACACCGACTACAAGCAGGCGGGGAATACGGGTGGCTCATTCCGTTGAGAGTCGGTTCATAGCCATTATCTCGGGCGCGCTTCTGGCCGTCGTCGTGCCGTTGTTCACGCTGCTTTTGGCGTTGTCATCGCAGCAGGCGGTTCGGGCGCTCGAAGAGCATGTCGACATCGTTCTGGCGACGAACTCGCAAGCGCTTGCCAAGCCCCTCTGGGATCTCGATACCGAAAGCGTTCACCAGATCGCCGTCGCCATGGTGAAAGATCCGACCATCTACGCGGTTCGCGTAACCGACACGACGGGCAAACTGAATATATCGGAAGTCACGCCGCAGGAGATATCCCTGAGCGACCTGACGATCCGCTCGCAGCCCATCACCTACATGTCGAACTACGGCGCTCGCGTTGTCGGTAAGGTCAGCGTCAGCATCCCGACAATCGGCTGGTTCTCGAAGCTTCACGAATTCGAGTTCGCCTTCATCTCGATCTTCATCATCGCCATCCTGACCGTGTTCGGCGCCGCCATTCTCGGCAACCGCGTGATGGTGATCAAACCTCTTCTGCGTTTGACCGCCGCAATCGAAGCGACCCGTCGCCTCGGTTCTCGTCACCATGTCGACTGGCGCTCCACCGATGAAATGGGACGACTGGCCAAGAGCTTCAACGAGATGCAGACCCTTCTCGAACACGAGGAGCGCGAGCTGAAACTGGCACATCGCAAGACGACGCAGACCTACAATCTCACGCCGGCCATGCTGTTTTCGCTCGACGCAGACGACAGGATCGCCGCCGTCAGCGACTACTGGCTCGTTGCGACCGGGTACAGCCGATCTGACATATTGAACCTGCCCTTCTGCGAACTGGTGATGCCGGAAGACCGCAGCCTCTACCACAACAGGAAATCGCAGGTCCGATCGCGCGGACCGGCGTTCGAAGTCACCGTGCGCTTCATCTGTCAGTCCGGCAAGACGATGAACGTCCTTATCGCGGAGACCGAACTCGGTTCCGCGGGCGACGGCGAGACCGGCTCGCTGAGCGTGATGACCGACGTCACCGAGCTCAAGCAGTCAGAAATCCGCAACTATCAGCAGGCCATTTCCGACCACCTGACCGGTCTTCTCAACCGTCAGGGGTTCGAGGCGGCGCTTGAGCAGAAAATCATCGAGGCGGATCGCAACGGAACCGACATCGCCTGTCTGTTCGTTGATCTCGATCGGTTCAAATCGATCAACGACAATCTCGGTCATGCGGCCGGCGATCTCGTGCTTGGCCAGTTCGTCGAGCGGATGCTGCCGCTTTTGGGCGACCACGACGCGGCATCGCGCCTGGGCGGCGACGAGTTTGCCATTCTTCTGTGTGGCGAGGGGTCGGAACGGCGCGGCACCGAGCTGTGCCAGAGAATCGTCGAGTTCTTTGACGTTCCATTCCGCATCGAGACCAACAGTGTGCGCCTTAGCGCCAGTATCGGCCTTGCCTTCTACCCTGCCCATGCCGCAAGCGGCGCCGAGCTTCTACAGAAGTCGGATCTGGCCATGTATGCCCGCAAGCGCGACGGCAAGAACGGTGCGCAGGTCTATAATTCGGCCATCCTCGACAAGACGCGGGAACGTGCCGAAATCGAAACCGACATCGAAGCAGCGCTTGCCGCCAACTGGTTCGAAGCGCATCTCCAGCCGATCGTGGATATCAGGACCGGCGCCTGCAACGGCTTTGAAGCGCTCATGCGCATGCGCCATCCGCGCAAGGGGCTTGTTCCTCCGGGCGCAATCGTCAGCGTCGCCGAGGAAACCGGCACGATCGGCCAGATCGGCAATCTCATCCTTGAGGACGCCGTCGCCAATCTTGCCCGCATCTCCCGGATACCGGGCATGTCTGACACCTATGTCGCCGTCAACGTATCGCCGCTGCAATTCGATGCGAGCCTTCCCGTCAAGCTGTCAACCTTGCTCGGCCGCTACGCAATCCGCCCGTCCCGACTGGTCATCGAGATCACGGAGGCCGTGCTGATGCATGACAATCCGGAAATCCGCAGGCTGCTCGACGAGATCCGCAACATCGGTTGCCGCATCGCGCTTGACGACTTCGGAACCGGCTATTCCTCGCTCAGCTATCTCAGCCGTTTCCCGGTCGATATCGTCAAGATCGACCAATCCTTTATCCGGTCTCTCAACAATGGCGATGATGATATCGATCGTCGAAACAAGATGCTGATCGAAGGCATTGCCGCGATCTCGCACAAGATGAACTGCCATGTCGTCGCCGAAGGCGTCGAAACCGAATATCAGCGTTCGACACTCATCGACATGGGCATCGAATACGCTCAGGGTTACTACTTCGCACGACCGCAAGCGATCGGCGATGTCCTTACGATGTTGAATGCCGACCGAAGCGGCGACCGAATTGATTCTATTGCAAGCTGAAATCCCGGCCCTCGATGTGGAGCAGCAGATGTCCTCGATCAGGTGTGGCATGACAAGCGCAGCACTCGTCGTGCTTGCTCTCGCTGCAACAATCGGACCGTGGTCTTGCCTGCAGGCGCACGCCGCAGACAGGCTCCAGCTCAAGACAGAGCCCTATGCACCCTTCAGCTACCGTGATCAGAACGGGCGCTATGGCGGCGCGGGCATAGACCAGATCGATGTCATCATGCGGCAAGCGCAGATACCCTATGACGTTGAAATGATCCCTTGGGCGCGCGCCATCGCGCTCGCCGAGACCGAGCCGATGACCTGCGCCTTCTCGGCAGCGCAGACAGCGGACCGCAAGCCGCGGTTCAAATGGGTCATGACGATCTCCGTGAACCATACGATCCTGGTCAAGCGGGCGGGCTCGTCGATCCACGCCACGACGCTCGATGAGGCGAAGAGCTTTCTGATCGGAACCCATCGGCTCGACTTTACCGAGGACCTTTTGAAATCGATGGGATTTGCGAACCTCGATCTCAGCGCCGATTTCGACACGTCGCTGCGCAAGCTCGTCCGGGGCCGGATCGACATGATGCCCATGTCGGAAGGCGTCTATCAGAGGCTGAAGAACAATGGCACCGACGTCGAGAGGGTGGTTCCCCTCTCCGAGGAGAAGCTCGGCATTGCCTGTCAGAAAACAGTCCCGGACGCCTTGATCGCTAAAATGCAGTCCGCACTCGACAGCATGATCCGCGATGGCCGCCAGGACACGATCTACCGGCGTTACGGCCTCAAGGCCGAACACTGAGCAAGCGATCAGCGGTGCCAATCAGTCGGCAGGGACGAAACCGGGTTGACTTCCGTTCCGTTTCGGGGTGGTGAGACCACATCCTGTACGAAAATTCGGACGCACTTCATGTTGATCATTGCGGGTCTCGGCAATCCCGGCAGCAAGTACTCCGGCAATCGCCACAATATCGGCTTCATGGCGCTCGACGCCATCCAGCGGCGGCCGGGCTTTTCGCCATGGGCAAAGAAGTTCAAGGCCCTCATTTCCGAAGGCGAGCTCGCCGGCGACAAGGTTCTGCTGATCAAGCCGCAGACCTACATGAACCTGTCGGGCGAAGCGGTCGGCGAGGCCATGCGCTTCTACAAGCTCGGCCCCGAAAACATCATCGCGATCTATGATGAACTCGATCTGGCGCCCGGCAAGGCGCGCATCAAGACGGCTGGCGGACATGGCGGTCACAACGGCATCAAGTCGCTCGACGCTCATTGTGGCAAGGATTACCGCCGCCTGCGGCTCGGCATCGGCCATCCCGGCGCCAAGGAATTCGTCAACAACCACGTGCTCGGCGATTTCGACAAGCTGGATCAGGCCTGGTTGCCGCAGCTTCTCGATGCGCTCGCCGACAATGCCGAAATGCTGGTGAAGGGCGAGGATTCGCAGCTGATGAACAAGCTGGCCCTTGCCGTCGGCAGCCAGCCGGACGAGGACGAAAAGCCGAAGCCCACCCCGAAGGCGCCAAAACCAGCGGGCAAGAGCCATATCCACCAGGCGCGCGGCGGCATGAAACCGAACATCCCGGCCACCGGCCCGATGGCCGACATGCTGAAGAAACTGTTCGGCGACAAGGACAAGTAAGATGACACCAGATATGACCGCTCTCACGACCGAACTCGTCACGCTGCGCGATTACTGGCGCTATGCAATCTCGCGCTTCAACGCCGCCAATCTTTCCTTTGGCCACGGCACCACGACTGCCGGCGACGACGCGGCCTTTCTGCTGCTCGATACGCTCGACCTGCCGATCGACGCGCTCGATCCCTTCCTCGACGCCCGCCTCCTGCCGGCCGAGCGCAGGCTTCTCGCAGAGCGTATCGAGGCCCGCGTCACGACCCGCAAACCCTCCGCATATCTCACCGGCCGCGCCTATATCCAGGGCGTCCGGTTTCTAGTTGACGAGCGGGTCATCGTGCCACGCTCGCATATCGGCGAGATCCTGTTTCGCGAATATCTCGGTCCGAACGGATCGTCCTTCCTGCCCGACCAGATGATGGTCGAGACTGCTGTGGACATCTGCACGGGCTCCGGCTGCCTCGCGGTGCTCGCCGCCAAATTCTTCCCCAACGCCGCCGTCGATGCGGTCGATCTGTCGGCCGACGCGCTGGAAGTGGCAAAGCTGAACCTGCGGGAACACGAGGTCGAACAGCAGGTGAGCCTGCATCAGGGCGATCTGTTCCAGCCGCTCGCAGGCCGGAAATACGACCTGATCATCACCAACCCGCCCTATGTCGATCACGACGCGATGGATGGTTTCCCGGCGGAATTCCGTGCCGAGCCTTCGATGGCGTTCGATGGCGGTGTTGATGGTCTCGATCTGGTGCGGACATTGCTGGCAGACGCCGCAAACCACCTCAATCCCGAAGGCGGCATGATCTGCGAGATCGGCTCCGGCCGTGAAATCCTCGAGGAGGAATTTCCGGGTCTCGACTTCGTCTGGCTGGAAACCGAGGAATCGCAGGACGCGGTGTTCTGGATCTCCGCCGAAGCTCTCGGCGTCACCGCGGCGTGAGCGGACGACCGGCTATTCTTCAGGCTCGGTCGTGAACATCAGCGGAAAACCGGCTTCCTTGGCGAGATCGATCGCCTCGGTGGCCTTGGTCTCGGCAATATCCTTGGTGCAGACAACCACGACCGCCACACCCATCTGGTGGGCGGTCATCATCACCCGCCGGCCCGTATCCTCGCTCATCCGGAACACGGCTTTCAGAACCATGGTCACGAATTCGCGCGGCGTATAGTCGTCGTTGACGAGCATAACCTTGTAGAGCTTCGGCCGCTCCAGCTTGGGCTTTGTCGTCGTCTTCGGCGTGAGGGTGGTGTCTCCGGCCATCCGCATCTCCTGATGACGTTCGCCATGCTCAAACAGCAATGATTGTATGCTGGCTATATCGCACCGACGGGTCGGAAATTCAAGCAACTGCGGTGATTTGCCCGATTGGGACCGGTGGGTCTGACTTGTGTTTGCATCGCAAGCCGACGTCTCGTTTCCGATTCCTGTTTTGCGTCGTTACCAGCGTCCCGCCGCCTCCCCCAAGCCGCCAACCCTTGACCGCCCGGCCTGTTTCCCCCATAGCCACGGCAACGAACAATTCTAGTCAGACGGGGTCCGTCCCATGGGTTTCAAATGCGGTATCGTCGGCCTGCCGAATGTCGGCAAGTCCACGCTCTTTAACGCTCTCACCAAGACTGCAGCGGCGCAGGCTGCCAACTATCCGTTCTGCACGATCGAGCCGAACACCGGCGAGGTCGCGGTTCCGGATCCGCGCATGCAGCAGCTGGCCACCATCGCCGGCTCCAAGGAAATCATTCCGACCCGTATCTCCTTCGTCGATATCGCCGGCCTCGTGCGCGGCGCCTCGAAGGGTGAAGGCCTCGGCAACAAGTTCCTCGCCAATATCCGCGAAGTCGATGCTGTCGTGCACGTGCTGCGCTGCTTCGAAGACGACGACATTACCCATGTCGAAGGCCGTATCAATCCGGTCGGCGATGCCGAGACGATCGAGACCGAGCTCATGCTCGCCGACCTCGAAAGCCTGGAGCGCCGCGTCGAACAGACCCGCAAGCGCGCCAAGACCAACGACAAGGAATCCGTCGCCCAGCTGCCGGTCATGGAAGCCGTCATCAAGCTTCTCAACGACGGAAAGCCTGCCCGCATTCTTCTGAAGACGCTGGCAGCCGACGACATCGAGATTTTGAAGGCTCTAAACCTCCTGACCTCGCATCCCGTCCTCTACGTCTGCAACGTCGCCGAAAGCGATGCCGTCGATGGCAACGAGCACACCAAGGCCGTGGCAGAGATGGCCAAGGAACAGGGTGCCGAATGCGTCATCATCTCGGCCGCCATCGAATCCGAAGTCGCGCAGCTGCCGGAAGACGAAGCCAAGGAATTCCTCTCGGCGCTCGGCCTTGAAGAAGCAGGTCTCGATCGCCTCATCCGCGCCGGTTACAACCTCCTTCACCTGATCACCTATTTCACGGTCGGCCCCAAGGAAACCCGCGCCTGGACGATCGTCCGCGGCACCAAGGCCCCGGCCGCTGCCGGCGTCATCCACACGGATTTCGAACGCGGCTTCATCCGCGCCTTCACCATCGGCTTTGACGACTACGTCGCCTTCAAGGGCGAAGTCGGCGCCAAGGAAGCCGGCAAGGGCCGCGACGAAGGCAAGGAATATGTCGTGAACGACGGCGATGTGATCCACTTCCGCTTCAACACCTGATCGGGACACCGCGGAGGCGCGAACGCGATGACGGAAATCGAATATCACTTCGAGGACTTCACCCCGGATCGCACCTTCCCGCTCGCGAATAAGCTTGTGACGGCCGAGGAAATCGTCGAGTTCGCCACCGAATTCGACCCTCAGCCGATGCATCTCGATGAAGCTGCCGGCCGCGCCAGCATTCTCGGCGGTCTCTCGGCGTCCGGCTGGCATACATCGTCGATGTTCATGCGGATGATGTATGACGGCTGGCTGTCGCGCGCCGCGTCCGAAGGCTCGCCCGGCATAGAGCTGATGGAATGGAAAAAGCCGGTCCTCGCCGGCGACACGCTGTCGGGCCGCTCCACCGTGGCCTCGACCCGCCTGCTCCGCTCCCGCCCGACCATCGGCCTCGTCAACTTCCTGCACGAAGTCACCAACCAGCGCGGCCAGATCGTCATGCGCGGTGAAAACCCGATCATGATCCGGCTTCGCCATCCGGTCGAGGCCACGTCATGAGGCTGATCGAACTCTCACCCCCCGGCACGCGGATCGAAACCGGCACGCTGCTCTTCACCGCTGATGACATCATCCGGTTCGCCCGGAAATTCGATCCGCAACCCTTCCATGTGGATGCGGAAGCCGCAAAACACTACGTCTTCGGCGGGCTCTGCGCCTCCGGCTGGCACACCTGCGCCGGTTGGATGAAGACGTTCATGGTCTATTGGACAGCGGAAGTCGCACGCCTCGAAGCCGCCGGCCTCGCCGCCCCGAAACTCGGCCCTTCCGCCGGCTTCAAGTCGCTACAATGGCTGAAACCCGTCTATGCCGGCGACAGCATCACCTATTCCGTGACCCTGATCGAATCGCGCCCGCTCACAAGCCGCCCCGGCACGTTCATCAACCTGACGGCAAATGACGGCGTGAACCAGCACGGTGAAACGGTGCTTCGCTACGAAGGCACCGTTCTCGAATTCACCTGAACGCCCGCTATCGCACGGCGATAGCAGCAACGCCCGCCCCCACCATCACCGCTCCGCAGCCCCGGTTGACGCGCCGCAGAACCGCTGGGCGCTTGAGTGCCATTCGTGCACGGCCTGCCAGAACCACGTGGCCGCCGATCACCAGAACCTCGACGGCGACGATGACAAGCGCCAAAACGCCGGCCTGCTCGATCGTGAGATTGGGTCCAACGACGTTGGGCAGGAGCGCTATGTAAAAGAGCGGCATTTTCGGATTGCCGAGATTGAGAAGGACACCGGTCGCAAATGTCGCCACCAGCCCCGACCGGCCCGTTACCACGGCATGATCGGCCGGAACCGGCTCGGCAAACCACAACCGCACGCCCATCCAGACCAGATAGGCAGCCCCGGCATAGCGCAGCACCGTCATTGCCATGCCCAGCTCCTCCGCCACCAGCGACAGGCCGAACACGGCGAGGAACAGAAAGATCAGGATGCCGGTGACCGTTCCGGCTCCGTAGGCGATACCGGCGGCCGCACCGTGCGACACCGTACGGGCCATGATCGTCACATTGTCGGGTCCGGGACTTGCCGCGAAAACCAGAAACGCGGCGGCAAAGGCAGTCAGGCTTGCGATATCCATGGCCGTCTCCCCGAGGCTCCGGTCAAGTCCGGAACGGGTGAAGGATATCGCCTCCGCCGCCGGTCGCAATCCTCAAAACCGGCGGCATTTGCGGATTTTCGTTAGTGCACTTCGAATTCGATCAGCGTGCGCACTTCGACGCCGAGGGCTTCCAGCTTTTTGCGGCCGCCGAGTTCCGGCAGGTCGATGACGAAACAGGCGGATACGATCTCCGCACCCATCTGGCGCAGCAGCTTCACCGCACCTTCGGCCGTGCCGCCGGTCGCGATCAGGTCGTCGGTCAGGATGACTTTCTCGCCGGGCTTGACCGCATCGACATGCATTTCCATCTCGTCGACGCCGTATTCGAGGCTGTAGGCCACGCGCACGGTCTCGTGCGGCAGCTTGCCCTTCTTGCGGATCGGCACGAACCCTGCCGAGAGCTGGTGCGCCAGTGCACCACCGAGAATAAAGCCACGCGCCTCGATACCGGCCACTTGGGCGATGGACATGTCGGCATAAGGTTTCACCAGATCGTCCACCGCCTGACGGAACGCCTTGGCATCGCCAAGCAGCGTCGTGATGTCGCGAAAGATGATACCTGGTTTCGGGTAATCACGGATGGCACGGATGGAGGCGGCGAGTGTGTCGTCACGGGAGGACATTGGGGCGGGAGCCTTGTTTGTTGTTCGTTGCTAAAGGAAAGCAATAGGCAGCTGCGGTCGACATTGTCCAGATCAAACCGCGCACTACCCGCCGACCCAACAGTGCCCCCCAGCGACGCATTCTCGTCCGCCGTCTCTTCAACCAAAACCGATCTGAGTATTCACCGCAATCGATACCTGCACTCTCGACATTCCGCCATCCATTAGAAATCACGAATAAGTAAACTGTCGCCTGGCCCTCGCATAACGCGCTGGCTCGTTTGAATGCGGAAGAGCGATTTTCCGATTCATCATCACTTTATTTGATTTGGAGTAAATTAGTTACTTGCGAAAGAAACGGCATTAATGTTTCGTTAACAAATTGGACCGCAGTCTAGGGTTGGCAACATTGCCAATTTCTATCAAAGCGCGAATGATCGCGCCCATTGAGGTCCTTCATGACGAAGACAATACTCGCGACGATTTTCGCCGCTACAGCCCTTTCCCTGACGTCCAGCGCCGCATTTGCCCAGACACTGGATGCCAACATGGATGTCTCCATGACCGTGGCTGCCGAATGCACGCTTGCCACTGATCCGGTAGCCTTCGGCAATCAGGCCCTGATCGATGTAGCCGTAGAGGTCCCCGGAAACATGACCGTGCAATGCACGGCGAATGCGCCCTATCAGATACAGCTTGGTGTCGGCAATGGCGCCCTGGCAACCGTTGAAACCCGCTTTATGACAGGCGTAGCCAACGGTGGTCTGGCGACCTATACGGTTCACCAGGGCTTGGCGACCGGTCCGATCTGGGGCGCCACCCTCGGTACGAACACGCTTGACGGCACCGCGACTGGCGCAGCAGACGTCATTCCGTTCACGGCAGTGCTTGCAGCGAACCAGAGCGTCCAGGCTGATACCTACGCCGACGTCTTGATCGCAACGATCAACTACTAAGCACGAAGCTTGCGGCAAGCTCCGGCGGCGCGGCGTGTCGCTAACCTGAAAATAAGGATGACAAGATGATCTCCATGCGCTTCATGGCAGCGAGCCTATTCGCATGCCTGATAGCCGGCGGTGCCGGAGCAGCTGCTTTGAGGGTTTCTCCGATCACTTTGGATCTGAAAGCCTCTTCCCCCACGGGAACGGTTCGGGTGTGGGAAGACGGGTTGCGGCCGGTCAAGGTGCAGGTGCGGGTTTTTCGCTGGACGAAGGTCAATGGCAAGGATCGCCTGGATCCCACCACGGACGTGGTTGCCAGCCCCCCGGTCACCACGCTGAAGCCTGGTACTGAGAACTCGATCAGAGTTGTCCGTGTCAGCAAGAAGCCGATTGTCGGAACAGAGTCCTACCGGCTTCTGATCGATCAGCTGCCCGAGGCCGGGCGAAAGACCCCCGGTCAGGTCAGCGTCATGATCCGGCATTCGATCCCCGTTCGGTTTACCGACTAGGGGGTCGGTCGCATGGCGCGTCAGACAGCCCTGCTCCTGGCGCGCTTGTGCCTCGCCGTCCTCGTCCTGCCGACCGCAGGTCATGCGGCATCCGGGGATACGTCTCCGGATGCCGATCTGGCGGCCGACGCCGATCCTTTTGACGTCCCTGCGGCCACCGATACGGGCGGGCCGAGCGACCTCTATCTGTACGTATCGATCAACGGCGTAAAGACCAATCTCGTTGCCGCCTTCCGGCAGGCACCGGACGGATCCCTCTCGATCGATATCGAGCAGCTGCGCAATATCGGCATCAAGCCCGCCAAGACGGCAATCGGCGCCGATGGCCGCGTGACGATCGATCAGCTACCATCAGTCACCTTCGTCTACGACGATCTGCAGCAAACGATCGATTTTACCGCATCGAACGGCGAACGCGCGCCAAAAATCATCGACGCCAAGGCGCGGCGCGGCGGTGCGCCGAAGAGACCGAGACTGAAGGCGCAATCCTCGTCCGGTGCACTCCTCAACTACAATATCGTCGCGTCTTCCGACAATTCCGAAAAGGATTCGCGGTTCGGCTTCACCGGTGTGAGCGGCGCTTTCGAAGCCCTGTATTTCAGCCCGCTGGGCGTCCTCAGCAATACATTTATCGCCAGCACCTCGGACGATACATACTACGGCTCGACGCGCCTGGACACGACCTGGCGCTATTCGGATCAGGACTCGATGATCACCTACAGCGCCGGTGACGTCATCACCGGCGGCCTGAACTGGACGCGCCCGACCCGTCTTGGAGGCCTGCAGGTGCAACGCAGCTTCTCGCTGCGATCCGACCTGGTCACCTTTCCCGTGCCGGAACTGTCGGCCAGTGCTGCCGTGCCTTCCACCGTCGATGTCTATCTCAATGATGCCAAGCGCTTTTCCAGTTCGGTCGGCGCAGGTCCGTTCGACATCACCAACCTGCCCTTCGTCGACGGAAGCGGCAATGCCCGGGTTGTCGTCACCGACGCTCAAGGGCAGCAGGTGTCGACCGAAAGCAGCTTCATCGCGTCCAGTCAGATGCTCGCCCGCGGGCTTTACGATTTCTCCGCCGAGCTGGGCTTTGCGCGACACGGCTACGGGATCGACTCGAACGACTACGATTCCCGCCCTTACGGATCGCTGACCCTGCGCACCGGCGCGACCAACTGGCTGACGATGGAAGGCCATGCCGAGGGCGGCGCGGATCTCGTCCATGGCGGCGTCGGCGCCGTGTTCGCCGCGCCTTGGAGTGGCGTCATCTCGCTCTCTGGCGCTGGCAGCTATCACGACGGTGGAATAGGCGAGCAGGTTGGCATGACCTGGGAGAGACAGATGCGAGGCTTTCACCTCAGAGCCCGCATGCAGCGCAGCTTCGGCAGTTTTCAGGACATTGCCTCGGTCACAGCCGACAAGCGCAGCTCAACCGACGGGATCTTGCTGGGATCAGCGGCGCCGCCCAAGGCGCTCGATCAGGTATCCGTCTCGGTCCCAATGCCGTTCGACCGATCGAACCTGAACTTCAGCTTTACCAATGCCGAGACCGCAGAAGGTGACCGGCAGCGTATCCTCGGCCTTTCCTACAGCCGCCCGGTGTTCACCGACAGCACGTTTTCCGTGTCCGCGATCAAGAGCCTGACCGACGGCACTGTCGGAATCTATGCGAGCCTCTTCGTCCCGATCGGCAAGCGGATCTCGGCCACCACATCGGTAGCATCGCAGTCAGACGAAACCAGCGTGACGCAGACGGTCAGCCGCACGCTGGGTCAGCAGATCGGCGACTACGGCTGGAGCGTTGGCCGGACGCAGTCGGAAAACGCGATCAACTCGGCAGCCGTCAGCTACCGCGCTTCGGCGGCAAAAGTGGCGGCGCGCGTCGACCAACGCGGCAGCAAGACAAGGGCCAGTGTGACCGTTGATGGAGCTCTGGTCGCGGCCGGAGGCGGCGTCTTCGCGTCCAACCGCATCAACGACGCGTTCGCCATCGTCGATGCAGGCGCGCCCGGCGTCGAGGTCCAGCATGAGAACAGACCAGCCGGCCGCACAAACAGCGGCGGCAAGCTGCTCCTTCCGAACCTGCGCTCCTATCAGGAAAACCACATTGCGATCGACCCCGAGGATCTGCCGCTCGACGCCGTCGTCAACACCACCCGCACCGTCGTGGTGCCGGCCGACCGATCGGGGATCGTCGTCAACTTCGAGGTCGACGTCGATGCGAACGCCGCACTGGTGACCTTCTCCGGACCGGACGGAAAACCCATCGCAGTCGGCGCCAGCGGCACGACGAAGACCGGATCGGAACCTTTCGTCGTCGGCTATGACGGCCAGACGCTCGTGGAAAATCTGAAAGCCAGCAACCGCCTCACCCTGACGCTGCCGGATGAGACCACCTGCGTGGCAACCTTCCAATACAAGCCCCAGCGGGGCAAACAGGTGAGTATTACCGATGCGATATGCCAGCCTTAAGCGCCTCAGAACGCTTCTTCTCCAGGCCGGGATCGGCCTGCTCCTCTATGGAGCCGGCGCCGCCGACGCCGCGGCCGCAAGCTGCACGGTCGACATCGACTCCGCCAATTTCGGCAATGTCGATACGCTCTCGGGCGCATCCGCCGATGCGACGGCGCAGGTTTCGATCAGTTGCAGCGGCGTCAGCGCCAACGCAACGGCGGTCACGCTCTGCGGCAATCTCGGCAGCGGTAGCGGTGGCACATCCGGCGGGACCCGCACCATGCGGTCGGGCGCGAACGAACTCGGCTACCAGCTCTACGCCGACGCCGGCCGCGCGACCCGTTGGGGTTCGTATGACGATACGACACTCGGCCAGCCACGGACGATCCGCATCGCCGCATCTGATGGCGAGGCCAATGGCGTTGTGACGCTATACGGCGCGCTGTCTGCAGGCCAGACGAGCGCTGGCACCGGCACCTACCTCTCCTCCTTCACCACCGGCGAAGTACGGTTCTACTATGAAGAGGGAAGTACCCTCGACTGCACTGCACCGACCTCGGCGACACTGGCGCAGGCAAGCTTTACCGTCCAGGCAACAGTTGCGGCAAACTGCCTGATCGCCGTTTCAAACCTTGATTTCGGTCTTCACGGCCTGATCGATTCCGAAGTGACCGCAAGCGGCGGGGTCGACGTCACCTGCACGCCGAACTCGACCTATAGCATCGCCATGGATGGCGGCCTGGCTGCGGCCACCAACCCGGAACAACGGCTGATGCGCTCCGGTACCAACACGATCGCTTACGGCCTTTACGCCGATCAGGCCCATTCTCGACCCTGGGGTGCGACAGGCAGCGCACTGGTCTCCGGCACGGGGGCCGGCGCGGTGCAGTCGATACCTGTCTTTGGCCGCGTTGCTCCGCAACCGGCTGCCGTCGGCAACTACACAGACACGGTCATCGTCACCGTCACCTATTTCTGACCTCTGCCGAAGGACGGGGCTGCCCGGACCTCTGAGCGGCCAGTCGCAAGACAACAAAAAAGGCGGCCGAAGCCGCCTTTTCCATGAAGACTTTCAAGATCAATGCGGCTTGCGGGCATAGACCGATTTCTTGGTCAGATAAATCAGCCCGGTGAAGATGACGAGGAAGATCATCACCATGAAACCGGTGCGCTTGCGCTCTTCCAGATGCGGCTCTGCCGTCCACATCAGGAAGGCTGCCACGTCCTTGGAATACTGGTCCACCGTCTGCGGCGTGCCGTCTTCGTAGCTCACCTGATCGTTGCTGAGCGGCGGCGCCATGGCAAGCGCTGCGGCATTGGCGAAGTACGGATTATAATGCGTGCCCGGCGCCACTTCCGTGCCCGCAGGCGGATCCTGATACCCGGTCAGCAGCGCATGGATATAGTCCGGCCCGCCTTCCTGATACTGCGTCCCGATGTCGAACACGAACTGCGGGAAGCCGCGGGTGATGCCGCGCGCCTTGGCAAGCAACGACATATCCGGCGGTGCAGCACCGTTATTGGCCGCCGCCGCTGCCTGGGCGTTCGGATAGGGCGACGGGAAGTGGTCCGATGGTACGGCCTTGCGGGTAAACATCTCGCCGTCGTCGTTCGGACCGTCCTGCACCTCGTAATTGGCCGCAAGCGCCTTCACCTGACCGTCCGAATAGCCGAGATCCTCAAGCGTGCGGAACGACACGAGCCGCATCGAATGGCAGGCGGAACAGACTTCCGTATAGACCTTGAGGCCGCGCTGCAGCTGGCCCTTGTCGTAGTGGCCGAAGGGACCGGCAAAGGTCCAGTCCACAGGTTCCGGATGACGCAGCGGATAATGCGGCGTGCCGCCTTCCGCATGGTCACCGCCGCCGCCACCGGCTGTGCCGGCGCCGACGTCATGCTTTTCCTGCGCGCTCAACGATCCCATGGTGAGGCCAAGTGCCAGTGTGAGCGAAGCGAGGCCGAGTGTGATCTTCTTCATGTATGTCTCCTCCCGCCTGCGCTCAGGCATTTGCCTGAGCGGCCGCGACGCCGGCATTGGCTGTTCTGCCCTGTTTCTCCAGCACCGCTTCCGTGATCGAATTCGGAATGCGGCGTGGTGTCTCGAACAGGCCGAGCAGCGGCATGATCACGAGGAAGAAGCCGAAATAGTAGGCCGTCCCGATCTGCGACAGCACGACGAAAATGCCTTCCGCCGGCTGTGATCCGAGCCAGCCGAGCAGGATCGCGTTGACGACGAAGATCCAGTAGAACGTCTTGTACCAGGGCCGGTACACGGCCGAGCGCACCTTCGACGTATCGAGCCATGGCACGAAGAACAGGATGATGATCGCACCGAACATCACCAGCACGCCGCCGAGCTTCGAGTCGATAAACAGGAAGTTGAAGGTGATCGCGCGCAGCATCGCGTAGAATGGCAGGTAGTACCATTCGGGCACGATATGTGCCGGGGTCTTCAATGCATCGGCCGGGATGTAGTTATCAGGATGGCCGAGATAGTTCGGCATGTAGAAGATGAACCAGGCATAGACGATCAGGAACACCGAAACGCCGAGCGCATCCTTGAGCGTCGCATAAGGCGTGAACGGCACCGTATCCGTCTTCGTCTTGATCTCGACTCCGGTCGGGTTGGTCTGGCCGGTCACATGCAGTGCCCAGATGTGCAGGATGACGACGCCCGTTATCATGAACGGCAGCAGGTAATGCAGCGAGAAGAAGCGGTTGAGCGTCGGCTGGTCGACGGCAAAGCCGCCGAGCAGGAACTGCTGTATCCATTCACCCACCAGCGGGAAGGCCGAGAAGAAGCCGGTGATGACGGTGGCACCCCAGAACGACATCTGTCCCCAGGGCAGAACGTAGCCCATGAAGCCGGTCGCCATCATCAGGAGATAGATGACGACGCCGAGGATCCAAAGGATTTCGCGCGGCGCCTTGTAGGAACCGTAGTAGAGACCGCGTCCGATATGCAGGTAGACGGCGATAAAGAAGAACGACGCGCCGTTGGCGTGCATGTAGCGCAGCAGCCAACCATGGTTGACGTCGCGCATGATCTTCTCGACCGAGTCGAACGCGTCGACCGTCGATGCGGTGTAATGCATGGCCAGCACGACGCCGGTCAGGATCTGTACGATCAGCATGACCGCAAGCATGGCGCCGAACGTATAGGCGTAGTTGAGGTTTCTCGGCACCGGAAACGAGATGAAACTGTCGTGGATCAGACGCGGCAGCGGCAGCCGCTGGTCGACCCATTTTTCAATGCCGGTGGATGGCTGGTAGGACGAATGATCGCTCATGAGAATGCTCCCCTCACCCGATCCGGATCACGGTATCCGACGCAAATGCGAACGTCGGGATGGCCAGGTTTTGCGGAGCAGGTCCCTTACGGATACGGCCTGCCGTATCGTAGTGCGACCCATGACACGGACAGAACCACCCGCCGAAGTCCCCGGACTGGCCAAGCGGCACGCAACCCAGATGGGTGCAGGAGCCGATCATCACGATCCAGTTTTCCTTGCCGGCGCCGGCAGAACGATCGACGCCCGATGCTTCCGCATCGGCCGGCAGGTTGGCATTGCGTGCCACCGGATCCTTGAGCGCGGCAAGCTCAACCTTGTTGGCCTCCTCGAGTTCCTTAGGCGTCCGGTTGCGGATGAACACGGGCTTGCCCCGCCATTTGACGGTGAGCGACATACCCGGCTCAAGAGCTGCGACATTCACTTCGATCGATGCGAGCGCAAGCGTCGATGCATCAGGCCGCATCTGGTCGATGAACGGCCAGGCAACAGCCGCGACGCCCACGGCGCCGGCCATGCCGGTAGTCAAATATAGGAAATCGCGCCGCGTGGGTTCACCCGAATGGGGCTCCACGCGTGCACTATGCGTATCGTGCTCGCTCACGGTCAGTCATCCTCTCACGCTCCAGCGGATAAATCCGCATCGCTCCTCCGCGCGGCTCCCCCGACACACTCATGCCTTGGGAATCCCAGCAAATAGCGCCTCATGTGCTTGATCGCAGATAAAGTCCCAACTTGGCAAGTGCCTGCCCGCCACATTCTGGCCAGGATGCGGACCGTCCCCCTGTATTGCCGGATATGCGCCGCATTGGTTCGAACTGCCCCACCCCGGGACGCGCGGGCGTGGCGAAGCGGCCACAACCCCAGATCGCCTGCCCTTCCTTGCCCCCGGCCGGGCCTGTTGCGTTGCCAGTGGCGGAACGGCATGCTAGGCGGCAGAAAGCTTCATGGCAGCCGGCTCGGAAATCCTGAATGAGAAAGACGTTATCGGTCGCCATCTGCGTCATCGTGTCGCTGGTCCTTCTCGCGATCTTGACACGCTATCTGCGGCCTCACTGGATCCTCGCAACGCTCCACAGCCTGCAATTTCATGCGGCCGCGACCTGCGTCGTCGCCATGGCGGTCGCGCTTCTCATCCACCGCAACCTCGCAAGCTATGCCCTGCTTCTGGTCGCGCTACTTTTGACCGCGCACCCTCTGTGGATGGCGCGCGAAATTGCGGCGGAGGTCACGCCTGCCGATCAGAGCGCACCGACCTTCCGACTGATGTCCTTCAACATCCTCTCCGAAAACTACGAAAATGCCGAGGGCATCACCCGCGCCATCCTGTCATCGGGCGCCGATGTGGTGAACATCATGGAAGGCGAATCGCTTTACGAACATCTGAAGCAGATCGCCACGGTCTATCCCTACCGCGTCGGCTGCGGCGTGCTCATGGAAGAGTGCGACCAGATGATGTTTTCAAAAACCCCGATCGAAAACGCTTCGGTTCGAAGCCTGAGCAATATCTTCGACAATCGCTTTATCATGGGCGAGGTCACGGTTTCCGGGCGCAAGGTCCATGTCGTCGGCATCCATACGACGAAGCCGTATTTCGACAACTTCCACACGATGGAACTCATGAATGCAGCGCTCGCCATCAGCGCCACCGATGGCCCACTGGTTCTGTCAGGCGATTTCAACGCCTCAAGCCTGCCACCCAACATGCGGATGTTTTTGAACTCGACGGGGCTGAAGACCGCCGCCTTCGAGCCGCCCACCTGGCCAGTCCGGGCGCGGATGCTGGGTCTGGCGATCGACCACGTCTATGTGCGTGCCCCGCTCAAGATAAAGTCGCTCACCCGCATGCCGAACACCTACGGCTCCAACCACGCCGGGCTGATCGCCGACATCGCGATCACCGGACCTTGACCACGTCGCCTTCGTCTTCGATCCCCAGAAACCCGCCAGACTGGCGCGACCAGAGGTCCGCGTAGAGACCGCCCGCCGCAATCAGCTCGTTATGGGTGCCCTGCTCGATGATGGCGCCCTTGTCCATCACGATCAGCCGGTCGAGCGTCGCGATCGTCGAAAGCCGGTGCGCGATGGCGAGCACAGTCTTGCCCTGCATCAGCCGCTCCAGATTGGACTGGATCGCGGCTTCCACTTCCGAATCGAGCGCCGATGTTGCCTCGTCCAGCACCAGGATTGGCGCGTCCTTCAGCATCACCCGGGCAATCGCCACCCGCTGTCGCTGTCCGCCCGACAGTTTCACGCCGCGCTCGCCCACATGCGCATCGAAGCCGCGCCGGCCGCGCTGGTCGGTCAGCGTCTGGATAAACCCGTCTGCCTCGGCCTTCTTGGCCGCATCGAGAAGCTGTGCGTCGGTCGCATCGGGTCTCCCGAACAGGATGTTGTCGCGAAGCGAGCGATGCAGCAGCGACGTATCCTGCGTCACCATGCCGAGATTGGCACGCAGCGACTCCTGGCTCACCGTCGCAATGTCCTGCCCGTCGATCAGGATGCGCCCGCCCTCCAGATCGTAGAACCGCAGCAGCAGGTTGACGAGCGTCGACTTGCCCGCACCGGATCGTCCGACGATCCCGATCTTCTCGCCGGCCCGGATGGACAGCGACAGGTTGTCGATCACGCCCTCGCCCTTGCCGTAGTGAAACCGGATGTTCTCAAACCGGATCTCCGGCTGCGCCACCTTAAGCTCCCTCGCATCGGACACGTCCACCAGCCCGATCGGCTTGGAGATCAGCTCGGCCGCATTCTGGACGGTGCCGAAATTCCGCATGATGCCGTTGAACTGGGTCATCAGACGGCCAAGCAGAAAGTTCAACCGCAGCACCAGCGCCAAGGTGAAGGCGACCGCGCCGGAGCTGATCAGCCCGGACAGCCACAGATGGATCGACAGCGCCGCCATGCTACTGATCATGATGCCCGACAGCAGCGCCATCGACGCCCGGACGCCGGTGATGAAACGGGTAAAGTGGATGAGCGTGGTCTGATAGGTCTCAAATCCCTGCCGCATGTAGCGGTCATTGGCCTCGTCGCGCCCGAACAGTTTCAGCGTCTGAATATTGCTGTAGGCATCCACCATGCGGCCGTTCAGCATGGAGGCAGCCTCCGCCGTCTCGCGCGAGTGATAGCGGATACGCGGCACGAAGTAGCGGGCCAGAAACCCGAACACCAGCACCCAGACGCAGACGAGGACGCCGAGCCGCAGGTCGAGCCCGCCGACCAGGACCAGCATGGAGACGGAATAGATCGTGACGAACCAGACGCTTTCCATCAGCGAGGTGACGAGATCGCCAGCCGCCTGTCCGCCAGACCAAACCTTGGTGACGATCCGGCCGGAAAAGTCGTTCTGGAAAAACGACAGCGATTGGCGCGCCACATGCATGTAGGACTGCCAGCGCATCAGGTTGTAGAACCCGGGCGTAATGATCTGCTGGTCGATCAGCGCGGTCGACATCGTCACCAGGAAACGCACGACACCGATCAGCACAAGCATGCCCAACAGTTCGCCGCCATGCTGGTCGAGTAGCACCGTCCAGCCGTCACCCGGCTTGATCGTCGACAGGATATCCACGAGCCGCCCGACGAACCAGAACAGCGCCGCCTCGATCGCCGCCGTCAGTCCGCCGAGAATAAGCATCCCGAAGAACGGCGCCTTGGCCTGCGAGATGTAGAACCAGATAAAGGCGAACACGTCTTCGGGCGGACGCAGATCGTCCTTGCGCGCAAACGGCTGAACATAATTTTCGAAGGCGCGGAAGAGACGAATGATCATGCCGCAGGATATAGGCGGATTTCGAAAGGGGCAAAGGCTGGGATGCGGCTGTCGCCGGATAATTCCGCAATCGCCCCCTTTTCATAAGGCGGGCTTCAAAACGAAAACGGCCGCCGAAGCAGCCGTTTCCAGAACTCATCATTTTGGCAGAGGATCAGAACTCCGACCATTCCTGCTTGGCCGCAGCCTGACCTCCGCCGAATGCCGAGGCAATCCGGTTGCCCATTGCACGCACGGGTGACTGTGCCGGTCGCGATGCAGGCGTGGCCGAGCGGACGGCACTGCGTCCCTCTTCCAGCTTGAACTGTGCCAAAAGCTCGATCAGCGATGCAGCCTGCGCGGCAAGGCTGTGGCTGGCAGCCGTCGTCTGCTCTACCATCGCCGCGTTCTGCTGGGTGCCCTGGTCCATATGATTGACCGAGGTGCTGATCTCCGACAGACCCGTCGACTGCTCACGCGAAGACACGACGATCGAGGCGACGTTGGTGTTAATCTGCTGCACTTCGGTCACGATCGATTGCAAGGCAGCCCCTGTCTGGCCGACCAGCGCAACGCCGTCACGCACCTTTTCGCCCGAAGCACCGATCAGAACCTTGATCTCGCGCGCCGCTTTCGCGGACCGCTGGGCAAGTTCGCGGACTTCCTGGGCAACGACCGCAAAGCCTTTGCCGGCCTCGCCGGCCCTGGCTGCCTCGACACCGGCGTTCAGCGCCAGAAGATTGGTCTGGAACGCAATGTCGTCGATCACGCCGATGATGTTGCCGATCTCGCCGGACGACTTTTCGATCGCTTCCATCGCAACGACGGCCTGGCGAACGATATCGCCGGACTTTTCGGCACCGTCGCGGGTGTGCTCGACGAGCTTGCCGGCTTCTCCGGCACGGGCTGCCGAATCCTTGACGGCCGTCGTTACCTCCTCGAGCGCCGCAGCGGTCTCTTCGACCGATGCCGCCTGCTGCTCGGTACGCTTCGACAGATCGTCTGCGGCTGAGCGTATCTCGTTGGCACCGGCATCGATCATCCGGGCATTGTCACCGACCGACCGAAGGACAGTCTGCAGATTGTCCATCGAGGCGTTGAAGTTGACGCGCAGCTGATCGAGCTGTCCGGCGAACGGCTGTCCGATGCGGAAGGTCATATCGCCGTGCGAGAGGGAGTTCAGACCGTTGGCAAGACTATCGACGGCAAACGAAACCTCGGCCGCCTCATGCGCCTTCTGCTCCTCGCGAGCAATCCGCTCGCTCTCGCTCATCGAACGGTTGGCTTCGGTTTCCCGCTCCAGGCGCTCGCGCTCCAGGGCGTTGTTGCGGAACACGGAGACGGCTGCTGCCATCTCGCCGATTTCATCCTTCCGCCCGGCGTAAGGGATCGCAACCTGCGCATTGCCGGAGGCAAGCGTGTTCATCGAACCGGTAATGTCAGCAATCGGGCGCGCAACGCGGAAGTAGGACAAAAGCCCTGCAGCAAGCGCGAGAAGTGTTGCGAAGACGACGACGACAATCGTCGAGATCGCTGCAAACCGTGCGGCGCTATCGGCGACCTTGCCGTATTCGAGGCTGTGCAGCCGGTTGTCGTTGATCATGTCCAGCATCACATCGCCGGCCTCGCCGCCTTTGGGCACCATCTGCGCGATGACGGCCTTGGCCTCATAGACGCGCGAGGCCCCCAGCAGGCTGACGAACTGAGCTCCCAGCTTGTCGTAATCGGCAACGATCGCCTCGAGCTTTTCGATCTTGTCCTTGGTCACATCGAGGCTGGCCGTGTCGGCGAATGTCTTGAAAGCCTCGGCACGCTCTTGCGTCTTGGCGCGGATCTGATCGAGCCACTGCTTCTGGTCAGCGGCATTGCTGGCCGAAAGCGCCATCAAATAAAGACGCCGGATATCGGACAGGATCCTGTCCATATTGGAGGTCATCACCGAGCGTTCCATGCGACGGCTGATATTGGACGTCTGAGCATCGAGCTGGTTGACGGAGCGCATGGCGAGTGCGCCCTGAAGGATCACCAGAAGAACGGTGATGCCGAAGAGAGCGGGCAGAAGAAACTTGATCTTTATCTTGCTGAACATCTGGGACCGGAGCCGAAATGAGAGGGAGTTTAATCCCTCGAGACTTGACAGCTTTAGATAAAGAAAAACTTACTGCGTCTCGGCCATAAAAAAATATTAGCGTCGTCGCAAATACCTGACATTGTTGAATGTTTCGCTGGCCGCGGCGTCGTTCCCTAGGGAGCCGCCGAGAGCGTGAGCGACCATCCCGGGGTGGCTCGGAACATGCGCAACAAGTTATGAATCGTTGGCGTCGCGCCCTCCCGCCGATCGGAAGCGTCCAGCGCCCATCGGACGCGTGACGACCGTTGTCGGCCGCCGGTTTCCCCGGCGACCGTGAGCCTCTTCCGTCAACGGTTTACTCGGCAGCTTGGCCCTCGTCCTCATGCCCGATGAAGCCGCCGGACTGACGGTTCCAGAGGTCCGCATAGATGCCGCCCTGATCCGCCAGTTCGCGATGCGTGCCGGTCTCGACGATGGCGCCCCGGTCGAGCACGATCACCCGGTCCATCTCCGTGAGTGTCGACAGCCGATGCGCGATGGCGATGACCGTCTTGCCCTGCATCAGGGCAAACAGGTTTTCCTGGATTGCCGCTTCGACTTCCGAATCCAGCGCCGAGGTCGCCTCGTCCAGCACCAGGATCGGCGCATCTTTCAGGAACACGCGGGCGATCGCGATCCGCTGACGCTGGCCACCCGAAAGCTTTACGCCCCGTTCGCCCACATGCGCGTCGAGCCCCTTGCGCCCCTGAAGATCGACAAGGCTTTCCACGAAGTCCCAGGCATTGGCCCGCTTGGTCGCCTCGATGATCTCGGCATCGGTCGCGTCCGGCCGGCCATAGGCGATATTGTCGCGGATCGAGCGATGCAGCAGCGATGTGTCCTGTGTCACCACGCCGACCAAGGACCGCAAACTGTCCTGCGTCACACCGGCAATGTCCTGCCCGTCGATGGTGATCCGCCCGCTTTCCAGATCGTAGAACCGCAGGAGCAGGTTCATCAGAGTCGTCTTGCCGGCACCGGAGCGCCCGACCAGGCCAACCTTCTCGCCGGCCTTGATATCCAGCGTCAGCCCGTCGATGACGCCCGCTGCCTTGCCGTAATGGAAGCGCACGTCGTCGTAGACGATATGGCCTTTCGCCGCCGAAAGCTTCGACGCATCCTCGACATCGGTGACGTCGTGCGGCTTGGTCATCATCGACATGCCGTCATAGACCGTGCCGATATTCTCAAACAGCGCCGAGACTTCCCACATGATCCACTGCGACATGCCGTTGATGCGCATTGCAAGGCCGATCGCGATGGCGATGGCGCCGATCGAGATCGCGCTGTCCAGCCAGAACCAGATCGACAGCGTCGCGACGGCAAACAGGGCTGCACAGTTGTAGAAATAGACCAGCACCTGGAACGCGGTCACCTTGCGCATCTGCCCATGCACGGTCTTCAGGAACACGTCCATCGCATCCTTGGCGTAGTCTTCCTCACGGCCGGAATGTGAAAACAGCTTCACCGTCGCGATGTTGGTGTAGCTGTCGACGACACGCCCGGTCATCATCGAGCGCGCATCCGCCTGCGCTGCCGAGATCTTCCGGAGCTTGGGAACGTAGTAGGCGACGGTTGCCGAATAAAAGGCGATCCAGACCACCAACGGCACCGCCAGACGGATATCCGCGACCGCAACCACCGCCACCATCGAGATGAAGTAGGTTGCCACATAGACGAAGACGTCGAGCACCTTCATCACCACTTCGCGGATCGCGAGCGACGTCTGCATGACCTTGGTCGAGACGCGACCCGCAAACTCGTTGGCAAAGAATGTCATCGAGTGGTTGAGCAGGAACCGGTGCATCTGCCAGCGGGCGATCATCGGAAAATTGCCCATCAGGATCTGGTGCATGATGAGAGAATTGAGGCCGGCGACGAGCGGCAGCCCGACCAGCACCATCAGTGCCATGGCAACCAGCGTCATTCCCTCGTTCGCAAGGAACGTCGAACGCTCGGCATGCGTCAGCCAGTCGACGATATTGCCCAGAAACTGGAACAGCATCACTTCGCCGAGCGCGATGAACATCGTGCAGACCGACATGATCAGCACCCAGGGCCAGACAGGCTTGGTATAGTGCCAGAGGAAGGCGATAAGGCCGGCAGGCGGCAGGCCTGGGGTCTCCTCGGGATAAGGGTGAACCCGCCGTTCGAACCAGGAAAACATTGATAGCTCCGTCAATCGGACCCGCTTCACGCAACGCAAACGCGCCGACGGCGAACCGGTCAGTTATGTTGTGAGCGCTGCCGCATATCGGCCGTGCAAAATACAAAGGTGAAAAGACTGCGTGAAACCGCGGACGCCTAAGCCTGTCGGACAAATACCGGGGGGCGGAGGCGCATAGGCACGGTCATATCCATGTAGGCCTCCATAGGCTGGCGTTAAAGATCGATGCCCTTTTACCCGTTCATTGCCATTTTGAAAAGTCCCAAATCTGCGGCAATCCAATCGAAACCGCCCTCAAACGCTTGAGCTCACAGGCCGGCTCGGCTTAAGGAAAACCATGACAAAGCTGCGCATCGCCCTCTACCAGCCTGACATTCCCGGCAATACCGGCACGATCCTGAGGCTCGCCGCCTGCCTCGGCCTCGGCGTCGATATCATCGAACCGGCGGGCTTCGATATTTCCGATCGCAACCTGAAACGCTCAGGCATGGATTACCTGGCAAACGTCGAACTCACCCGCCACGTCAACTGGCAGCAGTTCGACGACTGGCGGAGATCCGAAAACCGGCGGCTGGTCCTCGCCTCCACAAAGGCCGCCCAACCCTACGTGGACTTCCAGTTTCAGCCCGGCGACATCCTGCTGTTCGGCCGCGAGAGCGCCGGCGTTCCGGACCTCGTCCACGAAACGGCGGATGCCCGCATACTGATCCCGATGCGCGAAGGACAGCGCTCCATCAACGTCGCCATGTCGGCCGCAATGATATCAGGAGAGGCGCTGAGACAGACGGGTTTCGCCTCATAAACGGCACGCGCATTTCGCGTCTTTTACACGCCTGAGTTTATTCTATGATGTTGCACGACTGCACTCCATAGAGTACATATTATGTACAAAATTCTATCCACGTCCGTATTCGATACCTGGATCGACGACCTCGTGGACAGACGTGCCGCGACGCGAATTTTGGCCCGCATTGGCAGAGCGAAGGAAGGAAATCTCGGCGATATCAAGCCCGTCGGTGAGGGCATAAGCGAGATGCGAATTCACCACGGCCCAGGCTACCGCGTGTATTTCGTGCGGCGCGATCGCACCATTTTGCTCCTGCTGTGTGGGGGCGACAAGGATAGTCAGGCGAGAGACATCGCTGAGGCCAGAAAATTGGCTGCGTTTTGGAAAGGATAGTTCGATGCCTCTGGAGACTCGTCCATTCGATATTTCCGAACACCTGAACTCTGAGGAAGACTGTCTCGAATTCATGGTCGCAGCCTTCGAGGAAGGCGATCCGGCCTTCATTGCGAAATGCCTTGGCACGGTTGCCAAGGCCCGCAACATGAGCAAGCTTGCCCGCAAGACAGGCATGAGCCGCGCGGCGCTCTACAAGGCCTTGAGTGGCGAAGGCAACCCGGAATTTACCACCATCCTGAAGGTGATGAAGGCATTGGGTCTCGAACTCACGCCGGTCATGGTGAAAGAGCAAGCCATCGAAGACGCTGCCTGATCCGCGTTCCCGCGGCAGCGCGGAAACGCGTAAAAAACTGTAGCGAACAGTGATTTGCACATCGCTGCAATCGGCCTATATTCGTTAGCCGGCAATTCATTATCGCACTTCATTCGATAGGAACCGTCCCCGGGCGAAGACAATCCGATATGCAATCCACCATCGTCATCATCAATCTTTTCGGCGCCGTGGCCCTGCTTCTGTTTGGCCTTGCGCAGGTCAAGGATGGCGTCACCCGCGCCTTCGGGACACGCCTCAAGACGGGTCTAGCCCGCGGCACCAGCAGCAGCCTGCGCTCCTTCGTCTCCGGCCTTGTCGCCACGATCGCCTTGCAAAGTTCGACCGCGACCGCACTGACGCTCGCCTCGTTTGCCGAACGCGGCATGGTGCGTCCACGCATGGCGCAGATCGTGCTCCTCGGCGCCAATGTCGGCACCGCCGTTACCGCCTGGCTGGTCGCGACCGGCATCGAGTGGCTGTCGCCCCTTCTCATCCTCATCGGTCTGGTCATGCTTCGCGGTGCATCGCCAGCCCGCAAAGGCGGCGGCACGGCCATGATAGGCGTCGGCCTGATGCTGCTGTCGCTGCATCTGCTTGGGCTCGCCACCGAACCGATGCGCCAGTCGCCGGCACTCGCAGCCTTTATCGGCCTGCTCGATGACGCGTGGCCGGTGGCGCTGATCCTGTCGGCGGTTCTGGCTTTCGTCTCGTCGTCCAGCCTCGCGGTCGTGGTGCTGATCCTCTCGCTCGCCTCGACCGGAAATGTCTCCGCCGGCCTGGTAATCGTGCTGATCCTCGGCGCCAATCTCGGTGGCGCCATTCCACCCGTCGTCGCCACTCTTTCTGCGCCGGCTGCGGCAAGACGCATCACGCTCGACAACCTTGTCACCCGCGGCATCGGTTGCGCGATCGCGTTGCCGCTCGCGGGCCCTGTCGCCGATGCCGTTCAAGCCCTGCCGCTGTCGCCGGAAAAGCTCCCGGTCGATGCACACCTCGCCTTCAACATCCTGCTGGCGCTGGTCGTATTCCCGTTCTCAGCCCAAGTCTCCCGCCTTGCAGCTCGCCTCGTCCCTGATGATCCGCAGCGAGACGACGGCCCCCGCTTCCTCGATCAGGACGCGCTCGACAACCCTGTGATGGCGCTCGCCAACGCGACGCGCGAAGTGCTCGGCGTCGGCGACACCATCGAGCGCATGCTGATCCGCACCGAAAATGCCTTCAAACGTAACGATATCGCACCACTTGCAGACATCGCCGGGCTCGAGTCACGGGTCGATCACCTTCATCAGGATGTGAAGCTCTACCTGTCGGAACTGGGCCGCACCGGTCTCGATGCGGAGAACGCCCGCCGCTCCATCGCCATCATCGATTACGCGATCAACCTCGAACATATCGGCGACATCATCGAAAAAGGCATCGCCGAACAGGTCCGCAAGAAGATCGCGCACGGCCTCAAGTTCTCGGACGACGGCTTCGATGAATTGCAGGTGCTGCTCAGCCTGACCGTCGACAACCTGAGAACCGCCCAGACGATCTTCCAGACCGGCGATCTGGCGCTGGCGCGGCAGTTGATGGAAATCAAGGTGGAAGTCCGCCGGCTCGAAAAGCGGTCCGCCGAAAAGCATCTGGAGCGGTTGCGCGACGGACGACTGGAAAGCCTGCAGACCAGCTCGCTGCATCTCGACATGCTACGTGACCTCAAACGCATCAATGCGCACATCGTGTCGGTTGCGCATCCGATCCTCGATGACAGCGGCGCACTGATCGAAAGCCGCCTTCGCCTCGCCGAACCCGGCGCCTGAGGGACTTCCTTAGTCCGCCGTCGGAAGTCTCCGCATGGTGAACTCGATGCGGTCGCCCTCCAGCTGGCGCCAGCTTTCCACTTCGGTCCAGTAGGCAGCCTTCGGAAATTCGTCGAACCATTGCCGCGCTTTTTCGCGGGCATCCTCGCGGGTCATCAGAAATGTCTCGCGCACGAACATACTGCCCGGTCCGCCGGCCTGTTCCTGCCGGTGGCGGTGAATTCTGCGCTTCAGCCCGTCGAGTGGCGGGGGTGTGAATTTCGCCATCAAACCCTCTTAGCGGCACCTGGTGATATCAAGATAATATGGTCTCACACGCATTGCGAGTCTGTTTTCCTGGCTTAAAACGGGCGGCCTCACGCGCTTGGGAATGGCCGGCGCAAGTCTGAGATGCTAAGTGCCGCCGGCGAGGATACGGAATCAGATCAAAGGCATAGCGGAAAAGGAAAAGACCATGGAACGGCCGGCATTGCCCAAGGAACTGCCCGAAAATCTCGAAGAGAAGAAGGCAGCCGCGCGAGCCTGGTTCGAGAGCCTCCGCGACACGATCTGTGCTTCCTTCGAGGCTTTGGAAGACGAGCTGACCGGCCCGCTCTCCGATCAGCCGCCCGGCCGCTTTACCCGGAAGAACTGGCTTCGCAACGAGGGCGAAGGCGGCGGCGGCACGATGTCGATGATGGAAGGCCGCGTCTTCGAGAAGGTCGGCGTCCACACGTCCACCGTCCACGGCGAGTTTTCCGAAGAATTCCGCAAGCAGATCCCCGGCGCCGACGAAGACCCCGCATTCTGGGCGTCGGGCATTTCGCTCATTGCCCATCCGGTCAATCCCAATGTGCCGGCAGTGCACATGAACACCCGCATGGTCGTCACCACCAGCCAGTGGTTCGGTGGCGGCGCCGACCTGACGCCGGTCCTCGACATCCGCCGCAGCCAGGAAGACCCCGATACCCAGCTTTTCCACCGGGTCATGGAAATCACATGTAATCGGCACGCGGTCGCCGATTACCCCCGCTACAAGGCATGGTGCGAAGACTATTTCTTCCTGAAGCACCGCAACGAGCCCCGCGGCGTCGGCGGCATCTTTTTCGACTGGCTCCATTCGGACGCGGAAAAAGGCGGCTGGGATGCCGATTTCGCCTTCACGCAGGATGTCGGCCGCGCCTTCAACCTCCTCTACCCGAAGATCGTCCGCGGCAATTTCAACCGGCCCTGGACCGAAGAGAACCGCGACGAGCAACTGATCCGTCGCGGCCGCTACGTGGAGTTCAACCTTCTCTACGACCGCGGTACAATTTTCGGCCTGAAGACTGGCGGCAATGTGGAATCGATCTTGTCCTCGATGCCACCGGCAGTCCGCTGGCCCTGATCATTTTGGCACGCCCAGGCAGTCTGCTCTCAAGAAATTGATGACTGTAAGGCCACTGGTAGTTGTCATCTGCGAAAAATTCGATGTTCGAATCGGTGTGTTCGGTGCTAGCGTGCGGTCTGGTTGCACGGGAGAACAGCCATGACCCCATCAAACAGCCTGACAAAACCAAGTCCATACCCCGTTTCGAAGTTGATGAAGACGCCCGAATTGGTCGAGCGTCTGGCCGTCGAAATGCGAGCCAGAAGCGGTGGCGAACTGCCCCACGCTTTCTGTGTCGAGCAAGTGAAGCGGCAGCTTGCCGGTAAGTCGGCGGAATCCGGCGCGGCCAATGCCGCTCACATGATGATTCCCGCGGAGCGGGCATCCGTATTCCACTCCTGGGCGATCTCCGAATAGGAGGATTGATCAGGAGCTCTGCTTCACGATCTCGTCCAGCCGGGCGGCCAGTGCTGCCCGGTCGGGGTTGAAGTTACGCTCAACCCAGAAGTCCTCGATCTGCTTCAGGATCTCACCGACCCTCTTGCCGGCAGGCACACCTGCCGAGAGAACGTCGGCGCCCGCGATCGGAAAGACCGGCTTCGCGTAGCCCTCGGCCCGCTTCAGAAGAACCGACAGCCTTGCCGACTTGCGCATCGCCATTGGATCGCCCTCGGCCGCTGCTCTGGCCGACGACAGCGCCAGCTTGACGCGTGCAACCATGCCGGCCGCGCCATTTCGGTAGAGCAGACGATCGAAGCCGACATCCGTCACCTCGTCGGGAATGGCGGGTGCGGACGCCCAGACGGCCAGCTTCGCCGCATCGGCATTCGAAAACCGCAGCCGCTTTGCCATCGCCGTAAGCCGTTCCGCATCGGGCGGCACGATCGCCGCAAGCCGCAGCAGCGGATCCGGCGTCCACCCGAGCGCTGCTTCTGCGGCCACCAGCGGATGAATGCCGTCGATGCCCCATTTTTCGGTTTCCGGCAGGATTTCCGTCAGCACGCCAGCCTGCCGCATCCATAAGAGTGCGCGAGACGGATCGGGGGCGGCCAGCAGTTTCTTAGTCTCGCCCCAGACCCGCTCGCCAGACAGCGTCGAAAGCCTGTCCTTGGCGCGTGCCGATGCCCGCAATCCGTCCGCATCCGGCCGGCCGGATCCGTAATAGGCGAAAAACCGGAAGAACCGGAGAATGCGCAGATGATCCTCGGCAATCCGCTGCGAAGCGTCGCCGATGAAACGGATCGTCCGGCTCTCGATGTCGGGCAGACCTCCGACCAGATCGACCACGGCGCCCGATGCATCCGCGTAAAGTGCATTGATGGTGAGGTCGCGCCGTTCCGCGTCAGCCTGCCAGTCGGTGCCGAACGAAACCTTGGCATGGCGTCCGTCCGTCTCGATATCGCGCCGAAGCGTCGTCACCTCGAACGGCGTGCCGTCGATCACCAGCGTCACCGTCCCATGCTCGATCCCGGTCGGCACGGCCTTCATGCCGGCAGCTTCTGCCCGCTCCACCACATCCTGCGGCAGAAGCGTCGTCGCCACGTCGATATCGGCGACGGCGAGCCCCATCAGCGCGTTGCGCACCGCGCCACCCGCCACCCGCGCCTCGCCGCCATCGGCGTTCAGAAGCGCTAGAAGCCGCTGCAGAGCGGCATCGTTGAACCATGCCTCACCGGCAACCGAGGGGGTAGCAATGGAGGTCATGCGTATAGCCTTTCATACAACGTGCGTAAAATTCCGGCGGTAATGCCCCAGATTTCCCGGTCCTCATAGGGCATGACGTAGAAGTGCCGGGTCGCGCCATTCCAGTCGCGGGTGCCGCGCTGGTGGTTCGCCTCGTCCATCAGAAAGGACAGCGGCACTTCGAAAGCCGCGTCCACCTCGTCCGGATTGAGCGTCAGCTCGAAACCGCGGCTCACAACGGCCAGCACCGGCGTGATGCGAAATCCGGTCGCCGCATAATAGTCGGGAAGCCTGGCCAGCGGCTCGACGAAGCGTCGGTCAAGACCGATCTCCTCCTCCGCCTCGCGCAACGCCGCCACCTCAGGCGATCCGTCTTCGGGATCGATCGCACCGCCCGGAAACGCGATCTGTCCGGAATGCTTGCGCAGCTTGACCGTCCGCTGAGTGAGGATCACCTTGGCGCCATCGGCATCGTCGATGACAGGCACCAGCACCGCAGCATCCTTCAGCTTGGATTGAACGGTCGCGTTCACCCAGGCCGGGTTAAGCACATGATCGCCGTGATCGCGCCAGGCATCCTCGATCGGTCCGCCCCTCTGGGAAAGCGCGCGTTGGCGAAACTCACCAGCGGAATAAAAACCGAGACCACTCATCGGGACAACACTTCAAGCTCTGCCGCCGGCATCACCGGGAACACCGCATCGCCGGAGCGGACTGCGAACATCGCGACGCCATCGATCTCGATCGTCTCGCCAAGCGCCACGAGATCATACATCACCGCTCGCGAAACCAGCGCCTCGAGCCGCCCGCGGACATGCAGGTAAGGCTTCAGCTCCTGCCCCTCGCCTGCGATCGCAAACCGGATCGGATGCTCGCTGCCAGCCTCAATCACATCGCCGACACCGGTGCGAAACGTCAGCACCTGCTGGCCGTCTCGTAGGCTCGTTTGCATCTCCACCGCCACGAACGGCGCATCGACGACCCGGATCGCGACCTTTTCCACAGGCGTAACAAGATAAGTTCGGCCGTCCTCGTCCTTGCGCAAGACCGTCGAAAACAGCCGGACCAGCGGCGCCCGGCCGATCGGCGTGCCCAGATAGAACCATGTTCCGTCAGCACGAATTTCCATATCGAGATCGCCGCAGAACGGCGGGTTCCACCGCTCGACCGGCGGCAGGCCGGGCATTTCGCCCCTCGGGCCACCGCTCGCCTGCTCCGACGCATGGGAAATCATCGCCGCGAGACCAGCGGCATCGGCCGCCTTATTAATTGGTTCTACTGCCATTTTTCAGTCCCGGTTCGACCTTAAGCATCAGCCAAGGTGAATGTTCTCACGAGATAGTCATTCATCGCGTGCTTGTCAGCCTTATTTGGCGGAATAAGTTTCAACGTCTAAGGTGGCCGCTGCGATGCAGCGATTCACGGTCGGACGGATAGGTTCGGCGAAGCCTGCTGGATCTGGATACCAATCAAGGGTGATGGTGAACGACATGGGCATGATGAATTCTACGCAAACAGTCCTCGACGAGAAAGCCATCATCGCCTCGGCCGAAAAGGCACTTGCCGATATCGCCGCCATCCGCGAGGAAGTCGCCAAGGTCATCTTCGGCCAGGAGCGTGTCGTCGAAAACACCATGCTCGCGGTCCTCTCGGGCGGTCATGCGCTGCTGGTCGGTGTTCCCGGCCTCGCCAAGACCAAACTCGTCTCGACGCTCGGCACCGTCCTCGGGCTGGATTCCAACCGCATCCAGTTCACCCCCGACCTGATGCCGTCGGATATTCTGGGCTCGGAAGTGATGGATACGGATGAGACCGGACGCCGCTCCTTCCGCTTCGTCAAGGGACCCGTCTTCGGACAGCTGCTGATGGCCGACGAAATCAACCGCGCCTCGCCCCGCACCCAGTCTGCGCTGCTGCAGGCCATGCAGGAATATCACATCACCGTCGCCGGCCAGCGCTATGACCTGCCCGCACCCTTCCACGTCCTTGCCACCCAGAACCCGCTGGAACAGGAAGGCACCTATCCGCTTCCCGAAGCACAGCTCGACCGTTTCCTCCTGCAGGTGGACGTCCTCTATCCGGAGCTTGCCGCCGAGCGCCAGATCCTGCTCGACACGACCGGCAGCGCCGAAGCCAAGGCACGCAGCGTGATCGACGCGACGCGGCTGAAGGATATCCAGGCGCTGATCCGCCAGATGCCCGTCTCCGACAAGGTGGTCGATGCGATCCTGTCGCTCGTCCGCTCGGCCCGCCCGGGCCACGGCAACGCTTCGACCGACAAGCATGTCGCCTGGGGTCCCGGCCCCCGTGCCGGCCAGTCGCTGATGTTGACGGCCCGCGCCCGTGCGCTTTACGAAGGCCGCCTCGCTCCTTCGCTCGACGATATCCACGCGCTTGCCGAACCGGTCCTGCAGCACCGCATGGCGCTGACATTTGCCGCCCGCGCCGAAGGCATGTCGGTGCGCGATGTCATTGCCGGCCTGGTCAAACAGGCCCGCGGCTGAAGATCGCCGGTTCAGGCTAGAAAGGAACCTCCGTGGCATCCATCGGCCAGATCGTCGATCAAACCGCCAGCAGCGATGTCCTCCATCGTGCCCAGCAGCGCGCCATGCTGGTGCCCGACTGCATGGTCGAGGCCAAGCGCATCGCCAATACGGTGATTGCCGGCTGGCACGGCCGCCGCAAGCGCGGCATGGGCGAAAACTTCTGGCAGTTCCGGCCCTATGCGGAGGGCGAAAGCCTGTCGCGAATCGACTGGCGCCGCTCCGCCCGCGACGACCATACCTATGTCCGCGACCGCGAATGGGAAGCCGCCCACACGATCTGGCTCTGGGCCGACATGTCGCCGTCGATGATGTACAAGTCGACATTCGGATCCGTATCGAAAGAAAGCCGCGCGCTGGTCATCATGCTGGCGCTCGCAGAAATCCTTGCCCGCTCCGGCGAACGGATAGGATGCCCCGGCATCATGGAACCCGTCTCTGCCCGCAACGCCGCCGAACGGCTGGCGACCGCCATCATGCACGCACCGCAGGCGACTGGTCTGCCGGATACGGGCATGATCCGCGGCCAGAGCGATATCGTCCTGATCGGCGATTTCCTCGATGATGCCGACAAGGTCATGGACCGCATCACGCCACTCGGACGCCGCGGCCTGCGCGGCCATGTGATCGAGGTTGCGGATCCCGCCGAAGAAACCTTCCCCTATACCGGCCGCACCGAATTCACCGATCCCGAAACCGGCGAAAAGCTCGTCTCCGGCCGCGCCGAAAACATCCGCGAGGACTATCAGCGCGCCTATCTCGCCCGCCGCGATGCGCTCGGCGAGGGCCTGCGCCGTCTCGGCTGGAGTTTCGTTTTTCATCGCACCGATCGTCTCGCTTCCGAAGCGCTCGTCGCCGTCCACGGCTACCTCTCCGGCATGCCGGCGCCTCGACGTGTTGAAACCGGACGTATGGAGGAGAGGTCATGAGCGCGCTCGCCTTCGCCTATCCCGCCATCCTGTTCGGCCTGATTGCCCTGCCCGCCATCTGGTGGCTGCTGCGGCTAACCCCGCCGCGGCCGAAGTCGGAAGTCTTCCCGCCGCTCCGCATTCTCGCAAGTGTGCTGAAGCGCGAGGAAACGCCGTCCCAGAGCCCGTGGTGGCTGACGCTCCTTCGGATGCTTCTCGCCGCAGCAATCATTCTCGCTATCGCCGATCCGGTCATCAACCCGCGCACGAGTTCGCTCAACACCGATGGCCCGCTGGCGCTCGTCATCGACAACGGCTGGGCAACATCGACCGACTGGGAACGCCGCGTTGAGACCGCCAATCTCCTGATCGACGATGCCGAAAGCGCTGACCTCCCGGTCGCGATCGCCTTCACGGCCGATCAGAGCCAGGAAGCAACGCCCGGCAGTGCCGCCGCAGCGCGCGACAAGCTTGCCGCCGCAAGCCCGCGGCCGCTCGTGCCCGACCGCACGCGTGCCGTCACCGCACTACGGGAAGCCCTCAACGGCACCCGCCCCGGCACGCTGGCGCTGGTCTCCGACGGCATCGCCGCCACGACCGATGCCGAAACGATGACCGCCCTTGCCGGCCTCTCGGCAGGCGACATGCGCGTCCTCGAAGGCGATGGACAATCGGCCGTCGCGATCACCGGTGCCACCAACAATTCGACCGCGATGAATGTCAGCGCCACCCGCCTTTCCACGGCTGGCACCCAGCAGTTCACCGTCAACGCGCTTGATCCGCAAGGTCGCTCGCTCGCCGCTGGTACTCTGGAATTTGCCGACGGCGCCAACACGGCAACAACGGAAATCTCCGCGCCGTTCGAACTGCGCAACGATTTCGCCCGCCTCTCCGTCGAAGGCATCGCAACCGCCGGTGCCGCCCACCTTCTCGACGACGGGTTCCGCCGTCGCCGCGTGGCGCTGATCGCCGGCGAAAGCGGCAGCGATTTCCAGCCGTTGCTGCAGCCGCTCTACTATATCAGCCGGGCGCTCCAGCCCTATGCCGATGTGATCCAGCCCAACACCGCCGATCTCTCGGTGTCGATCCCGCAGATCCTCGAAGACAATCCCTCGGCGATCATCATGGCCGATGTCGGCCGCCTGCCGCCGGAAATCTCCCAGCCGCTGCAGCGCTGGATTTCCCGTGGCGGTACGCTCGTCCGCTTCGCCGGACCGCGGCTTGCCGCAGCACCGGCCGACGATCCGCTGGTGCCGGTCACCCTGCGCCAGGGCGAACGTGCGCTCGGCGGCGCCATGTCCTGGTCGGAGCCGCAGGCACTCGCCGATTTCCCGAATTTCGGCCCCTTCGCCGGCCTGCCGCGCGCAGCGGATATCACCGTGACCCGCCAGGTTCTCGCCGAACCGACGCCGGACCTTGCCGAGCGCACCTGGGCAAGCCTTGCCGATGGCACGCCGCTGGTCACCGAAAAGGAAGTCGAAGCCGGCCGCATCGTGCTGTTCCATACCAGCGCGGAAGCAACCTGGTCCAACCTGCCGCTGTCAGGCAATTTCGTCGAAATGCTGCGCCGGCTGGTGCAGATGGCCCGCGTGGGTGGTGCTGCCGGTGGCAGCGCGTCCGGTGCACCGGGTACCGAAGGCGCTGCCGCAGCCTTGCCTCCCTACCGCCTTCTCACCGCCGACGGCGTGATGACGACCGAGACCGGCGCTGCCCGCCCAATCACCATCCCGGCCAACGCCCGGCCTGTCGCAAGCTTCGATCATCCTCCGGGCCTCTACGGCACCGAAGACGGCTACTCCGCCGTCAATCTTCTGGCCCCGGCGACCGTTCTCGCCCCCTTCGATCCCTCGGTCGGCGGAACGCAGGTCGCGCGCGAGCAACTGGCTGGCGGCGAGGCTCTCTCCCTGCGTCCGACCCTGTTTGCTCTCGCCTTCGCGCTCCTCGTCCTCGATAGCCTGGTGATGCTCTTCATGAACGGTGCCTTTTCCCGCCGCCCCGGGCGTTCCAAGCCGACGTCGACCCGAGCCTCCGGTACAGCCGCCTCCCTGATCCTCGGCTTCGCGCTGGCTTTGGCGCTGTTCAACCCGAACCCCTCGCTCGCCCAGCAGCCACCAGCGCCACCCGCTGCCGCGGCACAACCACAGTCGGCCCAACCGCAGCCGTTTCGCGAGATGCAGCCCGGCGAAGGCGTAAAGCCTGGCGACGACCAGATCCTCGACCGCCTCGACACGACCCACCTCGCCTATGTCCAGACCGGCGAAAGCGATGTCGACAGCATTTCCGAGCGCGGCCTCGACGGTCTTACCCAGTATATGAGCTACCGCACGACGCTGGAACCCGGCGCCCCTGTCGGCCTCGACATCGCCAAGGACGATCTGTCTTTCTACCCGATCATCTACTGGCCGATTTCCGCGACAGCGCCGATGCCGTCGCAGGCCTCGATCTCACGCATCGACGCCTATATGCGCAACGGCGGCACTGTTCTGTTCGACACCCGCGACCAGGTCTCAGCACTCGACGGCAGCTCCAGCCCCAACGGCCTGCGGCTGCAGGAAATTCTCGCCAGCATCGATATTCCGCCGCTCGAGCCGACACCGGAAAACCACGTCCTCACCCGCACTTTCTATCTGCTGAAGGATTTTCCCGGTCGCTATCGCGGCGGCCCGCTCTGGGTCGAAGCCCGCCAGGACGCGCGAAACTCCACCTCGCAGCTCTCCTCGGGCGGCGACGGCGTGACGCCGCTTCTGATCACCGGCAACGATTTTGCCGGCGCCTGGGCGGTCGATCAACAGGGTAACTCCATGCTCCCGACCGTGCCACCAGATGACATGCAGCGCGAATACGCCTACCGCGCCGGCGTCAACATCATGATGTACATGCTGACCGGCAACTACAAAGCCGATCAGGTCCACGTGCCCGCACTCCTCGAACGGCTGGGGCAGTAACCGATGACCATCGAATTCGCCCCCTTCTTTTCCTGGCCTATCCTCGCTGCCCTCGGCGCTCTGGCCCTTGTCCTTGCCGTCACCGCGCTACTGCGCGGCGTCCGTGGCGCCACCCTTCGCACGCTGGCGCTTGCCGCCCTCTTGATGGCGCTTGCCAACCCGACGCTCAACCAGGAAGACCGGGAGCAGCTCTCCACCATCGTTCCGATCGTCGTTGACCGCTCCCAGAGCCAGGAGACTGCCGGCCGCGAACAGCAGACCGATCAGGCTCTGGCGGAACTGCGCGACCGCTTCTCCCGCTATCCCCGCATCGAGACGCGCATCGTCGAGGCCGGAGACGATGTAGACAGCGACACACCCTCGACGAAGCTGTTCACCGCTCTGCGCTCCGCGATGTCGGACGTGCCGCCGGCCCGCGTCGGCGGTGCCGTGTTTCTCACAGACGGCCAGATCCATGATCTCCCCGGCATCAACCAGGATCTCGGCTTCAATGCACCCGTCCACGGGCTGATCACCGGCCAGCCGAACGAATTCGATCGCCGCATCGAAGTGCTGCGCGCGCCCCGCTTCGGCATTGTCGGCGAAGAGCAGGAACTGACGCTGCGCGTGTTCGACGACGGTCGCCAGGGCGGCGGCCCCGCCGAAGTCATCGTGCGCATGAACGGCCAGCAGATCGCAACGCTGCAGGCAACGCCCGGCGTCACCACCCCGTTCTCGTTCAACGTCCAGCGCGGCGGCAACAATGTCATGGAATTCTCGGTCGCCGAGCTCCCCGGAGAAGTGACCACCGCCAACAACCGCGCCGTCCATGTCATCGATGGCATCCGCCAGAACCTGCGCGTGCTGCTGGTCTCCGGCGAACCGCATGCCGGCGAGCGGGCCTGGCGTAACCTTCTGAAATCCGACGCCTCCGTCGACCTCGTGCATTTCACCATCCTGCGTCCGCCGGAAAAGCAGGACGGCACGCCGATCAACGAGTTGTCGCTGATCGCCTTTCCCACCCGCGAGCTGTTCGTCGAGAAGATCAAGGATTTCGATCTGATCATCTTTGATCGCTACAAGCATCGCGGCGTGCTGCCGATCCTCTATTACGACTACATCTCCCAGTATGTGCAAAACGGCGGCGCGCTTTTGATCGCGGCAGGCCCGGAACATGCCGGCGAGGATTCGATTGCCGCGACGCCGCTCGAACAGGTCCTGCCGGCCGCACCCACAGGCGAAGTCCACAATGCCGGCTTCTTCCCGCATCTGTCGGAAGTCGGCACCAAGCACCCGGTCACCCGCGGCCTTGAAGGCTCTAACCAGACGCCGCCCGCCTGGGGTCGCTGGTTCCGCACCATCGATGTCGATCCGCCGCAGGGTCAGACGGTGATGGAAGGTGATGGCGATCGCCCTCTCCTCGTCCTCAACCGTCAGGGCGAAGGCCGCGTTGCCATGCTCCTGTCGGATCAGGGCTGGCTCTGGGCCCGTGGCTTCGAAGGCGGCGGCCCGCATGTGGCGCTCTATCGCCGCATCGCTCACTGGCTGATGAAGGAACCCGAACTCGAGGAAGAGGCGCTGACCGCCCGCTCCGTCGGCCGCACGCTCGCCGCCACCCGCCAGACGATCGGCGACGACCCCGGCCCCGCAACGATCCGCTATCCGTCCGGCCGCACCGAAACCGTCCAGATGACGCCCGCCGGCCCCGGCGAATACCGCTATGAAAGCCGCATGGATGAAACCGGCCTGTTCGAGGTGAGAAACGGCGACTTCCAGACCCTTGTTCATGTCGGCGCGGTCGACTCGCCCGAGTTCAAGGCAATGATCTCCACCGAGGCAACCTTGCGGCCCTATGCCGACAAGACCCGCGGCCTCGTGACCCGCGTCGCCTCGGGCGACGGCATCACCATCCCCGACATCCTGCCGGTCCGCGGCGAAGTTCGTGTCAGTGATCCCAACCGCGTGGTTATCCGCATGACCGACGAGACGGTGCTGCGCGGCATCAACACGCTGCCACTGTTTGCCGGCTTTGCCGGCCTGTCTGTGCTGTTGTTCGCCATGGCGGCAATGTGGTGGCGCGAGGGTCGCTGATGGCGCACGAGCTTTATCTCACCGACGCGCCGAGCCCAGACGATCTAGCAATCGTCAGCGGCGGCCTCACCGCCTTCAACGAAGGCGAAGTCGGCCCCTCCGACAGGAAACTGCTCGCCGTGCTGATCCGCGACGAGAGCGGCACAGTCATCGGCGGTCTGTCGGGTTACACGTCCTGGGGCTGGCTCTTCACGCAATTGCTGTTCATTCCGGAAACCCTGCGCGGCAAGGGCATGGCAGCAAAGCTTCTGACCGAGGCCGAAAATGAAGCCCGCACCCGCGGCTGCAAGGGCGCCTGGATCGATACGTTCAACCCACTCGCCCTCAAAGCCTACAAGAGCCACGGCTACCAAGTGTTTGGCGAGATTCCAAACTTCGTCGAAACCAGAACCCGCACCTTCCTTCAAAAAGCGCTTTAGTCTATCCATCTCGACCGCAACTCGAGAGGTTGGATATGGATCTGGAAATCGTCGAAGGCATCTCGCAGCAGGATGAAGACATCATCCTCGACAAGCTGAAAGCCTTCAATATCGAATGCTTCGGCGCGAGCGACCGCCGCGAACTGGCAATCCCGCTACGTGATACGGCCGGCGATATCGCAGGCGGCCTCGTCGGCTATACCGGCCGCGGCTGGCTTTACATCTCGATGCTGTTCATTCCGGAATTGATGCGCGCCAAAGGCCTCGCCGCCCGCCTCATGACCATGGCCGAAGCGGAGGCGGCGAAGCGCGGCTGTATCGGAGCCTATATCGATACGATGAACCCGGCAGCACTCGCGCTGTATCTGAAGCTCGGCTACCACCCGATCGGCAAGCTCGAAGGCCTCGCCGGCGGACATGATGTAACGTGGCTGGAAAAACGATTCTAGATCAACGGCTTGGCGCGAAGTCCTGACGGATCACAGCTCCCGCCAGCCGATCACGCCCTTCAGCCCGTCATGCACACCGTCCTTGAGCGGCACGACCAGCACCCGCCCCGGATCGACCGGTCCCGGAAAATCGAGCGCATCATAGGCCACTTTCTCGAAGCCGAGCGGCATGTAATAGGGCGGATCGCCGATCAGGATCACGGCTTCCGACCCATGCCGACGCGCGGCATCGATGGCGATCCGCACCAGTTCGCGGCCAATCCCGAGGTTCTTGTGCGACGGCCTGACCGCCAGCGGGCCCAGCATATGGCCCTTCACGCTTCCCGCCAGAACCGGCGTCATCCGCACCGAAGCGATCGTCTCGCCATCGTCAGCGCAGACAAACGAGATCGACCGGTCATGCGGCCCCTGCTCGCGAATGCGGGACGCAGCGCGCACATGCCGACCGGGGCCGAACGCTTCCTCGTTGATCACCTCGATGATGTCATCGTGAGACGCATCCTCGGTCAGATAGACGAGGTCGTGTTTCGCCATGGACTTGGGGGTGTTTTCGGACGAAGAATTCTGGGATGTTGAGGATTGCGACGCAACAAGATGCAGGGACATGGAGAACCGAAGCCGTAAGGAGAGAGCAGACAGGACGAGCGATATCGCGACGCGTTTTCAGGCGTCGTGGTCGATCTTCAGCGTCGTCGCAGTGTCCGCACTTCGGTCATTCTCTGGCTGTTCCCGAACAATCGTGACAAGCGAGCTATCAGAAAATTTTCCACCCGTCCAATCCAAAAACGCAGCGTTTACCAAATCGCACCTCGTCATTGTCTGGCACTGCCGTATCTAATGGGCAGCACAACCAAGGAGATTGCTATGGGCATGCTGGTAGACGGCAAGTGGCACGACGTCTGGTACGACACCAAGGCCAGCAAGGGTCATTTCAAGCGTTCCGAATCACAGTTCCGCAATTGGGTAACGGCTGACGGGTCCTCCGGACCGTCGGGCGAATCCGGCTTCAAGGCCGAGGCAGGGCGCTACCATCTCTATGTCTCGCTCGCCTGCCCCTGGGCGCACCGCACGCTGATCTTCCGCAACCTCAAGAAGCTGCAGGATCTGATCTCGGTCTCCGTCGTCGATTACCTGATGCTGGAAAACGGCTGGGAATTCCGCAAACGCGATGGCGCAACCGGCGACGACCTGTTCGGCTCCGACTTTCTCTACCAGGTCTATCTGAAAGCCGATCCCGCCTATTCCGGCCGCGTCACCGTGCCTGTCCTCTGGGACAAGCAGCAGAACACCATTGTCTCCAATGAAAGCGCCGAAATCATCCGCATGATGAACAGCGCCTTCGACGGCATCACCGGCTCCGATGTCGATTTCTACCCTGAAGATCTGCGCACTGAGATCGACGCGATCAACGCAGTCGTCTACGACACCGTCAACAACGGCGTCTACAAGGCCGGCTTCGCCACCACGCAAGACGCCTATGAAGAGGCCGTCTCAAAGCTGTTCGAAACGCTCGACAGTCTCGAGACCCGTCTCTCGAAAAGCCGCTACCTGCTCGGAGACAAGCTGACCGAAGCCGACTGGCGGCTGTTCACCACACTCATCCGCTTCGATCCGGTCTATGTCGGCCACTTCAAATGCAACATCCGCCGCATCGCCGACTACCCGAACCTCTCAGCCTATCTGCGCGATCTCTACCAGCACGAGGGCGTGGCCGAGACCTGCAATCTCCTCCACATCAAGCACCACTACTACGAGAGCCACAAAACCATAAATCCGACCGGCATCGTCCCCACAGGACCAGAGCTCGATCTCGACGCACCGCATGGGCGGGGGTAGGAAAGCGGGTAACTCTCACCAGTACTCCCCCTTCTCGATCTTTCCCGAAAGCTCCTGCAATCGGCGCGCTGTCGCCTGGGTGACCTCAGGCGGTAGCGCGTCGAGGGCAAAGAAGCCGCTTTCCGCAATTTCGTAATCCGCGGCGCGCGGCGCCGTCTGGTTGACGTTGACCTTGTAGAACAGCACGTGGTCGCGCTTCGAGGCGTTGCGGTTCAGGTAGACGTGGAACAGCTCCGGCACTCCCAGGACTTCCAGATTGCCCTCTTCCCGCAGTTCCTTGTGCAGCGCCTGAAGCGCGGTTTCGCCGCGTTCCATGCCGCCGCCGGGCATATACCATCCCGGCACATAGGTGTGGCGCACCAGGAAAATCCGGCCCTCCTCGTCGAAACAGGCGGCCCGCACACCCATCGTCATGCCTCGTGTGACGATGAACGCCTTGTGCATCAGCCAGACGAGAATGCGGGCCCGGCCGCCGGTAACTTCGGGAATGCCCTGCTCAACCATTCAGGCGTTCCACTTCATAACTTCGGGAGCGGCGATAAATTCGGTACCAATTGCTCTCTCATGCGTTATGTCTTCGCCATGTTCAAGTTCGCGCATATTTCCGATATCCACCTGGGGCCCCTTCCGCGGCTGACGATGCGCGAGCTTCTGTCAAAACGCATCACCGGTTTCGTCAATTGGCACCGCACCCGCCGAAAGCATCTTCTCGTCAACACGCTGGATCTGCTGTTGAGCGACATGAAGGACCGAGAGCCGAACCAGTTGCTCATCACAGGCGATCTGGTCAATTTGGCGACAAAGATCGAAACCCGGCTGGCCCGCGAATGGCTCGATACGATCGGCGAACCCGCCGATACGACCGTCGTGCCGGGCAATCACGACGCCTATGTGCCGGGCGCTCACGACAAGTCGGTTGCCGCTTGGTATCCCTTCGTGAAAAGCGACGACGATCCGGGCGAATGGCCGAAGGACGATCACATCTTCCCGACCTACCGGGAGCGTGGCCCGATCGCCATCATCGGCTGCTCCACATCCAACGCGACGCCGCCGTTTTCCGCATCCGGCTATTTCAGCCCGCGCCAGGCGCGCGAAACAGTGAACCTTCTTAAGAAAGCCGGCGAACGCGGACTGTTCCGCGTGGTGATGATTCACCACCCGCCGATCCACGGCGCGGCGTCATCGCACAAGCGTATGATCGGCATCCGTCGATTTGCTGCGGCCATCTCGACCGGCGGCGCCGAACTGGTGCTGCACGGCCATACGCATCTTAACACCGTCTACGAACTCAAGACCCATAACCGGCCCGTGCCGGTCGTCGGTATCGCGTCCGCCTCGCAGGGTCCGGGCGGCCACAAGCCACCTGCTTCCTACAACCTGTTTTCGCTGTCGGGCGAACCTGGCAACTGGAACCTGGTTTGCGAACGCTACGGGCTGACACAGGCAGGTGACGGCATTGCGCTGGACAGCAGCCACGTCTTTTATGGCGATCAACCGATGCCTATGCCGGCGATCCAGCCCGAGACCGTCGAAATCTTGTAGATTAATTGCGTCGCCTGTTGCAAATGCATCACATTCGATTCATAGCTTAACGAGATGGCCGTAATCATAACGCATAGCCCCGTTAAGCTTGTTTCCGCATGAACAATCCGACCCAGACCATGGACATTCGCCGTGACCTCGTAGCCTTGCTGCCGAGGCTTCGTCGTTTCGCGTTAACGCTTGCAGGCACCGCCGAGGATGCCGACAGGCTGGTGCGCGAAGTCTGTTCGCGTGCAATCCAGAAAAGCCATCACTGGAAGGGCGAAGGCCGCATCGAAAGCTGGCTGTTCAGCCTGATGCGCACAGCCTGGTCCGACGAGATCAAGAAGCGCCGCAAGACCCAGCCGTCCTCCACCCCGAAGGCACAGGGCGTCGTATCGGCTACCGAAATTTCCACGATGGCCACATCGGATCAGATCCTGCTGTCCCTGCCCTCAGGCCTCGCCAGTGTCTTCCTTCTCGTGGACGTCGAGGCATTCGCCTATGGCGAGGCGGCTGCTATCCTCGGCATTCCGGAACAGGCCTTCGCCGAACGCCTGTGTTCTGCACGGCTCAGACTGTCGGAAATCGCGCCGGAAGCATCGGAGCGCCGCGCATGAAAGCCAGTGCTTCCTCGTCCGCGCTCGAACAGCGCATTTCGGCCTTCCTGGATGGCGAAGCCAACGAACACGAACGGCAGGAGATCGAAGCGCTTCTGGTCAACGAGCCGCAGGCGCGGGCCCTGCATGACAACCTGAAACGCGGCACGGATTACGGCCGGCGCGTCTTCGACGATGCCATGAAGGAACCATTGCCGCTCGAACTCGTCCGCACCATCAAGAACGCACCGCTGCCGCGCCGCGCGATCAGGCTGCCTGATGACAAAAAGCGCCAGTCACTCTCGTTCAAGCCAAGCAGAACGCAGGCGCTTGTCGCATGCATTCTCAGTCTCTGCCTCGGCGGCGGCATCGGCTATGCGCTCGGCACGCAGCCGGGATCGACCCGTCTCGGCGGCTCGGAAGTGCAGCTCGATTCGCGGGACTGGCTTGACGACGTCGTCGCCCATTACCGGCTCTATACCCGCTTGCCCGATCGTCTGGTGGAAATCGGTGCCGACAGGCCCGGCGATATCCTCGCATGGCTGACCACAGGCACCGGCATCGCCTTTCGCATTCCGGACCTGTCGCAAAGCGGGCTGACCTTCGCCGGCGCACGGCTTTTCACCGCCGACAACCGCCCCTCGGGCCTCCTCCTCTACCGCCGCGGCGATGAGGGAGAGATCATCGCGATCACCTTCTCCAAGACCCGTCCGGACACCAACAAACCGGTAGAGGACATCCGCGCCGATACGGGTCTTGTGTCCTGGAGCACGCCGCTCGCGACCTATGTCGTCGTCGGCCCCTCCTCCGCCGCCGATCTCGACGAGATCGCCGCCAAGGCCGCGGGACTGATCTGAGCCTCCGGCCTGCATCGAAGCCCATCCGCCCGATCTGATCCCAACAAAAAACCGCATCGGCTGGCGATGCGGCTTCTGTCTTCTAATGCCTTACAGAATCCTACTACTGGCCGCGTTCTTCCAACACCCGGTTGGCAGCAGACACGATCGCGTCGAGCGAGGCCGTCACGATGTTGTTGTTGATGCCGGCGCCAAACAGCTTGCCACCCGGATGCTCAACCTCGACATAGGCGATCGCCGAGGCGTTCGAGCCATGCTGCAGCGAGTGTTCCGAATACTCATTCACCGACAACTCGATCCCGAGATAGGCCGACAGCGCGTTGATGAACCCGTCGATCGGGCCCGTGCCGCGGCCTTCGATCGTCTTCGTCTCACCACCATCGGTGATCTCGGCGGAAACGACGCGGATGCCCTTGTGCTCCATCCCGGCCGGGAACGTCTGGTGATCGACGAATCTCAGCCGTGCTGAAGGCTGGTCCACATAGCGCTCGATAAAGCGCTCATGGATGCGCTTGGAAGCGACTTCCTTGCCTTCCTCGTCAGTAATCCGCTGGATGTCCTCGCGGAACTCCACCTGCAGATTGCGCGGCAGGTTGATGCCGTAATCCTGCTGCAGGATATAGGCGATGCCGCCCTTGCCCGATTGCGAGTTGATGCGGATGATCGCCTCGTAGGACCGGCCGACGTCGCGCGGGTCGATCGGCAGGTAAGGCACTTCCCACACCGGATGGTTGGCGGTCTTGATTGCCTTCATGCCCTTGTTGATCGCATCCTGGTGCGAGCCGGAAAACGCCGTATAGACCAGTTCGCCGACGTAAGGATGGCGCTCGGGAATGACCATTTCGTTGGAATATTCGTAGACGTCCTTGATGCGCTCGATATCGGTGCAGTCCAGCCCAGGATCAACGCCCTGCGTGTACATGTTGAGCGCCAGCGTCACCACATCGACATTGCCGGTGCGCTCGCCATTGCCGAACAGCGTGCCTTCGACGCGATCGGCGCCAGCCATCAGCCCAAGCTCGGTCGCGGCGATACCAGTGCCGCGGTCGTTATGCGGGTGAAGCGAGATGATGACGTTTTCTCTAGAGTCGATATTGCGGCACATCCATTCGATCTGGTCGGCATAGATGTTGGGCGTCGCCATCTCGACGGTCGAGGGCAGGTTCAGGATCAGCTTGTTGTCAGCGGTCGGCTTTACCACCTCGATAACAGCATTGCATATCTCCAACGCCACTTCCAGCTCGGTGCCGGTAAAGCTTTCCGGCGAATATTCGAACCGGTAATCGCCGCCGGCCTTGGCAGCCATGTCGGTGATCATCTTCGCCGCGTCGACGGCGATCTGCTTGATGCCGCGGACATCCTTGCCGAACACCACACGGCGCTGCAGTTCCGATGTCGAGTTGTAGAAGTGGATGATCGGATGCTTGGCGCCTTCCAGCGATTCGAACGTGCGGGTGATCAGTTCCGGCCGGCACTGAACCAGCACCTGCATCGACACATCGTCGGGAACGCCACCCTCTTCGATGCACCAGCGGGCAAAGTCGAAATCGGTCTGCGAAGCCGACGGGAAACCGATCTCGATTTCCTTGAAGCCCATATCCAAGAGCAGCTTGAACATGCGGGCCTTGCGGTCGTGGCCCATCGGGTTGACCAGCGACTGGTTGCCGTCACGCAGGTCCACCGAGCACCAGATCGGCGCCTTGTCGATCACCTTCGACGGCCAGGTCCGGTCGGGAATGTTGATGGCGGGATAGGCACGGTATTTCACCGCCGCGTCGGCCATACCCTTAGCCTTGTTGGCAGTAGTCACGTTGGAATTCTTGGCGTCCATGGTCTTCAAGTCCTCGTCCTATCCATCCGCCGCGCGCCGCACTTTTGGGGCCTGCTTGGTGAGGATGGCGACCTCTTAAGGTCTGTCTCAGCTATATCGGTAAATCTTGCGAGGAGCTCTTACGCCGGCGGGCTTTCGGCCGCCGGGCGCTCCTCAACGGACCCGGCAACCGAGTGTAAGGTCGAGGCTAAGAAGCGAGAGAGGCGCGAAAACCGTCGCCCCGGCAGCGAAGCTGCGGGTCGGCAAACGGTCGGACATGATCGCACCTGTCATGGTCATGGGAGAATCTATAGCGGGCGGGCAGAGAACGTGCAAGTGCACTTTCGAACGGCATTTGATGTTGCAACGACGGCCGCGGTTCCCTCTCAAGGCAATCTTTCGCGTCTGAGAGCCTTCTGCAAACCCATCATCACGCCACCGGCCAGCAGACCCCAGAACGCCCCTGAGATCCCGGCGAAGGCGATTCCGGAAGCGGTGACCATAAAGGTGATGGCCGCAGCCTCGCGGGTAGCGGGATTGTGGTAGGCGGCGTATGCCGCGTTCGAGAACGCGCCGATCAGCCCGAGCCCGGCGACGGCCTGCAACAGGATCGGCGGCGCGAGCGATACGAAGGCGATAATGCCGCCGGCCACCAGCCCCAGCGCCGCGTAGCTGAAGCCGCCGATGATCGCCGCTACGTAACGCCGGGCGGGATCCGGATGAGCGTCGGTACTGGCACACATCGCCGCCGTGATCGCCGCCATGTTGACCGGCACGCCGCCAAAAACGCCGACAAGCGAGGACAGGGCGCCGGTTGCCACGAACATCGGTCCGGGATGCGGCTCGTATCCGTGCGCCTTGAGGATCGCGATGCCGGGAATGTTCTGCGACGCCATGGTGACGATAAACAGTGGCACCGCCACGGAAATCGCGCCGTGCCAGGTGAAGACCGGCTCGACGAACACGAATTGCGGATGGATCGCAGCGCCGATCTGGCTCAGCGTATCTGCCGGCAGGTCGACGCCGAAGATCAGCACCAGCATCATCGCCGCAAGCGAGGCCGGCACGGCCAGAAGCCGCCAGCGCGACACGACGACCGCCCAGGTCAGCACGATCGGCAGTCCCAGCATCGGGTCGAACGCCACCGCCTTCACGGGAGCAAGACACAGGCCGAGCAGGATACCGGCCAGCATCGCATTGGCAAGCGGCCCCGGGATCATCCGGATCGCGCGCCCGAGCGGCTGGAACAGGCCCGACAGCATGATCAGCCCGCCACAGATGACGAAGGCGCCGACGGCTGCGGGAAATCCGCCCTCGATCATCCCGATCCCCGAGAGAAGAGCGGCACCAGGCGTCGACCATGCAATGCTGATCGGCATCTTGAGAGCGGCCGAGAAACTCACGGCAAGAATGCCGAGCGCCAGGGAAAGCGCCAGGAGCGCGGAGGCGACCTGATCGCTATTGGCGCCCATTGCCTGCAAACCCTGGATGATCACGGCAAACGAACTGACGAAACCGACAAACGCGGTCAGCATCCCCATCGTCAGGGCGGAAAAAGAGAAGTCTTTGAACATGATGAGAACCCGACGCGGTGAAGGGTGCATGGAGCACGACCCGCCGCCGCGAGACAAGCCCAAGAGATGACCAGGCCGACTGATTTTTTCCGATTTTCAGTCATGTATAAAGGGTCGAATTTCTCAAAAATATTGGAGTGGAGACCAGTATTTCGGCTCGACGACCCGTCCGGCGCCGTTCCATCTCAGACTAAATTAAGCCTTGTCTGAAATGTTGGCGGGAGACCTGTTGGAACATTGCATGCTCTTCTCTTCCTCCATGATAAAGCCCGGCCGAAGCCGGGGATGGCGATTCTACCGGTTCGGCTGGTATTTGCCCGCCTTCATTATGGTCGCCGCGGTCATTTTCGGAATTGTCCGGGCCGATCTGGAAGAGCGCGCCCAATACATGGCGCAGCAGCGGCTCGTCGCGTCGGAACAACTGGCGCGCGTGTCATCAAGCCTTGAAACCAATATTCGCGGCAACGTCAATCTGGTCCAGGGTCTCGTTGCCGCGATCGCTGCAAACCCATCCATCACGCAAACGCAATTTGCGGCGCTCTCGGAGCGAGTTTTCGCTGTTCCCTCGCAGCTGAAGAACGTCGCCGTGGCGCCCGATCTTGTGATCCGGTACGTCTACCCTTACGACCAGAACAAGCAGCTCGTCGGACGAGACTACACGGCCGACCCCAAACGGTCAGTGTCCGTCATGGAGGCGATCAAGCGCCGGTCCACCACGATCGCCGGACCTGTCGAACTCGCTCAGGGCGGACTGGGACTGCTGGCCCGCTACCCGGTTTTCTCGCAAGCCAACGGACATTTCTGGGGCATCGTCTCGAGCGTGATCGACGTGGAGCGCCTGTTCCGCGACATCGACCTCGATACCGAACGGCAACCCCTCAGCATCGCGATCTCCAGGCGGCCGGCACCGGTTGCGAAGGACGTCTTTACCGGTGACCCGGCGATCTTCTCCGCCGATGCGGTTCGTGCCCGCATCGAGCTCGGATACGACACCTGGTATCTCGCAGCAGTCCCGAAAGCCGGCTGGAAGACGACCCCGCCGGATATCGGTTGGCTTTATGCCTACGCGACGCTGATCGCACTCTGCATCGTCGCCCCCATGATCTGGGTGGGGATCTTGATGAGGCAGCGCAATCGCCACATCGTCGATCTACAACACCGGGAGGAGCAGTTCGAGACCATTCACCACCGGTTGACGCTGGCGCTCGAAGCGTCGCAGATAGGCGTCTGGGAATACGAGGGCGCCACAGACCGCCTTTTCTGGGACGAGCGGCTCAAGGACCTGTATTCTGCGCCTCCGGGCAAGGACATCTTCACCTACGAGGACTGGCGTTCGACCGTCCATCCCGACGATATCGAGACGGCTGAAAATCGGCTGAACGAGGTCATCGGTGCCACCGAGCCCTATATTACCCAGTTCCGGATAGTCCGACCTTCGGGCGAGATCCGTCACATCCGCGCGCACGGGAAGGCCTACAAAACATCGGGAGGCGTCGAACGCGTCGTTGGCGCCAATTGGGATGTCACTGATGACGTCAATCTGCAGATCGAACTGCGGGAAGAGCGCGCCCGCGCGGAAGAACAGAACGAGCGGTTGCGCGCAACACGCCGCACGTTGCAGCACCAGTCTTTGCACGACGCCCTGACCGGCCTTCCCAACCGGCGCTTTCTCGACCAGTTCATGGAAGCCTCGAACGCGACGACGCACAGTCACCGCCTGGCTTTTATCCATTTCGATCTCGACCGCTTCAAGGAAGTCAACGACACGCTCGGCCACGCGGCCGGCGACGAGGTCCTGCGCCAGACGACGGCCCGGCTCCTGGAACTGATCGGCCATGACGAATTCGTCTCGCGGATCGGCGGCGACGAATTCGTGGTCGTCACCAGCGGCCCGGCCCCGGAAGAGCGGGCAAAACATCTCGGCCGCTCGATCGTCAAGGCGATCGCCAAACCGATGACGATCGACGGCCAGGAATGCCATGTCGGCTGCAGCGCCGGCATCGCCATGCAGACGCTTGCGTGCGAAGAACCGCGCCAGTTGCTGATCAATGCCGACGTCGCACTGTACGAGGCCAAGAAACGCGGCCGTAACCGCGCCGAGGTGTTTTCAGAGTCCCTGCTTCTGACTGCGATCCAGGTAAAACGCACGTCCGACGAGCTTCTCGCGGCAATCGAGAACGACCAGATCGTTCCCTTCTTCCAGCCGCAGTTCGATGCCGTCACCCTCGATATCGTCGGTGTCGAGGCGCTGGCCCGATGGGTCCACCCGACCCGCGGCCTGCTCGCGCCCGAAGCGTTTCTCGATATTGCCGAAGGTCTTCATCGCTCCGGTGAGATCGACGCGCTCATCCTCGAAAAAGCGCTGTTCCAGGCCACCCGCTGGCGTGCCCGCGGGCTTGCCGTCCCAAGGGTCTCTGTCAATGTCTCAGCCCAGCGCCTGAAGGACGAAAACCTTTTGGAGCAGCTGTCGCACCTGTCGTTTGCGCCGGGCAGCATTGCATTCGAACTTCTGGAATCGATCTCGTTTGAAGGAAACGACCGCGGCCTGCGCAAGATCATCGGCACGCTGAAGGATTTGGGTATCGATATCGAGCTGGATGATTTCGGCTCCGGACACGCTTCGATCGTCAGTCTGCTGGAACTCGGCCCCAAGCGGCTGAAGATCGACCGGCAGCTGATTTCTCCGCTTCAGGCGTCAGGTCCCCAGCACCGGCTTGTGGCTTCGATCATCGAGATCGGCCGTTCGCAAGGGATCGAGATCGTCGCCGAGGGCGTCGAAACGGAAGCCCATATGGATATCCTGCGTGGCCTTGGTTGCCAGGTGCTGCAGGGTTATGCCTTCGCGGAACCGATGTCGCCCGATGCGTTCATGGATTTTGCCGCCCACTGGCAGCAGGGCCGCGTCCCGGCAACCGCCGTACCCACCCGCAAGCTCGCCTGATATCGCGCGGTGGTCGAAAGGGTTCGGGTCATCCGGACCTCTCGGCCCCTACCCGCGCCTGAAACGATTGCCCTCAAACGCAAAACCCCCCGCCGGCCTGAAGCCGACGAGGGATTTTGATTTGTCAGAACGACGTCTGGATCAGATTTCGCTCTGCGACGTCACGATCTTGGATGCGAGACCATAGGCCACGGCTTCCTGTGCCGACAGCCAGTAGTCGCGGTCCGTATCGGCTGCGATCTTTTCGATCGGCTGGCCGGTTGCTTCTGCCATGATCTTGTTCAGGCGTTCGTTCATCTTGATGATTTCACGGGCCTGGATCTCGATGTCGGAGACCATGCCGCGCGTACCGCCAGATGGTTGATGAAGCAGGAAGCGGGTGTTCGGCAGCGCGATGCGGCGTTCCTTCGGAACCGACACATAGATCAGGGCGCCTGCAGAAGCGACCCAGCCAGTGCCGATCATCCAGACCTTCGGCTTGATGAACTTGACCATGTCATGAATCGAATCACCCGACTCGACATGGCCGCCCGGGGAATTCACGTAGATGCGGATGTCTTCGTCGCTGGCTGCGGCAAGTGCCACGAGCTGCGTGTTGACCTTCTGCGCCAGTTCCTGGGTGATCGCTCCGTAGATGAAGATCGAACGCGACTTGAAAAGATTCGCCTCCGTTTCCTTACCGAGCGGCAGTTCCTTCGTCTTGTCTTCTGTGTCGTCTTCGTCGTTCAGCACGGTCAAAGTCTCCTGCATGAAATTCATATACGGGACATAATGTGTTCGCGGTCACAAAACAATGCACCCCGGCCTGAACATGGCAAGCTTCCAACGACTAAGGTGAATGACGTAGTCCGCATCGCCGGATCGTTACAATTGGCAATGGACGCGGTGACTGCTCTTGCCTATCGTTTTACGCTTCACGCATCATGTATTTCATCGGGGATCAAAATGTTGACCAGACCTTTCCAAACCGCCCTGAAGCATATTTCGCTCGCAACGGGCGCAGTCGTCGTAGCTGCCGCTCCCGCCTTTGCCCATCTCGATCCTGAAGCGCATGGCTCGTTCATGGCCGGCATTTCGCATCCGATCTTCGGCCTCGACCACGTGCTTGCCATGCTCGCCGTCGGCCTCTGGGCAGCACAGATCGGCGGCAAGGCCATCTGGTCCGTGCCTGCCGCATTCGTCGGCACCATGGCGCTCGGCTTCGTGCTCGCGGTCTCCGGTCTCGATCTGCCTTTCGTTGAACCGGCGATCCTCGCCTCGGTCATCGCACTCGGTCTTCTGGTCGCCACCGCCGCCAAGCTTCCGACAGCCGCCAGCGCTGCAATCGTCGGCGTTTTTGCGCTGTTCCACGGCCATGCCCATGGCGGCGAACTCGGCAGTGCCGGTGCGCTTCAGTTCGGCCTCGGCTTTGTCATCGCGACAGCTCTTCTTCACGCAGCCGGCATCGCGCTCGGCCTCGGTATCGCGCGCTTTGCGCCAGCTGTAACCCGCATCCTCGGCGCAGCAACCGCAGTGCTCGGCCTGACGCTCGCATTCGGCTGATATTACAACAAGATAGGCTGCGCCGCCTGAATCATAGTGTCAGGCGGCGCATGTTCTACATGAACAAGATTTAACCCGGCAGCGGGTTTGAAATCCCGAAAATGCCGACTAACTCCTTGTCAGATGACGGCCGCTTGGGACGTCCACAAGGAGTGAGACCATGTCACCGGAAGAACGCCAGCTTCTGACCGCATTGTTCGATCGCGTGAAAACAGCCTCGACCACCCCGCGCGACCGTGATGCGGAGGCATTGATCGATGACGCGACCCGCCAGCAGCCCTATTCCGCCTATTACCTCGCCCAGGCGGTGATCGTTCAGGAGAAGGGCCTTGAGGCCGCATCCGCCCGCATCCGCGAGCTCGAAGAACAGGTCAAGCAGCTTCAGGCCGGCGAAAGCGACATCAGGCGCGACGAACAGGGCGGCGGTTTCCTGAGCTCGATCTTCGGCTCCGGCCAGGCGCCTCGCCCTCCGGCACCGCAAATGCCGTCCCAACAGGCCGGCCAGCAGCCATCCGGCCCCTGGGGTGCGCGACCGGGATATCAGCAGCCATACCGCGGCAACGACGACGGTTATCGCGCTGCACCGGCCCCATCAGGTCCCTGGTCATCACAGATGCAGGGGGCACAAGGCTATCAGCAGGGCCAGGCACCATCTGCTGGCGGCGGTTTTCTGCGCGGCGCACTTGGCACGGCCGCCGGCGTGGCGGGCGGCATGCTGCTTGCCAACTCGCTTTCGGGCCTGTTCGGCAACCACATGTCAGGCCTCGGCTTGGGCAATCCCGCAGCCGAAGCCAATCCGTTCACAGGCGGCCCAACCGAGGAAACCGTCATCAACAACACCTATATCGGCGACGACGCAATCCGTGAGGCCTCCAATACGGGCGCAGATAACGGCAACGACGCAACACCCGATCCCGGTGGCAATGACGGCGGCTGGCAACAGGCCGATTTCGGCAACGACGATCAGTCCGACTTCGGCGGCGGCGATTTCGGCGGCGACGACAACATGAATGTCTGAGGCAGAATGGCCATCTCCCCGAACGGGTTGAGTGTCGCAATTAGCCCGGTGCGTGCCGGGCTAATTGCCAATAAATCTTACCCACGTCCCCGATAGGTCGCCACGCCCTGGTCCGGCAACCACACACCCTTTGGCGCTTCGCCGGTCTGCCAGAACACGTCGATCGGAATGCCGCCGCGCGGATACCAATAAGCGCCGATCCGCAACCATTTCGGATTAAGCAGGTCAACGATCCGCTTGCCGATATAGACCGAGCAGTCCTCATGAAAGGCGCCGTGGTTGCGGAACGCATGCAGGAACAGCTTCAGCGACTTTGATTCGACCAGAAACCCGTCGGGAATATAGTCGATCACGATATGGGCAAAATCCGGCTGGCCGGTCATCGGGCAAAGCGATGTGAATTCCGGCGCCGTGAAGCGTACCACGTAATCTGTGCCCTGGTTACCGTTCGGCACCTTCTCCAGGACCGCCGTCTCGGGGCTCGTTGGGGCCTCGACCTGATTGCCGAGCTGCGACAGTCCGCTGACATCCGTCATCGTCATTTTAAATTCCCTTCAGATTCGCATGGCTTTCAATGGCAACACGCTTGCCATGCGCGTGTTCGCTTTCCGGCTCCACATGGATGGCCAGGGTGGCACCGGGAATAGCCTCCTTGATCGCATCTTCCAAGCGGTCGCAAATTTCGTGAGCTTCGCCGACCGACATTCGCGATGGCACCACTAGGTGGAAATCGATAAACGCAGCCGATCCCGCCCGTCGCGTCTTCAGATCGTGCACATCGAGAACCCCGTCGCAATGGGCGGTGATCGCCGCACGCACCGCCGCTTCCTCCTCCGGCTGCAGCGCCTTGTCCATCAGCCCGCCCAGCGAGTGGGTGATGACCTTGTAACCCTGCCAGAGAATGTTGAAGGCGACGAAGATCGCAAGCAGCGGATCAAGGATGAGGTAACCCGTCAGAACCGCGAGCACCAGACCGACGAATACGCCGGCTGACGTCACCACATCCGACATGATGTGCTGGCCGTCTGCCAGAAGCGCCGGAGACCGGTGCGACCGTCCGACCCTGATCAGCACGGTCGCCCAGACCGCATTGATCCCGCCTGCCGTAGCGTTGATGGCAAGCCCGAGCCATGGCGTCTCCGGCATGCTCGGGGCGCCCAGAGCGCCCCAGGCTTCCTGAATGATCAGGATCGCCGCCAGCACGATCAACGCGCCTTCCGCCACGGCGGATATGTATTCCGCCTTGTGATGGCCGAAGTGGTGGTCATCGTCTGCCGGCCGTTGCGCATAGCGGATGACGAAATAGGCAATAAATGCCGCCGCCACGTTGACCAGTGATTCCAGACCGTCCGACAGCAGCGCCACCGAGCCGGTTACCCACCACGCAGCAAGTTTGAGGAACAGCACGCCGATCGAGATCGGGATGCCCCACATCGCCAGTCTCTCGACCTTTTTGTCGTCCTTTGCCACTCTGTCCATATCGCCCATACCCGTCTTCACTAATCATCCTCCTGCATCTGCAAGCGATTTGCAGGAAGCTATGCCCAAAACGACGAAACCGCCGCGGCGAGAGCGTCTCGCAGCGGCGGTTTCGAATAATGGCCGGCTGTATGGCGCAAGCCTCGCGGTTTGTCAAAGCCGGTCTTGCGCGTCCAGTCGCCGGGTATGCTCGTCGTCAGACGTTATCAACAACGGGGCATCGTCGCAGGCGGGCATCGGGCGTCAGAGACCAGGCGTCAGGTAAAGATTAGCGCCATCCGCACGCTGTCCAGGTAGCATCCGTCGATCTTCAACGCATCGCGCGCCACGCCCTCCACCTGAAATCCCACCTTCCGGTAAAGCGCGATCGCCCGGTGATTGTCCGCATGCACGTCGAGTTCGACGCGGTGAATGCCGGACCGGTTGGCGGCCTCGACCGCGTTAACGATCAGCCGACGGCCCAAGCCTCTATCGCGAAACCCGGGAATGATGCCCATGCCGAGCAGGCCGCGATGAGCATGCACATCGCGCTCCAGCCTTCGGATATCGCACCAGCCGACGACCTCACCGTCAGCGACCGCGACGATGTGCGGATTGCCAGCAGCCACGCTCTCGCGCACGAAATCCCGCATCTCGTCGATCGGCGGGGCACGCAGAAACACCATGTAGCGCCGCTCCCGGCAGACGATATCGAGCGCCTTGTGAAAGCCCTCGATATGCTCGTCCCGGAGCGGTTCGATGGTGACGCCGTCAGCGCCACCCACCGTGTCGGCATCGTCCATCAGGCCGCCTTTGTCGCGCGCTTTCTCGAAAGGTTTGCCACCACGTTCTCGATCATCCGCATGCCGGCATCGCCGCCCAGCGTCATGATCGATTCCGGGTGGAACTGCACCGCGGCGATCGGCTCGCTGGCGTGTTCGATCCCCATGATCGTGCCATCCTCGCTTTCGGCGGTGATGATGAAATCGGAGGGCAGCGTCGACGGATCGGCAAAGATCGAGTGATAGCGCCCGACGGTGACATCCTTCGCCAGCCCCGAAAACACGATGCCCGGCTCCAGAACCCGGATCCGCGAAGGCTTGCCGTGCATCGGCAGCGCCAGCTGCCGCAACTCGCCGCCATAGGCTTCGGCCAGCGCCTGCAGGCCAAGGCACACGCCAAAGATCGGCAGGTCTTTTGCCCGCGCCGCCTTGATCGTCGCCTTGCAGTCGAAATCCTTCGGATTGCCCGGCCCCGGCGACAGGACGACGAGATCCGGATCGATCCGGGTAAACACCTCTTCCGGCACCGGCGAGCGAACGGTCGAGACCGTCGCTCCCGTCTGGCGGAAGTAGTTGGCAAGCGTGTGGACGAAACTGTCTTCGTGGTCGACCAGCAGGATCTTCACCCCCTGGCCCACCTTGGCGACGTCACGCGAAGCCTTGGCCGTGTTGCCGGCGCGCGCATCGCGGATCGCCGAAATCATCGCCGATGCCTTCAGCTCGGTCTCGGCCTCTTCCTCATGCGGATCCGAATCGTTGAGCAGCGTCGCACCGGCACGCACTTCGGCAATGCCGTCCTTGACGCGGATTGTGCGAAGCGTCAGCCCCGTATTCATGTCGCCGTTGAAGCCGACCATGCCGATCGCGCCGCCATACCAGGCGCGCGGGCTCTTTTCGTTGGCCTCGACAAACCGCATCGCCCACAGTTTCGGCGCACCGGTCACGGTCACCGCCCAGGCGTGGCTCAGGAAGCCGTCGAACGCATCCATATCCGGACGCAGCCGTCCCTCGATATGGTCGACCGTGTGGATGAGACGCGAATACATCTCGATCTGACGGCGGCCGATCACCTTGACCGAACCCGGCTCGCAGACGCGCGACTTGTCGTTACGATCGACGTCGGAGCACATGGTGAGCTCGGATTCGTCCTTCTTGGAATTGAGCAGCTTGAGGATCTGTTCCGAGTCGGAAATCGCATCCTCTCCGCGCTTGATCGTGCCCGAAATCGGGCAGGTCTCGATGCGACGGCCGGACACCCGCACGAACATTTCGGGCGATGCGCCGATCAGATATTCCTGGTTGCCGAGATTGATGAAGAACGAATAGGGCGACGGGTTGATCGCCTTCAGCCGGTTGGAAATCTGCGACGGATTGCTGTCGCAGCGCTCCATGAACTTCTGGCCCGGAACCACTTCGAACAGATCGCCGCGGCGAAAGCTTTCCTTGGCGCGGGTAACGAGGCTCGCGTATTCCCCCGGCTTGTGGTCGCCCTTCGGCGGCGTCACCGTGGTGCGCAGGAACGGCTCGGGCGCGATATCCTGCGCCTTGCCTTCCGTCGTCACGCCGTCCTTGGCAAAGTCGTAGCGATCGACCCAAGCCTTTGCCGCATGGTGGTCGACGACCAGAATTTCGTCGGGGAGATAGAGAACCATGTCGCGCTGGTCTTCCGGACGCTGCATCGAAAGCTTGATCGCATCGAACTGGAACGCAAGATCGTAGCCGAACGCCCCGAACAGACCGATCGCCGAATCCGCATCCGAATGGAAGAGATCGACGACGGCTCTCAGCGCGGTAAACACCGTCGGCATCTTTGAGCGCTCTTCCTCGGTAAACACGCGGGACGGCTGGTTGACGGTCAGATCCAGACGGCGGTCGGTCCGCTCGCCGAGCGTCAGGTCGGAAATCGTCGCAAGCTTGTCGGCGATAAACGACAGAAGCACTTCGCCGCGACCGTTATAGGCCTCGATCCACATCGCCCGCCCGTTGCAGGTAATGCCAAGCGGCGGATCGGCAATCGCCGTATCCCAGCGGGTATAGCGGCCCGGATATTCGTAGTTCGAGGAAAACACCGCGCCGCGGCGCTCGTCCAGCCGGTCGACATAAGACGAGATCGCGGTTGCATATTCGGCCGGCCTGCGGGCTCGGCTGACGCTGATTCCGCCCTTGGTCTCGTAGGTCTCGGACCCGTCGTCGTGAATGATCGTCGCCATGTCTGCCTCTTGAAATCCCTGTTGATCTGCCCGGGTCTCAGAAGCGGCCAACAAAAAAGCCGCCTCGGTGATCGGGCGGCTTGTTCATAGTCTTGTCGATGGACATGACTGGTCAAGGCCGCGTCAGCGTGCCCACCACCAGTTACCGTTGTTGCTCATCGAAATCATCATGGAGCGAATTGTTAGCGCGGCTCCGGCAAACGCGCAAGTGGATTTATTTGGCCACAATGCGACCAAAACAGGGTCATCCGCGTTGCGTCTCCGAAACATGGGAAAGGACGACCGAAGGATGAAGCATACTCTATGCCTTCTCGCTTTAAGCACTTCGCTGGCAATGAGCGCACCGCTGACACTGGGTGCAGCGCCTCTGCCCGCCCGCCCAGCACCGCAAGGCTCGACGCCGAACGTTGTCGAAATCAACATCATCGACCAGTTCATGCGCGATGCCGGACGCACCCGCAAACAGTCGACGCGCAAATCCTCGTCCGGCAAAAACCAGTCGACCCGCCCCGCACAGGGTGCCCAGAACCAGAGCCGAGCCGCGATCCCCGCCGCCCCCGCCCTCGCTACCGTTCCGCTTTCCATGGCGAAGCCGGGTGGTGAACCCGTGCCCGAGGCAACGGCGGCAACGGCCGCAGCCGCTGCTACACCTGAGGTCGCCGCAAAGCCCGTCGAAGCAAAGCCCGAGAACCCGCCCGAAACCCCTGCGGAGAAGCCTGCAGAGCGCCCCGCAGAGCCACCTGTCCCGGCCCCCGAACAGACCCAGAGCCCGGAACAGACCGGTAAAGCTCCTGAAGAAACCATCCCGACCCCCACTCCCAAGCCGGAAGAACCCGCAGAACAGAAGCCCGCTGCATCGAGCGACGACGGCCAAGCTGCTCCTGGCAAGACTGAACCTGCCAAACCGGACGCCGCCAAGCCAGACGACAAGGCACCGCAGGACAAGGCCGCTGATGACAAAACTCCGGCCGACAAGCCTGCGGACGAAAAGCAGGAACAGGCCGAGACCCCGCCTCCTCCGCCTCTCGTCGAGGAAGACGCCGCAGAACTGAAAGCCTGCCTTGCCGACCTCGGTGCCATCGGCGCCAAGTTCGAGTCCATCAAACCGATCGACGACGGCAATGGCTGCGGCATCAAGCAGCCGATCGAGGTGGCGCAGGTTCTGCCCGGCGTCGATCTCGGCGGCGCCACCATGCGCTGCAAGACGGCGCTGACTATGGCCCACTGGCTGAAGGATACGGTGCAGCCGGCGCTCAACATCGCCATGCCGGGCCGCAAGATCACCGGCCTCGTTCCCGGCTCCACCTACCAGTGCCGCCTCAGAAACAGCGCCTCGACCGGCAAGATCTCCGAGCATGGACGCGGCAATGCCTTCGATGTCGCCGCCTTCAAGCTCGACAATGGCGAGAAGGTCGTGATGAAGCGGCGTGAGGACGATCACACGCTGGAAGGTGCCTTCCAGATGACCGCCACCGCCGGCGCATGCCTGCATTTCACCACGGTTCTCGCACCCGGCAGCGATGCTGCGCACGAGGATCACCTTCATCTCGACATCATCGACAGGGATGGCGGCTACCGCATTTGCGAGTAGCCGTTGAGGGCCAGGGTCAGGCCGGCGAGGAGCCGGTCAGCCGGCTTTCCTGGGTGCCGATCGTCATGGCATTGCCGCGCCATTCGAACGAGCCGGAAAGCCAGCTCCTGATCCAGATCGCCGGCAGCATCACGTCGCGCACCATCATTGCCGGCAGCGACAGGATCGACAGCCGCCAGCCCTTGGCCCGCGCAAGGGCGAGTTCCGGCAGGTAGGTTGCGGCAAACACGGTCGCGGCCACCAGACCGACATTGAGATCCAGCATGACGGCGCCGATCAACCCTAGCGCCAGAGGCGGCAGCGCTCCGAGCAGGATCTCCGGCGTGAAGAACAGCGGAAACGTCACCCGCCGCAGCCGGGCCCAGCGCGTCTGGCGCGACCAGATTTCCTCCAGCCCGCGGCGCCCGAGCGGCTGCTCGAACGGTGCCGACACAAGGTGCACTTTCTTGCCATGCCGGTTGACGAGCTTGGTCGACGCCGCGTCCTCGGCAATCTCGGCCGCCAGCGCCTGGATGCCGCCGGCAGCATCCAGAAACGGCTTGTGCCACAGCATGCTCTTGCCCTGCGCAAAGCCGAGCCCCAGCGCCTCGCCCACATATTGCCAGCGCGCCTGCAGCGTATTCAGGAAAGCGCATTCCACTTCCGCCCAGAACCCGTCCGGACGCGATCCGATCGGCGTCGAGCATACGAGCCCGGTATCGGCCCGCCAACCGGAGACGAGGTTCTGAATATAGTCCTTGGGCATCAACACGTTGGAATCGGCAAGCACCACCCACTCGTGTCGTGCCGCATGCCAGCCCTTGGCGCAGTTGTTGAGCTTGGGATTGGCGCTGATCCGGTCATCGCCGATCAGCAGCCGCGCCGGCACCGCCGGATAAGCGGCGATGGCAGCACGGATCTCGGCGATGATCGGATCGCCCTCGTCCTGCACGCAGAAGATCAGCTCGTACTCCGGCCATTCAAGCTTGAATGCATGCGCAAGCGTCAGGCTGGAATAGGCCTCGATGCCGCGCACCGGAATGACGATCGACACACCGTCCGGCTTGATCACCGCCGGCTTATCGCTCGCTTTGTCACGATGCGAAAGCCGCAGGCCGGCGACCGCGATGCTGAAGAGATTGATCGCCAGAAGGGCCATGGCGAGCGTCGCAAGAACAAGATCCATCCTGATGTTCCCGATGGCCGGCCCCGAATCGTCGGGTCACCGCCAGTGCCTGAAGAGTAAGGGCAAGCAGACCATTTCGGTGTGACAGACGCATGACGTTGCCCCTCACCCGCGAAGGCGAGAGGCGAGAGGCGATCCCGAGAAAGCCGCTGAGAGCTATGAGGCCTAGAACAACCCCTCGATCAGCCCATCCGCGTTCAAATGGATCCGCTCGGCCGACGGCGCGCTGGGAAGACCCGGCATGGTCATGATCTCGCCGGTGATCGCCACGATAAAGCCGGCGCCGGCCGACAGTCGCACTTCGCGCACATGCACCACATGCCCTTCCGGAGCACCGCGCAGGTTGGGGTCGGTGGAGAACGAATACTGCGTCTTGGCGATGCAGACCGGCAGATGGCCGTAGCCTGCCACTTCCCAGGCCTTCAGCTGATCGCGCACCGGCTTTTCCGCCGTCACCTCGCCGGCATGATAGATCTTGGTGGCAACAGCCTCGATCTTGTCCATCAGCGGCATGTCGTCAGGATAGATCGGCTTGAAATCGGCGGCACCGCTTGTCGCCAATTCCACCACCTTGTAGGACAGCTCCTCGATTCCGGCGGAACCTTCCGCCCAGTGACGGCAGAGGATCGCCTCGGCGCCGTGATGCGAGACGTATTCCTTGATCGCCGCCACTTCCGCATCGGTATCCGAGATGAAGTGATTGATCGCGACCACGACCGGCACACCGAACTTGCGCACGTTTGCGATGTGACGCCCAAGGTTCGAACAGCCGCGCGTCAGCGCCTCGACATTTTCGGCTCCGAGATCGTCCTTCTTCACGCCGCCATTCATCTTCAGCGCCCGGATGGTCGCGACGATCACGGCCGCATCGGGCTTCAGCCCCGCCTTGCGGCACTTGATGTCGAAGAACTTTTCGGCACCCAGATCCGCTCCGAAACCCGCTTCGGTCACCACATAGTCGCCAAGCTTCAGCGCCGTCTTCGTCGCGATCACGGAATTGCAGCCATGGGCGATGTTGGCGAACGGCCCGCCATGCACCAGCGCCGGATTGTTTTCCAGCGTCTGCACCAGGTTCGGCTGCATCGCGTCTTTCAAAAGCACCGCCATCGCCTTGTCGGCCTTGATGTCGCGGGCATAGACCGGCGAGCGGTCGAACCGGTAGCCGATGACGATATCGCCGAGCCGCTTTTCGAGGTCGGCCAGATCCTGCGCCAGACACAGGATCGCCATCACTTCGGATGCGACGGTAATGTCGAAGCCGCTTTCCCGGGCAAAGCCGTTCGAGACGCCGCCGAGCGAGGTCACGGTCTGGCGCAGCGCCCGGTCGTTCATGTCCATCACCCGCCGCCAGGTGATGCGGCGCGTGTCGATGTCGAGCGCGTTGCCCCAATAGACATGATTGTCGATCATCGCCGACAGGAGATTGTGCGCAGAGGTAATGGCGTGGAAGTCGCCCGTGAAATGCAGGTTGATGTCTTCCATCGGCACGACCTGCGCGTAACCGCCACCAGCCGCCCCGCCCTTGACACCGAAACATGGCCCGAGCGACGGCTCGCGCACGCAGATCACGGCCTTCTTGCCGATCCGGTTCAGCCCGTCGCCGAGGCCTACCGTGGTCGTCGTCTTGCCCTCGCCGGCAGGCGTCGGATTGATCGCCGTCACGAGGATCAGCTTGCCATCGGGGCGACCTTGCAGCGAGCCGATGAAATCGGCCCCGATCTTCGCCTTGTCATGGCCGTAGGGCACCAACGCCTCGGGAGAGATGCCAAGCGCCGCGCCAATGTCCGCGATCGGTTTCTTTTTTGCCGCGCGGGCGATCTCGATGTCGGATGGAACGGGGGCCATGCTTGTCTCTCGCTTGTTGGTTTGCGTGAACCATGGCCACAGCCGCTTCCCCACGACAAGCCCGGAACGGGAACAGCGCCCTGATTATGCACACTACAACGCGCTCATCCACACACCAAAGTTGCAATTTAATTCGATACAATCTTATATATCTCTGATCCATGGGGGATCGAGGGGGAACGACCAATGAACCTTATTCTCTGCTGCGACGGCACCTGGAACACGCCCGACGATATGGATGGCGGCCAGCCTAGCCCGACCAATGTTCGCAAGATTTACAATGCAGTCGCCGACAAGGATGCCGCTGGCATCAAACAGGATGCCTACTATCACCCCGGTGTCGGCACAGACGGAACCTGGTGGCGACGTGCGGTGGAAGGCGGTACCGGCAAGGGTCTCGCTGACAACATCAAGGGCGCTTACAAATGGCTTGCCAGCACCTACAAATCCGGAGATCAAATCTATCTGTTCGGCTTCAGCCGTGGCGCCTACACGGTCCGCAGCCTCGGCGGCATGATCTCCAAATGCGGCCTTCTGGATATCAAAGCCTCTAAGCTCGACGAAGAGGGAACCTGGAAGGCGATCGAGGCGATTTTCACGGAGTACCGCGCCAAGAGCGAAGCCGGCACCAAGCGCAAACAGTCCGGCAAGATCCACTTCCACAACGTCGCCCCAGGCGGCACCCGCAATGCCTCAACGCTCATCCAGTTCATCGGCGTCTGGGATACGGTCGGCGCGCTCGGCATTCCCGATGACATGGGGTTTCTCAACCTTCTCGACAATCCGGAGAACCATGAGTTTCACGATACGACACTCGGTTCCGCCGTCCTCAACGCCCGCCATGCGGTGGCGCTCGACGAGTTCCGCCAAAGTTTCATGCCGACGCTCTGGGTCAGGCCGGATGGCTGGACCGGAACGCTGAAACAGGTCTGGTTCCCGGGCGTGCATGGTGATGTCGGCGGTGGCTATGCCGCAACGGGCCTTTCGGACGGCGCTCTCCTGTGGATGATGAACGAGGCAAAAAGCTGCGGCCTCGTATTCCGCGAAGGGGCTGAAAACCAGCTGAGGCCGGATCCGCGCGGCGTGCTGCATGATTCCGCCAGTGGCATCTTCGCCAAGCTGAAAACGAGACCGCGCGCCGTACCGCACGTGACCGCAACGCCTTCAGAAGATTTGCACAGCTCCGCCTCCGAGCGGCACCGCACCCCGCCCTTGTCGCAGGGGCGCTACCGGCACGCCAACGCAGACCTGCCCGCAGAGGTCGACGTCTTCGCACGCGACCACTGGAACGACACCGGCATCTTTCTGCAAAAGGGCATTACCTACACGTTCGTCGCGAAAGGCGAGTGGACCGATGGCACGGTCCTGTGCAACGCCGATGGCCCGAAAGATGGAGGAAACTTCCAGGCCGGTGAGATTGCCCATATTGCCTCAAGCGGCCTTGGTCAGCTCGAAAAGGCGTGGAAATGGTCGACCGGAAACCAGCAGGTGGATTTCTGGTGGACCCGTCGCGAGGAGGAGCTCCCCTGGTTCAGCCTGATCGGCGTGATCGCCAACGACGTGCCGCCGCCCGCTCAGCAGCAGACGCCCAAGAACGGCATTCTCAAACTGCCCCACGAGGTGTTTCTCATCCGCAGCAAGGCGAAATTCACACCGAAGGGCGACGGCTATCTTTACTGCTTCGCCAACGATGCCTGGGGCGCCTACGGCAACAACCGCGGCAGCGTCAGGCTGACAGTCGCGCCTTCCCCGTCTTCCGCAAACCCACCACCGAGCCACTGACCAACCACGCCGTGACGACGACCAACACTCGTCACGGCGTGCTCTCACCACACGCCACGCAAAAACATGAGTATCACACTCAGATTCAAACTTGACTCATTTAGTTTAGATTTCTAAGGCTTTTTGCGGGGCTTCTGCTTCGGCGGAAATCAAACAATCCGAACGTTACCCGGACGCAGGCTATCGCCGCGCCCGATGTCTCTGCATGTCTTTTTGAGGGGAACCACCATGCCTACCCGTTCGTCGCGGCATCGCCATCTCTACGCCGGAACTGCCGCACTTCTGCTGATCACGGCCGCGCCGCCGGCATGGGCGCAAGAGACTGCCCAGACCGCCGCTGGAACGACCGCCGCTGGAGCGACCGCCGCGACCCAGGTTGCCGATGGACAGGATACGACCGCCCTGAAGCCGATCGTGTTGCGCGACGGGACTTCCGTCGGCAAGTCCGACTCGCCGCTGACCGAAACGACAGATCGTCAGGTCATCCAGGACCGGATGGTCACCGATTTCAAGGATTTCTCCCGTCGCGTCGATGCCGGCGTCACCTTCAACCGGCAGAGCCAGAGCATCAACATTCGCGGTCTGCAAAACGAGCGCGTCCTGACGACGATCGACGGGATCCGCCAGCCCTGGCTGACCGACCCGCGCGATAGCGCCCGTGGCGGCAACAACGCCTTCGATTTCGACACGCTTTCGACGATCGATATCACCAAGGGTGCCGATTCGAGCCGCGTCGGTTCCGGCGCTCTTGGCGGCGCAGTCCAGCTCTACACGATCAATCCGGAAGACCTGATCGAGGACGGCCGTAATTTCGGCGCCCTGACCAAGAGCACCTATGACAGCGCCGACCGCAGCCTCGGCAACAATGCCGCCATCGCCGCACGACACAATGACAGCTGGTTCATGCTCCAGGGCGGCTACAAGCGCGGCAACGAGACCGATAACGAGGGCGACATCGGTGGTTACGGCACCACCCGCACGGAGGCCAATCCAAGCGATTACTGGCAACGCAACCTGCTCGCCAAGTTCCACCAGTATATCGAGGGCGGCCATCGTTTCGGCCTGACCGGCGAACTCTTCAACAAGGAGATCGACAGCGACAACATGCGCGGCACGACCACGAGCTACCAGCAGGGCACGCTGAAGAGCGGCGAAGAGGTCGATCGCAAGCGGCTGTCGGCATCCTACGACTTTATCTCCCCCAGCGGCGGCGACATCGTCGATCAGGCGAGCATCATCACCTACTGGCAAAAGCAGCGACTGAACAACACGACGGACGGGTTCCGCCTTACCGACCCACGCGGCTCAATCATTCCCGGCGACCCCTTCTTCTACGGCTCCCCAAGCGGTATCTACAGCCGAGACAACCAGCTGACACAGGATAGCTACGGCATCTCCGGCAGCGCCTCGAAGGAACTGACCATCGGCGGCGTCAGCCACGAATTCCGGTTCGGCGGCGAGCTCTCCTGGCAGAAGACCTATCAATACTCCTCCGGCGTCGACAATTGCCCTGATGTCGACTGGACGACCATCCCGCAACCCTTCGGTCCCCAGTCCTGCCGCATGCTCCATTCCAATTCGTCCGATATGCCTGACGTCGACGGGATGATCCTCGGCATGTATGCCGAAGACGACATCAAGTTCTTCGAGGACCGCCTGACGGTTACGCCCGGTGTGCGCTTCGACTGGTACGATTACGATCCGAAATCGACCGCAAGCTTCGAGGACAGCCCGAACTACGATCCGGCCTATCTCGAAAGCAACAATGATTTCGGCATCTCGCCAAAACTCCGTTTCGGCTGGAAGGCGACCCAGGAACTGGAACTGTTTGCCCAGTATGCCCGCGGCTTCCGCGCGCCGACCGCGACCGAGCTTTACCAGAATTACGGGGCTCCGGGCTCCTATGCCCGCATCGGTAATCCCGATCTCGAAACCGAAACCAGCAACGGCTTTGAAATCGGCGCCAAATACTACGCGGCCGACTATTCGTTCAAGGCGACCGCCTTCAACAACTACTACAAGAACTTCATCGACACGGTCACCATCGCGCCTCCAGGCGGTGAGTACCCGGTCGGCGGCATTACCGGCTACGAAAACCTCAACCACGTCCGCATCTACGGCATCGAGCTGGGTGGCGAATGGCGCTTCGATCCACGCTGGCGCACCTGGGGCTCGTTTGCCTATTCGCATGGCAAGGATACCGATACCGGCGACTACCTGAACTCGGTCGCGCCGCTGCGCGCCATCATCGGCCTCGGCTATTCATCCGAGACCTGGGGCTCGGACGTCTCGCTGACGCTTGCCGCCTCCCGCCACAAGGTCAGCGGCACCGGCTTCGAGGCACCCGGTTACGGCCTCGTCGATACGACCGTGTGGTGGGCACCCGAAAAGGTTGGTACCGTCGATCTCTCCGGCCTCAAGCTACAGGCCGGCGTCTTCAACGTGTTCGACAAGAAGTACTTTGACGCGGTCAGCGTCCCGGACGGCGTTTCGGCTTCGGCGCAGGACTTCTACAGCGAGCCCGGCCGCAGCTTCAAACTGTCGGTGACCAAGAAGTTCTGATCCCTCCCCGACGATCGCCCCGTTGATCCCAGACGCCGCATTCCCCGTTGAACCGAGCCCGGAAAGTTGAACACAGCTTTCCGGGGGCAGTTCCCGAGGGGTGCGGCGTTTTCGTCAGGATAGGCATCTTGCACCGGTTTTCGGCCCGGCTTATGGGAATCTCCAGCGCCTGCAACGGAGAACGGCCCCCATGAAATCGCTGGAACTGCTTGTCGAGAAGATCATCCTCTCCAGTCGCTGGCTGCTCGTCGTCTTCTATCTGGGCCTGGTTGCCGCACTCGCCGTCTACGCGCTGTCTTTCATGTTCAAGTTCTGGAAAGTCGCCAAGGAAGTCTTCACGCTGAGTGAAGCCGAAATGATCCTCGCCATGCTGGGTCTCATTGATGCGGCACTCGTTGCGAGCCTGATCGTGATGGTGATGATCTCTGGTTACGAGAACTTCGTTAGCCGCTTCGACGAAACGGAAGCCGACGTTTCGTTCCTCGGCAAACTGGATGCCGGAAGCCTCAAGATCAAGGTCGCCTCCTCCATCGTTGCCATCTCGTCGATCCATCTCCTGCAGATTTTTCTCAACGCCAACCAGTACTCGGATACCACGCTGATGTGGTACACGATCATCCACCTCACCTTTGTGGTCTCGGCCGTCATGCTCGGCTGGCTGGAGAAGATCATGGCGACGACAAAGGCCCACAAACACGAAACCAAGCTTTGACCGACTCAGCGTCTAAATCACCCCGGATCAGGCCGGACCGGTGATTGACGAACCGCAAAAGTGCTTGCGAATGAGCCCATCTCGGCGATACATGAGACAAATATAACAGTATCTCGGAAAATTACTCCACACGGGGGCTTTTGCTCACTTTTCCGCTGGATTTACAAAGCGATTAGTATATTTGTTGCGCTTAACATAATAACCATTCACTTTTTTCGAAGCTAATATGATCACGCTGGAGCGGCAATCGATCCTCAACGGCGAAATCTCTGCAGCCTACTCCCGTGCGGAGATTTCGACGGTCTTTGAACGGGCCACACGCGAATTTGGCTTGCGCCATTTCGCTCTGGTCAAGCTTCCGCCTGCAAGCGAGACGCTTCTGTCCCGCATCATCGTCGAGACCAATCTTCCCAAGGACTATATCCGCGAATTCGATCGACTGCGGCTGCTGCCACGCACCCGGATGGCGGATGCCACGAGCGGCTGGTCGCTCCCGGACTGTTGCTGTCTCGATGATCGAAACTCGCCTGGCCAGCTCCCGCCGGACCTGATCGCCCTGCGCCGTCAGTACGGCATGATCACCAGCGTCGCGATGGCGCTTCATTCGGTCGATGGTACCGGCTTCCGTATCCGCATGTCGGGAGATCGTCCGCGCCTGACCCAGGCGGAACTGAACGAAATCGGCATGGTGATTTTGCACGCCTTCGCGGTGTTCGATCGCATCCGCCGATCGGAGCAGGCATCGACCTTCGGGCCGCTGACCACGCGGGAACTTGAAGTCGTACGCTGGACGGCACAGGGCAAGACCTCGTCCGAAATCGGCAAGATCCTCTCCCTCTCCGATCACACGGTCAACGCCTACATGACCAATGCCATCAAGAAGCTCGATTGCGTCAACCGCACCCAGCTTGTGGCAAAAGCGCTGAGACTGCGGCTGATCAGCTAGCGCTGCCGCAGCCGCACCGTCTTACCGATCCAGCACGCCGCGCACTTCAACGAGGTTGGAGCGCACCATCAGCGTATGGAAGCCCATCACCGACAGATGGCTCGGCATGATCATGCCGTCTTCCGCCCCATTGGACACGATCGACGGCTGGATGCGAAGTGCTGCGCGGAAACGCGACAGCGTCTCGTTCCAAAGCTGCGTCAGGTTGCGCTCGCGTATGACCTGAGAGAAGTCGGCACCGGCGGCGGAAAGCACCGCGTAATAGCCATAGAGCTGGCCATAGGCGAACCAGAAACGGTCGTCGGCACGGGTATCGAACCAGCCGGCCGCATGGTTTTCCGACCGGTCGCGCAGGATCGCCGCTGTAGCACCAAGATCATTGGCGATCCGGTCGACGAACTGCACGAGATTGTCGGAGCGGCTGTCGAAGGTCGCGTTGCAGGCGGTGAGATCTGCGTTGAAGGCGCGCAGCTTTTCGATCGCGGTGCGATAGTAGCTCGGCGTCGGCGTTTTGAAACCAAACGGATCGACACCGAAATACCAGGAATACTCATCAAACTGCAGGTTGCCGCGGGCATCCTGTAGGTTGGTGTTGACACCCGACGTGCCACGCACGCGGCCGAGCGTATCGACAAGTTCGCTGGACGTGCGCCGCACGGCCTGGTTCACGCCGCGTTGGAACGAAGCCTTGTTGTCGAGAAATGGCGTGTTGTCCCAGCTGATGCCGAAGAAGCCGAGCCGGTAGAGCAGCATGGACGAGATCCACGCATTCTGGTTCACGTTGGCGTCGGTCAGATCCGCCGCCGCATCGACGATCGCCGACGACTGGCACTGGCGGGCAGCCACAACAGGCGCGGCGGGCACCGGAGAAGACGCGGCCGTCCCGTTCGATGTTTCGGCAGCAGCCGCCGCCACGGGCGCCGTCGCAGGAAGGTCCTGGCCGGCCGGGACGGTGCGCTCATTCCAGCGATAGGCATCGACAAAGCTCGGGTTGAACCCGGTCCAGATCTGGGTCTGCACGAAGAAATAGCCGTAAAGACCAAACAGGATAACGAGGAATGCCAGGATCGGCGCCTTCACCATCAGGTGCCGCTCGCCATACCAGCCGTGAGCGGCGCGAAACGGCCAGACGATCCCGGCGACGAGCAGTCCGATGCCCCTTGCGATCGCCTTGCCCAGGGTCTGAAGTGAGGCCTTGAGCCGATCGAGCATCCTGTTCTCCTGTCTGTGGGGCCGATAGGTACGCCCGGTTGTTCCAACAGATATGGTTCCGCAAGCAGGCAAACAACCGCGCTGCACAAAAATCGGCAGCGGAGCACGGGTTTACGATCGCAGATAGCCGCCAAACGGCCAGTGCGGCATCCTCCAGCGCCCGTCACTGGGGCTCGTCACAGCCGTCACCTCTCCAGGCTCGCTCCCATCGGTCACGGACACCGGATCGGTCTCCGCCTTCGGCAGGAACCGGTCGGCAAAGGCCTGTTGCGCCGCCCGCTTTGCTTGCCCGGCACCGGAGGCCCGCCAGGCACTTTCGGCAAATACCCCTGCTACCGGAACACTGTAGGGGAGAAGGCCCTGCAGCGGTGGATCGCGCTGCCAGAGCGCCTGATGAACCGCCAGCAGGTCGCCGGTGTCGAAAAGCACCTTGTGGCGCAAGATATTGAGCGTCATCACGCTGGCATTCATCCGGTCGGTTATACCGTTCATCAGCCGGAAAAGGCCTTCCGTCCGGCCCACCGCGTCGGGTTTGGACAGATCCTCGCCCATCAACCCGCGCACCAGCTCCCTGCGGTGGTCGGCAAGGTCGAGAAGCCCCCTCTCGAACCGGTAGCGTCCCATCATCAGCGCGACACGTTCCTTGTCGAGCAGCGTGTAGAACGCATTTCCGACATCGAGGAGCTGCTTCACGGGCTCGATGCCCGTCCTGTTTTGCCCCGAACGTTGACCGGACCATTTCGTGGTCCAGCCGAGTATGCGCTTCAAACTGGTGGGCTCGACAGGATCGTCGAAGGTCTGCCGCAGCCTCGTCACCGCATCGCCGAACGCGCCGACCGCTTTGGCGAGATCCGCCTCCAGGCCGTCGCCCATCATCGTCACCCGTGCCTGCCGCTCGGCCTCGGCTTCGAGGTCTGCGACATCTGGAACGTGTCTGTCCTTCACCCCTCGCGAAAGCATCGCTTCGGATGTGGCGAGCTCGTCCCACATTGCCTGAAACGCCGTCGCGATCCGGGATATTTCCTCGTGAAATCGCCGGTAATCTCCCATGCCCTGCCCTCCCCAAAGCACTCCCGCGGCCGTGCCACCGTCCGGGAGAATTTCAAGGTATCACAGGCTGGAAAAATCGCTACGTCGTTTCAACGCAAACGGGAACAATGACAGTCTTCGCGTCGCCGCTTACCAGCAGCGCATCTTTTCTTCCCAGTGCCGACGGCAAAGCGAGACGTAGCGGTCGTTACCACCCACTTCAACCTGCGCGCCTTCGCGCAGCGCCTCGCCATCGGCATCCACACGCACGACCATGGTCGCCTTGCGCCCGCAGTGGCAGATCGTGCGGACTTCACGCAGTTCGTCAGCAATCGCCAGCAACTCCTGCGACCCCGGAAACAGCTTCCCGCGGAAATCGGTCCGCAGACCATAGGCCATGACCGGAATGCCGACGCGGTCGGTGATGCGGGCAAGCTGCCACACCTGCTCGGAGGTCAGGAACTGCGCCTCGTCGATAAAGACGCAGGTCAGCGGCTCTTGCCCATGCAGCTTTGAGATCTCCGCATAGAGATCGTCCTCTGGGCTGAACGGGATCGCATCGGATGACAGGCCGATTCGCGATGCAACGCGCCCCTGGCCGCCCCGGTGGTCGAAGTCGGCGATGAAGATTGCCGTGCGCATGCCGCGTTCGCGGTAGTTGTAGGATGCCTGCAGCAGCATGGTCGATTTGCCGGCATTCATCGTCGCGTAATGGAAGTAAAGCTTGGCCATGCGGCTTTGTGATGCCGATCGGCATCGAAGAAAAGCGCCGCCACGCAAAACCCACAAAAAATACGCGAACGACCCATCAATCGGCGCCTTGTCGCAAATGGTGGCTTCAGACGCCGTGATGCACAAGCTTGCCTGTTTCGGAGAGATATTGATAAGGTTGGGCATGATTTTAATGGGGAGCATAAATATGACCATGACCGTTTCGACCAAGACCATTCTGGCCGCCGCCGTCTCCATGATGGCGCTGAGCGGAGCTGCTTCGGCCGCCGAGCCGGCAAGCTGCGGCACCGTCCGTTTCTCCGATGTCGGCTGGACCGACATCACCGCCACGACCGCCACCGCCTCCGTCCTTTTGAAGGCGCTCGGCTACGAGACGGATGTGAAGGTGCTTTCGGTGCCGGTCACCTATTCGTCGCTGAAGAACAAGGATATCGACGTCTTCCTCGGCAACTGGATGCCGACCCAGGAAGCCGACGTCCGGCCCTTCCTCACCGACAAGTCGGTCGAATCCATCGGCCCCAACCTCGTCGGCGCCAAGTACACGCTGGCAACCAATGCCAAAGGCGCCGAACTCGGCATCAAGGACTTCAAGGATATCGCAGCCAAGGCCGATGCTTTGGGCGGCAAGATCTATGGCATCGAACCCGGCAATGACGGCAACCGCCTGATCCTCGGCATGATCGAGAAGGACACATTCGGCCTCAAGAAGCTGGAAGTGGTGGAATCTTCTGAACAGGGCATGCTGGCCCAGGTCGCCCGCGCCGACAAGGCCGGCGAACCCGTCGTCTTCCTCGGCTGGGAACCGCATCCGATGAACGCCAACTTCAAGCTGACCTACCTTACCGGCGGCGATGACGTGTTCGGCGCGAATTTCGGCGGCGCCGAAGTCTATACCAACGTCCGCGCCGGCTACACGCAGGAATGCCCCAATGTCGGCACCTTCATCAAGAACCTGAAGTTCTCGCTGCCGATGGAAAACCAGATCATGGGCGGCATCCTCAACGACGGTGAAGAGCCGGAAGCAGCGGCGACCACGTGGCTGAAGGCCAATGGCGCTGCGATCACCCCGTGGCTTGCCGGCGTCACCACCAAGGACGGCAAGCCCGCCGAGGCAGCGGTCAAGGCCGAACTCGGCCTGTAAGACGCGGCGCAAACCGGCGAATGCCGGCGGTGTGATCCTCGGGCCCGTCCCGAGGATCCGCTGACGTTGGTAGACCCTTGGGGGCGCCCTCGAGGGTAACGCTTTCGCTCCTTGTATTTCCTTCCAGACGAGGCAGGCACGCGACGTGAACTGGCTAACCAACTCGCTCCCGAACTGGCTTGTGGATTCCACCGGCAAGATCCGCCTTGGAAACTGGGCGAAAGATGCGGTCGACTGGCTGACCACCAATGCCGACTGGTTCTTCAACTGGCTTGCCACCGTGCTGTCGGCGGTCATCGATGCGATCCTGTACGTGCTGCAGGGGCCGAACCCCTTCGTGCTGATCGCCATCGTCACAGCGCTCGCCTTCGGGCTGAGACGATCCGTCTCGATATCAGCCTTCACCGCAATCGGTCTGTTGCTGATCTATAACCAGGGCTACTGGAAGGAGACGACGGAGACGCTGGCGCTAGTGCTTGCAGCCACCGCCGTCTGCATGGCGGTCGGCATTCCGATCGGCATCGCTGCTGCCCGTCGCCCCTGGCTCTACGAAATCCTGCGGCCGATCCTCGACCTGATGCAGACCATTCCCACCTTCGTCTATCTCATCCCGGCGCTCATTCTGTTCGGCCTCGGCATGGTGCCGGGCCTTATCGCAACCGTCATCTTCGCCATCCCCGCCCCGGTCCGCCTCACCCGCCTCGGCATCATCTCGACGCCCGGATCTCTGACCGAAGCAGCCGTCGCCTTCGGCGCGACGCCGTCGCAGGTCCTGCGCAAGATCGAACTCCCTTACGCGATGCCGCAGATCATGGCAGGCCTTACCCAGACGATCATGCTGTCTTTGTCGATGGTGGTGATCGCAGCGCTTGTCGGTGCCCCCGGTCTCGGCGTACCGGTCGTGCGGGCGCTCAACACCGTCAACATCGCCCGCGGCTTTGATGCCGGCTTCTGCATCGTCATCCTGGCGATCATTCTCGACCGCATGTTCAGAACGGCAGAACCGGGAGGCAAGTCATGACCGACGCGATGAACCGGACAGCGCCTGCCGCCGTCACCTTCTCGAATGTCGATATCATCTTCGGCAACAACCCGGAACGGGCTGTCAAACTGCTCGACCAGGGCATGACGCGCGACCAGATCTCGGAAGAAACCGGGATCGTGCTCGGTGTCGCCGATGCCACGCTGTCGGTGCGCGAAGGCGAAATCCTGGTGCTGATGGGCCTGTCCGGCTCGGGCAAGTCGACGCTCCTGCGCGCCGTCAACGGTCTGGCGCCGGTCGTGCGCGGCGCGGTCAGCGTCGCCACCCCGTCCGGCCCGGTCGATCCCTACAAGGCCGGCACCCGCACCTTGCGCGATCTTCGGATGCACACGGTTTCGATGGTCTTCCAGCAGTTCGCGCTGCTGCCGTGGCGTACCGTCGCCGACAATGTCGGCTTCGGGCTTGAACTTGCCGGCGTCGCCGAACCGGAGCGGCGCAAGCGCGTCGACGAGCAGCTGGAACTCGTCAACCTCAGCCAGTGGGCGGATCGCAAGGTGGGTGAACTCTCCGGCGGCATGCAGCAGCGTGTCGGCCTTGCCCGCGCCTTTGCCACCGGCGCACCGATCCTGCTGATGGACGAACCGTTTTCGGCGCTCGATCCGTTGATCCGCACCCGCCTTCAGGACGAGCTGCTGGAATTCCAGCGCCGCCTGAAAAAGACCATCCTGTTCGTCAGCCACGACCTCGACGAGGCTTTCCGCATCGGCAACCGCATCGCCATCATGGAAGGCGGCCGTATCGTCCAGTGCGGCACCCCGCAGCAGATCGTCCAGGCACCCGCAAACCAGTATGTCGCCGATTTCGTCCAGCACATGAACCCGATCAGCCTGCTCACCGCCGGCGACGTGATGCGGCAAGGGGTAACCGCCGATGCCGGGGCACCGCCGGTGTCGGCAACAGCGAAGAGCACCACGCCGCTGGTCGACATCATGGATGCGCTGGCCCGGCAGAGGGGATCGATCGCGGTCGTCGATAACGGCGCCGTCGTCGGCGCGATTACGGCTGACGACGTGATTGCAGGTCTGACACGCCATCGACGCCGGACTTGATGCAAATCAAGGCGGACTGACACTCGTTTGTTAATGATCTGCTGTTATAGAGATTTGAAATTTAGAACTGGTGAATATTTTGACCGACGAGCTGCAGGGCGCAATGACGGTGAGACAGGCTCTTCCACCGACCTCTGCGCAGGAACCTTCGAAAGATCAAAGCGTGTTGCGCGACACGGATGAGGAAGCACGCCACCTTGCGCGGATGCTGGTGCGCGGCGCCCGTCACATGGCGCTTGCGGTGCTTGATCCCACAAGCGGTTTTCCCTCCGCAAGCCGCGTGCTGACCGGAACCGATCTTGATGGCGTGCCGGTGATTCTCGTATCGGCGCTGTCGGGTCATACGAAGGGATTGGCAGGCGATCCCCGCTGTTCTGTCCTCGCCGGCGAGACCGGCAAGGGCGATCCGCTCGCCCACCCGCGAATCACCGTTCAGTGCATTGCGGAAAAAAAGGAAAGAGATAGTCCCGTCCATCTGCGCATCCGCCAGCGGTTTCTGGACCGTCATCCGAAAGCAAAACTCTATATCGATTTTCCGGATTTCTACTCTTTTGCCTTGTTCCGCAGTCGGCCTCGCTCAACGGCGGCTTTGGCAGGGCCTATGTCTTGGATGGCAGCGACCTTGTCATCGCGAACCCTGGAGGCGGCGAGGAATGGAGTAATTTCTCGCGCGATATCAGAGAGTTGACGGACGAAGCGAACAGCCTTGCCGCACGGCTCGGCGCAAAGAATGCTGGTCAATGGCGGTTCGTCGGTGCAGATAGCGCCGGGCTAGATCTGATCGCCGGAGACACATTGCTGAGACATGAGTTCAGGACGTTGCAATCGTCCCCCGAGCACGCGTCCCAGTATATTTTCAATATGTCTAAAACAGTGTAGTCGACTACCCAAAATCTAGGGATATACAACTTTGATGTCTGCTGGTTTAGTCAGTTCCAGGGACTACGGCATTACCGGAGCACGGCATGCTCAGGAAGAGGGGATAGAGATATGATGGAAACGATGCCACTTTCAGACCACTCGAATGCAGCAGCGAATTTGCTGTCTGCGATGGCAAATCCAAAGCGGCTGATGATTTTGTGCTGCCTGGTCAAGGGCGAAGTAGCTGTGGGGGCACTGGCTACTCAAGTTGGCCTGAGCCAGTCTGCACTGTCACAGCACTTGTCCAAGCTGCGCGCGCAGAAACTGGTGAAGACGCGCCGCGATGCGCAGACGATCTATTATTCGAGTTCCGCGGACTCGGTTCTCAAGGTCCTGTCGACGCTTGAAAACATCTACTGCATCCCGGCTGAGACGAAATCTGCAGCCGCCTGAAATCTTGTCCGCTGCATGACGCGGCGGGTCAGAACGCATCCACACAGCGTTGCCGGCATGGCTGGTAGCATTTTTTCTTTTTGAAATTTGCTTTGTAAGATTTTTTGAAACCGATGAAATCTCTGGAAATGGCTCGTCTCGCGACGAGCCATTTCTGTTTTGACTATGCCTTGAAGAAGGCCAGCAGATCCGCGTTGATGACGTCGGCATGCGTCGTCGCCATGCCATGCGGCAGACCTTCATAGACCTTGAGCGTACCGTTCTTCAAAAGCTTGGATGATAGCATCGCCGAATCGGCGATCGGCACGATCTGGTCGTCGTCGCCATGCATGACGAGAACCGGCAGGTCGATCGCCTTGAGGTCTTCCGTGAAGTCGGTTTCGGAAAACGCCTTGATGCAATCGTAATGCGACTTGGTGCCGCCCATCATGCCCTGACGCCACCAGTTGCGGATCACGCCTTCGGAGACCTTGGCACCGTCGCGGTTGTAGCCGTAGAACGGTCCGGTCGGGATATCGAGGAAGAACTGCGCCCGGTTGGCTGCCTGTGCGGTACGAAATCCGTCGAACACCGACAGCGGCAAACCGCCCGGATTGCTGTCGCTCTGCACCATGACAGGCGGCACCGCACCGATCAGCACGGCCTTGGCAACGCGGCCCTGCGGCTGGCCGAATTTCGCGACATAGCGCGTCACCTCGCCGCCACCTGTCGAGTGACCGACATGGATGGCTTCCTTGAGGTCCAGATGCGCCGCCAGTTCGGCCACGTCTGCCGCGTATGTGTCCATCTCGTTGCCGGTATCGGTCTGGCTGGAACGGCCGTGCCCGCGACGGTCATGCGCGATCACGCGGTAACCCTGGTCGAGGAAGAACAGCATCTGGGCGTCCCAATCGTCGGACGAAAGCGGCCATCCATGATGGAAGACAATCGGCTGGGCGTCCTTGCTGCCCCAGTCCTTGAAGTAGATCTGCGTGCCGTCGCTGGTGGTGATGTAGCTGCTGCTCATGGCTTACCCTCGATTGATCTGACAGGTGAGAGGTGAACGTCTGCATTTGGCTGACCGGTAAATCGGGCAGCGCCTGCAGATTATGATTCCCTCTCGCTTTTGCAACTCTTGATAAAAGCGAGAACCGAACATTCAACAATATGGTTGACAATTGCGGCGGAGGTTCTAAGTTAAACCTTATGGTTGAATTAACGGAACATCAGATCGATGCGGTTTTCCAGGCTCTGAGCGACACCACGCGCCGGCAGATGCTGACGGCTCTTGGAAGCGGCGGGCAGACTGTCGGACAACTGGCAGCCCCCTACGACATGTCGCTGGCAGCCGCGTCGAAACACATCAAGGTCTTGGAGGCAGCCGGGCTGGTCCGCCGCGAAATCCAGGGCCGTACGCATCTCTGCCGCCTATCGCCAGGCCCGCTCGCCGCCGCCCACGAATGGCTGGCCTTCTACGAACGCTTCTGGACCGCCCGCCTCGACACGCTCGACCGGCTGTTGCGTGAGGACGATGCGATCAAGACCACCGGCCCGCAAGGCGAGGCCACCACCAAAGCCGAAGGAAAACCGCACAGCAAACCGGGAGACGATCAATGACCGACATGACATCGTTGAGCAGGCACGCCTTCATGACAGAACCCCTCGCCCTGACGATCCAGCGCAAGCTACCAGGGCCGATCGAACGCATCTGGGACTATGTCACCGACAGCGATCTGCGCCGCCAGTGGCTTGCGTCCGGCACGATGCCGAGCCAGCCGGGCGGCACGTTCGAGCTCGTCTGGCGCAATGATGAACTCAGCGCTGATTCCGCCGGCCGCCCGGAAGGCTTTCCCGAAGAACAGCGGATGCAGAGCGAGATGATCGCCTTCGAAGCACCCCACCGGGTGGTCTTCTCCTGGCCACCTTCAGGCGAGGTCTCGATCGAACTGCAGGCCGTCGGCAGGGATGTTCTTCTGACCCTCACCCACCGCCGCATTTCCGACCGTCGCAACATGGTCATGGTCGGCGCTGGCTGGCATGCCCACCTCGACATCCTCGAGGTCAAGGCAGCGGGCAAAAATCCTGCCGCCTTCTGGCCCGCATGGCTTCGCCTGCGCGAGGAATACGAAGCCATCGTTCCCGCCTGAGATCCTCTAGCGACCACACCCCGCCCCGGCGCGAGCCTCAGGCACCGGCAACCAGAAATGGAGCAGCGTCAATGCATGAACCCTTTACCGGCGGCTGCACCTGCGGCGCCGTCCGTTACACCGTCACCGGCGAACCCGTCGCCATGGTCGATTGTCAGTGCCGTCAGTGCCAGCGCGAAAGCGGCACCGGCCACACGTCCAATCTCGTCTTTGCCGGAACGACAGTGACGATCGAGGGCCAGCCGAGTCACTGGGAAGCAACAGGCGATGGCGGCACCGTGAAAAGACGCGCCTTTTGCCCAACCTGCGGCGCGCCCGTCTCCATGACCTTTCCGGCCATGCCGGACATGTTTGTCATCCGCGCAGCAAGCCTCGACGCACCGGACCGATATCGGCCGCAGATGATCACGTGGACCGACGCGGCCCAGCCATGGGACCACCTCGACCCGGCCCTCGCGCGCTTTGAGAAGATGCCGCCCGCAGCCTGACGCGAGGCAAACGGGACCGTCTCCGTCTCTGTCAAAAGGGCTGCCAAACCGCGGCCCTTTCGACAATCTTGGCCCTCGGGTCTTGAAGATGACAGCCGCCTGAGGCAATAGGCGCCATACACTTTCCCAGGACCGTCACGAGGCCGACCGCACGATATGCTCCAGACACCCTACTACCTCATCGACAAGTCGAAACTTCTCCGCAACATGGAGAGGATCGCTGCTGTCCGCGAGACGTCGGGCGCCAAGGCATTGCTGGCGCTGAAATGCTTTGCCACATGGTCGGTATTCGATTTCATGCGCGACTATATGGACGGCACCACGTCCTCGTCGCTCAACGAAGTCCGCCTTGGCCACGAGCGCTTCGGCAAGGAAACCCACGCCTATTCAGTGGCCTATGCGGATTACGAGATCGACGAGGTCGTTTCGCATGCCGACAAGATCATCTTCAACTCGATCGGCCAGTTGCAGCGTTTCGAGAGCCAGTCGTCGGGCATTACCCGCGGCCTGCGCCTCAACCCCGGCGTCTCCTCGTCCACCTTCGATCTCGCCGATCCCGCCCGCCCTTTCTCGCGGCTGGGCGAATGGGACCAGAAACAGGTCGAGCCGGTCATGGACCTGATCTCCGGCTTCATGATCCACAACAACTGCGAAAACGGCGACTTCTCGCTGTTTGATCGCATGCTCGGCGAAATCGAGCAGAAGTTCGGCCCCCTGCTGAAGAAGGCCGAATGGGTCAGCCTCGGCGGCGGCATCCATTTCACCGGCGACGATTACCCGGTCGACCTGTTTGCCGAGCGCCTCAAGCGCTTCTCCGGCGAATACGGCGTCCAGGTCTATCTCGAACCCGGCGAAGCCTCGATCACCCGCTCGACGACGCTGGAAACCACCGTCCTCGATACCCTTTACAACGGCAAGAACCTTGTCGTGGTGGATAGCTCCATCGAAGCGCACCTGCTGGATCTCCTGATCTACCGTGAAAACGCGAAGGTTCATCCAAACCAGGGACCTTATCGTGCCATGGTCTGCGGCAAGTCCTGTCTTGCCGGGGATATTTTCGGCGAGTTCGATTTTCCGAATGAACTGAAAGTTGGCGACCGCATTTCCTTCCAGGATGCCGCCGGCTACACGATGGTCAAGAAAAACTGGTTTAACGGTGTGCAAATGCCGGCAATCGCCATCCGTGAACTGGATGGCAGCCTCAGGACGGTCCGCGAGTTCGGCTACGCGGACTACGAACAAAGCCTATCCTGAGCACAAAGCTCAGCGGCTTCTGACGATTGGACTTGAAGGAACTCGTCCCCACCATGAAAAAGAACGTACTCATCATCGGCGCCGGTGGCGTCGCCCAGGTCGTGGCGCACAAATGCGCCCAGAACAACGACGTGCTCGGCGATATCCATATCGCCTCCCGCACCAAGTCGAAATGTGACGCCATCATCGCCTCGGTCCACGACAAGAAGGCGATGAAGGTAGAAGGCAAGCTCGAAGCCCACGCGCTCGACGCCCTCGACATCGAAGCCACCAAAGCGCTCATCAAGGCGACCGGCAGCCAGATCGTCATCAATGTCGGCACGGCCTTCCTCAACATGTCGGTGCTGCGCGCCTGCATGGATACCGGCGTCGCCTATATCGACACCGCCATCCACGAAGAGCCGAACAAGATCTGCGAAACCCCGCCGTGGTACGGAAACTACGAGTGGAAGCGTGCGCAGGAATGCGAGGAAAAGGGCATCACTGCCATCCTCGGCGCCGGCTTTGATCCGGGCGTCGTCAACGCCTATGCCCGCCTTGCCAAGGATGACTATCTCGACAAGGTCACCGACGTCGACATCGTCGACATCAATGCCGGCAGCCACGGCAAGTATTTCGCCACCAACTTCGATCCGGAAATCAACTTCCGCGAATTCACCGGTGTCGTCTACGCCTGGCAGGGCGGCGAATGGACCGTCAACAAGATGTTCGAAATCGGCAAGGACTACGACCTGCCGGTCGTCGGCACCCGCCGCGCCTATCTCTGCGGCCATGACGAAGTGCATTCGCTGGCCAAGAACATGGCCGGCGCAGACGTGCGCTTCTGGATGGGCTTTGGCGATCACTACATCAACGTCTTCACCGTCCTGAAGTCGATCGGCCTCCTGTCGGAACAGCCGGTCAAGCTTGCCGACGGTTCCGAAGTCGTGCCGCTCAAGGTCGTCAAGGCCTGCCTCCCCGACCCGTCGTCGCTGGCGCCGGAATACGAAGGCAAGACCTGCATCGGCGATTTCGTGAAGGGCATGAAGGACGGCAAGGAACGCACGGTGTTCATCTACAACGTCGCCGACCACAAGGAAGCCTATAACGAAGTCGGCTCCCAGGGCATCAGCTACACCGCTGGCGTTCCCCCGGTCGCCGCCGCCATGCTGGTGGCATCAGGCGAATGGGATGTGAAGAAGATGGCAAACGTAGAAGAACTGGCGCCAAAACCGTTCCTCAACATCCTCAACAAGATCGGCCTGCAGACCTGCATCCGCGACGAAAACGGCGAACGCGAGCTGCATTTCGACTAAGATCGAAACAGCGTCCGTTCAAGCAACAAAAAAGCCCGCGAGCAATCGCGGGCTTTTCTGTTTGTAACACTGTGAAAACGAGGCTGCCCTCACCATCCAGGAAGGCAGGCTCTCCCGCTCAGCGCCAGGACGTTCCGTCAGCGGACGCGCAGCCATAGGGCGGCGGCACTTCGCCGAATGTGGCGTGCAGCTTGCCGCAGCCCCATTTGTTCAGCGGTCCCGGCAAGCGGCTGTTGATCTCGATACCGACCTCGTCATACGCCGAAGTCGTGTTCGACACGTAGCTATACCAGCGCTGCCCGATAAACCCGGTCGCTGCGATGAGAACAACCAAAACGACCAAAATAATTCTACTCATGAAAATCCCTTACTTTTGAACCTCCTCCGTAAATAGTCAGGCCTGCCACCGCAAGGGTAAGCGCTTGTCTTTTCTAAGGAAAGTGTGACCAGCGGCGGGAAATGCGAAGGGTGGCTTCAGTGGTTCCTGCTCAGCGCTGAACCGCGGCCCGGTCGAATGCCGTGCGATGGCCATCCGGATCGAACGGCGTCTTGAAGTCAAAAGCGAAGGAAGAAGACCCGTGGTCGTGCAGGCGCTCCAGACGTTCGCAGCCCTCCTGCCAGCTGGGAACATGTCCTTCACGGACCCACCACAAGACGTAAGGAGGCCATGTATGCCGGTCGAACCACTGCCGGGCATTCTGCATCGCCTCGATATGGATGGCCGAGTAGGTAAACGCGTAGAGCGCTGTCAGGTCGCGCCACAGGGAGAGGGTCGCCGGAGCCCAGCCGTCTCCATTGTCTATATGGAAACGCGGAAACACCTGAGGGCCCCAACTCTCAGGCCCCTCGTCGCCCTCGTAACCCGACCGAGCGACAAACCCCTCGCTCGTTTCCGCCGCACGAAAATTGAGGTCGTTCCTGTCGTGAAAACCCTGGTTTGCCGGCTCGTCCGCGCGAACCCGGAAATTGTTGAAATTGTAGACGGCCAGGTGATGCATGCGATCCTCGTCTGCTTCCCCTTTGACGGCTTGTCTTTCGTCAAGCTAAGGGAGCCATCGGCAGGCAGCAAGTGGCATGAAATCGCAGTTCTCGCGACATCAGAGGCCTCAGCCAAGACAACGGTCAGAGCCACCGCGAGGCGGTCGTGCGTCTCTATGCTTTCGGCCCGCGTCCCCGGCCCTGTCGCGGCTCCTTCGGCGGAGCCGCATACCCCGGAGGCTTTGTTTTCACCCAGGCAACGAATGTCCGTATCGCCGGGTCTTCAAGGATAGCCTCGATCGTCGAGAACTTCTTGGCGAGCTGGGCATCCGTCAAATTCACATGGATCTGGTCGTGACAGATGCGGTGCAGGCAAACCGTTTCCTTGCCGCCCTTGCTCTTGGGGACAAGATAATGCTTTTCTTGCTGATCCTCCGGGATCACCCGCTCGCACATCGGACAATACACGGGCTCCGGCGCAGCCTCGTCCCACGAAGCCGGTTCGTCTCTGTTCTTGCGGGCCATCGGTCCATCACCTGTTGAGCGCTGCCGGCCCTGCATCTCCATCTGGCTGGATCGATGCAAAGCCCTTCCCCCCAGCAGATATCGCGTCCTGCAACCCGGAGCAATGCCGTTCGAAACAGACCTTGGACGTGGCATCGCCCAAATCCCGCTTCCCACGCAGACCCGCCATCACCCTCACCCGCCCGAAAACCGTTTTCCCTTTCACCCTCCTGCCCTACATAATGCTCGACGGATGCGCTGTGACGCACCCTGTCGATCACCCCTGCAGCGAATGACGCCACCCCCATGACCTTTTTCGAAAGCCTGCTCATCCTGATGCTGGTCGCGATCGTGCTGTTGCAGGTGTCGCGGCGGCTCTCCGTGCCCTATCCGTCGATGCTGGCGCTGGCGGGCGTCGCGGTGGCGCTGGTTCCGGGCGCGCCTTACTTCGCGCTCGATCCGGAGATCGCGCTGGCGCTGTTTATCGCGCCGGCTTTGCTCGATGCCGCCTTCGATTTCCCGCTGAACACCGCCAGGCGCTTCTGGTTGCCGCTTGTGGTCTTTGCGCTGGGCGGCGTCGTCGTCACCACGGCGACGGTCGCGGTCGCCGGCTATGTGATGGCCGGCCTTCCGATTGCGGCTGCCATCGTGCTCGGCGCCATCGTCGCGCCGCCGGATGCCGCCGCCTCCACCGCCGTCCTCTCCACCATGTCGGTGCCGCGCACCACCGATGCCATCCTGCGCGGCGAAAGCCTGTTCAACGATGCGGCAGCACTTCTGATCTTCGGGGCAGCCCTTGCGGTCCAGTCGGCCGGCGGGCTTGATCGCGAGGTAACGACCCATCTCGTTCTTGCCGTTCCCGGCGGCATCCTGCTCGGCTGGGTCGCGGCGCTGGTAATCCGCCGCCTGTCGGCCTACGTAACAGGCACGCTTGGCGGCAATCTCCTGCAATTCGTCCAGACCTTCCTTCTGTGGATCCTCGCCGAACATCTGGAACTGTCTGCGGTGCTCGCCATCGTCACCTTCGCCATGACGATCGCCAGCACCAGCGAAAGCCTGTCGTCGGCGCGCATGCGAGTGCAGTCCTATGCGGTCTGGACGGTCGTCGTCTTCGTCCTCAACGTCGTCGCCTTCCTGCTGATGGGCATGCAGGTGCGCGACATCTATGCGGACATGGAGGTCGGCCATTTCGCCGAAGCTCTGTTGTTTTCCGCCGTGATCGTCGCCATCGTCATCGCCACCCGCTTCGCGCTCTGCCTTGCCTATAACCGCATCGAAGCCTGGCGAGCCCGTCGCGACGGACGCGAGGAACCGGCATCGACCAGGCAGGCGATTCTCGCCTCCTGGTGCGGCATGCGCGGCCTCCTCTCGCTTGCCACGGCCTACGCGCTTCCCGCCGATTTCCCGGAACGCGACATGGTCGTGCTGACCGCCTTCGCCGTCGTCATCGCCACGCTCGTCCTGCAGGGCCTGACGCTGTCACCGCTCATCCGCTGGCTCGGCCTCGACCGGCGCCATACCAGCGCGCAGGAACTGTCTGAGATGCGCCGCCGCGTCGTCAAGGCAGGCATCGGCCGCCTCGACGGCGAGACGGGAACAGAAGCCGAAAAACTGCGCGCGAAGCTCACGATGGAACACCAGGCCTTCGACGACCCGGACCGTGCTGCCTCGATGGACACCTACCGCCGGCTGGTGCTTCTCTTCATCGCCGGACAACGCACCGAACTCGAAAACCTCCGCGCTTCCTACGAGTTGAATGTCGACGAATACAATCTCCTGCTCGAGGAAATCGACTGGCGCGAACTCTCGATCCTCCCCGAAGACGACCGACGGATCGAGGAGATCTGATCAGGGAAAGCGGTGCGGGATCAACGGGCGTTGAACCACCAAAATATCTTGCTCCCGCACCAATCCACAGGCAACGGCGCCGATAGTTTGGCGCCCGCATTCCCCCACACTCCCGCATTCCTGTGCTCGTCACAGGAACCCAGTCAGCCCAAGTCCTTGGGCTGAAAGAACCGTCGTCGCCCTACCGACGCGTCGGCAAAATTCCTGTGGCAATCACAGGAAAGAGGGGAAGATTGCCTCCCCCTCCCATCCCACTCACACCTTCCCGATCACACCCGCGCGCAGAACACATCCAGCGCATCGAGCTTTACGGCACCCGCTTCCAGCTTCGACACAAACCCCGGAAGATCGACCGGCATCACGTCGCCCATCCGCTTGGGCAGCACGAAGTTTTGCGCCTCGCGGGTCAGGTTGAACACGAACAGCAGCTTCTCACCGCCCTTTTCGCGGACGAAGGCGAGCAGGTCCTGGTTGGTCTCGATAAACGTCATGTCGCCGTCGATCAGCGCATGGTGGTTTTTGCGGAAGGCGAAGGTTTCGCGGTAGTGCTGCAGCACCGAATCCGGCATTGCCTCCTGCGCATCCACCGAACGGCTGGCGTGATCGGCCGGAATGGGCAGCCAGGTCTTGGCGCCCTCGCTGAAGCCCGCATGGGCCTTGCCCGCTTCCCACACCATCGGCGTGCGGCATCCGTCGCGGCCCTTGAAGGCCGGCCAGAAGCGGATGCCGTAGGGGTCGCGCAGATCCTCGTAGGTCAGTTCCGCTTCGCTCAGGCCCAGCTCCTCGCCCTGGTAGAGGCAGATCGAACCGCGCAGCACCGAAATCAACGTTGCAGACAATTTGGCGACGCGGTCCTGCTCGGACGGATCCTCGGTAAAGCGGGTAACATGACGAACCACGTCGTGGTTGGAAAACGCCCAGCACACCCAGCCGTTCACCACCGTATCAAGCACGGTCTGCATCACCTTGCGGATATAGGCGGCAGAAAACGCAGGGCCCAGCAGGTCGAACGTGTAGCACATATGCAGCTTGTCGTCGCCGGTCGTATAGAGCGCCAGCGTGTTCAGCGAACGCGGCCCGTCGCCCACTTCGCCGACCGAAGCGCGGTTGTCGTAGCTGTCGAGCAGCGCCCGCAACCGCTTCAGAAAGCCGATATTTTCCGGCTGCGTCTTGTCGTAGAGATGGTTCTGCATCGAATACGGATTGGTATCCGTCTCCATGCCGGCGCCGTCGGTGTCGTAGACCATCGGCGGATTGCTGCGCAGTTGCTTGTCGTGGAAATAGTAGTTCACGGTATCGAGCCTGAAGCCGTCGACGCCACGGTCGAGCCAGAAGCGCACCGTATCCAGCATCGCGTCCTGCACATCGGGATTGTGGAAATTCAGGTCCGGCTGCGAGATCAGGAAGTTGTGCATGTAGTACTGCTTGCGGACACCGTCCCATTCCCAGCCCGGACCGCCGAAGATCGACAGCCAGTTGGTCGGCGCCGTGCCGTCGGGCTTGGGGTCGGCCCAGACATACCAGTCGGCCTTGGGATTGGTGCGGCTGGAGCGGCTTTCGATAAACCACGGATGCCGGTCGGATGTATGCGAAATGACCTGGTCGATGATCACCTTGAGGCCGAGGCGATGCGCCTCTGTCATCATCTCGTCGAAATCGGCAAGCGTGCCGAACATCGGGTCGACATTGCAGTAATCGGAAACGTCATAGCCCATGTCGGCCATCGGCGAGGTGAAAAACGGCGACAGCCAGATCGCATCGACGCCGAGCGAAGCTACATGCGGCAGGCGCTGGGTAATCCCCTTGATATCGCCCAGTCCGTCGCCGGTCGTGTCCTGGAAGGATCGCGGATAGATCTGGTAGATCACCGCACCGCGCCACCAGTTGCCGTCAACCTTGCGAGTGGTGTCCCTCGTGGTCTCCAATACCATTCCACAATGCTCCTTCTTGAAAATCGCTCATCCCAACCTTGGTCCCAAACTAGAGCCATGCCACCAAAAGACAACGCGGAAACGAAGCGCGACACGCTCTTGTCATGGCGGACGCTTCAGCTTATTCGAGCGTCAAACCCATGGGAGGGATGACAATTGGGCGGAAAGCTTCTTTCGATCGGCGAATGCATGGTGGAACTGTCGCAGGCGGGTGAAGGCCTGCTGCGCAAGGGCTTTGCCGGCGATACGTTCAACACGGCCTGGTATGCCCGCGCCTGCCTCTCCAAAGACTGGTCGGTGGACTATCTGACCGCAGTCGGCGACGATCCGATGTCGTCGGATATGCTTGGGATGATGGAGAAAGCCGGCATCGGCACCGGCCTCATCCGCCGCATTCCCGGCAAGACGCCCGGCCTCTACCTGATCACCCTCAAGGATGGCGAGCGCACCTTCAGCTACTGGCGCGACAGCGCTGCCGCGCGAAAGCTCGCAGACGACGCCGAGCACCTGCGCTCGGCAATCGAAACCGCCGACATCATCTATTTCTCCGGCATCACGCTCGGCATCCTGGCACCGGAAGCGGTCGAGACGCTTTTATCGGAACTGCGCCGCGCCAAGGCCGCCGGCAAGACGGTCGCCTTCGATCCGAACCTTCGCCCGCGCCTGTGGGTGAGCCGGGACATCATGCTGAAGACGATCGAGGATGGCGCAAGAGCCGCCACCATCGTTCTCCCAAGCTTCGACGATGAAGCGACTTATTTCGGCGATGCCACGGTGGCCGATACGATCGCCCGCTACCATGGTCTCGGCGTCACGGATGTCGTGGTCAAGAACGGCGCAGAAGGCGCAACCTTCAGCCTGTCGGGCGTGACCGGTCATGCACCGGCCGTCACCACCAGCAAGGTGGTCGACACGACCAGCGCCGGCGACAGTTTCAACGCCGGCTTCCTGTCGAAGTACTTAAGCGCCGCCACACCGCACGAAGCCGCAGCCTACGGCGCCGCAGTCGCCGCCACCGTCATCGGCCATCACGGCGCGCTGATCAGTCCGGAGCTTCTGCCCGGCTGAACCACCGCGACCGGATGTGTCGGCTTGAGCTGGCAGATCCCTTTCGGCTCGCCCACCTTCACGCCAGCCTCGCAACCGTGTTGCGCGGCATCCGTCAGCGCGTCGTAGAGATCGAGCGTCTTACCGAGATGGATCGACCCCAGATGCGAAAAATGCTCGTCGTCGAGGAACAGCGAAACGCCGTCATCCACAACCCGGCAGCTTTTTTCGTCGCAGAGATAATCTTCGAGCGACACGACCGGGAACCGCTTCGAAACGTCCGCCATCAGCCGCTCCACGAGGGCATCATGGGCGCGCTGTTCGTCCCGCTCCATCATGCAGGGCGTGTCTGCAACATCCAGCATGGCGCTTCGCACGACACAGCGGCCGATATCGCGACCATCGCGCGGCGGCGGCGCCATGAACACCGGCCGCAGACCGATCGAGCGCAGCCAGTCGGCAGTCGCCTCGACCTCGGCAAGCATCCGGCCGTAATCCGTCCGCATCGCCTGGCCTTGCGCCGTCATCACCCGGCGATCTGATCTGAGATAGGTCAGGTACTGCGATCCGAGCACGACGGTGCGCAGCGAGGGCGTCTTTGCAAGATAGGCCTTTACCGCCTCGTTGTGACGAATGCAGTCGAGCGGCCATGACGCGGAATCGTTGAGCGGAATGGGCGCGATGCCGGTTGGAAACGCGCAGCTGTTCTTGTGAAGCTGCACCAGTCCCTCGCCCTGATCGGACGGCGTATCGTGCATGGACGCCGCCAGCCCGTCGACCAGATGCATCGCCAGCGAATCGCCCCAGACCGCCATTTCCGGGCCCTGACCGATCGTGCAGACATCCGGCCGAACTTCGCCGTTGCAGATCTTGCCGATGCCGAGGCTCGGCTCCCCCATGGCTGTGAGCACAGGATCGCGGCCCGGAAAGCCCTGCGCGTTGGTGGTCACGATGCCGAGCACCACCAGCACCGCCGCCAAGGACCCGCTGAGGGAAAACACCAAGCGACGGCCGACCTGCGGCTTCCGGAACGGCTGTTCCACCAGAAAATAGCTTGCGATTGCCAGCGCAAACACGAGCGCCACCAGCAGCCCGTAGGACCAGCCCGGCAGCATGTCCATCGAGCGCAGACGGGCAAAGGCGAACACCGGCTGATGCCAGAGATAGAGGCTGTAGCTGATCAGCCCGATCGCCACCAGCGGCCGAAGCGAAAGCAGCCGTCCGGCAAGATTGCCCGGACCGGCAAAGGCGATCACCAGAAGCGTGCCGACGACCGGCGCCAGCGTCACCGGTCCCGGCCATTTCAGCTCGGATGTCAGGAACAGGCAACTGCCGATGATCAGGAGAAGGCCAGCAAGGCCCAGGGCCGATCGGGTCCGCTCAGAGTAACGGGTCGGTATGCCGCCGATCGCCAAAAGCGCGCCTGCGGCAAGTTCCCAGAAACGGGTAAAGGGGAGATAGAAATTCGCGACCGGATCGACCCTTGAAACCGGCCATGCCAGAAACAGGCTGATCAGCGCCAATACCGCCACGATGCGGAAGATCACCTGCCGCGTCTGCTTGCGCACCATCCACAGAAGCACCGGAAACACCAGATAGAACTGCTCTTCCACCGATAGCGACCACGTATGCAGCAGCGGCTTCAGTTCGGTACTGGGCGAAAAATATCCCGTATTGTCCCAGAGCTCGAAGTTGGAAACCATCAGCAGCGAGTGGAACAGGTCCTTGCCGAAATCGTCCAGTTCCGATGGCAGCATCCACAGAGCCGCAAAGGGCAGACAGGCAATGCACACCACAAGCAGCGCCGGCGCGATGCGCCGCACCCGCCGCTCGTAGAAATTGACGATGCTGAAACGGTCTCTCGCCAGGTCGTTGAGAATGATCGCGGTGATCAGGTAGCCGCTAATGACGAAGAACACGTCGACGCCGACAAAGCCACCCGGCATCAATCCGAGACCGGTATGGAAGAGGATGACGGGAACGACGGCGATCGCGCGCAGCCCATCGATTTCTGGTCTGTACTGCATGCCGGGGCTCTACCAATCCCGGCCGCGGAAGTCCATTGCTGAGGGGTGCTGCGAGCAGCGTTCGGCTTCGACAATCAAACGTTGAGAGCGCGTCTTCATCGCCCTGTTACAATATTTTCCGATGAAGGAACGGAAAACATGGTCGGCAGCCGCGAGTCGGTTCCGGCATGGCAACGGGGCCGGGTCAAACCATGACAAGGATTACCATTGTAACCGACGCCTGGTATCCACAGGTCAATGGCGTCGTACGTTCGATCGAAAATACCAACCGCGAACTGGCATGCATGGGCATCAATGTCTCGATGGTGACGCCGCTGGATTTCTCAAGCATCCCCTGCCCGACCTATCCGGAAATCCGCCTTTCGGTCGCAAGCTTCCGCAGCGTCGCCGCGACCATCGAAGGAACCCAGCCATCCGCCGTGCATATCGCCACGGAAGGCCCGCTCGGACTTGCGGCCCGCCGCTGGTGCCTGAAGAACGGCATGCCGTTCTCCACCAGTTATCACACGCGTTTTCCGGAATATGTGGCCGCCCGCTTTCCGGTGCCGATCCGGCTGCTCAACGGCTTCGTCCGCTGGTTCCACAATGCCGGCAACGGCTGCATGGTGGCAACCGCGAGCCTTGAGCGGGAACTGCACAAGCTCGGCGTGAAAAATCTTCTGCGCTGGAGCCGCGGAATCGATCAGACGGTGTTTCACCCGGTGGCACTCGAGGCCAAGCCCTTCGACCTGCCGCGCCCGATCTTCATGACGGTCGGCCGAGTCGCCGTGGAGAAAAACCTGCCCGCCTTTCTCGATCTCGATCTGCCGGGCTCCAAGGTGGTGATCGGCGACGGCCCCGCCCGCGCCGACCTTCAACGGCGCTACCCACATGTGCTTTTCACGGGAATGAAAACGGGAGAAGACCTGGCACGCGCCTACGCCCAGGCCGACGTGTTCGTCTTCCCGTCCAGAACCGATACGTTCGGCAACACCATTCTCGAGGCGCTGGCAAGCGGCGTCCCGGTCGCGGCCTATCCGGTCATGGGTCCGATCGACATCATCGAACAGGGCTCAGGCGCCGGCGCCCTCAACGAAGACCTGCGGCTTGCCTGCCTGGAAGCACTGACGTGTCGGCGCGAGGACGCAAGTCGCCTTGCCCGCCGCTACACCTGGGAAGCCGCCTCGAAACAGTTTCTCGGCAACGTGCTCAAGGTACAGGGCGTCAAGGCGCTGACTGCGCGATAACCGGATATTGATGCTGTGGCCGGAGTTCTATGCGCTAGCCTGCATGTCGAACCGGCACGTCCCGCTGATGCCTATCCGCGCCAGATGAAATAGCCGATACCACCAGCACCAAGACCCACGGCAGTCAGCAGACCGAGTACGATCATGAAAAACCTCCCAAAAGGCCGCCCAACGCCCTCCACAGCACCGGGTCGACAAGAAGGAGTGGATCATAAAGACGAACCGAATGCAAGCAGAGCGCGAAACGCCTGAGCGGTCGCTGCGTTCAGCCCACGTTCCGGCTTATATTTCAACCATTTGGCGAAACCGCTCGTGCTGCTGATGATCGACGTTCTGCACTAAACGCGATCATCGAGCAGGTTTATCGCTTCTTGCGGCGGTTTTCGAACGGGTTCTCGCCCGCCTTGAAGTGAATGCGAATCGGCACGCCCGGGATCTGGAAATCGGCGCGCAGGCCGTTGGTCAGATAGCGGATGTAGCTTTCCGGCAGGGCATCGGGACGCGTGCAGGAAATCATGAAGGCCGGCGGGCGGGCCTTGACCTGCGTCATGTATTTGAGCTTCAGGCGACGGCCCGAAACGGCCGGTGGCGGATGCTGAACCTGCGTGCCTTCCAGCCAGCGATTGAGCTTGGCCGTCGAGATGCGCTTGTTCCACACCATGTCGGTGTCGATGATGCTCTGCATCAGCTTGTCGAGCGAATAACCGGTCTGGCCGGAAATCGGCACGGCGCGGATACCGCGCGCCTGCGGCAGCAGCCGCTCGGTCTTTTCGCGCAGCTCGGCCAGCACCGCCTGCGGTTCTTCGACGAGGTCCCACTTGTTGAAGGCGAGCACGGCGGCGCGTCCTTCGCGCAGCACCAGATCGACCAGCTGCAGGTCCTGCTTTTCAAACGGAATGGTCGCATCGAAAACGATCACGACCGTCTCGGCAAAGCGGATCGACCGCAGCGCGTCGGCGACGGACAGCTTTTCGAGCTTCTCCTGGACGCGGGCCTTTTTGCGCATGCCGGCCGTGTCGAACATCTTGATCGTGCGGCCGCGCCACTCCCAGTCGACGGAAATGCTGTCGCGGGTAATGCCCGCTTCCGGGCCGGTCAGCAGCCTGTCTTCACCCAGAAAGCGATTGATCAGCGTCGACTTGCCGGCATTCGGACGGCCGATAATGGCTACCCGCAGCGGCTTCGTATCGTCATAGGCAGGCTCGAACTCGTCGTCGGCCTCTTCGCCCAGCACGCTGTCGCGCACGTCGATATCCGTCTCGGCCTCGTCGTCGTCGCCTTCCGGAAACGCCCGGTCTTCGCCGATCGCCTCGACGATCGCGTCGCGCAGATCGATCATGCCCTGGCCGTGTTCGGCAGAAATCGGCACCGGCTCGCCGAGACCCAGCGTATAGGCATCGTAGAAGCCGCCGTCGGAACCCTTGGCTTCGGATTTGTTGGCCACCAGCACGACCGGCTTGCCGCTGCGGCGCAACAGTTCGCCGAACGTCTTGTCGAGCGGTGTCAGACCGAATTTCGCATCGACCACGAACAGCGTCAGGTCGGCATCCTCGATGGCGAGCTCGGTCTGGGCCCGCATGCGGCCCTCGAGCGTATCGGGACCGACCTCTTCGAGACCGGCCGTATCGATGATGATGAACCGGAGGTCGATCAGCTTGGCATCGCCCGGGCGGCGGTCACGGGTAACGCCCGGCGTATCGTCGACGAGCGCGAGCTTCTTGCCGACCAGCCGGTTGAAGAGCGTGGACTTGCCGACATTCGGGCGTCCTACGATGGCGACGGTGAAGCTCATAGTCGTTCCTTGCTGCCCTGTGGCGAAAAATCAGGGCGCCTTGCCGGATGCGGCGATGTTGTCGAGCATGATCTGGGCGCGGTTGGCAACGTTGCGCGGCGCACTGGCATCCTCGGCGATCCGCTGGAACCAGGTCTTGGCTTCCGCCATGTTGCCGGCCTTGTAGGCGGCAAGACCCAATGCTTCGCGGGCGGAATTGGCAAGCGTCTGGCCCTGGTTGGCCATGGCCTGCGCCTGTGCAGACACCTGATCGTAGGTGCCGGCGTCAATCAGCAGCCATGCGGCGCGCAGTTTTGCGAGATCGCGGATTGCGGCCGGCGCTGAAGTGTCGCCGCCGATCGCTGTAAAGGTGGAGATGGCTGCCCCGGTATCGCCCTTGGCGGCCTGAACCGAGCCTGCACGCATCTTGGCGAGAACCGGATAGGCGCCGGAGCCATCCTTTTCGATCGCGGAGAGTGCCGCCAGCGCTTCGTCGTTCTTGCCCTTCGAGGCAAGATCAAGCGCCGCGATGAACCGGTCACCCGACTGCGACGAACCGTGGTTTTCCCAGTATTCGTACCCGCGCCAGCCGGCCGTGCCGAGGACGACGAGAACGGCAACGCCGATCAGGATACGGCTGTAGCGCTTCCACACATACTGCAACTGGTCGGAACGAAGTTCTTCGTTGACCTCACGGAAAAAGCTGTCGTCGTTCTGCGCCATGATCACTCCGGCCTTGCTGGGGCCCCATCCATCTAAAGAGCGCCTAATAGCTTATTTTGCTAAGGATGTAAGGCCCCTCACGCAATTCTCAAACAAGCTTGTTGATGCAAGGAGCCTTGGTCCCTTCTATCATATCCCAATTCAAAGCTTCGCCTTAATCCGGGCGCAGGGAAATTCGCCTCGATTCTCCCCTTTGGACACAGTACCGGGTTGCCATGCGTTTGCTCTTTTCCTCCATCGCCCTTTGCCTCTGCCTCGCCTCCCCGGCGCTGAGCGCAGACGAGCGGCCGAAACAGTTGCTGATCGTCTCCTTCGATGGCGCCGGTCCCAACCACCTGTGGCAGCGCAGCCGCGATTTTGCGAGGGCCAACAACGCCCACTTCACCTACTTCCTGTCCTGCACGCTGCTGATCCCCCGCGCCGAGCGGTCGACCTATCAGGGACCGGGCCACAAGCCCGGCCGCTCCAATATCGGCTTTGCCCAGACGAAAGACGAAGCGCGCGAACGGCTTTCCCATATCTGGCAGGCGCATCAGGAAGGCCACGACATTTCCAGCCACACCTGCGGCCACTTCGACGGCAAGGACTGGTCCGCGGCAGACTGGAGCGCCGAGATGACGACCTTCTCGCGCGTGCTCGGCAATGCCTGGACGGCGATCGGTGCTGGCGACAGCGAACCCGGTGGCTGGAAGGATTTCGTGGCGAACGACATCCATGGTTTCCGCGCCCCCTATTTCGCCACCAGTGCCGGCATGACTGTCGCCGAGAAAAAAGCGGGCTTTACCTATGATGCAAGCCTTGTCACCAAGGGGCCGATGATGCCGGAAGAGGAGGACGGGCTGATCCGCTTCGGCCTGCCGCTCATTCCCGAAGGCCCGTCGCAGCGACCGATCATCGCCATGGACTACAACCTGTTCATCCGCCATTCCGGCGGCATCGACAATCCCAGCCAGTCGTCCACGTTCGAGGACCGCGCCTATTCCGCGTTCCGCGCCGCCTTCGACCGCGAATACGACGGTGACCGCATTCCTGTTCAGCTCGGCTTTCACTTCGTCGAGATGAACGGCGGTGCCTATTGGCGGGCGATGGAACGGCTGGTCTCGGAAGTCTGCAATAGGGACGATGTCGCCTGCGTCAGCTACAAGCAGGCCATCCCCATGATCGCAGAACGTCGCAAGGCCAAGGCAACGTCCGGCCTGTAGCCGTCTGCTGGACGCCGTTAACCGCGGGCGACGATTCGATTTTCGCAATGCAGCATAGTTCGGTATGACACCCTGATGACAAACCGCCTTCTCGCAAATCCGGCCAGAACCCTGGCCTGGCTGGCGCTCGCCGCGATCGTCTTCGTGACGATCTCGCCGATCGACCTGCGGCCGCACGACCTCCTGCCCGTGGATGTCGACCGGGCGGCGGCCTTCGCCGTGATGGCCTTCCTCTTCGTCGCCGCCTATCCGCGCCAGTGGATTTTTTGCGCAGTTCTGCTCTTGATCGGGGCTGGCGGCATCGAGATGCTGCAGCTCCTGTCGCCCTCGCGCCATGCCCATATGGATGATGCACTGGTCAAGGCCGCAGGCGCCGCCATCGGCTGCCTTGCCGGCTGGGCGCTGAACCAGATGCGGTTCCGCCGCAAAGCTGTCGCCTGAGGCGTCCGAAAAATCCGCTAATGCACGTTATCTCCGTTTGAAACCAACGGATTATCATTTTTCTGAGAACCGCTCGTCCTCACGCAATCGTGCCGGGCGATAATGCTTGCGTCATCGGTGGGGAACCGGGTTCGCGAACCGGCATCACCAACAGGTTCGAAAGAACCGGTTCCGATGATGGCCGTGACGGTTTTCGGCATCCCGAAAATCATCAGAAACGGTCCCGGCAGGCGGAAAGCCTGAACTCCAAAATACCCTTATTGCGCCGCCTGCCCTTCCCCTGAACGAGAAACCGCGCCGGACTAGTCACCCGGCGCGGCCAAAACTGCTGTCCAATATCTGGAAGCCTCGAGCCGATCAGGTCGGCTTGTTCGCCGCCATCTCCCCGCCTTCCGCTTCACGCACCAGATAGTTCCGGTCGATCTCCGGCAGCGGGGCATTGTAAATTACGGCCTCGAAAGCTTTGAGACGCTTATAAATCGACATCAGCTCGACGATAGTCGTCCACGAGTTGATTAAGTACTGGAAGGAACCCCTTACCTGTTCGAATACGTTTCCGATCTGGGTAAAGAGACCTAGCGTGACCTTGCCTGCTGCAATCGATGGAATGAGGACGACGAGGCCGTAGAGATTGTCGGCCTGCAGGTAGAAAATCCGCGCGACGTTGAAATAGAGGTAGTGAAAATATAGTCGGAAATAATTCTTTCTGACATTCGCAAAGAGCTCGGCCACAGTTGCTGGCTGGGCTCTATCCTCGTTGTCCTCGCCATAAACCAGCTCCTTGCGATATGCCGCCTCAACGCGCTGATTTCGAAACTCAAGCCCCGGAAGCTTGATGCCGACGAGAGCGAGGAGACCGGTGCCAAACAGCGACCAGAGAACTGCTGCCCAGACCAAAGCATGCGGAACCTCGCCGATGATTGGCAACTCGGTGATCGTCTCGGAGAATGTAAACAACACAGGCAAGAATGCGATGAGTGTCATGATAGCGCGAACGAAACCGACACCAAGACCTTCAACGGTTGATGAAAACCGCATCGTGTCTTCCTGTACACGTTGCGACGCACCTTCGATATGTCTCAGCTTCTCCCAGTTAGCCATATAAAACTGATTCATCGCAGTCCGCCATCGGAAAATGTAATGGCTGACAAAGAAAAGGTTGAGCACGCCAACCGTGACGGCAAGAAATAAGATTCCGACAACCCCAAGAAGCCCGGTGTAGAGTTGCTCGGTAGTGACCGGCGCCGTCTTGGCCAGTGCTTGTTGAATAAGGTCGTAATAGGGCCCGTACCAGGCATTCAGAGCCACGCTCACCTGCACTGAGAAATAGGTGGCGAATATGATCAAAGCACTACCGAGGATCGACCACATTTGCCAGGGATGTGGTTCGAACCAGAACCAAAAAGCTGCAAAAATCGCCACTGCTATGCCATAGTAAACATAAAACCAGAGGAATGGCGCAGACAAGAATAGCCCTATCCCTATTGGCGCAGCGTTCCCTTCGGGCTCAGTCAAACCGAGACTAGCGCCGAGTTGCGAACCACCCGCATACCACAGGACAACCATGATCATGGACCAGATGAATGCAGAGATGAAAAACAGTTTTGGTCGGGGAAAGAAGGAGTGGAACACGGAGCGCGCGCTTTCCTGAGTTCGATTCAAGGATGATGTCGGGGTGGACGATGTGGCCGGAAACTAAGGCAGTTCCAAGGGAGCGGCAATGGTTCCCCACCATTGTTACATAAATGTAAGCATCAGCCCTCAGGCGTCTCGTCGAGGCACATACCGGATCAGCGGCAATGCCAGCCCGACGCACACGACAAGCGCGCCGGCTGCAATCAGCGACGGCAGGGTGAAACTGCCGCTCCGCTCGGCTATAAACCCTGCCACCAGCGGCCCGACGATCTGCCCTGTGCCGAAGGCGGCGGTCATGAAGGCAAAGGCGCGGCGCGGACTTAGCGGCGCAAGCTGGCGGCCGAGCTGCAGCCCGTAGGCGGTAACGACCATGAATGTCGCCCCAAGCAGCAACCCGCCGAACAGCGCACCGGGAACCGCAGGCAGTATCACCGAGCCGAGCACGCCGAGCCACAGCAACGCGATGGCGGCGCAATAGGCGGCCCCGAGCCCCAGCCGCCTGACGAAGGGCTGCCAGGCAAACAGCGAAACCGCCGCCGCACATCCCGTGACGAACCAGGCCAGAAACTCGACCACCGACCCGGCATTGCCCATCCGCGCAATCGCGACAAGAAAGGTGGCTGTGATCACGTAACCGAAGCCGAACAGGCCATAGGACAGCGTTATCAGCACAAGCGGACGGTTCCAGACGAGCCTGGGCTCGGCAGGCGCCCGCGTCTCCCCGGCCGGCCGCGGCAATCCGCGCGACACGAGGAGGAAGACAAGGAGCGCGATCGCCGCACCCGCAAACCAGTTGATCCGCCACCCGTGCGCCGCATCACCCGCCACCGTGTTGACGATGAAGGCAAGCGCCGAAGACAGCGCGATGCCGGCGCCCACGCCACCGTAATGCAGCATGCCGACAGTCGGACGGCCCGCCGCATGCGGCAGCACCACGGCCGAGGTGAAGATCATCGAAAACGCACTCGCAAGCCCGGCGAGAAAACGGATCACCACAAACACCGTGACCGATGTCGAAAGACCCATGGCAGCGAGAAGAACCGCTGTCGCCAGCAATCCTCCGAGCGCCACCTGCCGCTCGCGACCTGACGCCCAGGCATAGGCCGAAAGCACGGCACCGGCCAGATAACCCGCAAAGTTACCGGCTGCAATCGTGCCCGCGTCGGCAGCCGAGATCGGAATGCCCGCAATCATCCCCGGCAGCACCGGTGTATAGAAGAACCGCCCGAACCCCATCGCCGCCGCCATCGCAACGCCGCCGGACACGCCGATCATAAGGGGGGTTCGAACCTGAGGCGTAGAGATCTGCAACATGCCGCCTTATCCCAGCGGCGGTTGCGCTGCACAATGCAGAAATTGTCATCGCTGCGATGACGAGCGCTGATGGGTGGTCGGGCAGCCGCAAATTCGGGTCACCTGCAATCCCATTCCCGACACCACAAATCACGACTTCTGTCGCTTTGCTGACACGAATGACGGGCATTATATGAAGGTCGACAGGGGCTCCGGTGATTCGGATGTCCTGGCCGGCGTTCATTTTAGGAAATCTACGCATCGTACCCTTCGAATGCCGTTTCAGGTGTTCGGATCGATTTTGTAGGGATGATGGAGTTTATATTGATGAACCAGGATCTTACCCGTTCGGACGTGATGTCCGACCCTTTGATCTCGCAGCTGCGCGAGGCCGACCAGATCGGCAACGCGGCGTTTGCCCAGTTGCTCGAAAGCGCTGCCCGTCGCCAGACCAGCCTGATGATGGACAAGCTCAATCAGGAGCGCGCCGACGCTTTCTATCGCAGGCTGGATATCGTCTGCAGCAAACACAAGAAAAGCTGATCGGATCGACCCGGCCGACTCTTCGGCCGGTCTGCTGACAGAGCTAGGATAGCCTAGTCTGCCAGCGTCAGGATCAGCGGCCCGTTGCGCGTCACCACGATCGTGTGTTCGAACTGCACGGTCGGCGCCTTGGGTTCACTGTAGAGCGTCCACGGATCGCTCTTGTCATCGCCCTCTTCGGCCCATTCGCCGCCGAGAGACAGGAACGGCTCGATGGTAAACACCAGCCCCTCCTCCATGATACGGCTTTCCTGCGGATCCGGCCATGTCGGCACTTCACCCGGCTCCTCGTGCAGCGAGCGGCCGATGCCGTGGCTCGAAAGATTGGTGATCAGCGTATAGCGGTTCTTCTTGGCAAACGCCCCGATCGCGTTGCCGATGCCGGCAATCGGCTTTCCCGTCTTCACCTGCTGCAACCCGGTCCACAGCGCCCGCTTGCCGTCGCGGCACAGTTTCTCGACCTCGCGCTTGACCGGCGGCACGCAGAATGACGCGCCGGTATCGCCGTAAAAACCATCCTTCAGCGCCGAAACGTCGATATTGACGAGATCGCCAGCCGCAATCGCCCGGTCGCCGGGAATGCCGTGCGCCACTTCCTCGTTGACGGAAATGCAGGTCGCGCCGGGAAACTGGTAGTCATGCTCGGGTGCCGACTGCGCGCCACTGTCTTCCAGAAGCTTGCGTCCGATCGCATCCAGTTCGCGGGTGGTGATCCCGGGCTCGAGCGCCTTGCCCATCAGATCCACCGCACGGGCGCAGAGCCTGCCGATCTCCTTGAGCTTTGCAAGCTCGTCTTCGTTCGAAATGATCATCCGTCCCGCACGTCCACTCTCTGTAAGGTCGCCGGTTTCGCGCCAACGACCCGGCCCGTCAAATGCTTTTTGGGCTCCCGATCTCTTTTCTGACGATCGGCGCCACTTTCGTGCCGTAGAGTTCGATGCCGCGCATGATCTGATCATGCGGCATCAGGCCGATTGCCATCTGCAGCATGAAACGGCTCATGCCGAACACCGTGTGGGCAGCGATGATCTTTTCCGCCACCAGCTCCGGCTCGCCGACAAAGAGATTGCCGATCGGACCGCGAGCCTGGTCGAAATGCGCCCGGTTGGTCGGCCCCCAGCCGCGCTCGCGACCGATCCGGTCCATCACAGAAGCCTGCGGCCCGTAGAACTGCTGGGCAGCGATATCGGTCGTATCGGCGATGAACCCATGGACAGCGATGCTGGTTGGCAGCGCGGCGGCATCGTGCCCGGCCCGCGTCGCCGCCTCGCGGTAAAGCTTGAAGAACGGCGCAAAGCGCGGATATTCCCCGCCGATGATGGCGACCGCCAGCGGCAGGCCCATGGCCCCTGCCCGCGCCACAGACTGCGGCGTACCGCCGACCGCGATCCACACTGGCATCTGGTTCTGCAACGGCCGCGGATAGACGCCACGGCCATTGATCGGCGCACGCTTCTCGCCCTGCCAGGTCACGATCTCGTTGTCGCGCAGCGCGAGCAGCAGATCGAGCTTTTCCGAAAACAGGTCGTCGTAATCGCCAAGGTCGTAGCCGAACAGCGGGAAGGATTCGATGAACGAGCCGCGCCCGGCCATGATCTCGGCCCGGCCGCCGGAGATCAGGTCGACGGTCGCAAACTCCTGAAACACCCGCACCGGATCTTCCGAAGACAGAACCGTCACCGCACTCGTCAGCCTGATGTTTTTGGTGCGCACGGCCGCCGCCGCAAGTACCGTCGCCGGCGACGATATCACATAGTCGGCCCGGTGATGTTCGCCGAGCCCGAACACGTCGAGCCCCACCTGGTCGGCAAGCTCGATCTCTTCGAGAAGGTTCGTCACCCGCCGTGCCGCCTCCCCACCCTTGTTGAGCAGGGTCGGGTCGAGATCGCCGAAAGTGTAAACGCCGAGTTCCATCGTAAGAAGATATCCGGTTGCTGATGCCAGTCACATAGTCACCGGACAGACATCCCGCAAACCGGATTTTCTCGAACGGTTCGTTCGATCGAATGGATAGGCAAAAGGAATCTGGTTTCAGACACTTGGATCCTAAACCGGATTCACATCGTCAGCCGCACCCTTTGCGGATTAAGGACACGAGCGATAGGGCCCAACAGCCTGAAAGGAATCGAGAAAATCTACATCGTCTTGGCAATCTCTGCCATCTGGTCCGCAACCACGCCCCAGCCTTGCTCGAACCCCATGTCCCGGTGGGCGATCATGTCTTCCTCGGCCCAGTGGACGGCAGTTGCCGTGTAGCGGGAGCGTCCGCCGCCGATATCCTCGAACGCGATGATGCCGGTCATGAACGGCTTGGCCGAGGGCACCCATCCGGCCGTATAGGCGTCGGTAAACACGAGCTTCCTGTTCGGCACCACTTCCAGATAGACTCCGGCATTCGGCACCGTTTCGCCTTCCGGCCCCTGCATCAGCACAAAACTCTCTCCGCCGGGGCGAAGGTCGGCGCGCGCCTGCGTCACTTTCCAGGGCAGCGGGCAGAACCACTCGCCGAACCGTTCCGGCGTCGTCCAGACCTTGTAGAGTTTCTCGGCAGGCACATCGAACTCGCGGACGATCTGCAATGCGTAAGCGGCGTGTGTCATCCGTCTCTCTCCCGTGCGTGTTCAACGTGCTGAGGACATGAGCCTACAACGAATGCGTCGCAAGGGAAGCGCGAATACGAGGTTTTCGGATCTATCGCAGATAGTGGATATGCGGCCGCCCGTGATGCGACGAGGTTTCCACGCGCGCATCGACCGAAAACACATCCCGCAGAAGTTCCTGCGTGATGATCTCCTCCGGTGTCCCTGACGCGACGATCCTGCCCTGCTGCAGGATGATCAGGCTGTCGCAGAACATCGCGGCGTGGTTGAGATCGTGCAGCGCGATCACGCTTGTCACCGGCAGACCGGCGACCAGCCGCATGAGGCTGATCTGGTGCTGGACATCGAGATGGTTGGTCGGCTCGTCGAGGATCAGTTCCTTCGGCGATTGCGCGAGCGCCCTGGCGATATGCACGCGCTGTCTCTCGCCGCCCGACAGGCTCTGCCAGCGGTCGTTTCGCTTTTCCACCATGCCGGAGCGTTCCAACGCCTCTGTCACCGCCTCGTCGTCGGCCGTCGACCAGCCCGAAAACATCGACCGGTGCGGAAACCGCCCGAGCTTGACCACGTCGATGACCCGCAGGCTGGAATTGGTCGTCGCATGCTGCTCCACGAACGCCACCCGTTGGGCGATCGCGCGTCGGCCGATCGTGCCGATATCGCGGCCATCGAGCGTCACTTTGCCCGCATGCGGCGTCTTCAGTCCGGCGATCAGGCGCAGCAGCGAGGTCTTGCCCGATCCGTTCGGCCCGAGAAGCCCGACCATCTTGCCCGGTTCAGCCGCGAAGGACACGCCGTCGAGAATGGTCTTGCGGCCGATCTTCCAGCTGAGATTTTCCGCTTCGATGCTCATGACGACTTCTGGAACCGGTAGAGAATGACGGAGAAGAACGGCACCCCGACCAAAGCCGTCACGACGCCGATCGGCAGAACCTGCTGCGGGATCAGCGCCCGCGAGGCGATATCCGCCAGCACCATGAAGATCGCCCCGACGATGGCACAGGCCGGCAGCAGCCGGATATGCAAAGGCCCGACGATGAACCTCGCCGCATGCGGCACGACGAGACCGACAAAGCCGATCGTTCCAACCATCGAGACGATCGTCGCCGTCATGATCGCCGTCAGCGCAAACAGCACGATGCGGGCCCGCCCGACATTGACGCCAAGCGAGGCGGCCGCCTCGTCTCCGAAGGCAAACGCGTCGAGCACCCGCGCATAGAACAGGCAGACGATCAGGCACACGCCGACGACGACAGACACCAGCATGAATTCCGGCCAGCGCACGCCGCCGAAACTGCCGAGCAGCCAGAACATCACATCGCGCGCCTGCTGCGCGTTGCCGGATGTGGTGACGATATAGGAGGTTGCCGCGTTAAACAGCTGCGACGCCGCAACGCCCGCAAGAATGGTGCGGTCCGCCCCACCCCGGGCGCCGTTCGACAAAAGCGCCACGAAAAAGAACGCCGCGAACGCGCCGGCAAACGCACCGGCCGAAAGCGACACCGTGCCCGCGCCAAGCCCGAGAATGACGATTGCCACCGCCCCGGTGGAGGCACCGGCGGAAATGCCGAGCACATAGGGCTCGGCCAAGGGATTGCGCAGCAGCGACTGCATGATGGCGCCAGACAGCGCGAGACCCGCACCGCAGAAGGATGCGACCAGCGCCCTGCTGAGGCGATAGTCCCAGATGACCGTCTCGTGGATGCGGTTGAGCGCGATCGCCGTCCAGCCCAGCCGGTTGGTGATCGCGGCATAGGTCGTCGAAAGCGGGATCGGCAGGTCGCCGATCCCGACGCTCACTCCGACCACGAGACCGATGGCGGCGAGCGACGCCAGCAGCAGGCCGAACAGGACGGCAAGCTGCCGCCCGTTCTGCCGGCCCGTATGCCGGCTTTGCTGCGGGATCGGTCGCTGCGTTTCGCTCACTTCAGGAGACCAAGCGCCTTGAGCTGCGAGGCCACCTGTTCGGCGCCGTAGATCGTGCGGATCGTCGGGTTCATCGCCTGACCGTCCATCACCACCATCGCCTTGTTCTTGACGGCCGCGATCTGGCTGACGGCCGGATCGGTGGTCAGGAACTTGATCTTGGCGTCCGGCTTGTCCAGCTCCCAACGGTTGCGGTCGAGATTGGCGACCACGATCACATCGGGATTGGCAGCGATGATGCTTTCCCATCCAAGCGTCGGCCATTCGGCTTCCGCCGTCACGGCATTCTTGCCGCCCAAGAGATCGGCGATAAAGCCGGAGGCCGCGTTCTTGCCGCCGAGATAGGCATCGGCGGTCGGCGACTGGCTGGAGAACCAGAACAGGTAGGAGAGTGTCTTGCCGTCCTTGGCAACGCTCGAACGAAGGGCTGCCTCACGCGTCTTGAAATCGGCGATGACCGCTTCGCCACGCTCGGAAACGTCGAAGATCTGCGAAAGCTCGGCGATCTCCTTATAGAGCAGGTCCATATTCCAAAGCTGGTCGCGGCTGCCGTATTCGTTCTTCACCTTTTCGGTGGAAAGGCAGGTGCTGGGCGAGATATAGGTGGGGACGCCGACTTTCTCGAAATCCTCGCGCTTGGCAACCTTGCTGGTCGGGCCGATCAGGCTCGGCAGCGCGGCGGCGGCAAAATCCGGGTTCTGCGCCAGAATGCTCTCGAATGTCGGGAATTCGACAGTCAGCAGCTTCACCTTGGCATTGGCTTCTTCCAGTTGCGGCAGAACCTTGCTCGGCCAGAAAGCGGTTCCGACCATCCTGTCCTCGAGCCCGAGCATCAGCAGGATTTCCGCGCTGTTCTGGCCAAGTCCGACGGCCCGTTCCGGAGCCTTCTGGAACGTGACGGAAGCGCCACAATTGTCGATCGTCAGCGGGTACTGGGTTGCCGCCTCGGCAAGATCGGCAGTCGCGAGACCAAGAGCGGCGCAGAGGCCGGAGACGGCCAGAAGAGACTTAATCGCTGTCACGAGAGTGGTTCCCTATTGAAGGACGATGGGCGCACGCGCCCTATATCCACGCCGCCGGATCAAAACAAGATGAATTCAATCATCTTTTGAAGAACAGCCGCCGCGTCACGCTGTCCTACCGACAAAATGCCGCAACGGGGGCTTGTCGGTCTATGATAAATCCCTTAGAGACCGCCGCGGGAGGAGCGAAACACCAACAATTCCGAGGTGGCGATGCCTTCCAAGAACAATAACATTTCGTCCTCCACAAGCGGCATGGCGGTCAGCCGTCGCCAGCTTCTCGGCTCCGCTGCGGGCGGCGCTGCTGCACTTGGCGCAACGACGCTTCCGAGCTGGGCGCAAACCACCTCTCCCGAAAAGACGGTCGACGTTCTCCTCGTCGGCGGCGGCATCATGAGCGCCACGCTCGGCGTTCTCATCTCGCAGCTCGAGCCGACCTGGACGATCGAAATGATCGAGCGCCTCGACAAGGTCGCGATGGAAAGCTCCAACGGCTGGAACAACGCCGGCACCGGCCACTCGGCGCTCGCCGAACTCAATTATTCGCCGATGGACAGCAACGGCAATGTCCAGATCAACCGCGCAATCGAAATCAACGAAGCGTTCCAGGTCACCCGTCAGTTCCTCGCCCACCAGGTGGATGTCGGCGTTCTGAAGGATCCGCGCTCGTTCATCAACTCGACGCCGCACATGAGCTTTGTCTGGGGCGAAGACAACACCGCGTTCCTGGCCAAGCGCTTCGAAGCGCTGAAGGCGAGCCCGCTCTTCTCCGGCATGGAATTCTCCAACGATCACTCCAAGATCGCCGAATGGGTTCCGCTGATGATGGAAGGCCGTGACGCGAACCAGAAGCTCGCCGTCACCTGGAGCCCGCTCGGCACCGACGTCGAGTGGGGCGAAATCACCCGCCAGTACGTGGCGCACCTGAAGGCCCAGCAGACGTTCACCCTGCGCACCTCGTCGGAAGTCGACGACATGCAGAAGAACGACGACGGCACCTGGACGGTCAGCTATTCCAACCGTGACACCGGCGCATCCGAAACGGTCCGGGCGAAATTCGTCTTTATCGGTGCCGGCGGCGGCGCATTGCCGCTTCTGCAGATGTCCGGCATTCCGGAAGGCGACGACTATGCCGGCTTCCCGGTCGGTGGCTCGTTCCTCGTCTGCGACAAGCCTGAGATCGTCGAACGCCACCTTGCCAAGGCCTATGGCCAGGCCGAGACCGGCGCTCCGCCGATGTCGGTGCCGCATCTCGACACGCGCGTGCTCGAAGGCAAGCGCCACATCCTGTTCGGCCCCTTCGCCACCTTCTCGACGAAGTACCTGAAGGAAGGCTCGCTGTTCGATCTGCCGGCGTCGGTCACGCTCGACAACATCTGGCCGATGGTCAAGGTCGGCACCGACGAGTTCGCGCTCGTCCAGTATCTCGCCGGCCAGCTGATCATGTCCGACGAAGACCGCTTCGAAGCGCTCAAGGTCTACTTCCCCAATGCCAAGGCCGAGGACTGGCGCCTGTGGCAGGCCGGCCAGCGCGTGCAGATCATCAAGCGCGATCCCGTCAAGGGCGGCGTGCTGAAGCTCGGCACCGAGATCGTCGCAGCCAAGGACGGCTCGATCGCAGCCCTTCTCGGCGCTTCGCCTGGCGCCTCGACCGCAGCCCCGATCATGCTCGACGTTCTGAAGAAGGTGTTCGCCGAAAAGCTGAAGACACCGGAATGGCAGGAACGCGTCCACACGATCGTTCCGAGCTACGGCCAGAAGCTGAACGAGAACCCGGACATGCTTGCCAAGGCATGGGCCGCCACGGAAGCCCGTCTGCAGCTGGCCATCGCCTCCCCGGCGGTCAACGCAGCAGCCGCCGCCAGCGCAACGGTAACTCCCGCTGGCGACGTCAAGAAAGTCCCGGACATCGCTTTGTAATCGCGGCGGCCTGGACGGAATGAATGGAGCCGGGTGTCCGCAAGGACGCCCGGCTTTTTTGTGGTGCAATTCGGGCTGACAGCCACGGAAACGTTTCCTCTTTTCCACGGACAGTCACCGAACTAGGGTGTTCTGGATAGTTCAACCCGAGGATCCCCCATGGCCGATCTTTCCGCTTATCCGATCACCACCCGCTGGCCCGCCCAAAACCCTCAAGTCCTTCAGCTCTATTCGACGCCCACGCCGAATGGCGTGAAGGTTTCGATCATGCTGGAGGAGACGGGCCTGGCTTACGAGCCGCATTTCATCAATATCGGCGCGAACGAGACCTGGGAGCCGGAGTACCTGTCGCTCAACCCGAACGGCAAGATCCCGGCAATCCTCGATCCGGATGGTCCCGGCGGCAAGCCTCTGGCGCTGTTCGAATCGGGTGCGATCCTGATCTATCTTGCCGAAAAGACGGGACAGTTTCTGCCCGCCGACCCGGCCGGCCGTTACGAGGCGATCCAATGGGTGATGTTCCAGATGGGCGGGCTCGGTCCGATGTTCGGCCAGCTCGGATTCTTCCACAAATTCGCCGGCAAGGATTTCGAAGACAAGCGCCCGCGTGACCGCTACGCCAAGGAGAGCGCCCGGCTGATCCGCGTGCTGGAAACCCGGCTCGCCGGTCGCGACTGGGTGATGGGCGACGAATACACGATCGCCGACATTTCCATGCTCGGATGGGTTCGCAACCTGATCGGCTTTTACGGTGCTGGCGACCTCGTCGGCTATGAAGAGCTTGTCCATGTGCCGAAATGGCTGGAACGCGGCCTAGCCCGTCCCGCCGTGCAGCGCGGACTGGATATCCCGAAACGCCCCGCCTGACATTGTCAGCATGATGCGCTATCTCCTCGGGATCACCTGAGGAGATCACCATGCCGATGCCGAAACTGCCGATCGTTGGGTCCTGCCGCTGCGGCGAAATCCGCTTCCGGATCAGCGCAGCGCCGCTGGTCACGATGGCCTGCCACTGCAAGGGGTGCCGGAAGATGAGCGCCAGCGCCTTCTCCTGCTCGGCCGCCATTCCTGCCGATGGTTTCGAGGTCACAGCGGGAAAGCCTGTCATCGGCGGCATGCATGGCGACGACGTCCATCACTACCACTGCTCGCGCTGCAAGAGCTGGCTCTACACGAAGGCGACAGGGATGGACGGGTTCGTCAACATCCGGCCGACCATGCTCGACGATGCCAGCTGGTTTGCGCCCTTCATCGAAACCTTCACTTCCACGAAATTCCCCTGGGCAAACACGGGTGCCACCCACAGCTTCGCGGAATTTCCGCCGATGGACGCTTACGAAGGGCTCGTCAGAGACTACAGGGCGCAGGCCGAGAGCGCCGACCGATAACCCCATCGTGAGTGCATCGTGTTCCCGTTGGTGACGTTGATTAACGCCCTGCTAACCACGACCGACTTGAATGCCGCAGCCGGCCTTAGCTGGCTGCAGCAACGATGGCGGGTTGATGAAAACAAACGGAAAAATCGGAACGCGCGCCAGAAGAGCCTTGCCCGCTCTCCTGGTCCTGATCGCCATCCTGGCACCGGTCGAAACAGGGGGCAGCGTGCCGCAGGCGCAAGCCGCGTTCAACGACGGCTGGAAGAAAGGCCGCTCGACCGGGTTTCCGATCCCCCGCTTTGTGTCGCTGAAATCACGAACGGCGCATATGCGCGTCGGACCCTCGCTGGATCACCCGACATCCTATGTCTATTCCGCCCGCGGCCTGCCGCTTGAGATCATCGAGGAATACGGAAACTGGCGGCGCGTGCGCGACCAGCAGGGCGCGAGCGGCTGGATGTTTGCAGCGCTTCTCTCCGGCAACCGCACCGCCGTGGTCGGCCCCTGGATCAAGGAGACGGTGCCGTTGCGCATCGCGCCCGCATCCGACGGGCGGCCGGTGGCGCAACTGCAAGCCGAGGTGAAACTCGATATCGTCAGGTGCGACGGCCGCTGGTGCCGCGCGCAATTGCAGAACCGGCGGCTTGCCGGCTTCGTCAGACAGGCGGATCTGTGGGGCGTCTATCCCGGCGAAACGATCGAGTAAGGCCTCAGCGCACCACGAAACAGGTCATCGACTTCGCCTGCAGCGAGGCGCAGGCGCTGGCGGCAACCTCCCGGCTGGCAAATCCAACAAACCGTGCGCGAAAATACTCGCGGGCGCCGTCCTTGTAACCCTCGACGCTTGGTGCCGCCGGGCCGAACCCGCCTGCGAGAACCGGCAGTGCCCGCTCCAGCATCGCGGTGGCTGCCCTGCGGCTGCCGGCGGCGGCAACCTGGATGCTCCAGCCTGCGGCGTTCGACGCGGCATCCACCTGCGACGCAGCGCTCGACGCATCGGCGACCCGCGCGGAAGGCAAGGGAACCGGCGGTTCGATACCGGTGCGCGACTGGGTTCTGCCGCCGGCACTGGCAGCGACAGTCCTCTGGCTCGACGATGCCATGCCGGGCGAAATCTGACGGCGCGGCTGTTCGGCATAGGAGAGGACCTGGCCCGCCGCCGGAGCTCCCGCCTGGCCCCCAGGCTGGACGCCGGGACGCTTTTGCGGCTCCGCCGTTGCCACAAGCGCACCGCCTGCCGGCCGCATCGGGTTGGTATACTGATCGAGCAGCGCCGCCATCTGGTCGTCGCGCTTGCGGGCGGACTTGCCGCCCATCACCACGCCAATATAGCGCTTGCCGTTGACGACAACGGCGCTTGCCAGATTGTAGCCGGACGCGTTCACGAAACCGGTCTTGATCCCGTCCATGCCGGGATAGCGGTACATGAGATTGTTGTGGCCGCGGATGGTCCGGCCGCGGAACACGAACGACCGCATCGAAAACAGCTGGTACTCGCTCGGATAGTCGCGGATCAGCGACAAAGCCAGGATCGCCATGTCGCGGGCGGTGGTGATCTGGGCCGGATCCGGCAGGCCCGACGCATTGCGGAACACCGTCTTCGACATGCCGAGCGCCCGGGCTTTCGCCGTCATCATCGTCGCGAACCGTTCTTCCGAACCGCCAAGACGATCGCCGAGCGCCGCCGCCGAGTCGTTGGCGGATCGAATGCCGGTGGCAAGCACCGCCTCGCGCACGGACAGCGTCTCGCCGGGCTTCAGCCCCAGCTTGAACGGGATCTTCGACGCCGCGTTCGGCGTCATGACGATCTGCTCGTCCCAGGTTATCCGGCCGCTCTTGATCGCCTCGAAGGTGAGATAAAGCGTCATCATCTTTGTGAGCGACGCGGGGTGATTGAGCACGTCGCCATTTTCGGACGCAAGAATCTTGCCCGCGCTCACATCATAGATGAAATGCGCGTAACCTGCCTGCGCCTCGGTCCGGCCGGCAGCGACCGCCAAGCATGACACCAGAAAAAACGACAGAACACGCAGCAGCCGAACCATTCTTCACCTTCTCGAATTTGCGGTGCGACCATAGGCGAGCGATACCGGCATGAAAATGGCGCTGCCGAATTTTACCCGGTATGATGTGTCTTTTTATGGGACACCGGTCGGACGGCGACCGCGGCCTGCGCTGATCCAGTCGGAACGGATCGTCTTGTGCGAAGACGATAAATAAGCAACCCGTCCGTAAGATACTGCTCAAACTGCGGGCGGACGACAGCGCGAGAAATAAATCCTGACCGATTGTCGATGAATACATCGATCTGCTAAGAACAGTTCCACAAACCGGGGGCGGTTGACGGGATTGGGGCAGCCATTGCAGACCTACAGAAAAAACAACGACGTCGATAGGCCGGCAAGCATAGTCTTGTTTGCCGCAACGCTCCTGAATACGGCCCTTGCTTTCTCCAACAGCCTTCTCTTTCCCGTCAATTCGACTATCGCGTCCGTCGCTCAATTAGCGATTACTGCAGCAGCGATTGCTGTTGCTGTTCTGCGGCGGCCACAGCTTCCGTTGAGCTTCTGGATCGCCTGCGCCTGCCTTGGTGTTTTTGCACTCTTGGCGTCGATCTGGAACGAGCTTAATTCCAAACATTACTACGACCTGATGGTCATCCCGATCTTCATCATCTTCGGAAGTGTCATCAGGCAATTTCCGTTCAAGGCCTTCAAGCTGATCATCGCTGCGGTCGGCGTGATCTGCTTTCTGGATGCGTTCCTGGTCGGCCTCTATACCACGCTGTTCAATCCCCTCTCGTTCTTCCGCAACACCCGCGTCTGGGTCTCCGACCAGCTTGCCAGCGGCTCGGACGAGATGGGGCTTTATCTCGGCGCCAACCGCGGCGGCGGAAGTTTCTTCGGCTTCCTGACCGATCACCGGATCGGTGGACCGTTTCTGGAACCTCTGTCGCTCGGATATTTCGCAGTCGTCGCCTGCATGTTCTTCGCCGTCTGGTTCCGGCACTACCCCTGGCAACGCGCGGGCGCATTTGCCGCCTGCCTGGTCCTGGCACTGCTGGCCGACTCGCGTGTGCCGTCCGCCATGATCATTCTCTTTTTCGGCCTCTCATGTCTCCAGTCGCATATCAGAATGGCATGGTCGGCTTGGGGTCCGGCGATCGTGCTGATCGCGGCATTTTTCTTCTACATGATGAGTGATGGCCGGCTTGCCGAGTCCGAAACCCCACGACGCATTGCCATCACATTCGATGTCGTCACCAGTACCAACATCTTCGAGTTGTTCTCGGGCGCCTTGAACGTGAGCCGGTTCGGCGACAGCGGTATCCTCTATCTCGTCTACGCTGCCACACTGCCAGGCATGTTGCTCTGCCTCTACCTCTTTTCAGGCGTCCTGAGTTCGACCCGCCTGACGCCGCCGATCCTGCCACTGATGGCATCGATCTACATCACCACGACGGCGCTGTTCGGCGGCGCGTTTCTCTCGATCAAGACGTCCGCACTTTTGGGAATCATGCTCGGAGCAGCATCGGTCGGCGCAGTTCGTTCCAAGTTGAAAGCACGATCGATGCGGAAACAGCCGGCTCCATTCAGTCAACCCGGCTACAAGCCCGACCTGGGAGCGGTCGGTCAACAAGCGACAAATTGACTGGTGCTAGATAAGCAAGAGGGCTGAGGCCAAAATTCCCCCTCACCCCTTCGTCAACGTCCGCCTTACCGCGTCCTTCCAGCCCTTGATCTTGGCAACCCGTGTCTTCGGGTCCATCTCCGGCTCAAACCGGCGTTCTCGCGCCCAGCTTTTGGCAAAAGCCTTGCGGTCTGGCCAGACGCCGGCCTTGGAGCCGGCGAGCCAGGCGGCGCCAAGGGCGGTGGTTTCGAGGATCTTGGGGCGATCGACCGGCGCGTCGAGGAGGTCGGAGAGGCGCTGCATCGTCCAGTCGGAAGCAACCATACCGCCATCGACCCTCAGCACCGTGTCGCCGCTGCGGTTCTTCCAGTCGCGGCACATGGCATCCAGGAGATCGCGGGTCTGGTAGCAGACGGCTTCGAGTGCGGCGCGGGCAATCTCCGCCGGTCCCGTCGCTCGTGTGAGGCCGAACATGGCGCCGCGCGCCTCCGCATCCCAGTGCGGCGCGCCCATGCCGGTAAAGGCGGGCACCAGATAGACGTCCTGCTGCGGATCCGCCTTTGCGGCAAGATCTCCCGATTTCGACGCCTTGTCGATGACGCCGATTCCGTCGCGCAGCCATTGCACGGCAGCGCCCGCGATAAAGATCGAGCCTTCCAGCGCATAGGTCGTCTCGCCGTCAAGCCGGTAGGCGATGGTCGTGAGCAGCCGGTTTTTCGAAGGCACCATGTCGCGTCCCGTGTTGAGAACGGCGAAACAACCGGTGCCATAGGTGGATTTCATCATGCCCGGTTCGAAACAGGCTTGGCCGATCGTTGCCGCCTGCTGATCGCCCGCAACGCCCAGGATCGGGATCTCGGCGCCGAACAGGGATTTTTCCGTCACGCCGAAATCGTCGGCGCAGTCCTTCACCTCGGGCAACATGGCGGCCGGGATCTTGAGGATATCAAGCAGCGACTGGTCCCAGGCATTGTCGGCGATATTGTAGATCAACGTGCGCGAGGCATTGGTGGCGTCGGTGACGAAGCTTTTTCCCCCTGTCAGCCGCCAGATCAGAAACGTATCGATCGTGCCGAAGCAGAGTTCGCCCTTTGCGGCGCGCGCCCTCGCCCCCTTCACATTGGACAGCAGCCAGGAAAGCTTGGTGCCGGAAAAATACGGGTCGAGCAGCAGGCCGGTGCGCTTCGAGAATGTCTTTTCCAGACCCTCGCGTTTGAGCTTTTCGCAATAGGATGCGGTGCGGCGATCCTGCCAGACGATGGCGTTGTGGATCGGCTTGCCGGTCTGGCGGTCCCACACCACGACGGTCTCGCGCTGGTTGGTGATGCCGATTGCGGCGATCTGCGATGGCTCAAGGCCTGCGGCCTTCAGCGCCTGCTTGACCGTCACGAGCACGCTCTCCCAGATCGCCTCCGGATCGTGCTCCACCCAGCCCGATTTCGGAAAGATCTGCGGAAACTCGGTCTGGCCGACACCGGCGATCTGCATTGTTTCGTCAAACACGATTGACCGTGTCGACGTGGTTCCCTGATCGATCGCCAGGATGTAACCCGCCATGCTGCCCTCCCTCACCATTTGCGCGTTGATCACGGTTTGAGCAGATGCCGCCGTCGCCGTCAAACCGCAACTCCCCGCCATGGAGGCTGGAATCGAGCGGGTGCCGCACCGTTATCCACAGGATCAGCGGCGAAACTGCTAAATTTCGCATTTGCCTTTTTGAGCGAGCGCCCTCTTTTGGACGCACCCATAGCTTTATGCGGTCTTTGGACCCCGCAGGGGGACTTGTATCTTCAAAAGGAGCCGGGATGAATCCGACCCCCCCGATGGCGCTGCAGCCTTTCAGGAAATCACTGACGGCCAAGATCTTCATGATCTGCTTTTTGTCCATCCACGTGCCCTTGATCGCCGTGATCGCCTATCTCGCGATCGGTTTCGAAACCCAGCCGCTCACGCTTCTTCTGTTGCTGCTCGGCGCCACGCTGATCGGCACCGTGGCCTGCCTTTCGGGCCTTTGGCTGCTGCTGCGGCCGCTCCGCAGCCTGACGCGCGCGGTCAAAACCTATCGCGACGAAGGCCAGCCGGTGCGGATGTTTTCCAAAGCCGATGATGAGATCGGCGTGCTCGCGACGGCTGTGACCTCGATGGTCGCCGAAGTCGAAACGCTGATGCAGAAGCTGCGCCACCAGGCGATGACCGACCCTTTGACCGGGCTTGGCAACCGCCGCTGGCTGAGCGAACGCGTTGCGCAGGAACTGGCACGCGCCGAGCGCCAGGCGGAACCGATCTCGGTCATCCTGTTCGACCTCGACAAGTTCAAGACCATCAACGACAGTCACGGACACGATGTCGGCGACCAGGTTCTGGTGGCAGCCGGCGAAATCGCCACCAATTATGTCCGCCCCTACGATCTCGCGGCGCGGATCGGCGGCGAGGAATTCTGCATCGTCTTGCCGAAGACAACCGAGACGGAGGCCGCCGATATCGCCGAGCGGTTGCGCGCAGCACTCGCAAAGACCACCGTCACGCCGCTGGCTCAAGGACGTCTCACCGCAAGCTTCGGCGTCTACCAGGGCGAGGCCGGCGAGAGCTTCGCACAGATGCTGCGGGTGGCCGATACGCTGCTCTACGACGCCAAGCAAGGCGGGCGCAACCGCGTGCGCCAGGCCGCCAGAAACACGGCCGGCAACCCGGCGCGATCCCCGTCTCATGCGCAGGCGACCCATGCCGCAACCGGTGCGGGCAAGCCGGCAAACTGAAGCTTGCTGCAAGGGCCAGGCTGGCGCCTGGCCCTTGCTCGCTCCCCTTCTTTCGGATCTCCTTGGCAATTGCCAGGGCGCAAGGTTTAAGCGTACCTTTCCGGTCGAGGCACCGCTCAAGCGCGGGCGCTTTGGCCTAGGGAGGGTTTTATAAAAATGGCAAGAACCGTCGTCGTCACCGGCTCAACGTCCGGCATCGGTCTCGGCATCGCAAAGGGTTTTGCAGCCGCGGGCGATACGGTCGTGATCAACGGCTTTGGAGAAAAGGACGCAATCGAGGCCGCCTGCCAGATGCTCGACGAGGCGGGTGCCGCAACCGTCCTCTACCACCCGGCCGACATGACGAGGCCCGGCGAGATCGAGGATCTGATCCACAGCACGGCGAAGACATTCGGAACGGTCGACGTCCTCGTCAACAATGCCGGCATCCAGCATGTGGCAAAGATCGAGGATTTTCCGCCGGAAAAGTGGGACCAGCTGATCGCCATCCTCCTGTCATCCGCCTTCCACACGATGCGCCACGCGATCCCGCTAATGAAGGCGCAAGGCAAGGGCCGCATCATCAACGTCGCCTCCGCCCACGGCCTCGTCGCCTCGCCGTTCAAATCCGCCTATGTGGCCGCCAAGCACGGCATCATGGGCCTCACCAAAAGCGTGGCGCTCGAAGTGGCGCAATCCGGCATCACCGTCAATGCCATCTGCCCCGGCTTCGTGCTGACGCCTCTGGTCGAAAAACAGATCCCCGCCCAGGCCCGCGAAAAGGGCATCAGTGAAGCGCAGGTGCGAGACGAAGTGCTGCTGCGGCTGCAGGCCACGAAGGAATTCGTCGAGGTCGATGACGTGGCCGCCGCGGCGCTGTACCTCGCGAGCGATGCGGCAAGAAGTATCACGGGGACGCATCTCTCCATCGATGGCGGATGGACGGCGCAGTAGGTTGGGCGTGGGAGGCGATTGGGAGCGAGTGCAACTGAGGAAACGGCACGTCTCCGCTTCCCTCATTCCGTCTCCCTGCGCGTGCTCTCCGTGGCCGCGCGTTGTCCTCCCCACGACCCTCATCCCTGTGCTTGTCACAGGGATCCAGTCACGCGAAGTCTTTCGCGTGGAAAGGCTCTTCCGCGTCGCGGACGCGACGCTGCTGGATTCCTGTGACAAGCACAGGAATGAGGAGAGTTGGGCGGGTGTTGCAACGGAGACGCTAGGTAGTCGCTGCGGCGGAAAGATCCGGACAACGGTCTCGGCTGAAAGGTTGCCTCCCGCGTCCCCGCCCAAAATATCTCCATCGACGGCGACCGCACTGCGCAGTAGACTTGCGCGAAGCAAGCGATGTGGGTGACGGCGCCCACCCCCGCTACCCCCATTTCTGTGCTTGTCACAGGAATCCAGTCACGCGAAAGACTTCGCGTGGAAAGACCCTTCCGCGTCGTGGACGCGACGCTGCTGGATTCCTGTGACGAGCACAGGAATGAGGAGAGTTGGGCGGGTGTCGCGGCGGAGACGTCGGGGCGTCGCGGCAGAGACTTTGAGCGGATGCCTCGGCATCCGCGCCAATGAAATTGACAGCAAAAGCCGGGAACGGCGGACGAAGGAGACAGATGAGTTCAGCGATCCGCTTCATTCTCAACACGGAAGAGTTGAGCCTTGGAGATTTCGGCCCCACGGAAACGCTTCTCGATTATCTGCGCCTCAGAAGGCGGCTGACGGGGACGAAGGAAGGGTGTGCCGAGGGCGATTGTGGTGCCTGCACGGTGCTGGTGGGGAGGCTGAGCGAACGCGGCCTGATCTATGAAAGCGTCAATGCCTGCATCCGCCTGCTCGGATCGCTGCACGGAACCCATATCGTCACGGTCGAACATCTGGCCGCAAAGGATGGCGTTCTGCATCCGGTGCAGCAGGCGATGGTCGACTGTCATGGCTCGCAATGCGGCTTCTGCACGCCGGGCTTCGTGATGTCGCTTTATGGGCTCTGGCTTTCCAACGAACAGCCGTCGCGCCAGGACATCGAAAGCGCCTTGCAGGGCAATCTCTGTCGCTGCACCGGTTACGAGCCGATCGTGAAGGCGGCCCAACAGGTGGCGGAAAGCCGCCCGAGCGCGCTGTTTGATCCGCTGGAACGCGACCGCACCGAAATCATGGGCAAGCTTTTCTCCATGCAGTCGGCGACCGACACAATCGTCGTGGAGAAAGACGGCGCACGCTCCATCGTACCGGCCTCGGTCGAGGCCTTTGCCGAAGTCTTTTCCCAAAACCCTGATGCAACCGTCGTGGCCGGCGCCACTGACGTCGGGCTGTGGGTGACGAAGCAGCTGCGGCTGCTCGACCCTGTCATTTTCATCAACCACCTCAGCGAGTTGAAATCGATCACCATCGAGGATGGAGGCGTCTCGATCGGCGCCGGCGTCAGTTATGCGGATGCGCAAGGCGTGATGGATGCGGTGGTTCCCGCCTTCGGCCGGCTGATCGACCGGATCGGCGGCAGCCAGGTGCGCAACATGGGCACGATCGGCGGCAATATCGCCAACGGATCGCCGATCGGCGACACGCCGCCGCCCCTGATCGCGCTGGGTGCCGAACTGACGCTGCGTTCCCATTCCGGTCGCCGCACGATGCCGCTCGAGAATTACTTCATCGCCTATGGCAAGCAGGACCGGCAGCCCGGCGAGTTCGTCGAAAAGATCGTCGTGCCGCGCCCGGCAGAAGACAGCCATTTCGCCGTCTACAAGATTTCCAAGCGCCGCGATGAGGACATTTCGGCGCTGTGCGGCGCGTTTTACCTGATGCTCGATGCGGAAGGGCTGGTCGAGGAGATCCGCATCGCCTTTGGCGGCATGGCGGCGATCCCGAAACGGGCGACTCATGTGGAAGATATGCTGAAAGGACAGCCCTGGAGCTGGGGCGTGGTCTCTGCCGTGCGCGACGCGTTCGATGCGGATTTCCAGCCTTTGACGGACTGGCGGGCAACCGCTGAATACCGCAGCCTGACCGCCAAGAACCTGCTGACGCGGTTCTTCCTGGAGACAGCGGGAGCACCGAGCGAGTTGCACCGGTTCGAGCTGGAGGAAGCATGATGGACAATACAAGCTTTCCGATGAAGCCCGTGATCGACGGCCCGATGCATGTGTCGCTAAAGCATGATTCGGCACACAAGCATGTGACCGGACAGGCCGAGTATATCGACGACATTCCAGAACCCGCAGGCACGCTGCATGGCGGGCTGGGCCTTGCCGATCGCGCCCATGCGCAGATCGTCTCGATCGACCTCGAAGCCGTGAAAGCAGCCCCCGGCGTCGTTTGGGTGATGACGGCAGAGGATATTCCGGGTGCCAACGACGTCGGCTCGACCGGACGCCATGACGAGCCGCTGCTGGCGACCGATCTCGTGCAGTTCCATGGCCAGCCGATCTTTGCAGTGTTTGCGGAAACGCGCGACCAGGCCCGGCGGGCAGCACTTCTGGCGAAGATCGAGTATAGCGACCTTCCCCACTGGAGCGACATCGCAGGTGCGCGCGACAATGGCGCGCCATTCGTGACCGAGCCGATGACGCTGAAACGCGGCGAGCCGGAGACCGAGATCGGCAAGCCGCCGCTTCGGGTTCAGGCCTCGATGGAGATCGGCGGCCAGGAGCATTTCTACCTCGAAAGCCACATCGCCTTTGCCATTCCGGGCGAGGATGACGACGTGATCGTCTGGTCCTCCACCCAGCATCCGAGCGAGGTGCAGCATATGGTGGCGCATGTGCTGGGCGTGCCGAACCACGCGATCGAAGTCCGCACCAGACGCATGGGCGGCGGTTTCGGCGGCAAGGAGACCCAGGGCAACCAGTTCGCAGCCCTTGCGGCCGTCGCGGCAAAGAAGCTCAACCGGGCGGTCAAATTCCGGCCGGACCGCGACGAAGACATGTCGATAACCGGAAAGCGCCATGATTTCCGGGTCGATTACGATATCGCCTTCGACGAGGACGGCCGCATCCACGCGGTCGATGCGACCTACGCGGCGCGTTGCGGCTTTTCCGCCGATCTCTCCGGTCCCGTCACCGACCGGGCGCTGTTTCATGCGGATTCGAGCTATTTCTACCCGCATGTGCACCTGACCTCGCAACCGCTAAAGACCCACACGGTGTCCAACACCGCCTTTCGCGGGTTCGGCGGGCCGCAGGGCATGCTCGGCGCCGAGCGGATGATCGAGGAAATCGCCTATGCGGTCGGCAAAGACCCGCTCGAGGTGCGCAAGCTCAATTTCTACGGACAGCCCGGCTCCGGCCGCACCACGACCCCCTATCATCAGGAGGTCGAGGACTGCGTCATCGCCCGCATCGTCGACGAACTGGAACAGTCGAGCGACTATCAGGCGCGGCGGCAGGCGATCCTCGAGTTCAACGAGCAAAGCCCAGTCATTCGCAAGGGCATCGCGCTGACGCCGGTCAAGTTCGGCATCTCGTTCACGCTGACGGCCTACAACCAGGCGGGCGCGCTCGTGCATGTCTATAACGACGGTTCGATCCACCTGAACCACGGCGGCACCGAGATGGGCCAGGGTCTCTATACCAAGGTGGCGCAGGTGGTGGCCGATGCTTTCCAGGTCGATATTGACCGGGTGAAGATCACCGCGACGACCACTGGCAAGGTGCCGAACACATCCGCGACCGCCGCCTCTTCCGGCTCCGATCTCAACGGCATGGCCGCCTACGATGCCTGCCGCCAGATCAAGGAGCGGCTGGTGGATTTCGCCTGCCGGCAGTGGAAGGTGGAAAAGTCGGAAGTGGAATTCCTGCCCAACCGCATCCGCATCGGCGGCGACACCGTGCCCTTCGATACATTCGTGAAGGCCGCCTATTACGACCGTGTGCAGCTTTCCGCCGCAGGTTTCTACAAGACACCGAAGATCCATTGGGACCGGGCGGCCGGAAAGGGCCATCCGTTCTACTATTTCGCCTATGGCGCCTGCGTGTCGGAAGTCTCGATCGACACGCTGACCGGCGAATACATGATGGATCGCACCGACATTCTCCACGATGTCGGCAAATCGCTCAATCCGGCGATCGATATCGGCCAGATCGAAGGCGCCTTTGTGCAGGGCATGGGGTGGCTGACCACCGAAGAACTGTGGTGGGATGCCAAGGGTCGCCTCAGAACGCACGCGCCCTCCACCTACAAGATCCCGCTCGCCTCCGACCGGCCGAAAATCTTCAACGTGCAGCTGGCGGAATGGTCGGAAAACGCCGAACCAACCATCGGCCGCTCGAAAGCCGTCGGCGAACCTCCCTTCATGCTGGCGATCTCGGTTCTGGAAGCAATCTCGATGGCGGTGGCAAGCGTTGCAGACTACACCGCCTGCCCGAGGCTCGATGCGCCAGCCACGCCGGAAAGGGTGCTGATGGCGGTCGAGCGGATGAAGGCTTTGGGGTGAACCGCGATGCCGCAGCCGCATGAGCCTCAACCATGACCCTGCCGCTTGCCGCGTTTCTCGCCGCCAACGCCGCATCGATCCTCGTCGAAATCGCCGAGGCGAAGGGTTCGACGCCGCGTGAGCAAGGTACGTTCATGCTGGTGAGCAGCAGTGCGATCTGGGGCACGATCGGCGGCGGCCAGTTCGAATATATGGCGATCGACAATGCGCGTGCCATCCTGGCAGGCTCGGGCGCAGCGGTGATGGATATTCCGCTCGGGCCCGAGATCGGCCAGTGCTGCGGCGGGCGAACGAAACTCGTGTTTACCGTGGTGACGTCTGGCGTCGCCGTAGATCTGCAAACCCGTATGCGCCGCGACGAGGACACGCGCCCCGAAATCTACCTGTTCGGCTGCGGCCATGTGGGTCTGGCGCTGGCACGCGCCCTCGTGCCCCTGCCCTTTGCCGTCACGGTCATCGAGACACGCGCCGAGGCGCTGGAGGGACTGCCGCTAGAAGTGTCCGCAAGGCTGACCGCCATGCCGGAAGCACATGTGGCGGAGATTGCGCCGGGTGGCGCGGCTGTCATCCTCACCCACGACCATGCGCTGGACTTCCTCATCGCCGAACGAGCGCTTTCGCGCGGAGACCTCGCCTATGTCGGCATGATCGGCTCGGCCACAAAGCGCGCGACATTTGCAAACTGGCTGCAGCGGCAGACGGAGAACCGCGACACGAGTTCGGCGATGATATCTAGGCTGACGCTGCCGGTCGGCAGTTTTTCGGCTGATGGCAGCGTCAAGGACAAGCGCCCGGCCGTGATCGCAGCGCTCGTGGCCGCCGAACTGTTGCACCGCGTCCCCGCCGGGCACCCGGTCGAAGAGGGTGTGCCCGCGCGTTCTTCGGTCTGACACGCGCCTCACGGAAAGCGCTGGTAGCGATCCACCTCGGCCCACGCCTCGGAAGCGAAGCGACGCTTGACGGTGCTGGGCGAGATCCTCTCGTCGAGCAGACCGAAGGCCCGCAGTTCGTCCTCGCTGACATTCTCCACGTCGCACCGCTGGCGGGAGCCCGAGATCATCGATGTCAAAAAAACCACGCTTGTTTTCAGGCGCAGAAATGCAGCGCGCAAACCACTGAACATGGCCGCTTCTCCCTTGTTGAGTCATCATTGATTTGATGTTTGTGCTTGGAAGATGCGCGCAAAAATGCTCCGTTTCCAATGGAACATCCGTCTGGATGGATGAAGAGGGCTTATCCATGAAAATGTCGACGAACTTTCCGCTGAACGCCCTTCGCGTCTTCGAAGCGGCAGCGCGGCACCTAAGTTTCACCAGGGCCGGCGAAGAGCTGGGCATGACGCAGACGGCCGTGAGCTATCAGATCAAGCTTCTCGAGGAGACTTTGGGCGACCAGCTTTTCCTCCGCCGGCCGCGACAGGTGTTTCTGACGACCGCCGGCGAACGGCTGGCACCGAAGATATCGGAAGCCTTCGGCATCATGGACGAGGCTGTGGCGGGATCAAAGGAACTGTCAGAGAGCACGCTGGTCATCCACACGACCGCGACATTCGCATACCGGTGGCTCGCCCCTCATCTCGGCACATTCCAGATGCAGAACCCCGACATCGCGGTGCGGCTCGAAACCTCGCAGACCGTGGTGGACTTCACTCGGACCGAAGCCGACGTGGCGATCCGCAGCGGCACCGGCCACTGGCCGGGACTGACCTCGCATTTCCTGATGAAGAGCGATTTCTCGCCGATGCTGAGCCCGGTGCTGGCCGAAACGATCGGCGGCGTTCGCGAGCCGGCCGACATCCTGAAGCTGCGGATCATCGACGCGGGCGATGTCTGGTGGCGGCTGTGGCTTGAAGCGGCCGGCATTCCCGATGCGGATCTCGGGGGACGACCGAACAGTCGTTTCGGGGCACAGGCTTTCGAGGCGGCGGCCGCGATCGCCGGACAGGGCGTGGCGATCCTGAAGCCCGAATTCTACGCCGACGACGTTGCACTCGGACGACTGATCCAGCCGTTCGAACTGAGGGCCTCGGACGGCAACGACTATTGGTTCGCCTATCAGGAGACGCGGCGGCATTCGAAGAAAATCCGCGCTTTCCGTGATTTCATGCGACTTATGATGCCGAGTTTCCGAGACTGATCATGCTGGTCGTTCAAAAGCCCATGTCGGGTGCGTAGAAACAACGCAACGTGTCTTCCGTCGGATAGAGACAGATGTGATATTCGGAATCGGTGCTGCGACGGGCCTCGCTCTGCGGCAGCTGGAAATCATGGGTGCGGGTGACCAGACGGTGGTCACCGGGCTTCAGGATGATTTCGTACCCGCCGCTTGTGATCCTGACATTCCTGGTCGGGATCCTCTGGCAGTCGCCGGTATGATTGTTGCCGTTGCAGCAGTAGGACTCGTATTCGAAGCCGCTCACGGCCTCGTGCGCCCGCCCCTGTGGGATGGGAATGCCGAACGTGGATACACCGGATACAAACGCAATCACCGCGCCCGTTGGAAGGCACCGCCTGCTCGGCGTCATGTCGCTACGCATAAGCCTGTTCTCCGTTGATGAATGTCATCTCCGGCGACGTGCTCAACGCAATACCCGGCACCGCCGGAGGACTTGCAAAGCTTACAATACGCGAGTCGGCTGGTGCCGCTAAACAAAATAGTGCGGCGCACAACTTGCGTATTAGATTTTTCTTAAGGAACCGACACTCAGGCAGATATTCAGAGGTGCGAGACCATCCGGTGCAGCTGAGCCGCGATCTTGGCGGCATCGTAGGGCTTGCTGTAGAACACGCTGCGGGCCGGCATATCGTCCTTGCCGAGCTTCACATGGCCGGACACGATGATGATCTCGATCGGCGGCCAGCGGTCGCGCACCATGGCGGCCAGCCGCATTCCGTTCATGCTGCCCGGCATATCGATGTCGGTAAAGACGATGCGGATATCCTTACGTTCCTGGAGAATTTCGACTGCCTGATCGGCACTTCGAGCCTCGACGGCTTCGAAACCGGCTTCTTCTACGAGGTCCGTCGCCATCATCAAGAGCAGCGGTTCGTCCTCAACTACGAGTACGACGTGCCTTGAAGGCGGGGTATGTGATCCCATTCAGATATCTGCCTGCTGGAGCTGAGGGAGAGACGCGTGCATCTGGGCGACGAAGCCCGATGGTTCATAACGAACGTTAACGCCGCCTGTTCCGGCCAGTCCCATACGAATAAGTTTCGATCCAAACCCATTGGCCTGCGGTTCGGCAACCTGGGGTCCGCCGCTTTCCTGCCAGCTGAAGTTGAACGACGAAAGATCGCCCTCGCCTTCCACGTGCCAGTTAATGGCAACGCGGCCTGTCGTGTTGGAGAGACTGCCATACTTGATCGCGTTGGTGGCGAGCTCGTGCAGCACGAGCGACAGCGACAGCGTACCCTTGGGTCCAAGCATGATCGGGTCGCCGACGATGTCGATCCGCTCGCGCACGGAGAGACGGTCGAGCGTCTTTTCAACGACGTTGGAAACCGGGGCACTGCTCCAGTTGCGCTCGAGAAGGATTTCGTGTGCGGTGCTCAGCGCATGCAGGCGACGCTCGAAAGCGTCCACGTGGTTGCGTTCCTTAACCGGACGCAGGGTCTGGGAGGCGATGGCCTGCACCATGGCAAGCGTGTTTTTCAGACGGTGCCCGAGCTCACGCTGCAGGACCATCTGTTCGGCCTCGGCATGCACGCGTGCAATCGCGGCCTGGATGCGATCGCCAAAGCTGCGCAGGAAGGCCAGTTCTTCGGTGCTCCACGCATAGGGATGCGTGTGATGGGCGAACACGACCAGATTGAAACGCCCCTGATCCATGATCGGCACATTGACGAGGACGCGGATATCGAGATCCAGCAGTGCCTGCGCATTGTCGCGGGTTCTCGGGTCCTGCGTGACATCGGGGATGACGACGGGGTTGCCAAGCCTCAGATCGTTGATGAACGAGCCGTAATCACGGAAGTGATGCCGGCCGGAAAGAGACACGACACCGGGCGCCGTCCATTCCGGCTGCATCAGCACCGTCTCGTCAGCAAGGTTGACGATGCCGAAACCGGCGCGGGTGGCATCCAGTGCCTTGGCCATCAGGTCGGCCGCCGCCATCGCCATGGACTCTGTGTCGGTCAGATGATTGAGACGGTCGCCAAGATCGAGCAGAGCCTGGACGCGGGCAGCCGCCCGCTTGATGACTGTGACGTCCTTCACCGCACCGATCATCTTGATCGGCCGTCCGCTCTCGTCGTGAACGAAACTGGCGGTGCGCGAAATCCACCGGATTCCGACATCCGTATTGATGCGATACTCGACGTCGAGCGAATCCGTGGCCTCCCGACGGCCGAGGTCGCTCGACTGCAAGCCCCGGTCGCTCTCCACGACCATTCCCTCAAACAGGGAGGACGGATAGATCGGTGCGACGGGCAGATGGAAGATGCGGCAAAAGGCCGGCGACGTCTTGGCCTGACCGGTCTCGATATCCACTTCGAACGTGCCGACGCCGCCAGCCTCCTGGGCCGCCAGCGTCTCGTTTGCAGCGGCCCGCATATGCGATGTCAGGCTCTTCTGCCGGCGAAACAGATCGTCCTTGCGCTGCGACAGCCGGCGCGCTTCAAACAGCGCAATCACCTGGCCTGCAAGCGCGCGCAGTCCTTCGCGTTGTTCGTTGTCGAGACCGTGCGGCCGCGGCACACTGTCGATGACGCAGAGGCTGCCGATGGTGATATTGTCGGGTGTGATCAGCGGTGCGCCCGCGTAAAAGCGGATGAATGGCTCGCCGGTCACGAGCGTGTTGTAGCACGTGCGCGGATCGTCCTTGAGATCGGGAATGATCAGAAGATCGGAACTGGCGAGCGCATGGCGGCAGACCGACTGGGAGAGCGGCGTTTCAGACGGGCTGAACCCGACACGCGCCTTGAACCACTGGCGTTCCGCATCGACAAGACTGATCAGCGCCACCGGCGCCTTGCAAAGCGCGGTGGCGATCTGGACGATCCCGTCGAACTCCGGTTCAGACGGAGAATCCATGATGTCGTAGGCTTCGAGGGCCTCGAGACGATCGAGAAGGGCGGCGTGTTCGTCGAGATCGGCGATGAGCAAGGGAAACTCTGAAAATTGCAATTGACGCTAAGATAGGGCGCAAAAATGATTTGTCACCACTGCACGGTCACTGCTGCTGCTCAACCGCGTATACCGCGGGTTGAAACAAATTGCCTAACTGATCATTCATAAGTAACAGCTAAGAAATACGCAGACAGAGACTCACATTCTGGGACATCATGGCCTTGAACGACGACGCGACGCTGCGGCAGATGGCCGGGCTGATGGAAGTTGCAGGCGTCCTGATCGCAGTGTTCGATCAGGACGACAGGCTACGTTTCGCCAATCGTGCGTTCCGGGACGCCTGGTGCCTCGACGAGACCGAAAATCCGCTCTGGTCGGAGATGATGCGCCGCAATTTCCTGTCAGCGCGCGGCACGGTCATCAAGGCGACGGATTTCGAGACATGGCTGCGCTCCACCCTTTCGCGGCGCGGCAAGACCGGCTTTCGCGCCTACGAAACCGACCTTCACGACGGCCGCTGGCTCTGGATGACGGAAACCATGCAGCCGAACGGCTGGATGCTGTGCGTTGCAAGTGACATCACCTCGATGCGCCCCGACGAAAGAACGCTCCGGCAGGACCGCGACGACGCGATCAGGGTCTCCCAGATCGACGAACTGACCGGCATTCCAAGCCGGCGGTTCGCGATGGCAAAGATCGACGATCTGTTGCGCTCGCAAGGTGGGGCGCCATCGCAGCCGGCCGGATGCCTGGCCGTGCTCGACATCGACAATTTCAAATATATCAACGACCGTTTCGGCCATTCGGTCGGCGATGCGGTGCTGAAGGACTTTGCCAAGACACTGCACAGCCATGTGCGAAAGACCGACGTACTCGGCCGTGTCGGCGGCGAGGAATTCGTGCTGATCCTGCCCAATGCATCACCGGAAAACGCGCTGACGATCGTCGGCAAGATGCTGGAGGCGGTGCGTCACTCGCGGCCCGTCGCGGAACAGCAGAGCTTCCGCTACACGTTTTCTGCAGGCATCGCGTCCGGCGACAGCGGCGATAGCGCCGCAGACCTCTACCGGCGCGCCGACTTGGCCCTTTATGCCGCCAAGATGCGGGGCCGCAACCAGGTCTGCCTCGATCCGGAAACACGCCTGGGACGGATTACTGCCGCTGTCTGACAGCCTCAGGTTGTCGAGTATCTGAGGACACCTGCTATCCCCGAATTTGGATCGGCACCCGTATCGGCCGGATGACGGACGCCGTCCATGACCGTCACTTCGGGGAAATCGAACGGACTGACACCTTCGATGCAGGCGACATTGATGCCGAACTGCTCCGGATTTGAGCGTCGCTGGTGATGGGTATAGATGCCGCAGGTCTTGCAGAAATAGTGTTTCGCAGTCCCCGTATTGAACTGATAGAGCGTCAGGCTGTCCTCGCCCTCAAGGATGGTGAGATCGCTCAGCAGCGCAGAGGCAACGACGGCTCCCCGCATGCGGCAAAACGAGCAGTCACAGCGCCGGATCGTGTTGAACCCATCCGACAACTTGACCCGCAAGCGCACCGCGCCGCAGTGGCACGAGGCATGATGGGGTTCTGCGGTTTCGCTCATGGGTAGCTCCTCGATCCTGATACGCCCGAAAGCTAGTCCGGATGGACGGGCACGGCAACCTCGCCCGCTACCCTCATTGCCATATGATCTGTATCGGAATGACGGCGGCGTCCGCCCCTCTTCCCTCGCGATCCTTTTTTGCCCAAAGTGCGCTGCAGGGGAACTGAATCGGGAACACACGGAATGTACGAATACGCGATCGCCTGGGAATGGCTGAGCTTTGCAGCGCGCTGGTTTCACGTCATCACTGCGATCGCCTGGATCGGCTCGTCCTTCTACTTCATTGCGCTTGATCTCGGGCTGGTGAAGCGGGCGCATCTTCCCGTCGGTGCCTATGGCGAGGAATGGCAGGTGCATGGCGGCGGCTTCTATCACATCCAGAAATATCTGGTGGCGCCGGCGCAGATGCCGGAACACCTGACCTGGTTCAAGTGGGAAAGCTACGCCACCTGGCTCTCCGGCTTCCTGATGCTGTGTATCGTCTATTATGGCGGCGCAGACCTGTTCCTGATCGACCGCACGGTGATGGACCTGTCATCCCTGCAGGCGATGGGCCTTTCGCTGGCGTCACTCGGTATCGGCTGGGTCATCTATGACCAGCTGTGCAAATCGCCTGTCGGCAAGAATACCTGGGCGCTGATGGGCATTCTCTATGTGGTTCTGGTCGCGATGGCCTGGGGCTACACGCAGATCTTTTCCGGCCGGGCGGCCTTCCTGCATCTCGGCGCCTTCACCGCCACGATCATGTCTGCCAACGTCTTCATGATCATCATGCCCAACCAGCGCATCGTCGTCGCCGACCTGATCGCCGGGCGCACGCCCGATCCGAAATACGGCGCGATTGCCAAGCAGCGTTCGCTGCACAACAACTACCTGACCCTGCCCGTCATCTTCTTCATGCTGTCGAACCATTATCCGCTGGCGTTTGCCACCCATTTTAACTGGGTGATCGCGGCGCTGATCTTCCTGATGGGCGTGACGATCCGGCACTGGTTCAACACCACCCATGCGCGCAAGGGCAAGCCGACCTGGACCTGGCTAGTGACGGTGCTCCTGTTCATCGCCATCATGTGGCTTTCGACCGTGCCGAAAGTGCTGACCGGCGAGACCGAGATATCGAGCGCATCGGCCATGACGCCGATCCAGCAGACATTCGCATCCGACACGCATTTCGTCGCGGCGCGCAACGTCGTTCAGGGGCGCTGTTCGATGTGCCATGCAGCAGAGCCGGTCTGGGAGGGCATCACCTTCACGCCGAAAGCGGTGAAGCTGGAAACCGATACGGAGATTGCCGCCCACGCCCGCGAGATCTATATCCAGGCCGGCCGGAGCCACGCCATGCCGCCAGGCAACGTGTCCGCCATCACCCCCGAGGAGCGCCGGCTTCTCGTTGCGTGGTATGAAAGTGCGATAGCGTCGAAATAGAGTTTTAGATGACCGATTCCCTGATCCGCGGCCGCCTTCTTTCGTTCAAGCGTGCGCCCCTCGCAATGACCGATACCGACAGCTATTCGTACGAGCACGACGGCGCCCTGCTGGTCTCCGACGGTCGGATCACCGCAAGCGGCGACTACGCGCAGGTCAAGGCGCAGGCGCCAGCCGATGTCGAGGAGATCGATCACCGGCCGCACCTCATCCTGCCGGGCCTGATCGATACCCATGTGCACTTTCCGCAGATGCAGGTGATCGCGTCCTATGCCGGCAACCTTCTGGAATGGCTCAACACCTACACATTCCCCGAGGAATGCCGCTTCGTGGAGAGCGACCACGCGACGCGCATCGCCACGCATCTCTACGACGAGTTCCTGCGCCACGGCACGACGACAGCCGTCGCCTATTGCTCGGTGCACAAGACCTCCGCCGACGCCTTTTTCGCCGAGGCGATGAAGCGCAACATGTGCATGGTCGGCGGCAAGGTGATGATGGATCGCAATGCGCCGCAGGGCCTGCTCGATACCGCCGAGATGGGCTATGACGAAACCAGAGCCGTGATTGCCGAATGGCACGGAAAGGGCCGCAACCACGTCGCCATCACGCCGCGCTTTGCCATCACCTCGACGCCGGGCCAGATGAAGGCGGCGGAAGCGTTGGCGCAGGAATTCCCCGACCTGTTCATCCAGACCCACCTTTCGGAAAACCACGACGAAATCAAATACACCGCCGAGCTCTATCCGGAAGCGACGGACTATACCGACATCTATGCCCGTTACGGCCTGCTGGGGAAAAAGACGCTGCTCGGCCACGCCATCCATCTCTCCGAGCGTGAGGCAGATGCGCTGTCGGAAGCCGGCAGCATTGCCGTGCATTGCCCGACCTCCAACCTGTTCCTCGGTTCCGGCCTGTTTCCGCTGAAAGCCTTGAGGAGGCGCGAAAAGCCCGTCCGTGTTTCCGTCGCGACCGATATCGGCGGCGGTTCCAGCTATTCGATGCTGAAGACCATGGACGAGGCCTACAAGATACAGCAACTGCTGGGCGAACGTCTCAATCCGCTCGAAAGCTACTACCTGATGACCCGCGGCAATGCCGAGGCGCTGGGCATGGAGGCCGACATCGGCACGCTCGACATCGGATCGATGGCCGACCTCGTCATCCTCGACGCCGGATCGACACCCGCAATGCGGCTTCGGATGGAAACGGTGAAGACCCTGCCCGAAGAGCTGTTCCTGCTGCAGACCATGGGCGACGACCGCGCGGTGGTGGAAACCTATGTTGCGGGCAAGGCGATGAAGACGGGGCTGGGCGGCGATGAAATGCAGACTGGTGCCGTGGAGGCCTGACGTCTCGAAGTAGCCGGGCTGTCGGGACAGGATACCCCATCCCTCCGGGCGCAACCGGCGAACGAAACACCAAGTCTAGAATCCAGTCGTGATGCATTTTCACTGTAATATCAGCGCTTAATTATATTTAAACTATAACTTATTACGCCTGTCTGCGACAGAATATCCCCTGGCAGCCATGAAGGCAGAGCGCAGCTGTCATGCCACACAAGTTTGCCTGACCAATCGATCAGTTTGCATGCGCTCCAGCGATCCCGGCTGGCGCCAGCAACGCTGATGGAATGGAGGCTTCTCCGCTACTCCACGAGGGGTTCTATGTCGTTTTTGAAAAATGCGAGTATTCGCACCAAGATACTGTCTGTCCTTATCCCGCTCTGCGTCGTTGGCCTGGGCGCTACAAGCTTCGTTGCAAGCCGCTACAAGGCTGCCGATACCAGCTACTCCGATTTTATTTCGACAGACACCGTTGCGGCTGTGGAAATGGCCCGCGCCAACCGCAATCTTGCGGCGACGGGCTATGCCGCCTACCAGACCCTTGCCTATCCCAGGGGCAGCGAGGGGATGACGGCTGCCACTGCTTTCTACAAGGAAAGCAAAACCAACCTGATGGTGCGTCTCGAGCATATCCGTACACTCGTGCCAACCAGAGCGGCAGACCTCGACCCGCTCGTGACCCGCGTCAAGGCAGTCCTCACGCTGACTGACGAGGCTGTTGCCCTCGGTGAAAACGACCAGGACGAAATCGCCAAGGCAGCTCTTGTGAAGGTCGATCAGCAGGTTCTGCCGCTGGCGAAGGACCTCGCGGCATTCCTCGAGCGGTTGAGCGCAGATGTGAATACCAAGAGCAACGCGATCACCGACGAAACGAACTCGACGATCTTCAACGCACTGCTCGTTCTCGCAGTCGTGTTTTCGGCCGGTATCGTCGGAGCGCTCCTCGTCTCCGCCAAGGGCATCACCAAGCCGATTGCCAACCTGCGCGAACGCATGGCGTCGTTGGCACGGGGTGAAACAGAGGCACCGATCGAAGGTCAGGATCGCCGCGACGAGCTTGGCGCCATGGCGGCAGCCGTTGCCGTGTTCCGCGACAACGCGCTGGAGCGCATCCGCCTCGAACGCGAAGCCGATGCCAACCGGAGCCTGTCCGATCGCGAACGCATCGAACGCGACGCGCAAAAGGCAAAGGACGCAGCTGACACACAGTTCGCGGTGGACCAGCTTGCCGGCGGGCTGGCAAAGCTTGCGCAGGGTGATGTCGCCTACCGCCTCGACACGCCGTTCGTCGCGCATCTTGATGCGCTGCGCAACAACTTCAACGATTCGGTTGCCAACCTTCAGGAAACCCTGCAGGCCGTCGGCAACAATGCCCGCGGCATCGACGGCGGCGCCAATGAGATCCGTGCGGCCGCCGACGATCTTTCCAAGCGCACCGAACAGCAGGCAGCTTCGGTCGAAGAAACCGCAGCCGCCCTGGAGCAGATCACCACCACGGTGAAGGATTCCAGCAAGCGCGCCGAAGAAGTCGGCAACCTCGTCACCAAGGCCCGTGCCGGCGCCGAGCGTTCCGGCGCAGTCGTCCGCGATGCGGTTACCGCCATGCAGGGGATCGAAAAGTCCTCGGGCGAGATCTCCAGCATCATCGGTGTCATCGACGAAATCGCCTTCCAGACCAACCTTTTGGCCCTAAACGCCGGTGTCGAAGCCGCGCGTGCCGGTGAAGCGGGCAAGGGTTTTGCCGTCGTCGCACAGGAAGTCCGCGAACTCGCACAGCGGTCTGCCAAGGCCGCCAAGGAGATCAAGGAACTGATCACCGCATCAAGCGAGCATGTCCGCTCCGGCGTCCACCTCGTCGGCGAGACCGGCAAGGCGCTGGAAGTCATCGTCGCCGAAGTTCAGGAGATCAACCGCCACGTCAACGCGATCGTCGACTCCGCGCGCGAACAGGCGGTCGGGCTGCAGGAGATCAACACGGCGGTCAACACGATGGACCAGGGCACCCAGCAGAACGCCGCCATGGTGGAAGAATCGACAGCGGCCAGCCACTCCCTTGCCAAGGAAGCAGCCTCGCTGAACGACCTCCTGTCGCGCTTCAACCTCGGCCAGGGCGAAAACCGCTCCACATCGAACGGCCGTCGCGGCCATGCTCCGTCGGCTCCGATGGCCGTATCGCCGGCCTCGCGCCAGACACCATCGCCGGCACGAGCACTCGGCAACCGCATCGCTTCAGCCTTCGGCGGCGGTTCGTCATCGGCCGCGGCACAGGCCCAGTCCTGGGAAGAATTCTGAGGCCCATCCACAAAACCCGGCCACAGATTGAGTAAACTACGACGGGCGGCCTTGGCCGCCCGTTTTCCGTTGTGGCGCGACACCTGCGGTGCAGTTGAGAAAACTGCTCCCCCAAACCGACGTTTCCGCTGGCAAGGTCGCCCGGATATGGTAGTTGTCGGACAACCATCGAGGAGGAAGTTTTGCGCATGTCCAAGCCGCTGACCATTGCCGATCTGAAGACCATGGCTCGCCGTCGTGTGCCCAAGATGTTCTTCGATTATGCCGATAGCGGTGCCTGGACCGAAGGCACATACCGTGCCAACGAGGAAGACTTTTCCAGGATCAAGCTGCGCCAGCGGGTGCTTGTCGACATGACCAACCGGTCGCTGGCAACGACGATGGTGGGACAGGCAGCGGCGATGCCCGTGGCACTCGCGCCAACCGGAATGACCGGCATGCAGCATGCCGATGGTGAGATGCTGGCGGCGCAGGCGGCCGAAGAATTCGGCGTTCCCTTCACGCTGTCCACCATGAGCATCTGCTCGATCGAGGATGTGCGCTCGGTCACCACCAAGCCATTCTGGTTCCAGCTCTATGTGCTCAAAGACCGTGGCTTTATCGAACGGCTGATCGGCCGCGCCAAGCAGGCCGGCTGCTCGGCGCTGGTCGTCACCGCCGATCTGCAGATCCTCGGCCAGCGCCACAAGGACATCAGAAACGGCCTGTCGGCGCCGCCGAAGTGGACGCTCAACAGTGCCCTGCAGCTGGCGACCAGGCCGCAATGGTGCCTGGAAATGCTGCGCACCAAGCGTCGCGGTTTCGGCAATATCGTCGGACATGCGAGCAACGTTTCGGACCTGTCGTCGCTTGGTGCCTGGACCGCCGAACAGTTCGACCCGCGCCTCTCCTGGGACGATATCCGCTGGATCAAGGACCTGTGGGGCGGCAAGCTGATCATCAAGGGCATTCTCGACGAGGAAGACGCGCGGGCCGCCGCCGACACCGGCGCCGATGCGATCATTGTCTCCAACCACGGCGGCCGCCAGCTGGATGGCGCCCCCTCCTCGATCAGCATGCTGCCGAAGATCGTCGAAGCCGTCGGCGACCGCATCGAGGTGCATTTCGACGGCGGGATCCGCTCCGGTCAGGATGTGCTCAAAGCCGTGGCGCTCGGAGCCAAGGGCACCTATATCGGCCGCCCCTTCCTCTATGGCCTCGGCGCGATGGGCAAGCCGGGCGTCACCGCAGCACTCGAAATCATCCGCAAGGAAATGGACATCTCGATGGCCTTGTGCGGGAAGCGCGATATCGAAACCTGCGGCCGCGACATCATCGCCGACGTGAGGTTCTGATTTCTTCTTCTGAGCCTAGGCCCACAGTCTGCCGCAGGGCCATGCCTGGGACGACCGCGTGGAGGCCTGGGCGATCCGTGCCGCGAGCATGTCGAGCATTTTCGGCAGGTCATAGGGTTTGGCAATGAAGGCGCAGCCGGGTTGAAGCTCGGCTTCGCACAGGACATGACCGCCTGACGTGACGATGACGGCGGTATCCCGGTAGCAGCTGCAGATCAGCTTCATCAGGTCGAAACCGTCGAGGGCGCCGGGCATGTCGATATCGGTAATGACCGCGTCAACGGATCGGGACTGCCCAAGGACGGCCACCGCCTCGAGCACGTTCGATGCCTCGAGAACCGTATAGCCGGCATCCTCCAAAGTGTCTGCCAGATGCAGCCGGATTAGGGGCTCATCTTCTACGACAAGCACGGTACGCTGATACAAAGCCATGTTCGCCTCCGATGTAGTTCGCTCCCTCAACGCCTGCCATCTGATTTCGATGTGTCCCGTCCGTCAGTCTTTGCTAACAATATTAATAAAATGCGAACAATCGCATATTCGCCGCGTCCGCCGGTGGAACCGCGCCCCGTTCCTGCCCGTTCGAAGCCTTGGAGGATGGCCCTAACAGCATCGCTTACAAGGAGAATTTCATGCAGCGCTTCAGCGAAAAAGTCGTCATCGTCACGGGCGCGGGATCGGGCATCGGCAAGGCGACCGCAGAACGGTTTCTGGATGAGGGCGCCTTCGTCGTGATCGCCGGCCGCACCCCCGAAAAGCTCGAGGCGGTTGCAGCGCCCTACCCCGAGGACCGCGTTCTCGTGCAGGCCTGCGACATGGCGGACGAGGACCAGGTGAACGATCTGGTCGAGGCCGCGGTCAAGACGTTCGGTCGCGTGGACACTCTCGTCAACAATGCAGGTGTAGCGGTGCAGGGCGATGTGTCATCGCTGTCGACCAGCGACTGGCGCAAGGTGATGGCGACCGATCTCGACGGCGTGTTCTTCGCAAGCCGCGCGGCAATCCCGCATTTGAAGACGACCAGAGGCTCGATCGTCAACGTCGCGTCTGTTTCCGGCACCGGTGGCGACTGGGGCATGGCGGCCTACAATGCCGCCAAGGGTGGTGTCGTCAATCTCACCCGGGCGATGGCGCTGGATCACGGCAAGGACGGCATCCGCGTCAACGCGGTCTGCCCGAGCCTGACCCGCAGCGGCATGACGGACAGCATCATGGACAACCAGGAACGGCTGGCCCAGTTCAACGCGCGCTTTGCGCTGGAAGGCCCCTGCGAGCCGGCCGATGTCGCCGCCGTGATCGCGTTTCTGGCGAGCGACGATGCGCGCTTCGTGACGGGCGTCAACCTGCCGGTCGATGGTGGAATCTCTGCCTCCAACGGCCAGCCTTCGAAGTAAGGCAGAGGCCACGGCGAAAAGCGGCTGAGGCTCAGGAGCACCAGCCGGATTTGCCGGCGCCCGGGCGCTTCGCCAATCCCTCGTTGACGAGGATATCGGCAAGCGAGCGGCCGTTGCGGGTGACTTCGCGCAACTGGTGACCATCGACCGCCGCATCGTTGCCGCGCCAGCTCATCAGGTCGAACGGGCCGGAATCGAGAAATGCGCGGACTCGGAGCTTGGCATCGCTCGCCTTGATCCGCTCGGCCTCGCAGCGGGGCTTGGCGATATTGGGGACTTCGACGCCGACCAGCCGGATCTTCTGGCCATGGAAGACGAACCGGTCGGCGGACACGACGCAGTCGTCCTGCTTGGCGGTGCCGCAGAGAAAGAACTTTGCCTCATAGGCGCCTGCGAGCTTCTCGCCCACTCTCGGCGCCCCCGGCTGAGTCGCCGACTGTGCGGCAACCGCGTCCAGCCCCGGCTTGCCGATCGGCGCCGGCGGAATGATTGCGGCCGTCTGGCTCTGGTCTATCGCAGCGGCCGGCCGCGGCGTGACCGGGCGATGCAGGGGCGCAGCGGCGACGACCGGTTTCGGCGGCACTGGATGATCGTCGCGCTGGGTGGGCCGTGATGCCGTCTGAACCGGCTTCGTGGTGGTGAGACTGGTCACGAACCGGCGCGCGGCAGTCGAATGATCATAAAGCGCGATCGAGCCGCCGACCACGACAAGGGCTGCCCCCCAAAGCCAGAGCGAACCGCCCGAACGCGAGGAAGAGCGTTTGTTCTCGGCGCTGCGCTTGCGCTTCGCAGCCGGTTTTGCGCGTGATTGAGCCATCGAATCATCCCCTGTCTCGTCGCAGGGGAGTATCTGGAAGAAGCCTTGCGGAATGGTTTCCGTCGGAATTTTTGCAGTGGATGAAGACTGGAGGGGGAGCCGGCCGCCCCTCACACCCTGCCGGTCGCGAGCGCGCTTGCCCAGTCGGGACGGTCGTTTTTCGCGGCAAGCCGCGACATTGCCATGTGGTCGTAGGCAACGGTGCGCAGTGTCGGCGCAAAGCCTTTGTCGGTCTTTTCGATTACTGCGTAGGACGCCAAAGCGTGGCCCGTTTCGACCTTGTGATAGACGGGGGCATCGTCGTCATAGGCGGGCTGGCCGACGCTGCCGGGATTGACGATCAGCCGGCCATCGGAAAGCTGAACGATCCGGGCGACATGGCTGTGACCGCAGAGGATCAGCGATTCCGCGATGCCTTCGGCCAGCGCTTCGATCTCGGCTTGCGGCCGCAGCGTCACGTGGCCGTCCGAGGACACCGTTTCGAGCCAGTAGAGATTGTCGTTCTCCGGCGTCGCATGGCACAGGTAAACGTCGTCGCGCCAGACCTTGGTGAATGGCAGTTTGCGCAGCCATTCGAAATGCCGCCGTGCCAGCTGCCCGTGCGCGTGCCGATCCGAGGCCGCCAAGGCGTCGGGTGGCGTTTCCAGGAGGTAGCGATCGTGGTTGCCGCGCACGGTCTGCGCTGCGGCCTCATCGAGAAGCAGCAGCAGGTCACCGGTCCGGTCCGCCTCCAGCGGGCCGCTGAAACAATCGCCGAGATTGACGATGTCGCGGATGCCGAGGCTGGCGATATCGTCAAGCACCGCCTGGAGTGCGGCGCAGTTTCCGTGAATATCGGCGATCGCTGCAAAGCGCATCAGCTTCCCCTGTAGGTGGAATAGCCATAGGGCGAGATCAGCAGCGGCACATGGTAATGGGCCGAGACATCGGACATGCCGAAGCGGATCGGGATGACGTCGAGAAATGCCGGCTCGGTCAGCGAGACACCGCGGGCACGCAGATAATCGCCGGCATGGAAGACGAGCTCGTAGGTTCCTACAATGAAGGTGTCGCCGGAAAGGATCGGTCCGCCATCGATGCGGCCATCGGCATTGGTCGTGACCGTCATGAGTTTTTCGCGAACGTCGCCGTCGATGCGGTAGAGGTCGATGACGAGCCCCGAGGCAGGCGCACCGCTCGCGGTATCGAGCACATGGGTGGTGAGGCCGGTCATAGGCTGGGCTCCGTGATGCGATAGGGTTTGTCGAAGAAGAATTCCTCGAGGTTTGCCGCCGTGTTGTCCCGGTCGACGACGAGGAAGTCGCTGACCTCGCTTAGGGCCATCAGCGGATGATGCCAGGTATTGGCGAAATAGTTCACGCCCTGATGCGGCTGCGCCAGAAAGACTTTCGGACGCCCCGGCCGGCCGTCCTCGTCGTCGGAAACGCCCACCAGAAACGGCCGCCCGGAGAGTGGCATGAAACTCTGGCTGCCGAACGGATGCCGCTCCATCATCCCGACCTCGTGCGGGAAACTCCGCGGCTGGCCGCGAAAAATGTTGAAGATCAGCCGCTCCGGGGCCCCGACTACGACCGGTGAGGCCAGCCCATGGTAGCGCTCCGTCGTGCCGTTGTTGATCAGCCGCATCGTCGCCGGATCGGCCTCGATCACGTCGCCATAGGCTGCGAATGCTGCTTTGGTGAGCGGGAGGATGTGGAGGGGTTCGGGGTCGGTCAAATCATTCGCCTTGGGCATGGAAGTTGCGCAGAGATTGGAGTTGGTCGAGAAGGTCGGGAAGATCGATCGTCACCGTGCGCCACACCGTATCGACGTCGATATCGAAATACTGATGCGCGACCCGATTGCGCATTGCCCTGATATCCTGCCACGGCACCTCCGGGTGAGCGGCGGCGAATTCGGGAAACCTGTCCATGATTCTCGTCACGCATTCGCCGATCGCAGCGATGTTGGCGATTACCGCATCCTGCGTCCGCTGGTCCGCTCCGAATGATACGCGGTCAGCACCGTCGACATAAGCAATAGCGCGTGATCCCGCGACTGACATGCGCTCTACGTAGAGCTCCAGCCGACCGCCCGTCATATGGCAAGCGCTTCAGAAACGATGCGCTTGCGCAAATTGGGAGGAAAGTCGCCGGGCACCTTGATATCGACGGGAACGCCGAGTGCTTCTTCGAGCTCCCATTGCAGCCCGCCAAGAGTAAAAAGCGATGTGTTCGGCGACGGGTCGACCAGAATATCCAGATCGCTTCCGGCATGATCCTCGCCCCGCAGGACGGAACCGTAGACGCGCGCGTTGAAGACCTGCCGACGGGCGACAATCTCCCGGATCACTCCCCTGTTCTTCTCCAGCGCTTCCGACGGTCTCATGTGGCCACCACTCGTTATCCATCCAATATAGGCCACAAGCGACGGCGAAGAAAGCAACCCCCTCACGTCTCCGGCAAAAGCGCAAGCAGCCGCAGATGCGCGATCCTTTCCACCTGGGCGCAGGCGGTCTTGAACTCCTCATCGGCGTCGTTGCCGACGCGGGTCTCGAAGGCGGCGAGGATGTCGTCCTTTGTCAGGCCTTTCACGGCGATGATGAAGGGGAAGCCGAATTTTGCGACATAGGCGGCGTTGAGTTCGGTGAAGCGTGCGTGCTCATCTGGGCTCAGACGATCGAGACCGGCGCCGGCCTGTTCGCTTTTGCTCTCTTCAGTCAATCCGCCGGCGATGGCGAGCTTGCCGGCAAGGTCCGGATGGGCGTTGAGGATGCCGAACTTCTCCTGCGGGTCCGCGGCGCGAAAGACCGCCACCATCGCTTCATGCACGCCCTTCGCCGTCAACGGCACGAAGATCATGCCGCCGTCATAGGCGCGCTCGGCGATAAAGGGCGAATGTTCGAACACGCCACCGAAGGTCGCGACGAAATCGTTGCGGGCGGTCATCGATCGGTCACCATGCTGGTCACAGACGCATCCGATGGCTTGTGATGGGCGTGCCAGTGGCGGGCGATCTCGATGCGTTGCGGCAGCCAGACCTTGTCGTGGGAGAGCACGTATTCCATGAAACGGCGCAGCGCCGCCACGCGACCCGGACGCCCGACGAGGCGGCAATGGAGACCGACCGACAGCATCTTTGCCGCCCCCTCCTCGCCTTCCCGGTAAAGCGTGTCGAACGCATCCTTGAGATAGGTGAAGAACTGATCGCCGGTGTTGAAACCCTGCGGCGTGGCAAAGCGCATGTCGTTGGTTTCCAGCGTATAAGGGATTATCAGGAACGGCTTGCCATCCAGCCCCGGCACCCAATAGGGCAGATCGTCGGCATAGCTGTCGGATGAATAGAGGAAACCGCCCTCTTCCATGACAAGCTTCAGCGTGTTGTCGGAAGGCTTGCCCTGATACATGCCGTAGGGACGCTCGCCGGTAAGCTCCGTATGCAGGCGCACCGCCTCAAGGATGTGTTCGCGTTCCCGCGCTTCATCGAAATCCTTGTATTCCAGCCAGCGATAACCGTGGCTGGCGATCTCCCAGCCCGCTTCCTTCATGGCTGAGACGGCCTCTGGATTGCGGGCCATGGCAAGCGTGACGCCATAGACGGTGGTCTGCACGTTGAGTTCGGTAAACAGCCGGTGCAGCCGCCAGAAGCCGGCGCGAGAACCGTATTCGTAGATCGATTCCATGTTGAGATTGCGCTGGCCCGGCCAGGCGGCGGCGCCGACGATCTCTGACAACAGGTTTTCTGACGCCGGATCATCGTCGAGGATCGAGCTTTCGCCGCCCTCCTCGTAGTTGATCACGAACTGCACGGCGATATTGGCGCCGCCGGGCCATTTCGGATCGGGCGTGTGGCGGCCATAGCCGACGAGATCGCGGGGATAGTCTTTTATGGTTATGGGCATGGTCCACCTCGATTATCTCTTGTGGAAGGTAGCCCAGCCTTTCCGCCGATGTCGAGACGGAACGTGATCGCTCAGGCGATCTTGCGGGCGGAAACGCGCCCCATCGGATGCAGCGAATGGACATGGAACGGCGCACCGGGCTCATTTTCGACGAACAGCGCGATGTTGGCGATTTCCAAGGGACGCAGCAGATACGGATTGAAATGGGCGCGCAAGGCCGTTTCGAAACGCGGCATCTCGGCCGCTGTCATCGGGCCCGTCAGCGTCATGTGAAAGCGGTATTCTTCCATCACGTAAGGGTTGCCCCAGCGATGAAGATTGGAAAACTGCGGTGCCGAGAGATCGCCGGGATCGGCGCGTTCCAGTTCGCCTTCCGAGAGCGGCGCCCGAAACGCATCGAATTCCTGCACGACGGCGCAGGCGAGAAACCGCATCCGCTCGCAGGGAAGCGCCGGCACAAGGCCGAAATAATTGCCGAGCCGGGCCACTTCGAGAGGCGGCAGTTCGAACGGATCATGGGCACCGGCAAAGCGCATCAGATGGCGCAGCAGCATCTGTTCGGTGATTTCAGGCGCCAGCCGGAACGGCGCCTTCAGCGTGGCGTGAAAACCGCAGCGACGCGGCAGCGCGGTATGATAGGCGATCTCATGCAAACCTAGGTTGCAGATCTCGGGCGGCTCCATCGCCTCACCGGAATAGGCACTGCGGCCGAGCCATTGCGCCGCGGCAAGCGTCAGCGGATCATGCGCAGGTGGCGTAAAATAGAGTGCGTAGCGCATGCGTCACCTTTTCTGCCCCTGTTCGTTTATTCACGCATGCTCATCAACCCCACGAATTGGGTTACGCGATTTGCGTGACAGATTAACGACGAGAAAGGGCCGAAACGCGCGTTTAACGCGTAGCAACCGCAAGATGATCCGAAAGTATAAAACTCTCGGGTAGCGAGTGCTCCTGGCCGATGACGAAACCGAGCGCAGCATCTGCAAGCCTGTGGGCAAGCCCGAAGCTGACCTTGAAGCCGCCGGTGAGAGCAATGACGCGCGGATGGTCGGGATGCGGACCGACCATCGGCTCCCGACCGATCGCCTTCGGCCGTAGCCCGGCCCAGCGCTCCACCACTTCCGCACCGGAAAGTGCCGGCACGAGCGCGCGGGCGCGGACCAGGAGATCGTCGAGCTTGGCATCGGTGGCAAACGGCGCGTCGAATTCCTCCTCGCTGGTGCTGCCGACCGCCACGTGGCCATCGTCATGGGCGATCACATAGAGCCCGTTGAGAAACAGGATCGGCAGCGCCGGATCGATATCGGCCTTCAACAGCGCCGCCTGCCCCTTCACCGGCTGTCCCAGCGGAACCGAGATGGATGGAGACAGGGGACCAAGCAGCGGAAACGACTGCGGGCCGGCCGCAATCATGCAATGGCCAAAACCGATCGAGCGCCCATCGGCAAATTCGACGCGGTTCGCCACCGGGTCGATCCGCTCCGCCGGCAGTCCTTCGATCACGCTGACATGCCGGGCGTTGCCAAGGACGGCGGCGAGCGCTGCCATGAGATGTCGGGGGGAAACGCGGGCAGCAAACGTGTCGTGCACGATGCCGGCTTCGGTAAAGGCCGGATCCGGCCAACATGCGAAGGGGGACGCATCGAGCACATGCCAGTGGAACGGATCGCCGTCGTGCCGCCAGTTGACCTCCGCCTCCTGCTGATGGCGTAGGGCGATGGGTCTGAGATGCGGTTTCGGCAGCGGGATCAGCCGACCGGAGCGGCGATAACCGCAGGACAGCCCGGTCTCGCCTTCGAGCCTAGAAACTTCGTCTTCGAGGGCGACCAGCGCATCGAACTGCGCCTGTTTTTTGTCGTTCCAGCGGTCGGGCACATGCGACATCAGCGCACCCAGAATGCCGCCGCTGGCACCCTGCCCCAACCGTCCCGCTTCGACCAAAAGGGTGCGGATGCCAAGCCGTTCCGCCTTGACCGCAGCCCAGAGGCCCATGATGCCGCCGCCGATGATCAGGAGATCGACATGATCGCCGGGGAGATGCGGCATCGCTGGCGATTGACCCCGGGGACCTCGAGGATTATCCGCATCTTCCATGAGCAATCACGATCCCGAAATTGTAAAAGACGACGCCACGCCTGAAGCCCCGGCGCTCGACTGGCATGACGGCGATATGCCGTATTCGACGGAATTTGGCGACCACTTTTATTGCCGCACCGATGGCCGCCTGGAATGCGGCCATGTGTTTCTGGCCGGAAACGGCCTGCCGGAGCGCTGGACCGAGATGTCGCCAGCTGGAGACACGTTCCGGATCGGCGAACTCGGTTTCGGCACCGGCCTCAACGCCTGCGAGACCTGGCGCCAGTGGGCGCTTTTCCGCAAACCCGGCACGCGGCTGCATTTCACATCGTTCGAGCTCTATCCAATGCAGCGCGACGAGATCGGGCGGGCACTGGCGCGGTGGCCGGAAATCGATGCGCAACGGCAGGCACTGACGCAAGCATGGCCGGATGAGCCGAGCGGCCGGATCATCATCGACCTCGACGATCAGACGACGCTGACGGTTGTCTGCGGCCCGGCGCTCGACGGCGTCACGGCTGCGGGAGACGAGTTCGACGCGTGGTTCCTCGATGGCTTTGCGCCGTCGCGCAATCCGGACATGTGGTCGCCGGAGCTGATGCAGGCGCTGTTCGACAAGACCCGCATCGGCGGCACGTTCGGAACCTATGCGGCAGCAGGCTTCGTCCGGCGCAATCTGGCGGCGGCCGGCTTCACCGTGGAGCGCCAACCCGGTTTTGCCGGAAAGCGAGAGATGCTGAGCGGACGCAAGGGCTGAGGCTCCAAGACCTCAATTGCCGTCGAGCGCCGAAACGACGACTGCCCCATCCAGCCAGTGACGGATCTTGTTCTCCAGCGCTTCAGGGCTAATTGGCTTCGACAGATAATCGTCCATGCCGACCTGGAAGCAGAGCTCGCGGTCGCTTTCGAGCGCGTGGGCCGTGACGCCGATGATCGGGACATGCGTGCCGGTCGATGTCTCGAGTCCGCGGATCTTGCGGGTCGCCTGATGGCCGTTCATCACCGGCATCGACACGTCCATGATGATCACTGCCGGATCATACTTCTGCCAGGCCTCGACGGCTTCCGCCCCGTTCTTGACGATCTGGAACAGCCATCCGGTCATCTGCAGGATCTGGGTAAAGACGATCTGGTTGACCTCGTTGTCCTCAGCCACGAGAACATCGAGCGTTGGTTTGACGATGGGAGCGACGGTGTTTTGTTGCGCCACCGGTTCTGCAGGCTTTGAGCCAGCTGTGTCGACGGCTGGAGTAGACGACGCAATGAGCGGCACCGCCTGCCCGGATGCGCGGCGCCGGGTGCGGATGACGCGGACGACGTCGATGATCGTGCTGCGCAAAAGGGCTGCGCGGGCGGGCTTCATCAGATGCGCCTGAACATTGAGCTCGGCAAACATCGTCTCGTCGTTTGCCATGTCCATCGACGTCAGGAAGACGATGCCGGTGAAATCGAAGCGCCTGTCGCGCCGGATCGCCTTGGCGCAGTCGAACCCGTTCATCTCCGGCATGTGATAATCCAGCACGACCACATCGATGACGATGCCGAGCCTGGTTGCTTCGTGAAGGAAGGCAAGACCCTCCGCCCCGTTTTCAGCGGCAACGGTCTCGAAGCCCCACATGCTCAGCTGCTCGGTGAGGATGCGGCGGTTCACAGCGTTGTCGTCGATCACGAGCACCCGGGCACCGCTGGTGCTGACCGGCAGCGTCACTTCCATCTTGCGTTCGGCAACCACGGCAAACGGCAGGTTGACGGTAAAGACCGAACCGCGGCCAAGCTCGCTCTCGACCTCGACGGAACCGCCGAACAGCTCGACCAGACCAGACGTGATCGCAAGACCAAGCCCGGTGCCTTCATGACGGCGGGTGGACGACGTATCCACCTGGCTGAACTTTTCAAACACCGACCGAAGCTTTTCTTCGGGAATGCCAAGGCCGGTATCCTCGATGCGGATCGACAGCATCAGCTGGTCACCATCGATCGGCCGCGACTTCAAGTCGATGAAGACATGGCCCTTTTCGGTAAATTTGACGGCATTGCCGACCAGATTGGTGACGATCTGGCGGAAGCGGCCGGCATCGCCGAGCACCGTTTCGCGCACAGACACCTCGCCGCGGACGATCAGTTCGATATCCTTGTCGGCGGCGGCCGACGACAGAAGCGTCGCCACGTCCTCGATTGCCTCGACAGGATCGAACGGCGCCTTGCGCAGCTTCATCTGGCCGGCATCGATCTTGGAGAAATCGAGAATGTCGTTGATGATCGTCAAGAGCGCATTGCCGGATTTGACGATGATGTCGACGAAGGTCTTCTGGCGGGTATCGAGGCTGGACTTGGCGAGCAGTTCGGCCATGCCGAGCACGCCGTTCATCGGCGTGCGGATCTCGTGGCTCATGTTGGCAAGGAATTCCGACTTCGCCCGGTCGGCCGCTTCCGCCCGGTTGAGCAGGCGCGTCAGGTCCGCCTCGCGTTCCTTGCTCTCGGTGACATCCGTGAAGACGGCAAGCCAGTGGTCGTCCCCGGTCGGGCGGGCCTCGAGCTGGATCCAGCGGCGGTCCTCGACGCGGAACGAGGTAAATACCGGCTCTCCAGAGGCAACGCTTGCTTCCCATTCGCGCAGCGCCGCGGTCGAGGTGCGCGCATCGCCAAGATCGCCGCGTTTTGCGCAATAGCCAAAGACGTTGCGCCAGCTTTTGCCGATCGACAGCATGTCGGCCGGCATCTCCAGCATGGCGGCAAGCGCATCGTTTGAAAAGATAATCGCGCCGTCATGCAGGATGAGCAGCCCTTGAGACATTGCGCTGGTTGCGTCGCGCATCAGCGCGCCGTGTTTCTGCAGCGCTTCCTGCGCTTGCCGGATGTCCGCATCGCGCTGGCGCATCGCGGTGATATCGGTATGGCTGATGAGGATCTTGCCATCGGTCAGCTGCGTGCCGGAGATCAGCAGGTAGTGACCGCCATGGGTGCGGATCTCGATCGGCGGATGATCGTTGCTGGCTGTCAGTGCGGCGATGCGGGCATTGTAGATCGCATCGAAATCCAGGTCCGAGCCGGCATAGATACCGTTGTCGTAATTGACCTTCATGAAATCCCGGTAGGAACGGCCGGCGAGATCGAAGCGCTTGTCCGTATCCCAGGATGTATAGAAGGCGGGATTGGCGTATTCGAACACCAGATCCGCATCGAGAATACCGATGCCGACCGGCTGGGCCGACAGGATCGTCTGCAGATCCTGGCTGACCTTTTCCGCCTTTTGCTGCGCTTCCTTGATCAGCGACACGTCCGTGCGCGAGCAAACCAGATAGCGGCTGCCGTCGTCGACCTCGATCGAGCGCAGGCGTGTAAGAACCGGAATGACCGAACCGTCGGGGAAGGTCATATCCTCCGACTTGTCGATCGCCTCACCGTCCAGCACGCGGGCGTTTTCATTCCAGAACCGCTCCGCCGCCCAGGGAAACATCTGGGCTTCCGTCTTGCCGAGATAGTTTTCCCGTTCGCTGCCCAGCATTTGCTCGTAGGCGTGGTTGGCATAGGTCAGCTCGTGCTTTTCGTTGCGAACGAACACGGGGGCCGGCAGATCTTCCAGGATGGCGCGGAAAAGCCCGGTCTCCGCCACCTGGCTGCGCAGCAGCATCTCCTGGTCCTTGAAGTCGGTGACGTCGTGGCGGATGGCGATCAGCAGGCCGTTTTCCAGCCGTTTGTTGAGACTGCGCATCCAGCGCCCATCCGGCAGCTTGTCGATCCGCTCGTGATAGGGAACGAGGAAGGCACGGAGACGCTGTTCCACCCACTTCTCGCGCGGCGCAAGCGTTACGGACGCATTGCCGCTTGCCGCACGTTCCCGCTGATCATAGGCGCGGTGGATGATGTCCTCCAGCGCTATGCCCGGCTTGATGACGATGCCACAGGCATCGAAATGGTCGACAAGCTGCGAATTGCAGTAAACGAGCACATTGTCGCGGTCGTAGATGCCGATGCCCATTTCGAGCATGTCGATCGCGTCGTCGAGAAGACTGTTCTCAAACAGCGAAAACGGCTTCGCCGCCGTCTCGAGCGGCGCAGGGACGCCATTACCCGTTGGGCGCGATGCAGCGCCGACCGGCAGGAAATGGCCGAAGACGTAGGATTGATCGTCTTCCGTCAGAAACCGTTCGATATGGATCTCGTGGGAGAAAATCCCGTCGGCGTTGAACGCCAGCGCCTTTTCTTCGGCACCGAACACCAGGGCGCGGCATTCCTTTTCCTTGCGCTCGTCCTTTTCGCCATCGCTGCCGAGGCTGCGGCTTGTCTGGCCGACGAGCTCCTCCGGGCGAGCGCCGACCATGGCCGCATAGGCGGGGTTGACGGCGACGTATGCGAGCCGGCAGTTCTTGATATAGGCGGGTTCGGGGAGATCCACGATGCGGGCGCAGGCCCGCTCCAGAAACTTGCTTTCCAGGCGTTCGCTCTTCGTGTGCACCCTGCCCCGCTCACTCCCGCGCATGCGGGATCCCACCATTTTTCGGAAACCGACCCGATAACACCATAGCGAGTATTAACAACACGTTGCCCGGAACACAGGGTTGTTTAATATTTGCGTTTTCGCAAGTTCGAATGGAGTGCGGCCGGGGGCGTTTCACGCATCGAGGATCAACGCAATGACACTAAATCGGCAGCATCAGGAAACCTTGGACGCCGACGCCGGTTAACCCTGACGTGAAGCGAACAAAGGAAATTTTCGATGATGAAACTTGTGACGATTGCCACGCTGACGCTTGGCCTTGCAACATCGGCATTCGCTCAAGGTGCATCCGGTGGATCCGCAGGTTCCGGCGCGTCTGGCGCAGGCGCTGCATCCGGAACGAGCAGCGGCACAACCGGCCAGACGCCGTCCAACACACCGTCCAAAACGCCGTCCAATAGCGCCAACGATGGGACGACCACGGGCAGCACGGATTCCAAGAGCATGACGACCGGAAACGGCACGAGCAAAGGCGGCTGCGACACGACGGGTGTCGGTGGCGCACCTTCGGCAACCAGCGGTTCGACCGACGGTTCCGGCACCACGACGAACAACTGCTGATCATCTCCGGCGCCGGGTTCAGACCCGGCGCTTTTTCTTGCCCGCCAAAACCGCCAGACAGCTCGAGCCACAATTCCTCCCGCAAATTGCCGGGTTTTCGCCGCAATTCAATGTCCGGGCAGACCCTGGGTTGCCGACACCTTTCGAAAAGCAATTTTTCCACGGTGTAGTCTGAATAGGCGTTCAGACTACGGCGATAAAACCTCCATCAATCCGCCGTGATTGAGAGCGACGCTCTGATCGTACCTCGAAACACCACGGGGAAAGGAACCAGGCATGTCGATCATGAAGAAGACCATTACTGCTGGCATTGCGGCTCTCTCAGTCGCCGGCGCACTTGCTGCGACGGCACCGGCAGCGCAGGCCCGCGATCACTACCGTCACCACGGCGACGATGTGCTGCTGGGTGCCGCGGCAGGGATTGCCGGCGGCCTGATCGGCGGCGCGATCGTGTCCGGATCGCAGCGTCCGGTCTATGTGGAGCCGCAGTACGAATATGCTCCGCCGCCACCGCCGCCGGTCGTCTATCGTCGCGCCTATTATGCCGCACCGCCACCACCGCCGCGTTGCCACCATGAATGGGTGGAAAACGAGTATGGCGAAGCCTACCGCGCACGGGTCTGCTACTAGAGCGTCCAGGCGTCCATCAAGATTTGCGATATGGCGGTGCGATGCACCGCCGTTTTTCGTTTTGGGCCGCCACTCTGCGCGACCATTACCTTGGGGATCGCCGTCCGTGTGGCTGCCGCTCGGAGGGCTGACGACGCGAGAAAATCCCCTGTGACGTGAGTGCCTACCGGGTCGCAGCTAGCGGACAGCCTGCGTCGTTTTGCAGAAGAACCTTGACTTTCGACGGCAAATCAACCAAATGCATGCCAGCTTTCACCTTCCGGCAGCCGCGTGAGCTGCCCCGCGTCCATACTGACAGCGCGAAGAAGGAACAAGGCGCACAGATAGATCGCCCTCGGGATGAGGGTTCAAGCGCTGGAAAGTAATTTCCAACACACAAGTTCCCAAATCACGCGGGGTTCTTGACGCCACAAGCAGCCCGGATGGCATGGTGCCATTTCGGAGCGTCCGCTTTTGGCGCCCCGAAAGGTATTCGACTTGACGAATTTTGAATCTCTTGGCGTGTCCAAGCAGATCGTCGCCACGCTCACCGAGCTTGGTTTTGAAACCCCGACGCCGATCCAGGCCCAGGCAATTCCGCTTCTCCTCGAAGGCCGCGACCTGATCGGCCTTGCGCAGACCGGCACCGGCAAGACCGCAGCTTTCGGCCTCCCGCTGATCGAGCGCCTGATGGCCGACGCGACCCGCCCCGACAACCGCACCACCCGCGCGCTGATCCTTGCGCCGACCCGCGAACTGGTCAACCAGATCGCCGCCAACCTGAAGACCTTCATCAAGGGCCGCCCGCTCAAGATCAATCTCGTCGTCGGCGGTGTCTCGATCAACAAGCAGCAGCTGCAGCTGGAAAAGGGCACCGACATCCTGGTCGCCACCCCTGGCCGCCTGCTCGACCTGATCTCGCGCCGCGCGATCGGTCTGACGACGGTTCGCTTCCTCGTGCTCGACGAAGCCGACCAGATGCTCGACCTCGGCTTTGTGCATGACCTGCGCAAGATTTCGAAGATGGTGCCGAAGAAGCGCCAGACCATGCTGTTTTCGGCCACCATGCCGAAGGCGATCGCCGATCTGGCCGCCGACTTCCTGACCGACCCGGTCAAGGTGGAAGTGACGCCTGCGGGTAAGGCAGCCGACAAGGTGGACCAGTTCGTCCACTTCGTGGCCGGCAAGGGTGACAAGACCGACCTTCTTCGCAAGTCGCTGCTCGACAATCCGGATGGCCGCTCGATCGTCTTCATGCGCACCAAGCACACCGCTGAAAAGCTGATGAAGCACTTTGAAAACATCGGTTTCTCGGTCGCCTCGATCCACGGCAACAAAAGCCAGGGCCAGCGCGAACGGGCACTCAAGGGTTTCCGTGATGGCGAGATCAAGACGCTGATTGCGACCGACGTCGCGGCCCGCGGCATCGATATCCCGGCCGTCAGCCACGTCTACAACTACGATCTGCCTGACGTCGCGGAAGCCTATATTCACCGCATCGGCCGCACGGCCCGTGCCGGCCGCGAAGGCATCGCGATCGCCTTCTGCGCACCGGACGAAACGATGCTGCTGCGCGACATCGAAAAGCTGATGAACATCGAGATCAAGACGCTGACCGGCGAGCGCCCTGAGACGATGAACCGTCCGGTTCGCGCCAACGGCAACAACAACCGTGGCGGCGCCAATGCCCGCGGCGGCAACAAGGGCGGCCGTGGCGGCCAGCCACGCGGCAATGGCGGCGGCGGCGAAGGCCGCGGTGCCGGTGCTGCCGGCGAAGCCCGGGGCCCGCGCCGCGAACGTCCGGCCCGCAAGCCGTTCTTCGCTGGTGACGGTGCAGAAGCGCCAAGAAGCCAGGCTCCCCGTTCGCAGGCTGCACGGCCGGCAGCGGCAAGCGTAGCGCCCGACAACGATCTGTCCTCGACTTCGGATTTCCGTCCGGTCAAGAAGCAGTTCGGCAACCCGGGCGCAAAGACTGGCGGTCGTCCTGACAACCGTGGCTCAGCCAAGCCAGCCGGTTCCGGCAACCGCGACCATGCGAGCCACGGCGCGCATGAAGCCGGCAGCCAGCGCAAGGCCCATCAGGGCAATGCGGCCGCCGCATCCGGCGAAGCCAAGCCAAACCGCCACACACCGGCCGCAGCCCCCAAGGGCGACGGTCGCGGCCCGGTCCGCTTCGGCAACGACAACCGCGGCCAGGCCCCCACCGACCACCGCGCCGCCGGCCATCAGGGCCGCAAGCGCACCACGCGCGCTTAACGCGAGAAGCGGTTGAGAGAGTTCAGACGGCCGGGAGAGATCTCGGCCGTTTTTGTGTGGGGTATTGGTATTGGGGGTGGCGCGAGCCGTCTCTTCTCAGCGTCCTGCCACGAAGCGACAGATGCATTTCGGTGCCGATCGACTTCAATCCTCGTCCAGCAGATATGACGCAACGGCGTCTTTCAAATGGATTTCATGTACAATAGTATCCCGCAAATGACTGCCGCATAGACAATCGGGAGGAAATCTTGCTTGGCCCGCTTTTGATTTTCGCACTGTTTTCAACGGACATGAGCTCGGACCGTTTTTCGATTTCGAGAGATTTGCTTCCGTTTGGCGTTCCTGCTGAGTTTGCCGACGGTCGGTCAGCGATTCTCGCCCCGGAAGAGCTGCGAGCCTGCATCATCAGATATGCTGCTGTCGAAAAGGAGCGGCTCCAGCTGAGCATCAAGCGCTTGGCGCTAGCTGTCGACGAATCACACGGTGTCGTCAACAAGCAGCGTCAAAAGAGTGCTCCGAAAGACAGTTTGGACATGCAACTGGACGAGATCGAGAAATCGGTTGCCGAACAGAACGATTTGACAAAAAACACACGCGAATTCTTGCGGCTACGAGCCAACTTCTTTGCGGAATATCTTGCCTTTGCCGATGACTGCGGCTCCAAAACGTACCGCTCTTCCGACGTGCGGACGTTGTTTCCAAACGGCGTCCCGGATTGATGTGGTCGGCTGGTGCGGTGACGGCCACAAGCAGTCATTGGGGTTGCTGAAATTTGTGCATTCCTTACTTTCTCCATAGAGTATGGAGAAGACCCACGCTGCAGGTAAGGCAAATGCCGCTACAAACAAGCTCGATGGGTCGCAAACCGGAGACAAAGTTTCTGATCAGACCGCATCATCGCCGCGATCTACCACTGCTAATGGAACGAGAAACCATGCTTATACCTGGCGTTAAAGATACGATCACTTACACTATCGTTTTGGTAGAAGCGATAATGGTATTATCGTTTTTCAAGCAGTACACGAATATCATATACCTTAGTGGATTGGCGAGTATAGCAGCTGTTGTCACTCTCCGAATAAGGCACGCACGTTATACATATACACCATTTTCAAATAAAAACGATCCTGACATCAGGCTTAAAGAAATAAGATGGGCAATTGTAATTTTCCCAATAATATTTATCGTAGGTCAAAGCTTTAAGGCGGTTGTCTCACCTGGTGGTTTCGCACACGGCAATGTTGGTATCATCATGTTTTTAGCAGCGGCGTTTGCTTGGGCATTGCTTGAGGGATTTCTTCGCATACGAATAAAGTAAGCAATAATTTTAGACATGAGTGAGCATCAGTATTTAGCATTTTCGATGGCTTACTCCTCGAACTATTGCATCGACAGAGTCGCCGATCGGAATTAAAATTGTTACGCACCCTCCTAGCTGCTGCAACGAAACGTTCTCATCACGGAGCAAAGCTGGCAAGCTCGCCTTCCGGCCCTAAGCTGACATCGACCTATCATCATTGCGAGCGCATTTGCACGTAAACGGTGCGGTGGGTTTCGCATCATCTACCTAATTCCCAATTGTTTGCGAAGAATACAATGCACCATACGCCTTTCTCCGAATACAGGCCGCGGAATGTACTTTGCTTCCTTGGATCCGTAGACGGGTTCCAGGATTTACTGCAGGCTGCAAAAGACGCCATCAAAGACTTTGCTACGGATTTCGAAATCGACATGGAATCCACTCAGGACGCTCCGGACGTCCGCATGAGCGAGAGCTTCGCGGTTTTTTGGGATCAGGTACACGAAGACGCGTGGCACCAACATGACGTCGAGGCGGTTATCAGCCATGGATGCGTCGTTTATGTCGTCGGTCCGCACATGGAGGCTGCGGAAGCTCCTGCCGTTTCGCTGACAGCTCTTAGGCTGGTGGAGCGATTGCTTGCGGCTGGCGCGACCGCTGCGAAGGGGGAAAGCGCTGGCGTCGCGCATGGAGCCGCCCGGTGGCGGCAGCTGGCGCAGGAAGCGGAAGGCGCGGAACCTGGCGCGGCTACTAGAGCGTGCCGTCTAGCCTTTGCAAAGAGGCCGCTTACCGATGGATACTACTTATCTAGCGTGGGCTTTCATCTTGTAGGTCTACCGGAGGTGTTCGTACGGAGCAACTCATCCGTAGATGAGCTGGCACTCAGTGCGATGATCGACAGCGTCGCAGACGAGATGGCAGCGGACGGCGTAGAAGCAGTAGTCGCACGCTACGGCGCGGAGTTGAAGGCCATCAACGAATATGAAGAAGACGACTTCAAATACAACCCATTCGGCGGCGTCTATTTCTTCACAGGGGTACATTGAAACGCTGACGTCGTTCTAGCGGCCAAGCTCGACGCCTCCAGTCCACTTCGAGCACATAGCTCCCTAACTCTCCTTCTGGCCCATAGCCGTCATCACTGCGGGTAGTAAGATCGCCCATGACCACCCAATGCGTGTGATATTAGGAAAATAAGGATGTCGAAATTCGATAAGCTTAAAGCCGTAGGTCATAACATCGCGGACTCATTGGCGTCTGGGATGGGCCTTATGATCGGCGTTTATATGACGGATGTTTACGCTGAAGTTGCGTCCGCCCCTGAGGGTTATATTGACGTAGACTTCTTATCCGGAGGAACGTCTGGCGGATTGGTCAGTCAATCCTTTGCAAATGCCGTAAAGGAATACCAAAAAGAACTACCGCATCTTTGTGACCGGCATGGGATTACGGCGCAAGACTTCCGCAGACTCTCGGCTCGGTTTTCGGGGCAAGGCGATCTGCGCGGCTTCAGCGTTACGACGGAAGACAATCAAGGCCGAACTTGCATCGACCAATTCCGTGGAATTCCTGGCAAGCGGGTCAAAGAATTGGATCATATGGGAAGAGTTCGGCCCAAACGATCATGACCGTTTCTGGCGCAAAGCTACCGAGTTCGGATTTCGGCCATTGCAGTCGAATACGTTTCCCTAGGTTTTGTTGACAAATAGATTCTCGGTTGGCTGCAACCGGATTTTGTTTATCCCTGTAGGCAGCGCGTTTGCCCACCGACAGGCTAACTTTTGCGTTCAGATTGACTTAGGTGTCGCAGTTGAGCACAAGTGGCGCTTGCATCAACAAAATGCGCGTGGCGCGACCGCCGCTTATTCAATGTCTTCAGATTTTACTGCCTACAGCACCAATGATCTTCTTCGCATGATATATGACGGAGAATACCATGGGAAAGACTTTGCTTACAATGCGCTTTGGGGAACCGTGTTTGGACGATGGCGCAAGGGGATTGACCTAGAGCCGCTCATCGCACTTCTTCAATCGGAGAAATCGGGCGAGCGCGAGCGCGGGGCTTTTTATCTTGATGAGGCTGACCCGCCTGCGGACCGTATGGCCGACGTTGTGATCAAGCTGGCCGATGACCCCGTGGGCCACTGCCGTTGGCGGTTTGTGGCTTATGTGACAAACTCCCGGCTCTATAGCGATGCCTTTGCGGATCGCCTTGCCGCTTGCCTCCTGGACCGCGATCTCTACGTGAGGGCGCGAACGATCTACTGGGCGGTTGTTGTCGACGACAATACGTTCGCTCACTTTTCAGAAGCAGTACTCTCCGGGGCGGGAAGAAAGCCGTACAACTTCAGCAATCTCGAGAATACGGCATTTTGGCGGGAGTCGGAGCGTAAACGTGCAGCGCGCGGCATCGAAATCGCTCAGCGCCTTCGCGCAGGAGAATCGGTTAAAGGCATTCGCGAAAGTGTGCCTGAGGAAGATAGTAACAGTTTCGACGACCTTGCCTTTCTTAATCACGCAATAAAACGCGCCCTTGAGCGCAGAGCCTCAGAAGCGAGGAGCGCCTCCGGTCCGTGATATAAGGCCAGAAAAACCGATGACGATTCACAACTGACCAAAAAAGTGACTCGAGGTTGCTTTTAGGAGCAGTCATGATCCGGTCATTGACGTATTGGATCAAGCTTGAATACGTTTCACTTCCGCAATTGGCGCAAAGCTGCCCCCGGCTCACTCCCCATACCCGCCAGCGATCGGGCTGCTTGCACAGAAGCCAGCTTCCTATTCCACTACTTCTTCTTCTCTTGATCCCTATGCCACTTGATGGCGAAGAACATGCCGGTGCCGAGCACGATGATCTTGAGCGGGAAGAAGACGATCGGGAACCAATCCCACATTTCGGTGATATCCAGGCTTTGATTGAACTAACGAGCGTGGCGGAGCAGTACAACAGAACGGCTGCGCGCAACATCCGCCATGTTGACGCAGTGGAGGAGCCGGAGAGGCCCAGCCTCAAAGGGCCCTCACACCGCCCTCGCCTTGCGGTTCACCAGATACACGCCGAGAACTACGATCGCGGTGCCGGCGATCATGGGGAGCGTCAGTGGTTCGTGAAACAGGATTGCCGCTTCCACGGCAACGACCGGCGGCACGAGGTAGATCAGCGAGGCGGCCCGTGAGACCTGGCCGCGGCGGATGAGATAGAGGAGCAGCGCCACTGCGCCGAGCGAGATGCCGATGACGGACCAGGCCATGGCGGCGAGTGCCTGGGTGGTCCAGTCGAAGCGCATGGGCTCGATCAGATAGGCGACCGGCAGCGTCACGATGAACGCTCCGACATATTGCAGCGTGCCGATGGCAACGAGGTTGCCCTGCTGCAGGTAGCGCTTCTGGTAGATCGTGCCGTAGGTGACCGACCCCATCGCCATGAGATTGAGGAGAAGCGGCAGGCCGAGCCCGGTCATGCCGGCCGACAGGCTTCTAAAAAGCTGCGGCGAGATGGCGATGAAGATACCGGCAAAGCCGAGCGCGAGGCCGAGCTTCTGCCGGCGGGAAAGCGTTTCGCTAAGCAGGAACGGCGCGACCGCCGCCGTCATCAGCGGCTGCAGCCCGGCAATGATGCCCGACAGCCCCGAGGGCACGCCCTGCCCGATCGCATACCAGACGCCGGCGAGATAAAGCCCGTGCAGAAAAATGCCTGAAAGCACCGCATGGCCGATCTCGCGTCCGGTCTTTGGCCACGTGACCCGCAGAGCAAGCCCGAGACAAAGGAAGACGACGGCCGCCAGTGCATGCCGGGCGGCCAGAAAAGTCACGGGGTCCGCATGGGCGGACGCATATTTGGCGACGATCCACCCGGTCGACCACAGGAAAACAAAAACGGCCGGAGCCAGACGGTCGAGCATCGGAATGTTCCGGAGAGTGGCTTTGACAAGGCCAGTGGACGGGAAATGATCCGGCGTCTGATTAGGCTGTGGCGGCGACGCGGTCAAAGTAGAAATACTCACCGTTCCCATCAGCGCATCTGACGGTGTGCGACTAAGATCCGGTCTCCGGTGTGATCAGCGATGAGGCAGTTGCTGTTTTGACGAGCGGTCTTTCTACGACCGAAGATGAGCCGTCGCTAATTCCATCGGCAGTTGCCCTTTTTGATCGTCGTTCAGGCCCTATCTCACCGCATCAGGACGGGTCGTATATTTGTCATACGCAACTGAGCATGGTTCTTGCATTGCCAATGCCGTTGTATTCTTATGACCAAAAATGGGGAACATACCTTTGGCATTTGATGAAATGTTAACCGCGGACGACCAGCCGCGTCTGCCCTATAAGACCTACCACGATTGGTATGCCAGCCAGGATACGGCGCATCTGATCCGCAAGACGCAGGATGCCGAAAACATCTTCCGCAAGACCGGCATCACCTTCGCGGTCTATGGTCACGCCGACAGTTCCGAAAAACTCATCCCCTTCGACATCATTCCCCGCATCATTGCCGCCCGTGAATGGCGCAAGCTCGCGCAAGGCATCGAGCAGCGCGTCGTGGCGCTTAATGCCTTTCTCGACGACATCTACCACAAGCAGGAAATCATCAAGGCCGGCCGCATTCCGCGCGAGCTGATCGAGAAGAACGTGGCCTTTCTGCCCGAAATGATCGGCTTCAAGCCGCCGGGCGGCGTCTATACGCACATTGTCGGCACCGATATCGTGCGCACCGGCGAGGACCAGTTCTACGTGCTGGAAGACAACGCCCGCACCCCGTCCGGCGTCTCCTACATGCTGGAGAACCGCGAAACGATGATGCAGATGTTCCCCGAGCTGTTTACCCTGAACAAGGTGCAGCGCGTCGAGGATTATCCGCGCCAGCTGCGCCAGTCGCTGGCCTCGCTCGCCCCGCCCGGCTGCAAGGGACGGCCGCGTGTCGCGGTACTGACACCCGGCATCTACAATTCCGCCTATTACGAGCACTCGTTCCTGGCCGACCAGATGGGCGTCGAGCTGGTTGAGGGATCCGACCTTCGCGTCATCGATGGCAAGGTGAAGATGCGCACCACGCGCGGCTACGAGGCGATCGACGTGCTCTACCGCCGCGTCGATGACGACTACCTCGATCCGCTGACATTCCGGCCGGATTCGGCGCTTGGCGTTCCCGGCATCATGGATGTCTACCGCTCCGGCAACATCACCATCGCCAACGCGCCGGGCACCGGCATCTGCGACGACAAGGCGATCTATTCCTACATGCCTGAGATCGTCGAGTTCTATACCGGCCGCAAGGCGCTTCTGGAAAACGTGCCGACCTGGCGCTGCTCGGAAGCCGACAGCCTCAAATACGTGCTCGAGCACCTCGAGGAACTCGTGATCAAGGAAGTGCATGGATCGGGCGGCTACGGCATGCTGGTCGGCCCGACCGCGACGAAAGCCGAGCGCGCCGAGTTTGCCGCAAAGCTGAAGGCGCGACCAACCAACTACATCGCCCAGCCGACGCTGGCTCTGTCCACCGTGCCGATCTTCGTCAACAAGGGCGTTGCCCCCCGCCACGTCGATCTGCGCCCTTATGTCCTCGTGTCCGACAAGGTGAAGATCATTCCCGGCGGATTGACACGCGTGGCCCTGAAACAGGGTTCGCTTGTGGTCAATTCCAGCCAGGGCGGCGGCACCAAGGACACATGGGTACTGGAAGATTGAGGGCGTAAAACATGCTGGGAAGAACTGCAAACGGCCTCTACTGGATGTTCCGCTACATCGAGCGTGCCGAAAACATCGCCCGACTCGTCGATGCCGGCCTGCGCGTCTCGCTGACGCGGGCCGGATCCTCCGACGAGGACTGGCACGGCGTTCTGGAAAGTGCGGGCGTGCGCGATGCCTATAAGCAGGTACATGCCAAGCTGACGGCAGCCGACGCTGTGGATTACCTCCTGCGCGACACGGCCAATTCGTCGAGCGTCCTGTCGTGCATCGAATCGGGCCGCAACAATGCCCGCATGGTCAGAACTGCCCTGACGCGCGAAACCTGGGAGGCCACCAACGAAGCCTGGCTCGATCTCAAGGCACGGCTTGCGCGCAACCTCAAGGCCACCGAACTGCCGGAACTGATTGACGTCATCAAGCACCGCTGCGCCCTCATCCGCGGTGCCTTTCACGGCTCCATGCTGCGCAACGATCTCTACAATTTTTCGCGCATCGGCACCTTTATCGAACGGGCCGACAACACGAGCCGCATTCTCGACGTGAAATATTACGTGCTTCTGCCCTCCGTCAGCCAGGTCGGCGGCGCGCTTGATAATTTCCAGTGGGAATCGATCCTTCGCTCGGTTTCCGCACACCGCTCCTATGGCTGGGTCTATGACGGCGACTATCAGGCCGGCAATATCGCCGACTTCCTGATCCTGAAAGTTCAGATGCCGCGCTCGCTTGCCTATTGCTACGAAAAGATCGTCAGCAATCTCGGCTACCTGCAGCGGGAATACGCAGAGCGGCACACGGCCCACGACACGGCCGACGCGATCCGCGCGACGCTGACGCGGGGCTCGATCACCGAGATCATGGATCACGGCCTGCATGAGTTTCTCGAGGAATTCGTATCGCGCAACAACCAGTTGAGCGCCGAAATTTCGCAAGGCTATCGCTTTTACCAGTAGGACGGGCCGAGTGGCGTCCCTTGAGGATTTGAAACAATGCGCCTGAAGATTTCCCATACGACGGAATATACCTATGACGAACCGCTGCCCTACTCGCTGCAGCGGCTTCGCCTGACGCCGACCGCAGGATCCACCCAGAAAATCATCAACTGGACGGTGAGCGTGGACGGCGCCACGGTTGAGGCAGGCTATGCCGACCAGTACGGCAACCGCGTCGAACTGGTGTCGTCGGAAGGCGGCGAGAACACGATCCGCATCGTCGCCTCGGGCGAAGTGGAAACCGTGGACAAGGCCGGCGTTTTCGGCACCCATCAGGGGTTCTGCCCGCTCTGGCTGTTTCTCCGCGAAACCCCGCGCACGGCAGCCGGCCCGCTGGTAAAGGCGCTGGCAGAAGGCCTGACCGGCGACAGCGAACTTGCCCGCATGCATGGGCTGATGGAAACGATCCACGAGACCGTAGCCTATACGCCGGGCACCACGACGACGGAGACCACCGCCGAAGAGGCGCTTGCCGCAAAGACCGGCGTCTGCCAGGACCACACCCACATCTTCCTGGCCGCCGCACGGTTGCGCGATATCCCCGCCCGCTACGTTTCCGGCTATCTGCTTATGGAGGGCACGACCGAACAGGTGGCGACGCATGCCTGGGCGGAGGCGCATATTCCGGGCCTCGGCTGGGTGGGCTTCGATGCGGCCAACGACGTCTGCCCGGACGAGCGCTATGTGCGGCTCGCCACCGGCCTCGACTACCGCGACGCAGCTCCAATATCCGGCATGCGCATCGGCCGGGTCTCCGAGACGTTCGGCGAAAACCTCAAGGTGTCGCTGACGGTGGAGGATGAGGGCCAGACTCAAGCTCAAGGCTCACAGATCCAGGGTTCTCAAAGCCAGAGCGGTGGACAGAGCCAAAGCCAAGGTGGACAGAGCCAGGTTCAGGGCGGGCAGAGCCAGACCACGCAAGGTCAAAGCCAGTCGTGACATCAGGATCGGCTGCCTGAGACAGCCGTCGTTGTTTACGTAAATTTAACCGACTCTCCCGCAAGCCCGGCACCATCCAGGCATGATTGTCTGCGCCGATAGCAAGGGAGCGGAAATGCTGCTGGGACAATCGATCTTCCAGTCGGTGCTGACACGGCTGAAGCGCGAGCGCGACGACGAACAACCTGTCGAGGCGGCAGCGGATTTCCGCGTCCGCGGCCTTGGAACGGGTTTCGTCGTCTCGACGACCGACGAGGAACCCGAGACAGGTGCGACTGGCGACACCAACGCCTATTTCGCAGACCTCGCCGACATCTCGGAACTGGAACCGGGAGCCGGCACGCAGCAAGAGATGGAGGTGCAAGCTCCGCCTTCGCCAGGTGATTTCACATCCGAACCCCCGCAGCCGCAGCCGGTCGATCCGGTAGAACCGTCTATACCTGTACACCTGACCCGGTTGACGACGGATGAGATTGCCGGCGAACTTGCTATTGTCGACGTCGACACGGAAGCCACGCTCAACGACAAGCGAAGACGGTTTGCCAAGACCAACCATCCGGACGGCGTGGCCGAGCGGTTCCGTCCGGCGGCGACCACGCGGATGCAGATCGCCAACCTGCTGATCGACCAGGCGATCAGGGCGCGGGAAATCCACGCGCGGATGTTCGGCTGATTTTAAAGTTCAGGTCTTGTCGAACGTCCTGTCGGCAGGCCGCTCAGGCGCATTGCGCACCTGCGCATCATCGGCCGGCGCATCCTCGTCTTGTGCAGGCTCGGCCATCGTAACCGGTGCAGCCGGCCGCTTTTCGAGGAACAGCTTGTAGGCCGCATAAAGGCCGAGACCCCCGGAAATGACCGCCCAGGTGACCGAACCGGCATAAAGCTCGAACACAGCCCAGCCGAAGCAGATCGCCGGAATGAGGATCCGCCGCCAGAGCGGCCCATAAAACGGGTGGTTCGGATCGATCATGCGTGCCTGCTCCCCTCGCGGCCAGATACGGCCCTTCCCCGACGATATCCCTGTCCCCAGCGAAAATTGCAAGGGATCACTCCCACTTTCCCTCTCCCCGACGCAGCCCCGCGGGACGCCCACGGCCGCTATCTTGCCCACAGGCTGCGATTTCCCGATTTTGCCAATTGATGCCGCAAGCATCCTGGGTTAAGAACCGTCTCATCGGACGAAGCGAGTCATCGCTTTTCGGCATGCACCCGTAGCTCAGCTGGATAGAGTGTTGGATTCCGATTCCAAAGGTCACAGGTTCGAATCCTGTCGGGTGCGCCATTTTCTCTTTGAGTTCCTCCACATGAGAAGCAATCGGTCACCACCAGCCTATGGTGAAAATCTCGTTTTGCTTTACAACCATTAACTTGACGTTAGTCAAGTTTGCGGCACATAGATACCTGAAGTGCTCGATCTAAGATTGTAATAACGACACTCGAGCAGCCCTAGCCTCTCCGGCATAGGGACGGTCTTGCCATGATGGCAGGCACCCTGAGGGGGTTAACCGTAAACGTGATCCGATCATTGCTAGTCTTTCATCGATCTGCGGCGCAGTTCGAAGCGCTAGCCCATGCTTGTGGGGCTCTACGTGACCAGTATTTTGACCAACATCGCTGCAACAAATGCGCTTCAGACCTTGCGCACACTGAATTCGAACATGGAGCGCACGCAACAGCAAGTCAGTTCGGGCCTAAGGGTTCAGACCGCCGCCGACAATGTCGCGTACTGGTCCATTTCGACGACGATGCGGTCCGACACCGACGCCATAGCAGCCGCCAGCGATGCGCTCGGGCTCGGCACCGCCAAGGTGGACACTGCCTATCAGGGCATGGAGGCCGTGATCGATGTTCTGGATGAGTTCAAAGCCAAACTCGTCACCGCAAAAGAGACCAGCGTCGACAAGGGGCAGATCCAGCTCGAATTGGACAAGTTGAAAGAGCAGGTCGTCTCCATCGCCAACGGCGCGAGTTTCAGCGGAGAAAACTGGCTGAACACCGACATTGCCGACATCTATGACAACACGATCAACAAGTCGTCCGTGGTGTCAGGCTTCACCCGGACTGCATCCGGGGTATCAGTTCAGAAAATGGAATCTGATCTCTCATCGATTTCTCTGTTCAACACCACCGGTGGCGGCCTGCTTCAAGCCGATGCGCGCGATGCCTATACGGTCGGCGGAATCCGCTATCCGACCTCCTATTCCAGCTACTCCGACTCGACGGTATACTATACCGATGACGGGTCTATGGATTGGATGACCCCGGAACGATCCACCGGCAGTGCCGGCCTCTTCGCTCTGAACAATTTTCCCGATGAAGCGCCTCTCGATTTCAACACGGCCGGTTCGAACATCAGCTTCACACTCCTGCTTGACAAGGAAGTGGAGGACCCAAGCCAGCTTCCCGGGCCCTACTTTGGAGGAGTGAGCACTACGATCACAATCACCAAGGCTGACGTGGACGCCTATGATGCCAGTCTTGGTGGAGTCATATCGACCAACACGCAGTTCGCAGGCGTCCTCAACAGGCAGTTGAATCCACTCGGCGCCTTGGTTTCAGCCGACTCCTTCATGTACGATCCCCCGGATTCAAAAAATCGCGTCCACGATCCCAAGAAAATGAGCATCATGACGCTCCAGAAAAATGGTGACGGATCCTATGTCGGCATCTCGAACCTGAGTAGCACTGGCGTCAGCAACGGTGGTTTGAAAGAGAATTCTGCCTATGGCTTACGTGGGTCGAGCTTAAGCCTCGAGTTCCAAGACTTCACTCTATACAATGACGGCGAGAACGAAGACGGTATCGAGATCAACTTCAATTTCGCGGTCAATGGTGCGTCCCAGAAATCCTATTCCTTTGATCGCACCTATGTGAATACGCTGCTGAACAAGACCGACGGTACGGTCGCGACCGCAGAGGAGATGGAAACTCTGCTGCACTCGCTGCTCGACGCCGATTGGCCAAACCTAGTCATCGAGGCGACGGATGCCACCCACGTCACCATCAAGTCAGATCCCGCAGTCGATCGGAAATGGGGAAGCGGAACAAGCATAACGTTCAGCCAAATCCGCGTCAGCAACGAGCCTCGTCCGGCGCTCGACTTTATCGACATCGAAGAGAACCCCGACAATATCGACAATTATCTGAGCTACATCGAAACCGCGAAATCGAGGGTTGTCGACGGCGCCGCGTTCCTTGGTTCGCTCCAGCAGCGTCTCGACATGCAGACAAGTTTCAACTCAACCCTCATGGACAATATCGAAAGCGGTGTAAGCCGCCTTGTCGACACGGACATGGAGGAAGCCTCTGCTAGGCTGTCCGCAATCCAGACGCAGCAGCAACTTGCCGTTCAGACGTTGCAGATCGCCAATAGCAGCAGCGAGACGATTATGCAGCTCTTCAACTCCTGAACGCACCTGGAGCGCTGGCCGAAGTTCTTTCACGGATCCAGCCCTCCTTTCATTCTCTGGTCGACATCGTCATGACCAGGCGTTCGGTGGTTCACCGCGCTTCCGCTGTGGCGCGTATCGAGACCACCCTGCCCTACACCATTGCCACCATCTGGCCGCTCACGGCACCGGACGCCCTCTCGCCGTACGAGGCGATGCCTCAGGCTCCACATCCACCAGCATGTCGTCACACTCGAGACAGGTCATGCAGATCCCGCAGCAATCCTGATCGAACTCCTCCACGGATCTTGGTTGTCGACAGCAGTCGCAGATGGGCGAGCCCGGGCCGGCGACCCGGGTGGGAGACAGAATTTCCATGACGTTGCCATCGCGTGCGTGCGCAGAGGTATCTGCCATCGCAACCTCCCTATTTCAGTTGATGATCATAAGATGGGAGCGACTAGCTCAAGAATCCAGAGAGGGCGTACAGACAGGAAGCACCTGAACCATCACGCGTTTGTTGCGTTCCTTCGGTAGATCTGGAGATGACCGCATGAAACGAACACTCATCGCCTTCGCCCTCTCGCTCGCAACCTCGCAGGTGTTTGCCATGGACAGCCTTTCACACCTCGAATGGAAAAAGCGTGTCCTCATCCTTTTCGGTGACAAGGGCGATGCATCGATTGCAAGACAGGTCGGCATCCTGACATCGCAAAAGGCGGAATTGGCGGAGCGCGACATGGTTGTGCTGCAGGTTACCGGAGATGTCGTGGAGACGATCTATGGCGACGCCGACCGGATCGACGCGCGCAGGCTGCGTGCGGAGGCAAATATTGCGGACGGTGCGTTTCATGTCGTCCTTGTCGGCAAGGATGGCGGCGTGAAGCTGAAAAGCGATACGGTCGTCAGCGACGTCGAGATGTTCGACCTGATCGATCGCATGCCGATGCGCCGCGGCGGAAAAGGCTGAATGACCTCGGACGAGGTTGGGGTATCCGTGGCACGCAACGGCGCCAATTCGTTCAACTTTTCGCGACCATTTCGGAAAACGCGGGCATATCCCCGATCGACATTTGCGTTGCGACGCGTTCACCCTACCTTAGGCGCCTAGGCCATGAATTGAAGGAGACGATGACAGATGAGCGCCGAATTCGGTCCGTACGTGCAGATGGGTAAGCTTGCTCAGGTGATGGCCCACCAGTACCAGAAGGACACCAACCTCGCTTTGGCGCCCCTGCTGTCGCATTACATGGACGAGGTCGAGGTCAACGTGGCCGCCGACAGTTTCAACCACTCCGGTTTCATGAACAATATCCGCGGGCCGCTCAAGGTCACGGCTGACGCAACGACGGACGAGCGGCGCAAGGCGTTCCTGCAGGCCGTCGTTGATGCGCTTCAGGAGCGCATGCAGCGCGTATAGGCCCTGCGGCAGCAGGATTCTTCCAAGACTGAACTCATAAGATCTGATGCAACGCGCCTTTTCGCGCACGTGCCGGCGTTGCGCTGTGCACGGCGCGGATGGTCGTGGAAGACGGAGGGGTTGCCATCAGAATACGGTCTCGGCACAGCTGTTAGGCGGACGATCGGCCTTAACAACCGCCCTGATCACCGCGTCAGTTCACGAATCGACATACTTGGACATGCAAAATGAGTTCCCATTTCGCGTTTTTATGGTGCACTAGGTCTCAAAGATATTCGAGGGATCGATTCCGGTCCTTTTTGAGAGAGTTTGCGCCATGGAAAATCCGATCCCCCTGAAACGCATTTCCCAAAATGTCGTCTTTCGCAAAGGTGACGTGTTTGTTCTGTTCGGCGAGCTGTTCGGGCGCGGTTACGCGACCGGGCTGATCGAAGAGGCCAAGCGTGCGGGCATGAAGATCGTCGGCATCACCGTCGGGCGCCGCGACGAGAACAACGCGCTGCGTCCGCTGACCGATGACGAACTGCAGGCTGCGGAAACGCAGCTCGGCGGCAAGATCATCAACGTTCCGCTGATGGGGGGCTTTGATCTCGACTCACCGGCCGGCACGCCGACCCCGACCGATCTTCTGGCCGATATGACGCTCGAAAGCTGGCAGACCGACAAACTGGACTGGGATCACATCGAGGCATGCCGCACAGTCGGCGTGGAGCGCTTCCGGGATTCGCTGACGAAAGTCATGGCGATCCTCGAAGACATGATCCCGGCCGGCAAGAATGTCTTCTTTGCTCATACGATGGCGGGTGGCATTCCCAAGGCGAAGGCGTTTCTCGTCATCGCCAACCGGATCTACAAGGGCCGCGGCGCCCGCCACATGTCCTCCCAGACGCTGCTCGACAGCGACATGGGCAAGCTGATCCTTGCAAACTTCGACGAGGTTTCCGCCAACACCTATCACCACCTGATCGAGCTCAGCAGCGCCATCCGCACGCGGATCGAAGCAGCGGGCAACCAGGTGCGCTACACGGCCTATGGATATCACGGCACCGGCATCCTGATCGGCGACGAATATCGCTGGCAGACCTATACCAACTACACGCAGGGCTATGCCAAGATGCGGCTTGAGGATGTAGCGCGCAAGGCCTGGGCCGATGGCATCAAGGCGACCGTCTACAACTGCCCGGAAATCCGGACCAACTCTTCCGACGTGTTTGCCGGTATCGAACTGCCGCTCATCCCTCTCCTTCTCGCATTGAAGAAGGAAGGCGGCGGCGCCTGGGCTGAAGAACTGTGGCAGGCCTGCCAGGAGCGCCTGGCAGACGGCTACACGGTTGAAGACACGCTGCAGAAGATCATCGATCTTCAGGCAGACGAAGTCATGCAGCCCTTCTACGATTTCAAGCGTTGGCCGATGCCAAACAGCCAGGGACAGTCCGATCTCACCATCGGCACCTCGGCCGAGATCACGCAGATGCACAAGGACAGCAAGGTTCTGATCAGCGATCTGCTGAGCACCCTGGTCGTCGAGGCAACCGGACAGCTGATCTTTGCGGAAACCTCGAACCCGACCGGTCCTGTCGTGTGGCTCAACCACGACATCGTCGCCCGCAAGCTCAATTCGACCCATGAGTCGAATGCGAATGCAGGCGTGACCGAAAAGGTCAGAATGCTCGCCTGAAAAAGGCCGCTGCACTCCATCGTGCCCGCCGACCCCGCGTCGGCGGCACCATCGATGCAAAGATACTCCCTGACAGTCGCCCGGCATCGCGCTGCGCCTCAGGCCCTATTCCGGGTCTTGCCCTGACGGTTGCTCCGGCCTACCAAGCCTTGAACGATCAACCACCCTTGATCCGTCTAAGACGCCGGATGGGTGAGGCATGGAAACCGTGATGGCAGACGAGGACAGGCAGACCACATCCGGCGAAACGATTACTCTTTACGAGGCGATCGGGGGTGATGCGACGGTTCGGGCCCTTGCGGCGCGCTTCTACACCCTGATGGATACGCTGCCGGAAGCTGCCCGCTGCCGAGCCGTTCATCAGCAAAGTCTGACGGGAAGTGAAGCGAAGTTCTATGACTACCTGACCGGCTATCTCGGCGGCCCGCCCGTCTATGTGGAAAAACACGGGCACCCTCGCCTTCGCTCGCGCCATTTCGGCGCTGAGATCGGACCGGTGGAGCGCGACGAATGGTTGCTGTGCTTCCGCCGCGCCATGGACGAGACGATCGCAAGCCCGGCCCTGCGCGACATCATCTGGCCGCCGATCGAGCGGCTGGCTCATCACATGCAAAACAGGGAATAGAGCCTTGGCGAGACTCGATAAACTGCGGCCGTTCATTCTCTTTGCGAGCGGTCTGATGGGCGCCTGCGGCGTAGGCCTTGCGGCTGCCGCAAGTCATGGCGGCGATACGCTTTTGCTCGGGTCTGCCTCGATGATGTGCCTGGCGCACGCGCCGGTGCTGCTCGCTGTTTATCTCGGACATCAGCAGATCCGCACAGCGACGCTGGCCGGTCTCATTCTGGGCCTTGGGACGATCGTGTTTGCGGGTGATCTGGTGGCGCGTCATTATCTCGGAAGCCGACTTTTTCCGTTTGCCGCGCCGCTCGGCGGCAATCTTATGATTCTCGGCTGGCTCGCAATCGCGATCGGAGCGTTTTTGCGCGCCGAGGCCCGGCGCTAGAACGTCCGGGTTTTGCTCGAAGGTATCGATCTCGGCAAAGCCGTATCCTGCGAGCGGTCCATCGCGAGCCGGTAAAGCTCGGTCGCCATGCCGTCGCCGCTCTGTTCGGCGAGCTTGTGCAGGACCGCCATCGCGTCGAGATCCCGCCCCTCGCGATCGAGAATAGGCTGATCAGGATAACCTGTTTTCATCATTGCGATCCTTGATTGTCTGCAGCGCCCGCTCAAGGCTTGACTTCGACCCGTTGCGCAAGGGGATGAAGGTGACGCCGAACTTCTTGCATCCGGTCTTTACCCGCAGACACGCATCGTGGCTGATACAGTCGATCGGGCAGAACACGCAGTCAACCGAGGGAAGCACCGTATCGATGCGGGAAACCGCCTCGCGCAACCCACCGTCGTGATGGATCAGTTCCGCGCCGTGGCGGGTGGCGATGGCGCGCAGATGGGCCACCTGGCAGTCCCGGCCGCCGACATAGAGAAAGCTGCGGATGTCGACCACTTCCCCGCCGATCCCGGAGGCGCCATTGGCAGCGCTGCGGTTCGAGGATGCCGCAGCATCGGATGCGGCATTGCCGCCACTCGTGTTTTTCCGCTTCTGTTTCTTCGCCATGATGCTCTCCGTATTGGCCCGGAATAATTCGGGGCAAACCCCGTCGTTGGCGCACCATATGAAACTTGAATTTGAGAGTAAAGATTAAAGTCGACTCTTTCACTCATATTAATTCAGGGACGCAGCCCGCGTCGTTTTCGACCGACACGCGCGCCGAATGGCAGTTTTTCTGCTCACGTAGCGTATGGTAGCGGACCGTGGTTTTTAGGGGCATTGATAGGGCAGGCCGGCGTCGGCTTACAGCTCGATCAACGAAGCCTCGGGATTCACAGCAGTTTTAGCGTACCCTATACTGAGCATTTGCTCAAAACCGAGAATAATTTCAAACCCTAGCGTGTACTGTCAGTTTTCGCCCAAGTCCGGACAAATATTCGCCCGCTATTTTAACCAGCGATTAGCGCAATTACGGCAATAGGTTAGGTGGGCGTCCTCGCGCATGCCGAGAATTGGCGGGTTGGGATGTATTGTTGGGCAAGTTGAAGTGGTGTGCACTATGGCAATTCGGGATATGGCTATTTCGAAGAAACTCGGCCTCGTTACCGTCGTAATGGGCCTTTCTTCTCTTATTATTGCAGGCGTTGCGGGAAGCGGGCTCTATGGCCTGCAAAAGGCAATCATTTCAGTCGGCGCGCGTGAAGAAGTCGCTCGTGAAGCGATGGATCTTCGGGTCGACATTATCGCAATTAGCCGCATGACCTATCAGCTGGCCGCGGCGCCGGACAAAGCCAAGGATTTCCGCATCGACGCCGAAAAGCGCGCCGGCGAAATGCTGGCGCGCCTGCCGAAGATCGAAGCAACCGCAGACGCTGCCGAACAGGATCAGCTGAAGACGGTGAGAGCCGCCCTCGACAGCTATTTCGTCTCGATCCGCAGCATGGTGGACACCGCCGAAAAGAATGCAGCCGACACCGCCGCCATCTCGGCTGCGCTGAAAAAGGCGCTGGATGGCCAGAAGGTCGTCACCGACTCCGTCAAGGTCTACAGCACCTATTCGGGCAAGGAACTGGCTGTGGCCCGCGAAGAAGCCGTTGCGTCCTCGACCACCGCCATGCTGGTTTCGGCGCTGTCGGCCCTCGCCTTCATCATCATCGGCGCCACGATCAGCACGATCGTCGCACGCCGTGGCATCGTTCGCCCCATCCGCGAGCTGACCGAAGCCATGACCCGCCTTGCCAAGGGCGATATGAACATCGATGGCGTCGACGCAAGCCGCGGCGACGAAATCGGCGCGATGGCCCGTGCCGTCGAGGTATTCCATACCAACGCTGTCGCCATGACCGACCTCAAGGCACAGGAAGCAGCCCTTCACGAGCGTTCCAGCGACCTGCAGACGTCGATTTCGAAAGTTGTCGCATCCGCTGTCGCCGGCGATTTTTCCGGCCGCATCCGCAAGGACTACCAGAACGAAGACCTCAACCGCTTCGCTTCGGGCGTCAACCAGCTGGTGGAAAGCGTCGACAATGCCGTCACGGAAGTTCGCCGCGTCATCGCAGCGCTTGCCGATGCCGACCTGACCCAGAGCATGAACGGCCAGTTCCAGGGTGCATTTGCCGAGCTTCAGACCAACGTCAACTCGACGATGGACCGTCTCAGCGCCACGATGAGCAACGTGCGCGGCGCAGCCGGCACGATCAATGACAATTCCGCCGAACTGTCTTCGGCGGCAAACGACCTCTCCAAGCGGACCGAGCAGCAGGCTGCAGCGCTTGAAGAAACGGCAGCCGCCCTCGACGAGATCACCACGACGGTGCGTGCCGCCTCTGCCCGCGCCACCGAAGCCCGCGACATGGTCTATGAGACCAAGCAGAGTGCGGCAAAGTCGGGCGAAATTGTTCGCAGCGCCGTCACCGCCATGAGCCGCATTGAAGACAGCTCGACGAAGATCAGCCAGATCATCGGCGTCATCGACGAGATTGCCTTCCAGACCAACCTGTTGGCGCTGAACGCCGGCGTCGAAGCCGCCCGCGCTGGCGAAGCCGGTCGCGGCTTTGCCGTCGTCGCTCAGGAAGTGCGTGAGCTCGCCCAGCGCTCCGCCAATGCGGCAAAGGAAATCAAGACGCTGATCAGCGCCTCGGCTTCCGAAGTCGCAGGCGGCGTTTCGCTGGTGCGCTCGACCGGTACAGCACTTGTCGAGATCGAAAGCCTGGTCAACAAGGTCAACGAACATGTGGAATCCATCGCCACGGCTGCCCGCGAGCAGTCGACGGCGCTGGCCGAGATCAACTCCTCGGTCAACCACATGGACCAGATGACCCAGAAGAACGCCGCGATGGTGGAAGAAACGACGGCGGCGAGCGAGACGCTTGCAGCCGAAAGCCGGCAGCTTCAGGCGCTTCTTTCCAACTTCAAGCTGGAAGGCGGCAGCGATCTCGGCGGCATGGCACGCCGGATGCGCGCGGCCTGATAAAAGCCTGGACAATCAGACCGTAAAATCCCGGGGGCAGCGATGCTCTCGGGATTTTTCAATTCGGATCGGCCATCCGGCGATGGCCCGCAACGCTCAGCAGGGTTTCGGCCCCTGTTCCGGCTTGGTGTCGACCAGCGCACTGCTTACTGCTTCTTCATGATACCAGCAGTGGTCCTGCACCGCGACCGGGTAGGTCCCGACCGGCACCGTGGCGCCGTTCTCAAGACGGATCCGTGGCGTCAATGGAAATTGCAGGATCTGCGCTGTCTCACGATGGATGCCAATAACCATCCTATCGCCTCCTCCTCAATGCGCACTCAAACGCATACCAACCAGAGATATGCACATTTTTTGTGCTTTCTGCACTATTTTACATCATTTGCCTGTTCCGCGCTAGGCACGAATGAAAGCAAACGAGCTCAGGGCGATATAGTTTCGTCGGCGGAACTCAGACGCGAAGCAGAATTCCTTGTTTCAAGACCCCCGGTGGGTGCGCGAAAAATCGGTTGATTTTCAAACGGGCTGGGATGATGGCGTTACAGTCGCCACCAACAGACATGTAAGCCCGGCCAATCATACGACTTTTTTATCGGGATTTTTGGGCGACGACAAAAACTGGCACGGTATGTGCGTTCTATGTCTCATGCCCGGGATGCAGCGCTTTCGCGTCGCAGTCTCTGGATGGCTCAACCATGAACACCACGGCCTGAGAGATAAAATATGACCAAGTTTAAGCTCGAGTACATCTGGCTCGACGGTTACACCCCCGTCCCGAACCTGCGTGGCAAGACGCAGATCAAGGAATTCGACACCTTCCCGACGCTGGAACAGCTGCCGCTGTGGGGCTTCGACGGTTCGTCGACCAATCAGGCCGAAGGCCGTTCGTCCGACTGCGTGCTGAAGCCGGTCGCCATCTATCCGGATCCGGCCCGCACCAACGGTGCGCTGGTCATGTGCGAAGTGATGATGCCCGATGGCGTTACCCCGCACGCGTCCAACAGCCGCGCAACCATCCTCGACGACGAAGATGCATGGTTCGGTTTCGAACAGGAATACTTCTTCTACGAAGACGGCCGTCCGCTCGGCTTCCCGGAAAGCGGCTACCCCGCTCCGCAGGGTCCGTACTACACGGGCGTCGGCTACAAGAACGTCGGTTCGGTTGCCCGCGAAATCGTTGAAGAGCATCTCGACCAGTGCCTCGCAGCCGGCATCAACCACGAAGGCATCAATGCCGAAGTGGCCAAGGGCCAGTGGGAATTCCAGATTTTCGGCAAGGGCTCCAAGCGCGCCGCCGACCAGATCTGGATGGCCCGCTACCTGCTTCTGCGTCTGACGGAACAGTACGGCATCGACATCGAGTTCCATTGCAAGCCGCTCGGCGACACCGACTGGAACGGCTCCGGCATGCACTGCAACTTCTCGACCAAGTACATGCGCGAAGTGGGCGGCAAGGACTATTTCGAGGCGCTGATGGCGCAGTTCGACAAGAACCTGCAGGACCATATCGACGTCTACGGCCCGGACAACCACCTGCGTCTGACCGGCAAGCACGAAACGGCGCCGTGGAACAAGTTCTCCTACGGCGTTGCCGACCGTGGCGCCTCGATCCGCGTGCCGCATTCCTTCGTCAACAACGGCTACAAGGGCTACCTCGAAGACCGCCGTCCGAACAGCCAGGGCGACCCCTACGCGATCGCCTCGCAGGTTCTGAAGACGATCTCGGAAGTGCCGCTCGCGAAGTCGGCCGCCGCCTAAACAAAGCGTCCTCCCAAGGACAGACGTCCTCCCAGGACAACGAAGACGCCGGCCTCGCGCCGGCGTTTTTCGTTTGTGTGTTCTGAACGTGAGCCTCTCCCGGCACGGCCACCCGAGTTCGGCCCTCTCCGACTTCATCCCTCTGCTCACCACAGGGATCCAGTAGCGTCGCGTCCGCGGCGCGGAAAGGTATTCTCAGCCCAAGGACTTGGGCTGACTGGATTCCTGTGACAAGCACAGGAATGAGGGAGTGTGTGAGGGACGCCTCACCAAGACGGCTGCCGCCGGAGATGCAACATCGGCTGCCGCCTAAGACGCAAAGCCCTCCAGGAAGCCCTCAAACCTTCAGCCCCTCCAGAAACAGCCCCTCCAGAAACCGTGCCGCGTCCTCGAAACGGCCCTCGCCGTCCTGGTCCCGGCCGAGGACGGCGCGGACTTGGACGTCGAAATCGGCGTAGTGCTGCGTGGTGGACCAGATCGAGAAGATCAGGTGATAGGGGTCGCAGGTGCGGATTTTGCCGGCTTTTGACCAGGCGCGGATGACGCGGGCCTTTTCATCGACCAGGTCTTTCAGCGGGCCCTTCAGTTCGTCCTCGATATGCGGCGCGCCCTGCAGGATCTCGTTGGCGAAAAGCCGGCTTTCGCGGGGGAAATCCCGTGCCATTTCGAGCTTGCGGCGGATGTAGGAGCGGATTTCCGATGCCGGATTTCCTGTGGCGTCGAAAGCGCGGAGCGGCTCCAGCCAGGTGGAGAGCACACGGTCGATCAGCTGGCGATGGATCGCTTCCTTGGTGCGGAAATAATAGAGCAGGTTCGGCTTCGACATGCCGGCCGCCTCGGCGATCTGGTCGATCGTCGTGCCGCGGAAACCGCTGACCGAAAACACCTCAAGTGCGGCCTCGAGAATGACCTCTTCCTTCTCCTCCTGGATGCGGGTGCGCCGCTGCGTTTTCGCCGCTCGTGGAATGGCCATCCGTGTCCTGCCTTGCCTTCCCAAACGCTGATCCAGGCTCGTGTCACAAGGCCCATTTTCAAGGCATCTGGCGCGAAAATAGGCGAGTATTTTTCGTGATTTACGGCTTGAGTGGCGGTCGGGAAATTGTATGTTTTACCAGTCGGTCAAATTATCGATCACAGACAAAACAAACGCAATGCCGATGTTTCAGATCTGGCCAAACGTGGGTCTGGAACGCGGCTCTTGCAGGCATAACGGGTAAGGACAAGATGATGGCGGCAGCACCGGGCGAGAACATGCGTGTGAACGGCGACCGGCTGTGGGACATGCTGGAGGAGATGGCAAAGATCGGCCCCGGCATTGCCGGCGGCAACAACCGCCAGACCTTGACCGACGAGGACGGCGAAGGCCGCCACCTGTTCAAGCGCTGGTGCGAAGACGCCGGCATGACAGTCGGCACCGACACGATGGGCACGATGTTTGCGACCCGCGCCGGAACCGATCCCGATGCGCTGCCGGTCTATATCGGCTCCCACCTCGATACCCAGCCCACCGGCGGCAAATATGACGGCGTGCTCGGTGTCCTGGCGGGGCTCGAAGTTATCCGCTCGATGAACGATCTCGGCGTGAAGACGAAGCATCCTGTCGTCGTTACCAACTGGGCGAACGAGGAAGGTGCGCGGTTTGCGCCGGCCATGCTCGCTTCCGGTGTGTTTGCCGGTGTTCATTCGCTCGACTACGCCTATAGCCGCAAGGATCCGGACGGCAAGACGTATGGCGAAGAGCTGAAGCGGATCGGCTGGCTGGGCGACGAAGAGGTCGGCGCCCGCAAGATGCATGCTTATTTCGAATATCATATCGAGCAGGGCCCGATCCTCGAAGCCGAGCAAAAGCAGATCGGCGTCGTTACCCACTGCCAGGGCCTGTGGTGGCTGGAATTCACGCTGACCGGCAAGGAAGCGCATACCGGCTCGACGCCGATGGACCGCCGCTGCAATGCGGGGCTCGCGTTCGGCCGCATTCTGGAACTGGTGCAGGACGTGGCGATGGCGGAGCAGCCGGGCGCTGTCGCTGGCGTCGGCCAGGCATTCTTCTCGCCCAATTCCCGCAACGTGCTGCCCGGCAAGGTCGTCTTTACCGTCGACATGCGCACGCCGACGCAGGAAAAGCTCGACCGCATGCGGGAAAAGATCGAGGCGGGCGCAATCGAGATCTGCGAAGCGCTCGGCGTCGGCTGCGCGGTGGAAGCCGTCGGTCATTTCGATCCGGTCACCTTCGATCCGGTTCTGGTCGGCCGGGTGCGCAATGCCGCGGTCAAGCTCGGCTACAGCCACCTGGACATCATTTCCGGCGCCGGCCACGATGCGTGTTGGGCGGCAAGACTGGCACCCTCGACGATGATCTTCTGCCCCTGCGTCGACGGCGTCTCGCACAACGAGGCCGAAGAGATCTCCAAGGAGTGGGCGACAGCCGGCTGCGACGTGCTGCTGCACGCGGTGCTGGAAACGGCGGAGATTGTGGCGTGAGCCGATCCGAGCTACACTCGGCGCCGGCAGCAAAAGCGGAGCCAGCCGCATGTCAACAGCACCGGAAAACCCTGATTTCGAGCCTCTGCGCGCCGTCAGCGCGACGCGGAAATGTGGGTCTGACAGCGTGCCGGCCGTCACCTGCCGCCCGATCCGGAAAACTCGTCCATAGCGCGGCATCGCGCCATCAGTGACAGGAGGCGATGACATGGGCAGGCCACGCGAAGTCTCTGAGGAAGAACGCGCCGAGCTGATCCGCAAGGGCTACCGGCCGATCGAGGTTTGGGTGCCGGACTTTACCAGCGAGGTCTATCGATTGCGGGCGGCCCTGCAGGCGAAGGCATCGGCAGAGGCGGATCGCAACGCTGGCATCATAGAATTCACTGACGAAAGCCCTGCTGACGACTGGGAGAAACCGTGAACCTGAAAAGAGGCGACATGGTCACGGCGGCGTTTCAGGGTGTCCTTGGCAAGCCAAGACCCGCGGTCATCGTCCACGCCGACGAGTTCATCGAGGGCCACGTCACGCTTCTCCTATGCCCGCTGACGACGTTTCTCTCTGACTCTCCGGATTTTCGACCGACCCTGACGCCCTCAGCATCGAACGGGCTGCAGGCAATATCCCAGATCATGACCGACAAGATGACCCACCTTAGAAAGGCGTCGATCCGTCAGATCATTGGGCATCTCGGTGACGACGAGATGCAGCGACTTGAGAGTGCGTTGATCAGTATTATCGGCCTGCGGCAATCGGTGCTGCCAATCGCCACAATAAAATAAGGGAGCGAGCCATGACCACCATCATCAAGAACGGCACTGTCGTGACAGCCGACCTCACCTACAAGGCGGATGTGAAGATCGAGGGTGGTCGTATCGTCGAGATCGGGCCGGATCTCCGGGGCGAGGAAGTCCTGGATGCGTCGGGCGCCTACGTGATGCCGGGCGGGATCGATCCGCATGTGCATCTGGAAATGCCGTTCATGGGCACCTATTCGGCCGACGATTTCGATAGCGGCACGCGCGCGGCGCTTTCGGGCGGCACCACGATGGTGGTCGATTTCTGCCTGCCCGAGCCGGGCCAGTCGCTGCTTGATGCGCTGAAGCGCTGGGACAACAAGGCGACCCGCGCGCACTGCGACTATTCCTTCCACATGGCGATCACCTGGTGGGGCGAGCAGGTGTTCGACGAGATGAAGGCGGTGGTGCGCAACCATGGCATCAACACGTTCAAGCACTTCATGGCCTACAAGGGCGCGCTGATGGTCAATGACGACGAGATGTTCGCCTCGTTCTCGCGCTGCGCCGAGCTTGGCGCCCTGCCCCTCGTGCATGCGGAAAACGGCGATATCGTCGCCGCCATGCAGCAGAAGCTGATGGATGCGGGCAATGACGGGCCAGAGGCGCATGCCTATTCGCGCCCCGCTTCCGTCGAGGGCGAGGCGACCAACCGGGCCATCATCATCGCCGATACCGCGGGCGTGCCGCTCTATGTGGTGCACACGTCCTGCGAACAGGCGCATGAGGCGATCAGGCGCGCGCGCCAGTCCGGCATGCGGGTCTATGGCGAACCGCTGATCCAGCATCTGACGCTCGATGAGAGCGAATACGCCCATCCAGACTGGGATCACTCAGCCCGCCGCGTGATGTCGCCGCCGTTCCGCGACAAGCGCCATCAGGATTCGCTTTGGGCGGGCCTGGCGTCCGGTTCGCTGCAGGTGGTGGCGACCGACCACTGCGCCTTCACCACGGAGCAGAAGCGTACCGGGCGCGGCGATTTCCGCAAGATCCCGAACGGCACCGGCGGCCTTGAAGACCGCCTGCCGATGCTGTGGACGCACGGCGTCGAGACAGGCCGCATCACCATGAACGAGTTCGTTGCGGTCACCTCCACCAATATCGCCAAGATCCTCAACATCTACCCGAAGAAGGGCGCGATCCTTGTTGGAGCCGACGCGGATATCGTGGTGCTCGACCCGAAGGCCTCAAAGACGATCTCCGCCGCAACCCAGCAATCGGCGATCGATTACAACGTGTTCGAGGGTAAGCAGGTGACCGGCCTGCCGCGCTTCACGCTGTCGCGCGGCAATGTCGCCTATGCCAATGACGAGATCCGCACGAAGCCGGGCGACGGCAAGTTCGTTTCCCGCCCGCCGTTCCCTGCCGTCAGCAAGGCGCTGTCGGCCTGGAAGGAAATCACCGCGCCGCGCAAGGTGGAACGCTCCGGCATCCCGGCATCAGGCGTATGAGCGGCTTGATGACAGCGATACCCGATGAGGCGGAGGCCGGTGGCTCAGTCCACCAAAGCGTCCAGTTCCGGCAGCAGGACCACGCTTTCCTGCTCGTTGGGATCCGTGCGCGCGATGATCGCGGTGCAGGGCGTGCCCGACCGGTTGGCCGGCAGATGCGGAACACCGGCCGGGATGTACATCAGCTCGCCCGCATGCAGCACGACGTGGTTCTCCAGCCGGTCGCCATACCAGGTGTCGGCGGAGCCGGAGAGCATGTAGATCGCGGTCTCATGGGTCTCGTGCAGATGGGCCTTGGCTTTTGCCCCCGGCGGAATGGTCAGAAGATGCATGCAGATGCCCATGGAGCCGACCGTTTCGGCGGAAATGCCCTGCACATAGGTGAGACCCTGCTTGCCGTCATAGGCGGCATCGGGCCTGACGATACGGCAGGTCGGTCTTGATGACGTGTCCATTGAAATTCCCCCTCTCCAGCGGAGCCGCGGCCGCCTTCATGGCGCCGACGGCCGGATGTGCAGCTCCATGATACCAGAAAACCCGGCCCTTCAAACGATCAGCCACGCTTGCGACGGAGCGCGCCCATGACCTACTCCGTCGTCTCCGCGCGAAAGCTCGGCCTGACCTTCGAGACCGGCGACGGGCCCGTTCATGCGCTGTCTGATGTCGATCTCGACGTGAAGAAGGGCGACTTCGTTTCCTTCATCGGCCCCTCCGGCTGCGGCAAGACGACGTTTTTGCGGGTAATCGCGGATCTGGAACGGGCAACCTCGGGCGAAATCCTCGTCAACGGCATGACGCCGGAGGAGGCGCGCAAGAGCCGCTCCTATGGCTATGTCTTCCAGGCGCCGGCGCTTTATCCGTGGCGGACGATCGAGAACAACATCGCCCTGCCGCTGGAAATCATGGGCTATTCGGCAGCGGAACGCGCAAGCCGCATCGAACGGACGCTCGATCTCGTCAATCTCTCGGGCTTCGGCAAGAAATATCCTTGGCAGCTTTCCGGCGGCATGCAGCAGCGCGCCTCGATCGCCCGGGCCCTCGCCTTCGATGCCGATCTCCTTCTTATGGACGAGCCCTTCGGCGCACTGGACGAGATCGTCCGCGACCATCTGAACGAGCAACTCCTGAAACTCTGGGAGCGGACGCAGAAGACCATCTGCTTCGTCACCCACTCGATCCCCGAGGCGGTCTATCTTTCCACCAAGATCGTGGTGATGTCGCCGCGGCCCGGACGGGTGACCGACGTGATCACCTCGACCCTGCCGAAGGAGCGCCCGCTGGATATCCGGGAGACGCCGGAATTCCTGGCGATCGCTCACCGGGTCCGCGAAGGTCTACGCGCAGGGCACAGCTATGAGGAATAAGACCTGCGTCAGCAAAAAGACCCCTCCCCACCCTCCCCACAAGGGGGAGGGCTTAACTTGCCGCGCCCTCACCAAAAACCGTCTCTGCAGTGGAATATGGACTGAGCGGTGCAGCGTAGTCTCTCCCCCCTTGTGGGGGAGATGGCCGGCAGGCCAGAGGGGGTCTTTCTTTTACCGATCACATCAGCATGTCGCCGGGGTCTTGTCGTTTTTCGAGAAAGGAATTCGCATGCCGCATTCCAACATCGATCCCAGGACACGACGAAGCGCCAAACGGCTTCGCCGCGAACTGACCAAAGCCGAATCCGCGATGTGGACTATGCTCCGCGACTTCCGGCAGTTTGGCGCGCGCTTCAGGCGCGAGACTCCAATCGGTCCTTATATTGCTGATTTCGCGTGGCTTTCCGCCAGAATCGTGATCGAGGTGGATGGCGACAGTCATGAAACCGATCATGGTCGGGCTCACGACGTGCGGCGCGATGCGTTCATGAAGGGACAGGGCTTCACTGTCATGCGTTTCGATAACCATCAGGTCATTGACGGACCGGATTACGTCTTCACGACCATCGAAGCTCTAATCGCGCCTTTTCTGGAAAGGCCGCCGACATGACCACCCAGGACACACTGAAATCCCGCATCCTGCCCGTCGCAACGGTCGTGCTCGTCATCGTCGCGGTCTGGTATGTCGGCGCCTATTTCATGAATGCGCCGTTCCAGCGCGATCTCGACCGGCGCGCCAGTGTGACCTCGACGCCGATGGAATTCCTCGGCAAGACGATGTCGCAGCCGAAACCGATCCTGCCGGCGCCGCATCAGGTGGCGTCGAATGTTTTCGAGAACACGTTTCTGCGCAAGCTCAACTCCAACCGCAGCCTCGTCTATCACGCCTGGGTGACGCTCTCCTCGACGCTTGCGGGCTTCGGTTTCGGAACGCTTCTCGGCATCCTGATCGCGGTCGGCATCGTCCACGTGCGCGCGCTCGACCGCAGCCTGATGCCGTGGATCATCGCGTCGCAGACCGTGCCGATCCTTGCCGTCGCGCCGATGGTGATCGTCACGCTCGGCGCGATCGGGATTTCCGGTCTGGTGCCCAAGGCAGTGATCTCCACCTACCTCTCGTTCTTCCCCGTCGCAGTCGGTATGGTGAAGGGCCTGCGCTCGCCGGAACTGATCCAGCTCGATCTGATGCGCACCTATCATGCCAGCGCCGCACAGACTTTCTGGAAGCTGCGTGTCCCCGCCTCGGTGCCGTTCCTGTTTACCTCGATGAAGGTGGCGATTGCCGCAAGCTTGGTCGGTGCCATCGTTGGCGAGCTGCCGACCGGTGCTGTCGCCGGCATCGGCTCGAAGCTTCTCGCCGGCGCCTATTACAGCCAGACGATCGATATCTGGGCGGCGCTGGTTGCGGGCTCGGTGCTGGCATCGCTTCTGGTCGCAGTCGTCGGGATCGCCGGAAAGATCGTCAACCGCAACATGGGAGGAAAGCCGACATGAGCGCGCTGATGCGAACCTCCCTCCTCACGTCATGGCAGGGCTGGCTGTCCCTGGCGCTGTCGCTCGCCGCACTTGCGACCCTTCCGCTCCTCGATCCCGATGCGGTGGCGCGTTTTGCACCGATGGCACTATTTGCGATCTTCGCTCTGTCGATTGCAGGCGCGGTCGTTTCGTTTCTGCCGCTCCCGCCCCTGTTTCTCGCGGCAGCGATCTTCGTCTTCTGCCACCTGTCGACCAGCATCCTGATTTCAGGCCTTTCCGGAAACGAGGGCAAGGCGGCAACCGCGTTTTTCCTGATGATCGCCGCCAACTGGCTGCTGGCATGGCGCTGCGTCAGCCTGTTGTCGGAGATCCGGACCCGTTCCAGGTTTGCGGATGGGCTTCTGGGTCTCGCGATCCCGGCGATCTTCGGCGCGTGGCTGCTGATCCTGTGGGAGGCGCTCACCCGCGGCTTCGGCGTGCCCTTCATCCTCCTGCCGCCGCCCTCCTCGATCGGGCTGCGGATTGCAGCGTCGCTGTCGATCCTCTGGGCGGACGTGCAGCAGACCATCTTCAAGGCGGTGCTGGCGGGTTACATCCTCGGCTGCAGCGCGGGCTTCGTGGTGGCGATCCTGGCCGACCGCTTCGCCTTCCTGCGCGCAGGACTGATGCCGATCGGCAATCTGATGTCGGCGCTGCCGATCATCGGCGTCGCACCGGTCATGGTCATGTGGTTCGGTTTCGACTGGCAGTCGAAGGCCGCCGTCGTCACGATCATGACCTTCTTCCCGATGCTGGTGAACACGGTGGCCGGGCTTTCCGCCTCCGGAACGATGGAGCGTGACCTGATGCGCTCCTATGCGTCGGATTACCGGCAGATGCTGATGAAGCTCAGGCTTCCGGCCGCCATGCCCTTCATCTTCAACGCGCTGAAGATCAATTCCACCCTGGCGCTGATCGGCGCCATCGTCGCGGAATTCTTCGGCACGCCGATCGTCGGCATGGGCTTTCGCATCTCCACCGAGATCGGGCGCATGAATGTCGACATGGTCTGGGCCGAAATCGCGGTTGCGGCGCTCGCCGGATCGCTCTTTTATGGCGTCGTCGCCCTTGCCGAGAGAGCAACGACATTCTGGCATCCGTCTAACCGTGGGGGTTAGTCGCTGACGATCCGCATCCCGAAAACGGGGGCGGCAACAAAAGAGGGAAACGACAATGAAAAAGATGATCATGGCACTGATGGCGGGAGCGTTCTCGCTTGCCGCATCCAATGCATTCGCCGCCGACAAGCTGACGCTGCAGCTGAAATGGGTCGCCCAGGGCCAGTTCGGCGGTTATTTCGTGGCCAAGGACAAGGGCTTCTACGAGGAGGAAGGCCTCGACGTGACGATCAAGCCGGGTGGTCCCGATATCGCTCCGGAACAGGTGATCGCCGGCGGCGGCGCCGACGTGATCGTCGACTGGATGGGCGGCGCGCTGGTTGCCCGCGAAAAGGGCGTACCGCTGACCAACATCGCCCAGCCTTTCGCCAAGTCCGGTCTCGAGCTGATTTGCCCGAAGGACGGCCCGGTCAAGACGGAAGCCGATTTCAAGGGCAAGACGCTCGGCGTCTGGTTCTTCGGCAACGAGTATCCGTTCTTTGCCTGGATGAACAAGATCGGCTTGAAGACCGAGGGCGGTACGGATGGCGTGACGGTTCTGAAGCAGAGCTTCGACGTCCAGCCGCTGATCCAGAAGCAGGCGGACTGCATCTCCGTCATGACCTATAACGAATACTGGCAGGCGATCGACGCCGGCTTCAAGGCCGAAGATCTGGTCGTCTTCAACTATACCAAGCTCGGCAACGACCTTCTGGAAGACGGGCTCTACGCTCTCGATACCAAGCTGGCCGATCCGAAGTTCAAGGAGAACATGGTCAAGTTCGTGCGCGCTTCGATGAAGGGCTGGAAATACGCGATCGAGAACCCGGAAGAAGCCGCAGAGATCGTCATGGACAATGGCGGCCAGGACGAGAACCACCAGAAGCGCATGATGGGCGAAGTGGCAAAGCTGATCGGCGACGGCAAGCTGGACATGTCGACCTACGAGCGCACGGTAAAGGCGCTGCTCGACCAGAAGATCATCACCAAGCAGCCGGATGGTGGCTACACGACCGATGTAACGACCGCCGCTCTTAAATAAGCAGGGCCTGATCGAGCCGATCTAACCTGCCGAAAACAGTATATGCCCGGCGCGCTGCCGGGCATATTTTATGGGGCGGTAACCATCACTGATCTTGGTCTTGGCATTTCCGCGAGCAGATTGATTTGCGGCGACGGAAGCCGTAAAAACACGGGACATGAATTTGTCGGGTGACGGACTTGTGGCGGCTTTGGGTCGTCACCACCTCATCAGGAACTGCGCAGGGAGGGGCGCGGATCCCGGACAGCGAAATAAAGACCCTCTGGTGCATCGGAAGTCGTCGCATGTTTCGCATTTCGTCAAAGCTCGCGTTGTTGGCGGCGTCCCTCGCCCCTGCCCTGATCACGCTCCTCGCCTTTCCGGCATTGGCGCAGCAAGCACAGCCGACCGCACCGCAGAAGAACCTTCCGTCGATCATCGTGACCGAGGCCAAAACCCGCCCGATGACCGATCGGGTCATCGCGACCGGTACGATCCGCCCGATCGAGGAAATCTACATCCAGCCTCTGGTCGACGGTCTCTCTATCCGCAGCGTCGATGCCGATGTCGGCGACGAGGTGAAGCAGGACGCGGTTCTCGCAACCCTCAACGACGACTCGCTCATTCTGCAAAAAAGCCAGCTTGAGGCAAACAGGACCAAGGCCGAGGCCGGCGTCGCGCAATACAAGGCGCAGGTGATCGAGGCCGAAGCCAATCTGGCCGACGCCATCCGCCAGCGCGACCGCACCAGAAAACTCGGACAAAACGGCACCAGCAGCCAGAGCCAGGTCGAACAGACGCAGGCCCAGGTTGAAGTCGCCGAAGCACGGCTGAACGCGGCGAAACAGGCCGTTTCCGTCGGTGAGGCCGACGTCAAGGTCGTCGATGCGCAGATCAAGGACGTCGACCTCAACCTTGCCCGCACCGGCGTCAAAAGCCCGGTTGATGGCGTCGTCACGGCCAAGAATGCGCGGATCGGCGCGATTGCCGCCGGCGCCGGCGAACCGCTCTTCACCATCATCAAGGACGGCGCGATCGAACTCGTGGCCGATCTTTCGGAAACAGACATCCAGAAGGTCAAGCTCGGCCAGAAGGCGATCATCACCATTGCCGGCGGCACACGCAAGATCGAAGGCAAGGTGCGGATCGTTTCGCCCTCCGTCGATGCGACCACCCGCCTCGGCGCCGTGCATATCGTCGTGGATGACGAAAGTGGTGCCCGATCGGGCATGTATGGCAGTGCGGAGATCGTCATCACCGAAACGACGGCGCTGGCCCTGCCGCTCTCGGCCGTGACCACGGCGCCGTCGGGCTCGGTCACCCGCAAGGTGGACGGCGACACGGTCAAGCAGGTCAAGATAGAGACCGGCATCCAGGATGGCGGCTTTATCCAGATCGTCAGTGGCATTGCCGAGGGCGACCGGGTCGTCGCCAAGGCCGGCGCCTTCGTGCGCGACGGCGACAAGATCAACCCGGTCCTGCCGGGCTCAAAGGCTGGCGCCGACAAGGCCGAAGCTGACCGGGCCCCGCCCGCCGCTGTTTCGAATTGAGGACGCGAAGATGAACTTCTCCGCCTGGTCCATCCGCAACCCGATCGCGCCGCTTCTCGGCTTTGCCCTGTTGCTGTACGTCGGCATTCAGTCCTTCTATGCGCTGCCGATCACCCGCTTCCCGAATATCGACGTGCCCGTCGTCTCCGTCACCGTCGTCCAGTCCGGCGCCTCGCCTGCCGAACTGGAAGTACAGGTGACCAAGGAGATCGAGGATGCCGTTGCCTCGATCAGCGGCATCGACGAAGTCCAGTCCACCATCACCGATGGCCAGTCGCAGACGGTCGTCGTCTTCCGCATCGAAAAGCCAACGCCCGAAGCTGTGCAGGATACCAAGGACGCGATCGACAAGATCCGCGGCGACCTGCCGGCCGGCATCGAGGAACCGATCGTCACCAAGGTCGATGTCGAAGGACAGGCGATCCAGACATTCGCCGTCTCATCGCCCAACATGACGCTCGAGGAACTCTCCTGGTTCGTCGATGACACGGTGACGCGGGCGCTGGAAGGCCAGGCCGGGATCGGCCGGATCGACCGTTACGGCGGCTCGGATCGCGAAGTGCGCGTCTCGCTCAATCCCGCCAAGCTCGATGCCTATGGCATCACGGCGGCCGACGTGAACCAGCAGCTGCGCGGCACCAACGTCAATCTCGGCTCCGGCCGCGGCCAGGTGGCCGGCAACGAACAGACGATCCGCACGCTTGGCGATGCCCGCGATGTGGCGCAACTGGCCGAGACGTCGATCAGCCTTTCCAACAACCGTTTCGTGCGGCTGTCGGAGCTCGGCACCGTCACCGATACCTACGAGGAGCAGAAGTCCTTCTCGCGCTTCAACGGCACGCCGGCCGTCACCTTTGCCGTCTTCCGCGCCAAGGGTGCGAGCGAAGTCTCGGTCGCCGAAACCGTGGCGGAAAGCCTCGATGGCGTGCGCAAGGCGCATCCCGATGTCGCGATCGCCATGGTCGACGACTCCGTCTATTTCACCTACGGCAATTACGAAGCGGCCCTTCACACGCTGGTGGAAGGCTCGATCCTTGCCATCATCGTCGTCATGCTGTTCCTGCGCAACTGGCGCGCGACGCTGATTGCAGCAGTCGCCCTGCCGCTATCGGCTATCCCCACCTTCTGGGTCATGGACCTGATGGGCTTCTCGCTCAACCTCGTGTCGTTCCTGGCGCTGACGCTTGCGACCGGCATTCTGGTGGATGACGCGATCGTCGAGATCGAAAACATCGCCCGCCATATCAAGATGGGCAAGACGCCATACAAGGCCGCACTCGAGGCGGCCGACGAGATCGGGCTCGCGGTCATCGCAACGAGCTTCACGATCATTGCCGTGTTCGTGCCCGTCTCCTTCATGCCGGGCGTTCCCGGCCAGTATTTCATCCAGTTCGGCCTCACCGTTGCATTCTCGGTCTTCTTCTCGCTGGCGGTCGCGCGCCTGATCACGCCGCTGATGGCAGCCTATCTGATGCGCGCCGAAGACGGGATGGAAGACCATCACGACAATGACGGCTGGATCATGCGCGCCTATACGCGCCTCGTCACCGGCACGACCCGCAAATGGTACTGGCGCTATGCGACGCTTCTTGGCGCCATCGCCTTCCTCGCCGGCTCGCTCTTCCTGCTGAGCAAGGTGCCCGGCAGCTTCCTGCCGCCCGACGATTCCTCGCGCGTCGTTCTCTCCGTCGAGTTGCCGCCCAATGCGACACTGGAAGAGACCGCCGAGACGTCTGAAAAGATCGACCGCGCGGTTCGCGATATCGACGGCGTCGAAAGCGTCTTCGTGCTCGGTGGCGCATCGCCCAAGGGCGATCTTGAACTGCGCCGCTCGACCGTTCGTGTCATCCTCGAAAACATCGACCATTCGCTGATCAAGACGCTGGTCAACAAGGGGCTGGGTAGCCTGCCGCTGATCGGCTCTTCTTTGCCGAAAATGGAAGAACATGGCCGTACCCGTCCGCAATGGGACGTGGAAAAGGACATCTTTGCCGCAATCCGCGATATCCCGGACGTGCGTATCTCGAAGGTCAACGACCGCGCCGAGCGCGAACTGGCGTTCAACTTCCTCTCCGACAACGAGGCGGACCTGAACGATGCGATCGGGCTCCTGGAATCGCGCCTGCGCGCTTCGCCGATCCTTGCCAATGTTTCCTCCGACGGCGCCCTGCCCCGGCCGGAACTGCAGATCCGTCCGCGCATGGCGGAAGCCGCGCGCCTCGGCATTACGCCGCAGCAAATTTCCGAGACCGTGCGCGTCGCGACCATCGGCGATATCGACGCCAATCTCGCCAAGATCAACCTCGATGACCGGCAGATCCCGATCCGTGTCCAGACCTCACTCGATGTGCGGCGTGATCTAGCAGCGATCAAGGCGTTGAAGCTGAGGACCGCAAGCGGTGCCACGGTGCCGCTCACCAGTGTTGCCGACGTGGATTATTCGGAAGGCCCGAGTTCGATCACGCGCAACGACCGCAACCGCGTCGTGGCGATCGGCTCGGATGTGCCCTTCGGCACGGCACTCGACACGTCGTCGGCCGAGTTCAAACGCATCGTCGACGAAACCAACCTTCCGCCATCGGTTCGGCTGGCAGAAAGCGGCGACGCCAAGGTGCAGGCGGAAATGACCCAGAGCTTCGGCAACGCCATGCTGATGGGCCTGCTTCTGGTTCTGGTCGTTCTGATCCTGCTGTTCAAGGACGTCATCCAGCCGCTGACCATCCTGTTCTCGCTGCCGCTTGCGATCGGCGGCGTGGCGGTGGCGCTGATCGTCACCCAGAACGCGCTGTCGATGCCGGTTCTGATCGGTATTTTGATGCTGATGGGGATTGTCACGAAGAACGCCATCCTGCTCGTGGATTTCGCCATCGAGATGAAACGCCACGGACTGGAGCGTGTTCACGCCATGGTTGAAGCCGGCCGCAAGCGCGCCCGCCCGATCATCATGACGTCTATCGCAATGTCGGCCGGTATGCTGCCCTCGGCGATGGGTATCGGCGAAGGCGGATCGTTCCGCGCCCCGATGGCAATCGCCGTGATCGGCGGCATCATCGTTTCCACCGTCCTGTCGCTCCTCGTTGTCCCCGCCTTCTTCCTCATCATGGACGATCTTTCCGGCCTGCTCGGGCGGATCTTCGGTCGCCTGGTCGGCAAGAAAGAAGAGGAGGATTTCGGCCTTTCCAATGAGGAACTGACCCAGGAGAACCGTGACCTTGGCGAGCGGCTTCGCCGGCTGGAACGCGAAAACGGCATCGACCACGATATGCTCAGCGCCTCTGGTGGCGCCAAGGTCCTGCGGCTTCCGCCCATGGCTGCGGAGTAAAAACACCGTTCCGAGCAAGCGATTCCCGGTGGGGCAGAAGACGTCGAAGGGTGCGGAAATGCAAAAGCGCATCCCGATCGCAAAGAATCTTGGACGATTTGATCGACGTCAAAACGCGCTTCGGAGCACGTGTTAATTTAGAATAATTACATTCTAGGAAGCTCCCCGCCAGAAAAGAAGAACGGACATGGGCAACGGCGACATCAAACTCAACAATCGCGACCGCGCGGTTCTCATGAAAACGCCTTTCATGCACGGCCTGACCGGTAACTCGCTGGTCAAGATGCTGTCGGCGATGAGTGTCGAGACAGTGTCCGCCCGTGACCTCATCGTGCGAGAGGGCCAACGTGCCGAAGCGTTTTACTGTGTGCTGAACGGCTATGTCCGCCTCTACCGGCTGAGCCGAGACGGGCGCGATGCGGATATCCGCATTTCCGCACCGGGAGATACGTTCGGCGAGTGCATGCTCTATGCGGACAGGAAGTATCCCTTTTTCGCGCAGGCCGCAGAGACCTGCACGCTGGTGCGTTTCGACCTGCAGACGGTCAAGGATCTGGCCGAAGAGGATCCCGGTATTTCCCGCGCCGTGATGACGACCCTGTCGCGTCATCTGATCAGCACGATGGACTGTGTTGCCAACGACCGGCTGTTCACGGCGCCGCAACGGGTGGCAAACTACATCCTCAGCCGCTGCCCGGTTGACGGTGGACCGGCAGCCATCCGCCTGCCGTTCCAGAAAAGCCTGCTCGCCGGCATGCTGGGACTTGCCCCGGAAGCCCTGTCGCGCGCCTTTTCGTCCCTGCGCAAGACAGGCGTCACGGTTCGCGGCCGCATCATCCAAGTGGTGGACGTACAGGCGCTGCGGGAGATCTGAACCGTCGAAGCAAGTAACCCGGGAGGCCGGCCCGAGCAGGCCGGCCACTCGCGTCAGCATGGCTTGCCTCAAAGGGTCAGGAAACCGCAGACCTCGTCATTGCGATCTCACAGCCCGCCCTGCGTCTCCAGAAACCGCACCACATGCTCGACGCCCTCGCCGCGCTTGAGGTCGGTGAAGACATGCGGCTTCATTTCGCGCATCCGCGAGGCATCCCTGTCCATCACGTCGATATCGACATCGACGTAAGGCGCCAGATCCTTCTTGTTGATGATCAGGAGATCGGAGCGGGTAATGCCCGGCCCGCCCTTGCGCGGGATTTCCTCGCCCTGGCAGGTGGAGATCACGTAGATGGTGATGTCGGCAAGATCAGGCGAAAACGTGGCCGCCAGATTATCGCCGCCGGATTCGATGAACACGATGTCGAGATCCGGAATGCGCTCGTTGAGACCGGCGATCGCCTGAAGATTGATCGTCGCATCCTCGCGGATCGCCGTATGCGGACATCCGCCCGTCTCGACACCGACGATCCGGTCAGACGACAGCGCTTGCATCCGCACCAGCGCTTCGGCATCCTCTTTCGTGTAGATATCGTTGGTGACGACGGCGACCGAATATTTGTCGCGCATGGCCTTGCAGAGCTTTTCGGTAAGCGCCGTCTTGCCGGAGCCGACCGGCCCGCCGATCCCGACGCGAAGCGGTCCGTTTGCCGATTTCATGGGGACTATCCTTTCGATTGCTGGAGCAGCTTATCCCGGTCGCTAGGACCGGAACAGCCGCGAATGCTGTGTTTCGTGGCGAAGCGAGGCGATCTCCGCCTGCACGGCGGCACCGCCGAGATCATCGAGCGTCGCGCCGTGCGCCTTCTCCGCGACATCGCCAACCAGAGATTCAAGACCGGCCAGAATGCCGACGCCGTGGGCCTGACCGCACACACCAAGGCGGATGCCGGCCGAGACCGATTGCGAGACAGCCGCATGCAGATAGGCGGCGATTGCGCTCGTCTTCGGCACGCCATGGGCCGCCGAGATGGCGCCGACCGCGACCGGAAACGGCACCTGTTTCGGCAAAAGCTGCAGCACAGCGTGCGGCCAGGCGATGGCAGCCGTGACGAAGGCCTGGCCGAGCGATAACGTTTCCGCATGGCGCTCCGCCGAGCCTGCCAGCGCCAGACCGAGTTCGGAGAGGTCCTTCAACGCGTCGGGTTGATCGACAGCCTCGAAAGCGCTCGAAAACAGAACCGCATCGTTCCAGAGCGAACCGTGAAGCAGGATGGTTTCGAGCCAGGATGCGAGATCCGAGGCCGATGTCACCAGCCGATCCGCCACCGCGCGCTCCAGCCCGCCCGACCAGGCAAAGCCGCCGATCGGAAAAGCCGGAGACAGCCATGCCATCAGACGGAGCAAGGCGTGCGTATCTAGCCCCTGCCCAAGCTTACCCTGCAGACCCACGTCTTGCATCATACCGGTTCAGTCATGGGCATGATGACCGTGACTGCCGTGATCATGGCCGCCATGCGCGTGATAGGCGCCGCGGGCCGGCTGGAAGGGTTCGTCAATGTCGGTGACGGTTGCGCCGAGGCCCTGCAGCATGGAACGGATGACGTGATCGCGCAGGATGAGGATACGGCCGTCCTCGATCTGCGCCGACAGGTGCCGGTTGCCGAGATGCCAGGCAAGCTCGATCAGGTGCAGCGTATCGCGCGCCTTGACCTCGAACAGCTTTTCCGGCGCCGCCTGCACTTCCACCGTATCCCCGTTCTCAAGCACCAGCCGGTCACCATGGTGAAACAGCACCGCTTCCTTGAGATCGAGCATCACCATGTCGCCGTTCGACAGATGCAGCAGCTTGCGGCGCAGGTGCCGCAGATCATGCGGCAAGGTGACGACATCCACCGGCGGATCGCTGATTTCACCGGCGGGACGATAGGAATGGATATGCTGCATGAAAGTCTCCTTGAAGGCGGCATAATCACCAAGCGCGATGCTCGGCACAAGGCCTAGTTACGCTCCCGGCTGCAAAATCCGTGGCCGGGAAAAGCATGGGCCGTCAATTGAAAATCCGGAGCGACAGCGCCAGCAACTGCGGCAGTGGATTCCACAGCCCCGTGCGCAGTCCCGCGGCCCTCAGCGCCCGCGCGGTCCAGGTGTTGCAGCCGACAAGCGCGTTGAACGATCCATGCGCTTCAAAGAAGCGGTCATAGACGCCGTAGCCTGCGCCGGGGATGGGCACGACCTTGTTATCCACCTCCACAAAACTGGCACGAATGAAGTCGGACATGGCTTGGAATTGATCTGCATCGAGATCGAACGCCTGCACGGCCGGATGCGTGTCGTCTATGCCGCCGGCGACATCGACATGCATGACCGAGGAATCGATGGTCAGCGCGCGGAAGGCCGGCATGGGTTTGAGATCGGCCCAGGTCGGCGTTTCCAGATAGAAGGACCGCCCTCCCCAGCCGATCACCAGCCATTCTGCCGCGGGATCGGCGACGGGAATGCCTGATGCTTCCAGAAACGAATAGGACGCCCGCGTTTCCGCATCGAGCGGGATGACGAGATCCGTATGGATCGGGTTCGAAAGAACCAGAATCCGGCGCGTGTTTTCGGCAGCGTGGGGGCGATCCGGCGCAAACAATGGCCGCGGCACGAATGTGCCGATGGCGGCCGCCAGCACGATTAGCAGGCCAATGACAGGGATCGCCAGCAGCAACCGCCGTGCAAACCTCTTCATGCGCCGTTTCCGGTAAGGTATTGCATCAGAAGAGGAAGTACCGCTGTGCCATCGGCAGAACCGTTGCCGGCTTGCAGGTCAGGAGCTCTCCATCAGCACGCACTTCGTAGGTCTCCGGATCGACCTCCACATGCGGCGTCAGCGAATTGTGGATCATCGACGCTTTCGAGATGCCGCCACGGGTGTTGCGGACGGCCAAGAGCTTTTTAGCAACCCCCAGTCTGCCGACGATGCCGCCATCGAGCGATGCCTGGGAGACGAAGGTGACGGAGGAATTGGTGCGCAGCTTGCCATAGGCTGCAAACATCGGGCGATAATGCATCGGCTGCGGCGTCGGGATAGACGCGTTGGGATCACCCATCGGTGCTGCCGCAATCGAGCCGCCGAGCAGCACCATTTCCGGCTTCACGCCGAAAAAGGCAGGGCTCCAGAGCACCAGATCGGCGCGCTTGCCGACTTCGACCGAGCCGATTTCATGGCTGATGCCGTGCGCGATCGCGGGGTTGATCGTGTATTTGGCGATATAGCGTTTGACGCGGAAATTGTCGTTGTCGCCGGTTTCGTCGGCCAGATGGCCGCGCTGGCGCTTCATCTTGTCGGCCGTCTGCCAGGTGCGGATGGCAACTTCGCCGACGCGGCCCATCGCCTGGCTGTCCGACGAGATGATCGAGAAGGCGCCGATATCGTGCAGGATGTCTTCGGCAGCGATCGTCTCCTTGCGGATGCGGCTTTCGGCAAAGGCGATGTCTTCCGGTATCGACGGCGACAGGTGGTGGCAGACCATCAGCATATCGAGATGTTCGGCCAGCGTGTTGATCGTGTAGGGCCGCGTCGGATTGGTCGAGGACGGAATGACGTTGGGATTGCCGCAGATCTTGATGATGTCAGGCGCGTGACCGCCGCCGGCCCCTTCCGTGTGGAAGGCATGGATGGTGCGGCCCTTGATAGCACCGATCGTGTCTTCCACGAAGCCGCTTTCGTTGAGCGTATCGGTGTGGATCATCACCTGCACGTCAAAGGCGTCGGCGACTGTCAGGCAGTTGTCGATGGCAGCGGGCGTCGTGCCCCAATCCTCATGCAGCTTCAGCGATGACGCGCCGGCGAGGATCATCTCCTCGAGCGGCGCCGGCAGCGAGGCATTGCCCTTGCCGGCGAGCGCGAGGTTCATCGGAAACGCGTCAAAACTTTCGATCATGCGCTCGATATGCCAGGCGCCGGTGCAGGTGGTGGCCAGCGTACCGTGCGCCGGGCCCGAGCCGCCGCCGAGCATCGTCGTGATGCCGGACATCAGCGCTTCCTCGATCTGCTGCGGGCAGATGAAATGGATATGCGCATCCATGCCGCCGGCGGTGAGGATCTTGCCTTCGCCGGCAATCGCCTCGGTGGATGGTCCGACGATGATCGTCACACCCGGTTGCGTATCCGGATTGCCGGCCTTGCCGATCGCATGGATCCGGCCGTCCTTCAGACCGACATCGGCCTTGTAGATGCCCGAGTGATCGACGATCAGCGCATTGGTGATGACAGTATCGACAGCGCCCTCGGCCCGCGTTGCCTGGCTCTGCCCCATGCCGTCACGAATGACCTTGCCGCCCCCAAACTTGACTTCTTCGCCATAGACGGTGAAATCCTTCTCTACCTCGATGATGAGTTCGGTATCGGCAAGCCGCACCTTGTCACCGGTGGTCGGGCCGAACATGGAAGCATAGGACGCGCGGGACATTTTGTAGGGCATGGATCAGACTTCCTGAGAAAGCAGAATGAAAGGCATGTTCGTGGCGGCGGCGTGGTCGAGTGTCACGGTCGGTGACGCGCCGGCAGCCGTGTTGAGGTCGGCAATAAAGTAATCCGCAAAGCCGGCAGTTCCCGTCCTGAACGACGCAAGCGCTCTGGCAACCGCATCAGCTTCGCCGATGACGAGACGGTCGGACGAGATAAGTCCTTCGATAAGGGTGGCCAATCGCTCGCGATCGTAACCGGATTTGCGACGAAGTACCCAGACGAGCTCCACCAGCGTGATGGGATTGATGAACCCCTGCCGGCTCGTGGAAAGTCTTTCGTCGAAAAACTGCGCCACCTGTGGCGACCAAAGAGGGTCATCGTCCAGAAAATATCGAGCAAGAATATTGGTATCGAGACCGATCAAGGATCATCCTCCGAGCGACCGGGAGACGTCCGGCGGGCGACCGTCTCTGTGATCGCCTCCTCGATATCCATTGGCGGGCCGTCGTGCTTGCCGAAGATGCCGCGCAGATGCGAAAGATCGCTTTTCTTCGCCTCGACGGTGACCTTGCCCTCGTCATCAACGATGAACTGCACCGAGCCCCCAGGCTTCAGGCCGAGCGCCTGACGCACCTCGACCGGGATCGTTGCTTCGCCATCCGTCGATGTTTTGGCTTCGAACCTGCCCATTACCGTGCTCCGGCGCTATCGATAGCCCCTAGTTTACCGCAAAATTCCAGCGCAACCAATTCCGCTCCCGGCGGCGCACCCGCCTCAGTTCCCCTCCTCCATCAGGCCCTTCAGCTCCTCCGTCCGCTTCGCAGTCAGATCCGCCTGGCAGCCGTAGATCAGCATCGGCTCCATCGAGCCGCCGCGGGCCTGGAAGCCGTAGGAGGCGCACTGGGCGTCACGATAGGTGACCCAGGCGCGTTGTGCGGCGACCAGCGCCTTCTCCGCACCTGTCGTGGAGGGATCGGCATCCGCATCATGCGCCCGCGTCAGGTCGCGGGTCTTCTTGTATTGCGTGTTGAGAAGCTTGTCGGCGGCGATGAAGTCCTGCTCGGCGCAGTAGGTCAGTTCCATCTGAACCTGGGCGTTGTCGCAGTCCACATCAGGCCTGTCCTCGCCCGACGCCGGGGCATCGATCAGCAGCACGCAGCCACATGCGGCGAGAAGCGCCAGCGATTTCATAGGGCACCCATGATCTTCTGATGGAACCCGTAGACCTTGCGGGCGCCAGACAGCGGGATCAGCGTTACCGACCGGGTCTGACCCGGTTCGAAGCGAACGGCAGTGCCGGCGGGAATATCGAGCCGCATGCCCCGCGCCTTGTCGCGATCGAACGCAAGTCCGTTATTGGTCTCGCAGAAATGGTAGTGGCTGCCCACCTGCACCGGCCGGTCGCCGGTATTGGAGACCTCGATCGAAATCGTCGGGGCGCCGACATTGAGTTCGATCTCGCCTGCAACGGTAAAGACTTCACCGGGTATCATGGTCCACCTCCTCAGGCGCTCAATACTAGTTTCGGCTGGCAGCCTTCGGCCTTCAGAACACGCACCGTCGAGGCCGGATTGTTGACGAGTGCTGCGGCCGGGCGCACCGGACGACGCACCAGTTCACCATTGCAATTCGGGCAGATACCGGCAAGCACGCTCGTAGCGCAATCGACGCAATAGGTGCATTCGAACGTGCAGATCATCGCCTCGCGGCTGTCGGGCGCGAGATCCTTGTCGCAGCATTCGCAGTTGGGGCGCAGTTCGAGAGCCATGGCGAACCTCTCAGCGGATCGGTTCGTGCACGGTGACGAGCTTGGTCCCGTCCGGGAACGTCGCTTCCACCTGCACGTCGTGGATCATTTCAGGGATGCCATCCATCACCTGGTCGCGGGTGATGACATGCGCGCCCTCTTCCATCAAAGCGGCCACGGAGCGCCCATCGCGGGCGCCTTCCACCACGTAGTCGGTGATCAGCGCGATCGCTTCCGGATAGTTCAGCTTGACGCCCCGCTCCAGCCGACGGCGGGCAACGACCGCGGCCATGGAGATCAGAAGCTTGTCTTTTTCGCGTGGGGTGAGGTTCATGGGCGTCCCGCAATCGGCGTCATCAATGACAAATCAGATGTTCCAGACTTTCGGCACTGGCGCGCCGTTACGCAATACGGAAATTGCCGGTACCAGGATTTTTCTAAGCTCGAACCCGGTCGGCGCCGTGAGACGCGCAACGATCTTGCCGTTGAAGAAGCTGGCCCCGCCGGATGTGGGCCCGAGACAGTCCCGCAGCTTCGGAAACAGAGCTTCTGCCAGCGGTCCCGAATAGAACAATGTCGCGAACGCGACCTGGCCGGAGAGGACGGCGGCCGCTTCCGCCAGCCGCGCGATCTCGCCGTCGAAACGCATTTCTTCTGCGTGAATGAGCGAGCCAGCGCGCCGGACACGCCAGCGATCCCGGAAGAAACCGAGATTGACCGCTTCGCCCATCATCTTGCGGCCAAGAATGACGGCTTCGACGGCCAGGAACTCGGCGGTTTCGGCCAGATCCACATCAAGCCTTCGCGTCAGCGAGGCGCGGTCGAACAGTATGGTTTCCTGCGGCAACCAGTGGACGGAAGCGTTTTCGCCGACGGTGATATGAGTGGAGACGGAAGCGGTGTCTGCGGCCGCCTTGTAGATTTTCTCGTTGGCCTGCGTGGTGACCGAGAGGCGGGTGGAAGCGGATGCGGCGACGGACCAATCGATCACGTCGCCGCCCGTCAGTCCCCCTGACGTGTTGATGAGAATCGCCTCCATTTCAGGCGAAAAGGTTTCCGGAAGGCGTATTTTTGCGCAGCCCTCCTGGAAGAACTGGTCAAGCCGTGTGCGCCCGGCAAACGCCTTCGTTACAAGGCGTCCCGAACCCCTTGCCCGCTGCGGCGGGGTGTCGTCGGCTGAATGCTGCTGCACGTCGTGTCCTGCATGTTGATCTGTGTCGAGCAGTCAGACGCAACAGTCGTGCCAGACTTCGATCCGCTAGAGGATTTCGCCGGTGCCGCGGTGGCGACCATATCCGTCGTGTCGGCTTTCGAGAAGAAATCCCACATGCGGAAAGCCGGATCGACATTGGCGTCGAAGGCAGGCTTGGCCGGCACGACGCTCGAAACCTTGGTGACACCGGCAACGCCATCCTTGGCAGCAGCCATCACCGCTTCCCGGGCTTCGGAGGGCCTCGGCCAGTCATGCGTGCCCTTTTCGAAGACGTAGGTCGCGATACGGGCGCCGTTGGTGCAGGTGCCGTACATCGTGTAGGTCACGCCTTCGACAGTCTTTGCGTTACCGTTACCCTTGCAGCCGTCGAGATCGGTCCAGCGCTTGATCGCCGTCTTGAAACCATACTGCCAATAGGCGCTGCCGCCGCCGGCATAGGGGTTCTGCGCATCCTTTTCGCCCGCAAACGCCACGATCGAGATCGGCTTGGCCGGATTGCAGTTGGCGGCATCGGGCCCCCACTTGCCATCGGTCTCGACGGGACGACCGGCGCGCAGCGAATTGACGAAACCTGCCGCGACGAAATCGTCCTGACCGGAGCAGACATAAGCCGACAGCATGCGGCCGCCGCCGGAATAGCCGGACGCGAAGATGCGGTTCGGATCGACGCAAAGGTCTTCCTTCACCTCTTCGACGGCATCCTCGATAAAGGCGATCTCGTCCTGGCCGCCCTGGGCGCCATTAGGAAGAATAGCCTGGCTCACCTGCACATGCGGAACGTTCCAGCCATAGGTGCCCGGCGCCTTGCCGGACAGGCTGCCTTGCAGCGCCACGGCGATAAACCCGTTCTTTTCGGCAACCTTGTCCCAGGAAGAGCGCTTCAACTGGCCGACCGGATTGGAGTTGCTGCCGTGAAAATCGAACACGACGGGCAGTTTGTCCTTGCCTGTATAGGACGACGGCACGAAGTAGACGGCCTGGCGTTCGATACCGTCGGTCTCGATGGTGACCGGGTGGAGACCCGGCGTCATAGGCTGGCCACAGCCGGCAAAAGCGGCACCTGCGGCCAAGAAAAACGCTCCGGTCGCGGTGGCGCGAAGGGCGGAGCGGGAACGAGAACCAACAATGCGTTCAAAGACCATCAGCGCCTCATCATGGGGTGCGGGGGTTATCTACGATGTTCGGAAGATGCGTTCATCTGCTGTTCATCTAGCACACAGGCCCAGGCTTTGAAACCGCGTTAACGAATAGAAGCCATGCAAACATTGACCCCTAAACAGTTAGGTGTCGCCTTGCTTCTGCCGTATCCAGTGTCTCAGCGGCGCCTTCGTGCACGATCTCGCCACGATCCATAATATAGACATGATCTGCCAGCTCCCGGCAGAAGTCGAGATACTGTTCGACCAGCATAATCGCCATGCCGGTACTGTCGCGCAGGTAACGGATAGCCCGGCCGATATCCTTGATGATCGACGGCTGGATGCCTTCGGTCGGCTCGTCCAGCACCAGGATTTTCGGCCGCGTGACCATGGCGCGTCCGATCGCCAGCTGCTGCTGCTGGCCGCCGGACAGATCGCCGCCGCGGCGCCCGAGCATGGATTTGAGCACCGGGAACAGCGCGAAGATGTCGTCCGGGATGAACTTGTCCTTGCGCTCCAGCGGTGCGTAACCGCTTTGCAGGTTTTCCTGAACGGTGAGCAGCGGGAAGATTTCGCGCCCCTGCGGCACATAGCCGATGCCGTGCCTGGCGCGGTGATAGGGTGCAAGCCCGTTCAACGTCTCGCCCTGAAAGCTGATCGTCCCCGCTGACACCGGATGCTGCCCGGTGACGGCGCGCAGCAGCGACGACTTGCCGACGCCGTTGCGACCAAGCACGCAGGTGATCTTGCCCATATCGGCTTTGATCGACACGCCGCGCAGGGCCTGGGCTGCACCGTAATGGAGATTGACGTTTTCGACTGTCAGCATGGTCGGTCTCTTTTCTCTTTGTGTCGGCCGTTCGAGGATCGACAAGCTTGCCGCACCCCTTCACCTCCCCCTTGAGGGGGGAGGTCGCAGCGAAGCTGCGGGTGGGGGTGACCGCCGGGATCCCAAAGATCACCCCACCCCGGCGCTTTGCGCCGACCCTCCCCCTCAAGGGGAGGGTAATCCCTCACCGCCCCAGATAATTCTCGATCACCTTCGGATCGTTCGACACGAAATCGATCGAGCCTTCGGCCAGCACCGACCCTTCCGCGAGACACGTCACCTTGACGCCGAGATCACGGATGAAGCCCATGTCGTGTTCCACCACCACGACCGAGCGGGTCTTGGCGATTTCCTTCAGCAGCAATGCGGTCTCGGATGTCTCGGCATCCGTCATGCCGGCGACCGGCTCGTCGACCAGAAGCAGCTTCGGCTCCTGCGCCAGAAGCATGCCGATCTCGAGCCACTGTTTCTGGCCGTGCGAAAGATTGGCGGCATATTCGTTTTTGCGATGCGTCATGCGGATCGTCTCGAGGATCTCCTCGATGCGCGCCTCGTCGTCGGCAGACAGCGTATAGAACAGCGTGCCGAACACGGTGCGCGACCGGTTGAGCGCCAGTTCGAGATTGTCCCACACGGTGTGGCTTTCGAACACGGTCGGCTTCTGGAATTTGCGGCCGATGCCGAGCTGGGCGATATCGGCCTCGTCCTTCTTGGTGAGGTCGATCGTGTCTTCGAAGATCACCCGGCCGGTATCGGGACGCGTCTTGCCGGTGATGATATCCATCATCGTCGTCTTGCCGGCACCGTTCGGGCCGATGATGGCGCGAAGCTCTCCCGGTTCGACCACAAGCGACAGCGAGTTGATCGCCTTGAACCCGTCGAAGGAGACGGAGACGTCTTCGAGATAGAGCAGGCTTTTCGTGCGTGTTTCGGCAATCGTGTTCATCGTCTCACTCCGCTGCCTGAACCTGTCGGGCGACCGGGACCGCCCCGGCATCCCTGCCCTTTTCCGCCTCGACCGCTGCCTTCAGCGCCTTGCGGCCGGCAAAGCCGTGCTGGATGGTGCCGACGATGCCCCGCGGCAGGAACAGCGTGACGGCAATGAACAGGCCGCCCAGCGCAAACAGCCAGATCTCCGGAAAGGCGCCGGTGAAATAGCTTTTGCCGGCATTGACGAGGATGGCGCCGATGATCGGGCCGATCAGCGTGCCGCGGCCGCCGACCGCCGTCCAGACGACGACTTCGATCGAGTTGGCGGGGGCAAATTCGCCCGGATTGATGATGCCGACCTGCGGCACGAACAGCGCACCGGCAATGCCGGCAAACATGGCCGAAACGACGAATGTGAAGAGCTTGATATTCTCCACCCGGAAGCCGAGGAAGCGGACGCGGCTTTCCGCATCGCGGACGCCAACCAGCACCTTGCCGAATTTCGAGCGGGTGATGGCCGAGGCGACCAGCAGGCAGAGCGCCAGCATGATGGCCGAAATCGCAAACAGCGCCGCACGGGTGCCGCCGGCCTGCACGTTGAAGCCGAGGATTTCCTTGAAATCTGTCAGGCCGTTATTGCCGCCGAACCCCATGTCGTTGCGGAAGAAGGCAAGCAGAAGCGCATAGGTCATCGCCTGGGTGATGATCGACAGGTAGACGCCGTTGACGCGGCTGCGGAAGGCGAACCAGCCGAACACGAAGGCAAGCAGGCCCGGCACGACCAGAACCATCAGCATCGCAAAGGCGAAGTGATCGAACCCGTACCAGAACCAGGGCAGTTCCTTCCAGTTGAGGAAGACCATGAAATCGGGCAGCAGCGGATTGCCGTAGGTGCCGCGCGAGCCGATCTGGCGCATCAGATACATACCCATCGCATAGCCGCCGAGCGCAAAGAACGCGCCGTGGCCGAGCGAGAGGATGCCGCAATAGCCCCAGACCAGATCCAGCGCCAGCGCCAACAGCGCATAGCAGAGATACTTGCCCATCAGCGCCATCGCATAGGTCGGGATGTGGAGCGCGCTGTCGGGCGACGTCAGGAGATTGAGCGCCGGGACGAGAATGGCGACGCCGAGCAGGATGGCGATGGCCACGACGATCTTGCCTTCGAGTGCACGCAGAATGAAGCCGGTAATCATGCTTCGATCGCCCTTCCCTTGAGCGCGAAAAGACCGCGCGGACGTTTCTGGATGAAGAGGATGATGAGAACCAGAACCAGGATCTTGCCGAGAACGGCACCGACCGAGGGTTCGAGGAACTTGTTGAGCACCCCGAGCGAAAGTGCCCCGACCAGCGTGCCCCAGAGATTGCCGACGCCGCCGAACACCACGACCATGAAACTGTCGATAATGTAGCTCTGGCCGAGATTGGGCGAGACGTTGTCGATTTGGCTGAGCGCGACGCCCGCAATGCCGGCGATGCCGGAGCCGAGCGCGAAGGTCAGCGCGTCGACCCATGGCGTGCGGATGCCCATGGAGGATGCCATGCGACGGTTCTGGGTGACGGCGCGCATGTTGAGGCCGAAGGCGGATTTCTTCATCACCACCAGCAGCGCGAAGAAGATCGACAGCGAGAAGATGACGATCCACATGCGGTTCCAGGTGATCGTCATGCCGCCGAGCGGAAACGAACCGGACATCCAGGACGGGTTGCCGACTTCCTTGTTGGTGGGGCCGAAGATGGAGCGGATCGTCTGCTGCAGGATCAGCGACACGCCCCAGGTGGCGAGCAGGGTTTCCAACGGCCGACCATAGAGAAAGCGGATGATACCGCGCTCCACGACGAAGCCGACGGCGCCGGTCACGAGAAAGGCCACCGGCAGCGCAATCGTCAGCGACCAGTCGAACAGGCCGGGCGCGTGGCCGCGGATCACTTCCTGCACCATATAGGTGGAATAGGCGCCGAGCATGACCATTTCGCCATGCGCCATGTTGATGATGCCCATCACGCCGAAGGTGATGGCAAGACCGATCGCGGCCAAGAGCAGCACGGAACCGAGCGACACGCCGTACCAGACGTTCTGGGCCATATCCCACAGCTGCTGCTCGTTCTGGATGGCTTTGATCGCCGCATCGAGATCGGCCTTCAGGCTCGGATCGATGGTTGACGAGACCGAACTGAGAATGCCGAGCGCACTGCGCCCGCCAAGATTGCCCATGGTCTGGATGGCGGCGCGCTTTTCGTCGAGCGAGCGGTCGGAGGAGAGCACCGAGACGGCGCGCGCCTCTTCCATGCGGAATTTGACGTCGCGGTCGGTTTCCTTGGCAATCGCAGCCTCGACCAGATCCAGCGCCTCCGCACTCGGCGACAAAAGGATCGCATCGGCTGCGGCAAGACGGACACCGCGATCCGGGCTCATCAGCGTCAGACCGCCAAGCGCTGCACGAATGGCGCGCCGCAGCGTATTGTTGACGCGGATCTTGGTGACTGCCCCCTTGGCGACCTGGCCGGCACTTTCCGCCGTCACCGGATCGATGAGATCGAGCTGCGCGCCGGCGGGTTTTGCCACGAACACGGCCTTGTCCGCCTTGCGGAAATAGAGATCACCCTCGGCAAAAGCCTCAAGCGCCGGCACAACGCGGATATCGCCACTGGTGGCGATCTGAGCGACGATCGATTCAGCCTGGCCGAAATCGGCATCGGCGAGCTGGTTAAAAAGCGGCTTCGGATCAGCCCCTTGCGAAAATGCTGGCGCTGCAAACGAAAAGATCAGAAAAATCAGCGTGAAAAAACGGATAGGCATATCTTTGTCCCCCGGATGGCCGCGTGGGGCGGAGGGCTCGATCGCCCCTCATCCGCCTGCCGGCACCTTCTCCCCGCCAGCGGGGAAAAGGATGATCGTCACGCCCTCACCGCCCCCCGGTCACGCTCTCGCGTGCCCAAGTCCCCTCGCCCCGCTTGCGGGGAGAGGGTTAGGGTGAGGGGCAACCTTAACTATGGCCGAGACTGGATCAGCTGCCGCCCTTGCCGCCGCACTTGCCGGTTGCAACGTTGAAGTTGCCGCAGGACATCGGCTTGCGCCAATCGGAGATCAGGTTCTTGGAGTCCGGCAGGTAATCCGACCATTCGTCACCGACGACGGCAGGGGTTTCCTGGACGATTTCGAACTGGCCATCGGCCTGGATTTCACCGATCAGCACCGGCTTGGTGATGTGGTGGTTCGGCATGACGGTGGAGTAACCGCCCGACAGGTTCGGCACCGAAACGCCGATGATGGAGTCGAGAACCGCGTTCGTGTCGGTCGTGCCGGCGGATTCGACGGCCTTAACCCAGGCCTGGAAACCGATATAGGCGGCTTCCATCGGATCGTTGGTCACGCGCTTGTCGTTCTTGGTAAAGGCGTGCCATTCCTTGATGAAGGACGCATTGACCTCGGCATCGACGGACTGGAAATAGTTCCAGGCGGCGAGATGGCCGACCAGCGGCTTGGTGTCGAGACCGGCAAGCTCTTCTTCGCCGACCGAGAATGCCACGACCGGAATGTCTTCGGCCTTGATGCCCTGGTTGCCGAGTTCCTTGTAGAACGGCACGTTTGCGTCACCGTTGATGGTGGAAACAACGGCGGTCTTCTTGCCGGCAGAGCCGAACTTCTTGATGTCGGAAACGATGGTCTGCCAGTCGGAATGACCGAACGGCGTGTAGTTGACCATGATATCGGCCTCGGCGACGCCCTTCGACATCAGATAGGCCTTGAGGATCTTGTTGGTCGTCTGCGGATAGACATAGTCGGTGCCGGCGAGAACCCAGCGCTGGACGCCTTCTTCCTTGGCGAGATAATCGACCGCAGGAATGGCCTGCTGGTTCGGCGCAGCGCCCGTGTAGAAGATGTTGCGCGAGGATTCTTCACCCTCGTACTGGACCGGGTAGAACAGGATCGAGTTCAGTTCTTCGAAGACAGGAAGAACCGACTTGCGCGACGACGAGGTCCAGCAACCGAACACGGCTGCAACCTTGTCCTGGCTGATCAGCTGGCGGGCCTTTTCGGCAAACAGCGGCCAGTCGGAGGCCGGATCGACGACGACGGCCTCGAGCTTCTTGCCGAGAACGCCGCCCTTCTTGTTCTGCTCTTCCACCATCATCAGCATGGCGTCTTTCAGCGTCGTCTCGGAAATCGCCATCGTACCGGACAGCGAATGCAGGACGCCGATCTTGATCGTATCGTCGGCAGCGTATGCGCCCGAAAGCGCCGTGGCGGACATGGCAGCGGCAAGCAGCGCGCCGGTAAGTTTCACCCTGAATGTCATTGGTCGAACCCCTCTTCTTGTTCGTTCAAGCAACCGGAGATTTAACCGTTGCTTAACCGGACTATCGGCTGCTGCACCGCAAAACCGTATACGTCGAATGACGTATCGGGAGGGGTGAACCGGCCCGTTGGAGGGCAAGTCCTCTCCAGTCTGACAGTTTGCTGACAGCGGCACTCAGTGGCCTGTCAGGGCCCCCATGGCATTCTGCACTCGTCAACCAAATACGAGAGGAAACATGCCATGAAAACGAAACTTGCTCTGACGACCTTCGCCGCCGCACTCGCCCTCACCGCATCGCTGCCACTGGTCCAGGCAGCCGTTCCCTTTGCCGGCACATCCGCAGCCTTTGCCCGCCAGGGTGCGGACGATGGTCCGAACCATGATGCCAATGACGACAAGGGTGGCAAGCGCGGCGGCAAGAGCCGCGACGACGCTGCAACCCATGACAAGAACGACGACAAGGGCGGAAAGCGCGGCGGCAAGAGCAGCGATGACTCTGCAAACCACAACAAGAACGACCACAAGGGCGGCACGCGCGGCGGCCACAAATAGGCTTTGTCCGACCACTGTCCGCACCCCCGCCGGATGCCGGCGGGGGTGCGGCCGTTTGCAGCAACATCGCCATCATGGCAGAGTAGTGTTTCGCGGCTCAAAAGCGCTGCCACACAGTCCTATCCGGAGTATCAATGGGCGTGACCCGTCGTATCTGTCTTGCTGCGCTGCTCGCGGCCACACTCGGGTCGGCGATTGTCGCACCCGTTGCGCCCGCATTCGCCAAGGACGGCGATGGCGGCAGCGATGGCGGCGGATCTTCCGGTTCGGGCGGTAGCGGCTCGGGCAATGACGGCGGTGGCGATGATGGCGATAACCACGGCGGTGATGACGATGGCGGTGATGACCACGGCAAGGACGGTGCGGGAGGCCATGACGCTTCGGGGGGCGGCTATGGCCCAAACGATTCCGATCGGGCCCGCGATGCGGTTCGCAGCGGTCAGATCATGCCGCTAAAGACGATGCTGAGAAAGATCGACGCCACCAGGTATGGTCGCATCATCGACATCCGTCTCAGCCGCTCGCCGTCGCGCGACGTCTATCAATTGAAACTGCGTGACAACACCGGTGCCATCCGCACCCTGCGAGTCGATGCGAGAAGCGGCTCGCTGCTGGGAGGCGGTTGATATCATGAAGATCCTGCTTGCCGAAGACGACCCCCAGATCGCAGCGCTCGTCGTCGAGAAGCTCAGTCGCGAGGGCTATTTCGTCGAAACTCTGTCGAACGGACCAGACATTTGGGAACGGGGCGAGACAGGCGACCATGCAGCCATCATCCTAGATCTCGGCCTGCCGGGGATGGACGGGCTTTCAATTCTCAAGCGCTGGCGGGCAAGCGGCGTCGAAACGCCCGTCCTCGTGCTGACGGCGCGCGGTTCGTGGATGGAACGCGTCGATGGCTTCGACGCGGGCGCCGACGACTACCTGCCGAAACCGTTTCGCAGCGAGGAGCTGCTCGCCCGGCTGAAGGCGCTGCTTCGCCGAACCGGCAAGGTTCAGGCCCGCGTCAAATCGGCCGACCGGTTCACGCTGGACGAGCAGGCCCGCCGCGTGACGTTCGACGGACGCGAGCTGGATCTGAGCCCTCTGGAATACCGGATGATTTCCCTGTTCATTGACCGTCCGGGTGCCGTCCTGACGCCGGCGGAGCTTGCAAGCCAGGTTCAGGGCCGCGACGACGACGCCGCCAAGAACGCCGTCGAGGCGATGGTTGCCCGCTTGCGCAAGAAAACCGACAGCGACGCGATCGAGACCCGCCGTGGCTTTGGATACGTTCTGCCGGAGAAACGCCCGTGATCCGCTCCTTACGTTTCCGTCTGGCAATCGGTGCCCTGATATCGATCGGCGTGGCCCTGTGGCTCGCCTGGTTCGTGCTCGGTCACCTGTTCGAGGACTATGTCGCCGACCAGTATTCCGCGGAGATGACGGCCGTCTCGGACGCGCTCGGCGCCCGGCTGACCATTCAGCAGAACGGTCTCTCCCTGGCCAGCGAGCCGTCCGATGCACGCTTCCAGATCCCCGCCGGCGGCCTCTACTGGCAGATATCGCCCGCAGACGGGAAACCTCCGCTGCGCTCCCGCTCGCTTTGGGACCAGGAACTTTCGCGGCAGTTGTTTTCTCCCGATCTCTATTGCGGCTTCTACCAGACCGAGGGACCCGATGGTGGCACGATCCTGATCACGGTCAGGGACATGTCGATCGGCGAAGGCGAAGCCCTGCAGCGCTTCACCCTCTACACCGCCTTCTCCAAGAACGACATGGAGGAAGCGCTCGCCACCTATCACCGGCCGCTGGTCATGATGCTGGTTGCCATCGGTGCCCTGCTTTTCCTTGCCGCACTCCTCCAGAGCCTCGTCGGTCTGAGGCCGCTTTCTCGCCTGCGCCAGGATGTAGCCGATATCCGGGCGGGTCGCCTGCCGAGCATCGGTGCGCAGGGGCCAAGCGAAGTCACGCCGCTCGTCAACGAGATCAACCTTCTTCTGTCGGAGCGGGAAAATGCCGTCGAGAGGGCGCGCGCCCGGGCAAGCGATCTTGCACACGGCCTGAAAACGCCACTGACCGTCCTGTCCCATCTCGTCGAGGATCTGCCGGGCGCCCGTCGCGAAACAGCCCTGCAGCAGATCGAGCTGGTGCGCCAGCGCGCCGACCGGCAGCTGCAGGCCGCACGAATGGGCGTCGAACAGATGGCGACGACATCGCTTCTCGGTATTTCGGGAAAGCTTGTGAGCGTGCTGTCGCCCGTCACCGAAAACCGCGGGATCGACTGGGAGCTCGATATCGATCCGGCGCTCACGGTCCAGGCGGACCCGGCCGACGCAGCCGAAGCGATCGGCAACATTCTCGACAACGCTGTCCGTTTTGCAAGACACCGCATCGCGCTGACGGCATCGAGGGGCGATGGCGGGATGGTGTTTCTGCGTATCGCGGACGATGGCCCGGGCGTCACGCCGGAGCGTTACGCCTCCATGCTGAAGCGCGGTGTCCGCGGCCAGCAGGAGGAAGACAACGATGGCGCCGGAACAGGCCTTGGCCTGGCGATTTCCGGCGACATCGCAAATGCTTACGGCGGGAAGCTGAGCCTCTCCCGGTCGCATATGGGAGGTCTTGAAGCCGTCCTGTGTCTGCCGGCGACCAAGGAGATCGCGGCATGACGACGGAGCGGATTACTTCTTTTTGGTGTTGCTTTCGGCCGACTTGACCTGCGAACCCAAAGTCGGCGCAGCCGCTGGAGCGGCCTTGTCCTTCTTGGGTTTGCGCGTTTCCTTGTTGCCGCGTACCTGACCCTTGGCCATGACCTATCTCCTCATGTTGATGGTGAAGCATAGCCTCTGATCCGGGTAAAATAGCAAGCGTTATTACACCGGTTTGATAGGGCATTTTCCGACGCTTGATCGCAAACTCACACTCGGACGGGAACAATTCACCGTCTGATGCAATTGCCCCGGATCGATCGAAGCCGTGGAGCATCCCGTGATCAACGACCTCTGGTACAAAAATGCCGTCTTCTATTGCCTCAATGTCGAAACCTTCATGGATTCCAACGGCGACGGGGTCGGTGATTTTCAAGGGGTGCAGCGGCGCCTGGACTACCTCGCCGGCCTCGGCGTGACCGCGATCTGGCTGATGCCGTTCCAGGCGTCTCCCGGCCGCGACGACGGATATGATGTCTCAGACTATTACAACGTCGATCCCCGCTACGGCACGCTCGGCGATTTCGTCGAGTTCACCCACAGTGCCAAGCAACGCGGCATCCGTGTCCTGATCGATCTCGTCGTCAACCACACATCGGACGAACATCCCTGGTTCAAGGAAGCCCGTGCCGACAAGAATTCGCGCTACCGCGACTGGTATGTCTGGTCGAAGACGAAACCGGCCAATGCCGATGAGGGCATGGTGTTTCCGGGCATCCAGAAGACGACCTGGACGCGCGACAAGGCCTCCGGCGAGTACTATTTCCACCGCTTCTACGAATTCCAGCCGGATCTCAACACCGCCAACCCGCATGTGCAGGCCGAGATCCTGAAGATCATGGGCTTCTGGCTGCAGCTTGGTGTCTCAGGCTTCCGCATGGATGCCGTGCCCTTCGTGATTGCCGAAAAGGGCGCCGACATCAAAAAGCCGAAGGAGCAGTTCGACATGCTGCGGTCCTTCCGCGAGTTCCTGCAATGGCGCCAGGGTGACAGCATCATTCTCGCCGAAGCGAATGTCGTTCCCAAGGAGAACTTGCAATATTTCGGCGACGACGGCGACCGGATGCAGATGATGTTCAACTTCCACGTCAACCAGTCGCTGTTTTACGCGATGGCCAGCGCCGACGTGCGGCCACTGGCAAAGGCGATGAACGACACCAAGGAACGCCCGGCGACCGGCCAGTGGGGCATTTTCCTGCGCAACCACGACGAACTCGACCTCGGCCGCCTGACCGACAAGCAGCGCCAGACGGTGTTCGACAAGATGGGTCCGGACAAGGACATGCAGCTCTACGACCGCGGTATTCGCCGCCGTCTGGCGCCGATGCTGGGTGGCGATCCGCGCCGGCTGAAACTCGCCTACAGCCTGATGTATTCCCTACCCGGCACGCCGGTTCTGCGCTACGGCGACGAAATCGGCATGGGCGACGACCTGTCGCTGCCGGAGCGCAACTGCGCCCGCACGCCGATGCAGTGGTCGAACGAGCCTCAGGGCGGCTTCACCAAGAGCGACAAACCGATCCTGCCTGTCATCCACGAGGGCCCTTACGGCTTCGACCACGTCAACGTCGCCATCCAGCGTCGCGATCCCGATTCCATGCTCAACTGGACGGAGCGGATGATCCGCATGCGCAAGGAAGCGCCTGAGATCGGCTGGGGCACGTTCGAATGCCTCGATACCGGCGATGACGGTGTGCTCGCCATGCGATACGACTGGCGCGACAATGCGCTGGTGATCCTCCACAATTTCCACGACCGGCCGGTGGAGATCACCTTCGACGTGGGCCTCGAGGATGCGGGGCGCAACCTGATCGATATCGCCGACGACTCGGACAGCACAGCGGACGACAAAGGCAAGCATCACATCGTGATCGAGCCCTATGGCTATCGCTGGTATCGCGCCGGTGGGCTGGATTACCTGCTGAAGCGCAGCGAGGTGTGAGCGGCGGTAAAACCGCCCTTGCAAAACGCTGCACCAAAGTCGAAACTGCCTAAATATCAGTCTCCCCGATAAAGGCGATCGTTTTTAGGCATGGCAGCACGCCAACGCATCATACCGGTTCGCCGTGAGTACAATCGCTGGGTCGCAAACCAGACGCTGGAAGACTATGCGCTGCGGTTTACCGCAAAGAGCGCTAGGCGGTTTTCGTCGAGCCGGATTTCGCAGACGGCGATCGGTGCGATCTCGTTTCTGGCGCTGGAGGCGATCGGCGGGGCGATTACGCTCTCCTACGGCACGACCAACGCGTTTTTCGCCATTCTGGGGGCCGCTCTCGTCATGCTGGTCGTGGGATTGCCGATCAGCCGCTATGCGATCCGCCACGGGGTCGATATCGATCTCCTCACCCGCGGCGCCTCGTTCGGTTATATCGGCTCCACCATCACCTCGCTGATCTATGCGAGCTTCACCTTCATGCTGTTTGCGATCGAGGCCTCGATCATGACCGGCGCGCTTGATCTCGCCTTCGGCATTCCGCCCTGGATCGGCTATATCATCTCGGCCGCGGTGGTGATCCCGCTGGTCATCTACGGCGTGCAGTTGATCTCGCGCTTCCAGCTTCTGACCCAACCGTTCTGGATCATCCTCAACATTCTGCCCTTTGTCTTCATCGCCTTTATGGACTGGCAGAAATTCGACCTCTGGCGCGCCTTTGCCGGCATCGGCCATTCGAACGGCGAAGTCGGCGGGGCCGCGCCGTTCGATCTGGTGGAGTTCGGGGCAGCGTCGGCCGTCATCCTGGCGCTGATGCCCCAAATCGGCGAGCAGGTCGACTTCCTGCGCTTTCTGCCGCCGGAAGGGCAGCGCAAATGGCGCCACCGGTTCGCCGTGTTTCTGGCCGGACCCGGCTGGGTTCTGGTCGGCGTGCCAAAGCTTCTCGCAGGCTCCTTCCTCGCCGTGCTGACGCTTTCGAGCGCCGTGCCGGTCGAGGACGCGGCCGATCCCGCCCACATGTACCTCGCCGCGTTCGGCTACATGATCCCCAACGAAACCGCGGCGCTGATGCTGATGGCGGCTTTCGTGGTCGTGTCGCAGCTGAAGATCAACGTGATGAACGCCTATGCGGGGTCGCTTGCCTGGTCGAACTTTTTCTCGCGGCTGACCCACAGCCATCCGGGCCGCGTCGTCTGGCTGGTGTTCAACGTCATCATCGCGCTGCTTCTGATGGAACTCGGCATCTACCGGCTCCTCGAGGAAACGCTCGGCATCTTCTCGATCGTCGCGATGAGCTGGCTCTGCACGATCTCGGCAGATCTCTTCATCAACAAGCCGCTCGGTCTGTCGCCGCCCGGCATCGAGTTCAAGCGCGCCCATCTCTATGACGTCAACCCGGTCGGGCTCGGCGCCATGTTCACCGCGACCGGCATCGCACTGACCGCCCATCTCGGCCTGTTCGGCCCGCTGATGGCGTCGCTCGCTACCTATCTGACACTGACGGCCTTCCTGGTGTCGCCGGCGATCGCCTTTGCCACGAAGGGCAAATACTATCTCGCCAGAAAGCCGCGCCAGAGCTGGAAGACGCTCGGTTCGATCACCTGCTCGATCTGCGAACACCCGTTCGAGCACGAGGACATGGCCTGGTGCCCGGCCTATGCGGCGCCGATATGCTCGCTCTGCTGTTCGCTGGACAGCCGCTGCCACGACATGTGCAAGCCGCATGCGCGTCTGAACACGCAGATCGGCACGGTGGCGCGCACATTCCTCACCGAAAGCGTCATTGCAAAGCTCACGACCCGGCTCGGCCGCTACGGGATGACGGCTGTGATCTCGATCTCGGCGATTGGCGCCATCCTGTCATTGATCGCCTATCAGGTGGGCGAGGCGGCACCCGCCAATGCCGATGTCATCTACGGCACGATCCTGATCGTCTTCTTCGTCTTTGCCATCATCACCGGCATTTTTTCCTGGTTCTACGTGCTGGCCCATGACAGCCGGATGGTGGCCGAGGAGGAATCCTCGCGGCAGAACACGCTTCTGCTCAAGGAAATCTCGGCACACAAGAAGACCGATGCGGCGCTGCAGGATGCCAAGGAAACCGCAGAAGCTGCCAACCGCGCCAAGAGCCGGTATGTCGTCGGCCTCAGCCACGAGCTGCGCACGCCCCTCAACGCCGTGTTGGGCTATGCCCAGATCCTGGAGCGCGACGACACCATCCCTGCCCCGCGGCAGTCGGCAATCAAGGTCATCAAGCGCAGCGCGGATCATCTTTCCGGCCTGATCGACGGGCTGCTGGACATTTCCAAGATCGAGGCCGGGCGGCTGCAGGTCTATTCCAACGAGATCAACATCCAGGATTTCCTCGACCAGATCGTCGAGATGTTCAGCCTCCAGGCGCAGGCCAAGGGCCTTGCCTTCGAACACGTGCGCGCCCGCACGCTTCCGCAATATGTCCGCACCGACGAAAAGCGGCTTCGCCAGATCCTCGTCAACATCCTTTCCAACGCGGTCAAATTCACCGACGAGGGAACTGTTCGTTTCGAGATCGCCTATCGCAGTCAGGTGGCCACCTTCACCGTGACCGATACCGGCCGTGGCATTGCGGAGAAGGATCTCGGCCGCATCTACGAGCCGTTCCAGCGCGGCGAGGCGGAAAGCATACGGCCGATGCCGGGACTTGGGCTCGGCCTGACGATCACGCAGCTTCTGACCAACACGCTCGGCGGCGAAATCTCGGTTGCCAGTACGAAGGGTGAAGGCTCCACCTTCAAGGTGCGCCTCATGCTCTCGGCCATCGAGCGGCCGAATACGACGCCGGAGGCCGAGCGCAAGATCGTCTCCTATACCGGGCCGCGCCGCACCATCGTCGTGGTGGACGACAACCAGGATCACCGCGACCTGATGCGCGAAGTGCTGGCGCCGATGGATTTCGTCATCCTGACCGCCGTCGACGGACCGGAATGCCTGACGCTGATCGAGGGTGTGCGGCCGGATCTTTTTCTGGTCGATATCTCCATGCCCGGCATGAGCGGCTGGCAGCTTGTTTCGCGGTTGCGCGAGGAGGGCCAGACGGCGCCCATGATCATGCTCTCGGCCAATATCGGCGATGGCACGACCGCGGATGCCGGTGGCGAAGGGCATGACGATACGCTTTCAAAGCCCGTCAACCTGCGCCGCCTTGCCGACAAGCTTGCCTCGCATCTCTCCCTTAAATGGGTCTACGAGGACGAAGCGCCGGCACTGGCGCTTTCGGCATTGGTCAAGCAGCCGGTCATCAGCCCCGGGACGGGCCATCTTCAGGATCTCCTGCGGCTCGGTGAAATCGGTTACGTGCGCGGCATCGAAGCCAAGCTCGCGGATCTTGCGACGGATCAATCCCACCGCCCGTTCGCGGAAGAGCTCGGAACCTATGTAAAGGCCTTCGACATGGCCGGTTACATGAAATACCTGGAACGCATGGAGACAGCGGAACTGGAAGAACGGGAAAACAGCGATGGCTGACGCGACGACACCGCGCGATATCGTCCTCCTGGTGGACGACAGTCCCGACACGCTCGGCTTCCTGACCGAAGCGCTGGAGCAATCCGGCTTTTCGGTGCTGATCGCCACGTCGGGTCAGGCAGCGCTTTCGATCGTCGAGCGCATCACGCCCGATCTGATCCTGCTCGACGCCGTGATGCCCGGCATGGACGGGTTCGAGACCTGCCGCAGACTGAAGGCGCATGCGGCAGCTCAAGTGCCAGTGATCTTCATGACGGGCCTGACCGAAACCGAACACGTCGTCAACGCGCTGGATAGCGGCGGCGTCGACTATCTGAGCAAGCCGATCAATATCGACGAGCTGCGGGCGAGAATACGGGTGCATCTTTCCAACGCCCGCTCCGCCCAGAGCGCCCGCGTCGCGCTCGATGCCGCCGGCCGGCATCTGCTTGCTGTGCGAAACGACGGTTCGATCCGCTGGTCGACGCCGCAAGCAACGCGGCTGATGAATGCCGCAACGGAAAGCGATGACGGAATCGCGATCGTCGCGGGCCGCATCGGCGGCTGGATGGCGGAGCGCGATACGGCAGGCTTTGCCCGCAACGCCGCCTTCTCGCTGTCCGAAAACCTGCAGACCAGCCTGCAGTTTGCGTTTCTCGGCGCGATCGGCGCCGACGAATTCCTGTTCCGGCTGTCGGCCGCTGTCATCAAGCGGCCGGACGACGAAATCCTGCGCCAGCACTTTCCGCTGACGCAACGGGAGTCGGAAGTGCTTCTATGGATCGCCAAGGGCAAGGCGAACAAAGATATCGGCGATATCCTCGGCCTATCGGCCCGCACCGTGAACAAGCATCTCGAGCAGATCTACATCAAGCTCGGCGTCGAAAACCGCGCCTCGGCAGCGGTTATGGCGGCGAACGTCCTGCACACAGGCGACCGGCCGGACTAGACGCAAACGGACCGACCGGGGCCAGACACTTGCAGTCGGCGATGCCAAGGGATAGATCCGCGCGCACCCTCAACGGCTTAGACAAGCCGCATCCGGAACTCCGCAGTCATGACTACTCAATCGCCTTTGACGGCACAGACGCCCCACGACGCAGATAACTCCCCGACGGCGGAACGGGTGAGGAAACGCGTCGTCCTGCATTTCCCGGGCTTCGAGCCGCTCGATGCCGGCATGCACCATGCCCGCTATGTGCGCGCGGCGGCCCAGAGCGCTAAGACATGGAACCTGGATCTCCAGGCGGGCGATCTGCAGCGGACCGCAAAGACTGCGTATTTCGACATCGCCTGTAGCGCCCCGGATCCAGCCGACGGCGGCACGCAAAGCCGGTTCTACATCTTCGACCATTGCGCGCTGGTGGACAGCCTGAACGGCAAGCCGCTGCTGCGCCGTATTCTCAACGGTTATGGAAGCGCCTTGCGCATCGTCACCCAGGGCGGCATGGCCGGCTATCTCAGGCATGCATGGCGGTTCGGCCTGTTTTTCCTGTTTCCATTCCTGCTGGTGGCGGTAGCGCTTGGGCTCACCGCCGTGATCGCTGCCCTGCCCGCACTGCTCGGGCTCAATATGTTGCATCTGTTGTGGAGCATACCGCTTGGTCTTGCGCTGTTCCGCTACGCCTTCCTGCCCTTCATGGCACGGTTTCACACGCTGCACCTGTTTGCCGACTGGGAGATGGCCGACGCGATGGGCAATCTCGACAGGCCCGATGTCAACGCCTGGCTGGCGAGCTGCATGGAGGGTGTCCGCGAGGCACTGACTGAGGATGCGGACGAATATCTCATCACGTCGCACAGCATGGGATCGGCTGTCGCGACCCACGTGATCGGCATGCTGCTTGCGGAAAGTCCTGATGCGTTCAGGCGGGGCCCCGCTCGGAGCGAACGCAAGGTGAGCTTCGTGACGCTCGGTGGCGCGATCCTGCAATGCTCGCTGCTGCGGCCCGCTACGACATTGCGCGAATGTGTCGGCCGCATTGCCCGAGCACCACAGATCTTCTGGCTGGAGGTTCAGTGCCTAACCGACAGCATTCATTTCTACAAGAGCCGCGTCGTGGCGCTGGCAGGACATGAAGATGCACCCCAGGCGACGCTTGCCTTCATCAGGGTCAAGCGGATGATGGCGCCCGAGCGCTACAACAGGATCAAGCGCGATTTCCTGCGCGTGCACCGTCAATACGTTCTGGGATCGGAAGCAAAGTCGAATTTCGATTTCACACTGATGACCGCCGGCCCTCTTCCCGCGGCGCGCTTTGCCAGTTTCACCCCCGAAAGTTTCTGATGGGATTTTCAGGGTGCGAGCTCGGGAAACTTCCAGCTCGATATCTGAACCCTGCAGGCATCAATGCAAAAAGCCCGGCCAATGGCCGGGCTTCCTGTCGAATGATGGTTCAAGCCTTGAAGGCTCAGCCCTGCGGGAAGTAGCTGTACTTGCCGTCCGGACCCTTCTTCCACTCGTACATGACGTAGCCTGGGAGCTTTGGGTCGCCCTTGGCGTCGAAAGCCATGTCGCCGAGAACGGTCTTGAACGGACCCTTTTCCTTGAGAGCCTTGGCAACGACTTCTGCGTCGTCAGGGCTGCCAGCAAGCTTGATGCCTTCGGCGATGACCTGAACGGCTGCGTAGGAATAGAGCGTGTAGGCTTCAGGGTTGAAGCCGGCAGCCTTGAACTTGGCAACCAGTTCCTTGTTCTCCGGACGCAGTGTCGGATCGGGACCGAACGTGTTCAGCGTGCCTTCGACTGCATCGCCAGCGATCGAGGCCAGTTCGTTGGAGACGATACCGTCACCCGATACGAGCGTTGCCTTGAGGCCAGCATCCTTCGCCTGACGGATGATCAGGCCGGCTTCCGTGTGGAGACCACCCCAGTAGATGATCGAAACGCCGGCTTCCTTCATCTTGGAAATCAGCGCCGAGAAATCCTTGTCGCCGACGTTGACGCCTTCGCGGATGACCTGCTTCTTGCCGGCCGCGTTGTAGGCTTTCATGGTTTCTTCAGCGAGACCCTGGCCGTAAGGTGTCTTGTCGTCGATGATCGCGATTTTTGCATCGGCGAACTTCTCGGCGAGATACTTGCCGGCGACGCCGCCCTGCTGGTCGTCACGGCCGCAGGTGCGGAACGTGTTCCACAGACCGCGCTCGGTGAAGACAGGGTTGGTTGCTGCAGGGGTGACTTCGAGCATGCCGTTTTCGGCATAGACTTCCTGCGAAGCCGGGATCGAAACGCCCGAGTTGAAGTGACCGACCACATACTTCACGCCATCGGACGCGAACTTGTTGGCAACGGAAATGCCCTGCTTCGGATCGGAAACGTCGTCGCCGAGCGCGATGACCAGCTTTTCGCCGTTGATGCCGCCGGCGGCATTGATATCGGCGATAGCCTGTTCAGCACCCTTCTGCAGCTGCGCGCCGAATGCAGCATTCGGGCCGGTCAGCGGGCCGCCAACGCCGATAATGATATCGGCCCAGGCGTTGCCGCTGAATGCGACCATCGCCGTCAGCGCGACGGCGGAAAGAAGAGACTTCTTCATTGATTTACTCCCAGTTTTTAGGTGAGCGGTTTTTTGGGACCCGGACGCAATACCCACCATCATTGCGCCGGAGAAATGTTCCACCCTCTGGTGTATTCTTATTTGACCCAACCCAATCTGAAGTCAGAAATGAGCGACTGTCAATCTTTCTTCTTCCATGAGAAAGCGGAGACAGGCTGATAGAGCCAGTAGTAGTTCTGAACCATCTGACGGGTGCGGCGAATGCGGAATCCGGAGATGGAAAACGCCATCAGCAGCACTACATCGATGATGTAATGGAACGGGCTGATGAACGGTCCCTGGAACAGCGCGTAGTGCATGAACTGCATTGCGACGGCCAGCAGCAGCGTGTAGGCGATGACATGGCCATAGCCGTTCCAGCCTTCTGCGACCGCCTTGCCGGCGCGCCACGCCGTCCAAAAGCCGAGGACCATGACGAGTGCGCGCAGGAAATAACGCACGCCAGTATCGGTTTCGAAAAACAGGCCCTGCATCTCAGTGTCCCCCGGTCGCCGGAATGATGATCATGGTGCTCAATGCCGGCCCCCCTCGAGATAGGCGGCGCGGACTTCGGGATTTGCGAGCAGTTCCTTGCCGGAGCCGGACATCGTCACCTTGCCATTGACCATCACATAGGCGCGATCGGACAGTTTGAGTGCCGCAAACGCGTTCTGCTCGACGAGGAACACGGTGAGCCCCTCTTCCTTGTTCAGCTTCTTGATCGCCTCGAAAATGCCCTTGACGATCAGTGGTGCGAGGCCGAGCGACGGCTCGTCCAGAAGAAGGAGTTTCGGACGCGCCATCAGTGCACGGCCGATCGACAGCATCTGCTGCTCGCCGCCCGACAGCGTGCCGCCGCGTTGGGCCTGGCGTTCCTTGAGGCGCGGAAACAGGGTGAAGATCTTTTCGACGTCCTCTTTGAAATACTTGAGGTTGTCGAGACCGGCGCCCATCTGCAGGTTTTCGTGCACGGTCATGCGCGGAAAGATGCGGCGGCCTTCCGGCGACTGGGCAATACGGCGGCGCGCAATCAGATGCGTCGGCACCTGCGTGATGTCTTCGCCGTCGAAGATGACCTGACCCTTGCGGGCCTGCGGGCTGCCGCAGATCGTCATCATCAGCGTCGACTTGCCGGCACCGTTGGCGCCGATCAGACTGACGATCTCGCCCTTGTTGACTTCGACATTGACGCCGTCGAGGGCCCGGATGTTGCCGTAGTAGGTTTCGACGCCCTGGACTTTCAGAAGGGGTTCACCGGCCATCAGACGGACCCCTCTTCGATAATGCCCTTGTCGAGCTTTTCCTCGATTTCTTCAACTTCATCATCCTCGACACCGAGATAGGCTGCGATCACCCTCGGGTCGTTCTTCACGTGATCAGGCGTTCCGTCGGAAATCTTCTGGCCGTATTCCAGAACCACGACGTGATCCGAAATCTCCATGACGACGGACATGTCGTGCTCGATCAGGAGCAGCGACGTGCCTTCGTCGCGGATGCCGCGCAACAGCGCGTTGAGCGTCAGCGATTCCTTCGGGTTGAGACCGGCGGCGGGCTCGTCCAGGCACAGAAGTTCCGGCCCGGTGCACATGGCGCGGGCAATTTCCAGCCGGCGCTGGGCACCATAGGAAAGATCGCCGGCCGGGTCGTCGGCGCGGTCCGTCAGATCCGCCTTGTCCAGCCAGTATTCGGCCTTTTCGATTGCGGCCTTGGCAGCGTTCTTGTAGGTCGGCAGACCCAAGAGGCCGAGGATCGTGTAACCCGAAGCCTTCATCAGCACGTTGTGCTGCGCAACCAGCAGGTTTTCGAGAACCGTCAGGCCGGAAAACAGCCGGATGTTCTGGAAGGTACGGGCAACACCCGCGACCTTGTTGATCTCGAAATCGCGAAGGCGTTCCAGAAGGAACTCCCGGCCGTTGCTGCGATGCAGGGTCAGCATGCCCATCGTCGGCTTGTAAAAGCCGGTGATGCAGTTGAACACCGTCGTCTTGCCGGCGCCGTTCGGGCCAATCAGCGCGGTGATTTCGCCGCGCTTGGCTTCGAACGAGAAGTCGTCGATCGCCATCAGGCCACCAAACCGCATCGACAGATGCTCGACCCTCAGGATCGTGTCTTTCGTCATAGTCGTCATATCCGTCGCCATCAGCCGTGGCCTTCCTTGGTGAAGCTGCCGGAGATGGCCTTTCGCTCCTTCAGGAAGGCTGTCGGCTCACGCGAGCCCACGAAGCCACGCGGCTTGAACAGCATGACGATGATCATCGCCAGCCCGAACAGCAGCATGCGGTAGAGTTCCGGAGTGAAGTCGGGGCCGAAGATGATCTTCAGGAACGACATCTCGCGCAGGATTTCGGTGCCGCCGACCATGATGACAGCCGCGATCGCGATACCGGTCAGAGAACCCATGCCGCCGAGAACCACGATGGCGAGGATCACAGCCGATTCCAGGAAGACGAAGCTTTCCGGAGAGACGAAGCCCTGGCGGGTCGCGAAGAAGGAGCCCGCAAAACCGCCGAACATCGCGCCCGTGGCAAATGCCGTGAGCTTGGTGGTGACGGTGTTGATGCCGAGCGAGCGGCAGGCGATTTCATCTTCGCGCAACGCTTCCCATGCACGACCGATCGGCATGCGACGCAGGCGAATGGTGACGTAGGCCGTCAGCATGCAGAGCGCGAGGATGATGTAGAACAGGAAGATCTTGTAATAGACCGACGAAGCCGAGAGGCCCCAGGCCTTGACGAAGTTGTTCGGGGAGCCCGTATCGAACGACCAGATGCCGAAGAACGACGCCTTGGCGATGCCCGAGATGCCGAACGTGCCCTTGGTGACGTCGGTCCAGTTGATCAGAACAAGCCGGATGATTTCCCCGAAGGCGAGCGTCACGATGGCAAGGTAGTCACCCCGCAATCTCAACACCGGGAAGCCGAGGATGACGCCCCAGAGCGCGGCGAGAATGCCGGACATCGGCAGCAGCAGCCAGAACGAGAAGCCGAAATAGGATGACAGAAGCGCGTAGGAATAGGCGCCGACCGCATAGAAGGCGACATAGCCAAGATCGAGCAGACCGGCGAGACCGACGACGATGTTGAGGCCCCAGGCGAGCATCACATAGATGAGGATCTGGATGCCGAAGTTGTCGACATATTTCAGCGAGCCCTGCTTGCCGACGATCAGCAGCGACAGGAATGGATAGATGAGCAGGAAGACCAGCGCGAACTTGAGGAAGTGGCGATGGAAGAAGCTCTTCTCTTCCGAAATCTCGAGAATGCCGGCTTTGGCCTTGGCAAGTTTGCGACGGTCGAGATGGGGCTTGATAAAGGCGACGGTCATGAAGCGACCGACGGCAGCGACTGCCACGAACACCGCAAGCAGGCCCCAGCGGGTGCGCCAGACGAGCTGGTTGTTGATGTCCTGATAGGTCTCGATGCCGACGAACAGGAGGAACATCAGGAAGGCGATGACGCCCGCAAATATGCCTTCCTTGATCGCCTTGGCCATGACGTTGTTGGGAACGGTTTCCGATACGGTCGCCATGTTACACCTTCTCCACTTCAGGACGACCGAGGATGCCGGTCGGCTTGAAGATCAGCACGAAGGCGAGGATCGCAAAGGTCGCGACATCCTTGTAGGCGATCGAGAAATACGCCGACCACAGGCTTTCGATGAGGCCGATCAGCAACCCGCCGAGCACGGCGCCCGGCAGCGAGCCGATGCCGCCGAGAACGGCTGCGGTGAATGCCTTCACACCCGGAATGAAGCCGTCGTTGAACGAGGCGACACCGTAATACATCAGGTACATGGCACCGGCGACGGCAGCGAGAGCCGCGCCCATGATGAAGGTGATCGAGATCGTCTTGTCGACGTCGACGCCGAGCAGAGCCGCCATCTTGCGATCCTGTTCGGTGGCGCGCTGGGCACGGCCGAGCGGCGTCTTGTTGACGATGTACCAGAACGCAAACAGCAGGATCGAGGTGATCACGACGATCAGGATCTGCTTCAGCGACACCGTGATCGCACCGAAATGATAGGTGTCGGTGACCAGCGGCGGGATCGGCTTGTTGCGCGGACCCTGCGTCACCTGGATGAAGTTCGACAGGAAGATCGACATGCCGATCGCGGTGATCAGCGGCGCCAGGCGGAACGAGCCGCGCAGCGGACGGTAGGCGATCCGCTCGATCGTCCAGTTCCACAGGCCTGTCATCAGCATGCCGACGAGCAGCATCAGCAAAAGCAGCAGCGCCACCGGAATGCCGGCGAAGAAGGATGTGGCAAGCAGGAACACGATCAGGGCGGCAAAGCCGCCGAGCATGAAGATGTCACCATGGGCAAAGTTGATCATGCCGATGATGCCGTAAACCATCGTATAGCCGATTGCCACGAGCCCATAGATGGATCCGAGAGTCAGCCCGTTTATGAGCTGCTGGATAAAATATTCCATATATTTTCCCCTGCGGATGCGATCCTTGGCGGCCGCATCTTTCGCTTGAATGTCCCTGATAGGATCTTCAATTTTTTTGATTCCTACCGGTTTCGATCGAAATGTGAAGTGCAAAAGAAAGAGGCAGACATAATTTCAGTGGCTTTTGCAGCACGTGACGCAAATCCGCTTGGCATTGTTGAAAAAACGGCACGATTTCCACACGAATGGCAAAAACTATAGAGAAATAACCTCTGGTCTGCTTCGGTCTTGGCTTATCCGCTTCTTCAGCTTTCGACGGTCAGGACCGCATGCGCGAGCCGTTGGCGTCAAAGATCGGATGCGGCTGAAGCCGGGCGATGAGCATCTCGCCTAGCACCTCGATCTGCCACCCCTCCTCGGTTCGGGAGACCTCTTTCGGCACATAGCCCATGGCGACCGACACGCCGGCGGCATGGGCGTAACCGCCCGATGTCACCCAGCCGCAGACCTGGCCGTCAAGCGAGATCGGCTCGTCGCCGAGCACGTCCGCATCTTTTGCATCGACGACGAAGGTGACGAGACGCAGCGCGCCGCCCTCCGCCTTTTCCTCGATCGCCGCGGCCTTGCCGATGAAATCGGCCTCCTTGCCATAGGCGATAAAGCGACCGAGCCCCGCTTCCACGGGACCGTAAAGCGGCCGGTATTCGCGAGACCAGCTGCCGAAGGATTTTTCGACACGTAGCGCATTCAAGGCGCGGAGGCCGAACAGGGTGATCCCGAACTCCGAACCGGCCTCCATGATGAGATCGAACAGATAGCGCTGATATTCCGGCTTCATCCAAAGCTCGAAGCCGAGATCGCCGGTATAGCTGACGCGGCCGAGGATGACCGGCGCCATGCCGAGATCGATCTCGACGATGCCCATGAACGGCAGAGCCGCATCTGAAAGGTCGAGATGGGTGAGCTTCTGCAGCACATCGCGTGACCGGGGCCCCGCAATCGACAGGCCGACCAGACCGAGATTAAGGCAATCGAACGAAACCGAATCATCGTCCGGCAGATGCGTCTCGAACCAGCGCATATGATAGTCTTCGGCAATGCCGGAGCCGATCAGCAGGAACGCATCGTCGCCGAGATTGGCGAGCGTGAAATCGCCGATCAGCTTGCCGGCCTCGTTCAGCATCGGCGAAAGCGCCATGCGGCCGACGGGCGGAACCTTGCCCGCAAGAATATGGTCGAGCCAGGCATGCGCCCCCTCGCCCCCGATCGAATATTTGGCGAACCCCGAGGTCTCCATCAACCCGACACTGTCGCGGACCGCCTTTGCCTCGCGGCCGACATGCTCGAAATCGGTGGATCGGCGCCAGGAAAACGCATCCTCGATGCCTTCAGGCGCAAACCACAGCGGCGTTTCCAGCCCGTAAGATGCGCCGAACACGGCACCCCTCGCCTTCAGCGCGTCGTAGATCGGCGTCGTCAGCAGCGGCCGCGCCGCCGGCAGTTCCTCGTTAGGATAGCGGATCGAGAAGCGGCGGGAATAGTTTTCGCGCACCTTCGCATTGGTATAGGCAAGCGACGCATAATCGCCGTAGCGGGTTACATCCATGGCAAACACGTCGAAGCCGGGGTCGCCCTCGACGATCCAGTTGGCAAGCGCCAGCCCGACGCCGCCGCCTTGGCTGAACCCGGCCATGACAGCGCAGGCCGACCAGAAATTCGTCATGCCGCGCACGGGCCCGACAAGCGGGTTGCCGTCTGGCGAAAAGGTGAAGGGCCCGTTGATGATCGTCTTGATGCCGGCATTGTTGAAGGCCGGGAAATGCCGGAAGCCAACCTCCAGCTCGTTCGTAATGCGCTCAAGGTCCTCGCCCAAGAGTTCATGGCCGAACGTCCAGGGCGTCTCGATCGGCGACCAGGGCCGGCAATCCTTTTCATAGGTGCCCATCAGCATGCCGTTGCGTTCCTGGCGAATGTAGATCTCGCCATCGAAATCGACGCAGTGCATCAGCTCGCGGCCGGACGTCTTGTTGAAGTCGATGACCTCGGGCATGTCCTCGGTGATCAGATACATGTGCTCCATGGCGAGAACCGGCAGTTCCAGCCCGACCATGCGCCCCACTTCACGGGCCCAGAGACCGGCCGCATTCACCACATGTTCGCAGCGGATCTCGCCCTTGTCCGTGATCACCCGCCATGTTCCGTCGGGAAGCTGCACCAGATCCTCGACCTTCGTGTGCAGGTAGATCTCGGCGCCGTTCTTCTTGGCCGATTTCGCATAGGCATGGGTTGTGCCGTAGGGGTCGAGATGGCCCTCATGCGGATCGAACACGGCGCCCACAAACTGGGTCGGGTCGAGCAGCGGCATCATCGCATGCGCTTCCTCGACCGAGACGAGCCGTGCCTCACCATTCGCGTATTTGCCCTTGGCGAGCAGCGACTTGAACCAGTCGAACCGCTCCGGCGTCGCCGCCAGCATCAGTCCGGAGGTCATGTGCAGGCCAATGTCCTGACCGGAATAGGCCTCGATTTCCTTGTAGAGCTCGACCGTGTATTTCTGCAGCTTGGCAACGTTCGGATCGCCGTTGATCGTATGCATGCCCCCCGCTGCATGCCAGGTGGAGCCGGAGGTGAGTTCCGAACGCTCGAGCAACACGACATCGCTCCAGCCGAGCTTGGTCAGATGGTAGAGGACCGAACATCCGACGACACCGCCACCGATGACGACAACTAGAGCATGGCTTTTCATGGATCCCGTTCCCCTAACTCGATGCCTGTTTGGGGTGAGCCTAGAACCTCCCGAGAATTGCCAATAGGCTGTTCTGCGAACCCGGATTTGTCGTTTCCGACATAGTCGCTGTTCGTTTCGCGCCATCTTGCGACCGGAGCCTGAAACTAATTTTTCAATCGCCGCGTATGCCTTGTCATGAACGCCACGCAACAGGGAATAGCGCCATGACAAACGTGCTGAGCTTCGATGAACTGGTAGGCAGCGTATTGACCACGATGCGCGATGCGACACCGCGCAAGACAATCGAGTTCGGCGTGATCCAGGGCTTCTGCCGCGATTTCGCCGAGGACCTCGCCCCCGAATTCGTCGACCTCCTGAACCGCGTCGAAGGCCTCCACAGCCTCGTCCCGGCGCTGGAAAAGCGGCCGGACCTCGTCATGGCAGCATCGCAGGAAAAGGGTCTCTGGAGCTTCGTTCGCGAGAAGCACTGAGGCGCTTCGATGCTCAGACCGCTGACAACCCTGAAGAAGCTCATTTGACAAGAGCGACACCCTATCCTCTCTCATCCTCGCCCTTGTGGCGGGGATCCAGTCAGCTCAAGTCCTTGAGCTGAAGGAGTCTTTGACCCGACAGACGTCGTGTCGCTGGATCCCCGCCACAAGGGCGAGGATGAGGGGAGTTTGGGCAACCGCCCACCACGGTCACCCGCCCGAAAACGATGCCGTCAGGGCGAATTCGCGGCCCATTTCCATCAGGTCCTCGTAGACCGAGCCGGCGAACGACCGGGGCGTGATGATCTCGAAGGCATCGGGGCCGGTGCGCGCCAAATTCACTGCGACGTGGCCGAACAGCATGTTTGCGGAATGCCCCGGCGCAAACGCCTGCGGATGCAGATCGACGCCGACGCATTTTGCAAGGATCTTCCGCACGCTGGGTCCCGAAATCGCCATCAGCACCTTGCCGTCGCTCTGGTCGACGACGGAGGCGCCGGATATTTCGGATAAGTGACCGGCAACGGTCTCTGAGCCTGCGGTGAGCGACACCGCCAGCCATTCCGCCGGGCCGCAGAAGCGCGGCGCGATATCCGGGGCAGCCTCGAGTGCTAGGCCCACGGCCTGCTCCTGGCCCGCATGGGCAAGCACCGAAAAGATCACCGGCCGCCGCGCGACGGACAGGTGGTTGGGGTTGGCGCTCGTCTCGAAGCCCAGGATGTGATCTTCGAGCGCATGGCGGTGGAGAAGTGTCAGAGCCATCGTCATGCCCTCAAAGATGCAGTTTTGTGTTTTGTGGATCGACAAAGACCGGCAGGCAGACTTCCGCCGCGACTTCGGTGCCGCGAAGGCCGTCCCAGACAGTGATCTTCTCGCCGATCCGTTCGCGGCCGGATTTGAGAAGGCCGAGACCGATCGTGTGTCCGAGCGTCGGCGAATAGCAGGCTGATGATACGAAGCCCTGGTCGCCCGCAAGCGTCGCGGCCGCGCCATCTTTCAACAGATGGGCGCCCGCCATGAACTCCTTGTCGGTTTCCACAGGCTTCAGGCCGACGAGTTGGAGGCGATCGGCGGCGGTGAGGCCGAAACGGGTCGAGAGGCGCTTGCCGATGAAATCCGGCTTGGTCATCGCCATCATCTTTCCGTAACCGAGATCGTCGGGTGTCGTGCGGCCTTCCAGTTCGGCATGGGTGACAAAGCCTTTTTCGATCCGCAGGACGTTGAGCGCCTCGACGCCGTAGGCACAGATCCCGTCCTCGCGGCCCGCTTGCATGATCGCATCGGCCACGGCTTCGCCATAGCCTGCGGGTACCGCCAGTTCGTAGGCGAGTTCGCCCGAAAACGAGATGCGGAACAGGCGCGCCTTCCGCCCGCCCTTGAGCGTGACGACCTTCGCACCGAGAAACGGTATTGCCGCATCGGAAATGTCGTCTTCCACGATCCGGGCAAGGATGATCCGCGCCTTCGGTCCGGCCAGCGACATCTGCGCCCACTGGTCGGAGGAGGACACGAAGCGCACGTCGAGATGAGGCCAGAAGGTCTGGCTTGCAAATTCCAGATGCGCCATCACCTCTGTCGCGTAAGCCGTCGTGGTGGTCATCACATAGTGGTTTTCCGACAGGCGGCTGGTCGTGCCGTCGTCGAACACCATCCCATCCTCGCGCAGCATCAGGCCGTAACGCGCCTTGCCGACCGGCAGCTTCAGGAAGGCGTTGGAATAGACCCGGTTCAGGAATTCAGCAGCACCTGTGCCAAAAATCTCGATCTTGCCGAGCGTCGAGACATCGCAGAGACCGGCGTTTTCGCGCACATTGCGCACTTCACGGTCAACGCTGTCGCGCCAGGTCTTTTCTCCGTCGCGCGCGAACCAGGATGAGCGGTACCAGAGGCCGCTTTCCACGAAGGTCGCGCCGTTCTTCTTCGCCCAGCCATGCAGCGGCGAGGTCCTGACGGGCGCTGCATGCTCGGCCCGCGACGTGCCGGCAAGCGCACCCATCGAGACCGGCGTGTAGAACGGCCGGAAGGTCGTGGTGCCGATTTCGGCCGGCGACACGCCGCGCATGGCAGCGACAATCCCGATCGTCGCGACATTGCCGAGCTTGCCCTGGTCGGTCGCCATGCCGGACGTGGTGTAGCGCTTGGTATGCTCGATATGCCGGAAACCCTCGCGCTGGGCGAGGCCGAGATCGCCCACATGGACATCGTTCTGGAAGTCGACGAAGGCCTTGTCCTTGGCACCCGGCACATACCAGAGCGGCGCGAAATCAGGATCGTATTCGCCTTCCACCTCGGGAATGTTTGCTTCATAGGCGGCAAAGCCGAGTTCGGTCGAAAACGCAGCTGCCTTCGATGCCCCGTCGCGAAGGCAGGCGGCGATGGTGTCGGCACCGGCAGCCGAGCCGGCAGCAACAAAGTTTGCGCCCACATCCGGCGCCACAAACGCCTTCGCCGCGTCCGACCACACGGGCTTGGCACCGCGCTGGCACATCAGATGCACGATCGGCGACCAGCCGCCGGCCATGGCCAGCGCATCGCAGGCGATCTCCTCCTCGAAACCCGCCCGCTCTGCGACCAGTGCATCGATACGGTTGCGGCCTTTGGTTGCGACGACGGCACCGCCATGGATGACACGAACGCCATAAGGCGCCGGATCGGTGGACGCTGCACGCGCATCGATGATCGCGGAAACCTCGACGCCACGGGCGGAAAGATCCGCCGCCGTGCGATAGCCGGAGCCGCCATTGGTAAAGACGGCCACTTTGGAGCCGACAGCCACGCCATACCGATTGAGATAGGTGCGCGCCGCATTGGCGGTCATCACGCCCGGCCGGTCGTTGCCGCCGAACACGAGAGGCCGCTCTTCGGCACCGGAGGCAAGGATCGCCCGTTTGGCGACGATGCGCCAGACACACTCCACCGGCAGATCCGGCGACGGTGTCTGCACGTGTTTCTGTACCCGCTCGACGGCGCCGAACACCATGTCGTCATACCAGCCGAAGACGGTGGTGCGCGGCATCATCGTCACGTTCGGAAATGACGCGAGTTCCTCGACCAGACTTGCCGCGTAATCGCTCGCCACCTGCCCGCCGATCACGACGTTTTCGGATAGCAGCGAGCCCCCGAAGCGGGCGCTTTCATCCGCAATCAGCACACGCGCGCCGGCCCGGGCGGCAGAAAGTGCTGCCATCAGTCCCGCAGGTCCTGAGCCGACGACGAGGAGATCGCAATGCGCCCAGGCTTTTTCGTAGCGGTCCGGATCCGCTTGCATGGTGAGCTTGCCGAGACCGGCAGCGCGGCGAATGACAGGCTCGTAGAGCTTTTCCCAGAGCATCGCCGGCCACATGAAGGTCTTGTAGTAGAAGCCGGCGCCCAGAAACGGCGACAGCAGGCCGTTGACCGCTCCCATATCGAAGGCAAGCGACGGCCAGCGGTTCTGGCTGACGGCGGTGAGGCCATTGTAGAGCTCGGCCACCGTCGCGCGCACGTTCGGCTCAGACCGGGCACCGCTGCCAACAGTCATCAATGCGTTGGGCTCGGCGGAACCTGATGTCACCGGGCCACGCGGGCGGTGATACTTAAAGCTGCGGCCCATCAGCATCTGGTCGTTGGCGATCAGCGCCGAGGCGAGCGTATCGCCGTCGAACCCGGTATAGCTTTTGCCGTCGAACGTGAATGTCAGGGGATTGGCCCGGTTGACGAGACCGCCGGCATCAAGACGATAGGCGCTCATCGGCTCCCCTCCTGAGATGCTTGCGCATCCGTCACACCGAAGACCTCATGCGTGAGGTTGTCGCGATCGACCACCAGCCAGCGGCGGCAGCCGGCCGCGTGATGCCAGTATTCCTGATATCGGCCCTTTGGATTGTCGCGGACATAGACATAGCGGTGCCAGGCCTCGTCCTTTTCGGACGCCGACGGGCGGGCAATCACGGCGCCGCGCACCGAAAACTCTTCCTTCGGCCGCGTTCCGCAATGGGGGCAGGTAATCAGGCTTGCCATGTCTTAATCTCGGTCTTTGTGTCAGGCTCAGTCTTGGGTCTTCGTCTCGGTGCGGATACGGCTCAGTGCATGTTCGGTTGCGGGCCTTTGCCACCCTCGTCGAGCACATAGCCTCGCTCGAACCGGTCGAGCCGCATGAAGCGCGAGACGTGATGGGTTTCGTTCTTGGCAATCAGATGCGCGAAGCAGAATCCTGAGGCCGGCGTGGCCTTGAAGCCGCCGTAGCACCAGCCGGCGTTGAGATAGAGATTGTCGATCGGCGTGCGGTCGATGATCGGTGATCCGTCCATCGACATGTCCATCACGCCACCCCAGGCCCGCAGCGCCTTGGCGCGCGAAAGTCCGGGGATCAGCGACACGCCCTCCTGCATCGTCTCCTCGACGGTCGCAAGATTGCCGCGCTGAGCATAGGAGGAATAGTAGTCGATATTGGCACCGAACACGAGACCGCCCTTGCCCGACTGCGAGATGTAGAAATGTCCCGCGCCATAGGTGATGACGTTGTCGATGACAGGCTTCAGCCCCTCCGACACGAAAGCCTGCAGCACATGCGTCTCGATGGGCAAAGCCAGATCCGCCATCCGCCCGACCGTCGTCGTGTTGCCGGCAGCGGCCAGCGCCAGCCGGTTGCAGCCGATAAAGCCCTTGGTCGTCTCGACGCCCTCGACTTCGCCGCCCGGTCCACGGCGAATGCCCGTCACCTCGCAATGCTGGATGATATCGACACCTCTCGCATCGGCACCCCGTGCGTAGCCCCAGGCGACCGCATCGTGACGCACCGTGCCGCCGCGCTTTTGCAGGAGACCGCCCATGACGGGAAAGCGGCCGTGGTCGAAATTAAGATAGGGCGCGAGCCTTCGCACCTGTTCGCGGTCGAGCAGATCCGCATCGACGCCGTGAAGCCGCATCGCATTGCCGCGACGCGCGTATTCATCGCGCTGGCCGTCGGAATGGAAAAGATTCAGCACGCCACGCTGCGACACCATGGCATTGTAGTTGAAGTCCCGCTCCAGCCCTTCCCACAACTTCAAGGACATCTCGTAGAACGGATTATTGCCTTCCAGCAGGTAGTTGGACCGGATGATCGTGGTGTTGCGGCCGACATTGCCCGACCCGATATAGCCCTTCTCGATCACAGCGACATTGGTGATGCCGAATTCCTTGGCAAGGTAGTAGGCCGTCGCCAGACCATGCCCGCCACCGCCGACGATGATCACATCGTAATGCGGTTTCGGCTCCGGCTCGCGCCATGCCGGCGTCCAGCGACGATTGCCCGAAAGCGCCTGCTTGATGATCGATAAGGCGGAATATCGCATGCCGTGTTCCCGTGCTCGTTGCGCCCACATTCGCACATGCGGACGAAGAAACAAGGGCAATCGGGACATCAGAACGCCTGTTTGAAGCCATGGCGAGACAAGCCCCCACACCGTTGCCGTCCCGCCACGCCGGACGTTGCGGGCGCCGATTTTGGCGCAGGCACGTATTATATTTCAGTTACTTAACACGAGTTACATCCTCACGCGCGGGCACGGCCGTAAAATCCACGCGACCAACACTGGCCAACCTTTGGGAGCGCGACATGCCCGATACGACCACCCAACTCGACATGCCCTTCATCCTGCCGTCGCAGGCGCAAAAACACATCACTCACAACGAGGCGCTGCTTGTTCTGGACGCGCTGGTGCATCTGACAATCCTCTCCGAACTGTCGGCTCCGCCGACGACGCCGGCCGAGGGCAATCGCCATCTGGTCGGCGCTGGCGCAACCGGTGAATGGACGGGCAAGACCGGGTGCGTCGCCGCCTGGCAGGACGGCGCCTGGACCTTCCTGACCGTGAAGACGGGATGGCGGGCATGGTTTGCGGAAACTTCTCGCCTGCGGGTCTTCGACGGCGCTACCTGGCGGGATGTTCCGCTGCCGGATCAGGGCACCCTGAGCCTGCTCGGCATAAACGCTGTCGCCGATGCCACCAACCGATTGTCGCTGTCGTCTCCTGCAAGCCTCTTCAACCACGCCGGCAACGGCCACCAGATCAAGGTCAACAAGGCGGCCGCAACCGACACCGCATCGCTGCTGTTCCAGTCCAACTGGACCGGGTTCGCAGAAATGGGGCTTGCCGGAAACACCGAATTCTCCATCAAGATCAGCGACGGCACCACCTGGCGCACGGGTCTCGCCATCAGCCCGACAGGTCGTGTCAGCCGACCCAACCAGCCGGCAGCGCGCGCCTATCGCACAGGCACCACGTTCACACCGACATCGGGTCAGCAGAGCGGCTTTACCACCTACGCCCTCAACCAGGGCAGTTTCGTGCTTGGGGCTGCGGCCGCGGGTGGCGGCAACGCGATCACGATTCCTGCCGCGGGCATCTACCTCGTCACCCTCAATCTCGTCGCCACCACATCGTCTGGGCATGGGGCGGTGCTGCTGCGCAAAGGTACGGAGACACTGATGACACTCAACGGCACAACGGGTGGCGCGCAGTCGCAAGGCGCAAGCGGCGTGTTTTCGCTGAGCGCAGGCGATAGCCTGACGCTTCAGCACTCCGGCACCGCACAGGTGACACTGGGTGCCGGCAAGACGGAGCTCTCGCTGACCCTGCTCTGACTAAAATCGACGTGGCCGATTATCGCAATTCCAGTTGCAAAGATCGGCCATTTTACCCGCGCGGTGGCCACAATGTGTCCTCTTCCGGAGCAGCCATGAAATAAAACAAGAAATTCATCACTTAAGACAACTCTAACAATGCCTTGTTTTAAAAGGTTTTTGTCGGCTCGAATCAAGTGAATTGCGACCAATGCGGGTTTGGCCACAAATGGCGCGTCTCGTTTAGTCAAATGTTAAAACTGCCCCGGTAGGCTCTCGTTTGTGGTCTTGCGTTGTGTAGAGAGTCCAATGACCGAAATGATACGTCCCCGAGTTAAATATGTCATCGGTCCCGATGGCAGCCCGCTTACGATTGCGGATCTTCCGCCGGCCAATACGCGCCGCTGGGTTATCCGTCGTAAGGCAGAGGTTGTCGCCGCGGTTCGCGGCGGCCTGTTGAGCTTGGAAGAAGCCTGCGAGCGTTATACGCTCACCGTCGAAGAATTCCTGTCCTGGCAAGCGTCTATCAACGACCACGGCCTGGCCGGTCTTCGGACCACCCGCATTCAGCAGTACCGCCATTAGGCGAAGTCAGCAGACCACTGTTCATCGGTAAAATCGAAGTGCCGTTGCCTCACCGCAGCGGCACTTTTTATTTGCCCTGGTTTGAAATTTATCGGGACAAGGACGGTTCTCGCCGCGCCAGTTGCGGCAATATGCCCGCGATGATCGCCGAGGCCGCATAGAACCACAGGCCGGGTTGCGTTACTGCCTGCGCGAGGCCGGACGTCTTGGCCGCAAACACCACGAGTGCCACCAGCATCACATCCATCATCGACCATTTCGCAAGATGCGGCATCACGCGCGCGAAAAATCCCGGCTGACGATTGCCGCGAAAGGCTTGCGCGCCGAGCGCCATAAGCTTTGCAACCGGGAAGACGATCGAGAACAGTCCGACGATCAGCGAAAGCGCAACATCGCCCTGCCCCCAAAGAGCCGAAACCAGTTCGACCAGCGACGGCGTCTCGCGGAAAAAATACAGGCGGTCGAAGCGAATGATCGGCAGGGTCAGACCCAGGGCCAGAAAAACACAAGCGACGGCATAAAGCGAAAACCAGATGAGCCTTCTCATCGGGCACCCATAGCAAAGCTTGGGCCACACGTCTGCCCTGCCGCTCCGTGGAAAAAGTCGAAAAAGCAAAAACGGGGGCACCGGTCCGCGGTCCCCTCGTCAAAGTCCTCTCGCTATCGTGTGATGCGCTCGGCTGTCGACCAGCCGCGAGGCATCAGGCGCGGGCGCGCATACCGGTGTCGCGCTCTTCGAGCGCCGACGCCTTGGCGAATTCGGCTTCCGCTTCTTCCAGTGCGAGTTCGGCAGATTCCTGCTGGACCCGAAGGTCCCGGATCGAGACTTGCAGATTGTCGGCCCGCTGGCGGGCAGCCTTGGCAAAAGTTGGATAGGCGAAGTGATTCGGGTCGGAAATTCCCGATTTCTTCTCCTCGACGGTGATCTGGTGCTCCAGTTCCTTCGCCATTCTTTCGAATTCGGCCATCATCGTCTGCAACTGCTGCAGTTGACGACGCTTTTCGTTAACCTGAAAGTTCTTCAGGCGAACAAGATTGTCACGCGATTTCATACGCAATACTCCGTGGATAGCGAGACCCAGGCCGGTAAACCCCTGTTCAATACAGTGCGAGGCTCAAAAAATTTCCGAGGCGTTAACAAATTTGGCGCCGCGTTAACCTTTCATTTACAGGCATCATTAACAATAAGCCTGATCATTTAAGGGTCGGTAAATGCCAAGGCCGGTTTTCGGTCACGACAATGTCGGAGTCGTTTGAATCACTTAGCGGGGTTTCCTCCTCCGCTGAATCAAGCTGGCGATGGCCAATCCTTAAAGTAAAACAGGCTGCTACTAATTTTGCTTAACAAAATGATGCACCTTGCCAGGACCGCTCATAATTTGTTAACCAGTTTCTGGCAGCTTCCAAATCAGGCTCAGTCTGGATCCGTATCGAGTAAGGGGGCATCGGTAACCTTACGCGGCGGTAAAGGGGAAAATTATGCGGGTTCTACTCATCGAAGATGACAGCGCGACGGCCCAGTCGATCGAGCTGATGCTGAAATCGGAAAGCTTCAATTGCTATACGACCGACCTTGGCGAAGAAGGCGTCGACCTTGGTAAGTTGTATGACTACGATATCATTCTTCTTGACCTCAATCTCCCCGACATGTCGGGTTATGAAGTGCTTCGCACTCTGAGATTGTCAAAGGTCAAGACGCCAATCCTGATCCTGTCGGGCATGGCGGGCATCGAAGACAAGGTACGAGGCCTTGGTTTCGGCGCAGACGACTACATGACCAAGCCGTTCCACAAGGACGAACTGGTTGCACGTATCCACGCCATCGTTCGCCGTTCGAAGGGCCATGCCCAGTCGATCATCATCACCGGCGAACTGATCGTGAACCTCGACGCCAAGACCGTCGAAGTCGGCGGCCAGCGTGTGCACCTGACGGGCAAGGAATACCAGATGCTGGAGCTTCTTTCGCTCCGCAAGGGGACCACGCTCACCAAGGAAATGTTCCTCAACCACCTTTATGGCGGTATGGACGAGCCGGAACTGAAGATCATCGACGTCTTCATCTGCAAGCTGCGCAAGAAGCTCGCAAATGCGGCCGGTGGCGCGAACTACATCGAGACTGTCTGGGGCCGTGGCTACGTGCTGCGCGAACCTGACAATGTCGAGCTCGCAGAAACCGCCTGAGCCTGAAAACTTTTCCCTATCCCGGATTGAAGAGCACCCGCGCAAGCGGGTGTTTTTGCGTTTGAGATTGCCGAGGTGAAAGCGCTGAGGATTGACGAATTCAGTGCGGTGTCCGGATCAAGTTTCCATAAACACGGTTCGAGCTTGGTGCCACTCGTCCCAGCAGTTCTCAGGATCGATGTCGAGATAGCCGCGCTGCTCGTCCATTTTCTGAGCAACATCACGGGAAACTGCGAGGACCTCACACGTGTCGGTGATTTCGAGGACCTCGTCTTCCGTCAGAGGGCTCCCCTTCGCTCTCTCGCTTTGAAGTAGCGTCGCGATGAGACTGGGTACGGGGTAGAGAACGAGAAGTTGTCTTCGCTCACAGGACACCTCCGAGACGCGGCTTCACTCAGCGCACGCCGCAAACGCTGAAACTATCAAGCCGCAACAGCGAAGCCGCCGAACACCGATGTCAGGATCTTGCGGTCGAAAGGTTTGAGGAGAAAATCGCTGGCGCCGGCGCGTTTGCCGGCCATCATCTTCTTCAGGTCCGTCTCGATGACGCAGTAGAAGATCTTGACGTCCTTGCCGCGATCCATTGCCCGGACAGAGGCGATCAGACCGAGCGCGTCGTCGAGGCCTGCATCGACGATCAGGAAGTTCGGCAAGGTTGCACGGCAGCCGGTCAGTGCTTCCTGCGCAGTGCCCGCTTCGGAAACCAGAAAGCCGATCTCCGAGAGAATGCGCTTGCCCACTTTGCGCACGATGTCCGAACTGTCTGCAATCATCATTCGCTGCATCGTGTTTCCCCTGATGCTGTGCCCGTCCCTGGGCAACATCCACCATGACCCGAATGAAGCTAAGAAAGAGTTACGCGTCAGGCGCAGCGCGAAAAGCGCGGGCCGCCTCAAGGCAACCCGCGCTTTTCACATGTCAGAGCGCTTGATCGGGTCTCAGACCTCTTCGGAAACGGCCGGCACTTCGGCAGGGACGGTTTCCGCGATGAAGGTGATCTTGTCTTCAGACACCACGTATTTCAAATCCATGCCGCATTCGTCGGCCAGCAGAACCGTGTAATAGGGCTGGATCGTGTGGGCATCGACCGCCTCTTCCATGGCACCCGACAGCACTTCGACGAATTTCGCCGGCACGCGCATCATCCGGCCTTTGATGGTGATGATGAACTTCGCGTCGAATTCCGGGTTTTCGAGTGTCACATCGAGAGAGCCGCCGCGCGGAATGCCGCCGTAAGCGACAGTGAAGAGGTTGAGGAGCAGCTTGACCCGGTTCTTCGGGATGATGGCGCGCGGGCCGTTCCAGGAGACTTCCGTCTTCTTTTCGGCGACCGCGAACTCCTTGGCAGCCTTTTCGGCCTCGCCCGTATCGATCGAGGCACCAACAGAGCCGGAGGCGCCGAAAGCAAGCCGCGCGAATTTCAGACGCACCGAGGCGTTCATGGCCGATGTACGGATCAGGTCGAGCGCATCCGCGTCGGCGGCTCCCTCATCGAGAAGCTCCAGGCCATTGTTGATGGCTCCGACCGGCGAGATGATATCGTGGCAGACCCGGCTGCAGAGGAGAGCTGCCAGATCCGGACCGCCGAGGGTTAGATTGGGATTTTTAGGCATGCGTGTCTCCGGCTGGATGAAAATATTCCCTCGCGCATGTGCCACAGCAACATTGCGCGGGGATTGTCGACAGTCAATGTGTATAGGTGCCGCCATAATGACACCATTTGTGGTAAACCGATTGTTAACGTCATGCCGCCAAGATAGAGGCGGCTTAAGCATGACGCTTGATAACGGAAGATTTAACAAACGGACTTCAATATGCGCCGCCAGAACCTTTCCGCCTTCGCTCGCTTTGCCACCGCTTTCGTGGTCATGGCAACCGCTTTCTGTGTCACAATCGAAAGGGCATCCGCCCAGCAGAATGCTTCGCAGTATTCGATGCAGGAAATTGTCGATGCCGGCCACGGCTTTTTCGGCTCCACCAGCGGCGGTCTCGCCAAGGTGGTGGAAAACGCTTTCTCGAAATACGGCCTGCCCAACGGTTACATTCTCGGCCAGGAAGGCTCCGGCGCCTTCATCGCCGGCCTGACCTATGGCGAAGGCCAGCTATACACGAAAAACGCCGGACAGCATCCGACCTACTGGCAGGGCCCCTCGCTCGGCATCGATTACGGCGGCCAGGGCACCCGCGCCATGATGCTGGTCTATGACCTGCCGACGGTCGATTCGCTCTATGCCCGCTTCGGCGGCGTTTCCGGCTCGGCCTTCGTTGTCGCCGGCGTCGGCATGACGGTGCTGCGCAACAACAACGTGATCCTGGTGCCTATCCGCACCGGCCTTGGCGCCCGTCTCGGCATCAATGTCGGCTATCTGAAGATGACCCGCGAAGCCACCTGGAACCCCTTCTGAGCGGCAGGCAGACGCCTCCACCGGGCGTGCCCACTTGCCGGGTGCAGGCGCCCGTGCTTAAAAAGAGCCCGTCCGCTCCAGACACAAAGAACGGCTTTCCGTGATCCAATACGCACTCCTGTTTGGCCTGGGTTTCCTCAGCGCGGCGCTGCTTGCCATCCTGATTTCGCCGGCGATCCACAGGCGGATCGTGCGCTACACGGAAAACCGCATCCGCGCGACACTGCCGATCAGCCCTGAGGAAGTGCGTGCCCAGCGTGATATGGCACGTGCCGTCTATGCGGCGGAAAACGCCCGGACCTCTCAGGAACTGCTCCAGGCGCGCGAGAAAAACACCCGCCTGATGCTCGATATCGAGGCGCTGAACGCGACCATCCGTACTCTTGAAGACGACCGGCAGGACCTGAAGATGCAGGCCGACACGCTGGATGTGGAGGCCGCCGCCACCCGCTCGCGTCTTCGCCAGGAAGACAGCTATATCCAGGAGCTGAAGGTGGCGCTGGAACAGTCCCACGACGACCTGCGGATGCGCGATGTCGAGATAGGCGAACGCCAGCAGCACGTTGCCCGCCTGATTGCCGATACGGACAATTTCCGCATCGACCTCTCGTCTCATGCCGCCGAGATGGAAGGCCTCAAGGCCCGGATCGGCAATCTTCGCGACGAACGCGAGACGCTGCGCACGGAAATCCGCGACATGACCACCCGCGCCAAGGAAGCCGAGAGCAAGGTCAAGCTGGAAGAGCAACGCCGGATAGTGTTGCAGGAAAGGCTGGACCGGGAGATCGCCGACGGTGCCGACAGGGCCGAGGCGCTGGACCGCCGTCAGCAGGAAATCGAACGGCTGCGCGAAAAACTGAAAACGGCCAATGCGGAAGCCCGCGACGCGAGCCGCGCCCTGCGCAAAACCGGGGCGCCAGCCGGATCAAAAGCGAAGTCGAATTCAGGCAAGATCAACACGCCCGGTCCCGAAGACATCCAGGCGGCGCATCTCCTCGAGGAGGGTGTGTTAGCCGTCGCCCGCCCGACGGGCATGGACCCAGAGCCCACCATGATGACAGCTGCGATGATGACGCCGGCCATGATCGATCTCGCAGACGATGCCCGCAACCGGGCGACCGCGGTGTCGGAACGGCTTTTAAAGAGTCGCGATGGCGCTAACGATGCAGCACTTCGGCAGGAGCTTGCAACCATCGCTGCAAGTCTTGTGGCGCTCACGGCCGCGCGCGAAGGCAAAGCCTCGCCGATCAACACGATCCTGTCTGGAAAATCCGGCAACAGCGATCGCGAAAGCCTGGCTGCCAAGGCCAAGAAGGCCATGGCGAAACTGAACGAGCAGTCGTCGTCCTGAACGACACCTGAAATCCCTAGAGCCGGCCCTGCCGCATGGCGATCTCGTAGAGCGCGATGCCGGTCGCGGTTGCGGCGTTGAGACTGTCCAGTCCCGGCATCTGGGCAATGCGCGCGGTCTTGACTGCGGAGAGGATATGCGCTGGAAGCCCCTCGCCCTCGGTCCCGGTGATCAGCGCCATCTGCGGATGCGGCGACACTTCGCGAATTTCGACGTGTCCGGCAGGCGACAAGCCCCAGATCGCGAAGTCGCGCAGCATCAGCGCGTCCAGAAGCTCCGTCATCGTCCCGGTGCGGGCATAGGGCACCGAGAGCACGGAGCCGACAGAAACCCGCAGCGACTTTCGATAGAGCGGATCGCAGCAGGCGGCGTCCAGCAGCACCGCATCGGCGCCGAACGCGGCCGCATTGCGGAAGATCGAGCCGATATTGTCGTGGTTGGAAATGCCGAAGGCCGCAACGACCAATGCCTTTTCCGGCAGGTTCTGCAGGAGGTCCGCAATCGACGGCTCCTCAGCCCTGCGACCGATCGCCAGCACGCCGCGGTGGAGGTGGAAGCCGACAATCCGGTCGAGAACGGCAGAGGATGCGACATAGACCGGGACATCGTCAGGGAAACGGCCAAGGATGTCTTCCAGCCCGGACACCCGATTTTCCAGAAGCAGAAGCTTCTCCGCGACGAAGCCGGACTTGGCCCGGTGTGCCTGCGCCAGCATGCGCAGCACGACAGTGCCCTCGGCGATAAACCGCCCGCCCCTGCCCGTCAGGTCGCGATCGCGGACCGCCTGAAATTCGGCGATCCGCGGGTCGTCCGCATCCTCGATGCGGATAGGCTCCATCACGGACCGGTGGCGATCGTCACATCGGCGACGATGCGGCCGAGCACGATATCGAACACGAACACCTTGCGGGCGCCGTTCAGCTGGCCGAGGAAGACGAGCTGGCTGCCGGACATCGACACATTGTCGATTTGGAAACCGGTCGGCAGTGCGGCGGTGGCCTTCAGCGGCTGGTCGGACGGGACGGTGAAACTTCCCGACGTGGCGACCGTTGCCGGGCCGTCTGCGGGCCGCTGGGAGATCTTGTAGACAATCGCGGCGAGGACCGCCATAAAGCAGACAAACAGGATCCCGCCCGAAACGAGCTGCAGAAGCACCATCTTCCGGCGGATTCTCTCCATCGCCGGATCAAGCGGCTCTTCCTTTTCCTCGACTTCTGGTTGGGGCATGAATTGTCCTTATGCGTGCAAGATTGCGAATTGACGGAAACCGGAATGAACGACCCCTTTAAACAAGCCGAAGCCCCGAGGAAAGTCCTGACTGCCGATGAGGCAGCAGAAGGGCGGTTGGATGCGTGGCTGACACAGGTTCTGGACGGCGAATTCTCCAGAAACCGCATCAAGGCGCTGATCGAACAGGGTGTCGTACTGCTGAACGGCAAGGCCTGCACCGAGCCGAAGAAGAAAGTGTCCCCCGGCGATCAAATCGAGATCACATTGCCGGAACCGGAGGATCCCGAACCCAAGGGCGAGGATATTCCGCTCGATGTTCTCTATGAGGACGAGGACCTGATAGTCATCGCCAAGCCACCGGGTCTCGTCGTGCATCCGGGCGCCGGCAACTGGACCGGGACCCTCGTCAACGCGCTGATCCACCATTGCGGCGACACTCTTTCCGGCATCGGTGGCGTCAAGCGGCCGGGTATCGTGCACAGGCTCGACAAGGATACGTCGGGCGTGATGGTTGCCGCCAAGAACGATCTGGCGCATCGCCACCTCGCCGACCAGTTTGCCGACCATGGCCGTTCCGGTCCGCTGGAACGCGCCTATATGGCCGTCGTCTGGGGCCGCCCGAAAGGTTTGAAGGGCACGATCGACGCACCGCTCGGCCGCGCCGGTGGCGACCGCACCAAGCGCGCCGTCACCCGCGAGAATGCCGTGGACGCGCGCGAGGCGGTGACCCATTATGAGGTGATCGAGCGTTTTCACGAGACGCCCGAGGCAACCTCGCTGGCGGCCCTGATCGAATGCCGTCTGGAAACCGGCCGCACGCACCAGATCCGAGTCCACATGGCTCATATCGGCCATCCGCTGATCGGCGACCTCGATTATGCCGGTGGCTTCAAGACCAAGGTCAACAAGATCCCCGAGCCCGCCCGCACCGTCGTCAGCGCCTTCCCGCGCCAGGCGCTGCACGCCTATCTGCTTGTGTTCGAACATCCCCGCACCGGCGAGGTGATGGAATTCGAGGCTCCGATCCCCGACGACCTGGAACAGTTGATCGAAGCCCTGCGGCAATGACGGCCTGACCGTCGCCGGAAGTCCGGCCGATCATTACGCAATTGTAATGTCATAACGTTGGTGTGAACGCTTGAATCGCTGTTCCGCCACACTTATCTGACACTTGCATTGGTGCGGGGTCGGGAACGATCCGCGCCATAATCGGTTCGCCGTAAGGGCAGATGAAATCTGCCGGGAACCGACAACGATCGGAAAGGGGTGCTTCATGGCCCGTAACAATCTGCCTTCGATTACCGCCGGCGAAGCCGGTCTCAATCGCTATCTCGATGAAATCCGCAAATTCCCGATGCTGGAGCCGCAGCAGGAATACATGCTCGCGAAGCGTTACGCTGAGCATGGCGACCGCGCTGCCGCACACAAGATGGTGACGAGCCACCTGCGTCTCGTCGCAAAGATCGCCATGGGCTATCGCGGCTACGGCCTGCCGATCGGCGAAGTCGTGTCGGAAGGCAATGTCGGTCTGATGCAGGCCGTCAAGAAATTCGACCCGGAACGCGGCTTCCGTCTGGCGACCTATGCAATGTGGTGGATCAAGGCCTCGATCCAGGAGTACATCCTGCGCTCCTGGTCGCTGGTCAAGATGGGCACGACCGCCAACCAGAAGCGGCTGTTCTTTAACCTGCGCCGCCTCAAGGGCAAGATCCAGGCGATCGAGGACGGCGATCTGAAGCCGCACCAGGTCACCGAGATCGCCACCAAGCTGAACGTATCCGAGGAAGAAGTGATCTCGATGAACCGCCGCCTCTCCGGCGACGCTTCGCTCAACGCCCCGATCCGGGCGGCTGAAGGCGAAGCCGGCCAGTGGCAGGATTGGCTGGTCGACGATCATGAGAGCCAGGAAGCGGTTCTGATCCAGCAGGACGAGCTCGACACGCGCCGCCGCATGCTCGGCAAGGCACTTGCCGTGCTGAACGAACGCGAGCGCCGCATCTTCGAAGCCCGCCGTCTGTCGGAAGACCCGGTGACGCTCGAAGAACTGTCCACCGAGTTCGATATCAGCCGCGAACGCGTCCGCCAGATCGAGGTCCGCGCATTCGAAAAGGTGCAGGATGCGGTGCGCAAGGAGGCCCTCGCCCAGGCCCAGGCATTGCGCGTCGTCGACGCGTAACGGGACACACCAGTATCCGCAGATCGAAGGCCGCATTTTGCGGCCTTTTTCTTTAGCCGGAGCCATGGGAGTTCGCAACGGGAGGCTGGAAATGGAAAAGGGCCGCTCTCGCGACCCTTCTCGTATGACCTATGTCCTGCGACCGATCGATTACTGGCCCGTCTGGCCGCCGGCCTGGCCCCATTCGCGGATGGCCTCGTTGAACGCCTTCTCGCCTTCAGGCCCCTTCTGGAGCGTGAACAGCGCGCGGCGTCCGTTGCGATAGGCGACCGGGATGTCGATCCAGTTGCGGGTGCGCAGCAGCTCCATATTGGTGTTGCGGGCATCCGGGAAGTCGTTGAGCGCGATCATGTGGAAGTCGTCGGTGATCTTGGCCGGAACCGCGATCAGGGCGTTGCCGCGATCCTGCTCGGATGTCTTCATCGCAATGCGCTGGACGCTGTCGATGGCACCGCCCTCGAAGTCTGGCGGGACGGCAAAGACGATCTCGATCAGATGGCTCGCGGGCAGCGACGGATCCGAGTTGCGCTTGAACGTCACAAGCGCGGTCAGACCACGACCGGGTATGGTGATGCGGGCCTGGACTTCAGCCTGAGGCGGACCGCCGTTGGAACCCGGCTCGCGCTGCAGAGACCAGGAAACGCTCCCGTCGATCGCGGTCGGCGCGGTCTGGCCAAGACGTTCTTCATAGAGGAACATCTTTTCGCCGGAGACAGCAGGGGTCGCTGCCGGATTGGCGTCGGGGGCAGGCGCTGCAGGTGCGCCCGGCGCGGTTGCAGCCGTCGCGGCAGCACCAGGCGCCGCAGGCGGCGTGGTCGGCGGGGCGTTGAGCTGCGCCACCGACTGCCCTTCGGCGTTCTGGGCAAGGCTTCCGGCCGAACCCGGACCTTCATCCACCTCTGTGCCATCCGGCATCAGACGCTGGGTGAATTTCGGGCTGGCGGTCGAACCGTCCGCGGCTGGCGGCGGGCTCGTCTGACCGGCGGGCTGGCCATTTGCCTGCGTCGAAGGCGTCGGGTTGGCCGGCGCTGTTGCCGGAGCCGTAGTTGCGTTCCCGGAGGCCGGTTGCGAGGTCGCGGGCGTTTCAGCGGTCGAGACCGCCGTGTCCGTCGAGGAAGACGGCATGAAGCCTTCGACCATCTCGCTCAGCGCGTCGCGGTTCATCCAGGCGGCATAACCAGCGCCACCCAGCAGCAGAAGGCCGACCAGTCCGAGTGCGAGGCCACCGTAATTGCGCTTGCGCGTCGTCGTCACCCGGTATGGCTTAGCCGGGGTCGGCATCAGGTCTTCGAGATTGTCATCCGACTGGGCCTGTCTCGGGTTCGAGGCGGCAGCGCCGGCGCCGGCAATTGCCGCGCCCTTGCTGTACCCGATCAGGTCATCCAGATCGCTCCAGGGATCCTTCTCGTGATCCTTGCCGGCAGCCTTTTGTGCCTGCTCATCCGCTTTTGCGTCAAGCTGGTAGCCTGCGAAAAAATCGTCGCTGTCGTCTTTGCGCCCGGTCTCCGTCCCGGTCTGGCCGAAACTTGGGAGCTCAGCGACTGATGGCATGCGAACTGCATCGGCAGAAACATGGGTTTCCTGGTCGAAATGCGCATCGACGCGATCACCACTGTGAAGATCGGCCTGCGGCTGGTGCTGATGGACCGGCTCGACGGGACCGGCCGGCACCAGTTCCGGAACGTCGTCCCAGGCGGCTGCGGCGGTGTTTTCGGAATGCGCCGGCTCATGCCAGGTGGGCTCTTCGAAGAGCGGCGCATGTTCCGTGCGCGCTGGCTCCGCACTGGTCTGCGGTGGCCACTGGACGTGGGCGACGTCATCGTCCTGACGGGCAGCCGAGTAGGGAAGATCATCATCCCGCTCGTTTGCAACAGGCTCGTCGACAGTCCCGGGATACTGCTCGATCGGCGCTTCGACGGAATGTGCCCGGCCGTCATCGGCCACAGGTTCGTTGTGGACCTGCTCATCGCGTTCACCGACGGCAGCGACATCACCGACCGGCCATCCACCTTGATGAACAGTGTCCTGCTCCTCGGACGGCACAGGCTCTTCGTAAAGCGGACGCTCTTCGTAGGCCGTGCGTGCCTCATACGTCTCCGGCTCTACAGCCGGTTCGTAATGGGCAACGTCAGGTTCGCGTTCTTCGGCTGCAACAGGAGCAAAAGGCTCGTGCCGTTCCTCATAGAGCGGAGGCTCGTCATACGAATAGCCAGCCGGCTCGGTAGCGGCGAGCGGTGCTGCCTGTTCGGGCTCTTCGCCCGGAGCGGGTGCCGGTTCCTGCTCGGGCTCCGCTGGAGCCGGCAACACCGTCTCTTCAGCGGGCGCAGGCTGGCCAGCGGCAAATTCGTCGTCGGCAAAACCAGCCTCGTTCTCGAACGGCGCCAGCGCCTCCGCGTGCTCGCTCTCGACTTCGACGATCGCCGTTTCGAGCTTGTCCATCTGCCGCCGAAGCATTTCTTCCGGCGGCCGCGGCTTCATGTTCTCGAGCTGCCGTTGAACGGCACCACGCGCTTTTTCATATACTTTCGCGCGGGCTTCAGGCGAGTTTGTCGCCAGACCATCAACAGCGCGGCGGATCACCGCTACAAAATCTGCCATCAGCACTTCTCATTGTCGCCGGGCTCAAGCCGGCTGAATGGATAATCAATAGTTGACATTAATCTTCAAACGGGTCCGTCACAAGTATGGTGTCGTCGCGTTCCGGACTTGTGGAAAGTAGCGCAACTGGCGCGCCAATCAATTCCTCAACCTGACGAACGTATTTGATCGCCTGTGCCGGCAGGTCCGCCCAGGACCTTGCACCAACGGTGGATTCCTTCCAGCCTTCCAGCGTCACGTAGATCGGCTCGACCCGAGCCTGCGCCGCCTGGCTTGCGGGAAGATGGTCGATCCGCTGGCCGTCGAGCATGTAGCCGACGCAGATCTTCAGTTCTTCCAGACCGTCGAGAACGTCGAGTTTCGTCAGCGCGATCCCGGTGATGCCGTTGGTCGCGACCGACTGGCGAACCAGCGCCGCGTCGAACCAGCCACAGCGACGCTTGCGACCCGTGACGGTGCCGAACTCATGGCCCTTTTCACCGAGGAACTGACCAATTTCGTCATGGAGTTCGGTCGGGAACGGGCCTTCACCGACGCGCGTCGTGTAGGCCTTGGTGATGCCGAGGATGTAGCCCAGCGAGCCCGGGCCCATGCCGGAACCGGCAGCAGCCTGGCCGGCAACCGTGTTCGACGACGTCACGAACGGATAGGTGCCGTGGTCGATGTCGAGCAGCGAGCCCTGCGCGCCTTCAAACAGGATGCGCGAACCCTTGCGGCGCTCCTTGTCCAGCAGTTCCCAGACGGTTTCGCGGAACGGCAGAACCTGTTCGGCGACGGACGTCAGTTCCTGCATGATCGTCTCATGGCTGACTTCCTGCTCGCCCAGACCGCGGCGCAGCGCGTTGTGATGGGTGAGGATGCGATCGACCTTGGCCGACAGCGTATCGAGGTCGGCAAGATCCATGACGCGGATCGCACGACGGCCGACCTTGTCTTCATAGGCCGGGCCGATGCCGCGGCGGGTGGTGCCGATCTTGGTGCCGGTGTTGGATGCCGCATCTTCGCGCAGGCCGTCAAGCTCGCGGTGCAGCGACAGGATCAGCGTCGCGTTGTCGGCGATGCGCAGCACGTCCGGGGTGACCTTGACGCCCTGCCCGTCGAGCTTTGCGATTTCAGCGACCAGCGCGTGCGGATCGACGACGACGCCGTTGCCGATAACCGAAAGCTTGCCGCGGACGATACCGGAGGGCAGCAGCGACAGCTTGTAGCTGACACCGTCGATGACGAGCGTATGGCCGGCATTGTGGCCGCCCTGGAACCGAACGACAATATCCGCCCGTTCAGAGAGCCAGTCGACGATCTTGCCCTTGCCCTCGTCACCCCACTGCGAACCAACCACGACTACATTCGTCATCTTTGCTTTCCTGCGTTTCGGGCCTGCCCTTCAAGCACGCCACGGCGCCGCGACAGCACCGCTGCTCTGAGACAGCGGCGTTGCGAGCGCCAGATAGAGTTCTCTCCCACAAGGGCGCTCGTCCGAAACCGCGCCGGACCCGCCCCTGCAAACGCGCGCATCTATAATGCCTTGGCCCGAGGAAAGCGACCTGTTTGTGAATGTCTGATGGATTTTGCGTGACAATTTGCAATTTCCCACGCTAAGGCCCAGGACAAGCGTCCCTGACCGAGGCCGGCGACGACGATAGAAGATGAGACATGGACGGGCCGTCGATACGGCACGCGGAGGAAATCATCGTGTACCGCAAAGCCTATCTGTTCCTGATCATCGCGACGCTGTGCTGGGGCGGCAACGCGGTGGCGGGCAAGCTTGCCATCGGTCATATCAGCCCGATGCTTCTCACCTTCTGGCGATGGGTTTTCGCAACCGCCATCATTTTCGCGATCTCGGTTCCTCATCTTCGCCGCGACTGGCCGGTGATCCGGAAAAACCTGCCGCTTCTCGCCTTTCTCGGACTGGTCGGCTACGTCACCTTCAACGCAGCGCTCTACACAGCCGTCAATTACACGAGCGCGATCAACGTCACCGTCGAGCAGACGCTCATTCCGGTGCTGATCTTCCTGTTAAACTTCGTGCTGTTCCGCATGAAAGTCTCCTGGCTGCAGATCGTCGGCTTCGCGCTGACCCTGATGGGCGGTCTTCTGACGGCAGCGCATGGAGATCTGTCGACCATCGTCACGCTCAGCGTCAATTTTGGCGATGCGGTCATGATGATCGCGATCGTCGCCTATGCGGTCTATACGGTGGCGCTGCGCTTTCGCCCGGCCATCAGTTGGCGCAGCCTGATGGCGGTTCCGGCGCTGTTTGCCCTGCTCGGCAGCATTCCCGCCGCCGCCTGGGAATATTCGGCAGGCCGCATGGTCTGGCCGGATACCAACGGCTGGATCATTGCCGCCTACACGGCCGTCTTCGCCTCGCTGATTGCCCAGGTTCTGTATATCCGCGGCGTCGAGGAGATCGGTGCCAACCGGGCCGGCCTTTTCATCAATCTTGTGCCTGTTTTCGGCACCCTGCTTTCCGTGATCGTTCTCGGCGAACACCTGCAGGCATTCCATGTCGTAGCGCTTGTCCTGGCGCTTGGCGGCATCGCCATCGCGGAATGGGGAAAACCCGCGCAGCGATAAACGCGGGGCGGGCGACACATAAGAAAAAAGGACCGGCAGCGTCAGGGCACGTCGACGCCGCCGGCCAGTCAGTGAGCTTCAGATATCGTAATGGTCGGCAGTTGCCGCAGGTACCGGCAGAGCCTCGCTAGCCTTCGTCGTTTCAGTCATCGTCTGTGCGCTGCGGTCGACCGTCAGGCCGCCATGCGAGAGCACGATGTCGCCGCGCGGCGTTGCAACGACCAGAACCCGTTCGATCCTGCCCTCGTCGTTGAGTGCGTAGCCGATCGAAAGGGTGCGGCTATCCCAGCCGATGGAGACGAGACGGTCGCGCTTGAGGTCGGCGCAATCGAGGCAGAGTGCCTGATCGACGGCCATGTCTGCGGCAAACGTGTCGAGATAGCCGTCGAGCGCTGCAAGCGTGCCGTCGACCGCGTCGTTGACGCGCTTCAGTTCGCGGACCTGGTCGATGGTAAATTCGGAAATCGTGTTGGAGCCTTCGGCGCCTTGGGTACGGTTCTGGGCGACCTGCATGTGGAGAGCGGAAACGCCTGAGAGCGAGCGGGCAAACGAGCCCGGACCTGCAGCATTGGCTTCCTTGCCTGCAACCAGCGCGGTCAGTACGATCGCGGAAATGATGAGCTTCTTGATCATGGCCCGTACCCTGTTTGGCGGATGGCTATGTCGCCATCTCGTTTCGTTATGGGACGACCATACGCAGGCAGGTTTGCGGTGCGCTTAAACGAATAGATGCAATTTTATTGAAATCCATTTTTTTCCCGCGCTGGCACACAAAAGGAATTGGCGCGCAATAGCTGGAACCAACTGCACCTGGGGCGGTTTGGTAACTGTGAGGACAACAAGAAGGAAACATTCCCATGAGCATTAAACTAATCACCGTCGCAGCCCTTTCGCTCGGTCTCGCAACCTCGGCTTTTGCACAGACCAGCGGCTCCGGTTCGGGCGGCAATGACGGATCCGGAAGCACCGGCAAGTCGATGCCGATGTCCGGTGTCGAACAGACCGCGCCGACAACGTCGCTGCCGGGCGTGGATTCGTCCTCGACCAACAGCACATCCGGCACAACGCCATCGACCAACTGCCAGGCAGGCACGATGAAGGATCCGGGCGTGGCTTCCGGCAACAACTCCAATCCCGGCGCCAGCACCAACACAGGTACCGCCGGTGGAGCCATGATGACCATGGAAACCAATCCAACTTGCTGATCGCCCTCTGGCGTATCGCAGACATGATCAAGGCCGCTCCATTGAGCGGCCTTTTTCTGTCGTTATCGGGGCTTCCGCGAACGCCCCTGTTACTGCGCTATAAAACTTCTCTGCGCAGTTCGTGTATGTGAAAACACACTCATGAATTGGAGAGATCTTCGTGCTATGTGTGCAGGCCGAGGCAACCGATCGGGCAACCTGGATGAAGCCGATGATCAACCGCATTTTATGGGCGCTGGCAGCCCTCGCCTACGGTGTCGCCACCGTGGTCGCGTTTATAGTGCTTTTGCCCGCAGCGCTGATCCAGTCAGCCTTCTCGAAAAAAGCGACGGTCGAGGACCGCGAAAGATACCTCGACGATTAGTCCTCGTCTCCGCAACCCCTTCAATGTCGACGATCGCAAACCATCGCGCCGAGGCGAGCACGTGGAGCCTTTTGGCTGCTTTCCGGGCCGTTAAACTTTTCGTTAAGTTTTAGTGGCATTGTTCCAATCTGAAACCTCAGAGATAGAGCCTTAAGTCCAAGCCTGAAAGAACGCGCGATGCGTAATGCGTTTTACATCGCCCTTCTGATGATGTCCCTCACGGCTTGCGCCTCCGCGCCGAGCCGGATCGGAGATGCCTGCGCGATTTTCGAGCAGAGAGACGGGCTTTTCAACAACTGGGCCCGCCAGGCGCGCGCAGCAAGCCGCGAATACGGCGTGCCGGTCCCGATCCTGATGGCGACGATCTACGTCGAGTCGAGTTTCCGCGCCCGCGCCCGCCCGCCGCGCAAATATGTGCTCGGCATCATTCCCTGGGGCCGTATCTCTTCGGCCTATGGCTACGCACAGGCGCTGGACGGAACCTGGGACGGTTACCGCAAATCGACGGGTCGCTGGGCCGCCAGCCGCAGTGATTTCGGCGATGCCATCCGCTTTGTCGGCTGGTATCACCACCAGAGCCATATCCGGAACAACATCCCCCTCAGCGATACCTACAACCTATACCTCGCCTACTATACCGGCCACGGCGGCTATGAGCGCGGCCAGTTCGGCGGCGGGGTTCGCCAGACCGCAAAGAAATCTGCCGCCATGGCAGCCAGATACGAGGCGCAACTGCGCCGTTGCGGATACTGAACCTTGGTTCCCGTGCAGGCTAAGCTGCACACGGCCTAATAGCCGACGACGATGCGGGTGTTAGCGGTTCCATACCGGCTCGTCAGCGCGAAAAAGGTTGCGGCATTTTCCGGATGCAGCCTGATACAGCCATGGGAGGCTGGTCGACCGAGGCGCTTGGTATCGAACGTCGCATGCACGGCATAGCCGCCATTGTAGAACACGGCGAACGGCATTGGCGCGTTGTCGTACTTGCGCGACCTGTGGCTCCTCGAGAGCCATTTTGCGCTCCAGCTGCCGAGCGGCGTGCTGTAGCCTTTCCGAGCGGTCGATACCGGCCAGCGGTAGACATCAACACCATCTTCGCTCACCGTCATCGTCTGGGACGACAGGCTGACGCTGGCGACCAGGCCGGCGGACAGTGCGGACGACGCAAAGACAAGCGCGCACGAAAACAGTGCAGCTCCAACCATGTAGTGGCGCATGAAATGTCCCCCGGAAAGCCCCTTACCCTGAAAAGACATCATCACTTTGCGAGAAACGTTTCAATATAGTCTAGCGTGCCCGTCGTTGATTATTTTGAATTTTGTTTAATCGGCACAGTAAATTTCGAAAACAAGCCATCAACTGATAAGACTATTGCCATTTTAACCTGATAGTATCGTGGCAAAGCGAGATCCGCCCTAAAATACCTTTGCAGCCGTCACTTCGACCTCGACCAGAAATTCCGCGCGGGTGAATCCGCCGACGATGATCAGCGTCGAGACTGGCTTTGGGTCGAGCGTGAAACGATCGCGCACCGCCATGTAGGCCTGGAAGTCCTCGCGCCTCGTCACGAAGCCGGAAATGCGTATGACGTCGGCATAGGTCATCTTGGCCTCGTCAAGGATCGCCCCAATCGCCTTAAAGCAGAGTTCTGCCTGGGCGGTAACATCGGCCGGGATTGCATCGTCAAGGCCAATGCCGAGCTGGCCCGAGGTGACCAGCAGACTGGCTCCTGGCGGCACGAGCAGACCGTGATTGTAGGCGCCGAACGGCTGACGGACGGATGGCGGATTGAATGTCGTCTTCATCGAGGAATGCTACTCTCTTCAAAGCATGGCAATGGCGCACTAGACCTCTCAACGGCCGACGCTGCAAGCCAACCCTCCCCTGAAAACGAGCCTGGGACGGGGCAAAGAGCAGGCGACCTGATCCCTTGCGGCCTCAATGCCTGATGGTATGATCGCAGCGACGAAGATACGGGGTTGGGTATGGCGCAGCAGACAATTCAATGGTGGCGCTATCCGCGGCTGGCGCTTGGCATTCTTGGCAGCGACAAGTCGTTTCGCAAAAACCCGCTGATCGGCCATCCGCACCTGAACGAGCTTGGCCTGCATCGGGAGCGGGTGCGGATAGCCGCTTGGATGGCAGACTACCGTCGCCGCATCCTGGGGTCACAGGTCAGACCGGAGGAACGCAGCGCGTTTGATCGCGACGGGTTCGTGATCCGGCAAAACGCATTGCCGCAGGACGTCTTCCTGCGCATCCGGGATTTCCTCAAGAGCGAGCCTCTGCCGGCACGCGAGATGCGGCAGGGACAGGCGGTGACGCGGATGATTCCGATCGGCCCGACAGCGCTGAATCGCCTGCCGGATCTGGCTCGCTTCAGCCACAACCAGTCGATCGCCGGCCTCCTGCGCTATGTCGGCGGTGCCGGCGGCGATCCGATCCACTTCATCCAGACGGTGATTGCCGAACCGGCGCTGGCCAAGGCCGATCCGCAGACCGCACTGCACGCGGACACGTTTCACTCGACCTCCAAGGCCTGGCTGTTTCTCGATGATGTCGAGGCGGACAACGGTCCCTTCGTATTCGTGCCGGGCAGCCACAAGCTGACGGAAAAGCGGATCGAATGGGAATATCGGCAAAGCCTGATCGCCAGCACGGACAACCGCGCCCATCACGCCGACGGATCATTTCGGATTACGCCGGAAGAGCTGACCACGCTTGGTGATTTCGAGCCGAAGAAGGTGACTGTGCCGGCCAATACGCTTGTCGTTGCCGATACCTATGCGTTCCATTCGCGCGCGGTCAGCTTCAAGCACACGATGCGGGTCGAACTGCATGCCTATCACCGCACCAATCCGTTCTCGCCGCTGCCCTTCTCACCGTTGAGCTTCATTCCCGGCCTGCATGACCGCCGCCTCGATCTCTATCTCGGCCATTCCGACCGCAAGGCAAAGCGCGCCGGCAGAAAGCCGACATGGCAGGATGTCGGCGAGTGCACGGCCTATTCCGAGCCGCATACCTGACGGTTCCGCCAGGCCCACGGATCTGCGGGCCTGGCTGATCAGTTCATTCGGTTCGGGCGCCGTATGGCGCCAGGAACGTCTTGATCGCCTCGATCTCGTTCGGGCGGATCTCGTGGCCGCTGGCATGCCATTCCAGCGTGACCTCGTCACCGGCCGCGCGGAGATAGTCGGCAAGTGCCTGCGTCTGCGGCACCGGGCAGATCGGGTCCCGCTCGCCGGCGGTGATCAGCACATGCGCCTTCTCACCCGTCGTGCGCGCAGGCGGCGTGAACGGGATGAGCGGATGCATCAGCACGCCCGCCTCAAACAGGCCGGGCCTTTCGATCATCACATTGGCAAGAATGTTGGCGCCGTTCGAAAACCCGAGGCCAAGCACGGTCGAGGATTCGTAGCGGTCGCGATTGGCTTCCACGAAGTCAGACATCCGCTTGGTTGCACGGGCGAGGTCGTCGAGATCGTAGACCCCTTCTGCCTTGCGCCTGAAAAAGCGCGCCGCCCCATGCTCGGCGACGTCGCCGCGCGGAGAGATGATCGTCGCGCCCGGAACGAGCCGGCTCGCGAAATCGAAGAACTGGTTCTCGTCGCCGCCTGTGCCATGGAAGGTGAACAGGATCGGCGCACCGGGTGCACCGGGCCGCGCCCGGTGCACATAACTGTCAAAACTCATCGTCACTCTCCTTAGGCCAGCGGTTCCAAGTGCTCCTCGAGCGTCGAGCGCAGATGCTCGTGCTGGGTCGGCAGCTTCAGGGCCTCGCCCAGATGCGCGGTATCCTCGTCGCGGTCGAAACCGGGTTCATTGGTCGCGATCTCAAACAGCACGCCGCCGGGCGTGCGGAAGTAGATGGCCCAGAAGTAATCGCGGTCGATCACCGGAGTTACCTGATACCCCGTATCCATCAACGCCTTGCGGACTTCGAGCTGCTTTTCACGGTTTTCGACCGCAAACGCCAGGTGATGCACGGAGCCGGCACCGAGACGTGCGCCCGAAATATTCGGCATCGTCTCGACGTCGATAAAGTCGGCGCCGTTACCGCCGGGCATGCCGAACCGCGTGACACCGTCTCTGGCATCAACCTGTTCATAGCCCATGAACTTCAAGAGCTCGGCATTGGCACCGTCGTCGCGCAGTCTGAGCGAAGCGGAGTGAAAGCCGCGGATCGCTTCGTCGGCACCGACGCCGTTGCCCGTCCACTGGGCGCGGTCGTCATCCTTGACTTCGACCAGCGCAAACCCGTCGCCGTCTGGACCTGCAAACTGCAGGCGCTTTTCGCCAAAGGCTTCGTCGGCCTTCAAACCATCGGCACCGGCTTTGGTCAGACGATCCGTCCAGTAGCCGAGCGAGCCCTGCGGTACAGAGAATACGGTCGTGCCCACTTCGCCTGAGCCGGGGCGGCCCCTGGCGATATGCGGGAACGGGAAATAGGTCATGACCGAGCCGGGCGTGCCGATTTCGTCGCCGTAATAGAGATGGTAGACGTCAGGTGCGTCGAAGTTGACGGTCTTCTTGACCCGGCGCAGACCGAGCGTATCGGTGAAGAACCGGTTGTTGGTGGACGCGCTGGCCGCCATCGACGTGACGTGGTGGAGGCCCTTGATCTGGTTAATCATGTCAAACCCCTTTTCAATTTGTCGGCTCGGGAGCGAGCCGTTGTCTGGGGTGATAATTGGTGATCGCATGCGAATTGGATAGAGGATCACATCCGAACGGATTGTTCATTTTTCGTTGACGAGGTGACCTAAGCGTTCACCGCTCAGACGGTTTCCGGCAGCTGCCAATCGACAGGATCCTTGCCGATGGACTGCAGATACTCATTCGCCTTGGAAAACGGCTTGGAGCCCAGAAACCCGTTATGGGCCGACAGCGGCGACGGGTGGGCGGACTTGATGACGAGGTGCCGTTCCTCATCGACAAAAGCCGCCTTCTTCTGGGCATAGGCTCCCCAGAGAATGAAGACGACGCCGTCGCATTCCTCGTTGACGGTGCGGATGACAGCGTCCGTGAAGCGTTCCCAACCCTTGCCCTGATGCGCCGCGGCCTTGCCCTCTTCCACGGTCAGCACGCTGTTCAAAAGCAGCACGCCCTGTTCGGCCCAATGCTCGAGAAAACCGTGCTTTGCCGGCGCAATGCCGAGATCCGCTTCCATTTCCTTGTAGATGTTGACGAGTGATGGCGGGATACGAACACCGGGCCGCACGGAGAAGCACAGGCCATGCGCCTGGCCTTCGCCGTGATACGGGTCCTGTCCGAGGATCACCACCTTCACCTCATCGAGCGGCGTCAGGTCAAGTGCGCGGAAATACTCCGAACCCTTTGGAAAGATGAGCTTTCCCGCCTTCTTCTCGGACACCAGGAAGCTCTTGAGATCGGCCATATACGGATCCTCGAACTCTGTTTCGAGCGCGAATTTCCAGGTTTCCTCGAGCTTGATATCGCCGTCCGCCATGCAGGTGTCCTTTAGGTGAAACGTCCGCCGCGCTGGATGACTTCGGTCCTGTAGCCATCCGGATCGGTGACGAAGAAGAATTTCGCAAACGGCCGGCCTTCATGCGGCATGTCCGCAAGCTTGCCCACCGTCAGGCCCAGTTCGGAGAAGCGCTTGTGTTCCGCCTCGACATCCTCGACCGTCACCGCCAGATGGCCGTAACCGTCTCCAAGGTTGTAGGGTTCAGAACGATTGCCGTTGACCGTCAGTTCCAGCTCGAAACCGGTTTCGAGATTGGAGAGGTAGATCAGCGTGAACCCGTCGAACGGCCGGCGATCGGCGACCTTCAGGCCGAACGCCTTACTGTAGAACTCGACCGAGCGCGCTTCGTCCAGCACGCGGATCATCGAATGCACCATCTTTGCCATCAGGGCGCTCCTTAACGAAGGATGTGGTTGGACTTGGAATGCCAGTCCCAGGCGGAGCGGATAATGTCTTCCAGGGAATATTGCGGCTCCCAGCCGAGCACGGCCTTGGCCTTGTCGTTGTTGGCGACGAGCGAGGTGGAATCGCCTTCGCGGCGGCCGACATATTCGACCGGGAACGGCTTGCCCGACACATCGGAGATGGCGTCCAGCAGTTCCTTGACAGTGGTGCCGGTGCCGGTGCCGAGATTGAGCTCGACCGTATCGCCGCCGGCGAGCAGGTAATCGACGGCGCGGACATGCGCGTCGGCCAGATCGAGAACATGGATATAGTCGCGGACGCAGGTACCATCACGCGTGTCGTAATCGTCGCCGAACACCTTGAAGCCCTGACGGCGGCCAAGCGCTGCCTCGATGGCAAGCGGGATCGCATGGGTTTCGGGCGTATGCCATTCGCCGATCCGGCCTTCGAAATCGGCACCGGCCGCGTTGAAATAGCGCAGCATGACCGATTTCAGGTCCTTGTAGGTGCCGTAGTCCTTCAGCGCCTGCTCGATGATGAATTTGGTGCGGCCGTAAGGGTTGATCGGCGCCTGCTTGTGAGTCTCGTCCATCGGCACCCGGTCTGGAAGACCGTAAGTTGCGCAGGTCGAGGAGAACACGAAGGCCTTCACGCCAGCGTCGATCGCGGCCGACAGAAGCGTCAGCGCACCGATGACATTGTTGTCGTAGAAACCGACCGGGTTCTTGACGGATTCGCCGACTTCGATCAGCGCAGCGAAATGCAGGATGGCGTCCGGCTTGTGCTTGGCGAGCACTTCGTCGAGCCGTGCACGGTCGCGGATATCGCCCTGTTCGAGCTCGCCCCAACGGACAAATTCCGCATGGCCGTTGGAGAGATTGTCGAAGACGACGGGCTCGTAACCCCGGTCCGCCAGAACGAGGCACGTATGGGACCCGATATACCCTGCCCCACCAACGACAAGCACCTTTTTCTTAGACATCATCGCTCCTGCTTCGTCGAAATCGGCGGCACTATACCGACAGGGTTTCAAATGGGAAGGGTAGAGGCCATATCAGGGGTCCCGCTCCCCATGGCAGAACACCAGACAGCATCCCCATGCAGTTGATTCTTTACATGAAGACGGGCGCCGCGAACTTGTCTATCCTTGTCAGCAGATTCCCGTAGGTCCTTTGATGCGTTACATCTTTCTCAGTCTCGGCTGGCTGTTCGTGGGGCTTGGCGTGATCGGCGCCTTCCTGCCGATCCTGCCGACGACGCCGTTCCTGCTGCTGGCCGTCGCCTGCTTTGCGCGCTCGTCGCCAAAGCTGGAGGCATGGCTGATGGACCATGAGACGCTGGGCCCGCCGCTCAGGAACTGGCGCGAGCGCGGCGCTATTTCGCGACGGGCAAAGGTCACGGCGATCTCGCTGATGGCCGTCAGCTATACCGGCTTCTGGTTCGGCTCGCACCCGGCAGCCTGGCTCGCCATTCTGGTCGCCGCGCTGATGATCGGCCCGGCCATCTTCATGCTGACGCGACCGGACGCCTGAGCTAGCGATGCCGCGACTGAGGCAGAACGTAAGGCACATGCGCTGCCGGCACGCGACCGACGGCACCGGCGATGCCATAGACGGAAGCAATCATCTCGTCGCTCACGGTGTCATGGCACGGACCTTCCGCAACCACGCAGCCGTGGTTCAAAACCACCAAATGGTCGGCAAATTCCGCAGCGAGGTTGAGGTCGTGCAGGATGGCGAGAACCATGCCGCCGGCAGCCGCAAAATCACGGGCCGTTTCCAGCACCGAGATCTGGTGGCCAAGATCGAGGCTGGCTGTGGGCTCGTCGAGGAACAGCGCGCACGGCACGCCGCCGACCACCGGCCTTGGCACCTGCGCCAGCGCGCGAGCAAACTGGACGCGCTGCTGCTCGCCGCCGGACATCGACGGATAGGGCCGGCTTTCGAAACCGCGCAGGCCCACGCGTGCCAAGGCCTTGCGCGCTTCTTCGTCCGGATTGAGCGACCCATGAGCGACCGCCCCCATGCGGGCGATCTCCAGCGCCGAGAAGGGAAAGGCCAGCTGCGTCGCCTGCGGTAGCACCGCTCGGCGCCTCGCCAGATCGACCGGCTTGCAGGCCGCCACATCGGCACCGTAGTAGCAAACATGACCGCTATCCGGGACCATCTCGCCGGACAGGACCTTCATCAGCGTCGATTTTCCGGCACCGTTCGGGCCAATCACCACGCTGAAACGGCCGGGCTCCAGCGTCAGGCTGACTTGATCGATCAGCTTGCGACCGGCGCGGCTGACGGTGACGTTTTCTGCCCTGATCATGCCCGTCCTCCTCGTATGCCCCTCATGGCAAATCTCTCATCCCGATGCCGTTGCGTCCGATCAGCAGGAACAGGAAGACCGGCGCGCCGAACAGCGCGGTGATCACCCCGATCGGCAGTTCCGCGGGGGCGGCAACGGTGCGGGCCACGGCATCGGCGATCAGCAGAAGTGCGCCGCCGCCGAGTGCCGAGCCCGGCAACAGAAACCGGTGCGACGGCCCCATCGCAAGGCGCAACAGATGCGGCACCACGATCCCGACGAAACCGATCGATCCGGCAACGGCGACCGTCGAGCCGCAGGCCGCGGCAACCGCGACGATGACGATCCGCTTCAGCCGCTGCACCGGCACGCCCATGTGGAAGGCCGCCGCATCGCCGAGCACAAGCGCATCGAGACCGCGCGCGACGAAGGGGATGATCGCCATCACAAAGACGATGAACGGAAGGATCGACAGCACCCGCCCGTAGGTGGCACCGCCGAGCGAACCGAGGCTCCAGAACGTGATGTCGCGCAACTGCCGGTCATCGGCCATGACGATCAGAAGGCCCATGAAAGCGCCCGACAGGGCACCGATCGCGATCCCGCAAAGGATCAGCGCCGTGGTCGAGGTTCGGCCGTCGCGGGTGGCGATAACATAGAGCATCCAGGTGTTGATCAGGCCGCCGAAAAACGCCATCAGCGGCAGGAACTGGTTTCCAAGCAGCATCGAGACCGGGGCAAGCACCGTGCCGCCGAGTACGATCGCCAAGACCGCCGCAAGGCCTGCACCGGATGTGACGCCAACGATGCCGGGATCGGCAAGCGGATTGCGAAACAGGCCCTGCATCATTGCACCTGAGACAGCGAGCCCCGCGCCGACCAGAAGGCCGAGCGCCGTGCGCGGCAGGCGGACGGCTTCGAGGATGACCCGTTCCTGGGTGGTGAGGCTGTCGCCGTTGCCGGTCAGGTAGGCGAAGAGATCGCGAAGGCCAACGCCGGTCGGGCCGACGCCGAGCGACAGAAGGCAGGCGGCGATCAGGAGCACCACGAGAAGGACGATGACCAGCACGCCCTGCGACGTGCGATCGCCCTCGCCCGTGTTGCGAAACGGCATGGCCAGCGTCTTCATCATCAGTGCATCGCATCCGGATAGAGTTTTTCGGCAAGCGCCCGGCCGGCCTCGGGCGTTCGCGGACCAAAGCCCAAGAGCAGCAACCCGTCCATCGAGATCAGCGCCTTCGACGCAGCGGCCGGCGTCGTCTGCATCGACGGCAGCGCGAACATCTCATCCGGCGTGGTCGAATGGTCGCCGCGCGACATGGAGAGGATCACGTCAGGAGCCGCGGCAATCACCGCCTCGTCGGACAGTGGCTTATAGCCCTTGATCGAGGGCGCGGCATTGACGCCACCCGCCATTTCGATGATTGCGCCGGCTTCCGTATCGGCACCACCCGCAATCAGCCGGCCGTTGGCGACCGACAGAACGAACAGCACCTTCTTCTTGTCGCCGGCAATTTTCGCGACATCGGCAGCGAGCGCCTTCAGTCCGTCCTCGGTCTTTGCGGCGAGCACCCTCGCCTTGGTCGCTAGGCCGACGGCGGCACCCACGTCGCGGATCTTCTGGCCGATCTTGTCCGCAGCCGGCGGTGTCGGGATCACCACGACAGGGATCTCGCTGGCCTTGAGGATCTCCAGCACCGGTGGCGGACCGGACCCCTCTTCCATCAGGATCAGATCAGGTTTCTGGCCGAGAATGCCTTCGGCAGAGAGTGCCCTGATATAGCCGACGTCAGGCTTGGAATTTGCGGCGGCAGGATAGGAACTGGTGGAATCTCGCGCTACAATACGGTCCTCGGCGCCCAGATCGTAGAGGATTTCGGTGATCGTGCCGCCGATCGAAACGATGCGCCGGGCGTCCGGATTGCCCCTGTCCGATGCCGCCGCGCCACCGAATGCGACCGCGGAAGAGACGACGGCAAGCGCAAGCAGATGTGCAAACCTTGGTGAGGAAACCCGGAGAGAGAAAACCATGAGACCCGCCCTTGTGATACCAGAGGGCAAACTCGGTTGCGATGCGATCCGCCCCAGCCGCCCTATAACTTGAGTTGACTAGACAAGTTTTTTCCGGTTTTCAAGACAGGCATCAAGAGATAACTTGAGTGCGAAGTGAAACTTATGTGAGGATTGATTCCATGTACATCGCCATGAACCGTTTCCGCGTCGTGCCGGGCTTCGAGCAAGCATTTGAAGACATGTGGAAAAGCCGCCAGGGCCGGCTTGCCGAAGTGCCAGGCTACGTCGAGTTTCACATGCTGAAGGGACCGAAGGCCGACGATCACACGCTCTATGCCTCCCACACGATCTGGGAAACCGTTGAGCATTTTCAGGCCTGGACAAAGTCCGAACAGTTCCGTGCAGCCCATGCCAATGCCGGCCAGAACCGCGGCAAGGTCGAATACCTCTCCGGCCCGCAGTTTGAAGGTTTCGAAGTCATCATCAGTGAAGACAAGAACGGCGTCCGCGCCGCCGACGCAGCCTGAGGTCCGCAATGGACACCCACTCGGAGATCGCGCCCGACCGCCGCGAACGCGCGCTCAAAGCCCTCTCAGAAAAGCCCGACGGCGTCGTTGAATCGATTGCAGCAGGCGCCGGTGTGACGGCGGCAGAAATCCTGGCAGTCCTGCCGGAGGGGTCGGCCGTCATTGCCGGCAAGGAACGCTTCGACGAAATCTGGTCGGAGCTGACCACCTGGGGCGTCGTGCTGTTTCTCGTTCACACGGAGGACGTGGTGGCCGAGATCGACGGCATCCTTCCGGCCGGATCGGAAAGCCACGGCTGGTTCAACATCCATGGCGACAGCCCGATCGGTGGCCACATCCGCAAGGACAACTGCGCCTCTATCACCTTCGTCGACCGTGCGTTCCATGGTCGCCGTTCCTGCTCGGTCTGGTTCATGAACCAGAAGGGCGCCGCCATGTTCAAGGTTTTCGTCAAGCGCGACGCTGGCCGTGAACTGATGGCGGATCAGCTGGTGAAATTCGAGGCTTTGCGCGATCGTTACGCGAGCCTGTAAGTGATGTAGGTTCGGATTGGATAATTTCCGAACCTACACGATTTGCGCAGCAGCGCGGATCAGCGGACAACAGGCTCCTTAAAGAGCCGGCACCCATTTCCAGAACACGCCTTCCAATCTTTCCGGGTAATATTTGAACTCGCACTCGAGTTTTCGGCCGTAGGTTTCGGCCTGCGACAACGCCTCGGCACTGACAGGGCTCATGCCCGTCCCTGGCGCAAACCAGTCTTCCAGAAGATCTTCCGGCACATAGATGCCGGTCCTCAGAGGCAACGCCGTTAAGGCAGCATCGAGTTCTGCGGGTATCGTCCGTGGCGCCATTGTTTCATCCCTTCGATCGTTGATTGGAATCGCGCTCGATCTGTGAGCTTTCAGGAGGTTGTCCGTTTACAAGAATGCCCCACTGACACCGTTGCGTCGAGAAGAAATGGCGCCCGCGGTTCCCGCTCGCCCGCTGCCGACGGCATGAGCGCACAGGCAGAATGGGTCAATCTAGCCAAAAGCGCTCTGGACCCTAAGTTGGATAGAGGTGGGTGCAGCGTGTGCTAACCAATGAGGATAATGCCATGAAAATCGTCGCCTTCTCTGCCGGCCTTCTGGGACTTGCCCTGGCGCTCAGCAGTTGCACGACCGCCGGCGCCAGTGGCGGCGGATCTGACATTGCCCCGATCAAGGGGAGCATCACCTATGGCGGCCAGCCGCGTTCGAAGCTGACCAAATCCCCCATCGGCAGCACGTTTCCGCATGAGTTCATCGACCAGTTCGGCGACCGGGTGAGCGAGACCTATGTGATCGAGCCGGACCGCAGCCTGCGCATCATCGATCGGCACGTGATTTCAGAGTCCTTCTCCGACTAGAGGGCGCCCTGCGATCGACTTTCGTCGGGCGAGGCAGATTGACGCGCCTCACGCGCGCCTCTTGTGGGTTGCAGCCGTTGCACTTATTCCGTGTCGGGTAGATCGACATGGCATGATTGGGAGGCAACATGGCAGACGACGGGAACTGGGCGCCGCTTTCGCCTTACGCAACGGGCGTGCGAGGGCGCTGCCCGCGCTGCGGCCAGGGCCATCTCTTCAAGGGCTTTCTGACGATCAGGCCGCGATGCGAAGCGTGCGGGCTTGATTACGCCTTTGCGGATCCCGCAGACGGTCCGGCCTTCTTCGTCATCTGCTTTGCCTGCGTGCCCTCGGTGGCACTCGCAGTGTGGATCGAGACGGTGTTTTCGCCGCCGTTCTGGGTGCATCTTCTCATCTCTCTCCCCTTCCTGCTTCTGACCTGCATCCTGCCGCTGCGACCGCTGAAAGGCTGGCTCGTCGCCAGCCAATATATCTACCGGGCGCGGGAGGGCAGATTGCAAGGAAGCCCAAACGACGTCTGATTCTGGTGCGACCGGGTGGTCTCCGACCGCCGCTCGTCGCGCGAGTACCGGAACAATTTCCCGCGCCAACCATTCGACATGACAAGCAAGGAGCCTGTCATGCCGGAAATGCAAGAGACTGAGACGGAAGCACAGCGGCGGTCGCTGGCGCTTGAGGGCGCAATGCTGCTGATGATCGACGGCCTTGCCGCAAGAGGCACCATTTCGGTGGATGAGGCAGAAGACATGCTTCGCATCCTGTCCACAAGCTCCGACGGATCGGCCCTCCGAGCCAACAATTCCCTGCGCGTCGTCAACCAGCTGAAGCGGTTGCGCCGGGGCGATGGCAGTGCAGCACCCGGCGCCTGAGGCGGACTCACATCTGTCGACGCAGAGATCACGTTTTCAGGAACCTTTTTTACGCCTCACCGTTCACCTCCCAACAGCAAAAGGAGACACTATCATGAATAGCATCGTATGGTTGGTAGGCGCAGTCGTCATCGTAATCGCGGTTCTGAACCTTGTTGGATTTGCTTGATTTGATTGCCCTTTTCCACTGAACTTCACGTTCAGGTGGAGAAACAAAAAGGCGCCGGTTCTGATCGAACCGGCGCCTTTTTCGTATTGGTGACGTCCCGCCTGGGTGGGTTACTGCCCGCCGTCACTTCGGCGAGCAGTGTGATTAGATGAGGGCTCGCCTATTCGGCAGTCAGGAGTGCAAACGGATGATCGGCAAAGGCGAGGTTGACGGCGATGCTGTCCTTGGCCTCGACGTCCTTGCCGGTGGAGAGATCGCGGTAGCGACGGTTGGCGAGCTGTGTAGGCAGCTCCACTTCCGTCTCCGCCCAGCGCTCGCCCCGTGACGGATAGACGTCGCCGTTGAGCGCGCCGAAGACCAGCCGCGGTACGATCACGATCACGGCTTGATCGCCATCGGTGCGGGCGAAGGCCAGGATGTTTTCGGCCCGGTTTCCGGTCGCCTTGAGCGGCATGTAGTCGCCCTTGCGGAACAGGTCCGGCGCGTCGCGACGCTGGTGCAGCAGACGCTGGATCAGGTGCTGTTTCAGCCGTCCGCTCAACCATCCGTCCTCTGTCGAGGAGTCCGGATTGTCGTTCTCCGCAGGGAGGTCCTGCAGCATGGCGAAATCCGGTTCGCGACGGTTGTCGGGGTCGACAAGGCTGAAATCTAGCGCCTCGCTGCCCTGATAGATGTCAGGCACGCCCGGTGCCGTCAGCTTGACGATCGTCTGGGTCAGGCTGTTGACCAGACCGGCCCGGATGAAGGGCTGGAGCGCCGAGGAGAAGTCCGCCAGGAATTCCTGGTTTTTCGGCGACAGCATGTAACGGGCGTAGTCGAGCACAGCTTTCTCGTACGCCTCGTTGCTGTCGCCCCAGTTGGTGCGCAGCTTGGCTTCCTTGATCGACTTCTCGACATAGGCAAGGAAACGCTCCTCGAGTGCCTTGAGGCCGGTCTCGTCCTTCGGCTGCAGCATCGTCGGCCAGACGCCTGCGAGCGCCTGATAGAGCATCCATTCGACCGCAGGCTCCGGTGCCGGGCCATCATCCAGCAAGACAACCTTCGTCTCGTTCATCTTGCGCCAGCGGGCAATGCATTCCGACCAGAGTTCCGGCGCCTCGGTCAGCACGTAGAGACGGGCACGGGCATCTTCGCCGCGCTTGGTGTCGTGCGTGGATGTCCCAGACAGCGCATCCGGCTGACGCTGCAGCCTTGTTTCCATGTCGTGGTGGAAACGCTCGATCGAGAAATCGCGCGGCAGCGGTTCGGCGCCGACTTCGTTGAGTGCAAGCGCCATATGCTGACGGAAGAACAGCGTGTCCTCGACGGACTTTGCCATCAGCGGGCCGGTCAGCTGCTGGAAGCGGGTGCGGAAATTCGCCGCATCGTGAGAGGCCTTCTCGGAGACGTCGTTGCCGAGGATGCGGGTGATCAGATCGAGGCCTGCCTGATCCGGTGCATTCGGTCCCTGTTTGACCTTGTCGACGACGCTCTTCAGCATCTCGTGGCCTTCCGGCGGCAGACCTGTTTCCGTCCCATAGGTCCGGTAGACCGGGAATGCGACCAGCAGTTCGCGCAGTGCCGACCTCGTGGTTTTCTCGTCCACGCTGATGCCATCCGTCTTGGCGATCGCGACAGCAAGTTTCAGCAGCGTCGTGAACTCGCCCTCGAAGTTCTTGTCGGCCATCAGAAGCTTGGCAGCGCGCAGTTCGGCCGCCATGTCGACCGGCTTGCCGACAACGTCGTCATAGGCTTTGCGCAGACCGTTGATCTTTGCGCCGTCCACAAGAGCGTCGGACAGCGAGGCGATGAACTCGTAACCCGTCGTACCTGAGATCGGCCAGTCACTCGGGATGTGCTCACCTTCGCCGAGGATCTTTTCAACGGTGATGTAGCAATCGGGACCAGCTTCCTGGCGCAGAAGCTCGATGTAGGCCTTTGGATCGGCGAGACCGTCCACGTGGTCCACGCGCAAACCGTCGACGGCGCCGGAGTGAACCAGTTCGAGGATCAGGCGGTGGGTGTCGTCGAATACCTGTTTGTCTTCGACGCGGACGCCGGCAAGGCCGGTGATCTCGAAGAAGCGGCGGTAGGAGAGATCGCGCGGCGCTTCCCGCCACGACATCAGCCGGTACGGCTGGCGCTCGTGCAGTTCGACAAGTGATGCCTTGTCGGTGAGCTTGGTCACCTCGGTCTCGCGGCCCTGATAAGTTTCCGGCGCGAGCGGATAGTAGCTGTCGTAATAGGCAAAAGCCGGCTTGCCGGTCTTCGGGTCGGGCTTCACCGAGATATCGCCATTGGAAAGTGCGGTCTCGAACGAGTCGCCGAGGAAAGGCAGCGTCAGCGGGCGCGACCAGTTGATGTCGAAATGCTTTGCGAACCGACTGTTCTGGCCATTTTCAATAACATCGCGCCACCACGTGTTTTCAAGCGAAGCGGCCATGTGGTTGGGAACGATATCGAGGATCAGGCCAAGACCTGCGTCCTTCAACATTTTCACCATGCGATCGAAGCCTTCGCGACCGCCGATCGATGGCTCGATCTCGTTAGCGTCGGTCACGTCATAGCCATGGGTTGACTCCGACGTGGCCGTGAAGATCGGCGACGCGTAGAGGTGGCTGATGCCGAGGCGCTTCATGTAAGGCACGAGCTCACTCGCGCGATCGAAGGTCATGCCGTTGCGGAACTGGATACGGTAGGTAGCTGTCGGGATGGTCACTTGATGTCTCCGGCGGGCGCGAGGCGGACGATGATAGAGTTCTGGGGCAGATCCGGCGTTTCGGACGGCCAGGCAAAGAGCGTCTCACCCAGCAGATCGGGAAGCGGCTGCGCCTTTTCGCCGATGTTGAGCGCGATCGACAACGTGCCTTTCGGGAAAGTCCAGGTGACGGCCAGGAAGCCATCGCCGGTCTTCAGAACCTTGCCTGAGTTGCCGGTGGCCGTTGCAAGCATCGGCACGATGTGCTGCTGGCGAAGGGAAAGCAGTTCCTTCGTCAGCGCAAGCCACTCCTTGCCATCGCGGCTATCGTGCTTCTTCCAGTCGAGCTTGGAGGCGTCGAAGGTCGTCTCGGCATTCGGATCGGGGACGACATCGCCCTCGTGGCCGGCATGGCCCTGGAATTCCTTCGCGCGGCCCTCGCGCACGGCCTTGGCAAGATCGCCGTGGAAATCGGTGAAGAACAGGAACGGGTTCGTCTCACCATATTCCTCGCCCATGAACAGAAGCGGGATATGCGGGGAGAACAGAAGCGAGGCGTAAAGGACCTTGGTGCGATCGGCACCGGCAAGCTCGATCAGACGTTCGCCCTCGGCGCGGTTGCCGACCTGGTCGTGGTTCTGGATGAAATCCACAAAAGCGACGGGCGGCTGGCTTGCGCTTTTCACGCCGCGCTTTTCGCCGGCATGCGGCGAGACTTCGCCCTGATAGGCAAACCCTTCGGCCAGAACCCGGGCGACGAGCTTTTCCGGCTGCTTGGCGAAATCCTCGTAATAGGCGTGCGTTTCGCCGGTCGCGAAAACATGGACGGCATTGTGAAAGTCGTCGTTCCACTCCGCGGTAAACAGAGGTGCGTTGCCGTCTTCGTCGCGCGGATGCAGGTCGATGATGTTGCGGGCATCCTCGGTCGTCAGGTGGATCGGCCGGTCGGTAATCTCGGCGCGGATGCGCTCGGCGATCTCGTTCAGCACGTGGCTGTCGGAAATATCCTCGATCTGGTCGATCGCATCGAAGCGAAGGCCGTCGAAATTGTATTCATGCAGCCAGTAGAGCGCGGCCTCAACGATGTAGCGGCGGGTCGCATCGACGTCATAGGCGATGGCCGCACCCCACGGTGTCTGACGCTCCTTGTGGAAGAAGTCGGGCGCCAGAAGCGGCAGATAGTTGCCCTCCGGGCCGAAATGATTGAGCACGAGATCAAGCACGATGGAGATGCCGTGCGCGTGAGCTGCATCGACGAAGGCTTTGACATCATCGGGCGAGCCATAAGCGGCATGCGGCGCATAAAGAAGAACGCCGTCGTAACCCCAGCCACGGTTGCCGCCGAACTGCGCAATCGGCAGGATCTCAACCATGGTGATGCCGAGTTCGGCGAGATAGGGCAGCTTCTCGATCGCGGCGCGGAACGTGCCGTCAGGGGTGAAGGTACCGACATGCATCTCGTAAACGACGGTTTCTTCCCAGGGGCGACCGGTCCACTCCGTTGTCTGCCAGTCGTAACTGGTCGGATCGATGACAAGCGAAGCTCCGTTGACCTCGGACTTCTGGGCACGGGATGCGGGATCGGCGACAGCGGTACCATCGGCCAGCACGTAGTTGTATTCCGCGCCTGGTTCGACGCCAGTTGCCAGGATCTCGAACCATCCGTCGTCGCTGCGGCTCATCTCGGCATCCTTGCCGTTGAGACGGAGCACGACCGTTTCCTGGCCCGGAGCCCAGAGACGGAACCTTACCTCGCCAGCAGCGACATATTCCGCTCCCCAGGTTTTCGGAAAGCTTCGGAGTTCGGCGACGGCATTGACGTCCGACATGGGGTCCCTTTCATCAGGTTGAGAGCGACCGGCAAACGAGTGAAAGGCGTGACAGTTCCATCATGGAACAGGCAAACCTTTCACGATCAGTGATTTTCGCAGGCTGATGTTTTTCAGCCTGGAAAGCGCTCAGAGATCGAGCAGCGCATAAGGCCGACCTGTCGGCTTTTCGATATGCGAAGCAACGTTATAGACCGGCGCGCCCCCTGGCGTCCTGCCTTCGTAGCGGCCGCGGTGGGCATGGCCGTGGACAACGGCCTTGACCGGGAAGCGGTCGATCGTTTCGGCCAGACGCGACGAGCCGAGGAAGGGGAAGATTTCCTCCGGTTCGCCTTCCACCGTCTCGCGGATCGGAGCGTAGTGGAGCACGACCATGGCGCGTTCGGAGCGAACCTGACGCAGCGCGTTTTCGAGCCGCATCGTTTCCTCGACGCTTTCGGCCACCATCGCCTTGATCGCCGGCTCGCCGAACGAACCCAGCATGTGACGCCCGAAGCCGCCGGCAAAACCCTTGGCTCCGGCGAAACCGACGCCGTTGATTTCGACTGCCTGACCTTCGAGAAGGTGAACGCCGGCGTCCTTCAGGATGTGGGTGACTTCCTCGACGCAGCCACATTCATAATCGTGGTTGCCGAGTACGGCGACCATCGGGATCGAGCATGAGCGCAGATCGGCGGCCAGCAGTTCGGCTTCCTTGACCTTGCCGAGGTCTGTCAGGTCCCCGGTCAGGACCAGAATGTCCGCCTCCTGCGAGATCTCGGCAAACAGGTCCTTGTAGGATTCCGAGCCGTGTTCCTTGACGTGGAGATCGCCCATGGCAGCGATACGCTGCAGGCCCTCAGGCTTCTTGCGATCGCTTTTCTGTTTTTCGGCAGCCTTGTCAGACTTGCTCATACCGGGCCTCCTTCCAAAGTTTTTTCATCGACGCCCGCGCGCAGTTCTCCTTCGCCACCGACGTCGGCAAAACCCCATTCCTTGACGTCGATCTCGAAATCGATGCGGCTGAACATGCGGCCACGGCAGACCTTCATCTGCGGCAGGGGCAGTTCGCGCTGCGCCTTCAGGCGGTCGAGAAGCTCGTCGAGCAGCCAATCAGGAACCTTGTCGCGCTCGGTCGGGTAGATCCAGCGGAAGTTGAGAAGGTGGATCAGCAGCACTTCCCAATGCACTTCCATATGGTTGAGCAGCCGCTCCCAGTCGATCTGGTCATGGGCGCGCAGGATCGTGTGGACGATGTCGCCGCCGTCGTAGCGGTGGCGAAGCTGGACGAAGCATTTCGACCAGATCAGCTCCGTCGGCGCGATGATGCGCACCTTGTGGCCGTTCATCTCGATCTGTCTGGCATTCTCGAACCAGCTGTCGCTGATCGGCATCGTGCCGTTGGAGGCTGCAAAAATCACATCGAAGAAGTGCTTCCCCTTCTTGACCTTGCCCAGCCAGCGGTCGTCCTCGACCTCGATCTCGTATCCCTTCTGTTTGAAATGCGAGAGGATCCGGGCGTAGTCACCGGCCTTGCAGAAGATATCGAGATCCTTGGTCTGACGAGTAATGCCGGTGTAGGCGCTGAGCGCGAACGTGCCGGCCAGAAGAAACGGGATGTGGCAATCGACCAGATCCTCCAGCGCTACGGCAACGAAGGCCTCCGCATCGGCATCGGCCAGAAACGGCGCCGCCTTGACCTCGAGATCGGGCATTGCCTGGAGCGGATGGGGCGGCGTTTCTCGCGCCGCCGTCGGTGCGGGGGCGAGCCCATGGCGCTTTTCTACATCGGCATTCATCGGTTTTCTCCGAATGTCAGTGGGTAGCGGGAACAGCGCGTTTTCCCGCTGTTTCCCGCCTGAGCGTCAGGCTCAGCCTCACGGCTTTTCCTGGTTGTCCGCATTGGCCATCGGGCTTGGGCGTCCGTCCGGCTGGTCGCCGTCTTCGCGCTGGTCGATGTCTTCAAGATCGGTCTTGACCATGAAACGGTCGATTTCGCCGCGACGCGCAGCTTCGCGCACGGCTGCCGGGTTGGTCGTTTCCATCTGCTCGCTCAATTCGTCACGAACCGGTTCGCGCGCCTTGTCGTCTTCGTGCTTTTCGTTTTCCATCATGGTCTCCTTTGACGTCGTCAGGCCAGCAATGTGGCGAGCCGGTGGGGAAACCGCCGAGACGCTGCAGAGGTTCCGTGCTGTCGGGAACCGGGACACGGTTTGCCAAGTTTTGAACGGAAACGAAGGAGGACGACATGCCGGCAAAATCAAGTGCGCAGCAAAAGGCAGCAGGCGCCGCGCTTTCCGCAAAGCGCGGCGAGACCAAGAAATCGGAACTGAAGGGTGCTTCCAAAAGCATGGAGAAGTCGATGAGCGAAAAGCAGCTCGACGAACTGGCCTCCACGAAACGCAAGGGAAAGCCGGAACACGCTTCCTGACGCTGGAGCGGCAATGTCTTCTCCTTTTGCACGAATCCGTTACACCTCTGATCCCAGGTGAACGGATAAAGGATGAGCACTGTGACCAAGTCTTTCGGATCGATGTCGATTGCCGAGCTTTCGACGCTTTTGCAGCTTGGCAAGGTCGATGCGGTTGAAGTGACCGAATCGGTCCTGTCGACGATTGAATCCTATTCCGACAAGGCCGTGTTCGTGACGCTTCTGCGGGACCGTGCGCTTTCCGAAGCACAGGCTGCGTCAAAGCGCCTGCGCGAAAACCGCTCGCTCGGCATTCTTGATGGTATCCCGATCGCCTGGAAGGACTTATTCGACATCGAAGGCCTTTCGACCACGGCAGGCTCGAGCGTGATGGCCAAAGATCCGGCGGCGACCAAGGATGCAGCGGTCGTCGATCTCCTGAAACAGGCCGGCATGGTCGCGATCGGCCGCACCAACATGAGCGAATTTGCATTTTCGGGCATCGGCATCAATCCGACCTACGGCACGCCGGAAAATCCGCGCTCGACAGACATGCCCCGCGTGCCGGGCGGATCCTCGTCAGGTGCTGGCGTGGCCGTGGCTGCGGGCCTCGTGCCGGTTGCCATGGGAACCGACACCGGCGGCTCGGTCCGCATCCCGGCTGCCTTCAACGGCGTCGTCGGCTACAAGGCGACCCGTGGCCGATATGCCATGGACGGCGTCTTTCCGCTGGCGAGAAGCCTCGATTCGCTGGGACCGCTTTGCAATACCGTACAGGACGCCGTGTGGATCGACGCGGCAATGCGGGGTCTCGGCACACCGCTGACACCGCGAAAGCCCACGCAGCCGCTCGATATCGTCATCCCCACCAATGGTGTGTTCGACGGCGCCGAGCCGGGTGTGGTCGAGGCGTTCGAGGCAGCGATCGAGAGGCTGGCAGCAGGCGGTGCCCGCATCACCCGCCTCGCCTTCCCGTCCTTCGACGAACTGCCGCAACTGATGGCGAAATACGGACCGATGGTGACGGCGGAAGCCTTTGCGCTCCATCGAGAACGACTGGCGAGTGCGGATGCTGGCGGAATGGACCCGCGCGTCGTTGCCCGCACCAGGCTTGGCGAAAAGACCACGACCGCCGACTATCTCGCAATCATCGATGCCCGCGCCCGGATGACGGCAGAGACGGAGGCCTTGATCGCCGGTCGCCTCGTCGCCTTCCCCTCCGTCGCCCATGTGGCACCCGCCATTGCGCCATTGAAGGCCGACGACGAGGCGTTTTTCGCGGCCAACGGCAGGACGCTCCGCAATACTGGCTACGGCAATTTCCTCGACTGGTGCGGCGTGTCGATCCCCTGCGGAACCGGCGAAGCCGGCATGCCGGTCGGATTCCTCCTGTCGGCGGTTGCTCACGACGACGAGATGCTCCTCGCCGCCGCGATGGGAGCGGAAGAGGTAATCCGGGGCTGACCCCGGATCATTGTTTCGCAGGCCTCAGAACCCTTCGAGCACGATCTTGCCGCGGGCCTTGCCGCTTTCCAGCGTGGCATGCGCCTTCTTCAGGTTTTCCGCATTGATCGGGCTCATCACGTCGGTGACGGTGGTGCGGATTCGGCCGGCATCGATCAGTGCGGCGACTTCGTTCAGAAGCTCTCCCTGCTCGTCCATGTCGGCCGTTTCATAGATCGACCGGGTGAACATCAGCTCCCAATGCACAGAAAGAGCCTTGCGCTTGAAACCGGTGATGTCGAAGGTTTCCGGATCGTCGATCAGCCCGAATCGACCCTGCGGCGCGATCAGTTCGATGATCTCCTTCGTATGACGTGGCGTTTCGGTCGTCGAGAAGACGAAACCGGGTGCGCCGATCCCGAGCGCCTTCACCTGTTCGGCGATCGGCTTGGAATGATCGATGACGTGATGGGCGCCCAGTTCCTTGACCCAGGCCTGGGTCTCCGGCCGTGACGCCGTCGCAATCACGGTGAGGTCGGTCAGAGCCCGGACAAGCTGGATGGCGATCGATCCGACACCGCCAGCACCACCGATGATGACGATCGCATTGGCTGCACCCGGGACCGGCTTTTCGACATCGAGCCGGTCGAACAGCATTTCCCACGCGGTGATCGCCGTCAGCGGCAAGGCGGCCGCCTGCGCATTCGAGATCGACTTCGGCTTGTGGCCGACGATCCGCTCATCGACCAGATGAAACTCGCTGTTGGCGCCCTGCCGGATCAGCGAACCCGAATAGAACACTTCGTCGCCCGGCTTGAAGGCGGACACGTCATCGCCGATTTCGACCACCTCGCCCGCCACATCCCAGCCCAGCACCTTCCACTGGCCGTCTTCAGCCGAGACGTTCTTGCGGATCTTGTAATCGACCGGATTGACCGAAATCGCTTTCACCGCAACGAGAATATCCCGCCCCGTCGCCTTTGGCCGGTCCAGTTCGACATTTTCAAGCGCGTCGTCCCGATCGAGCGATCCGGCAGTTCTGTAGGCTATGGCTTTCATGGCGTTCTCCTTTGCTTGCAGAATTGATGTAAGCCTCATATGGCGCTATGATCATCCAAAGCCAATACGCACAAAAACAGCCTATAGTGTCAAAAAGGATACCGTGATGGCCAAGGCCCACCATACCAGGTTCGACTGCAGCCCCGGCTGCTCGGTGGAAGCGGCGATCGGCCTGATCGACGGCAAGTGGAAGTCCGTCATCCTGTTTCATCTGTTGGACGGCACGCTGCGCTTCAACGAAATCCGCCGCCAGATTCCCGCCGTGACCCAGCGCATGCTGACCAACCAGCTACGCGAGCTGGAGGCGGACGGGTTGATCACTCGCAAGGTCTATGCGCAGGTGCCGCCCAAGGTGGAATACAGCCTCTCGCCGCTCGGCCTCACCATCAAACCGATCCTGACCGCGTTAAAGGCCTGGGGCGACGAGAATATCGGGCTCTACGGCAAGCCGAAACAGACCGCGACCGATGTGCAGGCGGCGTCGATTCCGGCCTGAAAGAGGGCCTGACCTGCTCCGCACCAGCTACGGGGACTATCGCAGAGAGACAGGATCGGCGGGGGCAAGACGTTGATCAGCGACTGCGATAATCGTTTCCATAGGGGGCAACGTTGAGACTTTCCGTACTGATCCGGGGCAACAATTACATCGAGAAGGACCGTTTCGGCCTGCCGATGGATGCGCGCAAGAACATCGACTCGATCATCGAGAATATTGTGGCGCCGGTGCGTGAAAGCAATCCCGATGCGAAACTCTACCTCGCCACCTATGACAGCCCGGCCCTGGCCGAGCTTCAGGATAAGCTTGGACCGTGCGAGCTGATCAAGCTGGATGCGCAGGGCAGCTCGCAGATCGAGACCTACAAGGAAGGCCTCAAGCACGTGTTCGCCCAAGACGAATACGATGCGCTCGCCGTGATCCGCTTCGACCTGCAGTTCAGGAAGAAGATCACGGACTGGAATGTCGATATCAGCCGCGACAGCATCTACTTTCCTTTCAAGGAATATAAATCCTACTGGCGTGACCACTGGCGCGTCGGCGACGCCGTGCATGTGATCGGCAAGAGCGCGATTTCGCATTTCTACAATGCCATGATCATGAACCAGCTTTCGGGCCGCGCTCACCTGCATCTGATGTACTATTTCCTGCGCACCATGCACGCAAATCTGCGCTTCATCGAAGACGGCTACTTCGATTCCAACACGCTGTTTGCCAATCCGGAATGCGACAACCCGCTCTACAAGATCTTCAACCGGCCGCGACTGACGACACCGTCGCCGTCGATGGGCATGCAGCTCGGCGAAATCCAGGCCGAATAGCGGGTTTCGGGCCCGGCAAACCGCCGGGAACGAGGCTGCGAACAGGGGTCGTTTGACAGCTTGGCACCAGCTTCAAGCCTTAAGGTTAAGGCACTAGATCAACTGCAAACTTTTATTTTGGATACCGCCGCAGATGCTCAATATCGTCGTGCCGATGGCAGGTCATGGAAGCCGCTTTGCAAAAGCCGGCTATACGCTTCCAAAACCGCTCCTGCCCGTGCATGACGTCGCGATGATCCGCCTCGTGATCGAGAACCTTAAACCAAAGGTCGAGCATCACTTCATCTTCATCTGCCAGGCCTCGCATGTCCGGGATTACGGTCTCGACGCGCATCTGCGCCAGTGGGCGCCGGGTTGCGATATCTATCTGGTCGAAACCGTCACCGAGGGCGCCGCCTGCACCGTGCTTCTGGCGCGCGAGGCCATCGACAACGGCAACCCGATGATGATCGCCAACTGCGATCAGTATGTCGATGTCGACATCAACGCCTACCTTGCCGCCGCAGACGGTCTCGATGGCCTGATCATGACCATGTCGGCGGACGATCCGAAGTGGAGCTTTGTCTCCTTCGGCGACAACGGCTTTATCGACAACGTCGTCGAAAAACAGGTGATCTCCAACCACGCCACCGTCGGCATCTACAATTTCCGTAAGGGATCCGACTTCGTTGCCCATGCGGACCGGATGATCGAGCGCGACTTCCGCGTCAACGGCGAGTTCTACGTGGCGCCCGTCTACAATTTCATGATCGAGGACGGCATGAAGATCGGCGCCTATTCGATCGGCTCCGTCGACAAGGGCATGCACGGCCTGGGCGTTCCCGAAGATCTTGAGAGCTTCCGCAATCTGCCGCTGTCTCTGAGCGTGACTCAGTCGATCAAGGAACCGGCATGATCCAGATCCTCAGCCATCGGGGATACTGGAAATCCCCCGAGGAAAAGAACACGGTCGAGGCCTTCGTCCGGTCGTTCTCGCTCGGCTACGGCACCGAGACCGATGTGCGCGACTGCCTCGTTGGCGGCAAGCCGCGGCTGGTCATCTCGCACGACATTCCAAACGGCACCGAAATCTCCTTCGCTTATCTTCTGAGCCTCGCCAGACAGCACGGGTCTCCGACGCTGGCACTCAATATCAAGGCCGACGGGCTGCATGATATGCTGGCCGAGGTACTGACCGCCGAAGGCTACGACAACTATTTCCTGTTCGACAGCTCGGTTCCGGACCTGATCCAGGGCGTGAAGCGCGGCATGACCTCGTTTACCCGACTGAGCGAATACGAGCGCGTCCCTTCGCTTTACAGCGAACCCGGCATCACCGGCGTCTGGCTGGACAACTTTCTGCCCGGCCGCTGGTACGAAGCGCCGCTGGTCGAAAAACTGCTGGATGACGGCAAGCTGGTCGCGCTGGTCGCGCCCGACCTGCATCGCCGGCAAGACGAATACGAACCTTTCCTGCACTGGCTGGTCTCGTCCGGCCTGCGCGATCGCGAAGGGCTGATGATCTGCACCGATTTTCCCGAGAAAGCCAAGGAACTGCTGCGCGTATAGCGCAAAGTCTGGCGCACGAGGTTTGATGACGATGATTAAGGCTGTAATTTTCGACATGGATGGCGTGCTGATCGATGCCCGCGAATGGCATTACGAAGCGCTCAACCGCGCGCTGGAACTGTTCGGCTTTACCATTCCGCTGCACGAGCACCTGACCACGTTCGACGGCCTGCCGACCCGCACCAAGCTGCAGATGCTGACCTCCACCCGCGGCCTTCCGGAATCCCTGCACGGCTTCGTCAACGAGATGAAGCAGCGCTATACGACCGAGCTGATCCACACAAAATGCAAGCCGGTATTTCGCCAGCAATATGCGCTCGCGCGCCTGCGTGGCGAAGGCTACCGTCTCGGCGTCGCCTCGAACTCCATCCGCAGCACCGTCAACCTGATGATGGCGAAGGCCGGCCTTGAGGACTACCTGGAATTCCAGCTCAGCAACGAAGACGTGAGCGTCGGCAAACCCAGCCCGGAAATCTACCTGAAGGCCATCGGCATCCTTGGCCTTGCGCCTGAAGAATGCCTGATCGTCGAGGACAACGACCACGGAATTCGGGCAGCGCGCGCTTCCGGTGCCCATGTCATGGTTGTCAACGACGTGTCCGAGGTGAACTACCAGTCGATCTGCAAGTCTATCGACAAGCTGCAGGCATCGTTCGAGCTTCCGGCATTGCAGGTGGTCGCATGAACATCCTGATCCTCATGGCGGGCGAGCCCCGCATCCTTTCCGCAGACAGCTTCCCGACCCCGCTGGTCGAGGTGGACGGCATGCCGCTGGTGCAGCGCCTGCTAGAACAATGCGCGCGGATCACCGGCCACCGGGTGATCATCGCGATGCAGGAAAAGGAACTGCGCCGCTATCATCTCGACGACGTCGTCCGGCTGATCGATCCGACCGCCGAGATCGTTGCCGTCAAGGACAAGACCCAGGGTGCTGCCTGCACCGCGCTGCTGGCCGCCGGCAGCATCGACAACGACACACCGCTTCTGATCCTCAACGGCGACGAATTCCTGACCGTTCCGATGGAAACCATCATCGCCGATTTCAGCCGGCGCGAGCTCGATGGCGGCACCGTTACCTTCCGGTCGGTCCACCCGCGCTATTCGTTCGTCCGGCTCGACGAGCGCCAGATGGTCGTTGAGGCGGCCGAAAAGCACCCGATCAGCGACAATGCGACGGCGGGCTTTTACTACTTCCGCAAAGGGTCCGATTTCGTCAAGGCAGCCAAGGCCGCGATCCGCAAGGACGCCCGGCACAACGACATGTTCTATGTCTGCCCGGTCTATAACGAGCTCGTCCTCGAGGACAAGAAGATCGGCGTCTACCCGATCGACGCGAAGGACTATCATCCGATCAAATCCGACCGCCAGCTGAGCGAACTGTCGATCTGAGGGCATAAGATGAGCGAAGCTTCCTATAATCTCGACAACATGATCGGCGGCTGGTTCGTCGGCGATTTCGATCCGAGCGTCGTCAAGACCGACGCGTTCGAAGTGGGCGTCAAGAGCTACAAGGCGGGCGATCGCGATGCCCGGCACTACCACAAGATCGCCCGGGAAATCACGCTCGTCGTCTCCGGCCGTGTCCGCATGCTGGACAGGGAATGGGGCGAAGGCAGCCTGATCGTCATCGAGCCCGGCACGGTCAACGCCTTCGAAGCGCTCACCGACGCGACGCTGACGGTGGTGAAGATACCGAGCGCAAAGAACGACAAGTATCTCGTCGACTGACGCAGAATCCCTACGTCTCAACGAACGATATCAGCAGGTTAAGGCTGCCTGCTGAACGGATACCTGCGCGTCGGGCCGGGATATTGCCCGCAAAGCCTTGACGGACGGCTCTGCGTTCGCGACGATCTCCACCCCGCTGAACCACAGCGAAACGCTGGCGAGAGCCCAAAAAAGCTCAGCCGCAAATCATTCGATCGGAGACATTCATGGCCGAACTCTCAACCCAGGCGTTCAATCCAGAAACACTGGCCGAGAGCCTGATCACGCTGCGCAACGAAGGCCGCAAGGCGCCGTCCGCAAGCTTTGCCCTTCCCCAGGATATTGCGGCCGGGATGGCGGCACAGAACGCCGTGGCACAGAGAATCGGCGCCAACGCGAAGATGATCAAGGTCGCGATGTCGACGGACAAGCATCCGGTGATCGCGCCGCTGTTCCCTTACGTCGAGACCACAAGCGAAGCGAAGCTTCCCTACTCCCCCGGCACGCGGTTCGAAGTCGAGATCGCCGTCAAGCTCGGCGCGGATCTACCGGTGAGGTCCGAAGCCTATACAAGGGCGGAAGTGCTGGACGCGGTGGCGGATGCCTATCTCGGCTCGGAACTGCTTGTCACCGCAGTCGAGGAAGGTGGCAGCGTTTCCTTCCCGCTCTACCTCGCCGACCGGATCGGCAATGGCGGCTATGCGCTCGGCCCGAAGGTCCCGAAGACGCTGATCGACACGGTTGGTGGGCTTGTCCTCAAGGTCACCCACGACAGCAGCCCGGTCTATGACGGACCAGTGGCCCATCCAGTCGGAGACGTGCTCGCCTGGCTGGTCGCCTATGCCAATGACGCCACACGCCCGGCGACATCCCTCACCGCAGGCATGGCAGTGACAACAGGTGCGCTCTCGGGCGCGATGCCGCTGCCCGGCGCCGGACGCGTGGTCGTGGAACTCGAAGGCGGTTATCAGATGAGCGTCCTGCTCTCGGCATAACCGGAAATCTGCAGCACGCGACCCCAAGGCTCGCGTGCTGCCTTCACGACGTGAGGACTACGGGCAGGTGTTGACCGGTGCTGCCTTCACGATCGGGAAGCAGCCCTTCCACTGTTCGGTGCGGGCCGGCCATGGCGTCAGCGTCTTCGGGCTTTCCTCGAGCTGAAGCACGCCGAGCGCCTGCAGATCCTTCACCCGGCCGTCGAGATATTCCTTGATCACCGAGATCTTGCCGTCCTTCACATGGGCGATCCAGACATCATTGACGACCTGGCGGTTGCCGCGCTGGAACGTGCGGAATTGCAGCTCGACAGCGATGCGGCCGGTCGTCGTATCGATAAAGAACGCGTCCTCCGGAAGGTAGATGCTCGTATCCTTGGCCGCCTTGCAGAACGTGTCGAGGTCGGCCAGCATCTTGTCGCGACCGGTGATGCTGCTGGTCGGGTAGGAGAATGCCACGTCCTCCGTAACGGCATTCGTCATCAGTTCGCGATTGCAGGACGCCCAGGCGGAGGCGAGGTCGAAGACCAGGTTCTCCATGGCGGCACGCGCGGGATCGGTGGACGGCGTGCCCGCGAAGGTGACACCGGGACGGATGTCCGCGGCTTGAGCCGAGCCGACGGAGGCGACGACGAGAGCGGCGGAAAGCGTTTTGAGCACGAAGCTGCGAAGATGGAAGGTCATTACGAGTTCCCCGGTTTGTTCGTTTATCGAACTTGTGTTCGGATATAAGTAGAAAAGCGCAAATTCTAGTGCAGCGCAATATCACCGCACTGATTTCCGTCAGGACACTCCGAGTGCCGCCTCCGCAACATTGCGCATCAGGCAGGCCGTTGTAACCGGGCCGATGCCATCGGGCACATGCGTCACCGTGACGTTGCGACCGGCGATCGCGTCGAGATCGACATCACCGACAAGTCCGGCCGGGCCGCGATTGATCGAGACATCGAGAACGATCGCGCCATCGCGAAGATGCTCCGACCCGATCAACCCGGCAACGCCCGCAGCCGTCACGACGATATCGGCGCGGCGCGTATGAGCCGCCAGATCCCGTGTCGCCGCATGCGCAATCGTGACGGTCGCCTCAGCGTCAAGCAGCAGGTTGGCGAGCGGTCGACCGACGATGCGCGATGCGCCGACCAGCACGATCTCGCGCCCTTTGAGCGACCCAGCCAGCGCCTGCGCCATCAGAAAACAAGCCCTCGCCGTCGCCGGGGGACGGGTCACGGCGCCGAGCGCCAGGTCACCGGCGTTGAGTGGATGCAGTCCGTCCACGTCCTTGCTCTGCCCGATCAGAAGCGCAGCCGTCCGCGCATCCATGCCCGCCGGCAACGGATAGAGTGTCGCGACTGCGTCGATCTCGGCCAGAACCGCCAGTTCCTCCAGCCGCGCCGTGAGCCTCCCGACATCCGACGGATAGGTTTCGAGCTGCAGGTCTATGCCGACCTCCTGCGCGCTGACCTGCTGCCGACGCGCATACGCGGCCATTCCGGGATTGCTGTCATCGAGCAGCACGACGCAGCGAACCGTCCGGCCGCTTGCCGAAATGCGCCGGCGTGTTTCGGTATTGATCCCGGCTGCAATTTCAAACCCGGTGACGATCTCAAGCATGTAACTTCCCTAGAGTGTGGAGCCGATCTGCCCGGCGCAGATTTTCAGCCGTGCCGCCATCTCGGCCAGCGCCGCCTCGTCATACTGCCCATGCTCGAAGATAATCGACACGGCACCGACGACCTCGCCGATGCCGGGGTGAAACACGGGGGCCGCCAGCGACGCGACGCCGCTGACATATTCGCTGTCCGTCAGCGCATAGCCGCGCTCGCGGATCTGTTTCAGCGCCTCCTCCAGACGATCCCGCTGGGTCTCGGTCTGGTCGGTATGGGCCGAGAAGGCGGCGCCGTCGAGGATCGCATCGAGCCGGACGGTATCCAGGAATGCGAGGATCGCCCGCCCCGAAGCTGTCGGCAGCAACGGCACCCGCGTGCCGGTCGTGACACGGTTGAGCGTGAATTTCGAGGGTAGGAACGCATGGGCGACATAGACGGCATCCGTCTCGTCCAGCATCGCATAGGACACGGACTCGCCGACCTCCTGCGCCGCATTGCGCAGCACCGGCTGGATGATCTGCGGAATGCCCCGGCCCTCGATGAAGCCCTGGCTCAGCCGCAGCACATGCGGGGTCAGCTCATAGCGGCCGCGATCGCAGGCGAGATAGCCGAGCTGCTCCAGCGTCCGCACCAGCCGCCGTGCGACGGCGCGGTTGAGCTGGACCTTGTCGGCAATCTCGGTGATCGTAATGGCCCGATCCTTCGCGTCGAAGGCGAGCAGGACGGCCAGCCCCTTGGCGAAGGTCAGCGAGACTTCCTTGTCGTTTTCATCCAGCACCGGCGCTCCTTCCAGACCCGAGGGTAAACCCAGTTCTGCCTATCTTTTCCGCACCGCAACATTTTTCACCTTGACGAACCGGCGGCTTCCGTTACGATTTAGCGAACAATTGCTCGATAAGCGAACAAACCATGTCGTTTCAGTTTTGGCAAGACCTCAAGACCACCGATTTCGCAGCCATCGACAGAGGTCGCGCTGTCGCGGTCCTGCCTGTCGGCGCGACGGAGCAGCACGGCCCGCACCTGCCGCTCGCCACCGATAGCATCCTGGCTGAGCGCATGGCGATCGAGGCGGCCCAGCGTGTCGAGGATGCAGACGTCTACATCCTTCCTACCATCGCTTACGCGAAATCCGACGAGCACCTCTCCTTTCCCGGAACGCTGACGCTCGATGCGGCGACGCTGCTGGCATCCCTCACCCAGATCGGTCACGGCGTTGCCCGCGCCGGCTTCCGCAAGCTGGTGTTTCTGAATGCCCATGGCGGCAACGTTCCGGTTCTCCAGATCGCGGCGAGAAGCCTGCGGCTGGAAACGGAGCTGTTCGTGGTGTCGGCAGGATGGATCTCGATGGGCTTTCCGCCGGGTCTCGTCTCACTGCTCGAACAGCGCGACGGCATCCATGGCGGACTGGTCGAAACCGCGGCCATGCTGCATTTCCGGCCGGATCTGGTCGAGATGAGCGAAGCCCGCAATTTCGTGCCGGCCTCGGCAGCCGTCGCCGAGAACAACGAGGTCCTTCGCCTGCTCGGCCCGATCAGCGCCGGCTGGGTCGCGGAGGACCTGCACCCGGCAGGCGTCGCCGGCGATGCCGCGTCCGCAACGCTAGAGATCGGCGCCGCCATCGTTGCCCATGCGGCAACCCGCTACGCCAAGCTTCTGGACGAGGTCGCAGCGCATCCGGGAATGCCTGCCATCGGGATACAGCCGCTATGAGTGCCGTTATCCCGCCATTCGGCGACGCGCCGCTCACCATCCACAATCTGCGTGCACCCGCAGCGCTGGTCGATGGCCTTCCCCACCACGCGGCAGACAGCCGCAGCGGCCTCGTCACTTTCGACGTGACGATCCGCGATGGTCGTTTCCATGCGCCCACCTCAAGCGAGCGCGAGTGGGATGCGCAGGGCCGCCTCGCTTTGCCCGGCTTCATCGACATGCACGTCCATCTCGACAAGGCTTTCACTTCCGAGCGAACCGGCTTTTCCGACAACGGCCTTGCCGGCGCGGTCGAACTGGCGATGGCCGACGCGCCAAACCGAACGGTCGAGGATATCATGCAGCGCATGGACCGCGCACTCGTGAGGGCCGAACAGCACGGCACGGTCGCGTTGCGCACCCATCTCGATACGTTCGAGGAACCCGAAAACAGCCCCGCCTGGATCGCCTTTGGCGAAATCCAGTCCGCCTGGAAGCACCGGCTGACCCTGCAGGCGGTCGCCCTGATGGCGCTGTTTCGGGTGGAGCAGGACGGTTTCGATCGCCGCTGCGCGCAAATCGCCAAGCGCGGCGGCGTGCTCGGCGGCTTTATCGGACCGGGCAGCGCCACGCCGGAGCGGATCGACCGCCTGTTTCTGGCAGCCGCACGACACGGGCTGGACCTCGATCTTCACGTGGACGAAACGACGGACGCGTCCGCTGACGGCCTGTCGCTCGTCGTGGAGACGGCCCTGCGGCACAAGTTTGCCGGGCGCATCGTCGCCGGACATTGCTGCGCGCTGGCGATGAAAGACGAACCCGAAGCGCAGGCCCTGATCGCCGGCATTGCCGAAGCCGGCATCCATGTCGTCGCGCTGCCGCTCACCAACGGCTTCCTGCAGGACCGCAAGCCTGGCCGCACGCCCCGCCTGCGTGGCCTTGCGCCGGTCACCGAACTGCGCGCCGCCGGCGTCAACGTCGCCTTTGCCTCGGACAATGTGCAGGACGCATTCTACCCCTACGGCGATTTCGACATGCTGGATGTGATGCGCCAGGCGCAGCTCCTTGGCCAGCTCGAAGGCGATCCCGCCGGCTGGGCCAAGGCCTGCAACGCAGGACCAGCGACCGCCATGGGAGTTGAAGACGGAGGCATGATCCGCGCCGGCGGACCGGCGGATGCGATCATCTTCGAGGCAACCGGCTGGACCGACCTCTTCTCCCGCACGAACACCGCCCGCACGGTTTTGCGCAACGGCAAACCCTTGGGGATCGAGACTGCCGAAGCGGCAGGTATCGAACGGAGGCGCGCGTGAGTGCAGATATGACGACCTGCCGGGCAGCTCTCGCCCGGTTCGACATCGACGACAATCCGCGCACGGTGCAGCAGAAAAGCCGGGACTTCTACTGGTACAGTCCGGTCCTGAAGGATCTTTTGCAAGACGTCTGCGGCGATCTGGTGGTTGCTCCCCGCAGCGAGGCCGAGGTGATCGAGATCCTTTCGATCTGCCACCGCTGCAACGTGCCCGTCACTGTCAGAGGTGCCGGAACCGGCAATTACGGCCAGTCCATGCCGCTGCAGGGCGGCGTCGTTCTGCATATGAAACACATGAACGTGGTCGTTCGCATCGGTGACGATCATCTCGTTGCCCAAGCCGGCGCCGTCATGGCGGATCTCGAACTGGCGGCACGCGAAAAGGGTCTGGAAATCCGCCTGTTTCCCTCCACCACGGCAACTGCGACGCTGGGCGGTTTCATCGCCGGCGGATCGAGCGGTGTCGGCGCCATCCGCTGGGGCGGTCTGCGCAATCCCGCCAACATCTGCCGCCTGCGGCTTGTGACGATGGAGGCAGAGCCCCGCGTCCTCGACCTTGTCGGCGACGACATTGCCAAGGCGGCACACGCCTACGGCGTCAACGGCGTCATCACCGAAATCGAGATCCCGGTCGACCCGGCCGGAGACTGGGTCGACGTGCTGATCGGCACACCCGATTTTGCAGCCGCAAACCGGCTCGCCTTTCGTCTCGGAGAAGATGACGCGATCACGCTCCGCATGCTCTCGACCTTCGAAAGCGCCATCCCCGATCGCTATTTCACCCGGCACGCACCGTTCCTGAAATCCGGCGAAGCGCTGATCGCGGTCATGGTCGCAAGGCAGGATCTCGATAGGCTGGTCACCGCGGTCGACGACACCGCCGGCGCCTCCATCCGCTTCCGCGCCGACCGCGATGGTGACGGCATGCGCCTGCCGCCGGCCTATGAGCTGGCCTGGAACCACACGACGCTTCGAGCGATCAAGATCGATCCGTCGATCACCTACCTGCAGATGATGCTGCCGCAGGACGATCTCTACGGCGCGATCGACCGCATCGCCGAGACATTCGGCGACGAGCTGATCCTGCATTTCGAATTCACCCGGTTTTCCGGCAAGGTCGCCGCGGTCGCCATGCCGCTGCTGCGCTACGAAAGCGCTGAGCGGCTCGAAGAGGTGATCGAGATCCTCGAGGTGAGGCTGGGCGTCACCGTGTTCAACCCGCATCGGGTAACGCTCGAGGAAGGCGGCATGAAACGTACCGATCCGGCCCAGCTCGAATTCAAGCGCCAGACGGATCCGAAGGGCCTTCTCAACCCCGGCAAGATGATCGCCTGGACGCATCCTGACTGGGTCCCCGCTCCCGGCCGCATCTTCCTTTTCAACCGATAACGAGAATTTTGGACCGATGAAGGTACATGTCATTTACGCCCACCCGCTGAAGGAAAGCCTCGCCTCGCGCCTGCACGATACGGTCGTCGCGAGCCTGCTCGAGGCCGGGCATACGGTGGACGACCTGGATCTTTATGCCGAAGGGTTCGATCCGGTTCTGTCGGCGGAAGATCGGCGAGACTATCACGACCTTTCTATCAATCGCAGCCGCGTCGCGCCCTATGTCGACCGGCTGATGTCCTGCGATGCGCTGGTTCTCTGCCATCCCGTGTGGAATTTCGGCTGGCCGGCGATCCTCAAGGGGTATTTCGACCGGGTCTTCCTCCCCGACGTCTCGTTCAATCTACAGGACGGGCAGCTTTCGCCGGGACTTACCAATATCCGCAAGCTCGCAACCGTCACCACCTATGGCTCGAAACGCTGGCGTGCGATGGTTCTCGGCGATCCGCCACGCCGCAACGCCACCCGCTTCCTGCGCGTCGTCTGCAATCCGCGGGTAAAAGTGAAATATCACGCGCTCTACGATATCAACAACGTCACCAATGAGCGCACGGAGGCCTTCATCGCGCAGGTCCGCACGTCCATGCTGCGGTTTTGAGAGACGGTTTTGAGATGAGAAAAGGGGATTTGTCATGACGGGATCGCCGACAGTCGCCGCCACCGATATTGGTGCACGTCCCCATCCGCCCCTGCCCGGCGGCAATGCCGTCGTGTTCGAAAAGGTCTCCATGACGTTCCCGGATGGAACGGAAGCGCTCTCCGATGTCGACCTTGCTATCGGCCATGGGGAGTTCGTGTCGATCGTCGGCCCGTCCGGCTGCGGAAAATCGACGCTGCTGCGGATCGCGAGCGGCCTGTCGAGCCACAGTTCCGGCGATGTCTGGGTCGATCGGCAACAGCTCGGCTACACGTTCCAGGATGCGACCCTGCTGCCATGGCGGCGCGTGCAGGGGAATGTAGAGCTGCTGATGGAGCTGCGCGGGTACCCGGCCGCCAAACGCCGCGAAATCGCGAAGGAAAAGATCGAGCTCGTCGGCCTTTCCGGCTTCGAGGCCCATTATCCGCGAAGGCTTTCCGGCGGCATGCGGATGCGCGCCTCGCTGGCGCGGTCGCTCGCGCTCAATCCCAACGTCTTCATGTTCGACGAACCGTTCGGCGCGCTCGACGAAATCACCCGCGAACGGCTGAACGACGAGGTGATCGACCTCCATTGCCGCGAAGGTTTCACCGGCATCTTCGTCACCCACTCCATTCCCGAGGCCGTCTACATGTCGAGCAAGGTCGTGGTGATGTCGCGCCGTCCCGGCCGCATCATCGATACGTTCGACATCGGCTTTCCCTTCCCGCGCCAGCCGGACCTGCGTTACGAGCCGGAATTCTCGAAACTGTGCGGAGCGGTATCGCGTGCCCTTCGCCATGCCATAGAGGCTTGAGCGCCATGTCGGATCCTATTGTCGCCGCTTACAAATCCCCGCCGCTGAAGGCCCAGGTCGAACGCTACAGTCCCGTCCCGCTTGCACCGGCACCAAGCGTCGGCCGCCGTCTCGTCTTGAGCGTCGCACCGCCTGTCCTCCTCGGCATCCTGATCGTCGCAGCCTATGCCCTGATCCGGGCCGACCTTCCGGCCCATCGCCAGTTCCTGATGCCGAGTGCGGAGGGCCTGTGGAGCCAGGCATTCGGCATTGCAGCCTTCCGCTCTGAGCTGCTGATGCGGGCGCTGACCACGATCTCCATCGCCATCACGGGGCTCGCGGTCTCTATCCCCGTCGGCATCATGCTCGGAATCGTCATGTTCCGCGTCTATGCGCTGGAGAAGGCGGTCTTCCCCTATCTCGTGGCGCTGCAGTCGATCCCGATCATGGCGATCATTCCGCTGATCCAGAGCGCGCTCGGCTTCGGCTTTCTGCCCAAGGTGCTGATCGTCGCGCTGTTCACCTTCTTCGCCATTCCAACGACGCTGCTGCTTGGCCTCAAAAGCGTCGATCGCAACATTCTCGAACTGTTCAAGCTGCAGAATGCCTCCTGGTGGGTGATGCTGCGCAAGGCCGCGCTGCCCTCTGCGGCACCGACGCTGTTTGCGGGCTTGCGGATCTCCGGCAGCCTCGCGGTCATCGCCGCGATCGTTTCAGAACTGTTCTTCCTGTCCGGCAAGGGAGGCCTCGGACAGCTGCTGATGAACGCCAAAATCGATTTCAAATACGAGCAGATGTATGCCGCGCTGATCGTCGCCTCTGCCCTGTCGATCACCGTCTACCTGTCCTTCAACTGGCTCGGGAACCGGCTGTTTGCGCATTGGCACGAATCGAGCGACAGGCAACGCTGACACCGCCGCTGAACTGACCTAGAAAAAAAGCAATCAGGGGAACAAAAATGACAAATAAACTGACTGCCACACTGACCACCGCAGTGGTGATCGCCACGTTCGCAACGGCCTTGTCTACAAATGGCGCGACCGCCGGCGAGTTCGCCAAGAGCCGCTACAAGACGCCGCTCGCCGATGTCTGCCCCAGCCCGTTCATCATCCAGAAAGACTGGCTGGCCCAGGCCGAGCAAGGTCCGCTCTATCAGCTGATCGGCTCGGGCGGGGAGATGACGTCAGGCCAATATACCGGTCCCCTCGGCTCGACCGGCATCGAGCTGACCATCCTCGAAGGTGGCGGCGGGCTTGGCATGGGCGATGGCGAGACTGCCTATTCGGCGCTTTACATGGGCAATTCCAAGGCCGGTGTCACGCCGCATCTCGGCTATCAGGAACTGGACAACGCCTTTATCTTTTCCAAGCGCTTCCCGGTTGTCGGCGTCATGGCACCGCTCGATATCGCGCCGACGGTTCTCCTGTGGGACAAGGCCACCTATCCTGACGGCTTCAAGTCGATCGCCGATCTCGAGACCTTTGCAGAGAGCGGCAAGGGCAAGATCTACGTCTCGACCATCAAGCGCACCTTCGGTCTCTACCTCGTCGAGCAGGGCGTCCCCGCGGATGTGTTCGTCGAGGGCTATCGCGGCGACGGCGAGAATTTCGTCACCAACAACGGCACATGGCTGAACCAGGGTTTTGTCACCAGCGAAGTCTACAAGTTCGAGCACGGCAACAACTGGGGCAAGCCGATCGGCTACCTCAACATGAACGACCTCGGCTATCGCAACTACACCGGCATGCTCTCCGTCGCGACGGCTAGAATGGAAGAGCTTGCACCGTGCCTCGCAAAGCTCGTCCCGCTTCTGCAGCAAGCAACTGCCGACTATGCCAAGGATCCGGCCGAGGCAAACAAGGTGATCGTCGACTTCAACGCTGCCGGTCACGCTGCCAGCTGGTGGAAGACCGCGCCGGAGCTGATGGCCTATGCCGCAAAGACGATGGTCGACACCGGCATTATCGGCAACGGCCCCAACGCGACGATCGGCGATTTCGACATGGACCGCGTCGCCGAGATGCTCAAACTGGTCAAGCCGCGTTTCGACGAGCGCGCCGACCCGGATGTGAAGCCGGATCAGGTCGTCACCAACCGCTTCATCGATCCCTCGATCGGGCTGAAATGAGCGTGACCCTGCCGAGAACGACCGCAACACTGCTGGACGGCGAAGCTCTCGCCGCCCGGCTGAGGCGCGAGATGGCAGCGCAGGTTGCCGGTCTCCGCGCGCGCGGCATTGCGCCGAAGATGGTGACGGTGCTGGTGGGAGACGATCCGGCCAGCGCCACCTATATCGGCCGAAAACATGCAGACTGCGTCGAGGTCGGTATCGAGGCCATCGACCTGCGCCTGCCCTCGGATACGACCACCGAAGCCCTGCTCGAACGGATTGCCGCTGTGAACGCCGATCCCGCCATCCATGGCCTGATGGTGCAACTGCCGCTGCCGGATCAGATCGACGAGATAAGGGTGATGACTGCCGTCTCACCAGCCAAGGATATCGACGGCCTGCATCCGCAGAACCTCGGCCTTCTCATGGCGGGAAAGCCCGGCCTGCTGCCCTGTACCCCGGCCGCGATCCTCGCGCTTCTGCAGGACAATGCCTTTCCGCTTGCCGGACGCAGGGTGGCGATAATCGGCCGCGGCCAGCTCGTCGGGCGACCGCTCGCGATGCTCCTCTCGGCCAAGGGAATCGATACGACGGTAACCCTGCTGCATAGCGGCTCTCGGGATATCGCCGAGGAAGTCAGGCGCGCCGATATCGTCATCGCCGCCCTCGGCCAGCCCGGTTTCGTCACCGCAGACATGGTCAAGCCCGGTGCCGCCGTCGTCGGCGTCGGCATCAGCTACGGCACGGACGGTTCCATGGTCTCGGATGTAGCGGCCGATGTCACTGATGTCGCAGGCTGGGTAACGCCGCCGCAGGGTTCGGTCGGCGCGCTCACCCGTGCGATGCTCTTGCGCAACCTGCTGCAGATCGCCGCCGCCTAGACTGGTTCACATCAGGAACTGGATATGCAGCCGGCCGTGATGCGGCGAGGTCGAGACATGGGCTTCAACCCCGAACACGTCTGCGATCATCTTCTCGGTCAGAATATCGACCGGCGAACCGCAGGCGACCAGACGTCCTTCGGAAAGCACCGCGATCACGTCGCAGAACCGGGCGGCGAGGTTGAGATCGTGGATCGCGACGACCGTCGTCAGCGGCAGCTCCGAGACAAGCCGCAGGATGTCGATCTGGTGCTGGATGTCGAGATGGTTGGTCGGTTCGTCGAGGATCAGCACCGCCGGCGACTGTGCGAGCGCCCGGGCCAACTGCACGCGCTGACGCTCGCCCCCCGACAGCGTATGCCAGAACTGCTCGCGGCGATCGTCCAGCCCGACGCGGACCAGTGCCTCGGTCACGATCCGGTCGTCCTCTTGCGTCCACGGCGACAGCGCCGACCGGTACGGCGTGCGTCCAAGCCGGACCACGTCGATGACGGTAACATTCGCCTCGGTTGCCGAATGCTGTTCGACGACTGAAACCCGCTTGGCAAGCTCGCGCCGTGCGAAACCGCTCATCGGCTTTCCATCCAGCGTGACATTGCCGGCGGCGGGTGGCCGGAGACCTGCGAGAAGTCGGATCAGCGACGACTTGCCGGAACCATTGGGCCCGATCAGCCCGAGCGTCCGGCCCTCATCGACCGAAACCGTGACGCCATCGACGATCACCTTGCGCCCGGCAAGCCACCGGACGGCAGTTGCGGCCAGGACCGGGGCGGAGACGGGGTCGGACGTCATGCGACCCTCCTTGCCCGGTAGAGAATGACGCAGAAAAAGGGAACGCCGACCAGCGCGGTTACCACCCCGATCGGCAGGATCTGCGGTGCGATGACGATGCGCGAGACGATATCGGCAAGCACCATGAACAGCGCCCCGATCAGCGCACAGGCCGGCAAAAGCCGGATATGGCCAGGGCCTACGATGAACCGGGCGGCATGTGGAATAACGAGCCCGACAAAGCCGATCGCGCCGACCATGCTGACGATCGTCGCCGTCATCAGCGCCGTGACAAGCAGCAGCAGCACCCGGACCCGCCGGACGGCGATGCCGAGCGAACGGGCCGCATCCTCGCCGAAGGTAAACGCATCGAGCGCCCGCGCATGCCAGATGCAGACGATGAGCCCGACGGTGACGACCGAAGCGGCAAGCGTCACCTCCGGCCAGCGGACGCCGGCAAGGCTGCCGAGCAGCCAGAACATCACGCTGCGCGCCTGTTCGGCATTGGCAGACGTCGAGACGATGTAGGAGGTCAGCGCGTTGAACAATTGCGAGGCGGCAACGCCCGCAAGAATGGTCCGGTCCGCCGTCTGGCGTCCGCTCGACAGCATCACCACGAAGACAAAGGCGATCAGCGCGCCGACAAAGGCTCCGGCGGAAAGCGAGATCGCGCCCGCGCCAAACCCGAGCAGCATGACGCTGACCGCACCGGTCGATGCTCCAGCCGAAATGCCGAGAACATACGGTTCGGCCAGCGAGTTCCGCAGCAGCGACTGCAGGATCGCCCCCGACAGCGCCAGCCCGGCGCCGCAAAATGCCGCGACAAGTGAGCGCGACAGGCGATAATCCCAGATCACCGCTTCCTGAATGCGCGGCAAGGCCACGGCCGTAAAGCCGAGCCGGTTTGTCACCGCAGCGATCGTCGTCTCCATGGGAATGGTCATTTCGCCGATCGCCACGCCGGCAACGATGGCGACGAGAAGCGCGGCGAGAACGAGGAACACGCCCGCGGCACCCAGTACCCAGCGTCCAGTGCAGGATCGCCTCACGTTAGACGCCCGAACTGATCGGGTGCAGCCGCCATCTCGTCGAAATCAGCAATAGGGAAAGACGTCATCACCCGCCGCGCCTAATTCGCGAGGCCGAAGGACTGGATGCCCCGGGCGAGTGTCTCGATGCCCTCGATCGTGCGGATCGTTGGGTTCATTGACTGCGCGTCCATCATCACGAAACGCTTCTTTCTCACCGCATCCAGCTGGCTGACAACAGGATCGGTTTCGAGGAACTTGATCTTCACAGCCGGATCATCCGCGGCATAGCGGCGACGGTCCATGGTGGCGATGACGATGACGGAGGGGTTGGCCTCAGCAATCGTTTCCCAGCCAACCAGCGGCCATTCTTCTTCCGTCGTCACCACATTGCGGGCACCGATCGTGTTGAGAATATAGGCCGGTGCGCTGTTCTTGCCGGCGATAAAGGCATCGCCCTTGGTTTCCTTGCTGGAATACCAGAAGACGATCGGCAGGTTCTTTAGCTCAACACCCTTGATCGATGCCACGGCCGCGGCTTCGCGTCGTTTCAGGTCTTCGATCAGGGCCGTACCCCTGTCCTCGACGTCGAAGATCTTCGAGAGCTCGGTAATCTCGCGGTAGATCAGGTCCATCTTGAACAGTTCGTTGCGAACGCCGTCCCCGCCATCGACATTGGTCTTGGCGACGCAATCGGCGGGCGAGACATAGGTGTTGATGCCGAGATCGGAAAACTGCTCGCGCTTGCCGACGGACCCCATCGGCCCGACATGCCACTCGAACTCGGCAGCAACCAGATCCGGTTCGAGACTGACGACCGATTCAAAGCTCGGGTCGTTGTCGGCAAGCCGTTTGATCTTCGCATCAACTCCGGCATAGGGCAAAAGCACCGGCCCGACCCAGACGGCAGTGCCCGCCACCTTGTCGGCCAACCCGAGCGAATAAAGCACTTCGGTCATGCCCTGACCGATCGAGACGATCTTCTGGGGCGCGTTCTCGAACGTGACGGAGCGACCGCAATTCTCGATCGTCAGCGGGTAGCTGGTCGGTGCGGCAAAGGCGAATGTGGGAAGTGCCGCAACTAAGGCGGCGATAAGCCCTGATTTCATGTCCTGTCCTTTAATGATCGGAAAAAAGGGCAGGACGACTTGAAGCCGCATCGCGGCTCGACGTCAAAATGGCGCACGAGCGCATTGCTTGCGACATAATCATCTCCCTGCCGGAACCCCTCGTCCGGTGTTGGTTGTCCATGCCACGGCAGGTCTCCTGACTTGCGGCTCGAACGCCTTCCATCGCCTTCCCGATCGGATGATCAGTGGTATCGATGGCTGGCTCGCCGCTTACAGTTGCGAGGGCAGTCGCGGACTTGGCCCGAAAGCCTCACCGCATTCCCTTTTCATCTGCGATTGCAGAACCGTAGCGCCCCAACTGATAGGGAACACGCCGGTGCTTGTCCAGAGCGATCCCCGCGCGATCTCTGCCGTTGCCTAGTGTAATAGTATAACATACCAATTTACGCAACGGTCTATTTTGGATTGGTCACGACCTTCGTGAGGCGCTCAATTCAGGGATGCTGTACATTAAATTGCGATGACATCGCCCTCACCCTACTCCTGCCTCTTTGGCCTGACAGCGCTCTGGTCTATGACCTTGCGGACAGATAGCCTGCGGGGCGATTCGCCGTCCTTCTGGTATGGGACGACCGGAAGGAGCTGAAGGAGACGAAGATGACGGATATTAAGAGCGGCTTGACCGAATTGAAACCGCAGATAACCGTGATCGGTGTCGGAGGCGGTGGCGGTAACGCGATCAACAACATGATCACGGAAAATCTCCACGGCGTGGAATTCATCGCCGCCAATACGGATGCCCAGGTTCTGGCGACATCCAAGGCGTCGCGCCGCATCCAGCTGGGTGCGCAGGTGACCGAAGGTCTCGGTGCTGGCTCGCTGCCGGATATCGGCCGCGCGGCCGCCGAAGAATCGATCGACGAGATCATGGATCATCTCGCCGGCTCGCACATGTGTTTCGTCACCGCCGGCATGGGTGGTGGAACCGGAACCGGTGCCGCGCCAGCGATTGCACGCGCAGCGCGCTCTGCCGGCATCCTGACGGTTGCGGTCGTCACAAAACCCTTCTCGTTCGAAGGGCATCGCCGCATGAAGACGGCCAACGAGGGTATCGAAGCCCTGCGTGAAGCCGCCGATACGGTCATCGTCATTCCGAACCAGAACCTGTTTCGCATTGCCGACGCCAAGACCAGCTTCGCCGACGCCTTCATGATCGCGGACCGCGTGCTTTTTTCGGGCGTCAGCTGCATCACCGACCTGATCGTCAAGGAAGGCCTGATCAACCTCGACTTCGCCGACGTGAAATCGGTGATGAAGGGCATGGGTCGTGCGATGATGGGAACCGGCGAGGCATCCGGCGATGGCCGCGCGCTGATCGCCGCCGAAGCCGCAATCGCCAATCCGCTGCTCGACGACATCTCGATGAAGGGCGCCAAGGGCGTGCTCATCTCGATCTCAGGCGGTACCGACATGACACTGTTCGAAGTCGACGAAGCTGCGAGCCGCATCCGTGACGAAGTCGAAGCCGAGGCCGACATCGTCGTCGGCGCGATCTTCGACAAGAACCTCGACGGCAAGTTCCGCGTTTCGGTCGTCGCAACCGGCCTCAACGGCAACCAGCAGGGCTCTTCGTCCCCGACTGCGCAGTACTAAGACCAGTCTCAGCCAATAAAAAAAGCGCTCCGTGGACATCCGCGGAGCGTTTTTTGTTTGTCGGATCCGAAGAAATCAGCTTCTCGGCTTAAGGTTCTCAGGATCGTAGAGCGGCTTGTAACCGACCGCTGCGACTTCCACCGGGAAGGCCTCGTTGAAATAATCCACCGTCAGTTTCCGGCCGACCTGGCAATGCGACCAGGGCAGATAGGCGAGCGCGATGTTCTTGCCGATCGTCGGGCCGTAGGCGATCGAGGTCGTATAGGAACGCCGTCCAAGGTCGTCGATCAGAACCTCGCCCGTGTCAGGATCCATCACCGGCAGCGAGCCGACCGGATAGCGGGCGACACCGGACGCATCGACATTGTCGGTCATCACGAGCGTGCAGAGCATCGCCGGCTGATGGTCGCGGGCCTTGTATTCGAGATGCTTCGCCTTGCCGCGGAAATCGGCTTCCTTGACCTTCGGACGGGCAAGATCCGCTTCGATCAGGTTGTACTGGGTCAGGAGATCGCCGTTCTGCAGGCGCAGGCTCTTTTCCATGCGGCGTGAGTTGGCATAGGTCTCGACGCCAAAGGCCATCACGCCGGTGGCGCGCAGCGCATCCCAGACGGCAACGCCGTCCTCGTATTTCATATGCAGTTCCCAGCCCTGCTCGCCCACATAGGAGATGCGGAACGCCGTGACATGCTTGCCGGCGATCTCGATAGGCTTGATCGCGGCGAAGGCGAAGTTCTCGACATTGAGACCATCGGGGTCGGCCACGACCTTCTTCAGCGTCTCGCGCGCGTTCGGGCCCCAGATGCCGATGGTGATGAACTTTTCCGAGACATCGGTGATTGTGACGTCGAGGCCACGATCCTGCGCGACACGCTTCATGTAGAGCAGGTCCCGCGGCCCGGCATCGGCGCCGTTGACGAGACGGCCGCGATCAGCCAGGCGGAAGACGGTGAAATCGGCCCGCACCATGCCCTCGTCGTCGAGGAAGTGGGTGTAGATGCCCTTGCCGATATTACCGTCGCCGCCGATCTTGGCCGCACACAGCCATTCGAGCAGCTCGACATGATCGGGCCCCTCTATATCGACCATGTGGAAATGCGAGAGGTTGACGATGCCGCAATCCTCGCTCATCGCCAGATGCTCGGCATTCGACACGCGCCAGATGTGGCGGCTGTCCCACTCGTTTTCGCGCGTCGGAACCCGGTCGCCGTATTTCTCCAGCAGATGCTCGTTGGCGGCGTAACCGTGGGCACGCTCCCAGCCGCCGAGCTCCATGAAGTAACCGCCCAGTTCCTTTTCGCGATCGTGGAACGGCGAGCGCTTGGCGCCGCGGCCCGTCGCATAGGGTTCGCGCGGATGAACGGCCGGGAAATAGATCTTCTGGGCAGCCTCGAAGGTGCGGCCCTCGATGAACTCTTCCGTCAGCTGATGCGGATAGAAGCGCGCATAATCAATCGAGTTGTGGTCGATCTCGGTGCGGCCATCGGTCATCCAGTCGGCGATCAGCTTGCCATAGGCCGGGCCGTCCTTGACCCAGATGGCAACGCAGTACCAGAGCCCGCGCACCTTCTGGCTTTCGCCGCAGGAGGCACCGCCGCCGGCCGACACCTGCAAGAGACCGTTGAACGAATGCCCTTCGTTATAGCCGAGCTCGCCAAGGATCGGCGTCAGCTCGATCGCCTTTTCCAGCGGCTCGATGATCTGTTCCATGTCGAGATCGCGCTGCGACGGCGACAGCCGCGCTTCGTGCTTCTCAAGAATGTCGCGGGGATGACAGAGGCGCGGATGGGTGGTCTCGTAATAACCCCACTCGATCTGCCCGCCTTCGGTCGTCTTCGGATCGCCGGTGTCGCGCATATAGGCCGAATTGCCCTGGTCGCGCAAAAGCGGATAGCCGATTTCCTTGCCGGTGCCTTCGAACTCGTTATAGGGCCCGAAAAAGGTCAGCGGATGATCGACCGGCATGACCGGCAGATCCTCGCCCGCCATCTCGGCAATCAGCCGGCCCCAGATGCCGGCGCAGACGACGACATGGTCGGCCATGATCGTGCCGCGGTGGGTGACGACGCCCTTGATGCGGCCGCCCTCGATAATCAGAGACTGCGCCGCCGTATTGCCAAATACCTTGAGCTTTCCGGCTTTTTCGGCGGCGTCCACCAGCTTGCCGGCGACAGTCTGCGAGCGCGGAATGACAAGGCCTGCATCCGGATCGAACAGACCGCCCTGCACCTGATCCTCTTCGATCAGCGGGAACATCGCCTTGATCTCGGACGGCGAGACGTAATGCGCCCGGGTGCCGAAGGCCTTGGCAGAGGTCAGCTTGCGCTTGATCTCTTCCATCCAGGCATCGTCGCCGGTGCGCGCGACTTCGAGACCGCCGATGCGGGCGTAGTGCCCCATCTTCTCGTAGAAATCGATCGAATACTGGGTGGTCCAGACCGACAGGTAGTCATGGCTGGTCGTGTAGCAGAAGTCCGAGGCATGCGCGGTCGACCCGATATCGGTCGGGACCCCAGACTTGTCGATGCCGACGATATCATCCCAGCCGCGCTCGACAAGGTGGTGCGCGATCGACGCACCGACGATGCCACCGAGCCCGATGATGACGACCTTAGCCTTTTGCGGAAATTCTGCCATTGCATGCCCCAACCGAGTGAAGCCGCGATACTAGAGGGACAGACGCGCCAGGTCACCTCAGATTACGACATCAAAAACTGTTGCAGCGCCACGCACGCCCGAAGAGGTATATGAGGAACTTCTTGGCCCCTTCTCCTGTTTAGCACTCGATAAAATGGTAACAGGGGCAATCACATGAAATTCAGAGCATTGAAGGCGGTGACCGCTGTCGGTCTTGCCTGCCTGATGCTGGCGGGCTGCGTCAGCGAAGGCGGCACCTACACCGAGTATCGTTCGTCCGATCGCTACGACCGGTTCAACCGTTACGACGGTCCGAACTACCGCTACCGTCATAACCGGGATCGCGATCGCCACCACGGCCGTCACGACGGACGCCGGCCCGACCGTGACAACGATCGCCCGCATCGGGACTGGAACCGTGGCGACCGCCCGGAGCGCCCCGGCTACATCCGCAACGACCGCGACGGCCGCAATGATCGGGGTGGTCGCGATGGCCGTGACCGTTCCAGCGGTCGTGGTGGACCGGACCGTTCAGACCGCGGCTCACGCGGCGATCGCGTCGTCGTCCCGCAGAACTAAAGTGATCCGTCATCGACGTGATCTCGTACCATGTATGGCATAAACCAACGGAGGAACTATCCATGAGCATATTCAGCAAGATCAAGGACGCCATCTTCGGTCATCCTGCAGCAGCAGCACCGGCTTCGCCAACAGGCGCCGAGCCGACACCGACGTCCATGGCAACGCCAGAACCTGCTGCGACCACAGCCCCGCCGGTCGGCGGAACAGCCCAGGCTGCTCCGAAGACTGCAGGCGCACCGCCAGTCGCAACTCCAGGCTCGACCTCTGCCACGATGCAGACCGTCGATATCGCACCGGTCCTCGACGCAGCCGTCAAGAAGAGCGGCCAGAAGCTCGACTGGAAGCATTCGATCGTCGACCTGATGAAGGCCCTCGGCATGGACGCGAGCCTTTCGGAGCGCAAGGAACTGGCCGACGAACTCGGCTACCCCGGCGACCAGAGCGATTCCGCCACGATGAACATGTGGCTACACAAGGCGCTGCTGAAGAAGCTGTCCGAAAACGGCGGCAAGGTGCCTGCCGAACTTCTCGATTAATGGTTTCGGGCGCTCCACTGCGGGCGCCCGAACTTCTATCTGATGAAAACTGCTTGCGATTCCCGTCATCCGGACGGTTGAGACATGACGAAGGCCCGGCTGAGACCGGCTTCCGCGTCATGTCTCAGTAGGCGAGAGACGTACTCCAGAGAAAAATGTCCTGCTGGTCGGTATCCGTCAGTCGATCGGCATCAGTCTCCTCGACCTTCTGCGTCTCGAGCCGTGGCAATGCCGCGGCTTCTTCTTTTCGGTCACCGGCCAACTGCCTTGTCGATCCGAACAGATCGATCCCAAATATCGAAAAGCCGCCACCAATCATCACGCTCTCCATTCCTTCCCGATCTTTGATGTGTAATGTCGCGTCAGAGGGAGTCGTGAACAATATTGCCTGCGAGAACACTGGACTAAATTTAGCCGCGCCAAGGGATAAACGTGCTCCGTTTCCGATGCCTAGGAAAAAGCCCGTTTTTGCAAGCGCAGCGCCTATCGATTTTTGATTCAACGACGTACCGTGCGAGTTTAAAAGAGCGGCCGCGTCTAACCGAAGTGACTGACAGTGACAGCATCGACGACGTCTGAACGGCCTAAACCAACACGATCTTCAATCGCCATTATCGGCGGCGGCGTGACCGGAGCAGCGGTCGCTTTCCATCTCGCGACGGGCCACAAGGCGGACGCCGTCGACATCACCATTTTCGAGCCGCGTGCGGAAATCGGCAGGGGCCTGGCCTACGATACGCGGGACCCGGTGCACCGGATCAACGTCCCGGCAACGCGAATGAGCATACTTCCTGGCGATCCCGAGCATTTTTCGAGATGGATGGAAACGACCGGCTCCGTTGCGGACGATGAGGCGGCATTTCGCGCCGATGGCAACGTGTTTCCGCGCCGGGGCATCTTCGGAAACTATGTCCTGTCCAACCTTCAACCTCTTTTGGCATCAGGAGCCGTCCGCCATATCTGCGCCGCGGTGACCGGCGTCGAAAAGCGGCAAGACCAATGGCATGTCACCGATACCACCGGGCAGACGCTGGTTGCCGATATCCTGGTGATCGCTGCCACCCACCCTGCTCCCGTTGCCCCACGCTCCTTGAGACGACTGGCCGAGCATCCACGCTATGTCGCGGACCCGACAGCGCCGAACGCATTGACGCCGATCCGGGCCGACGATCGGGTCCTCGTCGTCGGCAACGGGCTGACCTCCGCAGATGTTATCGCTTCGTTGAAGCGTTGCGGGCATAGCGGCAGCATTACCGCCCTCTCGCGCCGTGGCCTGCGCTCGCGCGGACACGCCACCTTTGCGCAGGAACCGTTCGGTGACTTTCTCGACCATCCCGCCACAAGCGCATCCGAGATCCTGCACCGCGTGCGGGCCGCGATCAGGGAAGCGCAGGCAGAGGGTCAGACCTGGCATGCGGTTCTCGACCAGTTGCGCTCGCAAGGCGGCGGCATCTGGAAGCATCTGCCGCTCGAGGCACGCCGCCGGATCGTGCGACACCTGCGTCCCTATTGGGACGTCCACCGCTTCCGGATTGCGCCGCAGGTGGAAGACGTGCTCGACGCGGAGGCGGCAGCCGGCAGGCTCGATATCCTCGCCGCAGGCATCGTCGACGTCAGCACCGACGGAGACATGATCGATGTCACCATCAAGCGGCGCGGGAAGAATGGTGTCGAAGTCCGCCAGTTCGATGCCGTCGCGGTCACGACCGGCCCGGCCCACGGCAACGTGCTGCAGAGCCAGCAATGGCTGCGGCAACTCGGCGATCACGGCTTTCTGCACCTCGATCCGACGGGGCTTGGTCTTTCCTGCAACGAGCAGTCCAACGCGATAGACGCGGATGGCAAGTCCGAACCAAGGCTTTTCATCGCCGGACCGCTGGCACGCGGACATTTTGGCGAGCTGATGGGCTTTCCGCAGGTTGCCGAACATGCGCTGCTCGTCGCCGATTCGATTGCAGCAAACCTCTGAGCTCACCGCCATACGGAGCCGGCTGAGAGCCGGCCCCTCGGTTCACTAAATCAGCGGCCGGTCACGCGTATCGCGCCTGCTTCGCCAAAACTCTTCTGCACCGCCGCCATCTTGCTCTCGGTGATATCGGCGGAAACCTCGATCTCGCCCTCCAGCGGGCCATCGGTGCGCTCTCCGCCATCATGCGACGCATCGCCACCCGACGGAGCGGATCCGACCGTGTTGTCGGCACCGACGGACTGGATGAAGATATCCGGACGCGAGATACCGTGCTGCTGAACCAGATGTTCGACCGCAAGGTCTGCCGCCGCACGGGTGTCGAAAGTCGCTCGAATGGTTGTCGTGCTGTCGTCAGCCATGAAACTGTCTCCTGTTGCTAGATCACCAGAAGCAAACGCCTTCAAAGCCCGCTTGTTTCCCTCATGCACAGGAAGCTGGTCAGAGAGCTTGGATATTTGTCGGAAGACTGCTATGTTCTCTTTTTGTTTCCATACGATCCAGCAAACCGCACGCCCGCATGAATGTCACGGTCCCCATATCCACCCGCAAGATCATCCATGTCGACATGGATGCGTTCTACGCCTCCGTCGAGCAGCGCGACAATCCTGACCTGCGCGGCAAGCCGCTGGCGGTCGGCGGATCTGCGGCGCGCGGTGTGGTGGCGGCCGCAAGCTACGAGGCGCGCGCCTTCGGCGTTCACTCCGCCATGCCCTCCGTCACGGCCAAGCGCAAATGTCCGGACCTGATCTTCGTGCCGCCGCGATTCGAGGTCTACAAATCGGTATCCCAGCAGATCCGGGAGATCTTTGCGGAATATACGCCGCTGATCGAACCGCTGTCGCTTGATGAGGCCTATCTCGACGTCACCGAGAACCTGAAGGGCATGGAGATCGCCACCGAGATTGCGCTGGAGATCCGGGCCAAGATCAAGCAGGTGACGGGCCTCAACGCATCGGCCGGCATTTCCTACAACAAGTTCCTCGCCAAGATGGCAAGCGATCTCAACAAGCCGAATGGTCAGGCCGTGATCACGCCAAAGAACGGTCCGGGCTTCGCGGAATCGCTGCCGGTCAAGAAATTCCACGGCGTCGGGCCGGCGACTGCCGAGCGGATGAAAAAATACGGCATCGAGACCGGCGCTGACCTCAAGTCGAAGTCGCTGCAGTTTCTCGCCGAGAGCTTTGGCAAATCCGGACCCTATTTCTACGGCATCGCCCGCGGCATCGACGAGCGCCAGGTCCGTCCCGACCGGATCCGCAAATCCGTCGGCGCCGAGGATACGTTTGTCGAGGATATCGACGCCCTCGACCTTGCGACCGCCGAACTGAGGCCACTTGCCGAAAAGGTCTGGCGCCACTGCGAAGCGCATCGCATTTCGGGCAAGACCGTCACCGTGAAGATCAAATATTCCGACTTCACCCAGGCGACACGCAGCCGCACGGCGTCCCTCCCCTATGCAAGCGTCGCGGAAGTGCTGGCGGCGGCATCGGGGCTCCTGGCTACCGTCTACCCTTTCCGGCGTTCGGTAAGGCTGCTGGGCGTATCCCTCTCTTCGCTGGTCGGCGCCGGGCCGGATGACGTGGAACAACCGCAGCTCGGTCTCGATTTATAATCGACAAGCACACAAAGAGCGCGGCCAATAAGCGTCGACAAGGACTTCGACATGAGCAATCCCACCATCCGCGTCATCGACCTCGAGACCGGCGGCAACGGACCGAACGACGTCTGCGAGATCGGCTGGCAGGATGTCACCCAAGGGGCAGACGGAAGATGGCAGGTCGACGAGGACCGCGGTGCACTTCTGGTCAATCCCGGCCGTCCGATGTCGCCCGACACGATCGCGATCCATCACATCCTTGACAGCCATGTCGCCGACGCGCCGTTCTGGAAAGATATCGCACCGACTGTCCTGCGTCCCCCGCACCGGATCGAAGCGCTTGCCGCCCATCGCGCAGCCTTCGAACAGCGATACTGTACACCGCGGCTGACGGGTGGCCTGCCCTGGATCTGCACCTGGAAATGCAGCCTGCGGGTCTGGCCCGAACTGCCGCGGTTCTCCAACCAGATGCTGCGCTACCTGCGTATGCCAGAAGGTCTGGTCCACGAGATCGGCCTGCCGGCGCATCGTGCCATGCCTGACGCCTATGTCACGGCGCACCACCTCCGCGACCTCCTCAACGAGGCATCGCTCGAAGACCTCCTGGCCTGGAGCAGCGAGCCGGGTCTGCTGCCGCGCGTGCCATCAGGCGCGGATCGCGGCAAGCCCTGGGACCGGATCAGCGAAGATGCGCTTCGGGACCTCGCGGAAGACCGGGATATCGATATCCGCTTCACCGCCCGCGCCGAATTGACGCGCCGCGGTGAACAACCACAGCCGCCCGTCGTTGACCCTCCGCAGGGAACGCTCCTGTAATCGGTATGGCGAAAACCGGGGTTGGACGATGAGCGAGACGTATCCGGATACACCCGACGGCAAATACTTCGTCGTCCGCGGCAGGCTCTGGCGTCGAAGCAACCCGGCACTGGACGCCGAGACGCGTCAGGAGCTGGTCTCGGACCTGATGTCGGCACGCCGGGCCGTCCGCGATGCGAAAGGCAAACCCGACGCGATGGCCGAAGCGCGCCGGCGGGTCGACGATGCCAAGGTTCAGCTTGGCGAACGCGGCCCTGTCTGGTGGGATGACGGCGAGCCGGATCTCAACCGGCATATGGCCAAGAACACGCCCTATGCCGACTGGTTCGCGCAACTGAAGGATTGATATTGAGGGCCCGCATCCCAGATCTCGGCTTCGAAGACCCGTTCGCAACCTGGCCCGAAGGTTCATCGCCGTGAAGACGCTTCAACCGCTGATCCTGACAGCCCGTATCGCGCAAGCGGACAAAGCACCTTTCGATCTGTTGCGGAAAACCCATTTCCCGCCCGACCGGAATTTTCTCGATGCGCATCTGACGATGTTTCATCGGTTGCCGGGCGAATATACCGACGGGATCGTCGAGCATCTCAGACAGGTCACTGAGGCAGGGTCATCGATCAAAGCCGAGGTCAGCGGCGTCCGCCATCTCGGTGCGGGCGTCGCCTTCACGATCGACAGTGCCGCGCTGCAGGATGTGCGAGCCCGGTTGAAGGAGGCCTTCCTTCCATGGCTCGGCCCGCAGGACATGCAGAAATGGCAACCGCATATCACGATCCAGAACAAGGTATCGAAGGACCGGGCCGACCGGCTGTATCAGGAGCTTCGTGCGGAGTTTCAGCCATACACAATCGAGATTACAGGTGTTGATCTGTGGAAATACCTCGATGGACCCTGGCAGCATGAAACCTCCGCGATATTTGCGGAAGATCGAGACGCCGTTGTTTCCGGTCGCGATCAAAGAGAGCGTGCCCGCGTCCAAAGCCATATCAAGGAATGAAACTGATGCCCGGAGCGTTCAAATCTATCTTCGTCCTCGCCTTCGATCTCGATGAGAGAGGGCAGACCGTTCCGGCGTTTGCGGTAAGGGAAGCACAAGACGAGACGACTGCGATCGATGAGGCCCGCAAACTCGGCGATCGACATGCCGGCGTGGTAGTCTGGAAGCGCGAGGCATCGCCAGCTATCGGCGAGGAAGGCGAACCGGCGATTATCTTTGAAACCGGAACGATCGGCGATTTCAACTGAGACGCCAGCCCGTCTTCGCGGGCCGCAGAAGAATGGCGGACGGTTGCCCGTCCGCCATGAAGGTTACATCTGAACCTTGGCATTGTCGCCCATGTCGGGCTTCGAACTGGAAACGGCGGCTGCCGCCATCTTGATGTAGCTGATGACTGTGCCAGGGCTATCCCAGTATTCCGCTGCTGACGGCGTGATCTTCAGGACGCGAATCGAAGGATCCTCGGGGCTGTCCCACCAGGCCTTTGCCGGTGTCGCCCAGAGGTCGCGGATCTTCTCGCGATCGTTCTGTACTTCTGCCGTCGCCGAAATGGACACGTATTTCTGGCCCTTGGAATCGGCAAACGCCAGGCAAACGTTCGGGTAGCGCGCGATTTCCTCGTCCTTGTGGCTTGCCACATCCGTTAGAAAGTAGAACGCATTCTCAAGGCGTTCCGCATAGGCGGCCATCGGCCGTGCCCGCAGATCCGTACCCGACTGGGTCGTGAGCATGCAAAATCCGATCTTCTCCGCAAGGTCCCAGACCTTCTCGTGTTCGTCTTCGATGTGAGCCATGCGATTTCTCCTTTTGATGACGCGGGTCAACTGGCGAGCTTGGCTTCTGTTCCAGACCCGCCGATATCTTGCACCGGAAACGTGCAGCGGCAGGAACAGGATGACCGGGGCGCCGTTAATCTAACTCAAGGTCCGATCTTACGAGCGCTTGCGACAGCGCTTGAGCGGGGTCGAGGCGACTTGGCACACGATTGACGCAACGGGAAGGAACCGGTTCATGACCGATCAGGAAACCTCGACCAAGAAACTCGCGATGAAGTATCTCGAACTCGGCGGCACACGCCGCGCGAAGCTCGATGACAACATCGCCGACGTCCGCAAGTGGGATGACGAACCGGCCGAGGCAGACGAGTTCTGGAAGACGCAGATCGAACCGCTCGAAGCCGCGCGCCTGCGCGAAGTCGAGACGCATCTTCCGACCATCAACTCCGACTAACGACGCCTACCCAATACCGTGGAGTTCGGGCATAGTGCGATGAAGAAGCGACCTACACGCGCGTATCTCGGATATGTCAGACATGGCCGGCACTGAAACCAGTCTTCTCGCATCGCTGCCGAACGGGTTCCGGGCGGCAGTGATCGGGGCAAGCGGCGGTATCGGTTCCGCGATCTGCGAGTGTCTGCAAAACGAGCCGCATCTAGGCGAACTGATCGCCTTTTCCCGCAGCCGCGACGGTCTGGACTTCGCCGACGAGACGAGCGTGGCGGACGCTGCAGGCTCGATCTCGGCAAAGCCGATCCACCTCCTCATTTGCGCCACCGGCATCCTGACGACCGATGGCCGCGGCCCGGAAAAGTCTCTGCGGCAGCTCGATCCCGAAACGATGATGGCCCAGTTCCGCACCAACGCCGTGGGACCGGCGCTTGTGGCAAAACACTTTCTCCCACTGTTTGATCGCGAAACCCGCTCGATCGCCGCATTCCTGTCGGCCCGTGTCGGATCGATCGGCGACAACAGGCTCGGCGGCTGGGTGTCCTACAGATCCGCCAAGGCGGCGCTCAACCAGATTGTCCGCACCGTTTCAATCGAATATGGCCGCACCCATCCGGCAGCGGTCATCACCGCCATTCATCCGGGGACGGTTCGCACGGGTCTATCAGACCCCTATTCACGCGGTCACAACACGGTCAGCCCGGAACAGGCGGCAGCGTCGATCCTCTCAACGCTGAACAGCCTCGCCCCGGAGAATTCCGGCTCTTTCGTCGCCTATGATGGAAGCAGTATTCCCTGGTAAGATAGAGCGGTTAGGGTTTAGCTGATGCCGCGCGGTCGGCAACGCGCTGCCGGATCTTCGCGGCCATTGCCGGATCGACCGGGTTGTAGACCATCATGCCGAGATCCGGCCGACCGTCGACGGAGAATGCGGAATATTCCAGCTCGACCGTGCCGAGATCCGGATGTTCGATCCGCTTCAGGCCATCGCTTTGAAGCCTTACGTCGTTTTCACCCCAGAATGCCGCAAATTCCGGACTGGACTTCGAGAGCTCGTCGACGAGATCCGAAACCTCCGACATCGCACCGGCCCGTGCGGCATCGGCGCGAAAGGCGCCGACGACAAACCGGGCGAGCCCTTCCCAGTCATGTTGCTTGGCGCGGAGCGACGGGCTCGAGAAAATCTGTCGCAGGAGGTTTCGCTGGCCTTCGGGCAGTTTCCCGTAGTCGGTCAGAACCACGGCCGCCGCCGCATTCCACGCCACCACGTCCCATGTCGCGGTCTTGACGAAAGCGGGGCTCGCATCGAGCGTATCCAGCAAACGCTGGAGCCTGGGCGTAATTCCCTCCGTGGACTTGTAGCGAACCTCCGGCGGCCGTCCGAGACCGAGCATGAAAAGGTGTTCGCGTTCCGGCTCCGTCAGCATCAACCCGGAAGCGATCCGGTTCAGGACGTCAGCCGAGGGCGCGCCGCCGCGGCCCTGCTCGAGCCACGTGTACCAAGTCGGGCTGATATTGGCGCGTTGAGCAACCTCCTCCCGGCGAAGCCCCGGCGTCCGCCGTCTTCCCGAAAACCCGAAGGCACCAGGGTCGAGCCTCGTGCGGCGGTCTTTCAGAAACGCTGCCAATGAATTCGGCGTGATGTCCGGCATCGATACCCTGTTAGCAATTATACCCTGATACGGTCACTACTTTAACGGAATAACAAGAGCGCAGATAGTCCCGGTGTCAAAGCAACTGGAGAATGACAATGCGTGTATTTCTCACCGGTGCCACGGGCTTCATCGGCTCGGCGCTGGTTCCTGAACTTCTCGACGCGGGCCACGAAGTCATCGGCATGACCCGCTCGCAGGCAGGCGCCGAAAAGCTGATCGCATCAGGGGTCGAGCCACATCTGGCGACGCTCGAAGACCTCGAAAGCATAGAACGCGGCGCCCGGAATGCAGACGCTGTCATCCATACGGCGTTCGACCACAACTTCGAACGGTTCACCGAGAATTGCGAACAGGACCGGCGGGTCATCGAAGCGCTGGGATCAGCCCTTGCCGGTTCCGAACGCCCGCTGCTGATCACCTCGAGCATCGCGATGGGCGCGCGCGGCAAAGGCGAGCTCGCTGTCGAAGACGTCTTCGATACGGATCACCCAAACCCGCGCATTGCTTCTGAGCGCGCTGGAAACCGGCTTCTGGACGGAGGGATCAACGTCTCCGTGCTCCGTCTGCCGCAGGTCCACAACACGTTCAAGCAGGGCCTCATCTCGCCGCTCCTCGACATTGCCAGAGCAAAAGGCGTTTCAGCTTACGTGGGGGACGGAACGAACCGCTGGTCGGCCGGTCACCTTAACGATGTTGCGCGCCTCTACCGCCTTGCTATCGAGAAAGCGGCACCCGGTGCGCGCTATCACGCGGTCGGCCAAGAGGGCGTGGAGATGCGCCTTATCGCCGAAGCGTTGGGTCGCGGCTTGGATGTCCCTGTTGTTTCCATCTCAGCCGACGAGGCTTCGGAGCATTTTGGCGCGATGGCACGGTTCGTCGGTCTGGACATGAGGGCATCGAGCGCAAAGACACAAGCAAAGCTCGACTGGCACCCGACCGGCCCAACGCTGATCTCCGACCTCGATGCGATGGTCTATTGATGGGCTAGCGAGCAAAGTGCGCCAGCGCCTCACTGGATGAGGAGGACTGCAAGCGACAGGGCGAGCGCCGGAAGCATGACGACGGCGCCCAGCTTGAGAAAGCTCAGGGCGCCGATGTGCAACCCTTCGCGCTTCAGCGCCGTCAGCCACAGAATGGTCGCGAGCGACCCCGTGACCGAGAGGTTGGGGCCGAGATCGACGCCGATCAGCACCGCGCCGGCAATCTTGTCGGACACCTGCGCCAGCTCCACGGCGCTTCCGGCAACAAGGCCGGCCGGCAGATTGTTGACGAGATTGGAGCCGAGCGCCACAACCGTGCCGGCGAACGCTGCCGTCTGGGCGGGATAAAGCGAGGCATTCTGGGTCAGCTGATGCGCCAATGCATCGATCAGGCCCGTCCGGTTCAGGGCTTCGACCACGACGAACAGGCCGGCGACGAGCGGCAGCACGCTCCAGGACACGCCCTTCAGCGTTTCGACAGGGCTCTGCCGCGTGATCGCGAGAACAGCCGCCGTCGCGATGCAGCCAGCCACAAAGGTGGGCAACCCGAGATCGAAATGCAGCGCCGACGCGCCGAGCAGCAGGACCGCCGTCGCGCACAAGGCAATCCCTGTCAGCCTTGCGCTATGGGACAGCGGCACGCTTTCAACCACGGGGGACACGCTGTCGGCCGCGATGGTCGAGCGCTGCGTCCAATAAAGTGCGATAAACGTAACGACGATTGAGACGATCGAGGGAAGACCGAACGTGGCGAGCCAGCGCGACAGAGGCGGCATCGTTCCGCCGCCGAAGATCACCAGATTGGCCGGGTTGGAGATGGGCAGCACGAAGCTTGCGGCATTGGCGATGAAGGCGCAGATGAGAAGATAGGGTATCGGATCCTTCACCTTTGCCGTGCGGCACGCCGCATAAACGGCAGGCGTCAGCACGACCGCGGTCGCATCATTCGACAGGAACGCGGTGACGACGATGCCGACCCCATAGATCAGGACGAACAATCGCTTCGGCGAGCCTTTCGCATAGGCGGTCGCAATCGATGCCAGCCAGTCGAACAGCCCTTCCCGTCTCGCGAGTTCCGATAAGAGCATCATGCCGATCAGGAACAAGTAGACGTCGAGCCCCTTGGCAACACCGGCCCAGGCATCCCAGGGGGCGATCAGGCCGAACATCAAAAGGAGCGATGCGCCGAGCACGGCCCATATCGCTTCCGGCCAGGCAAACGGCCGGGTAATGACGCCGAGCGCTGTCAAGCCGGCGATGCTCCAGGTCATGGTCAATGCGTTCATGGATGGTCCAACCGAAACGATTATGGTGCGACATGGATCTGGCGATCGTCTCCTGCCTTGTTCGCACCTTTTTGGGAAGGGGCAATGCTCTTGCGCCCGGCGAGAAAGGCAGCGACGGCCAGCGCTGCGACACCGCCATGCACCCAGTAGGCAAGGCCGTAGCCACCGACATCCGTCAGCCAGCCGGCCACGACATTGCTCAGCGATGCGCCGATGCCCTGAACGGTCATGACCGCAGCCAGTCCGACATTGAAACGACCGGTTCCCGCAAGGATCCGTTCCGCAGCAATCGGGGTCGCGATACCGATCAGGCCTGCGCCAACTCCATCGAGGATCTGCACCGGATAGATTACAGCGAAATTGCTGAAGGAGCCCGCAATCGCACCGCGGATCGGCAATGCAAGCAGCGCGATGAGGAAGACCGTCGCCAGCCCGAACCGCCGGATCAGGAAAGGCGCCGCTAAAGCCATCACGATCATCGACAGCTGCGACACGCCTGTCGTCACCGCCGTCGTCTGGAACGGCGTCCCGAGATGGATCGAGAAGTCTTGGGCAATGAGGCGGCTGATCGGCGCGTTGCCGAAGTGGAAGATCATCAGCGTCACGGCGAGCAGGATCAGCCCCTTGCTGCCCACGAGGACGGAATAGCCGGAGGGACCCGGCGCTCCATCGTCATGCGCAAGACCGCGCGCCGCGTTGTGATTGATCCGCTCCGGGTCGATCGCAAGCGCTGCCAGAATGGCGGCGACCGCCGTGACGATCATCAATCCGATGACACCGCTGACGCCGAAGTAGACCGTCGCTAAATAGATGCCGGCGAGCGAGACGACGTTGCCGAGATGGTTCCAGAATTCGTTTCGCGACACCTGACGGGAAAACGCCTTTTCGCCGACGAGGCCAAGCGTCAGCCCCATCAGCGCCGGACCGACGACGGCGCCAACGATGGCGGTTGCCGACTGACCGCCGAACACCGATGCGTTTCCGGGGCTGGCAAGCGTCCACAAGGCTGCCGCCGTCACCAGGATCACCGGGATGATGATGAGCGTGCGTTTACGCTTGGAGGCATCCACCCACGCCCCAAACAGCGGCGTGGCGATCATTCCGAGTACACCGCCAAGCGTGGCGATGAAGCCGAGCGTCATCGGCGACCACCCGTGGGTAGCGAGAAACCCGTCGAGAAACGGTCCAAGCCCGTCGCGGGCGTCGGCGAGAAAGAAGTTGAGGACGGCAAGTGCCACCAGGGATCGATCAGTCAGGCCTGTCTGTAGGGTGGATCGCATGCCAGCCTCGCTTCATCATGCTACATGCTTGAAAATTGTGGCGTCCAACGCCGGTGGCGGACGCGGGGTTCCAGCGTGCCCGAAAGAAGATCGGGCAACGCTTTCCCGTTACAACCCTGCCGTCGGGGCTCCGCCACCAGGTTTTGCAACCAGGGCTTTACCCTTTTGGCGCAGGGGGTGTCGGCATATCACCGCGCGGACCGTCATACGGAGGGCCGCCGGCCGGGCCATGAGGCGGAGGGCCACCAGCTGGTCCGTGACGCGGAGGGCCGCCGGCCGGGCCGAGCGCTTCCATGCTGCCGTCCTGGCGAACGATATAGGTCGCGTGCAGGAAGCCGTTGTCGAAGCGACCCTGGACACTGACGGCTTCGTTGAGATCGACAAGCTTGCCGTCGTCACCCGATGGCCCGGTTTCAACCAGTGCCCGTCCGCTGTCGTCCTGAACGACGAACTTGTTGCCGAATACCTCGGCTACCGTCCCCTTAACCGTCACCAGGCTGTCCTCCTTGACGGCGGAGATGGCGACCGGGTTCATGGGCGCAAGCTCGACGCTCGGCCCGGTCAGCTTCATTGCGCCGGCTCCGGCCGCGGCCCCGATGGCAAGGATCGCCAAGGCCGTGACGCCGAAGGTTGCCATACGCCGGTTGCCGGTCTTGTGCGGGGGCTTGGGTGCATGCGGCTTGTCGGCCGAACCATCCTTCTGATCGACGGTCGTGTTGTTGTCCGAAATTGACATGGTCTTCTCCTGTTTTTGTATGCCAGGAGAGATTTATCAGCCGACGACCGATAACAGCCTGAACCTTGTGGTTCAGTTTGAGTTAAGCCTTGCCGCCATAGGACAGCGTCTCTCCACCACGGCAAACGGGTTGCACATGCGCGTACTTCTGGTCGAAGACGACACCGATCTTTCCAAACGCATCGCAGCCAGCCTGCGGGCCGAAAGTTTTGTCGTGGACATTGCAAAGAACGGCGAGGATGCCGAGCACGCAGGCCTGACCGAACTCTACGACGTTGCCATTCTCGATCTGGGCCTACCGAAGATTGATGGCGTTTCGGTTCTGAAATCGTGGCGGGCCGCGGGGCGCACCCTCCCCGTCCTGATCCTGACGGCCCGCGACGGATGGCCGGACAAGGTCGAGAGCTTCAAGGCGGGCGCCGACGATTTCCTCACCAAGCCGTTCAAGATCGAGGAACTAGTACTGCGCATGCGCGCCCTCGTCCGGCGCGCGACCGGCCATGCGTCCTCGAAAATCCTATGCGGACCGTTGGAGTTCGACGCCCAGCTCGGCACGTTCCAGTTCAATGGCCTGTCGCTGAAGCTGACCGCGCTGGAATGGCGCGTGCTCTCTTGCCTGATCCTGCGCAAGGACGTCATCGTCGATCGGCGCGAGCTGATCGAGCGCGTCTATGAAGGCGATGCCGAGGTCGATTCCAATTCGATAGAGGTGATCGTCGCGCGACTGCGCCGCAAGATCGGCGCGGAACTGATCGAAACCGTTCGCGGCCGCGGCTACATGCTGACGGCAGCGCCATGACCGGGCTCAACCTATCCGGCCAGGCGTCGATCGCCCGGCGGCTCGCCGGCTTTTCCATCATCTTCGTAACGGCGACAGTGATCGTCGCATCCGTCATTCTCTACCTGATCGTGGCGGGCGTGGTGCGAGAGCAGATCGATCAGCGCCTCGACACCCAGATCGAGGGATTGCGAAATGCACTGACCACCGACAGTGCCGGCGACGTCGTCCTCTCTGCAGACCTCGACGGCCCGCCATTCGATCGCCCCCACTCGGGATGGTACTGGCAGGTGTCCGACGATAGGAACCGCATAACCTCCCGCTCGCTGGCCGAGGAAACCCTGGAAAGCCCGCCTCGCCCTTTCGACTGGCGCCACGCGGAGAGGCCCAAGCCACAACCGGCTGATCGTGTCGCCTTCCGCGACGAGACACTGTATCTGCGCACGCTGGAAACAATGGTCGGAGATCGGACGGTCGAGATCATTGCATCGGCGCCGCAATCTTCCCTGAGCGCACCCGCCCGGCGGGCATTGCTGTGGCTGGTTCCTGCGATGCTTCTTTTGGGTGGCGTTCTCGTCGGCGGCATCCTGCTGCAGGTCCGCTACGGGCTTCGACCGCTGAGACAACTGACGTCAGACATCGCATCCATTTCCGCAGGCGGGCTGCCGCGGTTGCCGGATCAGGACGTCGAGGAGTTGCAGCCCGCATCCCGCGAGATCAACCGCCTCGTGGACAAGAATGCCGAGAGGCTCGCCGAAACACGCCTGCATTTCGCAAACCTCGCGCACGGCCTGAAGACCCCCGTTGCAAGCCTGCAATTAGCCTTGAACGGCGCCAACGATCCCACTAGCGAGATGCGCGATCTGGTCGACAGGATCGACCAGCGCATCCGCCACCATCTCGCCCGTGCCCGCAAGACCGCCTCCAGCGGCACCGTTTCTGCAACGCAGGTGAACCCCCGCATAGACGATCTCGTGCTTGTCATGTCGCGCATCCACGCTGACCGGGGCATCTCGGTGCAATGCACGATCGAGCCGCAAATTTCGATTGCCTGTGCGGCCGAGGATTTCGACGAGATCGTCGGCAATCTCCTCGACAACGCGTTCAAATGGGCTGGCAGCCTTGTCGCGATCGATGCCCGCACGGACGGACGCTCAATCGTCATCACGCTCGAAGACGATGGCCCCGGCATCTCCGACGATACGATCGAGAAGGCATTTCTGCCGGGTGTGCGGATGGATGAGACGGTCGCTGGAGATGGGTTCGGCCTGACGATCGCCAACGAACTCGCACGGCTCTATGGCGGAAAAATTGCGCTTCGCAATCAAGACGGTAAGGGATTGCGCCAAACCATCACATTGCCGAAAGCGGCTGTCGGGACGTCAACCGTTCCAGCCTGAATCGTCCTCTCCCCCGACCCCTGGAACAACAATGGCCGCCCCGTTTCCGGAGCGGCCATTGTTTTAAACGTCTCGACATTCACCCGGCCTGCTGGGACGCAGGCTCCAGATGCTGCCCGCTTCAGTGAGCCGCGACGAGCTTCGTCACGTGCATTTTGTGCATTTCAAGCTTCGGCAGAGTTTTGGCCGCGAACTCCTTGACCGCTGCATCGTCACCGCCCTTGGCATAGGTCGCAAACAAGCTGACCGCTTCCATATGCGCTGTTGCCTGCATGTCGATATACAGCGGCTCGAAGTCCTGGTCAGAAGCACCCTTCAGCATTTCAAGCATGGCCGCGTGCTTTGGCGACATAACTGGTGCCTCGTCTCCAAGCTTGGCCGCCTTTTTGAGTTCTTCGCCCGCCATCGTATGATCCTTGATCATCTCTGACGCGAACTTCTTCACGTCGGCATCCTTGGCCTTTTGTTCGGCGAGCTTGCTCGACTCGATCTCGAAGGCGTTGGAGCTGGTGACGGCTTTGACGAAGGAAGCCTTGTCGACGTTGAACGCGGCAGCGGCTTTGTCGGCGCTGGCGGGCTGTGCCGCAAAGCTTGCCGAGGACATCAGAAGCGAGAGCGATACGAGCGAGGCTGAAATCATCTTGTTCATAGGGGCTCTCCTTACTTGGCTTTGTCGAAGGCTGCGGTGAGATCGGCGACGGCGAGATCCAGTGCCTGCTTGGCTTCCGGAACCACCTTGCCCATGCCGAAGAACTCGTGTGTCACGCCGTTATAGGTCTTGGTATTTACCGCAACGCCGGCGTCCTTGAGCTTGGACGCATAGGTTTCACCGTCGGACCGCAGCGGATCGATCTGCGCGAGGATCACGGTTGCCGGAGCAACTCCTGCAAGGTCCGAGCGACCGTTGAGGTTGATGCGCGGGTCCTTGGTCTCATCCATGGACGTGACCGTGTTCTTCACGAACCATTCCATATCCGCCTTGCCGAGCGGCTTGGCATTGGCGTTTTCCTTGTAGGACGCCGTTTCCATGTCGTTGCCGGCGACCGGGTAGACGAGAAGCTGGTGAACCGGCTGCTTCGCCTTCATCTCCTTGGCCATCAGAGCGACGTTGGCCGCCAGGTTGCCGCCGGCGCTTTCGCCCGCAACCGCGATCTTGTCGGAGTTGCCGTTCATGTCGTGAATGTTCTCGACAACCCACTTATAGGCCGTCCAGGCATCGTTATGAGCAGCCGGGAACTTGTGCTCCGGCGCATGACGGTACTCGACTGAGACGACGATGGCTTTGGCGCCGAGCGAAAGGGCACGCGGTGCGCCGTCATAGACGTTGATGTCGGCAACCACCCAGCCACCGCCGTGATAGTAGACGACGACGGGGAACGGACCCTTGCCGGCCGGCATGTAGACGCGCGCGGCGATACCGCCTTCAGCCGTCGGAATGGTGATGTCCTTGGTGGTCACCTGCGCTTCGGGATTGGACGACAGGCGCTTTTCCCACTGGACAGCCTTCGCAGCATCGGCAGGGCTTGCCTGTGTGCGGGCTTCCGGAACGCTCAAGCTCGAGAACGGCTTGGCGTCTAGCGCACCAAGCTTGTCGAGCACGGCCTGCATATCTGTGGTGGGTTTTGCCATCTCCTGCGCAAACGACGGGGCGGCAAGCGGGGCGGCCATTACCAGTGCGAGAGGAAGTGCTTTCGCAAACATTGAGGACTTCATGTTGGGTCTCCGGTTTAGATGGCTAGCTAACCGGGACGAGGGCCTTATGTTCCAGATAATGCTGTTTTTTCAGATGCTAATCTACAGATGCTGATTTTCGGCGGACACCGCTTGCCGGGTGCAGCGACGGCGAGTTGCGGCCAAAACCTACAGGCGACCGTTGCCGGCCGCCTGCGATAGTTGTCAGATAGAATTACTGGTGGGCGGCGTTATTCCAGAGCCATCCATCGGATGTTCCCAATCGAACGACTTCCGTTTTCGATCAGGTGCGGATCGTAAAATCGACGTCGACGCTTGCCTTGATCGCGTTGGAATACGGGCAGATGTCGTGGGTGACTTCGACGAGCTTCTGTGCGTCGGCTTCCGACATACCCGGCAGATAAACATCCAGGGCAGCGGTGATGCCAAAGCCACCTTCCGAGCGCGGGCCGATGCCGACGGTTGCATCAACGGTCGAACCATCCGGAACCTTGGTCTTCAGCTGCGTAGCGCCGACGCGCAGGGCGCCGAGGAAGCAGGCCGAATATCCAAGCGCAAACAGCTTCTCCGGATTGGCGCCATCACCACCGGGGCCACCGAGTTCCTTCGGCACGACCAGCTGCAGTTCTAGCGTCCCGTCGGAAAGCGCCGTCTTGCCGTCACGGCCACCGCCGGATGCAGTTGCGCTGGTCTTGTACTTCGCGTCGACAGACATAGTCTTCTCCTGGGCTGGGGCGGATGAATTTTCTTAATTCGCAACTCAATTGCGCGCCATTGATATCGCGCTCTGCAGCGCCTGTCAATTGCTTGCAATTACCTTGCGCACAATATAGATTGCGCGAATGACAGATATCCCTGAAAAACCGGCATCGGTTGAACTCGACCAAATGCTGTGCTTCGCCGTCTATAGAGCCGAACAGGCCTTCAACCGGGTCTACCGGACTGCGCTGGCGCCGACGGGGCTGACCTATCCGCAGTTTCTCACGATGAAGCTTCTGTGGAGCGAGGGCAGCCTTTCCGTGGGCGAGATCTCGCAAAGGCTCGGCGTCGATTCCGGCACGACCACGCCATTGATCAAGCGGCTTTCGCTGATGGGTCTCGTGACAAAGATGCGCAGGGACGACGACGAGCGCCGCGTCGATATCTACCTGACGGAAAAAGGCCGCGCCCTGCAGGAGAAGTCGGACGCCGTGACGAAGTGCATCGTTGATGCCGTCGGCATGGATCAGCCTCAAGTCAACGCGACCTTGGCGACCATAAACGCTCTCAGCGCGAAACTGAGTGGAACCACGTCGGACCTCTAAGGACGCAGTCCCACGACACCCTCCTCAAAACAGGCTCACGGGATCGTGCCCTTCCCGGATCCGTCGTCTGTCTCATTTACGTCCTCGCCGGACACGATCGACAGGAGGATGTCATGTCGGACACCAATTCACTGCCGCCACCGCCCGACCTTTGCGAGACGGTCTTTTCTGCCTGCGAGGACAAAGCCGGCCTTCCCCTCAGTAAGATGATCATTCTCGGCATGCTTGCCGGCATTTACATCGGCTTCGGTGGACTGTTTGCGACGGTGGCACTGGCTGGCGCCGACAGCCTTCCCTTCGGCGTCGCGCAGATCCTCGCCGGCACGGTGTTTTCGCTTGGCCTCGCACTGGTGATGATCGCCGGCGCGGAATTGTTTACCGGCAACACACTGATGATCGGTCCGGTGGTTGCCGGACGGATCCCCGCTGGACGGGCGGCGGGGGCGTTGACGACTGTCTATCTGGCCAATTTCGCCGGTTCGATTGCGCTCGCTGTCGTCGCGGTTTTCGCCGGCTTGCATGAGGCCGGCGACGGAGCGGTCGGTCGCGCGGCATTCGAGCTTGCTGAAACGAAGACTGCCAAGGGGTTCGCAACGACGCTTGCAAGCGGCATCCTTGCCAACACGCTTGTCTGTCTCGGTGTCTGGCTGGCCTATGCGGGCCAGACGGTCACGCAGAAGATTTTCGGTCTGCTTCTGCCGGTCGCAGCGTTCGTCGCGGCAGGCTTCGAGCACTCCATCGCCAACATGTATCTGCTGACCTATGCCACTCTCGTCCAGGGCATGCTTGAACCCTCGACGGCGCTTTGGGCATCAGCGACATCTTCGGCAACTTGCTGCCGGCAACGATCGGGAATGTGATCGGCGGAGCCTTCGTGGCCCTCGCCTATTCTGCGGCTTACGGAAAGCCGGCTAAGAAGTGACCTCGGCTCAGAGCGTCTTGAGCAGTCTCAAAAGAGCAAGCATTTCCAGAGGGCTGCGACGCTTGAAGGCGATGTAGGTCGGCTCTTCGGCGCCATGGAACCGGCGCTTGAATGCCGCCTGTCCCTGCAGGTTGAAGATCCTCTTGTTGATGGCCGGCGACTTGTAGGCATATTCGAACCTGCCGCGCCAGAATGCGCTTTCCGCAAACCCGCTTGTCGTGATCGCCGCAAGGGGCGAAAGCCCAAGCGTCACCAGCGACCTGCCCTCTTCCCTGAAGCGGTCCGTCGCAAACTTCGTCAGACCGATCTCGGCATGCGGGGTCGTCCCCGTCTTCTTCCGCTTGAACGTGGACGTGTATCCCGTCACCTGCCCCGCATCGAAAATCGGATCGAAATCGAGCACGGCGATGGTTTCGCCTTGCGGATCGAGGATCAGGAACCGGCGCATATGCGCCGACAGCTCGGCTTTGAACGGCCTGTTCAGGAAACACATTTCCCGCCGACGGACGATGCGGCCAGCGCGCCATTCTTCGGAAACGGCCTTGATCTGGTCGGGCCTGGCGAGACTGCCGTCACACTCGACAATCCGGTAACCGTTCTTCAGCAGCCACCGCTCCGAATAGCGGACCGTCTCGTTCTTCTTTCCGGCAAACGAATGCTCGTTGAGCACGAGATGGGTATCGACGCCCATCTGATTGATCCGGTAGCCGAGCCGAGACAGTGTCTCTGCCGTCTGCCGGCCGATCTGCACGAAACAGGGACGTTCGGCCGCTGCGACGAAATCAGACACGTACCGGGCACGATCGGCCTTGTCGGCGACAGGATCGCCCAAGGCAAACATGTGCCCCATCTTCGTCGCGTAGGCGATATATCCCTTGTCGTCGCCGAAGTGGCTGAGGTTCTTCTGAACCGCCGTCGAATACGCCAGCGAGAAGTCGCCGTGTTGCCGGCAAAGCTCCATCCTGCGTTCATCTGACAACTGAGCGGACGCGAGATTCGGAAGGCCACGGTCAAGAACCGAGTCGATATACCCGCGGAGGCCTGCCATACGATTTTCCTCAAAGTCGATGTCCGTACTTTTGGCATGCGCGTCTTACGGTACATAGAGATATTCTAAACTGGGAGGGCATCTCCCCGCTGTTTCAGGATTGGGTGTTGCAGCAGCGCATGTTTTTCAGCATTGTCTGGCCATGAATCTGCCCGCTGAGCCTCTCCAAATCGAAGATGTCGTGGTCATTGGTGCCGGGCTTTCTGGAATGACCGCCGCCTATGAGCTGGGAAGGCGCGGCATCCGCGCCCGAATCATTGCCCGTGAAGAGCAGGTCGGATCGACCTGGCGCAAGCGCCATCCGCAGCTCTCTCTCAACACGCATCGCGACATTTCCCACATGCCGGGGCTGCAATACCCGAGCGGAACCTCGGCTTTTCCAAAACGCGACGTGGTGGCCGAGCATCTGGCGCAGTTTGCCCGTGACAACGCCCTTGATATTGAACACGGCGTTTCGGTTGAGGCGTTGAGCAGACGCGACGGCGTCTTCCATCTTGCAACATCCGCCGGTCCGGTTTTGTGCCGCAACGTCGTGGTCGCCACAGGACGCGATGGCGATCCGTGGCAACCTCTGTTCAAGGGTGCGGAAAACTTCGGCGGACAAAGCATACACGCTTGCGACTTCGGGGATGCGAAGCAGTACCGGGGAAAGCGGGTGCTGATCGTCGGCGCCGGCAATTCGGGGTTCGACATTGCCAATCACCTGGCGAAGGTCGATCTGGCCGACTGCTGGTTTTCCGTTCGCACCGGTTCATCGGTCCTTCCCAAGCGTTTGTTCGGCGTGGCCGTCCATAAATTCTCGCCATGGCTGGCACGTCTTCCCACGCCTTTGGTCGATATCGCGATCTCGCTGACGGAACGCATGGCCTTCGGGGATCTGACCAAGCTCGGGTTTCCCAGATCATCGCACAAGGCCGCAACGCGGCTTGCCCGCGATCATGTGGCGATCCCGGTGGATGACGGCGCTATCAAGGCCGTACGTGAAGGCCGCATCAAGGTTGTCGGCGAAGTTGTCGAATTCACGCAAGCCGGCACCGTTCTGCACAAGAATGGCGTGGTGACAGCCCCGGATGTGATCATCTACGCGACCGGTTACGGCGCGCACCATCAATCGCTTCTTGGCGAGCTGGCCATCGAGAACGGTCACGTCCCATCCCCGAGCGGCCCTGATATTCCAGGCCTCTGGTTCATCGGTATGACGCCGGGCCTTATCAGCTATTTTCACAATGCCAGAGAAGAAGCAGTCGAGATGGCCGCCGCGATGCGATCGCGCTTGGACACGGACGCGCGCTCAGGCCGTTGACACAGAGTTTTGCCAACCGGTGATGCGGCGGACAACGGCCCCCATGGAACATTTTGCCGTGCCCACCCATTCCTGACTGAGCCTCTACAGTCTTGTAGCAGCCGAATGGGAGACATCATGGACGATAACAAGAACGCTCAGGAAGCCGTCGAAGAAACTGGCAAGAAAGCGCCGGCGACATCGGATAGCCCTGCCGCCGGTCCGCACGCCAAGCCTGAATTGATGGATGAGAGCAAGACGCCTGGTACGGGCTCGTTGCCGGATACGGATGACGAGAGCGTTTCGCCGGGCGGCGGCTGAGGACCCGCGAACATAATGACAAAAAGCCCAGCGCAGGCATTGCAGGATGAAAGCGCCGAGTGGTTCGCGTCCCTTGAGCCGGTCAGGCCTCAGGACATGGTCGGCCTGTGGAGAGGCCGCGGCCACCCGTCCGGCCATCCGCTCGATGGCGTCCTTGAAAACCTGCGCTGGTTCGGAAAGCGCTTCCATCCGGACGGGCGGGCTGATGCGCTGCTGTTTGAGGGCGCACCGGGCAGGCTGGTTGCAGTCGACCCGAAAGTGTTTCCCATCCGGTGGGCGATCCGGCTTGCAAGGTTCGGCCGCACCTCGAGCGCGGTGAACCTCTTTTCCCACATACGCCCGCGCGTGCGCGCAAAATCCACCACCGCATCCCTGGAAAACAGGATGGATCGCGACGTGTTGACTGCCGCGATGGTCTACGACCAGCAACCGATTACCGACATGTTCCGGCGGATCTCCGATACAGAGATCGCGGGCAAGATGATCGTCGAAGGCGACCCACGCCGGTATTATTTCCGTCTCGAGAAAGTCGTCGATTGACCGCTGCGCAAACGGTCCTCCCCGCCTGCGATCACAACCACATTGGTCGGGCGGAACAAGGTGAACAACACAGGGTTATCTCTGCACTTCAACCCTGATGTGGAACGCCTCATGAAATCTCTCGCCATTGCCTATGTGGCCACTCTTGTTTCCTTTCTCGCAATCGACGCTGTGTGGCTCGGCCTTGTTGCCGGCAAGATGTACCGGGAAAAACTCGGCGACCTCATGCTTCCCTCTCCCAATCTCGGGATCGCTGCGATCTTCTACCTCTTCTTCGCGGTTGCGATCGTCATCCTGGCGGTAAAACCGGGTCTCGATGGAGGGTCCTTGTGGGTTGCGATCGGATGTGGCGCATTGCTCGGTCTGGCCGCCTACGGCACCTATGACATCACCAATCTCTCGACTTTGAAAAACTGGCCGGCTTCGCTTGTCGTCATCGACATGATCTGGGGAACAGTCCTGACGGGCATCGCCAGCGCCTGCGGTTACATCGCCGCCCGCTCCATGAGCTGAGCTTGATCCGCTCAGTCCGCCCCCGTACGAAGCAGCTCCGTCGTTGCTCCCTGCTTCCCAGCCATTGGAAGCAGGGGAAAGTTATGATTTATGAGCGGCCGTAGAAGACTCTTCTAGCACCTGGAACAAACGACCGGTAACCGCGTTCCTGTGCGCGCGCTGATGAAGGACGGTAAGGAATTGACGCTGGAAACCAATCCAGAGTGTCGAAATCTATTCGACGTATATGACTGGGAATCCTCAGATATCGGCCCGAAGGATAGCTGGGCCGTGGAGTTGCGGACTCTGGTGAACGTCATGCTCGGGTCGCTGCAACCGATGCTGATCGTGTGGGGCCCTTCACAGACCACGCTCTACAACGACGGCTACGCCGAAATGTGCGGCAAGCGGCACCCAACCGCATTTGGAAAACCCTTCGGCGAACTGTGGCACGACATCTGGGATCAGGTGGAGCCGATCATTTCTGCAGCCTATGCCGGACAGGGTACGTCGATGGACGATATCGAGTTCGTCATGCATCGCAACGGCGTTCCTGAAGAAACACATTTCGCCTTTTCCTACACGCCGGTCCGAGACCCCTGGGGAACGGTGCTGGGAATGTTCTGTGCCTGCACCGAGCAGACATCGACCGTGGCGGCACGAAACGCCGAACGGACCCTGCGGGAGCGCTTCGAGCAGGTCTTCGAGCTCAGCCCCGGCGGTATCGCCATGCTGACCGGACCCAATCACGTCTTTGAATACGCCAACGAAGTCTACTACTCGATGATCGGCAGCGGCCGCGACATCATCGGCAAGACGGTCGCCGAGGCCGTGTCGGAAGTGGTCCGCCAGGGTTACATCGACATCCTCGACAGAGTTTACCAGACGGGCGAACCCTTCGTTGCGAAAAACCTTCGGATCGAACTGAACAGAGGAACCGCCGGCGAAAAACAGGACCGGGTCATCGATCTCGCCTATCAGCCCATGGTGGAGGACGACGGCAAGGTCATCGGCATTCTCGTTCAGGCAATCGATGTCACGGAGCTTCGAGCGGAGGAGGAAAAACAGGCACAGCTGTCGCATGAACTGGGGCACCGCCTGAAAAACCAGCTTGCAATGGTGCAGGCGATCGCATCGCAGACGCTTAGAAATTCGACAGACCTCGCCAGCGCCCGCGTCCGCCTTTCGGACCGGATCGCCGTCCTCAGCGCCGCCCACGATACCATTCTGCTGGGCGGCATGGGCGCCTCGACTGTCACGCAGCTCGTCGACAAGATGACGTCCCTTCACGACGACCCTGCAAATCCCCGCATCACCGTTACAGGCACGAATATCAAGGTCGGCTCGCGCCCTTCCCTCTCTCTCTCGTTGATCCTGCACGAGCTGGCGACGAATGCGGTCAAATACGGAGCCCTTTCGCTTCCGGACGGGCGGGTCAATATCCAGTGGAAGATCGCCGGCCCGAAATCGGATCGTTTTGAACTCATCTGGACCGAGACAGGCGGGCCGCCGGTGCAACAACCCGAAGGCCCCGGTTCCGGTTTGCGTCTGATCAATGCCGGGCTTAACGGGACCGCAGACAGTACCGTCGCCTTCACATTCCAGCCTTCAGGTCTCACCTTCCGAATTGACGCAGACCTCCAGGGTTTCCAGCAGGAACATTGATGAAACATCATCCCATCCTCGTGGTCGAAGACGACGGCCTGATCCGCATGGATCTGGCGGACGTCCTCAGCGAAAGCGGCTTCGATGTGGTCGAAGCCGCCAATGCCGATCAGGCGCTTGCGCTTCTGGAGGCCGGCATTCCGGTCAAGGCGATGCTGACGGATATCGACATGCCGGGATCGATGAACGGCATCAAACTCGCAAACCTGACGGCTTCGCGGTGGCCGGAATGCAGAATCATCGTCATCTCTGGACGTTTCTCGCCCGATCAGGGTAGTTTGCCGCAGGGAGCACGCTTCCTGTCGAAACCGATCTCGGAACGCCAGCTCAGCGTCGCGCTCTTCGAATTGGGATTATCTTCAACGATCTGAATGAGGTACATCGAGATCGCCCACCGCGAAAGAACCACGAGATGACAAGACCTCTGTCCAATATTGGCACCGGCCGCATGGCGAGGCTGACGGCCGAATACGACTGGTCGCCAACATCGCTGGGACCGATTTCGTCATGGCCCGAAGCGCTGACCTCTGTCATCGAAATGATGCTGGGCCAAAAGCATGCGATCTGCGTGTTCTGGGGTGAGCAACTCAACATCCTCTATAACGATGCCTACGCACCGCTTCTGGGCGCAAGGGAAGCCGGCGCGCTCGGTCAGCCTGCCAAACAGGTCTGGTCGGAAATCTGGCCGGATATCGAGCCTTTCGTCAACCAGGCGCTGTCGGGCGACGGAACCTGGGCCGAGGAACTTCCTCTGACGATGCGGCGCAACGGATACGACGAAGAGACCTTCTGGACCTTTTCCTACAGCCCGCTCTACGAGAAGGGCGAGATCAAGGGCATGATCAACATCGCCCTCGACGCAACGCCGGGAGTGCTCTCCCGCAGGAACCAGCGCGCATTGCAGCGCGAGCTCGTTCACCGCGTCAAGAATACGCTTGCGGTAACAGCTGCGGTCGTTTCCTCGACGCTGCGTCAGGCAAGCAGCCTCGACCAGGCAAGGGCCACCGTCTCGGACCGGATCGCCGCGCTTGGGAGCGCGCAGGAACTTCTGCACGATTCTGCCGACAACACCCCCGTCCGGGGGATCGTCGAGGCAGCCCTTACAGCGCATCTCGATCGGTCCGATCGTGCGGTGATCTCCGGACCGGACCTCTACGTGGCATCGCAGCAGGCGATCGGACTCTCGCTCGCGGTCTACGAACTTGCCACAAACGCCGTGAAATACGGCGCTTTATCCACAGAGACCGGGCGGATCGGGATTTCGTGGGAAGTCACTGCGGATGGGACGTTCCATCTGGTCTGGCAGGAAACCGGGGGCCCACCCGTAATGGCTCCGGCCAGGACGGGATTTGGATCACGGCTGACCAACAAGATCGTGCCCGCGTATTTTGAAGGCGAAGGCAAGACCCTCTACAACTTCGACGGCGTGCGGTTCGAGCTTCATGGCAAGATCCAGACCGGGCGCCTGAACAGCGCCCGGGAGAACGCTGCCGCCCTGGTCTGACGGGGCTTCGACAGACGGGATTTGGCAGACGGGATTTGGCAGCGATGACGATCTCGATATAAAGTCAGGCGGGCTCAACGTCGCTCGGCGTTGCATCCACCGCACGGGTATCGACTTTGGCGACAAGCTCGCGAGGATCGAAATAGGCCCGGAACGACTTGATCTTTTCGCCATCGCTTTCGAGAACGCTGACGCCTGAATAGGCCACGGACTGCCCCTCGACAACCGCGTCACTGCGCCATTCGAGTATCGCGACGCCATCGGTTTCGACGACGTTGATGAATTCGGACTCGATCGTTGAAAACGCGGCGCGATAGGCCGTCCAGAACGTCTGTGCGGCTCCCGACTCGGCTGAATCATGGATCGACAACGGGTTGGACAGGACAGCATCGTCGCGGAACAGGCGGGCGATGGCATCGACGTCGCTGGACTTTTCCAGACGATGAAGGGCAGCGATGAAATTGTCGGCCAGTTGGGTCATATCGGTTCCTTCTTGGATCTTGCAATTGGAACCAGCACCGGACGATGATGTTCCGGACAAAGACGAAGCGCATTCCGGAGGAGGTCGTCATGACGGTCGTGCGAATGGGTGGTTGCCTCCGCGGCAAGGTGACATTCAGTGTGGCGGGCGAACCCACGCGGGTTGGGCTCTGTCACTGTACCGACTGCCGTCAGGAGAGCGGATCGGCTTTCACCTATTTCGGCATCTGGCCTGCTCATGCTTTCTTGAGTGAAGGAACGACGGCCGAACAAGGGGGACGGCGCTTCTGTCCGTCGTGCGGTTCAAGGCTTTTCGCCTGCGACGAGCACGAAGCCGAGGTCAAGCTCGGAAGCCTGCGCGACGCGCCTTCGGGTATAGTGCCGACCTACGAACTCTGGATCAAACGACGGGAGCCATGGCTTGCCGCGCTGCCGGACGCGGAGCAGTTTGACGAGGACCGACCTTAGCTCCCGGGCGGTGCCCCGCGCTTGTTGCTAGCGATCAAACCGGTCGCGCAGAAAAAGCACGGCTTGCCTCGCCTCTTCGGACGAGATCGTGTGCCCGACCTGGGGATCGAGTTTCAAAGTAACGTCGTAACCCGCGCCCCGCAGCTGGCCGGCGGCGGCAACGGATGCCACGGACGGGATCGTCTGATCCGCCTCGCCATGCATTAGAAGAACCGGTATCTTCGAGGCCGAGGCCGAGGCCTTGGGCGGCAGCGGCAACAGGCCGGCGATACTGACGACTGCGCCGACCTTCCAGCGCCCGGAGGACACGGCGTCCAGCGCCATGATTGCACCCTGAGACACGCCGACAAAGGCGACACTTTCCAGATCACCTTTGAAACCTTCGCGTTCGACGACGCCGGCCATCAGCTTGTCGAAAGCCTTTCTCGCGCCCTCAATACGGTCCGGCCGCAGCACCTGATCGTCGACCGCAAACCACTGACGACCGCCGGACCGATGCGCAAACGGCGCATCCGGCGCGACGAACCGCGTGTCCTTAAGGATTGACTGCCAGGAAGTGCCGATGGCCGCCATGACCGAACCGGAGCCTCTGATGCCGTGCAGGAAAATCACCAGACGACGCGGTTTCGTTTGAGAGGTTTTGATGGCAACGGCTCCTTTCGCCTGATCGACAAGAGGGACGCCCGCCTCGATCGGCCCTGCAACCGGTTTTGGCGCGCGCAGGTCAGCGCGCGTTCCCGAGGCATCCACGGCATGAGCCGGGCTGGACAGAAGCGTCATCAAGAAGATGGAAGCAGATGTGAACGGGACGGCGAAGTTCAGGCGCGGCATGGGTATTCCTGATTGATCCCACCCGAAACCACAGCCATCCCAAATCGTTCCGGAAACCCGCGGCAACGATTGCCCCTCGGCGATTACACTTTCGTGTAGTGACCCGATCGACTTTTGGGCGATTGACACCATCGGCCGCGCCGAAACAACGCCATGCGGTCAGACCGTGGCGACGGATCCGGCGCGGACATGACAGGCGGCCTCCCTGCCCGGCCCGGTCGAGACCAGCGGCGGGTGCGTCACATGGCAGATATCGACAGCCAGAGGACAGCGGGTCACGAACTTGCAACCCTTGGGCGGGTTGGCGGGGCTGGGAAGATCGCCCTTCAGCACGATCCTCTGCCGCTTTCGCTGCGCCACCGGATCTGGAAGCGGCACTGCCGACAAAAGGGCTTCCGTATAGGGATGTACCGGGCGCGCAAACACATCGTCCGTCCTGCCCGTTTCGATGAGATGCCCGAGATACATGACCGCAACCCTGTCGGCAAAATGCCGGACGACGGAAAGGTCGTGGCTGATGAACAGGTAGGACAGACCGAACCGCCGCTGCAGATCGAGAAGCAGGTTGAGGATCTGCGAGCGGATCGAAACATCGAGGGCGGACACAGGCTCATCGAGGATCAGCAGTTTGGGGTTGAGCGCCAAGGCCCTCGCGATCACGATCCGCTGTCGCTGCCCGCCCGAAAACGCGTTCGGCTTGCGCTCCGCATGCTGTGGATGCAGTCCGACGAGGGCCAGAAGCTCGGCGACGCGCTCGGCCCGCTCGGCGGCGTTACCGACACCGTGGATGGCCAGCGGCTCGCCGATGCTCTCGCCGATCGACATTTTCGGATTGAGAGCGGAAACCGGATCCTGGAAAACGATCTGTACCTCGCGGGACAGGGCGCGCCGAGACGCGGTCTCGCCATGAACGATCGGCTTGCCCTCGAACAGGAGGCTGCCCGCCGACAGTTTGGTCATGCCCAGAATGGCCGCGCCGAGCGTGGATTTCCCGCAGCCCGACTCGCCCACAAGAGCGACGCTTTCGCCATGGGCGATGTCGAGATCGATGCCGTCGACGGCCTTGACGAACCCGGTCGGACGTCCGAGCAGGCCGCCGCGGATGGGAAAATGCACCTTGAGGCCGGACAGCGACAGAAGCGGTTCAGTCATAGCATTTCTCCCACCCGTTCCGAATGCCAGCAGGCGGCACTGCCCTCGTCACGGCGAGGCGCAAGCGGCGGGATTTCGTCGAGACAGTGCTGGTCCGCCAGCGGACAGCGCGGGCTGAAGCGGCAGCCGACCGGCCACTGGCCGATGTCGGGCACAAGCCCCTCGATCGTCGGCAGCATCGCCTTCGGCTTTCCGTCCAGCCGCGGAATGGTCGATAGCAGCAGCCGCGTATAGGGGTGTTCCTGACGCGCGAAAATCGTATCAACCGGCGCCTCCTCGATGATCCGCCCGGCATACATCACCGCAACCCGGTCCGCCATATCGGCAACCACGCCCATATCGTGGGTGATCAAAAGGATGGCGGTTCCGGTCTCGTCGCGCAGCCTTTTCATCAGGTCGAGGATCTGCGCCTGGATGGTGACATCAAGCGCCGTGGTCGGCTCGTCGGCGATCAGCAGTTTGGGTTTGCAGATCAGCGCCATGGCGATCATCGCGCGCTGGCACATGCCGCCCGAAAGCTCGAACGGATATTGGCCGGAGCGGATCTCCGGCTCGGGAATACCCACCTCTTCCAGCATGGCGATCGCCGCACGATGAGCCGCCTTGGCGTCGAGCCCACGATGCACGACGAGGCTTTCCTCGATCTGCCGGCCGATCTTCATCAGCGGGTTGAGCGACGCGACCGGTTCCTGGAAGATCATCGCAAGATCATTGCCGCGCAGCTGCCGGCGCTTGGCTTCCGGCACCGTCAGCAGGTTTTCCCCACCGAACAGGACGCGGCCGCCATCGACGCGGGCTACCTTTGGCAGCAGGCCCATCACGGAAAACGCCGTCATCGACTTTCCGCAACCGGACTCCCCGACGACGGACAGAATCTCGCCCTGGTCGACGTGGAAACTGACGCCATCGACCACCGGCTGCGCGCCGATCGAAACCCTGAGGTCATCAACCACAAGAACGGGTCCCGTCATGTGCGCTCCGCCCCGACGGCCGCAAGCGGATGGTTCGGATGCGCCATCCCGATATTCTCTGCGCCGTCGCGAAGAACCGCTGACGGAATGGAGAAATTCACCGGGTAGAGCGTATCGGCGATGATCTCGACCGGAAACTCCTCGCCGAGCCGTGATGCGACATCGGGTTTCGCCTTTTCGTTGACCCGCAGCGTGACGCCGCTCGCATCGATCCGCGGCGCGTGCATCGCCTCTTCCAGCGACATGCCGAAGGCTGCGACATAGGAGAGGATCTGCGCCACGGCCGGCATGATCTGGCGTCCGCCGGCAGCCCCGAGAGCAAGCTTCGGCCGCCCGCCCTTCGTTGCGATAATCGGGCACATATTGGCCAGCGGCCGAGCGTTTGCGGCGATCGAATTGGGCTGTCCGGGGCGTGGATCGAACCACATCATGCCGTTGTTCATCAGAAGGTCGCTCGAAGGCAGAACCACTTTCGAGCCGAAGCGCGACAGAAGCGTATTGGTCAGCGAGACCATCGTGCCGTCGCGATCGACAACGCTGATATGCGTGGTGCAGCTTTCTCCGCTGCTCCCGTGGCCAAGCGTGCGCAAGCGATGCTCGGACGCGCGACGAATGGCGCGGCCAAACGCAAGCGCCGTCCCGCCGGACAGCGGGCCATCCTGCGGCAACGTTCCGTCAAGCTCGGACAGTGCCTCGACAAGCGTCGGACCGCCGGAAAGACCCGGCATCGCATTGATCGTCATGCCGCGGTAGTCGATCTGGAGCGGGTCGGACCAACGCGGCTGGTAGTCGCGCATTTCGGCAAGGTCGATCGGCGATCCGCCGGCGTTGAGATCGCTGACGATCGATGCTGCGGTTTCGCCCTCGTAAAAATCGCGGGCACCGGCCTTTGCCAGTCGTTCCAGCATGGTCGCCTTGCGCGGCATCGGGATTGTGCTGCCCGGTCCGATTTCCTGCACCCGCGGCGCGCGGCCATCCTTCAGAAACAGCTGCGACGATGCCGGGAAGCGTGCGAGGCCTTCCGTATCGATGGCAAGACAGAGCACCGTGAACCAGTCGAGCGCGAGACCGCGGCGGGCATGGTCGATCGCCGGCTGCAGCGCCTCGGCAAAGCTGATCGTGCCGAACCGTTCCAGCGCTGCCGAAAGGCCTGCAATGGCGCCAGGAAGGCAGATGGAGCTGTAGCCGATCAGGTTGCGATCATCCCGCACCTGCGGCCAGTCGAACCAGTCCCCGTCGCGGCCCGCCACGACAGGATAATCGGCAGGATCGATGTTGCGCGACGAGCGGACGTTGAAATCGAGCGTATCGACCCGGCCGTCCTGCCCGTCGGCCCGCAGCAAGAACCCGCCACCGCCGACGCCCGAAAGCCAGGGCTCGACGACGCTGAGCGTCAGTGCAGTCGTGACGGCCGCATCCATGGCATTGCCGCCGCGCGACAGCACATCGGCGCCGCTTTCCGCTGCCATCCAGTTCTGGCAGGCAACGAGCCCGCCGGCACTGCGCCGCTCGCCCTTATGCACGTTCCAGTGTTCACCCATGGCTGTGTCCAATATCCTGTCCGAACCTGCGGGTTCCGATCGCCTCGGGAGCCTTGCCATTAACGGCAAAGCGGCCGGCATTGCCGGATGTGGCGTGGTGATGGGCGATCTCGGCGGCCGTCGCGATCCAGCTGCCCTTTTCGGAAGTGATCGTATCGAGCAGTTCTTCGAGAAGCGCGATGCGCTGGGCACGGCCGGAAATCCAGTCATGTACCGTTAGCGTGAACAACCCGCCAAAGCGGTGCAGCGCCTGCCATTCCGCGATCCAGTCCTGCAGCACGGCGCGGCCGGATTGATAGGGCCACTTGTCGCGGCCTCCCCCTTCGAACTTGAAGAAGATCGCATCGTCGAGCGCCCATTGCACCGGGATCTCGACCACACCGTCGATCTCGTAGGGATGATCAAAGCCCGAGAGCGAGGAATCGTAGGCGAGGCCCACACGGCGCAACTCGCGCAGCATATGCGGCGTCATTTCCCAGGCCGGCGAGCGGAAGCCGACGGGCTTTACCCCGGTCTCCCGCGTCAGCAGTTCCATGCTGGCTTCGAGCGCGCCGGTAAATTCGTCGTCGGAGACTTCCGAGACGATCTCGTGGAAATAGCCGTGCAGGCCGATCTCGTGGCCGCCCTCAAGGATGGCGGCAAGCATCTCGGGATTGGTCTCGGCCGTCAGCGCCGGCACGTAGAAACTTGCCTTCGCCTCATAGCGCGCGAACAGGTCGAGCAGCCGGTAGATCCCCGTGCGCGGACCGAAGCGGCGGATTTCGAGCGTGCCCATCCGGTCAGGAACATGGTCCTTGTTCGCCCACATGAACGGCACATGCGCATCCACGTCGACCGACAGCAGCACTGCCGACTGCTTGCCTTGCGGCCACTCATAGGCTGGCCAAGGGGACTTTATCTGCAGGGGATTTGACATCCGACCTCGCTTGGAACGCGCTTGTTACAGCGCCTTCTTCTTTGCCTGGAAGACGACCTGAGAGCCGATCGAATTGCCGCCGTCGACGGTCAAGGTCGCGCCGGTCATGTAGGCGCCGCCCACTGACGTGACGTAGAGAACCGCGGCAGCGACATCCTGCGCGGACGACGTTCTGCCAAGCGGTATGGAGGCCGTGACCGTGTCGATATGATCCTGCGCAAGCGTGCTGACATCGCTGCCGGAAATGAACCCTGGCTCCACCGCATTGACGCGGATCCCGTATTCGGCGAGTTCCAGCGCAAAACCCTTGGTCAGGCGGTCGAGCGCCGTCTTGGATGTGCAGTAGGGAACCACCGTCGTGCGCATTTTCCGCGCGGCACCGGACGAGATGTTGACGATCGAGCCCGGCTTGCCGGCGCTGATCATCTGCTTGGCAAACAGCTGCGACAGCAGGAACGGTGCGCGCAGATTGACGCCCATGATGTCGTCCCAGTCATCGATCGAAATATCGAGCAGAAACCCCGACGGATAGATGCCGGCATTGTTGACGAGAATATCCGGCGCGCCCCAGCTTCCCGAGACCTGTTCGGCAAATGCGGTCATCGAGCCGGTATCGGTGAGGTCGGCGGCGATCGCCACATGGCCGGTTCCCGGCAGCGTCGCCAGTTTCGCCTCAAGCTTCTCGGCATCGCGATCGGTCAGGCAGACCTCGGCCCCTTCGCGTGCAAAGGCATCGACAATCCATCCGCCGATAATGCCGCAGGCACCTGTGACGATGACCTTCTTGGCCTTGAACTCATTTTCGAAATTCATCAAAAAACTCCTATCGCCCACGCGGATCGAGGCGGTCGCGGGCATGATCGCCAATCAGATTGATCGAGAGAACCAGCAGAAACAGCGCTAGTCCCGGAAATGTCGCGATCCACCAGGCGGACCCGACATAGTTGCGGCCGGTGGAAAGCATTGCGCCCCAGCTCGCCGTTGGCGGCTGCACGCCGAGGCCGAGGAACGAAAGTCCGGCCTCGAACAGCACCATCAGGCCGAACTCGAGCGTCGCGACGACGATCAGGCCGCCGGCGATATTGGGAAGGATGTGGCGCCACAGCAGCCGGAACCACCCGGCGCCCATGAACCGCGAGAGCCTGACATAGGGCATGTTCGCGACCGACAGCGTCTGGCCGTAGGCAACGCGCGCATAGCGAGGCCACCGCGTCAGGGCCAGCACGATGACCACGTTGGAAAGGCTCGGGCCGAGTACCGCAACCGTGATGATCGCCAGAAGAATGGCGGGCACCGACAAGACGATATCGACCAGCCGCATGATGATGGTTTCGACCCAGCCGCGGTAGAAGGCAGCGATCATGCCGAGCGCACTTCCGAAAATGCCCGACAGGATCACCGATGCGAAGGCAACCAGCAGCGACACCCTTGCGCCATAGATCGTCCGGCTGAGCACATCGCGGCCAAGTTCATCCGAGCCGAGATAATAGACAAGGCCGCGGCTTTGAAAGCCCGGCGCCTTGAGCCGAGCCAGAAGGTTCTGGGCATTGGGATCGAGCGGCGCCACGAGAGGCGCAAAGATCGCCATCAGCACCAGAGCGACCAGAATGGCGGCAAAGGGCACCACGGTCCACGGCATGCGCCGGGATCGCGACACCGCGCGCGGTGCGGGAGTGGTCGCTGCCATCAGGCGCTCCCTTCGATGCGGATGCGGGGATCGATGATGCTGTAGAGCAGATCGGCGACGAGGTTGAGAACGATGGCCGTGATGGCGCCAAGCAGTACGACGCCCTGAACCAGCATGAAATCACGCGCGTTGATGGCCTGCACGGTCAACTGGCCGAGCCCCGGCCAGGCAAACACCGTCTCGACGATCACGGCACCGGCCAGCAGATTGGCGATTTCGAGCGCTGCAACGGTTACCACCGGAATCGCGGCGTTTCGCAGCAGATGGCGCATGACGATGCGGATCATCGGCAACCCCTTGGCGTGGCCGGTGCGGACATAGTCCTTTTCCAGTTCGTCGAGAACCGCGGTGCGCGCCACACGGGCGAAGGTTGCCATGGAGAGAAGACCGAGTGCGATCGACGGCATGATGATGCTCGGCCAGTCGCGGGCGCCGGATGGAGGCAACCAGCCGAGCCACACCGCAAACACCATGATCATCAGGATGGCGCTCCAGAATGTCGGCATCGACTGTCCCGCCAGAACCACGCCCATCATCGCCTTGGCATCCGCCGAGCCGCGGCGCACCGCCATCGCCACACCCAGCGGAATGCCGACACCGAAGGCGACGACGAGCGCGCCGCCGGCCAGCATCAGCGTATAGGGAAGACGGCTGGCAATCAGCGTCCAGACCGGCACGTTCTGGACATAGGAGCGGCCGAAATCGAAGGTCAGAAGCGCGCCCATATATTCGAGATACTGGACCGACAGAGGACGATCGAAACCGAGCGACGCCCTCAGCGCCTCGATGTCCGCCTTGGTGGCATTTTCAGGCACGAGCAGCAGAACGGGATCTCCCGCAAGCCGCTGCAGAAAGAAGATCAGCGTCATCACGCCAATAATGGCGATCAGGGCCTGGAACGCGCGCTTGAGGAAGAATGCCGGCAATATTGCAGTCCACTTCGTGACTTGCGGGCAAAACGGCCCCGAAACCGGGGCCGGCCCTGAACCTAAATCAATCGGTCCACTTCATCCGGTTGAGAAACAGGCTTTCGTTTGCCGTCGGCTGCCATTCGAGGTTTTTCGCTGCGCCGTAGATGATCGCCGCCTGATAGATCGGCACCATCGGCACCTCCTCAACGACGTAGGTGCTTACCGTCTTGTAGGCTTCGAGGCGTTTCTTCTCATCCAGCGTGTTGCGGGCGTCTTCCAAGAGCTTGTCGATCTTCGGGTCGGCGATCGAAGCCCACGCGCTGGACGAATGCAGCAGCGAGAACAGCACGCCATCGACATCCTGGCAGGCGCAGGACCAGCGCCCGAAGGAAATTGGCGGCTGGCTGGCCGGCGCACTCTGGGCCTTTTTTAGATAGGTCGCCATATCCGTCATCTCGATGTTGACGGTCAGGCCGGTATCGCTGATCATTTGTGCCACTGCCTGGACGATGCGCTGGTCGAATGTCGGAGATGTCGCAAAGGCGACCGACTTGCCGGCCGCACCCGCTTCCTTGATCAGGCGCTTGGCCTCATCAAGATCATAAGGGTAGCCTTTCAGGCCTTCCACGTAACCGAAATGCGCCGATGTCGCCATCTGGTCGAGCGGCTTGTCGACACCACCCAAAAGACCATCGACGATCCCCTGCTTGTCGATAGAGCGGGCGACCGCTTCACGCACGCGCTTGTCGTTGAATGGCGGAAGGTTTGGGTTGAGCTTCACATAGCCGATACGCTCGGTCAGAACCGAGAGCGGCTTGGCGGCGCCTGAGCTCTTGAGCTGCTCGGAGAGATCCGCATCGAGGCCGACGACGAGGTCGCTGGCGCCCGCTTCAAGGTTTGCAATGCGCGTGGCGGCATCCGGCACGGCGCGGAATTCGGCGGTCGGGAACACGCCCTTCTCACCCCAGTAGTCGTCGTTGCGGGCAAGCGAAACCGAAACGCCGCGCTGCCATGCGGCGAACTTGTAGGGGCCGGAACCAACAGGCGCGGCATTGAAGCCGTCATTGCCCTTTTCCTCGACAACACGCTGCGGAACGATCGACAGCTTGACGAGCTGGGCGAGCAGCACCGGATAGGCGCCATCCGTCTTCAACGTCACTTCGTGTTCGCCGGTGGCTTCCGCCGACAGGATCTTGTTGAACTGGCCGAGCTGCGGGCTGGCGAATTTCTTGTCGATGATGCGGTTGACGCTGAAAGCGACGTCTTTGGCGGTCAGCGGCGTGCCATCGTGGAATTTGACGTCGCTGCGGATCGTGAAGACGATTTCGCTGTCGGACGAATATTTCCACTCGGTGGCGATCTGCGGCGCGATGGCACCGGCATCGTCACGGGTGACGAGATTGTCGAAGATATTGCGGTAGACGTAGTAGCTGTCCGGGTTCCACTGCTTGTGCGGATCGAGCGACGAAGGCTCGTTGACGAGATCAACGACCAGCTGATCCTTGGCCATTGCCTGGGACAGGACCATTGGCGAACAGGCCAGAAGCAGGCCTGCCAGAGAGGCGCGCATCGAACGACTGACTATCATCATCTACAATGTCCTTGTTTTTCCAGTGGGCGGTTGAGGTCGCTGATTGCGACCCGGTTTATCTTTGTTCGCGGCGCGACGGCCGGACTTGCGGCCAACCATCGCGTCGGTTTCGAGAAAACGATCGAGCAGATAGGCTTCCAGCGCCACGTTGGCGGACGCGAGATGTGCGATTGCATCGGCGGTGCGGCCCTCGACGAGAGCCTCCGCGAAAGACGAAAACCTCGTCGGCAAAAATTTTGCGCGCCCGCTCCGCTCGAAGAAGTTCACGAGCCTGTTGGAGCGATCCCAGAGGTCCGCAAGAAAACCCGCGACGACAGGCATGCCGAGGGCGTTGACGAGGAGATCCAGCATGTCCCGCTCGCAGCGACGAATGGTGGGTAGCACATCGCCTCCCAGATCCGGCCGCTGCAGCAGCGCCATATGCATCTGGGACAGCGGGGTCAGCCGCCGTCTAGCGGCGTCGTCGAGAGCAGCCGAGCACAGTATCGGATCAAGGTGGCGGCGTGCGGCTATCAGTTCGCGGATCTCTGCCGCGGAAATCGGAGCGACCTCCCAACCGCTGCGGGCAGTCGAGGATACAAGCCCACTCGCCTTCAGCCGCGCCAGTGCGGCGCGTACGGCACCGCGACCGAGCGCGAATTCGGTGGTCAGCGAAGTCTCCGACAGACGCTCTCCCGGCATCAGAACGCAACCGACGATCGCGCTCCTCAACGCCCGTTCCGCCACTCCCGCCTTGCCTTCCGGCGGCGCGGGAGACGCATATGCATCCGTGTCCAACATCGCGATCTGCCCTCTCAGATGTGAAGTCTGACATCTCAGTTGGCGTTGTGAAAGCGATAATTTTCCAATCTGGTACGCAAACCGAAGTAATTGTGCCAAAATGCTGAAACCAGCGCTTAAAAGCGCGGGCGCCGAATACCCAAGCCCTAAAACGACAAAACCCGCCGTGGTGAACGACGGGTCTGATCAATGGTTTGGTAGCTCGCTTACTTCTTGGCAGGGCCGCCGCGGGGCGACGCCTTGCGGCCTTGGCTGTGCGCGCCGGTCGTCTTGGCATCATAGCCTTGGCCGTGATTTGTGCCACCGAGATGACCACCGCCGCTGGTATTTGCAATCTGTCGCTCAGCCTTCTTGAGAAGCAGCGCCGCATCGGTCTTTTTCATGATTGTCTTTCGGTATGTTTAGAATGAAAAAAGGCCGGGCAAAATTGCACCGACCTTCCTCATCGTCGCTTCATTCACCGGTGCCAGTACATCCGTGGTCAAGGGTAGGAAGCGAAAGCGGCAGTTGCGAACATCGAATAGCCCGACGCTCATCAGCAATGCCGATGCACAGACCATGTCATGAGAATGTGTTCCTAACAAGTTGGAGGCACAGTCTTTGCCGACACAGCCAAATGAGAGCGTTTCGTCTGTGTTTCGTACAACGCACAGCATCGGCCAAGTCTCAGCCAACAACGGCATTGACGCTAGAGACCCCGCGGACCATTTATCCTTGATGCCAAAACAAAAGACGAATGAGGGGCCGGAACTGTTTAAACAGTGGCCCCTGCCTCCCAAGGCAACGCTCGGCTCGGCGGTCCGCGCCAAGGGGATCCTGCTGGAGATCCGCGCGCGCCTGCCTGCCGCTTCGCGCAAGTTGCTGGATCTCGATGGAGGCAGCCTTGTGCTTGCCATGCCCAAGACCTCGAAGACCGAATTTCGTTTTGTGTCGGGCGTTGTCAGCCAAGCGCTCGTCGGCATCGAAAGCCTCGCCGTGATACCGCGCGAAATCCAGGATATCCTGACGATCTCCCCGACCGAGCGACTTCGCTGGCTCACCGATGGCCGCTTGCCCAGCGCCGGAACTCGCACCGTGCGGCTGGCGGGACGCGCAAAGAAGATCACCTTCCATGTCTTCGATCCCCGCCTCGTCGAAGAGTTGCTCGACGGTGGCACCGTCGACGAGTGGCGGGAGGACGACAAGGCGATGGCGGCGGAAAACAGACGGCGGGCCGCGCTCAAGACGAAGCTGACCCGCTCGCTGAAGACCGCCGCCAAACGCCAATCGACGGCTGGAAAAGCGACCGATGACAACGAGGGCGCGGGCCTGTCGGGCTGGGAAGAATTCGGGCGCGACGGGTTGCTCGGATAGATCCCACAGCCTTCGATCTCGCCGCGCACGGACGGCCGCTACGAGGTCCTCACAGATTCGTGTCCTGGAAAGACGGGTACACGGCTCCATTTACGCACGCTTGCACCACATCCGTCATGCATTGGGCCGGTATTGATCATCGCATTCCTGAAATTCGTTCACATCACCACGATTGCCATCTGGGCAGCCGGGTTGATCAGCCTGCCGGGCCTTTACGTGCAACGTGCCCATGTGAAGGATAAGGAAGCGCTTTACCGTCTTCAGATGATCGTACGCTACGCCTATGTGGCGATCATTTCGCCCGCGGCTTTCGTGGCGGTGGCCAGCGGCACGGCTCTGATTTTCGGACAGCAGACGTTTGCCGGCTGGTTTTCGATCAAGCTGCTGTTCGTTGGCCTGCTCGCCATCTTGCATGTCCTGACCGGCCTGATCATCATCCGGCTTTTCAAGGAGGGAGAGACGTATCCCGTCTGGCGCTTTGTTGCGGCAACCATCGTCACCACCGCGGTCGTTGGAGCAATCGTTTTCGTCGCCCTCGCCAAACCGTTTATCGGACTGGAATTGCCCGGCGAATTCATGCGCCCGGGCGGCCTGCGCACGCTGGCCGAGCGCATCAGTCCTTGGCCGATACCATGAGGCCGACACCATGATCGAAAATCAGCTTGCCGCCATGCCATCCAGCCATGCCCGTCATGATGCAGGTGAGCAGAGACACAAGAATTCCATGCGGCAACACGTCGCCGGCGCCAGTGACCCGCAGACCCCAGTTGAGGCCGGCGCAGGCGATCAGCGTCACCGCGGCGATCGCATGTGCCCAGCTGGCGACGCGGCCGCGAATGCCCGGCACCGACAAAAGCTCGATCGTGCCGACAGCACCGGCTGCGAGACCGAAGAAGAAGACGCCACCGGAACTCCAGAGGCCGGCCCGCAGCCAGAACGGATCGGCGGACCACCAGAACAGCGCATCGACCGCAAGCGTTATGAAGGCAAGGGCGATCGGGAAGTGCACGCTCATCGCATGCAGCGGGTGCCCGGCGACGGCAATTGCCGAGCTGGCATCCTTGTCCCTGACATCGGCCACGACCGGGTTCGTCGTTTCGGTATCGTCTTTCATTACGTCCCTCCGTTCGCAGGGCAAATCCATCAGGTCCGCACTTGGTTCCGCGTCCTCGCGCTGGCCTGTGTTTCTGCAGCGCTCAGCAGTTGCACCGGCGACCTCTCCGCGCTCGACCCCGCCGGACCATCCGCGGGTTCGATTGCCCAGCTGTGGTGGGTGATGCTGTGGGGGTCTGTCGTCCTCTTTACCCTCGTCGTCGGGCTCTTTGCCGCCACCCTGTTTCGCCCGCGCTTTGGACGCGGCCTCTCCCAGAGCGGCTGGATTGTATGGGGCGGCCTCGTTCTTCCCCTGCCCGTCCTCACCGCACTGACCTTCTATGCGTTTTCCCAAGGCGAATTTCTGTTGAGCGGCGGCAGCGCCAAGACAGAGGACGTGCTGGAGGTCAGGGCTGTCGGCAGCATGTGGCAGTGGCAGTTCTCCTACCCGTCCCTGCCGGGCAGCCGGACCGCAACAGGCCTCCTGCATATCCCGGCGGGCAGGACCATCGAAATCATTGCCGAAAGCGAGGACGTCATTCACAGTTTCTGGGTTCCCCGCCTCGGCGGCAAGATCGATGCCGTTCCAGGCCATGCCAACCGGCTGCGCATCCGCGCCGACCACCCCGGACGATATGGCGGCGTCTGCTCGGAATATTGCGGCACCGGACACGCCGGCATGCGCTTCGAGGTACAGGCGCACACGGCTGACGACTTCGAAAAGGCAATCATCGGGGAAGTCGCCCGATGACCGAACCCACGTCACCCGGGCACGACCCGATTGCGCTGCATCGCGCGCTGGACCGCTTATGGGCTGGAAAGCCCGGCTGGGGTCGTCTCGCTGCCGTCAACCACAATGTGGTTGGCGTCCGTTTCATGCTGACCGCTCTCGTGTTCTTTGCGATCGGCGGCATCCTGGCAATGTTGATCCGCACCCAGCTTGCCTCCGCCAACAGCGTGTTCATGGACGCCGAGACCTACGGTCAGGTGTTCACGATGCATGGCACCATCATGATGTTCCTGTTCGCGATCCCCTTCTTCGAGGGCATGGCGATCTACCTCTTGCCGAAACTGCTCGGCACCCGCGACCTCGCCTTTCCCCGTCTCGGGGCCTACGGCTACTGGTGCTACCTGTTCGGCGGCATGATCCTGATCGGCGCGCTGATCGGCGGCGTTGCGCCCTCCGGCGGCTGGTTCATGTACACGCCGCTATCTTCTTCGGTCTATTCTCCCGGCATCAACTCCGACGTCTGGCTGCTCGGCATCACTTTCGTGGAGATCTCTGCCCTCTCTGCTGCGGTCGAGATCATCGTGACGATCGTGAAGATCCGCGCCGCCGGCATGTCGCTTGACCGGATGCCGATCTTCGCCTGGTACATGCTCGTGGTCGCAACCATGATGCTGGTCGGATTTCCGCCGCTCATCCTCGGATCGATCCTGCTCGAGGTGGAGCGCGCCTTCGACCTGCCGTTCTTCGACCCCACGCGCGGCGGCGATCCGCTTTTGTGGCAGCACCTTTTCTGGCTGTTCGGTCACCCGGAGGTCTACATCATATTTCTGCCAGCAGCAGGCGCGATCTCGACCATTCTGCCCGTACTCTCAGGCACGCCGCTTGCGGGTTACCGGGTGATTGTCGCGGCCATCGTCTCGATGGCGTTTCTGTCCTTCGGCCTCTGGGTGCATCACATGTATACGGTCGGCATACCGCATGTGGCGCTCTCCTTCTTCTCGGCGGCGAGTGCGCTGGTCGCCGTGCCGACGGCGGTCCAGATCTTCGCCTGGCTCGCCACCATGGCGCATGGACGCCCGCGCTTTTCCATTCCGATGCTGCATATTTTCGGGTTCTTCTTCGTCTTTGTCATCGGGGGCCTGACGGGGGTTATGCTGGCCATGGTGCCGTTCGACTGGCAGGCCCACGATACCCATTTCGTCGTTGCCCACCTGCATTACGTTCTCGTCGGCGGCTTTATCTTCCCGATGCTGGCGATGGCCTATTACTGGCTGCCGCATTTGACCGGAAAACAACCCGTTCAACACCTGTCGAATGCGGCGTTCTGGATGATCTTCGTCGGGTTCAACGTCACCTTCTTCTTCATGCACCTGACCGGTCTGCTCGGCATGCCGCGGCGTGTCTTTGAATATCCGACCGAGTTCGGATGGGAGACCCTGAATTTCATCTCGTCGATGGGAAGCTTCATCATGGCGATGGGGTTTGCGCTGGTGGCGCTCGATTTCATCCTTCTGTTCAAGTTCGGTCGGCCGTTCAGACGAAACCCGTGGAAGGCCGGCACGCTGGAATGGGCGATGCCGACACCCCCTCCGTCCTACAACTTCGCTTCCATTCCGAGGGTGAACAAACGCGCGGACCTGCTCGATCCGGATACGCTCGGCCCCTACCTTGCGGCTGGCCGCGGCTACCTCGGCATGCCGCGCAATGATCGCATGGAAGTGCTGGGCGTGGATCCGGTCACGGGAGAGCCGGACCAGGTGGTGATGCTGCCGCGCCAGACATACCTGCCGCTCTGGACCGCGATCGCCACAGGCGCATTTTTCCTGATGATGCTGTTCAAGCTCTATTGGGCAACGCCCCTGGCGCTGATCTCCATCATCGCCTGCTTCTGGCTTTGGACACGCCGCGACCCGCTCCCCGTCGAAAACGATCTCGTCCCGATCGGCCACGGCCTGAGCGTGCCGGTTCACCTCCATGCGAGCACGCCGCCATCCTATCTGGCGATGGTTCTCACGCTTGTCGCCGATGCGACGCTCTACATGTCCCTGTTGTTCGGCTGCCTTTTCCTGTGGGTTTCCGCCCCCAACTGGCCGCCGGCCGGCTTTGTAGTCGACGTGAAGCTGTTGGCGCTCGCCGTCGGCGGGGTGATCATGAGCTGTGTTGGAGGTCGCCTGGCCGCAGGTCGCAACGGGGCAGTGACGGTGGGCAGCGCGCTGGCGCTGCTCGGACACCTGATCTCGACCGGGCTGTTCCTCGCCATCGCGTTGCTGGTCCTCCCCGCGCCGTCAGGCCATGCCGCGATCGCCTCCGTGTTCGTGATCTTCATCTATGCCGCCCTGCACGGGACGATCGGCGCCGTGTTTGCGGCCCACGCTCTCTGGACGAGCATCGGAAACAGGAAGGCTATTTTCTCCCTTGATCTCCGGATTGGCAGGCTCTGGCATGACTATACGGCAGCAGCAGGCATCAGTGCCGCGGCATTCTATCTGGCGCTGCAAAGCCTGATCGGCGAAGGAGGCCTCTAGATGCGCCATCCGCTTCTGCTTGCTATCTCGGCGTTCGTGGTCTGGAGTGGTGCATTCCTGACGATCTACGCGGTTCAGGCGACCGGCTGCAGCCTGGACTGGCAGAGTGGCAACCTCGGAGCCTGGACGTCGCCGCTCCGTCTGCTGTTGATAACGATGATGATCGCCAGCGTTGCGGCGGTTGTCGTCATCCTGCTGCGGCAGTTACGACCGCGCCTGAAGGCACCGGTTTCCGAGACCTCCAGCTTTATCAACGGGGTTGCGATCTACGTATCGATCGCCGCCCTGTTCTCGACCGCCTTCTGCTTCACCGGCGTCGTCTGGCTGACACTGTGTTCAGCCTGACGATATTCGGTCACGGTGGCGCTCAGATCGACGCCACTGTGGAGACAGTCTCGCCCATCTGGGCTGCGAGGAAATGCCTGGCACGGCTGATCCGGCTCTTCACCGTACCGACGGCGACATTGCACTTATCGGCTGCAACGTCATAGGACTGGCCGTCCTCGATCACCAGCTTGTAGGCATCCCGGTACGTCTCCGGCATCGCCATCAATGCCCGGTCGAACTCGCTCTTGCGGATGGCCCACTCCTGGGGCGAAGACGCTGCAGGCATGAGGTGCTCGAGATTTTCGGTTCCGATGCTCATGCGCTTTGCCCGCTGAAAGGCGGTATGATGGGTGTTGCGCATGATGGTGAACAACCATGATTTGAGGTTGGTCCCGGTGGCAAACGAAGGCAGCGCCGCGAGGCCCCGGAGCAAGGTTTCCTGGACAAGGTCGTCAGCATCGGTCGCGTTTCGATGGAAGCGCATCGCAAAGCGCCTCAGCGCTGGAATAAGTGCTACGACTTCGTGGTGCAATCTGAGATCGGCATCCATTCTCGTCTCCTCCTACTAGAGGTAACTCAAGTCGCAGTTGCGCTCATCGTTCCGTTCGATGAAGCCCAATCCGGGAAGGGTACGTTAACGTACGTAGGTAGGTGACCGGATGCCGGTCTATGGCGCCCGAGACTGGCGCCCCGGAACCAACGAGAGAACCGTAAGTTCCTACTCCATTCGAGCAACACCTGGAGCAACCATGTCCGAACTTACGCTGCACGACCTGTCGAAGAAGATGGCAAAGCTGGACTTTGCCATGCTGACCACCACAACATCATCAGGCAATCTTACTTCGCGGCCGATGAGCAACAACGGCGACGTCGAGTACGACGGCGACAGCTATTTCTTCGCCTACGAGCAGTCGAGAAAGATTGCGGAAATCCGCGCCGACAGCGCAGTCGGCCTTACCTATACGGGCGCAGTCGGCATGCTGGGTGGTTCGCCGCTCTTTGTCGGCGTTGAAGGCTCGGCAACGCTCATCACCGACAAAGCGACATTCAAGGATCACTGGACCAAGGACCTCGACCGGTATTTCCCGGAAGGGATCGACACCCCCGGTGTCGTGATGATCCGCGTGACGGCTAAGACGATCCGCTATTGGGACGGCAGCGACGACGGCCAGATCTCGCTGTAAGCTGATCTGTCCCTACGTGGGATGGCATTACGACTTGGGCCCGGTGTTTCCACCGGGCCCAAGTGCGTTTCGGGATAATGTTATCGGGCGACCCGTTACGCTGCACGCTTCGGCAGCCGCCAGTTGGGTCGCGGGAAGTGGCAGGTATAGCCATTGGGGATTCGCACCAGATAATCCTGATGCTCACGCTCCGCCTCCCAAAATTCTGCCTCAGGCACGACTTCCGTCACGACCTTGCCCGGCCAGATACCGGACGCATCCACATCGGCGATCGTGTCAGCGGCAACATTCTTCTGTTCGTCACTGGTGAAGAAGATCGCGGAGCGATAGCTCGAGCCGACGTCGTTACCCTGCCGATTGCGGGTGCTTGGATCGTGGATCTGGAAGAAGAACTCCAAGAGGTCGCGGTAGGTCGTCTTGGTCGGATCGAAATTGATCTCGATCGCCTCCGCGTGGCCCTCGTGATTGCGATAGGTAGCGTTTGCAACACTTCCGCCCGTATAGCCCACGCGTGTGGATTGGACACCGGGAAGCTTGCGGATCAGATCCTGCATTCCCCAAAAGCAGCCGCCTGCTAAAACTGCGCGTTCGGTTGTCATGATGTATCTCCTGTTCGTCCGTCTCGCCAATATATGGTGTTGCCTTCCGCATTTAACCAGACGGCTCGAACGACCGATCGCAGCACTTGTCGGTAAACGAGCAGAGCAGTGGAACTGTGCAACCCGCCGTCAGTTCGGGAACCTTGCAGGAGAAAACGCAATGTCTGATATCGACGACATCCACGGTGACAAATTCTCGGACACCTCGATCAGCGAGACAAGGGTTGGGCAATCGGTCGAAAGCCAGGCCCAGATCAGAGACGCGTCGGTGACGACCACGCCCGACGAAACGCTCAACATCTACAGGCTCGAACCGACCGCCCGTAGCGACGATCCGCGGTGGCAGAATGCTCCCATGCAGGGCGCAGTCACGGTTGCCGCAAGGACTGCCGGCGATGCAAGGATTGTCGCGACCAGCCAGGAAGTTGACTTCCAGCAAGTTGACGCAGCGCCTGCCGAAGGCGTCAGCACCGACTTCGCCAGCGCGTTCCGGGACGAAAAGCTCTACACCGTCATTGAAATTGCGCGTGGCCGAACCGATCTCTCTCGCGGCGTCATCGACGCCGGTGGTGTGATCGAGACGATCAAGCCGCTTCAGGACTAAAAACCCAAAGCCTTTGCCGGGAGATTGCAATTATGGGCCTTTTTGACGGATTTCTGGGCCATGGATCGACAGTCGACCCGGCGGACCTGAACAAGCGCCTCGATGGCGTGCTGATCGATGGAGAACAGCCGCAACTCGCCTTCAAACTCATCCGCGATTTCTTCGTCTTCACCCAGTATCGCATCATTATGGTCGACATCCAGGGGATGACGGGAAGTAAGGTCGACTACATGTCTATTCCCTACCGGTCGATCACCCGGTTTTCGGTCGAGACTGCGGGAACGTTCGATCTGGATTCGGAGCTGAAAATCTGGGTATCGGGTAGCGACAGCCCGATTGCGAAAACGCTGAAAAAGGGCACCGATGTGCGCGGCATACAGCGCGCGCTCGCGACCGGCATCTTCCGTTAAAATCAAGGTATCAAAACGACAATGCGGCTGAATGCACGGTACGTGCCCGGTGCCTCGCCGCATCCTCTTCATACTTACAAGAGAATGGCCTGCGGCAGATGCCGCAGGCCATTCGATTTGATTAGCCGTTCGGGCGTATCACGACCTTGACGCAGCCGTCCTGCTTGTCGCGGAACGTCTTGTAGGCCTCCGGACCTTCCTCAAGTCCGATGCGGTGCGTGATCAGGAATGACGGATCGATCTTGCCATCCTGGATCAGCTTCATCAGCGGCTCGAGATAACGCTGAACGTGGGTCTGACCGGTCTTGAGGGTCAGGCCCTTGCCCATGAAGGCGCCCAGCGACGTCGGAACGGCCGGACCGACAAACACGCCGGGAAGAGAGACCGTACCACCGGGCCGGCAGGCGAGGATTGCCTGGTTGAGCGCGTAAGGACGCTCGGTTGCCGACAGTTTGGTCTGAAGCGTTTCCATCACGCCACCGGCGCCATGGCTCTCAAGACCCACCGCCTCGATGACCGCATCCGGCCCAAGACCGTTCGTCATGTCGAGAATGCGCTGCTGCAGATCCTCATCCGCATAGTCAAGCGTCTCGGCACCGGACTGTTGAGCAAGCGCTAAGCGCTCCGGCACGGTGTCGATCGCAATCACGCGCTCTGCACCGAGCAAGAACGCCGACTTGATCGCAAACAGGCCGACCGGACCACAACCGAACACGGCAACCGTCTGGCCCTGCTTGATGTCGCAGTTTTCGGCCGCCATGTAGCCTGTCGGGAAGATGTCGGAGAGGAACAGGACCTGTTCGTCGGTCAATCCATCCGGCACCACGATCGGCCCGACATCGGCGTAGGGAATGCGCAGGTACTGGGCCTGGCCGCCCGGGATCTGGCCGTACATTTCCGAGAAGCCGAACAGGCCGGCCGTCGGATAGCCGATCTGCTTGGCCTGCATCGCGCCGTTGGGGTTGGATCGTTCGCAAAGCGAGAACTGACCCCATTTGCACTGACGGCACTCGCCGCAGGAAATCGTGAACGGCACGACCACGCGGTCGCCAACCTTGAGCTTCGAGTTTCCGCGGCCGACTTCGACCACCTCACCCATCGTTTCATGGCCCATCACGTCGCCTGCGTGCATGCCGGGAACGAAACCACCATAAAGGTGAAGATCCGAGCCGCAGATGGCGCAGCTCGTGACCTTGATGATCGCATCGCGGTCATGCTGAATGATTGGATCGTCTACTTCTTCGCAGCGGATATCACCGCTGCCGTGCCATGTAAGAGCTTTCACGTTCTAACCTCCGGTCGTGTTGCATTCGCGTTGGTGTTCATGCGCATGTTCATGTTCAAGGTTGCCCGCTGCCACCGGCAGCACCGTAGATCTGTCCCGTCGAGAAGCTTGCGCCGTTGTCGGCAAGCTGGACGTAGATCGAGGCAAGCTCGGCAGGCTGACCCGGTCGGCCGAGCGGCGTATCGCCACCGAACTCGACCAGCTTTTCCATCGTCGCGCCGCCCGACACCTGCAGCGGCGTCCAGACCGGGCCCGGCGCAACGCCGTTGACGCGGATGCCTTTCGGGCCGAGCTGCTTGGCCATCGACTTCGTGAAGCTCATGCCGGCCGCCTTGGTGATGGCGTAATCGACGAGGTTCTCGGACGGATCGTAGGCCTGTTCGGACGTTGTCTGGATGATCGACGATCCCGGCTGCAGATGCTTGAGCGCCGCCTTGGTCAGCCAGAACATCGCGTAGATGTTCGTCTTCATCGTCGCGTCGAAGGCTTCGGTGGTGATATCAGACAGCGACTGGGCCTGCTGCTGACGGCCCGCATTGTTGACCAAAATGTCGAGACCACCCAGAGCCTTTGCGGCATCTTCGACGAGCTTCACGCAGAATGCCTCGTCGCGCAGATCGCCGGGAAGCGCGATGCCCTTGCGACCTTCCTTTTCGATCAGGGCGATGACTTCTTTGGCATCCGGCTCTTCATCGGGCAGATAGTTGATCGCGACATCGGCACCCTCGCGGGCATAGGCGATGGCAGCCGCACGGCCCATCCCGGAATCGCCGCCGGTGATCAGAGCCTTGCGTCCAGCCAGCCGGCCCGAGCCCTTATACGAGGTCTCGCCGTGATCCGGCTTCGGCGTCATCTTGCCGGCCAAGCCTGGGAATGGCTGGGTCTGCTCCTGAAACGGAGGCTGCGGGTACTTGGTCGTCGGGTCTTCCATACTGGATGCCTTTACAGTCGTATCTTGAGAAAGTGCCGGCAACGCCGAAGCGGCGAGCGCCGCTGTGGTGGACGCAAGCATGTGTCGGCGGGAAAGAATGAACGATGGGAATGTCGGCACGGTAATGTTCCTGAATTATAACCCAAGAACTAAGGTGGACGGGGAGTGTTCCCACATTCGCCTGTCTATCTTCACGGGAGGCTTCGTTCAGCCACCAGACCAGGCGTAATCCATGCAAAGAATGCACCGGCCGCAGCTCTGCCGCCGGTGCAATATGTCAGTGGTTCAGCGGATACGGCTCAGAAGCTGTCCGGCGATCAGCGGAACGGCAGCCGTCCCCACGGGTCCAAGCCGCAACCGTTGTGCAAGCCGACCAAGAACGAAGGTTGCCGTGGCGGTTCCGATCAACTTCACCCACGAATTTTCTGGGGTCTGGGAGGACGGCGATGCACGCCGGGTCTGGCCCTCGCCTTCGATCTCGGCAATCCGGTTGCGCAGATAGACGACTTCCCGACGCAGCCGTTCCATTTCGGCCTCGCTGCCGGACATGGCCCCGGCCGATGCGCCGCGATCGCCATAAGCGACGTCGTCCAACTCGTCGAGATGTTCATTGAGAAGAGCGGTGCTTTCGAACCCGCGTGCTTTGATATTGGTCATGGTTGTCCCTCAGATCGCGCTTGGAGCATAGATACGGTTGTCGACGTCGAACCGGTTCTGCTGAAGCCAGCCGTCGATATAGGCGGCGACCTCTTCCCAGCCGGGTTCGCCGCAGATGTAATGGCCACGGTTGGGGAACTCGCGGAAGTCGGTCACGCTGCCGGTATTCTCGTAGGCCTTGAAATTCTTCTCGTTGAGATCGGCGGGAATGATCTCATCCTTCTCGCCGGCAACCAGAAGCAAAGGTTCATGCGGACGGCTGAGGTCGATCTTGCCGGACGAACCCATGCAGTCGCGCAGAACGTTGCGGCTGTCGTGGGTCGCCGTCTTCTCGAACTCGACAGCCGCCTGCTCGTCCGACAGCGTGTTGGCGAAGGAGCCATGGAACGTCTTTGCGTCCATGTAGACCGGCTCATCACCCTTCAGGGGATTGGTGATGATGGCGCTGTTCTTGATGAAGCCCCAGTCGAAATCGAGCATGGCATTCGGCGCAACCGACGAGATCGCCACTGCACCCGAGACGTGGCCATCCGCGAGCAGCTTTTGCGCGATGAGACCTCCGACAGAGTGACCGATGACGACAGGCTTATCGAGGCCTGCGACCGCCGATTTGATGGATGCATAGATGGCATCGAGGCTCAGCTCACCGAGCCCGGCTGGCGGGTTGTCGCGCAATGCCTTCGGATCGCCATCGTGGAGAGGCCATGCCGGGGCGCTGCAGTCGTAGCCTTTGTCGCTGAAGTAGCGAACCCAGTTGTCCCAGCTTTTGGGATTTTGAAACATGCCATGCACGAAAACGATCTGCGTCATCGATAATCCTCTCTTTTCTGAGAGAGAGGAACCGAAAACCCGCGCCGTTGTTCCCACGCGCTGAAAGACTTGGGCAAGCAGATCGCAGATTGCTGAGTCCAGAGCTGTAAGGCCAGTCGTGCGACTGGCCTTCTGCGATGTCGCCCCGGATGGGGTATGCCGGGATTACGCTCCGAACGCACCGTCGATCGTGTGCATTGCCCCGGTCACGAACCCCGCCTCCGGGCCGGCGAGCCAGGCGACCATTCCAGCAACCTCTTCCGGACGACCGTGGCGCTTGATCGCCATGAAGCTGTGCATCAGGTCTTTCATCGGTCCGTTTTCCGGATTGGCATCCGTATCGATCGGCCCCGGCTGAACGACGTTGATGGTGATGCCGCGTGGCCCGAAATCGCGCGCCAGCCCGCGGGCCAGTCCCTGCAGGGCAGACTTGCTCACCGCATAGGAGGCCATGCCCGGAATGGGCATCCGGTCACCATTGACGGAACCGATGACGATGATCCGCCCGCCGTCCGGCATCTGACGCGCCGCTTCGACCGAGGCATGATAGGGCGCATGGATATTGATCTGGAAAAGCCGGTCGATCGCGTCCGGATCCTGTTCAAGCGCATCGCCGAAGACAGCAATTCCGGCATTGACCACCAGCACGTCCAGCGGGCCGCTTTCTCGCACCCGGGCAATCACGGCATCGCGGCTGGAGCTGTCGGTCTGAACAGCCGTAGTCTTGGTCTCTGCCGCCAGCTCATCCGCCGCCGCGCGAGAGCCGGCATAGGTGAAGGTCACGTTGGCACCGTCGTTTGCAAACCGCCGCACGATGGCGGCGCCGATACCCCGGCTACCGCCGAGAACCAGAACGGATTTTCCCTGAAAAGTCGTCATCTGAGATCCTTGAGAAATACAGTAATGACTGCTACATAAATCATCAGGGTTCATCGTCAAGGTATTTTGTAATGATGACTACAGATATTCCGCGTACCCGCGGTCGCCCACGTCGTTTTGATGCCGACCAAGGTGTGGAGATCGCACAGAAGCTGTTCCATGCGCGCGGCTATGATGCCGTGGGAGTTGCCGATGTCACGCAGGCACTCGGTATCAATCCGCCGAGCTTCTATGCCGCCTTCGGCAACAAGGCCGGGCTCTACGCGCGCGTTCTTGAACGCTACTCGCTAACGGCGGCGATTCCGCTTGCTGATATCCTGAGGCCCGACCGCCCGGTTGACGAATGCCTTGCGGCCGTGCTGGAAGACGCCTGCCGGCGCTATGCGGCCGACCCGGCTACCGCTGGCTGTCTCGTTCTGGAGGGAACCCATTGCGATGATCCGGAGGCACGCGCGGCGACCCGTGCATTGCAGGCAGCAGCGGAGGATGTGATCTGCGGCTTTATCGCAGCGCGGCATCCGGAAAAGGCGGAAAGCGTGACCGATTTCGTCTCGACCACAATGACCGGCCTCTCCGCCAAGGCCCGCAGCGGATTGGAACTGGACCGCCTCATGGCCATTGCCCGCCTTGCCGGACGGATCCTGACGCAAGAGCTTGCGGATTGATCATCGCCGCTGCGGTCGGGCCTGCAGCGACGGAACGCGATTGCTGCGCACCCATCGGGTGGCACGCAGCAATCAACTCAAATGTTCTACGTCGCGCGATCAAGCGCCGGTGACGCGCCAGATGACATCGCCCACATCGTCCGCCATCAGCACGGCACCGTCGGCGGCGAGAGCCACTCCGACCGGACGGCCGAAGGAGTGCTTTTCGTCCTTGGACAGGAAGTCGGTGAGGATTTCGCGCGGCATTCCCACGGGCTTGCCGTTCTCAAAAGCGACGAAGGCGAGCTTGTAGCCGGAAAGCTTGGACCGGTTCCACGACCCGTGCTGGCCGATGGCCATCCCCGCCGGAAAGCCCGGCAGCGTGCCCGCCGGCAACCAGCAGAGCCCGAGCGACGCCGTATGGCCGCCCAGCGCATAGTCGGGCTGCTGCGCGGATGCCACCTTGGCGGCGTCCTGCGGCACACGGTCATCCACGACCCGGTTCCAGTAGCAATAGGGCCAGCCATAGAACCCGCCGTCGCGAACCGATGTCAGATAATCCGGCGGCGTCTCGTCACCCAGGCCGTCGCGTTCGTTGACAACCGTCCACAGCATGCCGCCTTCAGGCTCGAACGCCATGCCGACGGGATTGCGAAGACCGCCGGCAAAGATGCGCGACTGGCCCGTCTGAAGGTCGTATTCGTGAATGCAGGCGCGGTTTTCTTCAACGCCCATGCCTTCGTCAGCGATATTGCTGAGCGATCCCACAGCCACGTAAAGCTTGGTGCCATCCTTGCTGACGATCAGGTTGCGCGTCCAGTGTCCGCCGGGCACCAGATCCATCAGCTTCTTCGGCTGCGCGGTAATCTTCGTCGCGCCGGCCACATAAGGGTAGGCCAGAAGCGCATCGCTCCCTCCCACATAGAGCGTGTCACCGACAAGCGCGATGCCATAGGGCTGGCGCACGTTTTCGATATAGGCGAAACTTTGCTCGGCCACGCCGTCGCCATCGGCGTCGCGCAGCAGCGTCACACGGTTGGGGCTGTCGCCGGAAGCGCGCGCCCGCTGCATCGTCGCCGACATGGCATGGTCGAAGAGACTGCGCGGATTGCCGCGCTCGCCCATCGATTCCGCCACCAGCACATCGCCATTCGGCAGAACATGCATGTTGCGCGGATGCACGAGCCCGCGTGCGAATGCATTGACCTTGAGCCCCGCCGCTGCCGTCGGCTTGTGATCGCCCTCCCAGCCCTTGGCTGTTGGCATCTTCAGCGTCGGGATCTTGCCCTGCGGCTTTGCGGCCGGAATGGCAGGCGTCGTGCCAAACACCGGCTGTCGCGGGCCATCCCCCGAATGACGAATAAGAACAGCGCCCTGGCCGATAAAGGCGACGACGCGGGCAAACAGAGAAGGCTCAGTCATGGGGGAACTCTGACATTGAGGAATCCGAAAAGCAGAACGCTAAAGCCTTTATGCAACAGACACTAGAGGGCAAAGGCACAATTTATCAGAGCATCCACCACCACTCGGGTTGCCGCCCGGGTGACCCTTCGGCCACCGGATGCGGCCGCCTTCAGCCTATGGCTGAAGACCTGCACAGCGCGCGGTGTTGCGAATATGCGTTTCCATTTCGCTCTTCGCCAACGCCGCATCATTCGATCTCAGGGCCGCAATGATGCGCCGGTGCTCGGCGATCGACTGTCGCATGCGCTCGGGATCCGTCATCGGGATCGGTTGCCGCTGGGTTTCGGTGACCTGATCGCGCACCGTCTGGTAGAGCGCCTTCAGCATGGTATTGGCGCAGGCCGAAACGATCGTGCCGTGGAAATCGAGATCCGCCTCGACGTTGGCGAGCAGGTCTTGGCGGGCCCAGCAATCCTCCATCGTCTGCGTCGCCATTTCCATCTTCTCGAGCTGCGCCTGCGACAGGCGGCCCGCGGACAGACGCGCGATCTCCCCTTCCAAGAGGATGCGGGTCTGGAACACGTCGAACACCGAATAGCTGTCCGAGTAACGCCACGGCGCCATATGACCGGACTGGCTGATGGCGCCGTCCGAGACCGAGCTCGAACCCGCCGTCACGAACGTGCCGCGACCGGCTTCGGTCTTCAAAAGGCCTAGCGTTTCCAGGGTCAGCAGCGCCTCGCGCAAAGACGCCCGGCTGATCCCGAACTTTTGCGAAAACTCACGCTGTGACGGGATCTTCTCCCCGGCCTTCAGCTGGCCGGCCTGGATCATCGTCTGGATTTCGCGGGCCACCGACTGCGGAACGAGCGTTTTGTTGAGCATGCGAACCTATTCCAGCTGGGCCCCTGCGGCCTGTCAGATATATTTTTCCCCGACCTATCTTGCAAAGCCCAAAGTGCCGTGCTTGTTTGGTCGGACTGGTCTGACCAGTTAGACCAACATAGATTGCGTCTCATCATAAAAACAAGGGGTTCTCTCAATGCTACACGCGTCACGCATCAAAACCACAGTTCTCGCCGGCCTGTTTACAGCGCTCGGCGCAATCGGCGTTCATGCCGCCGATCTTACCGTCGGCGCCAATATCGGCAATGTGCCGTGGGAATTCGAAGACGCCAGCGGCAAGGTGACCGGTTTCGAGATCGATCTCGTCAACGAAATCGCCAAGCGCCTCGGCAAGACCGTCGAATTCGTCAACACGCCGTTCAACGGCCTGTTCCCGGCGGTACAGTCGGGCCGCATCAACATGGCGGTGTCGTCGATCACCATCACCGAAAAGCGCCTGCAGTCTGTGTCCTTCGCCCAACCCTATTACGACAGCGACCAGTCGCTGACCGTCACGGCCGCTTCCGGCATCACCGGCCTCAAGGGTATGAGCGGCAAGGTCGTCGGCGTCGATACGGGCTCGACCGGCGACATGTGGGCAGACAGCCACAAGGGCGAATACAAGCTCGGCGAAATCCGCCGCTTCGAGGGCCTGCAGCCGGCCATGCTCGATCTCGTTGCCGGCCGCGTCGATGGCTACATCTCCGACATCCCGGCCCTGCTCTACTACGCCAAGGACAAGCCGGAACTGAAGGTCGTCGAGCGCATCCCGACCGGCGAAAAATACTCGATCATGTTCAACAAGGGCGATCCGCTGGCAACCGAAGTCAACGCCGTCATCACCACGCTCAAGGGCGAAGGCTTTATCGCCAAGCTGCACCAGACATGGTTCGGTGCCAAGGCCGAAGACACGACCTCGACCGTCGCCGTCCTCGACATGCCGAAGGCCAAGTAAGGCTCACGCGAGCACGCTTGAATTGCATCCGGCGGAGCGCCAAACGCTCCGTCGGCTTGCCAAGGGAGCCGATCCGGCATGAACCTTCTCAATACATTCTTCAACATACCGGTCTTCCTGAACAGTCTGCCGCAACTGCTCTGGGGTCTGGTCGTCACGCTGCAGATCGGCATCACCAGCATTCTGGTCGGCCTTGGCGGCGGACTGTTTCTGGCAGTGGCACGGCTTTACGCTCCGGCATTCTTTCAGGCCCTGATCCGCATCTATATCGACATCTTCCGCTCGATACCGCTGCTCGTGCTTTTGATCGTCGTCTACTACGCCCTCCCCTTCGTCGGCATCCGCCTGTCGCCGTTTCTGTCGGCCGTGACCGCGCTGTCGCTCGTCTCCGCCGCCTATACGGCAGAGATCTTTCGCGCCGGCATCGAGGCCATTCCGCACGGGCAGTTCGAGGCGTCGGCAGCGCTGGGCCTGTCGGGTCGCAGCACGATGATGGATATCATCCTGCCTCAGGCGATCCGCATCGTCATTCCGCCGCTCACCAACAATTGCATCAACGTCATGAAAGACACGGCGCTTGCCTCCGTCGTCGCCATGCCGGATCTGCTCAAGCAGGCAACCCAGGCGCAGGCGCTCAACGCCAACCCGACGCCGCTGATCGGGGCTGCTCTCATCTATATCGCGCTGCTCTGGCCGATGGTGGCCGTCGTCGCCCGTCTCGAAAAGCATTACAGCCGGGGGAAACGCTGATGGCGAAGACAACCGGCCCCCTCATCTCGATCCGCCGCCTGAACAAGGCCTATGGCACATTCACCGTTCTGCACGATATCGATCTCGATGTGGCCGAAGGCGAAGTGGTCTGCATCATCGGCCCCTCCGGCTCCGGCAAATCGACCATGATCCGCTGCATCAACCACCTCGAGGCCTTTTCGCCGGACAGCACGATCACCGTCGACGGCATCCGCGTCGCGCCGGGACCCGCGCTTGCGAAAGTCCGCGCCGAGGTCGGCATGGTGTTCCAGTCGTTCAATCTCTTCCCGCATATGACGGTGCTGAGAAACGTCATGCTGGCACCGATGCGCGTCAGGAAGACATCGCCCGAAGACGCCGAGCGCAAGGCCCGCGAACTGCTGGCGCGGGTCGGTATTTCCGAACAGGCGGAAAAGTTTCCGGGCCAGCTTTCCGGCGGCCAGCAGCAGCGCGTGGCAATTGCCCGGGCGCTCGCCATGGAACCCGGCGTGCTGCTGTTCGACGAGCCGACCTCTTCGCTGGATCCCGAAATGGTCGGCGAAGTTCTGGACGTGATGCGCAAGCTTGCCGGCACCGGCGTCACCATGATCATCGTCACCCACGAGATGGGCTTTGCCCGCCAGGTCGCCGACCGGGTGATCTTCATGGATGCGGGACGCCTTGTCGAGGCGGGCACGCCGGCCGAAATCTTCGACAATCCTAGGGAAGAACGGACACGCAGTTTCCTGCGCGCCGTGCTCAATCATTGACAAGAACAACAAACGCAGGACCACAGGGATGAACACCACCTCTCCACTCGATCTCGACTACGTGCGCAGCCAGTTTCCCGGCCTCGCGCGCGGCTGGACGCTGTTCGACAACGCCGGCGGATCGCAAATCCTCAAAGGTGCGGTTGAGCGCATCAACACGTTCCTGATCGAGAAGAACGTCCAGATCGGCGGCTCCTACGCGGTATCGCAGGCGGCAGCCGCCGCACTCTACGAATCGCGCACCGCGGCCATGCATCTGGTCAACGCCTCGCGTCCGGAAGAAATCGTCTTCGGCGCTTCCACCACTCAGCTGCTGCAAAACCTTGCCCGCGCCATGCAGAGCCAGCTCTCGCCCGGCGACGAGATCATCGTCACCGTCAGCGATCACGAATCCAATATCGGTCCCTGGGACCGGCTGCAGGAGCGCGGCATCACGCTGAAGTTCTGGCCGCTCAACAAGGACACGTTGACGCTCGATCTCGCCGACCTTGCTCCGCTGATGAGCGATCGCACCAAGCTGGTCTGCGTCACGCACGTTTCCAACATTTTGGGATCGATCAACCCGATCAGAGAGATCGCCGATTTCGTGCATGCCCGTGGCGCCAAGATCTGCGTCGATGCCGTGGCCTATGCCCCGCACCGCGCCGTCGACGTGCAGGCGCTGGATGTCGACTACTACGTCTTCAGCCTCTACAAGACTTATGGTCCGCACTACGCGCTGATGTATGGCAAATACGATCTGCTGGCCGAGCTCGATACGCTCTACCATTACTTCTACGGCAAGGACAAAGTGCCGGGCAAGCTGGAGCCGGGCAACCCGAATTACGAGCTTGCCTATTCGACTTGCGGCATCGTCGATTACCTGACGGCGCTCGGCGAACAAGCCGGCGAGACCGGCACGGTGCGCCAGAAGATCGAAGCAGCGTTCGCAGCGATCACGGCCCAGGAAAACCTGCTGGTGGAACGCCTTCTCGCTTACTTGCGCTCGCGCAACGACTGCCGCATCGTCGGCCAGACGACAAACAACGGTAGCACGAGGGTCCCGACGATCGCGTTCCGCTTCGATGGCCGCGACGCCGGCGAAGTCTGCAAGGCAATGGACGGCGAGAAGATCGCCATCCGCTTCGGCGATTTCCACTCGCGCCGGCTTGCCGAATATCTCGACCTGACAGACCACGGCGGCATGGTTCGCGTGTCGATGGTCCACTACAACACGCTGGACGAGATCGATCGCTTTACCGCAGCACTCGATCGGATCCTCGCAACCGACGCCGGTCGCGCGGCCGCCGCCGCTTAAGAAGGAACGGATCATGCGCTTCGATACGGTCATCAGACACGGCACGGTGGTCACAGCGAGCGACACGTTCGTGAGCGATGTGGGCATCAAGGACGGCCGCATCGCTGCCCTTGCGGCAGAGCTTACCGAAGCCGATGAGGTGATCGACGCGACAGGACTGTTCGTCCTGCCGGGTGGTATCGACAGCCATGTCCATCTCGACCAGCCGTCCGGCGACGGCATCGTCATGGCAGACGACTTCGACTCGGGCACCCGGTCGGCGGCGATCGGCGGCAACAGCACGGTTCTGGCCTTCTGCATGCAGGAGAAGGGCCAGACGTTGCGCGAGGCGCTGAAGATCTATCACGCCAAGGCAGACGGCAAATGCCATGTCGACGTCGCCTTCCATCTGGTCATCACCGATCCGACGCCTGACGTCCTCGGCCAGGAACTGCCGGCACTTGTCGAGGACGGCTATACCTCGCTCAAGGTGTTCATGACCTATGAGGGTCTGCGTCTGCGCGACGACGAGATCCTGGCGACGCTCGACACCGCACGGCGCACCGGCGCGCTGGTCATGGTTCATTGCGAGAACGAGGATGCGATCCGCTACCTGATCGGCCGGCATGAGGAAGAGGGCAAGTTCGCGCCAAAATTCCATGCCACGACCAGACCAATCGCCGCCGAGCGCGAAGCCACCCACCGGGCGCTGTCGCTGGCCGAAATCGTCGATGTGCCGATCGTCATCGTCCACGTTTCAAACCGCGAGGCGATGGAAGAGATCCGCCGCGCCCGTCAGCGCGGCCAGAAGATCGCCGGCGAAACCTGCCCGCAATATCTGATGCTGACGGCCGATGATCTCGACCAGACGGAGATGGAGGGCGCCAAATTCGTCTGCTCCCCGCCGCCGCGCGACAAGGCCAGCCAGGATGCCTGCTGGGAAGGACTTGAACAGGGTGTCTTCGACCTCTTCTCCTCCGACCACTGCCCCTTCCGTTTCGACGATCCGGAAGGCAAGCTGAACGAAAAGGGCAAGCGCAATTTCCGCTGGATCCCGAACGGCATACCGGGCGTCGCCACCCGCCTGCCGATCCTGTTTTCCGAAGGCGTCATGAAGGGCCGCATCGACATCAACACATTCGTCGCGGTGACTTCGACCAATCACGCCAAACTCTACGGTCTCTATCCCCGCAAGGGCACGATCGCGATCGGCGCCGATGCAGACATCGCCCTGTGGGATCCGGACAAGCGCGTCACTTTGACGAACGATCTCCTGAAACACGGCGCTGATTATACGCCCTATGAAGGGCTCGATATCCGCGGCTGGCCGGTGCAGATGCTGCTGGGCGGCAGGACCATCGTCAAGGACGGAGAGCTGACCGGGCCCGGAAGCCGCGGCCGCTATCTCCCGCGAAACCGCTCGTCCCTGACATCGAGCCGGGGTTCAACCTGAGGCGTTGCACAAGCTGCAACGCCTTTCGCTGGCCACCACGTCTGCCTGACGATGCGAGCGTGACTTGGCCGCCGCTATGAGGCGGCGGAGCCAACAAGCAAGCGGTGATTACTTCGTCACCGTGAGGGTCGCATGCATGCCGGCTTCGTAATGGCCCTTGATGTTGCAAAAGAGCATATACGTTCCGGGGACAAGCTTGGCCTTCAACTGGCCATCGGCACCGGGCTTCAGATCGGCAACTTCACCAAGGCTTTTCAGCGTCTTCTCATCGACGCGATGTTTGGCCTTGACCACCGTGAGTGTCTGATCTGGCGACTTCAACTTGACGAGCACCATTTCATGCTCCTCGGTCGTCGCGTCGTTGTGGACCATAAACGTGGTGTCGCCTGCCGGAACGGTCGTCTGATCCATCGTCAACGTCATCGGCTCACCCGCTTCGCCGGACTCGACAACCTTGACCATAGAGGCGGCCAGTGCAGGCGTTGCAGCAACGAAAAGGGCAAGTGCAATAGCGGTGTCTCGGATTGTGAGCATGGGTTTACCTCCGGTTGTCATCACCGGATGGGTATGACGGCAAGCTGACAGCGGCCTGAACGAATTGGAGCGTGTTCTCACCGCCTACCGGACAGGCCGTTACATCGTGGCCACCTTATGCGCGTCGAGAATGACCGCGATGTCTTTGCTGTGCACGACACAATTGCGCCCTGACGCCTTGGCAACGAACAGCGCCTTGTCGGAGGCCTTGTAGAGATCCTCGAACGTAGGGTAGTCCTCCTGGTCCGCAACGCCACCGGACACCGTGATATCGACCTGCCTTTTGCCCGCTTGTATGGGCCGCGCAGCAATCAGGGCCCTGCAGCGGTGCGCGAGCGAGAGACGCTCCGTCGGCGAAAGCGCTGACACGAGGACTGCGAACTCCTCACCACCGATCCGTGCAACGGCACGACTTTGCGAAAAGATCTCGGCGAGCTGATGCGCAACTGCAATGATGGCCTGGTCCCCGATATCGTGGCCAAAGCGGTCGTTGATCGCCTTGAACTTATCAATATCGAACAGGATGAGAGAAGATGCGGCGGGAGCGCGCGTCACCTCATCCAGGAACGCTCGCCGATTCATCAGCCCCGACAACATGTCCGTCCGGCTCAAATGCTCGAAAGCCGCCCGGGAGATCGTGAGGTGATGGATTGCTAGACCAACGATATAGACGATCGAAAATGTCAGCGCCGATGCAACGACAGTCGAGATGATAACCCCAACTGTTGCCGCGGGCACGACGTCATACGGCAGCCATCCCAAGGCATGAAGCGTGTAGTGGGCCGCAACGTTGAGAATGTCGGCAACAACTGTGACGCAAATGGTCATGAGCAATGCGAATGCGAGGACTTTGCGTCGTGTCTCGAACCGGTCCGACGCACAGGCCTGCTTGATGTAGCGGTCGATCAAAGCAAGCATGCGGTAATTCCAATACGGTTCGAAACGACCACGCGGACGCGCCTGGCGGCTTTCAGCTCGCCACACTGAACTACAAACGCATTGAGACTTCGTGAATCCGAACACAAGTTAATTTGCGATTAAGTGTCGCAAATAATTCTCGTATTTCCTCGTCAAATTGATGCAGCCATGGAACATTGGTGTAATCGTGGGAGCCCCTGCCCGTAATCAAACGTCAGAAGGGCGGGGATCAGTCTGAGGCCATCTCTCCAATGCCTCACGGCCAGCGTCGGTGAGGCCGTAGACGCCTCTGTCGAGCCGCTCGAACCATCCATAGACGTTGGAAAGCAGGATCTTGCCGGCATCCGGGGCAACCGCCCTGATATCGCGCACGCGGGACGGCCCGCCGGAGACAACGGCGGCGCAGCTAAGCGCCTGCTGGCGATAGGCGGTCATGACGGGAACCCGCGTACTCCCGCCCAGCACGGGATCGCCGCGTCTCTTCTGGTGTTCGCGCATCAGCCTTGAGCGTCGCTTCGGATTGGTCCGCGGCATGGGCGACACGGAGCCGACGATGACGCTCACATCTCCTGCGGCCGAAACGCCGAGAATACCGATGCCAAGCCGGCGGCAGAGGTCGCGGTACCGCTTGTCCGTTTCGCGGCCCTTGCCCTTGAGCGAAAGCTTTGCCGCAATCCAGACCTCGTCCGCGATAGCCGCCCTATCCACCGCCTGCAGAATGAGCTCCAGATTGAAGCTCAACTTGAGCTCGCAAATGACGACTACGGTGGGATCGCCCTCGCTCAGGCCGACGAGATCACAGCCGCCAACTTCGCCCTTTACCACATAGCCTGCAGTCTCGAGGAAGGATTTGACCGGTAGATAGAGGGAGGTTTCCATGGATGCGCATCACAGTCGGGAATCAGGCTGCAGACATACACCGATCAACCCGCCAGATCACCCCGCCGCCGGATTTCAGCTTTCGGCAAGCCTGTAACCGACGCCGGTTTCGGTGAGGATATACTTCGGCTGGTCGGGCATTTCCTCGATCTTCTGGCGGATCTGGCGCACGTAGATGCGCAGATACTGGATGTCGGTGACCTCCCCCCAGACCTGATCGATGAGGTACCGGTGGGTCAGCACGCGCCCCGCATGCTGCACGAGGATCCGCAGGATGTCGTATTCCTTGCGCGAGAATTTTACCTCCTCGCCCTTCACCTTGACCACGCGCCGGACGAGATCGACACTGAGGTCACCCGTCTGGAAGATCGGCTTTTCGCCCTGGGTCTGCAGCCGGTGGCGCAACGCAACCCGGATCCGCGCAATCAGTTCGTTCATGTTGAACGGCTTGGTAAGGTAATCGTCTGCCCCCATTTCCAGCGCCTTGACGATCCCTTCCTCATCCGTCCGGCTCGACAGGATCACGATCGGCAGCGTTAGCCCCTCGGCGCGCCATTTCGCCAGAAGATCGTGCCCGGCCATATCAGGCAAGCCGAGGTCAAGGAGAACGAGGTCGGGCTGGTCGGCGGCCACGAGTTCCATTGCGGTCCTCGCGTTCGGTGCTTCGATGATGACGAAATCCTGCGTCGAAAGGCCGACCCGCAACAACTTGCGGATCGGCGGCTCGTCGTCGACAACCAGAATTCTCGTGGCGGCCTGGTTCATCGCATGTCTCCGTCAATCTGCAGCTGGGCCGGAATTGGCATACGGATCGTAAAGATCGCTCCTTCACCCGCTGGTCTGTTTCCCGCCGTCAGACGCCCACCCATCGCTTCGATGAAACCGCGGCTGATGGACAGTCCAAGGCCCGTGCCGGCCTTGACATGATCGATCTTGCGCACCCGGTAAAACGTGTCGAACACCCGCTCCAGGTCGGCATCGGGGATCCCCGGCCCCTCGTCCAGAACGGCAAGGGTGACGTATTTCGCATCTGACCAGCCCAGAACCTCGATCGTTGTACCCTCTGGCGCATATTTGGCCGCGTTGTCGATGAGATTGAAGAGTGCCTGCTCCAGGAGGACCGGATCGCTTTTGATCATCGGCATTTCGGATGGAATAGCTACCTTCAGCTTGTGATCCGCAGTGATTTTCTGTGCCCGCTTCAAGGCTGTCCCGACGATATCGCCGACATAATGAAGCGCAAAGTTTGGCTCCATGGCGCCTGATCCGATGCGCGTCATGTCGAGCAGGTTGACGATGAACCGGTTGAGACGCTCCGACTCCTCGATCACGGTGGTCAGAAGTTCGTCTCGCGAGTGATCGGTCAGGTTCGCCCCGAAATCCTTCAGCGTGCTAGCCGATCCGAGCACGGCTGAAAGCGGCGTCTTCAGATCATGCGAAAGCGAGGTCAGCAGTGCGGTGCGCAATTTGTCGGTCTCGGCGGCAAGCTTTGCCTTGTCGACGTCAGCGACGAGTTGAATGCGCTCGATCGCGAGTGCGGCCTGATCGGCCAGCGCATCGAACAGACGCTGCTGGTCCGGGGTGAGCAACGGTCCCTGCCTGTCGTTGTCGAGCCCGACAACGCCGATCGCCCCGCGTCCTGTGCGCAACGGCAGGTACAATCGCTTGGCGCCGGGTAACGTATCGGCCGCGCGGCCGGCCGGACGATTGTGTTCCCATGTCCATTTCGCCGCCGCGATGTCGGCATCGACAAGCGTGTCATCAGGCGGATAGCCGGCCCTGACGGCAAGGGTCTCGTTCTCAGGCAACAGAATGACGACCCGAACCTTCAGCATGGAGGCAATCTGAAACGCGGTGGCCCAGAGCACATCGTCAAGCGTTCCCGTGCCGGCGAGCTTTTTCGAGAACAGGTAGAGATCCTCGGTCGTGCGAGCTCTCTGCCGGGCGGCGATCGCCTGCCGTTGAACCGACGCGGCCAGATTGCTTGCGACAACGGCGGTTCCGAGAAACGAAAGAAGCGCAACGACGCTTTCCGGATCACGGATCGTGAACGTGTAGCGCGGTTCAAGAAAGAAGAAATTGAAAGCGAGAGCGCCAATGACGGATGCGTAGAGACCCGGCCCCAGCCCTCCCCGGATTGCCGAAGCGAGCACGCCCATCAGAAAGACGAGCGCCAGGTTCTGCACGTCGAGCGCCCGGTCGAGCAGCGTGCCGATCGCAACCGCCGCCGTCATGAACAGCGTGGCACGGATATAGTGTTTCGGATTGAGCCTTCTCGTCGGCGGCGCTGTCCTGACGCCCGTCGAGACAGCCTCCTCGCTGCCGCCGGACATGACATGAACGCTGATTGCCCCGGAATAGCGGATGAGATCGTGCGTGATCGACCCATCCCACAGCTCTCGCCAGCGCGGCTTGGTCGACTTGCCGATGATCAGGTGATTGAAGTTGTGAGCATTGGCGTAAGCGATGATTTCGCGCGACACCCTGGAGGCGGGCAGTGTCACGGTTTCGGCGCCGAGCTGTTCGGCGAGCCGCATCGCAGCCGATAGCCGGTCCTTCTCGGCCTCGCCTAGATTGGCAGATCCGGGCGTCTCCAGATGCAGCGCCGTCAAGGGTGCCCGCAGCCTGTCTGCCTGGCGTCTGGCGTAGCGCACCAGCGCCGCGCCGTTTCGGCCATGATCAAGGCAAACGAGAATGCGTTCGCCCGCAGCCCAGGGACCCGCAATGGCATGCGCCTGCATGTGATTGAGGAGCTGATCATCGACCCGCTGCGCCGTGCGACGCAGCGCCAGCTCGCGCAGAGCCGTCAGGTTGCCCGGAGAAAAATAGTTCTCGACCGCACGCCGCGCGGTCGTCGGCAGATAGACCTTGCCGTCATGCAGACGCTTGATCAGATCCTGCGGCGTAATATCGATGATCTCGATATCGTCGGCGCGGTCGATCACCGAGTCCGGCACCGTTTCACGAACCCGAATGCGGGTGATCTGCGCGACGATGTCGTTCAGGCTCTCGACGTGCTGGATATTCAGCGTCGAAAAGACGTCGATGCCGCTGGCGAGAATTTCGAGGACGTCGAGATAGCGCTTCGGATGGCGGCTGCCGGGTGCGTTGGTGTGGGCGAGTTCATCGACCAGCACCAGCCGCGGCTTCCTGGCAAGGATCGCATCGAGATCCATCTCGTCGAGCTGCTGGCCGCGATAGTCGAAGACGCGGCGGGGAATCATTTCGAAGCCCTCGACCAGAGCTTCAGTTTCCTTCCGCCCGTGGGTTTCGACCACGCCGATCGCCACATCAATGCCATCCGCCTTTCGGCTGCGGCCGGACATCAACATTTCATAGGTCTTGCCGACGCCGGGTGCGGCCCCGAGAAAGATCTTCAGCCGGCCACGCCCCTCCTGCCGGGCGTACTCAAGAAGAGCATCCGGTGATGGTCTGCTAGCGCCTTCGTGTTTTGCTTCCGGCATGGAGGTCTTTCGTTCCGCAAACGAGCGGCGGCCAAACTGACCGCCGCTCGTTCAACTACGACTTCTCAGCGTCGAGCGCCATATTGAGCGCCAACACATTCACCACAGGCTCACCCAGAAAGCCCAGTTCTCGCTGTTCGATATGACGCTCGACCATGGCGCGAACCGCGGCTTCATCCATGCTGCGCGCCTTTGCGACACGCTGCACCTGAAATAGCGCAGCCTCCGGCGAGATATGCGGATCAAGACCACTGCCCGATGCGGTGACGAGGTCGATCGGCACATCCGCGCCCGGGTTGGTCGCTTTCGCAGCCTCCGTGTCGGCCTTCACGCGATCGATCAGCTTCTGGCTGGTCGGGCCGAGGTTGGAGCCGGACGACGAGGCCGCGTTATAGCCATCGCCAGCAGCGGACGGGCGACCATGGAAATACTGCTCGCCGGTGAACGCCTGGCCGATCAGCGACGAGCCGACGACCTTGCCCTTCTGTTCGATCAGGCTGCCATTCGCCTGGACGGGGAAGATCGCCTGGGCAATGCCGGTCATGGCAAACGGATAGATGAGGCCGGTGATGACAGTAACGGCAACGATCATGACGATTGCCGGACGGATCTGTTTCAACATGACGAATGCTCCTTAGGCAAGACCGATGGTCGTGATGACCATGTCGATCGCCTTGATGGCAAAGAAGGGAAGGATGATGCCGCCGAGGCCGTAGATCAGAAGGTTTCGCGACAGCAGAGCGCCTGCACCGACGGCGCGGTATTTGACGCCGCGCAGCGACAGCGGGATCAGGGCAACGATGATCAGCGCGTTGAAGATGATCGCCGACAGGATGGCGCTTTGCGGTGTCGCCAGTCCCATCACGTTGAGAACGCCGAGCTGCGGATAGAAGGCCAGGAACATGGCCGGAATGATCGCGAAATACTTGGCGATGTCGTTGGCGATCGAAAACGTCGTCAGCGCGCCGCGGGTCATCAGCAACTGCTTGCCGATCTCGACGATTTCGATGAGCTTGGTCGGATCGCTGTCGAGATCGACCATGTTGCCGGCTTCGCGCGCGGCCACCGTGCCGGTATTCATCGCCACGCCGACATCGGCCTGAGCGAGCGCCGGCGCATCGTTGGTGCCGTCGCCGCACATGGCGACCAGCTTGCCCTTGGCCTGCTCCTCGCGGATCAGCGACAGTTTGTTTTCCGGCGTTGCCTGGGCGAGGAAGTCGTCGACCCCTGCCTCGGCCGCAATCGCTGCCGCAGTCATCGGATTGTCGCCGGTGATCATCACGGTGCGGATGCCCATGCGGCGCAATTCGGCAAACCGCTCGCGGATGCCGCCCTTGACGATATCCTTGAGCTGGATGACGCCGAGCAGCCTTCCGCCGCGGGCAACGGCCAGCGGCGTACCGCCAGCCTTGGCGATCTCGTCGGCGATTGCCTGGCACTCCACCAAGACGGCGTCCTGCGTGACGGGCCCACCGGCCACGGCATTCTGGCGGATATAGGAAAGGATGGAATCGACCGCACCCTTGCGGATCTGCTCTCCGTCCAGATCGACACCGCTCATACGGGTCTGTGCCGTGAACGGGACGAAGGTTGCCTTGAGGCTCGCCATGTCGCGGCTGCGGATCGCGTATTTTTCCTTGGCAAGCACCACGACGGAACGTCCTTCCGGCGTTTCGTCGGCAAGCGAGGCCAGTTGCGCCGCATCGGCAAGATCCTGTTCCGATACGCCCTTGACCGGACGGAAGGACGTTGCCTGACGATTGCCGAGCGTGATCGTGCCCGTCTTGTCGAGGAGAAGCGTATCCACATCGCCGGCAGCCTCAACTGCGCGGCCGGACATGGCAAGCACGTTGAAGCGCACCAGGCGGTCCATGCCGGCAATGCCGATCGCCGACAACAGGGCGCCGATCGTGGTCGGGATCAGCGTCACGAACAACGCGACCAGCACGATGACGGGGATGGAGCCGCCGGCATAGGAGGCGAACGCCGGAATGGTCGCGGTCGCCAGCACGAAGATCAGCGTCATGCCGGCGAGAAGGATGTTGAGCGCGATCTCGTTCGGGGTCTTCTGACGTTCTGCACCTTCGACGAGCGAAATCATCCGGTCGATAAAGGTCGAGCCGGCAGCGGCCGTGATGCGCACGCGGATCCAGTCGGAGAGGACCTGCGTGCCGCCTGTGACGGCCGAGCGGTCACCACCGGATTCGCGGATGACCGGCGCGGATTCGCCCGTGATCGCAGCTTCATTGACGGAGGCGACGCCTTCGATCACCTCCCCATCGGAGGGAATGATGTCGCCGGCTTCAACCAGAACGATGTCGTTCAGCTTGAGGGTGGTGCCGGCAACCATCTGGTAGTCGGTCCGCTCTTTGCCGGTGAGAAGTTTCGCCTGGACCTCGGTGCGGGCCTTGCGCAGCGATTCCGCCTGCGCCTTGCCACGTCCTTCGGCAACGGCTTCCGCGAAATTGGCGAACAGGACGGTGAACCAGAGCCAGATGTTGAGCTGCAGGGAGAAGCCCAGGTCGTCGCTGCCGGCGGCAAGATCGCGCAGGAACAGAACGGTGGTCAGCACAGACACCGTGGCCACGACGAACATGACCGGGTTTTTGACGAGGGTTTTCGGGTTCAGCTTGGTAAAAGAACCGCCGATTGCCGGAACGAGGATGCGCTTGTCCAGGATACTTGCGGATCTTGGTGCGCTATCGGATTTTGCCTGGCTCATATGAGGCTCCAGCCTTGGAAAGGGAGGCGACCGGGGAAAGGTCAGCCACGAAGGATTTCTAGTGTTGCGACGATGGCGAGCACTGCCGTCATCATCACGAGAATGGCGTTCGATCCGCACCACCAGCGGGGGACCGTCCCGCCACGCTTTGGCGTGACGGGAGGAGACTGTGCGGGGTGCGTCTGACGGTGACCCATGGCGTGACCTCAGAACGTCTGGCCGGCGATCATCATCAGGTGCTCGACGACAGGACCGAGCGCCAGTGACGGCAGGAAGGTCAGGCCACCGACGATCATGATCGTGCCGACCAGCAGACCGACAAACAGGGGGCCGTCGGTCGGGAACGTGCCGGCAGACGCCGGAACCGTCTTCTTGGCGACCAGCGAACCGGCAATTGCCAGCGCCGGAATGATGACCAGGAAGCGGCCCATCAGCATGCCGATGCCGAGCGTGATGTTGAACCAGGGCGTGTTGGCCGACAGTCCCCCGAAGGCGGAGCCGTTATTGGCGGCAGCCGAGGTATAGGCATAGAGGATCTCGGAGAAGCCGTGCGGACCGGCCGTCCCGATCGAGGCGACCGCCGAGGGCAGGACGCTGGCGACAGCCGTGAAGATCAGCATGGCGAGCGGCAGGCAGAGAATGGCGAGAAGCGCCATCTTCATGTCCTTGCCCTCAATCTTCTTGCCCAGATATTCCGGCGTGCGGCCAACCATCAGACCTGCCACGAAGACGGCGACGATGATGAACAGCACGATGCCGTAGAAGCCTGCGCCGACACCGCCGACGATGACTTCGCCAAGCTGCATGTTGATGAGCGGGATAAGTCCGCCGAGTGCCGTGAACGAGCCGTGCATGGCATTGACCGCACCGCATGAGGCCGCCGTGGTGATGACCGCAAACAGCGACGACATGACGACGCCGAAGCGGACTTCCTTGCCCTCCATGTTGCCGCCCGAAAGGCCGAGCGTATGCATGATCGGGTTTCCGGAGGCTTCTGCCCAGTAGACGACGGTGACGCCGGCCAGAAACAGGATGCCCATCGAGGCGAGGATCGCCCAACCCTGGCGCTGATTGCCGACCATCCGGCCGAACACGTTGGTAAAGGCGGCACCGATCGCAAAGATCGACAGCATCTGGATCATGTTGGAAATGCTGTCGGGGTTTTCGAAAGGATGCGCCGAGTTGGCGTTGAAGAAACCGCCGCCATTGGTGCCGAGCATCTTGATGGCAAGCTGCGACGCGACAGGGCCGACCGCAATCGTCTGCTGGACGCCTTCAAGCGTCGTGGCATTGACATAGGCCGAAAAGGTCTGGGGAACGCCGAGCGAGACATAGATGAGCGTCAGCACGACGCAGAGCGGCAAGAGGATGTAGAGCGTGGCGCGGGTCGTATCGACCCAGAAATTGCCGATCGCCTTGCCCGATGCCCGCGAAAACGCGCGAATGAGGCCGATGGCGATCGCCATGCCTGTCGCAGCAGACGCGAAGTTCTGCACCGCGAGCCCAGTCATCTGGCTGAAATAGGACATGGTGCTTTCGCCGCCGTAACTCTGCCAGTTGGTGTTGGCGACAAAGCTGACAGCGGTGTTGAACGACAATTCCGGTCCGGGCGATGCGAGACCTGCCGGGTTCATCGGCAGAACGTCCTGCAGCCGCAGGATACCGTAGAGCAGCAGGAAACCGGCGAGATTGAACATCAGCACGGAAAACGCATAGGCGGTCCAATGCTGCTCTTCACGCTCGCTGGTGCCGGCCAGCGCGTAAAGCCCGCGTTCGATCGGACCGAACACGGGGGAGAGAAAGGTGCGCCCGCCGGAAAACACAAGGGTCATATAGGCCCCGAGCGGTTTGACGAGCAGAAGGAGGATCCCGCAATAGACGAGGATCTGTAGCCATCCGTTGAAGGTCATGGGAAGAGACTTTCGGGCAAGCTGAAGCTTTGGTCAGAAGCGTTCGGGGCGAATGAGAGCATAGGTGAGGTAGAGGGCGAGGAAGACGGTCACACCGCCGCCGAGGATATAATCGAGGGTCATGGCATCCCTCTCAAAGCCTGTCGCAGGCGCGGGTATAGACCGAGCAGAGACCGAAGAAGCCAACAGTCGCCGCGACGAGAATAAGGTCCATCATTGTTCTGGAATCCTGGTTGTTCGTGGTGTCAGCCAGGAAGGGCGTCGTTCTGATAACGCGTCATTCTCTCTCCGGCTGGAGACGATCACGATCCGTCTCGTCCTCAATATGCGGCGGAACCCCATAGGGATTCGAGATGGCCCAGAAGCCTAAGAAATATAAACCGCATAGGAATTTGCCCGCACGCTCGCGTGTCGGTACCTTGCCGTCGGCCGCTTAGGGCTTGGCCTTTGCGGAGTTCCCGTTGCGGTTTAACCTCCAAATCCTTACATATACGGAGTTGATATCACTCCGGAAAAGACAGGTGCGCGATGATTTGGGTAATAGGCGCAGCAGCCGTCGTGGTTCTCTACCTGTACTCGCGACGGGCGGGGATAGTGGCGGTGGCCGTTCTGGCTGTGCTTTATGTCGGCCTCTGGCTGATGTCGGGACAGATCAACTCGAAAGTGCCGACCAACCAATCCGTCGCCGTGGTCGCAAGCTCCGGCGGCGAGACATGCAAGGCACCCGGCGCGCCCGTATCCGTTACCTTCACCAACAACGCGGACAGACAGCTGCTCGCGACATCCTTCACGCTGAGTGCGCGCCAGGCGGGCCATAGCTCGCTGATCTACAGGGCAACGCTTCGAAGCGACAAGATCATCGAACCGGGCGGCAGCTGGACCGAGTGCTACGGCCTCAATCCGCTGTCGTTTTCCGAACGGGACGTCCACTACAACCCCAGCGACCTCGAATGGTCGGCCGAGGTCTCGCTCTCGCGATTTGCGTCCAGCTAATCGTTTCTGGGACAAACCGTGCCGCAACGACTTGCGGTTTTGCTTGGCTTGAACGCTTCCACTTTCCCCGTCAGCGTGACCCGCAAACGGCTGTCGCGAATTATTTTTGCGTCACCGCTCGATAAGTTTTGTTCCAAGCGCATTTACACTGTCATGCCTGGCTTCTGGCAGCAGCGCATTCAATCGGGGACGGCTATGAGCGACATGAGTAAAGGGGCTATCGCAGCGGCGGGGATCGCGAACAAGCCTGTAGGGCTGAGCGCGCCGACCCTTTCGGGCCGAACGATCCTTATTCTCATCGGCGTGGCGGTGATCCTCTATGTCGGCCAGGAAGTGTTTGTGCCGCTTGCGCTCGCACTCCTTCTTACCTTCACGCTCGCACCCATCGTCAGTTTCCTGCGCAAGCGCTACGTCCCGAGGATCGCCGCCGTCCTCCTTGCCGTCGCCACCGCGTTTTTTGTCATTGCAGCCTTCGGTTTCATCGTGGCCGGACAGGTCGCCAATCTCGCGGACAATATTCCGACCTATCAGCGCAACATCGTCGCGAAGGTGCACTCTCTCAGCCAGGCGGGCTCCGGCAACGGCGTGTTCGAACATCTCAGCAAGGTCGTCGAGCGCATAGGCTCGGAACTGCAGGACAACGCGGAAGAGAGCAAGGAAGACGCGCCGCCACAGATCAAGCGTCGCGATCCGATGCCTGTCGAGATCGTAACCCGCGCCAACCCGATCGAAACGCTCGGCAATTTCATTCTGCCACTCATCAGTCCCTTTGCAACCGCGGGTCTGGTTATCGTCCTCGTGATTTTCATGCTGCTTGAGCGGGAGGAACTGCGCGACCGGTTCATACGCCTTGTCGGCCTCGGCGATCTCCACAGGACAACGGCGGCTCTTCAGGACGCGGGAAAACGCGTCGGCAAATATCTGCTGATGCAGTTGGTCGTCAACGCGCTGTATGCCTTGCCGATCTCGATCGGCCTCTGGCTGCTCGGCATTCCGAACGCCATCCTGTGGGGACTGTTGACGCTCGTCCTGCGCTTTGTCCCCTATATCGGTCCGGTCATCGGCATGATCCTGCCGCTGTTTCTGGCACTGGCGATTGCCCCTGGATGGTCGCTGGTTGCCTGGGTCGCCGCACTGTTTATCGTCACCGAACTCGTCAGCAACAACGTCGTCGAACCGTGGCTCTATGGAAGCCATACGGGCCTTTCGCCGCTCGCCATCATCGTCTCGGCCATCTTCTGGTCGTGGCTCTGGGGGCCTGTCGGGCTGATGCTTTCGACGCCCCTCACCGTCTGTCTCGTCGTTCTCGGTCGCTACGTCCCGCAGTTCAGCTTTCTCGACGTGCTGCTCGGCAACGAGCCGGTTCTACAACCGCAGGAAAAACTCTACCAGAGACTGCTTGCCGGCGATCCCAACGAGGCGACCGATAACGCGGAGGATTTTCTCGAGGAGGAGTATCTCGTCGACTATTATGAAAAAGTCGGACTGCCTGCACTCAGGCTGGGTGAACTGGACCGGCAGCGCGGCGTGATGAGCGAGGCCCAGATCGCCCTGTTTGCCTCCACCACCCAGACGCTGATCGGCAATCTGGCAGAGATCGCGATCGAGGAAGAAGCGGAAGACGATCCGGCCGAAGGGGAAGCCGCTGTCACAGAGCAGATCACCGGTGAAATCGACCTGCCCAGCGGCGAAGGGAAATCCGTTCTCTGCCTCGGCGGCAGAGGCGCGATTGATGATGCAGCGGCCGCCATGTTGTCGCAGGTTCTCGCCATTCAGGGCGCCACCGTGTCTCAGGCCGACCACACGGCCGTGAGCGGCAAGACGGTAAGCCTGATGAACCTGACCGACGTCGACACGGTCCTCATCGCCTTCCTCAATGGCGGCTCCAAAGCCCACGCCCGCCAGGCCGTCCGCCGGTTCAAGCGACAGAAGCCGTCGGTTCGGGTGGGGATCATGATCACCGGCGTCGACGGTCAGCGGGAAAGCCCCCTTGCGACAGAGGACATCGATGCAGACTTTGTCGTCACCACCATTTCCGATGCGGTTCGTGGCGCGCTGACCACCGCCCAGGCGGTCGAGATCAAGGCGCCGAAACGGATCGGCCGGCCGCGTGAGCGCAAGACCACGCCGCTCGTCGCGTGATCGGAGCACCCCGCAGGCATGCCTGACCTGTGGGGTCCTCGATGCCGACGCGCCTGAGTGCATCGAAATCTGGATAGACAAGGATCAACTCGTCAAGACCTGTAGAGCCCGGGAGGCATGGACATGACTGAGACATTTACCGCCATGGTGATCGATACCGTTGACGGCAAGCCGAAAGGCGCCTTCCGGGAAATCTCCGTCGCCGATCTGCCTGACAATGACGTTCTGGTCGAAATTGCCTATTCGACGGTCAACTACAAGGACGGTCTGGCCATCACCGGCAAGGGCCGGATCGCTCGCCGGATGCCGATGGTCGGCGGCATCGATCTTGCCGGAACCGTGGTCGAATCACGCTCCCCGGATTGGAAGCCGGGCGACAAGGTGGTCGTGAACGGCTGGGGCCTGTCAGAAACGGAATGGGGCGCCTATACCCGCTACCAGCGGGTCAAACCGGAATGGCTGATCCCGCTGCCCGACGCCTTCACGATGAAACAGGCGATGGCAATCGGCACGGCCGGCTATACCGCGGCGCTCTGCGTCGACGCGCTTGAAAAATGGGGCTCGATTAAACCCGGCGCAGGCGAGGTCCTCGTGACCGGCGCCGCCGGTGGCGTCGGCTCGGTGGCGATCGCGCTTCTGGCGGCGCGCGGCTACGTCGTCACAGCCTCGACCGGGCGTCCGGAAACCCACGACTATCTGGCCTCGCTCGGTGCCACCAGCTTCATCGATCGCGCGACGCTTGCCGAAAAGGGCGGCCCGCTGCAGACGGAGCGCTGGACCGGGGGCATCGACAGCGTCGGCTCGACGACGCTTGCCAACGCCCTGTCGCAGACCATGCGCGGCTGCGCAATCGCAGCCTGCGGCCTTGCCGGCGGACCCGACCTGCCAGCGACGGTCCTGCCGCATATCCTGCGCGCCGTCACCCTGATCGGGGTCGACTCGGTCATGGCCTCGCGCCAACAGCGCCTTACCGCCTGGTCGCGCCTTGCCCGCGATCTCGACAGCCGAAAGCTTGCCGCCATGACCAGAACGGAACCGATGTCCAACCTGCCGCAACTGGCAGAAGAGATCATCGCCGGCAAGGTGCGCGGCCGGATCGTGATCGACGTCACGAGGTAACCCCGCGCGCCGTGCGCAATGGCCAGCCTCCCTCTTCAGCCGCGTTCGCGCTAGAACGGATAGTGCTGGTGCGGATCCTCGATGGTGATCCAGCGCAGATCGGTGAATTCGTTGATCGCAGCCCTGCCGCCGAAGCGGCCATAGCCGGAGCCCTTGACGCCGCCGAACGGCATCTGTGCCTCATCCGCGACAGAGGGGCCGTTGATGTGGCAGATCCCCGATTGCACCCGGCCGGCGACGGCGAGCGCGCGCTGGATATCGCGACTGTAGACCGAACCCGAGAGACCGTATTGCGTATCGTTGGCGATCCGGATCGCCTCCTCCTCGTCCTTGACCCGGATGATCGGCTTGACCGGACCGAAGCACTCCTCGTCATAGATGCGCATGCCGGGCTCGACGTGATCGAGCACCGTAGCCTCCACGACGCTGCCGGTGCGCTTGCCGCCCGCGGTGAGACTGGCCCCCTTGGCGATCGCGTCGGCAATGATCTCTTCCATCTTTTCCGCGGCACCGATCGTCACCAGCGAACCGAGCACGACGTGACCGCGGGGATCGCCCGCCGGAAGCTTGGCTGCGCGCTCGGACAGTTTAGCCACGAATTCGTCGGCGATCTTGTCGTGGACGATCAGCTTTTCGGTCGCCATGCAGACCTGGCCCATGTTGATGAACGAGCCGAAGATCGCGCCGTTGACGGCCGCATCGATATCGGCGTCCTCGAGCACGAGCATCGGTGCCTTGCCGCCCAGTTCGAGAAGCGCCGGCTTCAGATGGCGGCCGCAGAGTTCGCCGATGATGCGGCCGACCTTGGTGGAACCGGTAAAGTTGACGCGGCGGACTTCGGGTGCCGAAACCAGCGCCTCGACAACGACGGCGGCATCCTCGGGTGCATTGGTGATGACGTTGACGACTCCATCCGGGAAACCGGCCTCGATAAACACCTTGCCGATCGCGACATGCAGTCCGGGGCATGCTTCGGAGGCCTTGAGGATGACCGTGTTACCGCAGGCAAGCGCCATGGCGATGGCCCGCACGCCGAGAATGATCGGTGCATTCCACGGCGCGATGCCAAGGCAGACGCCGACCGGTTGGCGCATCGCCATCGACAGGTTTCCGGGCTTGTCCGACGGGATGATCTCACCCTGGATCTGGGTCGTCATGGCCGCCGCCTCGCGCAGCATGTTGGCCGCAAGATGGGCGTTGAAACCGGCCCATCCGCCTGTCGCGCCGGTCTCGGCGGTCATCAGCTCGGTGAGCTCGCCACCCTTGGAGGCAAGAACATCTGCCGCCTTGTTGAGAAGCGCGCGACGTGCGCCGGGACCGGTCGTCGACCATGCCGGAAAGGCGGTCTGCGCTGCGGCGACCGCGGCCTTGGCATCCTCGATGCCGGACGCCGGCGATCGGCTCGCGACATCGCCCGTAAAGGGATTGATCCGTTCGAACGTCTTGCCCGAAATGGCGTCGGCCAACTGGCCGCCGATGATCTGTTTGATGTCCAAGGTCGGATCCTTTCTTCGAGAAACCAGATAGCCAGCTTCGAGGGATGCGCCACAGCCGTAAACGACAGCATCACACGTCCGCTTTCTCGACCGATCGCGCGAACAAACAGTCAGCCTGCGCATGACTTCGCACAGTCTGACCGTCAGTCTCCGCGGTTTCCATCGAGAAGCGAAGCCCCTCCTCCAACAGGCATGTTAACGAACTCCAGCCGCGACTCAAGGGGAGGATCAAACAGCCGCAGCCACGAACATGGCACCTGCCTCAAGCCGTCAAACGGAAAGATACGGGACTGATCTGCGCTACTTCGAGCAGACACGGCCCGCTCGGCTCTTCCACACCCTATCGACGAGGGATAGGTAGGATTGCGGAACCGGCGCCGCGGTCGACATGCGCAACTGAAAGTACCCAATGTTTCATCTCATCTTTGGACTGCCCTGGCTGATTGTCGTCCTCCGCTTCATTCAGCCGCTGCCCTGGCACTGGTCGGCGAAGGTGGCAGTGGCGGTGCTTTTGCTGATCGCCTCGCAATACCATTTCTTCAGCCGGCTCTCCTCCGGCTCGGTCTTTTCGCCGGAGTTTCCGCGACCGCTGATCATTGCGTTCAACCTCCTGTTTGGCGCGATCGTTTTTCTGGCCGTCTTCCAGATCGCGCTCGATGTCACCTCGCTCCTGGTCATGCCCTTCAACGGGCACTTCCCCGCCGCACCCGCCGGGCTCCGTTATGCCATGGGTGGCGTCGCGCTCTGCCTTTCCGCCTATGGTGTCAGCCAGGCAATCCGTGTACCGCCACTCAACGACATCGAGATTGCAATCGCAAACCTGCCGCCGGAATTTGAGGGCTATCGCCTCGTCCAGCTCTCCGATCTCCACATCAGCCGGCTGTTCCCGGCGAAATGGGCCGAGGCGGTCGTATCGAAAACCAACGCGCTCGATGCGGACCTCATCGTCATCACGGGAGACTTTATAGACGGAAGCGTCGCAGACCGCCGCGGCGACGTCGCATCGCTGGCAAGCCTGCGGGCGCGCGATGGGGTCTATGCAATTCCCGGCAACCACGAATACTTCTTCGACTACCGGGAGTGGATGCGCCAACTCGCAACCCTCAACATGACGATGCTTGAGAACGCCCACGCGGTGCTGACGCGAGGGAGCGGCAGGCTCGTGCTGGTCGGTGTCACGGACCTTTCGGCACGCGGACACGGAGCGCCGGCCCCGGACCTCGATACGGCTATTGCGGGCGCCCCCGCCGACGCGCCGATCATTCTTCTCGACCATCAGCCCAGGTTGGCACAGAAAGCCGCCGCATCGGGGATCGCCCTCCAACTGTCGGGACATACCCATGGCGGCATGGTTGTCGGCCTTGATCGCGTGGTCGCACGCGCCAACAACGGCTTTGTTTCGGGCCGCTATCAGATCGGCGGGATGACCCTCTACGTCAACAACGGCACGGGCATTTGGCCCGGTTTCGCGCTGCGGATCGGTGTTCCCTCCGAACTGACCCGGATCACGCTTCGGGCCGGTCAGCCGCTTTGAAGGCTGAAGTGACACCGCTTCATCTGCTTTCTCTATCCACAACCATCGGCTCGCCGCGAACGACAGGTGTTGACGTGGGCGCTCTCGCCAACACATAGTCGCCGCCAATGCGCCGTCATCGACACGGTGCGTCGATCGGGATTGGAGGATCTCGACCGGTATTCATGCCAAGGGAGGAATTTTCATGAAAGTCATTACAGGCTCGGCAATTCTGGCGACCGCATCGTTTCTGATGGGATCAACCGCCATGGCCGCGACGGAAATCTCGTGGTGGCACGCCATGACCGGCGCCAACAACGAGGTTGTCGACCAGCTCGCCAAGGAATTCAACGAAAGCCAGTCGGACTTCAAGGTCATGCCTGTCTTCAAGGGCACCTACCCGGAAACGCTGAACGCCGGCATCGCCGCCTTCCGCGCCAAGCAGCCACCGGCCATCATGCAGGTGTTTGACGCCGGCAGCGGCGTCATGATGGGCGCCCAAGGCGCCATCGTGCCGGTTGCGGACGTTCTGGAAAAGGGCGGCTTCAAATTCGACAAGAGCCAGTACCTGCCGGGGATCGTTGCCTACTATTCGAAGCCTGACGGCACGATGCTGTCCTTCCCCTACAATTCGTCCTCGCCAATCCTCTATTATAACAAGGATATCTTCGAGAAGGCCGGGCTCAACCCCGACACGCCGCCGAAGACCTGGGGCGAGGTGTTTAACGCTGCCAAGAAGATCAAGACCAGCGGTGCCGCTCCCTGCGGCTTTACCTCGACATGGCTCACCTGGATCCAGACGGAAAACTTTGCGGCCTGGAACAACCTCTCCTACGGCAGCAATGAAAACGGCCTTGGCGGCACCGACGTCAAGCTTGCCTTCAACGCCGAACCCTTCGTCAAGCATTTCCAGGCGATCGCTGATCTCGCCAAGGACGGCACGTTCCGTTACGGCGGCCGCACGTCTGAAGCCAAGCAGTTGTTCACATCAGGCGAATGCGCCATCCTGACCGAATCCTCCGGCGGTCTGGGCGACATCGTCAAGTCCGGCCTGAAATACGGCATCGGCCAGCTGCCCTATGCAGAAGGTCCGGGACGCCCGCAGAACACCATCCCCGGCGGCGCCAGCCTCTGGGTATTCGGCGGCAAGAGCGATGCCGAATACAAGGGGGTCGCGACCTTCTTCAACTTCCTGTCCCAGACCAAGATCCAGTCTAGGCTGCACCAGGTTTCCGGATACATGCCCGTCACGATGGCAGCCTACGAGGATACCAAGAAATCCGGCTTCTACGAGAAGAACCCGGCCCGCGAAACGCCCTTGCTGCAGATGATGGGCAAGGCTCCGACCGAGAACTCCAAGGGCGTTCGCCTCGTCAACCTGCCGCAGGTCCGCGACATCATGAACGAAGAGTTCGAATCGATGCTCGCCGGTAAGCAGGATGCCAAGGCCGCTCTCGACAAGGCTGTCCAGCGGGGCAATGCCGCCATCCAGCAAGCCATCGGCAAGTAAGCGGTAAGCGTAAGGGCCGCCCCGGCGACTGTCGCGGGCGGCCTGCAGCATTTCAACGGAGCCTGCCCGTGCAAAGCGTCGTATTTCCCAACAAGGTGCTGCCCTATTTTCTGGTGGCGCCGCAGATTGTCCTGACCGTCGTGTTCTTCTTCTGGCCGGCCAGCCAGGCGCTCTACCAGTCGGCCATGCGCGAAGATCCGTTCGGGCTGCAGAGCAGCTTTGTCGGCTTCGCCAACTTTTCCGCCATCCTGGCCGACGAGAGCTATCTTCACGCGCTCCGCGTCACCGTCGTCTTCAGCGTGGCAACCGCGCTGCTTTCCATGGGTGTCGCGCTTCTGCTGGCGACCGCCGCCGATACCGTCGTGCGCGGCAAGGGTTTCTACCGCACGATGATGATCATCCCCTATGCGGTGGCGCCGGCCGTTGCCGGCATGCTGTGGCTGTTCATGTTCAACCCGGCCATGGGCACGTTCGCCTATATCCTGCGGCGCAACGGCATTGCATGGGACCCGCTGCTGAACGGCGACCAGGCGATGTCCCTCGTCGTGGTGGCAGCCGCCTGGAAACAGATCAGCTACAATTTCCTGTTCTTCGTCGCCGGCCTGCAGGCAATCCCGAAATCCCTGCTCGAAGCCGCCGCGATCGATGGTGCGCGAGGCAGCCGAAGGTTCTGGACGATCGTCTTCCCGCTGCTTGCACCGACCACCTTCTTCCTTTTGGTCGTCAACACCGTCTACGCCTTCTTCGACACGTTCGGCATCATCCATTCGGTTACCGGCGGCGGACCGGCAAAGGCCACCGAAACGCTGGTCTACAAGGTCTACAACGACGGCTTCGTGAACCTCAACCTCGGTTCGTCTGCGGCCCAGTCGGTGATCCTGATGGTCATCGTCATCGCGCTGACCGCCTTCCAGTTCCGCTTCGTCGAGCGACGCGTCCATTACGGGTAAATTATCAGATGATCGAGAACCGTCCTGTCGCACGCCTGATGGCGCATCTGATGCTGATCCTTGGGATCATCATCGTCGCCTTCCCCATCTACTACACTTTCATTGCCTCGACGGCGACGTCGAGCGCGATCATCCGACCACCGCTGTCGCTCCTGCCGGGCGGCCATATGGTCGAGAACTACAGCGAGTCCATTTCCGGCGGTGTCGAGCGCGTCGTCGGCGTCAGTCTGGAGCGGCTGTTGTTCAACAGCTTCGTGGTGGCGGTCGCAATTGCCGTCGGCAAGATCATCATCTCCTTCCTGTCGGCATTCGCGATCGTCTTCTTTCGCTTTCCGTTCCGAATGGGCTTCTTCTGGATGATCTTCATCACCCTGATGCTGCCGGTCGAAGTGCGCATCCTGCCGACCTACAAGGTAATCGTCGATCTCGGCCTGCTCAACACCTATGCCGGCCTCACGCTGCCGCTGATGGCATCGGCAACGGCGACCTTCCTGTTTCGCCAGTTCTTCCTCACCATCCCCGGCGAAATGGTCGAGGCGGCGCGGATCGACAATGCCGGGCCGTTCCGGTTCATGCGCGATATCCTGCTGCCGCTGTCGACGACCAATATCGCGGCCCTGTTCGTCATCCTGTTTATCTACGGCTGGACCCAGTATCTCTGGCCGCTGCTTGTCACCGACCGTGCGGAGATGAACACGATCATCATCGGCCTGCGCCGCATGGTCGATTTCACTGATGCATCAACTCCTTGGAACTACGTCATGGTCACGGCGATCCTGGCAATCATCCCTCCCGTCATCGTCGTGGTGCTCATGCAGCGCTGGTTCGTCAAAGGTTTGGTGGAGACCGAAAAGTAATGGCAACAATTGAACTGAAAGACGTCCGCAAGGTCTATGGCGGCAATATCGACGCCATCAAGGGCGTGTCACTGGACATCGCAGACGGCGAGATGATCGTTCTGGTCGGCCCATCCGGCTGCGGCAAGTCCACGCTGCTGCGCATGGTTGCCGGGCTCGAAAGCATCACCGGTGGTGACGTCATCATCAACGGCAAGCGCGTCAACGACATGGAACCGGCCGAGCGCGATATCGCGATGGTGTTCCAGAACTACGCGCTCTATCCGCACATGACGGTCAAGCAGAACCTTGCCTACGGTCTGAAGAATCGCGGAACCTCGAAGGACGAGATCGAACGGCGCATCACCGAGGCAGCGCGCGCACTCGAAATCGAGCCGTTCCTCGCCCGCAAGCCACGGCAGCTTTCCGGCGGCCAGCGGCAGCGTGTGGCGATGGGCCGCGCGATCGTGCGCAAGCCCGCAGCCTTCCTGTTCGACGAGCCGCTATCGAACCTCGACGCGAAACTGCGCGTGCAGATGCGGGTCGAGATCCGCCGTCTGCAGCGGTCCTTGGCCACGACGTCGATCTACGTCACCCACGACCAGATGGAAGCGATGACGCTCGCCGACCGCCTCGTCGTCCTCAATGCCGGCCGGATCGAGCAGGTCGGCACGCCGATCGAGCTCTACGAGAAACCCGCAACGACCTTCGTTGCAACCTTCATCGGATCGCCCTCGATGAACCTGATGACGCTCGGCAAGGCCGGCGGCTGGAGCGTGGCCGAAGGCCTTCCCTCCACTGTCGCCACCGTCGGCATTCGTCCGGAAGACATCGTGATTGCCGAGGGAGAGGTTTCCTCGCCTTTCAGAGCCGAGGTCGAGGTCATCGCCGTCGAACTGGTCGGAGCAGAAAGCTACGTCCATGGTGCGACGTCGGACGGAAGCCCTCTTGTCTTCCGGGTCCCCGGCCGCTCCCGCATCGCGATCGGCGAGAAACTGCCCGTGACGACAGCGCCCCACCACCTTCATCTTTTCGACAGCGCCGGAAAGCGCATCGAACGTACCGGTTGATCCGGGATGCGCAAAGATGCGCAGGAGTGCGCTCTCGACGGACGCCTGCGCACTCCTGCAACTTCGCGACATTGACCCTATCGGAAAGTGAGCTATTACTCATGCGAGCAAAAAGGTTCGCATCGCAATAATGGTCACCATTCTCGTAACACTGCTGGGTTTCCTGGTCCTTCTGATTGCAGCCGTGTTCTTCGCAGTTCGCGCGCGCGCGCTTGCGTACGACAAGCACTTCCGCGATCAGGTCCGCCTGCAGCGAAGACTGGAGAACCGGGAGGCCAAGCTCAAGATCAGAGCTCGCAAGCACCGCCGCAACCTCGCAAAGAAACGCCTCGCCAGGATGAAGCGGGCGAAGGCGTTAGCCGCGCGCGCGAAGTGATCGAGCAGAACAGCCGCTACCTGTGAAAACTGGCCAGCTGCAGGATTTACCACGAGACCGTGCTGAAGAACTCAGCCGAGCGAACGCTCGCATATCTCGAGCTTGAAGCAGCAGAATATCAATCGGACAATCTGGGAAATTTGGTAGCGGAGGGCAGAATTGAACTGCCGACCTCAGGGTTATGAATCCTGCGCTCTCACCAACTGAGCTACCCCGCCACAGGGTGGATCGAGTGTCTCGATCCGTTTGGATGTGCGGCTTATAGAACCCGCGTCACTGAAGTGTCAAGCGCAGGATGGGAGAAAAACGGCGAGATTTGAACCGCTATTTTCCCGATCCCTCGTTCATTCTCCAGGCCGAATAAAACCGGTCTTTCAAGCGGCTACAGGGGTCGCCAGAAGCGCCCGCAACGATGCCTCGGCATCGGCCGCCCGTTCGGACCGTTCGACGAAGCCGCCGCCGTGGACGCGCGCATCGGCACCTTCCGCGGAATAGAGAACGCAGGCCTGACCGGGTGCCACGCCCTGCTCGCCGATCGCCAGATCGACATAGACCCCGCGCTCATCCGTATGCAGCGTGGCAGGTGACGGCGGGCGCGTCGAGCGTACCTTGGCAAAGCACGCAAAGCCGTTGCCCGCATCATCCTGCAGCGTCCCGTCGCCGATCCAGTTGACGTCGCGCAGATAGACCCGGTGCGTATCGAGCGCTTCCTTGGGACCGACGATGACGCGGCGCGAGCGGGCGTCCAGATAAACCACGTAAAGCGGCTCGCCTGTCGCAACGCCTAAACCCTTGCGCTGACCGATCGTGTAATGGACGATCCCCTCGTGGCGGCCCAGCACGCGGCCGTCCATGTGGACGATATCGCCCACCAAAGCCGAGTTCGGCTTCACCTTGGCGATGATATCGGCATATTTGCCGGCGGGGACGAAACAGATATCCTGGCTGTCGGCCTTCTTGGCAACCACCAGCCCCATGTCTTCGGCCAGCTCGCGCACCTGCGCCTTGCCCATGCCGCCCAACGGAAAGCGCAGGTAGTCGATCTGCTCCTGCGTTGTCGCAAACAGGAACCAGCTCTGGTCGCGGTCCGCATCGATCGGCCTGAACAGCGCACGCCGGCCCGGATTGTCGGCCGTGGGGTTCGGCGCCGAACGGATGTAATGGCCGGTTGCCAGTGCATCGGCTCCAAGCTCGCGCGCGGTCGCCAAAAGATCGGCAAATTTGACCGTCTGGTTGCAGGCAACGCAAGGCACCGGCGTTTCGCCCATCGCATAGGCTTCGGCAAACGGATTGATCACCGTCTCGCGGAAACGCTTCTCGTAGTCGAGCACGTAATGCGGAATGCCAAGCGTTTCGCAGACCCGGCGGGCGTCGTCGATGTCCTGGCCGGCGCAGCAGGATCCTGCGCGGTGCACGGCCGCGCCGTGATCATAGAGCTGAAGCGTGATCCCGATCACGTCATAGCCTTCGCGCTTCAAAAGGCCGGCCACGACGGAGGAATCCACGCCGCCCGACATGGCGACCACGACGCGCGTATCTTCCGGCTTCTTGTCAAAATCCAGCGTATTCACGGGGTACTCTCTTAAAGTCTCTCAGGCCGCGGCAGCAAGCACGCCGGCAGAGTGGCACCAGATGTGCGGGATCGTCCGCGCAAAGGCTTTCAGAAAGAGGATATAGAAAGGAATGAGCTGGCGCGCAAGAGAAGCCCGTTCACCCCATCTGCGCCCTCAGTGTCAGAGAGCAGCAACATCAGGACTGGAAGTTCGCGTGACGCAGGGCCGTCTCCGCGACGGCGCCGTTTGCGTGCCCGTTGCTGTTGCTCGCACCTTCGGCCCTTAGACGAGGCAGCGCTGCCGGATATTCCCGCTGAACGAAGTCGATGATCTTCTCGCGCATCTCGCAACGCATGTCGAACGTCTTCGGCGCGTTGTTGGCGGAGACCAGGATACGGATCTCCATCACGCTTTCCTTGAAATCCGTCACCTGAACATTGACCACGCGCCTGTCCCAGATCTTCGACTCGTTTGCGATTTCCTCGACCCTGCGCCTGATGGCGCTGACGGGAACGGAATAATCGAGATAGATCATCACGGTTCCGATCAGGGCCGAACCTTCGCGGGTCCAGTTCTGGAACGGATTCTCGATGAAATAGGAGAGCGGCAGGATCATGCGCCGCCAGTCCCACAGCTTCACCACCACATAGGTCGACGTGATTTCCTCGACATTGCCCCACTCCCCTTCGACGATCAGCGCATCGTCGATGCGGATCGGCTGCGTGATGGCAAGCTGGATGCCGGCAAAGATGTTTTTAAGCATGGGCTGCAGGGCAAGACCCAGCACGATACCGGCGACACCGGCGGAGGCGAGCACGCTGACGCCGTATTGCTGGACGGCCGGGAAGGTCATCAGCATCGCGGCGACCGTGACGATGACGATCATCGCGCCGGCAATGCGCTCGGCAATCCGCGACTGGGTCACGTGGGTGCGGGCAAGAAGGTTGTCTTCCGCATCCAGCTTGAAGCGGCGCAGATAGACCGTCATCCAAATATGCAAAGCCGTCTTTGCGACCCAGCCGAGCACGAGGATGAAACCCAGCAGCAGCACATGCCGGATGATTTCGGCGGGTCGAGCCGCAAGCGGTGCGATAGATGATGCAAACGATACAGTGAATGTCAGAACCGTCAAACGCATCGGCCGGCGCCCGCGCGACACCAGCGATCGCCAGAACAGGTCCTTGTCTTCCACCAGCCGCTTGAAGATACCGAACGCGAAACGGTGGATCGCCAGACCAATCAGGACCGCGCCCACGAGAAGGCCGACGCTCACCATCCAGTTCGGCAGCCAGTCGGTATATTGACGAAACTCTGTAATCAAAAAATCCATCCAACCGATTTAGGGTGCAGTGCAGCATGAAACACCCCTGCCGCAAAAATTTCACAGTTGCGGTGTCTTCATGGCGGCCGTTGGGAGATGATGCGAGGAGCGCGGCATGACTGTCGATAACGGAAAATCCGACCTTACCCGGTTCGTGGATGCACAAGACCCGGTCTACGCGCAGGTCATGAGCGAACTGCGAAACGGCCGCAAAGAGTCGCACTGGATGTGGTACATTTTCCCGCAGATCGCCGGTCTTGGTCCCTCGATCATGTCACAACGCTTCGCACTTACCTCTCTGGAAGAAGCCCAGACCTATCTCGACCATCCGGTGCTTGGACCACGTCTCCTCGAATGCACGCACGCCATGCTTCCGCATGAAGGACTTACGGCGCGCACCATCCTCGGGTCCCCCGACGACATGAAGTTTCGCAGTTCGATGACGCTGTTCGATAAAGCCGCAACAGAAAAGGGCTCGCCTTTCGAGCGAGCCCTTGAGAAGTTCTTCGGCGGTCAGCGCGACGACAAGACGATCGCGCTGCTGGGAATTGGCTGATCAGGCAGCCGACTGGATGGCCGAGACCTTCCAGTCATTGGCCGGCTTGCGCACGAAGGTCCAGATCTCGACCGTTTCCGTCACGGCATTCGGATCACCTTCGGCGACAGCGCCGGTGTTGCGATCGCTGAGGAAGTCGACGCTCGAGTAGCGCATCGCAACCGTTGCGTATTCCTGGCCGTTTTCGCGCCAAGCTTCCGAAAGGTCGCCCTGCAACAGGGTCACGTCGCGGACTTCGTTCTTCACGCCATTGGTGGCGTTTTCACCAAGCTCTTCGGCCAGATAGGACATGGCTTCCGGCGTGGTGAGATTGCGAAGCTTCGCGTAGTCTTCCGCGCCATAGGCAGCCTGGACATCCGTCAGCATCTTTTCAAACAGGCCAAGGTCGCGACCGGTGATACCGACTTCATCCGTGTCGGGACCCGCCTGACGCGGAGCAGACGCAGCCTGCGTGGCACCGAAGCCACCCATCGCACCGCCGCCAGAACCGATCTTAGGGATCTGGAAGCCGCCACCGGTGTTCTGCGGTGCCTGGTAGGCATGGTTATTGTTGTCACGGCTGTTACCGCCGAAACCGTTATCGCGCGCGTTGCCCGCAGGACCCGCCGGGTGCTGCTGCTGGCGACGACGGGCGAAGAAGCGGAAGGCCAGCATGGCAAGACCCGCGATCAGCGCGATCTGCAACAGCATGCCGAACATGCCGGCCATACCGCCAAAACCGTTGCCCATCATCATGCCGAACAGGCCACCGAGAGCCAGACCGCCGAGAAGACCACCGGCCATGCCGCCGAACAGGCCACGACGCGGCTGAGCCGCCTGAGCGCCTGCGCCGTTAGCAGGAGACGCTGCGTTCTGCTGCGTGTTGGGCGTCATCGAACGATTGATGCCGGTTGCCGTGCCTGGTGCCGTGTTCGTGGTCGGCGGCGGTGCGAATGTGCGTGTACCGCGGCTGCCGAAGCTGGAACCGCCGCCGGCGCGGCGCGCCTCCGCCATATCGACGGCTGTTAGCGAAACTGCCATTCCGACCGCGAAGATCGCGAAGAGTTTCTGGAAACGCCGAAGCTTGGATAACATTGGTTTCTCCTCTGGCCGCCCGATGCGGTCTTGATCCTAGATATAGAGAGTGGCAGGCGCGAATTTTAGAGCCACCACCATCTTTTCCCGCCGAAGTAGATATCGGACGATGAAACGGGAGCCAAGCGATGCAAATACAACCAGCGGGAGATTTAGCGTATGGACCGATCACATCGGCTTGATCACAACGAAAAAGCCCGGCGCGCTGGCACCGGGCTTTGTCTTGGTCATCCGGGAGGATGGTTTATTCGACGTTGAAGACCAGCTGGCGGGCCTGACGGATCGCCGGGTTGGCGGTCAGGCGGGCGAGCACGTCGTTCGAAACAGGACCATCGACATAAAGCAGCGCGATCGCATCGCCGCCATCCTTCTCACGGCCGAGATGGAAGTTGGCGATGTTGACGCCGGCATCACCGAGCGTGGTGCCCATGAAGCCGATCATGCCGGGTACGTCGGTATTGGAGATGTAGACCATGTTGGCGCCGACATCGGCGTCCATGTTGATGCCCTTGATCTGGATGAACCGCGGTTTGCCGTCCGAAAACACGGTGCCGGCGACGGAACGGCTCTGCTTGTCGGTGGTGACCGTCAGCTTGATGTAGCCGTCATAGACACCGGTCTTGTCGCGCTTGACCTCGGACAGGACGATGCCCTTTTCCTTGATCATGATCGGCGCGGAAACCATGTTCACGTCTGCCACCTGGTTACGGATCAAACCAGCCAGAAGCGCGGAGGTGAGCGCCTTGGTGTTCATTCCGGCCGTTGCGCCATCAAACAGGATCTCGATTTCCTTGATCGGATCTTCCGTGACCTGACCAACGAAGGCACCGAGAACATCGGCAAGACGGATGAACGGCTTCAGGATCGGTGCTTCTTCAGCGGTGATCGATGGCATGTTGATGGCGTTGGAAACGGCACCCTTGACGAGATAGTCCGACATCTGTTCAGCCACTTGCAAGGCCACGTTTTCCTGGGCTTCCGTGGTGGAGGCGCCCAGATGCGGCGTGCACACGACGTTGTCGAGACCAAACAGCGGGCTTTCCGTCGCAGGCTCGACTTCGAACACGTCGAAACCAGCACCGGCGACATGGCCGGACTTGATGGCTTCAGCAAGCGCTGCTTCATCGACCAGACCGCCGCGGGCGCAGTTGATGATCCGCACGCCCTTCTTGGTCTTGGCGAGGTTTTCCTTGCCGAGAATGCCGCGGGTTTTGTCGGTCATCGGAACATGCAGGGTGATGAAGTCGGCGCGCGCCAGTAGATCGTCCAGCTCGACCTTCTCGACGCCCATGTCCAGTGCGCGTTCCGCCGACAGGAAGGGGTCGTAGGCGATGACATGCATGCCGATGCCGATTGCCTTCTTGCAGACGATGCCGCCGATATTGCCGGCGCCGATGACGCCAAGCGTCTTGCCGGTGATTTCGACACCCATGAACTTCGACTTTTCCCACTTGCCGGCCTGCGTCGAGGCATCGGCCTGCGGCAACTGCCGGGCAACGGCAAACATCAGCGCGATCGCGTGTTCAGCCGTCGTGATCGAGTTGCCGAACGGCGTGTTCATGACGATGATGCCGCGCTTGGAGGCAGCCGGAATGTCGACATTGTCGACGCCGATACCGGCGCGGCCGATGACCTTGAGATTGGTCGCAGCAGCGATCAGCTTCTCGGTCGCCTTTGTGGCGGAACGGATGGCGAGGCCATCGTAATTGCCGATGATTTCGGCGAGCTTGTCCTTGTCCTTGCCGAGCTTCGGCTGGAAATCGACTTCGACGCCGCGATCGCGAAAGATCTGGACAGCGGTTTCGGAGAGTTCGTCGGATACGAGAACGCGAGGTGCCATGGGTTGGGCTCCTGATAAGGGGTGTAATCTCTAAATGCGGATGAAACGGTGCCGCGTCCCTAGACGGGTGAGCGGCGGCACCGGAATTCGATCAGGCAGCGACCTTGGACAGCGCGGCCTTCTGCGTTTCGAACGCATAGGTGAGCCACGGCATCAGCGCCTTCATGTCCGCCTCTTCGACGGTGGCGCCAGCCCAGATGCGCAAGCCCGACGGTGCGTCGCGGTAAGCGCCGACGTCGAGTGCGACGCCTTCCTTTTCGAGAATCGAGGTCACGCCCTTGGCAAAGGCTGCCTGTGCGTCAGCGTCGAGAGCGGCGATGTCGGCATCCGCGATCTTCAGGCAGACCGAGGTGTTGGAGCGGGTCTCATCGACCTGCGCCAGATTGGCGATCCAGTCGTTGGCCGCCACGAAATCGAAGATCACCTTTGCATTCGCGTCGGCACGGGCGATCAGCGCCTTCAAGCCACCGAGCGACTTCGCCCATTGCAGCGCATCGATATAATCCTCGACGCAGAGCATCGACGGCGTGTTGATCGTCTCACCCTTGAAGATGCCTTCGGAAATCTTCCCGCCCGAGGTCATGCGGAAGATTTTTGGAAGCGGCCACGCCGGAACGTAGCTTTCAAGACGGGCGACCGCGCGCGGCGACAGGATGATCATGCCGTGGCCGCCTTCGCCGCCCAGCACCTTCTGCCAGGAGAAGGTGGTGACATCGAGCTTGGAGAAATCGAGGTCCTGCGCAAATGCGGCCGACGTTGCGTCGCAGATGGTGAGGCCCTTGCGGTCATCAGGGATGAAGTCGGCATTCGGAACGCGAACGCCCGAGGTCGTGCCGTTCCAGGTGAAGACCACGTCACGGTCGAAATCGATAGTGAAAAGATCGGGAAGAACGCCGTAATCGGCCTCGATCTTGCGCACATCCTTCAGCTTCAGCTGCTTGACCACGTCGGTGACCCAGCCGGCACCAAAGCTTTCCCAGGCGACCATGTCGACGCCACGTTCGCCAAGCAGCGACCACATCGCCATTTCAACGGCGCCGGTGTCGGATGCGGGAACGATGCCGATACGGTAATCGGCCGGAACGTTCAGAACTTCACGGGTGAGATCAATGGCCTGCTTGAGCTTGTCCTTGCCAACCTTGGCGCGGTGCGAACGACCGAGCGGGGCATCGGAGAGAGCGTCGAGCGACCAACCGGGGCGCTTCGAGCAAGGGCCAGAAGAAAAATGGGCGTTATTCGGACGGACGTCCGGCTTTGCGGCATTGGCCATATGTATACCCTTCCAGGTAATTGGCTCCTCGTTGGGGAGGAGTGTCCCGCCGCCGTGGATAGTGGAAAGATGAGAAAAGCGCAAGTGAAAATGGATTTCTGGAGAGTGCGGCTAGCAAGATCGCGCTGATGGACGCGGAGTAGCACAAGACCAAGATCGGTCCGCTAGCATATGTATGATATGCCGATCCCCCGACTGATCACCCTTGCAAAGTTCAAAAGACTATTGCGCCAATACTGTCGATATGGCTTGCAGCCCTGCAACGTCAGTGCGTCTTCAGCAATATGAGTCTGAAGCCCGCAGCCTATCGGGAAACTTTTCTCCGCCCAGGCTGTTTGATAGCTTACCTACAAATCCAGGAGCAGACCATGAAACGCTTTTTTGTACTGGCTGCAGCAGGCCTCCTCACGGCCTGCTCGACATCACAAGTCGACCTTTCCCCCATCCCCGGGAGCATCACATACAAAGGGCAGCCTCACACGCGGCTGAAAAACGCACCGGTGGGCAGCAGGATACCCCATGAATTTCGCAACCAGTTCGGTGAACGGATCAGCGAAACTTACGTCATCGAACCTGATCGTAGCCTGCGCATAATCGACAGACACAGGATCGACGGTCCATTCGATGACTGACCGTCGATCAGACATACCTGAAAGCCCTGGATTGGTCGCCTAGACAGTTGACGCCGCGATCTGGCTCTAGCGCGCCTCCTCGTAACGCTCTTAGTGTACCAGTGAGATGAAAGGGCAGAGGCAACCGGTCATCGTCCGAGACAGGCAAACGACAAAAGGCCGCCCGGAAGGCGACCCTTTTTTCTCGAGATCGAGATGAAGCTTACTTGTAGACCAGCGGAGCTGGTTCCGGCTCGTAGGCGACGGGTGTCGCGCAGCCGCCGAAGACGTAGCGAGCGCCAAGGCGTGCTTCGTGGCTGTAGAAGCCCTTGTCGCGACCCGGGCCTCCATTAGAGGCGTAACCGAACATGTCACCGCCGTCGACATAGCGGAAGCGGTAGCCGACATCGGCCTTGACGTTGCAGGTCACGTCGATGGTCGCGCCAGCCATCAGAGCACCGGTCGCGCGCCACGAGCCCTTGCCGCTGTGTTCAACCGAATCATCGCACAGCGCCGGGTTTCCGGTGGCGCAGGACGTGTTGCGCAGCTTGTCCCATTTCACATAGGTCGCACCGATACCGGCGCCGACATAGGGCGTGAAATAGGCGTATGTGCCGAGATCGACATAGACGTTGGCGAGAAGGCTATAGGCCCTCATCGATGCACGATCCTTGGAGATGCAGTCCGCCGCCACGCCGCAGCTGCCGCTTGTCGACCCTTCAAAGTCGCTCTTCGTCAGGTAGTCGAAAGTCACGTCCGAGCGCAGGTAGTTGTTGATCTGGTAACCGACACCACCGCCGAACGTGAAGCTGTCGTCGATATCCGTCGACCGGAAATCCGTTTCGCTTGCCGAGCTGCCGCCCTGAAAGAACTTGGCGCCGCGCAGCTTGTTGAAGGAATAACCGACGTCGCCGCGCAGGTACCACCCGGTCGACTCCTGAACGGTCACTTCCGGTGCATCCTGAAAGGCTTCCGGCTGCGGCTGATAGACATCCGCGGAATAGGCAACGGTGGTCGTCAGCAAGAACGCCATCGTGGCTGCTAGGCACTTCTTCATGGCTCATCTCCAAGCTTGTCGCGTCAATGGCAGGCACGACGCCCGGCCACCTCTTTGACAATGAAGAATGAAGAAAAAAGGTTAAATGCTGATTAACTATAACCCCAGCAAGGTTATATTCGTGAAGATTTGCGGTTAACAGTACACTGCTCTTAACGACATGTTCACATTATATAAGTGAATTCTAAAAAATTATCGGCGAATTTTTCTCGGATGACGCCCTCTCCTGCCGCCCACTCGCGTTGGTCAGCCTTCCCGGTCCGCTTTGGCTTTGCGTTTCAGCTCGGCCACGGATCGAAGATGGTCGGCGAGCGCAGTCCTCAGTTTTTCCTGCTCATGCCTTGCGACAAGTTTGACCGCTGCCCTGCGGACAGCTTCGATTTTCACGTGCTGCATCTCTTCCATCCCGTCCTTGCGGGAAAGAGAACGCACCATCTCGAAGTTCGATCCCTAAAAAATCAGGGGTAACTTCTTGGCGAGCCAAGACGTTATCGGCGAACCGATCTGCTGCTTCGGAGTTGTCCGTTCTGCATAGGAAAGGGTCAGGTTTTGACACAACTGAATACCGATACTGGGAAATCATTGGCGGTCCACGCCGACGTGCCGCGACCGATCGCCGAACATGGTGCGGTCGGCAATCTGAGAACCCTGGCGCTGGTTGCGCGCGATGGTGCGATCGATTTTCTCTGCTGGCCGGATCTGGACAGTCCCAGCATCTTCGCCGCACTCCTCGATCCGGAAAAGGGCGGCGCGTTCGAGCTTTCGCCTGACATCGACGATGCCCGTCGTCTGCAGATGTATATCCCCGAGACCAACGTCCTCCTCACCCGCTGGCTCGGACAGCACCAGAGCGCCGAAGTGGTCGATCTGATGCCGGTGCCAAAAACCGAGGACGGGGTGGAGAACCTGATCCGCCGGGTTGAAGTCACCCGCGGCGAGATGACGTTTTCGCTGCGTTGCTGGCCGCGCTTCGACTATGCGCGCAAGGTGCCCGAGGTCACGGTCGACGGCGGCGTGTCAACGTTCCGCTGCGGTGATTTCACCCTTCGCCTCTCGGGCCCGGTGACCTTCGAAAAGGAAGACGGCGGTGTCAGCGCCACGTTTTCATTGAAAGCCGGAGAGACGGCCGACTTTGTTCTGGACGGAAACGACGGCGACGTCTGGGACAAGGACGCTGTCAGCGCAGCAATCGCGGACGCCATAGAATACTGGCAGGGCTGGGCAAAACGCTCGACCTATACCGGTCGCTGGCGCTCCTCCGTCACCCGCTCGGCACTGGCGCTCAAGCTTTTGACCTCGCAAAAGAACGGTTCCATCGCCGCAGCGGGCACATTCGGTTTGCCCGAAGCTCCGGGCGGCCCGCGAAACTGGGATTACCGTGCGACCTGGATCCGGGATGCCTCCTTCACGATCTACGCGCTGATGCGCCTTGGCTATCAGGACGAAGCGAACGCATTTTCCCACTGGCTCGTCGACAGGACCGATCGGTCGCCAGGTGGGGAAATACAAATCATGTACAATCTCGATGGCAGTCGCGTCGACACCGAACAGGAACTCGACCACCTCTCGGGCTATGGTGGCGCCAAACCCATCCGCGTCGGCAACAACGCAGCTGAACAGATCCAGCTGGACATCTACGGCGAGCTTCTCGATTCGGTCTATATCAGCAACAAATACGGCGAGGCGATCTCCCACGACAACTGGAATGCTGTCCGGCGCATCGTCGACCACGTCTGCGACATCTGGCAGGACGCCGATGCCGGCATATGGGAAATCCGCAGCGAGCCGCAGGAACATCTGCATTCCCGGCTTATGTGCTGGGTCGCGGTGGATCGTGCCATCCGGCTCGCGCAGAAGCGGTCGCTAACAGCTCCGTTCGGACGCTGGGTCGAGGCACGCAATGCCATCAGCGACGACATCTGGGCAAACTTCTGGAATGCCGATCTCGGGCACTTCGTTCATGCCAAGGGCGGCAGTGATCTCGACGCGTCCATGCTGATGATGCCGCTCGTGCGCTTCATCAGTGCCACCGACCCGGCCTGGCTGGCGACGCTCGATGCAATCGGCAACGAACTTGCCGATGATGCGCTCGTCATGCGCTACAAGCGCAAGGACGGCCTGGACGGCGATGAAGGCTTCTTCGCCGCCTGTTCATTCTGGTATGTGGAGTGCCTCGCCCGCGCCGGTCGCCTGGCGGAAGCCGAGATCAACATGGAAAAGCTGCTCCTGTTCGGCAATCACCTGCAGCTCTATGCGGAAGAATTCGATCCGCGCGGTGAGTTCCTCGGCAACTTCCCGCAGGCCTTCACCCACCTCGCCCTGATCAGCGCCGCCTTCTACCTCGACGGCGCACTGGACGGCAAGTTCAGGCAGTGGCGGCCGTAACCAGCGAACGGCCACAAGGTCGTGGCCCATCCCTCTCCCGTCATAGCCGGGAGAGGCTAGATCCGAACGATCCGTCAGGCCGCTTCCGGTCTGGCGTTGGCAATCACCGTAACGAGATCGCCGACGATGCGCTCGACCTGGGCCCGGTCGTCGCCTTCAGCCATGACACGGATCAGCGGCTCGGTGCCCGATGGGCGGATGACGAGTCGGCCCTTGGTGGCAAGCTCGGCTTCCGCATCCGCGATCGCCTGACGAACGACGGCGTTTTCCAGCGGCTTGCCACCCGCAAAGCGCACGTTTTTCAAAAGCTGCGGCACTGGCTCGAACCGGCGGCAGACTTCGCTCACCGGGCGATCGAGCCGCTTGACGCGGGCAAGAATCTGCAAGGCTGCGACAAGACCGTCACCGGTGGTGCCGAAATCCGACAGCACGATATGACCGGACTGTTCGCCACCCACGTTGAAATCGTGATTGCGCATGTGCTCGACCACGTACCGGTCGCCGACCTTGGTGCGCGCAAGCGTCAGGCCTTTCTTCTCCATGAAGCGCTCGAGCCCGAGATTGGACATGACGGTCGCGACAATGCCGCCGCCGGTCAGCTTGTCGTCTTCCGCCCAGCTTTCGCCGATGACCGCCATCAGCTGGTCGCCATCGATGATATCGCCATTCTCGTCGACGATGATGACACGGTCCGCGTCGCCGTCGAGCGCAATGCCGATATCGGAGCGCGTCTCGTGGACCTTGCGCTGCAGCGCCGCCGGGCTGGTTGAGCCGCAATCGAGATTGATGTTGGTGCCGTTCGGCTCGTTGCCGATAGTGACCACTTCGGCGCCGAGCTCCCACAGAGCCAGCGGCGCGACCTTGTAGGCGGCACCATTGGCGCAATCGATCGCGACCCGAAGACCGTGCAGCGTCACGTCACGCGGGAGCGTGCGCTTGGCCTGTTCGATATAACGGTAGATATCGCCCTCGACGCGCTTGGCGCGACCGATATCGGCCGATTTTGCCAGCTGCGAATGGAGGTCGCTGTCGAGCAGATCCTCGATCCGCATTTCCAGCTCATCGGAAAGCTTGTAGCCGTCGGGGCCGAACAGCTTGATGCCGTTATCCTCGAACGGGTTGTGTGAAGCGGAAATCATCACGCCGACATCCGCACGCAGCGAGCGCGTCAGCATGGCGACGGCGGGCGTCGGGATCGGGCCAAGCAAAAACACGTCGAGGCCGGCTGCGGTAAAGCCTGCGACCATGGCATTTTCCAGCATGTAGCCGGAAAGACGGGTATCCTTGCCGATCACCACTCGGTGGCGGTGCGTTCCGTTGCGAAAAATTGTTCCGACGGCAATACCGACGCGCATCGCAAGATCTGGCGTCATCGGATAGACGTTGGAATGCCCGCGGATGCCATCAGTCCCAAAATAGCGGCGTGTCATGTAAGCTCCCTGGTACACGCGCTCTCAAAAGCGCGGTCTTCGCCCGGTTATGTCTGTATGTGCAACATGCCCGAGCGGATCGGCGGCACTGCCGTCCAAGATCGGCTCATGCCACAGTTCATCTGCGTTGGCACCTAAATTACCGTCAAAATCACTTATATCCCGTTACCGAACCAGCCCTGCTAAGGTCGATAAGCAAAAGCCGCCGCGGATGTTTCCGCAGCGGCTGCAATAGGTTTGATGCAGTAGAGATCAGTGCGGCTGAGGTTCAAGACCGCCTTCGGGCGCATCGCCCTTCGGCTCGTCCTTCTTTGCACCGGCGCTCGGCACAGCCGAACCACGGCTTGGCGTCGAATCGTCGCCAAGGTCACGCGACGGCTTCTGGCCGAGAATCAGCGCTCTGATTTCGTCACCCGAAAGGGTTTCGTACTCGAGAAGGCCCTCAGCGATGGCCACGAACTGATCGTGGTATTCAGTCAGGATGTGGCGCGCTTCCGTATAGGCTTCGTCGATCAGGCGGCGAACTTCGCTGTCGATCTTCTGGGCCGTCGATTCGGAGACGTTCTTCGACTGCGAAACCGAATGGCCGAGGAACACTTCCTGCTGGTTCTCACCATAGGCGACCTGACCGAGGATGTCGGAGAAGCCCCACTGGGTGACCATGGCGCGGGCAAGCTTTGTCGCCTGCTCGATATCCGAGGATGCACCCGACGTGATATTTTCCTTGCCGAACGTCAGTTCTTCAGCAACGCGGCCACCCATCATGATGGTCAGGCGCGATACCATCCACTTGTAGCTCATCGAATAGCGGTCGCCTTCCGGCAACTGCATGACCATGCCGAGCGCACGGCCGCGCGGAATAATGGTCGCCTTGTGCAGCGGATCGGCAACGGCCACCTTGAGGGCGGTGATCGCATGACCGGCTTCGTGATAGGCGGTAAGCTTCTTTTCGGCTTCGGTCATGGCGGACGAGCGACGCTCGGCACCCATCATGATCTTGTCCTTGGCGTCTTCGAATTCCTGCATGGTGACGAGACGCTTGTTGCGGCGCGCTGCCATCAGGGCAGATTCGTTGACAAGGTTCATGAGGTCGGCACCGGAGAAACCGGGCGTACCACGGGCAAGAACCTTGAGATCCACGTTGGGAGCAAGCGGCACGTTGCGCGCGTGAACCTTGAGGATGCGTTCGCGACCGACGATGTCAGGGTTCGGCACGACGACCTGACGGTCGAAACGGCCTGGACGCAGAAGTGCGGGATCGAGAACATCAGGACGGTTGGTTGCGGCGATGAGGATGATACCCTCGTTCGCCTCAAAGCCGTCCATCTCGACCAGAAGCTGGTTCAGCGTCTGCTCGCGTTCGTCGTTACCACCGCCGAGGCCTGCGCCACGGTGACGGCCGACGGCGTCGATTTCGTCGATGAAGATGATGCAGGGCGCATTTTTCTTGGCCTGCTCGAACATGTCGCGCACACGGGATGCACCGACGCCGACGAACATTTCCACGAAGTCCGAACCGGAGATCGTGAAGAACGGCACGTTGGCTTCACCTGCCACCGAACGGGCGAGCAGCGTCTTACCGGTGCCCGGAGGGCCGACAAGCAGCACGCCGCGCGGGATACGACCGCCGAGACGCTGGAACTTCTGCGGATCGCGCAGAAATTCGACGATTTCCTCGAGGTCGGCCTTGGCTTCGTCGACGCCGGCAACGTCCTCGAACGTGACGCGGCCATGCGCTTCGGTCAGAAGCTTCGCCTTCGACTTGCCGAAGCCCATCGCACCGCGTGAGCCACCCTGCATCTGGCGCATGAAGAACAGCCAGACACCGAGGATCAGCAGCATCGGCAACAGCGTGCCGATATAGCTCAGGAAGCCAGACGATCCGTCTGTCTCGGGGCGAGCCATGATCGAGACGTTCTTCGACTGAAGACGCTCCATCAGGCTGTCATCGATGACCGGGGAGTATGTCTGAAAATTGGTGCCGTTCTCGGTATAGGTGCCGAGGACACGATTGCCGGTCACGACGACGTCGCGAACGCGGCCGGAATCCACGTCACGCAGGAACTGCGAATACGGAATTTCGCGCGAGGACGTCTGCGACGGCGCCGTCTGGAACATGCTGAACAAAGCGATCAGCAGCAGGGCTATAATGGCCCAGAGGGCAAAATTGCGAAAATTTGGGTTCATCGAACTCCCCAGTATGCCAACGGTCACATCATGGCGACCGCCCTTCTTGGAACCTAACATAGGGTTGAGCTTTGGCATTGCCAAGGCGAACCGGCACGGACGCCTAGCTTTTCCGCTGCGAAAGCTTAACCGGAAGCGGGGGTATATCGTCGCATCCGACCAAATCGGCGAACTGGGCTGCAATCTCGAGCTCGAACTGCGACAGGAAGCGTTCGAACGTCCCCAGGACCGGGTGCATGTCAATCGCGTGCAGCAGGCCAGTTTCGAGTGTTTGCACCTGTGGCATTGCCGCCATGGCCCGCATCGCGACCGACCCGGGCGCATTCGGGAAAAGCGAGCCCGCCAGCGTGCGATCGGGAATGGTCGGCCCGATCACGATTTCGCTATTGGTTGGGTTGTGGACGCGGTATCGGCCATCGCAGACCTTCACCGCCCCCGCCGCGATGCGAACAGGGTTCAGATTGCGGCTTTCCCGGTAAAGATACAGCCCATCCCGACGCAGATCGAGGATGACCCGCCCTCCAGACATTCGGCCGAGGTGCCGGCCATCCAGAAATGCCGCGACCCGTGTCATCGTCTCGGTCGAAGGAACGTGTTCCCGTCCGCCCAGGAGCGCGATGAGATGTCCGAGCAGATGGTCCCGAGCCAGTGGATCGCCGCCCAATGCTTCGACCGGAAGATAAGCCAGAACCCCATGGCTGATGGTCAGCTGCTCGCGGGCCAGTTCCGCCGCATGGCGGGACAGACGCGTTCGCGAAGCGCCGGCCGCAGCGATCTCGTCCATCGTCACCGTTTCGATGCCCGTCAGAGCATTTCGAGTTCTGACCCTCTCGTAATGGCTGTCGAGGTTGCTCGGGTCGTCGATCCAGCCCTCGCCTCCCGCTGCAAGAAAATCCCGGATCGCTGAGCGACGCACAGACAGAAACGGTCGCAGCAGCCAGCGCCGTCTGTCGAGCAGGACTGCACCTGCCATGCCCGCCAGACCCAGGTTGCCCTTCGTGCCGTTGCGCACTGCGCGCATCGCCACCGTTTCGATCTGGTCATCCAGCGTATGGCCCGTGAGGATGGCGGTGGCTGCGATCTCGTCAGCGATCTCCATCAGCAGCCGGTAGCGAGCTTCTCGTGCAGCAGCCGGAATGCCGGTCGTTGGTTTGTCGCCGTCCCAGCGGCGGATCGTGTGGGGAATGCCCTTGCGTGCGCAAAGAGATGCCACCGCGCCGGCCTCCGCGCCTGATTCGGCTCGCAGCGCATGATCGATCGTGGCAGCGGCAAGTTCGATCCCGCCTTCCGGGTCAGTAGCCAGCGCCTCCTGAAGCGCGAGCAGAAGCCCGGTCGAATCACTGCCGCCGGAGATCCCCAAAAGCAGTTTCGCCGGCCTTGAAAGACCGGCGAGAAATTCACGAACCGCTGACTGCGGGGATGGATCCGGGGTGGTCACCGCCGCAGGATCAGCAGGACAGCCGCTTCTGCTCGGTCGTCACCTTGCCGAGCACGGCGCGCTGCGCATTTGGATAGCGCTTGGGTACCTCGCGAAGCGTCGCGCAGGCCGTATCCTTGTTGTCGAGAGCCGCAAGCGACATGCCGAGCTTCAGCAGCATTTCCGGCGCCTTGGCGGACTTGCCGTAGGTCTGGTGCGCGTTGAGAAAGGTCTTTGCCGCATCGGCATATTTCGCCTGCGAGAACTGCGCTTCGCCGAGCCAGAAATTGGCGTCTGCGGCCCTTGAGCTCTTCGGGTAGCTGGCGAGGTAGCTGGAGAACTCTTTCTCGGCGAGCGGGTAGTCGCCGGAAAGAACATGGTCATAGGCGATCTTGTAGCTGTCGCCCTCACTGCCAAGCGAGGCCGTCTGCTGCGGATCCTGCGACCCACCGCTGCGCGACGAGCCGGAAGCAACACCGGGAAGACCGGCCGAATTGCGGGCATTGTCGTTGCGGGACGCACCGACAGTATTTCCGCTCGTGTCGAGATTCATCGATCCAAGCGTTGTTGGCGCTGGTGCGGCGCGGTTGCCTGTGGTCGCGGATGGGCTGGATGGCTCACCGATGATGCGAGCCACGTCGTCGGCGCCTTGCGCAGCAGGTGGGGAGGTTTCGCCGGAGGAAGCCGAAGACGAAGGGCGGTTGGACGCCACGGCCGGTTGCCCGCCCGTGTCGCCCAAGTCGCTTCTCTTCTTCTTTTCCAAATCCTGGAACCGGAACTCGTTATCTTCCTGCGTTTTGCGCAGTTGTTCCTGCATCTGCAGGAGCTGATAACTCATTTCCTCGATACGGCCGTTGAGCTGCCGTACCTCTTCCTGAAGCTGCTGCGCTCGCACGGCATCGCCGCCCTGCGCAAGGATCACAGGCCGTTGTTCGGCCTGCGGCTGTTGCGGAGCGGTCTGCTCGCCCTGGAAGAGTTTCGGGAATGAGAAGGCACCAGCAGGGCCTGCCATCGCCGCCAGCCCCAGCATCGCTGCCAAGACAATTTTCTTCATGTGGTCCGTCCTGCTTCCCGCGCTTCGGCCCGCAAGCCGGAATGGCTTTCGGAAAGAACGAAGCGCAACCTATGTTCTACAACGCGCTGTGTGCAACGGAAACCCGGTGCGCGGCGCTGTAGCTTGCGCCGGATTGGCGCAATACGGATTTTTCTGAACTGCCGTCAAAAAGCAACCAAGTCAGCGTTCAAAATCAAGGGAAACGGGGCCAAACTAAGGAAAAACAAAAAAGGTGGCGCGATGGCCACCTTTTCTCACCAAAATGTCATGTGTGGAACGGGAGATAGCCCCGCCCCTCACCGGCATTACATGCCAGCGCCACCGAGAACGGTAACCGCGCGGCGGTTCTGCGACCAGCAGGAGATGTCGTCGCAGACAGCGACCGGACGTTCCTTGCCGAAGGAGATGGTCTTGATGCGGTTGGCAGGGATGCCGCGCGAAGCAAGATATTCCTTGGTGGACGAAGCGCGACGGGCGCCGAGTGCCAGGTTGTATTCGCGGGTGCCGCGTTCGTCGGCATGGCCTTCGATCGTGATCGCGTAGTTCGGGTAACGCTGCAGCCACTGAGCCTGACGGTCGAGCGTCTGCTGGGCATCTGCACGGACCGATGTCGAGTCGGTATCGAAGAAGATCCGGTCGCCGACATTGACCGTGAAGTCCTGGCTCGAGCCAGGTGTCGCCGAACCGCCGGCACCGCCGCCGTTGAGGCCAAGGTCACCCGCGTTGTTCGGGAGGTTCTTCTTGTTGGCGCAGCCTGCGAGAGCGAGCGCGAGCGTCAGAGCGATGACGGCCGGGTTGCGAGCGAGGGTCTGCATACGGCTCATCGCCGGGGTATGAATGCGGCTCATGGCCGTTCTCTCCTTGATCATTTAATTTTAAGAGTTGCCGAACTCTAACGGATTTAGGTTAACCATGATCAAACGGTTATGGTTAACGAATTCCTTCCGGTGCCCTATTTTTCAGTTGTTCTCAGCCGGTCGGAACGCAAGCGCGGCAAATCTGCCGCGCCTTGAACGTGCCTCCTATTCAAGAAGCGGCGACCAGGCCGGATCGGACCCGAATGCCGGGGTCTTGACCGCCTGCTCGTTATAGCCGCTGAGATCGATCGAATACAACTGCGGACCACCGGCACCGGCGTTCTGACGGAAGAACATCAGAACGCGACCGTTTGGTGCCCAGGTCGGACCCTCGTTGTGGAAGCCGGATGTCAGAATGCGCTCGCCAGAACCGTCCGGACGCATCACGCCGATCGAGAACTTTCCGCCCGACTGCTTGGTGAACGCGATCAGATCGCCACGCGGCGACCAGACCGGCGTCGAATAGGAACCATCGCCGAACGAGACGCGGCTCTGGCCCGAACCGTCTGCACCCATCACATAGATTTGCTGGCGGCCGCCACGGTCGCTTTCGAACGTGATGCGCGCACCATCGGGCGAATAGGATGGCGCGGTATCGATCGCAGCCGTCGACGTCAGGCGCGTCGTCGTGCGCGAACGCAGGTCCATCGTGTAGATATTGGCGTTGCCTTCCTGCTGAAGGCTCATAATCACCTTCTGACCGTCAGGCGAGAAGCGCGGCGAGAACGTCATGCCGGGGAAATTGCCCACCACTTCGCGCTGTCCGGTTTCCAGCTGCAGCAGGTAGACCCGCGGCTGGTTGCCCTCGAACGACATGTAGGTGACTTCCTGACGGCTTGGCGAAAAGCGCGGCGTCAGCACGAGATCCTTGGTGCCGGTCAGCATGCGGACGTTGAAACCGTCCTGGTCCATGATTGCCAACTGACGCTGACGGGCAGTCTTCGGACCGCTTTCGGATACGAACACGACGCGGGTGTCAAAGTAGCCCTGCTCGCCGGTGATCTGCTTATAGATCGCGTCGGCGATGATGTGCGCCAGACGACGCCAGTTTTCCGGCTGAGTAAAGAACTGCTGGCCGGTCATCTGCTGGCCGGCAAACGTATCCCAGAGACGGAATTCGGCGCGCAGACGACCGTCGCCTTCACGGCTGACGCGACCGACGACCAGCGCCTGGGCGTTGATCGCCTTCCAGTCTTCGAAACGCGGCGCGCGGCCCGGATCGGTGATTTTTTCGATGAACGCCTGCTTGTTGACAGGCGCGAACAATCCCGAACGCTGAAGATCGGCGGCGATAACCTGCGAAATCTGCGGTCCAAGCTCGTTGTTGGACAGGAAATCGGTAATCGCGATCGGCAGCGGCTCAACATTGCCCTTGTTGATGTTGATCTCGACCACCGCGTTTGCGGGGTTGGAGATCGCGGCGGCACCGGCGGACGCCATCATGAGCCCGAGGAAGGAACGTCTGATCATGGTTTGGCCTTTCAAAGCATATCAAGATCGCTGGGGCTGAAGTTCACGATGACTTCGCTCCACGCATCGTATTTGTCTGCCGGCAGGTTCTTGAACGGCGACGAACGCAAGACAGCGCGGCGCGCGCTGGATTCGAGCGTCCGGCGGGCCGTATCTGAACCGCCGCTTGAGGAAACTTCGGGTTCGCCGACGATCATGCCCGACTGGTCGAGCCGCATATGGACGCGGATGACCACGCCTTCTGCACCTTCGATGCCTGCGATATAGGACCAGTTCTTGCCGATCTGCCCGCGCAACGCGTCCATTTCGCTGACGCTGAGCTTTGAACCGGTCGATGGCTTCGTGCTGCCCGTGGAGGCAGGCGACGTCGAACGCTTGGCACCGCCGCCGGACGCATCCTGCTTGTTGAGAAGCGCTGCAATCTGGTCGGCATTGAAATCGCTGGCCTTGGAAGACGAGGACTTGGCCGTCTCCTGCTTCTTGCCTTCCTTCTTGTCGCTCGGCTTGGAAGCTTCGGTGGCCTTGGTGTCAGCCTTGGCGGTCTCGGTCGGCTTCGGCGGGTCAGGCTTTTTCTCGACCGGCTTTTCGACGGGTTTTGCCTGTTCCTTCGGCGGTTCCTGCTTCGGCTTGGCGGCCGGCAGCGGAACGCTGTCGGGAAGCGGCGCTTCCTCGGTCTTGGCTTCGGTCGGAGTTGGCGTCGGTGGCGGTGTCTCGGCCTTCGGCGGTGTCGGCTCGGGCTTCGGCGGGGTCGGCTCCGGCTTCGGCTGCGGCAGAGCTGCCACTTCCTGAGGCTTCGGCGCCGTCTCTTCCTTGACGATATCCTTGACCTGGTTGTCCTCGTCCGTCGGGGTCGGCGTCGGGCGCTCCACCGGCTTTGGCGCGGCGGCGGCTTCGGTCTTCAGGGGCTTCTTGGCCGGTGTCGGCGGGGACTTCAGGTCGATGTCGCTCTCGCCGGCATTCTCGGCGTTTTCGACGACCTTCTGGTTCTTGGTTTCCTTCACCGAAGGCTTTTCGGTGAGAGGCGCCTTCTTGTCACCCTGCTGCATCTGGGTGATCGATTCCACCGGGACGATGTCGACCGGCAGCGCCTCGACGTCGGCGACGTTGAGCTGCATCGGTGAACTCAGCGAGACAAGCGCCCAGCCGAGAAGCACCGAATGGAGAACCAGCGATGTGCCGATACTACCCTTCATGGCGTGGGATCACTGCTCCTGTTCCTGAAGGGTAACGAGGCCGAGGTTCTTGTAACCGGCAGACGAAATGCGGGCCATGACCTTCATCACCACGCCATAGGCAGCGGCAGTGTCGCCACGCACATAGATGCGCTCGTTATAGCCGGTCGTGGCGATTGCCTGCAGCTTCGGCAGGATCTCGTCGATCGTGATCGGGGTTTCCTGCAGGAAGATCTGCCCTTCCGGATTGACCGAAACGGTGATCGGCTGCGTATCGGAATTCATCGCCTTGGCCTGGGTTTCAGGCAGGTCGATCGGCACGCCGACAGTCATCATCGGTGCGGCGACCATGAAGATGATGAGAAGCACGAGCATGACGTCGACAAGCGGCGTGACGTTGATTTCGCTGATCGCGCCGCTACGGCTGCGCCCACCGCGACGTCCGCGACGACCGCCTCCCGATTTTGCTCCTCCGGCCGACATGCCCATGGTGCTTACTCCTGGCGTTGTGCCTGATTACTGAGCGGCCTGGCGTGGCTGCAGCTTCTCGTCGATCTGGCGCGAAAGGATGGCCGAGAACTCGTCGGCAAAACCTTCCATCCGCGATGAAAGCTTGCCAGCCTCGCCCATGAAACGGTTGTAGGCGATAACCGCCGGGATAGCGGCGACAAGACCGATGGCGGTTGCCAGCAGCGCTTCGGCGATACCCGGTGCAACGACCGCAAGGTTGGTGGACTTCGATCCGGCAATCGCCTGGAAGGAGGTCATGATACCGATGACGGTACCGAACAGACCGATGAACGGACCGGCCGAACCGATGGTCGCCAGCGACCCGAGACGTGCCTCGTAGGCTTCGCCTTCGCGCGACATCGTCACGTCCATGGCGCGGTCGATACGCATCTGCAGACCGATCGGCGAACGGGCGCCGCGCTCAAAGCTCTTTTTCCACTCGCGCATGGCAGCGACGAAGATGGCGGCAAGGCCGGTGTTCTGGCGCTCGCCAAGGGTGCGGTAGAGTTCTTCGAGCGACTGACCCGACCAGAACACCTGTTCGAACTGATCGAACTGGCGCCGCGCCTTGGCAAAGCTCATATATTTGTCGATGACGATCGCCCAGGTCCAGACCGAGGCACCCATCAGCCCGATCATCACCATCTTGACGATCAGTCCGGCCTGCATGAACAGCGCCCAAAGGCTCACGTCATGCGTCGCAGCTTCCAGAGCTACCTGTTCCATCTGTCTTCAATCCCCGAATCCAAACGCCCGGCATTTCACAACCGGGCGGGTTCCAAAGCGCGCTCTCGCGAGAATGTTTCTGTCCGCCGAGATCGCCGCCTAACGCCCAAGATGTCCTGAGTTTTCAGCTTGGCTTCTCGCCTTCAAATTTGGTCAAAGGAAGGCGTGCGTTGCACAAATTCCTCACGGGTTAGTAAGACTACATTATCGTTAATAATGTGTTACGGCCGCAAGCTTGATCAGCGCTTTGGCTCTATTGTCTGAAGCTCAGATCGGCGCTGTTAGAAACTTCTCCGCGATCGCCTCCGGCAGTCGTCGTGGACGGCCGTATCTGTTGATGACGGCGATGACCACCTTCGCCGCAATCAGCAGCGTTTCGCCGCGGCGGATTTCCTGGGTAAGAACCATCTTGGCGCCACCCGCCTTTTCGGTGATCGTCTGGATCGTCAGTATATCGTCCATCCGGGCCGGTTGCTTGAAATCGATCTCCATGCGGTGCACGACGAAGACCAGCCCCTCCTCATCCGCCGACAGAAGCGCACCCTGCTCGCAGCCGAGGCAACGCAGATAATCGGTTCGGCCGCGCTCGAGAAAGTGCAGGTAGCGGGCGTGATAGACGAGGCCGGAGAAGTCCGTGTCCTCGTAATAGACCCGCTGGACGAGGCTGTGACCGCCCTCGATCAGTTCTCCGGATAACAAAAAATTCTGCTCTGTCATAAGCTTGCCTTGAAATTCCATCTTCATCCCCTGGATAAAGGCGGAATACCGATCCACTTTCGGTGTCCTGTCATACTTCCCGCCCGCATAAAATAGGGCACCCGCGAACGGAGAGAACATTCATGAAGATTGCAGTCCTTGGCGGCGATGGTTTCGTCGGCTGGCCGACATCGCTTCACCTGTCCGATGCCGGCCACGAGGTGCATATTCTCGATAACCTGTCGCGCCGCTGGATCGATACGGAACTCGGTGTTCAGTCGCTGACGCCGATGGACAGCATTCAGGAACGGACCCGCATCTGGCACGCCGAGACCGGCCGCCGCATCCACTTTCACCTAATCGACCTTGCCAAGGATTACGAGCTTCTGAAGGGTTGGCTGGTGGCGAACCGTCCCGATGCCATCATCCACTTCGCCGAACAGCGGGCAGCCCCCTATTCGATGAAGAGCGACCGCCACAAGAACTACACTGTCAACAACAACGTCAACGCCACGCACAATCTGTTGAATGCCATGGTCGAGCTCGATCTCGACGCGCATCTCATCCACCTGGGCACGATGGGTGTCTATGGCTACTCGACCGTCGGCGCGGCGATCCCGGAAGGGTATCTCCCGGTCGGTATCGAGACGATGGATGGACGCACCGTCAGCCAGGAGATCCTTTATCCGAGCAATCCCGGCTCGATCTACCATATGACGAAATGCCTCGATCAGCAGCTGTTTGCCTTCTATGCCAAGAACGACGGCCTGCGGATCACCGACCTCCATCAGGGCATCGTCTGGGGAACCCACACCGAACAGACCCGACGCCACGAGCAGCTGATCAACCGGTTCGATTACGACGGCGATTACGGCACGGTTCTCAACCGCTTCCTGATCCAGTCGGCGATCGGCTATCCGCTGACGGTACACGGAACCGGCGGCCAGACGCGCGCCTTCATCCATATTCAGGATTCGGTGCGCTGCATCGAGATCGCGCTCAACACACCGCCTGCCCGCAACAACCGGGTCGAGATCTTTAACCAGATGACGGAAACCCACCGGGTGCGTGATCTGGCTGAAATGATCTCCAAGATGAGCGGCGCCCAGATTGCCTGGCTGCCCAACCCGCGCAAGGAAGCCCCCGAAAACGATCTCGTCGTGAAGAACGACAAGTTCCTGAGCCTTGGCCTGCAGCCAACCACGCTCGGCGAAGGCCTGCTCGCCGAGATCGTTGATGTCGCGAAGAAATATGCCTACCGCGTCGATCGCAGCCGTGTCCCCGCCGTTTCCGCCTGGACGCGCGATATCGCCGCCAAGGTCGAGCACGATCCGGAAGGCATGCGGCTGAAATCCGTCTCGTGATGGCGCAATGACAAACGCGTTCGTCACCCTCGTCACCAATGCCGATTACGCGATGGGCGCGACGGCGCTGGCCCGATCGATCAGGTTGACCGGGACCACGGCCGAGATCGTCGTGCTGCACACGGCTGCGGTCTCGAGATCCGACCTTGTGCCCCTCGAGGCTCTGGGATGCAGGCTGGTGGAAGTCGCCCACCTCCCGCTGTCCGACACGTTCAACGACCGTCACGCCAGAAAGAACCTGCATGGCGCGGCGCCGTTTACCAAAGGCAACAAGCCGGAGTTCCACACGCCGCTTGACAATTTCTGCAAGCTTCGCCTGTGGCAGCTGACCGACTACGACAGGATTGTCTTCATCGATGCCGACGCGCTGGTGCTGAAGAATATCGACAAGCTGTTTTCTTATCCGGAGTTTTCCGCAGCACCGAACGTCTACGAAAGCATGGCCGACTTCCACCGGATGAACTCCGGGGTCTTCGTGGCCAAGCCGTCCCTGCGGACCTTCGACGCCATGATGGCGGCGCTCGACGTGCCCGACGCCTTCTGGCGGCGCACCGACCAGACGTTTCTGGAACACTTCTTTCCGGACTGGCACGGCCTGCCGGTGACCATGAACATGCTGCAATATGTGTGGTTCGCCATGCCCGATCTCTGGAACTGGAAGAGCATCGGCATCCTCCACTACCAGTATGAAAAGCCATGGGAGAAGGATCACCCGAAGGCGCAGCATTTGAAGCCGCTGATCGATCTCTGGCGGGACTTCTACGAAGGCCGCTCACCTGACATATCCGCACTGCCCAATCCGGCGCGCCTCCCATGAAGGTTCTCGTCTCGGGCGGGACCGGGCTTGTGGGCCGCTATGTCGTAGAGGCGCTGCTGGGCGCCGGCTATCAGGTTATTGTCGGCGGCCGGACACAACCGAAACCCGACCTGTTCTCAAAACCCGTCGAATTCGTCCCCCTCTCGCTCGATCCCGATCTCGACCAGATTGATGCCTTCACCGGTGCCGATTTCTTCGTCCACGCCGCCTTTGACCATGTCCCCGGCAAATATCGCGGCGGCGAAGGCGACGATCCCAAGCGGTTTGCCCGCATGAACCTCAATGGCACGATGAAACTGTTCGAGACTGCCAAACGAGCCGGTCTCCGCCGCGCCGTCCTCATCTCCAGCCGCGCTGTCTATGACGGCCTGCCTGACGGGTTGCCGCTGATCGAAGACACGGATCTGTCACCGACAAGTCTCTACGGCGAAATCAAGCATAAAGGCGAATTGGCAGTCGCCGGGCTTTGCGACGCGCACTTTTCGACCGCAAGCCTGCGGTTGACTGGTGTCTACGGACATCTGAGACCCAACAAATGGGATCAGATGTTTGAAACCTACCGTTCCGGCGGCGTCATTGAACCGCGTGCGGGAACGGAAGTAAACGGCAGCGATGTCGGCTCCGCCGTTCGTCTGATGCTGGAAGCCGAGGCCTCCAGGATCGCCGGCGAAAGTTTCAACGTGTCAGACATACTCACCGATCGAAGCGAGATCCTCAGTCACGTCGACAATGGCCGCCGCTTGCCCGAGAAGGCTGATCTGTCGCAAGTGCGCGTCATGCCGACGGCAAAGATCGAGGCGCTTGGCTGGAGGGGCGGTGGCAAACCGCTGCTTGCGCAAACAATTCGCCGCCTCGCCTCCTCCTGATCTCATCCACGCTACGACCTAGTGGGACGAGGCGCGTTGCGTCTTGGCCTCGTGCTTCGTCTTGTCGATCTGCTTCATGTGCTCTTCGGCCCATTTCTGGCCGGCGTCGCCGCCCCACAAAAGCCAGGCAATGTAACCAGCAGATGGGTTGCCGTCGTCGCCGAAATTGCCGGAGCGCTTGTCGACATTGTGACGCTTGAAGTAGCTCACCATCCGCTTCACCGTCTGTTCCGACAGATGCTTGCGATGCTGAAGATCGCGAGCGCGTGCTATCCCAACGGTCGTGCCGCCACGCCGGTATTCGGCGCGCAGCTTCAAGCCCTTCTCGGCCGCAGCCGCAACGTCGGCCGGCGGCTTGTGGTCAAGCTGCGATGGTTTGGACGGGCTGCGCGCGCGAGTCTTGGACTGCTCGTGCTGATGTTCGTGCGAAGATCTTTCAGCCATCGGTCTTCTTCAGCTCCGATTGGCTTTTCAAAACCTTGTCGCCGTCTTCCTGCTTTACGAGGAAGGCGGGCTTGTCGGTATCTGCCTTGCGCTTGATCGTCTTGCCCTTGATCTTGCGCTCGACATCCTTGGTGAACTTCTCGGCGACCTTACCTTCGGCCTTCGACTTTCCCCATTTCCATTCGACTTCGTTTCCGACGCTGATCTTCTGCATGGATCATCTCCTTCTACTCCTGAAAAAACTCAAGGGAGCAAAGGATGTTCCAATATCAGTCTTTCAGATCGCCATCGCGCCAGACCACGTGTTTCGGGCTCATGGGCAGATCTTCGATCTCGTCCGCGATGAAATAGGGCGGGATATCCAGCGCCTTCAGCGAGTCCCTCGTCGCCTTCACCCACTTGAACTCGAGTTCGTGCGTGTCGACGATCCGATGGACGATATCGGTCGAATGAAACGGGAAACTTTCCGGCAGCTCCATCAGGTAGTAGAAGCCGAGTTCGTGCCAGTCGCGGTCTTCGTAGCGGAAGAAGTTCTCGACCGCCCAGAGCAGCCGTCCGACCTTCACCTCGACCCCGAGTTCCTCGACCATCTCGCGTTTCAGGGTTTCCTCGGAGGTTTCGCCCACTTCCGCGCGTCCGCCGGGAAAGGTCCAGAACGTCTCATGCACGGCGCGGTGCACCAGCACATGGCCATCGCGGAAACCAAGCCCCGCGATGCGCATCTGAAAAATGCGCTTCGGCTTGAATTTCATCCGGATGCGCAGATCCTGGGGTTCGTCGCTTTTACTCATCGTCGAAACTGATCCTGAACTGGGCCGCTTCCATATCCTTGGGCGGCTGCAGGCCGAGATGCTTCCAGGCGACTGCCGTCAGCACCCTGCCCCGCGGCGTGCGCTGGATAAAGCCCTGCTGGATCATGTAGGGCTCGATAATGTCCTCGATCGCGTCGCGCGGCTCCGAAAGTCCCGCCGCGATCGTCTCGATACCCACGGGCCCGCCGCCGAAGTTGACGGCGATCATGTTGAGATAGCGCTTGTCGAGCTGGTCGAAACCGGCGTGGTCGACATTGAGGCGGATCAGCGCCTCGTCGGCGATCTCCTTGGTCACGGCTTCCGCACGCGCCACTTCGGCAAAATCGCGGACACGGCGCAACAGCCGTCCGGCGATACGCGGCGTGCCACGGGCGCGCCGTGCGATCTCGCGCGCGCCGCCATCGGTCATCGGCAGGTTCATCAGGCGCGCACCACGCCGGACGATGCCTTCCAGTTCCTCGACCGTGTAGAACGACAAGCGCACGGGAATCCCGAACCGGTCGCGCAGCGGCGTGGTCAACAGCCCGATACGGGTGGTGGCAGCAACCAGCGTGAATTTCGACAGGTCGATTTTCACCGACCGTGCCGACGGCCCTTCGCCGATGATCAGATCGAGCTGAAAGTCTTCCATCGCCGGATAGAGGATTTCCTCGACCGCCGGGTTGAGACGGTGGATTTCATCGATGAACAGCACGTCGCGGTCTTCGAGATTGGTGAGAAGCGCCGCAAGATCACCGGCCTTTGCAATGACAGGACCGGAGGTCGAGCGGAAATTGACGCCCAGTTCCTTGGCCATGATCTGCGCAAGCGTGGTCTTGCCGAGACCCGGCGGGCCGACGAACAGCACGTGATCCAGCGCCTCACCCCGGTTCTTGGCGGCCTCGATGAAGATCTTGAGGTTGGCGCGAGCCTCTGCCTGCCCGGTAAACTCGTCGAGCGACTGCGGGCGCAGCGCCGTATCGAAATCTTCGCCCCGTTTTTCCGGCGAGATGAGGCGGTTTTCGTCGGTCATGCAAGAATTTCCATCTCGGGCGCGCAGGATGCGGCCATTGTGTCTGATGTCATGGAGCAGTCGAACCAGCCAAGCGGCGCGGCAACTCTCGGCACGTCGCGATCCTCGATCGCTATCGTGATCTGACCTTCAAGAGCCATGGTCGTGAACGCACCCAATCTGTTACTTCCCGCAATTGTCCGGCCCTACCGATATCCCAGTACCCCGGATATCACGACCTCGCCAGTTCCTTCAGACCCAGCCGGATCAGCTTGGCGCTGTCGGCATCCTCACCGGCTGCCTTCAAAGCAGCGGCGACGGCATTGGCCGCCTGATCGCGAGAATAGCCAAGATTGGTGAGCGCCGAGACCGCATCGCTGACGGGCGCAGACGCCACGCCCTCGCCCAGTTCCTGCTTGAAGCCGATATTTGCGGATGCCTCGCCGGCAAAGGCGGGCGCCTTGTTCTTGAGTTCTGTGACAATGCGGACGGCGACCTTGGGGCCGACACCGGGCGCCCGCGAAACTGCGGTCTTGTCCTGCAGCGCAATCGCATTGGCCAGTTCGCCCGGTGTCAGCGTTGAGAGCAAGGCCAGCGCCACCTTGGCGCCGACGCCCTGCACGCTCTGCAGGAGGTTGAACCACTCGCGCTCCAGTGCCGACAGGAAGCCGAACAGTTTCAGCTGGTCCTCGCGCACATAGGTCTCGATAAACAGCACCGCCGCCTCCCCCACGTTGAGGCGGGCCAGCGTGCGAGCCGAACAGAAGGCTTCGTAGCAGACGCCGTGCACGTCAACGAGCGCGTAGTCCTCGCCGATCTCGTCGATAGTGCCTTTGAGCTTGCCGATCATGTTTTAGGTCCGCCGCTGAGGATGAAGGAGAATGGGTTCCGGAAATCATGATGCCGAGCATCGGGAAACAGGCACGATAGCGCGCTGCATCGCGCGTCAGAAGCCGATGCGAGCGTACAGCCTCTGCAAAAATACCTACTGAGGGCGGCAGAACAAGTCAAGAACAGAGGAGGCTGATGCGTCAGCCGGCCAAAGCTTGGCGCATGCGGTTTGCAACGCGGTTATGGGCGTGGCAGATAGCGATCGCCAGCGCGTCGGCGGCATCATTACCCTTGAACTCCGCCTTCGGCATCAGGATCTTCACCATCATGTGGATCTGCTGCTTCTCGCCGTGGCCAACGCCGATGACCGCTTTCTTGACCGCGTTTGGCGCATATTCCGAAACAGGCAACCCGGCACGCGCTGGCACCAGCATCACGACGCCACGCGCCTGACCAAGCTTCAACGTCGCCACCGCATCCTTGTTGACGAACGTCTGCTCGACCGCCGCCTCGTCTGGCGTGTAGGTATGCACAACTTCGGCCAGACCATCGTGCAGCTGGCAGAGGCGCGAGGCAAGGTCGATGTCACCGTCGGACACGACCGTCCCCGATGCCACAAAGCGCAACGAGTTTCCCAGTGTCTCGATAACACCCCACCCTGTGCGGCGAAGCCCCGGATCGATGCCGATGATGCGAATCGGTTTTGTCATGGCAACTGTTGTGTCACGCCGGGAATCCTGCGCCAAGGCCGAAACGCGGAGTGACTCTGCAGGCCAACACGCGAACGGGAGAGGTCGGAAGCGTTCATATTTTGTTAACCATAACCGCATCGTTTTGGGCAGAAGTGGTGATCCAACCGCAACAACCTTTTCCTAATGGCGTTGGTTCGTCACAAAGGGTTTCTTAAGAATCACGAGGAGGCGCCCGAATGATACGGGACTATGATCGGAATGAGACCGAGCTGCGCGATCTTCGCAGAACCGCCGACATCCTGGACGGCGGTCTGCGCCGCTTTGCAAGCGGTGATATCCGCACCACACTTGACGAACCCATGCCACTGCGTTTCGAGGGCATGCGCCGCGATTTCAATCGTGGCCTCGCAACAATCGACCGGACCATCGGCACCGTCGTTTCGAGTGTCGAGACGATGCGGGCCGACACCGAAGCCATGGCCGCCATCCTGCGCAGCCAGGCTCAGGCCCGCCAGGATCAGGCAGACAGAATTACCCGCGCGAAGTCAAAGACCAGCGCGCATGAGAGAAGCGCCAAGCAGCGTCAGGCAATCACCCGTCATGTCGGCACGATCGCCCACAACACCAAGCTTGACATGCGCCGACCGCGCGAAGCGGTCGCTGCCGCGTTGAAGCTCATCGAGACGATGGAACTGTCGGCCGGCACGTCCAGTGCTACAGGCATGAGCGCAATTCGCGCCAAGACCGAAGAGATCGAGCGCGAACTGCGGGCGATCGGCCTTTACGTCGATGCATTGGCCCAGAATGTCGAGGAACTGACCGAATCCGCCGATGCTCAGGCGGCCGAGGCCGAGGCTATCCGTGGCGAACTCGACGAAATGGCCAAGGCAAAGGATGCCCAGGCCCCCGAAATCCTGACCACGCCGCTTGTTCTCGACAGCCTGAACCGCAGCATCGGCGAGATCGATCGCGCTGCCGCACGCTACTCCGACGTGACAATTTTGCCGGCGCCACCAGTCTTTCCGCCTGAAGGATCGCCCCCGTCGTCGGGAGGTCGCAAGCCCTTCCTGCGCCTGATCAAGACCTGAGGCAGCGACCTCACTGTCGGACCTCCACCGACCCCGCCTAGCGACTTTCATCGCCGGCGGGGTCGTATTTGCAAGACCGGCTGCCTAGATAGGGAGAACACTTTTACCTATCCATTTCAGGATATGCCGATGATACCGTTTTCCATTCTCGACCTTTCGCTGATCGGCGAAGGCTATTCCGTCAGCCAGGCGCTCGACCAGTCCCGTCTGCTGGCGATCAAGGCCGAACAGCATGGCTATAACCGTCTCTGGCTTGCCGAACACCATGGCATGCCGGGCATTGCCAGCGCTGCCACGGCGCTCGTCATCGCCCATGTCGGGGCCGCGACCAAGACCATCCGGGTTGGCTCCGGTGGCATCATGCTGCCGAACCACTCTCCCCTCGTGATCGCCGAACAGTTCGGCACGCTGGAAGCGCTGCTCCCCGGCCGCGTCGATCTCGGCCTCGGCCGTGCGCCCGGAACCGACATGCGCACGGCAAATGCGCTGAGACGCAATCTCGATGCCGGCGCGGAGAACTTCCCGCAGGATATCGTTGAGCTCAAGCATCTGCTCGGAACGCCCGTCCCGAACCAAACAATCCTTGCCGTGCCGGGAACCGAGGCGAATGTGCCGATCTGGCTGCTCGGCTCCTCGACCTACAGCGCCCATGTGGCGGCAGTTTTGGGTCTGCCTTACGCGTTTGCCTCGCATTTTGCGCCAGATATGCTGCTCGACGCGATCGCCATCTACCGCGATCGCTTCCAGCCCTCGGCGGATCTCGACAAACCGTATGTGATGGCCGGTGTCATGGGTGTGGCAGCAGATAGGGATGAGGAAGCAAACAAGCTCTTCACCTCGTCGCAGCAGCAGTTTGTCAACCTGCGCAAGAATGTCCGCGGCCTTTTCCCGAAACCGCTCGATACGATGGACGGTTTCTGGACGCCGATGGAGAAGATGAATGTGGAGCACACGCTGCGATACGCAGCGGTCGGATCGCCGCGAACCATCGAACGCAAGCTCGGTGAGTTCCTGGCCGAAACCCAGGCCGACGAGCTCATCATCTCGATGCCGATCCACGATATCGACAAGCGTCTCCGCTCGGTGGAATTGTTTTCGCAGCTGTCGCTGATGGATAGCCAGCTGCAGCGAGCCGCGTAAACGAATACGGGCCGGTCTCAACGACCGGCCCGCTTCATTTCATGACTAGAGAGGCGATCAGGCCGACAACTTGGCCATGACCTCATCAGAGACTTCGAAGTTCGAATAGACGTTCTGCACGTCGTCGTCGTCTTCGAGATTGCCGATCAGCTTCATCAGCGACAGCGCACGTTCCTCGTCGACTTCGATCGTGTTCTGCGGCTTCCAGATCGACTTGACGGTCTCGGCACCGCCGAGCGTGGCGTCGAGTGCCTTGGAGACTTCACCGAGCGCCTCGAACCCGCAGATGATCGTGTGGCCTTCCTCGTCGGAAATCACATCGTCCGCACCGGCCTCGATCGCAGCTTCCATGACCGTATCCGCATCGCCGACTGACGCCTTGTAGGTGATCTCGCCGACATGGTCGAAGGAGAAGGACACCGAACCGGTTTCGCCAAGAGCGCCGCCGGCCTTGGTAAAGATCGAGCGAACGTTGGAGGCGGTACGATTGCGGTTATCGGTCAGCGCTTCGACGATCACGGCTGTGCCGCCGGGACCGTAGCCCTCGTAACGCACCGCGTCGTAGTTCTCGGCGTCGGCGCCCGAAGCCTTCTTGATGGCCCGGTCGATATTGTCCTTCGGCATCGACTGAGCCTTGGCGTTTTGAACGGCAAGGCGCAGCGCCGCGTTCATATCCGGGTCGGGTAGACCGGATTTTGCCGCAACGGTGATTTCGCGTGCAAGCTTGGAGAACATCTTGGAACGGATACCGTCCTGCTTGCCCTTGCGGTGCATGATGTTCTTGAACTGTGAATGGCCAGCCATGGCACCCCTGTCTGCATCATTATCTGGAATTGTGCCGCCTTATAGTTTCGAAGCGGAGGCCGTTCAAGAGCCTTTCGGATGAGGAACAAACCCCGCCCCGCCTCCGTTCTTCAACCGCACGACAAAGAAGGAGAATTATAGATGGCGAGCCTTACCGAAGCACGCGAAGCCCCCGAACGTCAGATGTGGGACGAAATCAACGGAATCCATGCGGGCATGCTCGGCATCGAAGGTGCGCACATGCATTTTCAGCCGATGGCGCCGAATGTCGATTCCGAGGCCAACACGATCTGGTTTTATACCAGGACCGATACGGATCTGGTGAAGGCGCTCGGCACAGCCTCCCGCGCCCACTTCAACGTGGTCGGCAAGGATCACGATTACCACGCCTGCCTGTCGGGCATCCTGGAAGTCCGCAAGGACGAGGCCAAGATCGATGAATACTGGAGCGCCGTGACGGCTGCCTGGTACGAACACGGTAAGTCCGATCCCCATCTCACCATGCTGGCCTTCCGTGTCGATGATGCGGAAATCTGGGCGTCGACCGACAGCACGCTCAAGTTCGGCTGGGAAATCGCCAAGGCGAACCTGAATGACGAGAAGATGCCGGAAGTCGGCGTCAACAAGCGCCTGACCTTCACGCGTCACGCCTGATCAAACGACCGACAGGGGCTTGAACAGCCCCTGTCACAGCCCTTGCGGCACCATGATCGTCGGCTTCTTCGGAAGGCTGCGCATCGACACGGTGATCGTCTCGCTCGGCGCGTAGGCGATCTCGAACTTGCCGTCGAACATCGACAGGAACCGCTCGAGCGGCGGCCCGAAACGGTGCATCGGCAGGATCAGTGACGACCGCAGCCGCTGAACGACGCGGCTCATACTGTCCGCCCCCATCGTCAAACCGCCATCAACAGGCACCATCAGAATATCGAGCCGGCCGATCTGCGTGTACTGCTGCTCGTTGAGTTCGAAATGCAGATGGCCGAGATGCCCGATGCAGAGCCCGGCGACCTCGAAGATGAAGATCGAATTGCCGTCCGCCTCGATGCCGCCGCCCCAGTTGCGGATATCCGAGACGACGTTGCGGATATAGACATCCCCGACCATTTCCCGATGCTCGGCCTTTTCACCCGGCACATCGCTCCATCCGCGCATCACGTGGGCGATCGCAGGATCCGGCATCATCGTATAGTGGGTGGAATGCGCCTTGTTCATCGTCACCACGTCAGGCATCCGCGACGGCTGGTGAACGCCGCTGTAATCGGTGGCGATGCCGATACCGTCGGGGCTCTCGATAAAATAGGTCGAGTGGCCGACGAAGGTGATCTTCACCTCTTCCCGCGCTGACAGGTTTACCGGTTTGACGACTGGCGCAAACGCGGGACCCGAAGGGTTGAAGCTGGCATAGCCGACATGGGGGAAATTCTCGCCCGGCAGGTTCTGCGCAATCGCCTGGCATTGGCTGACCGGCAACCCGCCCTCCTGCGCCAGCGCCGATATGGCGGATAGGAGGAGAGCCGAAAAACCGAATGCCAGCGTTCGCAGCTTCATGCCACACCCCGAACCGCGTTGCGAAAAATCGAGCCGATGCGTTCATGCCATTCCGGGCCTCAGGATGCGGCAAGCATGGCGAAGCGTCCAGCGACGAAGCGCCGTGGTCGTCTCACAATCATGTCATTGAGTGGTTAGCGCCTCAACGCGTCCGGCAGACGAAGGGCAGAAATGAGCTCGCTGTCCCGAAGTTCATCGCGGCCATGGTGAGGCGATTGGCAAGATCGATATCACCCTTGGACGACGGGCACACATCCGCACCGTTGGAGCAGCCGGCTGCAATGAAAGCATTGTTTCCATCGATAAAGGCGCGGGTAATGTCCCGATCTTTGGACATGGAAAGCAGGTCTTGCCAGGCCTTGGCGTAGAAACTGCACTTCTTCTGAGCCCACGTTCCGGCTGAAGGCTGGACGCTTTGCTGTGCCGATGCCCCGAAAACCGGAAGCATCAGAACCGCAAACAGAAGCAGCGCCCGAACCATTCTACCGCCAGAAGCTCGGAATGGTCTCCGCGAGCCGCGGCCCGATCCGGAGCGGCTCGATCTTCTCGGCCAGTCCCGTCGTGTCGGAAATCTCGATGCCGAGACCGCAGATTGTCGCGGGACCGTTTGCCGCCTCGAAACGGCCCTTCGGCATTTTCGAGATGAAGCGGTTGAGCGGCTCTTCCTTGTCCATGCCGAGCGACGAATCGTAGTCGCCGCACATGCCGGCATCCGACATGTAGCCGGTGCCGCCGTTCAGGATCTGGCAGTCGGCGGTCGGCACATGCGTGTGCGTGCCGACGACGAGCGACGCACGACCATCAACGAAATGCCCGAAACACTGCTTTTCGCTGGTGGCTTCCGCATGGAAGTCGAAGATGATGGCATCCGCCTGTTCCTTCAGCGGGGCCGCGGCAAGGATCGCCTCGGCGGACTTGAAGGGATCGTCGAGTTCCGGATGCATGAAGACCCGGCCCATGATGTTGGCGACGAGGATGCGCGCGCCGTTGCGGCCGTAGAAGATGCCAGATCCCTTGCCGGGCGTGCCGGCAGGATAGTTGGCAGGCCGCAGGAACTGGTCGTGGCGACCGGCAAAGCCGACGGCTTCCTTCTGGTCCCAGACATGGTTGCCGGTGGTGACAACGTCGGCACCGGCATTGATCGTCTCGAGAAAGATCTCCTCGGTAATGCCGAAGCCACCAGCGGCATTCTCGCCGTTGACGATCACGAAGTCGAGTTTCAGGTCGGACACCAGCCCCGGCAACTTGTCCCAAACCGCCGTACGGCCGGTTTTGCCGACCATGTCACCCAGAAACAAAAGACGCATGCTTGTCCAATCTACGCGGGCATACCCGCGAACGGCCGATAGCCGCTTTCGGTCAAGACGGCATCGAGCTTCATATCATGAGGTTCTTCAGGCACTGATGCCACTTCCTGGCAGTCGAATGCAATGCCGATCAACCGCGGGTTCAAGCCTTTTTCGCGCAAACGGTGAATGGCCCGGTCATAATATCCGCCGCCATAGCCGATCCGGTGGCCGCGCGCATCGAATGCGGCCAGTGGCACGAGCATGATCTCGGGCTCGAGTTCTTCCGCCTCGGGCCCGGGACCCGATGTCCCGAACGTACCGGGTACAAGCACCGTCTCAGGCGTCAGTTCGCGAAACACGATCATTTCCTTGTCGAGGACGACGGGCAGGCAGATGCGCCCGCCGCGATCCCGCAGCAATGCCATCAGAGGATGGAGATCCACCTCGGATCGGATCGGCAGAAAGCCCGACACGATCGCTCCGGCATGCAACTCGATTGCCCCGGCGCCATGAACGGCAAGCGCCTGGCTCTTTTCGACCCTATCCGAAACAGACAGAGCGTCTCTCGCGGCGAGGCTCTGGCGCCGCAGTTCCGTCTTGCGCATGCGATTGTCGGAAAAAGCCTCGCTCATCGGTCCCGTGCCGTCAGTCTGGTGCGCGGCTGAGCAGCAGCTTGTCGATACGACGTCCGTCGAGATCGATCACCTCGAAGGTCCAGCCTCGTGTTGTGAACTTCTCGCCCAGTTCCGGCAGATGCTTCAGCTCGTCGAGAACGAAGCCTGCAACGGTCTCGTAACCCGGGTCATCCTCGATCGGCACGCCCATCTGCGCGGAGAACTCGTCAACCGCCATCCAGCCGGCAACGAGGTAGGATCCGTCGTCGCGCGCAACGATGGCGGGTTCTTCAACCTCGTCCTCCTGGAACACGCCGGTGATGGCTTCGAGCACGTCGCCCGAGGTGATGATACCTTCAAAATGGCCGTATTCGTCATAGACGAGAACCATATGTGCCGGTGACTTGCGCAAAGCCTGAATGACGTCGAGCGCGCCGGTCAGGTCGGAAACGACAGGCGCTTCACGCATCAGCGAGGCGGGATCGCCGCCCCTGCCGCCGGCCATGAATTCATAGGCGTCCTTGACGAAGAGCACGCCCTGGATCTCGTCGGACGAGCCCTTGCGTACAGGCAGACGCGAGCGTGTCGTCGCCCGCAGCTGCGCACGAAGCTCTTCCGGCTCATCTTCGGTATCGAGCACCTCCACATCGCGGCGTGGCGTCATGAGGCCGCGCGCGGTACGGTCGGCCAGTCGCATGACGCCGGAGATCATCGCCGATTCCTCGGTCTCGATCACGCCCGCGCTATGCGCTTCGGCAAGCACGGTGCGGATTTCCTCGTCGGTGACTTTCTCGTTCGATTCCCCGCTCTGGCCGAGAAGGGCCAGAAGAAACCGACCCGAGATGTCGAGAAACCACACGACCGGGGCACCGATTGTCGCGACCATCTTCATCGCCGGCGCAACTTTGGCGGCCACGAGCTCAGGCGCCCGCAATGCGATCTGCTTCGGAACGAGTTCGCCGACAATCAGCGACATATAGGTGATGACCACGACGACACCGCCGACGCCGAGCCAGTCGGCGAAGTTTTGCGGCATACCCTGCTCGGACAGCCAGTTGGTCAGACGGGTGCCGAGCGTTGCACCGGAAAACGCACCGGAGAGAACGCCGACAAGAGTGATGCCGATCTGAACGGAGGAAAGGAAGCGGCCTGGATCTTCAGCCAGCTTGATGGCGGCAGCTGCGCCACGATTTCCCTGCTCTGCCATGACCCGGAGACGCACGGGACGCGAGGACACGACGGCAAGTTCCGACATTGCGAGGACACCATTGAGAATGGTGAGTGCAACGACGATGAATATTTCGGTTAACAAAAGGGGCTCTTAATCTGGAACAATATCCTGCCTGCAAAACTGACGCCACGGCCCACTTCAACGAGAACCGTTATCGAACGCACCCTATGGGCGCGTCGGCGCTGCTTCGCGCACAGTTCGGAAAACCGCCCGCAATCCTTGGGGGTTCTCGGAGCTATGCACCTTCGCTCGCGGTGGAAATCATAGGGTCAGCATGCGTCCAATGCAATGGCCGTCACTGTGGAACTTGCCAGCGTCCGGTCGGAAAGGGAGAAATCACGCCGTCAGGTCGATCAGCAGTTCGGCGCGGGTGCCGCTTTCGCGCGGCACATATTGGATGGAAGCACCAAGCGTTGCCGCCATCGACTTGACGATTCGACTGCCAAGACCCGTGCCCTTCGGCATGTCGCCTTCCTTCCAGCCGACGCCGTCGTCCTCAACCGCAAGCAGCGCCTTGTCATCATCCTGCCGCTTGAGAAGCACACGCACCTCGCCCTCAGCGCCCGGCGGATAGGCATATTTCAGCGCATTGGTGAGAAGTTCGGTCACGATCATCCCGACGGAGACGGCCCGGTCGGACTTCAGCGAGAGTTCGTCGGCCTGCAAAAGGATCGTCGCGCTCTGGTGATCGTTGACCGTACCCTGCACTTCCTTGACCAGAGTGCCGAGATACTTGTCCATCTCCACCTGGCGCACGTCGTCGGACGTGTAGAGGCTGCGGTGCATGCCGGCGATCGCGGAGATGCGCGCCTGCGTCTCCGACAGGGCCGCCTTGACGTCGTCGTTCTTGCTGCTCGACACCTGGAGACGGATCAGCGCGGCGACCAGCGCCAGGCTGTTGGCGACGCGGTGGTTGACTTCCGTCAACAGCACCTCGGCGCGTTCCTTGCCAAGCCGGATCTCCTGATCGGCGCGCTCCTTGGCGCGGCGAAGCTCGGCGGTCGCAATCCCCTGGCCGATCGCGCTCTGCATCAGCGGCCAGAACTCGTCGCCCACCGTCTTGATGACATAGTCGGACGCACCGTTCTTCAATGCGTCGATCGCGATCGTCGCATCGCTCGAACCGGTGACGTAGATGACCGGGAGCCCCGCCCCCATCTCGTTCAGCCTGTGAAGGATTTCGAGGCCGGTACCGGTGCTGAGATAGTGGTCGAGAACCACTGCGTGCACGCCACCCTTCTCAACGGTCTCCATTGCCGCGGACAGATCCACGGCATGGACGACCTGATAGCCGAAGCGACCCAGATTGCGCACGGCAAGCCGCGCAAGGGCAAGGTCGTCATCGACGTAGAGAATGGTGTGCTGCATCACGTCTCGTCATTGTCCGGGAATTTGCATCACGGCAAAGAACAGACCGAGCTGTCTGATGGCGTGCGCGAAACTCTCATAATCCACTGGCTTCGTTATATAAACGTTGGCACCGAGATCGTAGCACCGCTGGATCTCTCGCTCGTCGTCGGTCGTGGTCAAGATGACCACAGGCAGTCGCTTCGAGTGAGGGTTGGACTTCACCTTCTCAAGTATGTCAATACCCGACATATCGGGGAGGTTGAGGTCGAGAAGGATCAGCAAATACCGATCCGCATTAGCCGCTCCCAGGCGGTCAGCGCCGAGAATATAATCGAGCGCCGCGTTTCCGTTTGTGAACGGTACGATCTCGTTGTTGACGCCTGCTCGACGGACATTCTTTTCGATGAGGCGCGCATGCCCCTCGTCGTCCTCGACCATAACGATGGTAACTTCTTTGCCGGCAGCATTCATGACCCATGACTCCTGACATATTGGGACAGATCGGTGGGCAGACGGATGATGAATGTCGCACCGCCGCCCAAGGTTGACGTGATCGTAATCTCGCCACCTAAATTTCTGACTAATGATCGCACATGCGCAAGGCCGATGCCCTCGCCGGGCTGGTTCTGCACGCCGGAACGGCGGAACAGCTCGAACACCCGTTCGTGGTCTTCCGGCGCAATGCCGCGCCCGTTATCGGCAACCTCGATCCGGACGAAGCTTCGCCCGAGCGGCGTTGATGTGATCGACAGCGCCAGCGGCCGGTCGGGATGTTGGTATTTGACCGCATTGTCGAACAGGTTACCGAAAACCTGCTCCAGCGAGAACCGGTCGGTGACGAGGGTCTTTGCGGCCGACGTGGAAATCGCCACTTCGCCGCCGCCCTCGTTGACCTGATGGTAGACACTCGCGGCAGTTGCCTCCAGCAGTTCGCTCAGGTCGATCCTCTCCGGCTTCAGCTCACGCCGACCGTCGCGGGAGATCTTTAGGATGGCGTTGATCAGGCCATCCATCTTCTTGGTCGACGAACGGATAAAACCGATTGCCTCTGGAAGATCTTCCTCGACTGCAAGCCGGGCGTCCCTCACCTGAAGTTCGCTCGGCTTGACGTCATCGGCCAGCACGTAGGCGGAGATCGATTTGAGCGAACTATCCAGCTCGCTGGTAAAGCCCATGATGTTGACAAGCGGCGCTCTCAGATCGTGCGAGACGATATAGGCGTATCGCTGGATCTCGCGGTTTGCCTGGATGAGGTCTTCGGTACGCTCGTTGACCCGCTCCTCCAACCCGGCATTCAAGGTTTCCACCTCGGCACGGGCCTTCTGAAGCTGGCGGACATGCTGGAAGACGATGGCAATCGCGCCGCCGAGAACGAGAATGATCAGGATACCGCCGCCGACGGTAAACCACTGCAGCTTTTCGGAACTTCCGCGAATCTCGCCAATGCCGGAAATCAGGTGTCCATCCAGTTCGCCGATCACGCCGCCAAGCAGGGCGCGCAATTTCTGCATGGCCTCGAGGCCCGACTGGTTGCGAACGATGGCGACTGCCTGCTCGACCTGACCCGAACTTGCGAGCGACAGCGTCGCCTGCATCTCATTGGTCTTTAGCGCGATCAGGCTGCGGATCTCGTCCAGCGGAACGCTGACGATGTCCTGATTGGCCGCCGTCCGCTCCACCTTCTGCAGCTGGAGCGGCAGCGCACCGATGGATGTCCGGTAGGGCTCGAGGAACAGCGGATCCTGCACCAGCAGGTAGCCGCGCTGTCCGGTCTCGGCGGTCTGCACAAGCAAAAGCAGATCGGCAGTGGTCGCGCGCAATGCTCTCAGCTTCGTGACGTCATCGAAATAGGTCCTGGTCATCTGCGCCAGGAAGAAAGAAGACATCACGATGCCGAGCAGGATGGCCGCGCCGATGACGAGCATCAGGAGCGACGAGCGGGCGAACGTGGCTTTTGCGTTGGGCATGAAGAAGTCCGCCGATTGAAAACACGCAGACTTACTCGGAAACGGCGCGGCCATTGTCAAGCGTCAGACAGGGGCGCCTGATGCCACATCAGGGGAAAACCGGACTGGCAATCTGACGAACTCGTGTACTGGAAAAAGAAATTAGAAAAAGCGCGGACACATTCGGAACATAAACGTAAGACAACAGTTCATTCATCAGACGTTCATGTTGGGAGTTTCGACAATGTTCTTGAGCAGCCTTCAGCCTACCGCTTCATTCGCCTTTGCCCATGACCACGGCATGATGATGGAAAAGACCGCTATCGAAACGGAACTGAGTTACCTCCCCAACTTCGACAGCAGCAATCTCACCGTCGACGTGACCGGCGACTTCATTGTTCTTGAAGGCGTTGTCAGCTCCAGTGGCGACCATGCCCGCGTTATGCGGATCGCCCGCGAAATCGTCGGCTATGAGCGCGTTCTCTCCCGTGTTCTGGTCTGCTCGATCGAAAAGCGCTCGTAAGCATCCCATCGACTAGACGTGCAAAACCCCGCCTTGAGCGGGGTTTTTCGTTTTTGGGCCCGACCATTATGAATGATCGAGCCCGAATTCTGTAAGGTGCGATCCGCGGCGACCGATGGATTTTTACGATCCTGGGTGCCTACAAACGTAGGTGGGCGCCATATGTCCAAGCCCACGGGCCTGGCCAGGGACAGCTCCCTTTGGATCGAGTATGGCCCCAGGGATTGTGGTTCCTGTCGAGAAGCGCAGAACGCATTTTCAATATAAGGCTGAAGTCGATGGCGCGCCAGTGGCATCGCGAGGCATTTTTTTCTGCAGGCTTTCAGCGACGCTGAACACCGGCGTGAGACGGTCTTAGTTCGCCGGCACACGGCCGTTGAGCTTCGCGGTCAGGCCTTCCAGCCTGGATGAAAGCTCGCTCAGGGCGGAGACGACAAGCTCGTCGCTGCGGCTCTGGTTTTCAGCGGCACCGGCGCGGTTGGATTTCAGCGACTGCACCTCGCCTTCGAGCGCACCGACCTTGCGGGTCAGCTCGGAAAGCTCATCCATGATCATGATCCCGGCCATGACCGTGATGCGAAGATCACCGATCTCGCCGAACTGGCCCTTCAGATGTCCGACATAGCGGTCGAATTGGTCGGCGAGGTCTGTCAGGTGCTGTTCCTGACCTTCTTCGCAAGCCATCCGATAGGCTTTGCCGTCGATCGTTACCGTTACCTGGGCCATCTCTTTTTCCTTACCGGTCCAGAACCGCGCGGATCGTCTCCATCGCCGTCACCAGACGGCGGGAAACCTCGCGGTTGACCTCTTCGAGACGATTGGCCCGAAACTGCGACTGATCCAGCTCCTGCGCCAGGCGCGATCGATCGGCATGCACGCGCTTGACCTCGCCTTCCATCTCGCCCTGGTCTCTTTGCTGCTCGATGCGCACATCGACGGCATTCTCCAGCCCGCTTATCGCAGCCCGAAGTTCCGAAAGCGCCAGATCCACCGTCTTTTCTGCCGGCATGCGTATATCCCGTGAGGTCGCGATCGGCGCCGAATCGTACGGCAGCGCCTCGCCAACAAGCGCCGTAGACTATTCACCGCTTGAAAGCCGGTCAATAAAACACGCAGACGATACCGCATCGAACTGTGGATCGTCGCTGATCAAGGGCACTCGGCGGCCCTGCCGAAATAGCAGGCAGACTGTGCTAAACCCGATCATTATGTGCCGCCGGTGGCCCGCCTTTTGTTGACTTGCGCGCCCCACCTGATATGGATCGGACGCTTCCTGACGAGGCCCGATCATAGGGCCTGACCGACACTCGGACGATAGTGGATTAGCCATGATTTCTCGCGAACAACACGACCGGATGGCCAATGCGATCCGTTTCCTTGCCATGGATGCCGTCGAAAAGGCGAATTCCGGACACCCGGGCATGCCCATGGGCATGGCTGACGTCGCAACGGTCCTGTTTACCAAATACCTGAAATTCGACCCGACCAAGCCGCACTGGCCCGACCGCGACCGCTTCGTGCTGTCGGCCGGCCACGGCTCGATGCTGCTGTACTCGGTACTGTATCTGACCGGCTACCCTGACATGTCCATCGACGACCTGAAGGGCTTCCGTCAGCTCGGTTCCAAGACTGCCGGACATCCGGAATACGGCCATGCGACCGGCATCGAGACCACCACCGGTCCGCTCGGCCAGGGCATCGGCAACGCCGTCGGCATGGCAATCGCCGAACGCAAGCTGCGCGAAGAATTCGGCGCCGACCTGCAGGATCACTACACATATGTGATCAACGGCGACGGCTGCCTGATGGAAGGCATCTCCCACGAGTCGATCGCACTTGCCGGCCACCTGAAGCTGAACAAGCTGATCCTGTTCTGGGACAACAACTCGATCACCATCGACGGTGCCGTGTCGCTGTCCGACTCGACGGACCAGATCGCCCGCTTCAAGGCCGTGCACTGGAACACGATCGAGATCGACGGTCACGATCAGGCCGCCATCGCAGACGCGATCGAGCAGGCTCACAAGTCCGACCGTCCGACCTTTATCGCCTGCAAGACCACGATCGGCTTCGGTTCGCCGAACAAGGCCGGCAGCCACAAGGTTCACGGCTCGCCACTTGGCGCCGAGGAAATTGCAGCGACCCGCAAGGCCCTGAACTGGGAATACGAACCCTTCGTCATCCCGAACGACGTCCTGTCCGACTGGCGCGAAGCCGGCGTCCGCTCTTTGGAAGCCGTCAAGGCGTGGGAAGGCCGCCTTGCAGCGTCTGCCCACAAGGCCGAATTCGACCGCCGCTTTGCCGGTGACCTGCCTGCAGGTTTCGACGCCGCCATCAACGACTTCAAGAAGAAGCTTGCTGAAACCAAGCCGACCGTTGCGACCCGCAAGGCGTCAGAAGACGTTCTGGAAGTCATCAACGGTTTCGTGCCGGAAACGCTCGGCGGCTCCGCCGACCTGACGCCATCGAACAATACCAAGACCAGCCAGATGGTCTCGATCACGCCGACGGACTTCTCCGGCCGCTACATGCACTGGGGCATCCGCGAACACGGCATGGCATCCGCCATGAACGGCGTGACCCTGCATGGCGGTCTGATCCCCTACGGCGGCGGCTTCATGATCTTCTCGGACTATTGCCGTCCGCCGATCCGCCTCGCCTCCCTGATGGGCATCCGCGTCATCCACGTCCTGACGCATGACTCGATCGGCGTTGGCGAAGATGGCCCGACCCACCAGCCGGTCGAACAGGTGGCAAGCCTTCGCGCCATCCCGAACCTGATGGTGTTCCGCCCGGCCGATGCCACTGAGACGGCAGAATGCTGGCAGATCGCGCTCGAAACCAAGGATCGTCCGTCGGCTCTCGCGCTGACGCGTCAGAACCTTGCACCGGCCCGCACCGAATATTCGGAAAAGAACCTCTGCACGCTCGGCGCCTACACGCTGTCGGGCAATGCGGATGCCAAGGTCACCATCTTCGCTTCCGGTTCGGAAGTCGAACTGGCGATTGCGGCGGCAAAGACACTCGAGGAAAAGGGCACCAGCACACGCGTCGTTTCCGTGCCCTGCACCGAACTGTTCTTCGAACAGCCGGACGACTATCGCCGCGAAATCCTCGGCAACTCGCCGGTCAAGATTGCGGTTGAAGCAGCCGTCCGTGAAGGCTGGGATGCCTTTATCGGTCCGGAAGGCACGTTTGTCGGCATGAAGGGCTTCGGCGCTTCGGGTCCTGCCAAGGATGTCTTCAAGCACTTCGGCATCACGGCTGACGCCATCGTCGCTGCGGCCGAAGCAAAGCTCGCCTGATCATTCAAACGACGGGGCGACGGTCACACCGCCCGCCCCGTCCAGCTGCCAAACTATTTTTTCGGGAGAACCCTATGACTGTAAAGGTTGCCATCAACGGCTTTGGCCGTATCGGCCGCAACGTCCTGCGCGCGATCGTCGAATCCGGCCGCACCGATATCGAAGTGGTCGCGATCAACGATCTCGGCCCGGTCGAGACCAATGCCCATCTTCTGCGCTACGACTCGATCCACGGCAAGTTCCCGGCGGACGTCAAGGTCGAAGGCGACACCATCATCGTTGCCGGCGGCAAGCCGATCAAGGTGACCGCGGTGCGTGACCCGGCCCAGCTGCCGCACGCCGAAATGGGCGTCGATATCGCACTTGAGTGCACCGGCATCTTCACCGCCCGTGACAAGGCCGCCGCCCACCTGACGGCCGGCGCCAAGCGCGTCATCATCTCGGCTCCCGGCGACAATGCCGACCTCACGGTCGTGTTCGGCGTCAACGACGATCAGCTGACCAAGGACCACCTGGTCATCTCCAACGCATCCTGCACCACGAACTGCCTGGTTCCGGTCGTGAAGGTGCTGAACGACGCCGTCGGCATCGACCACGGCTTCATGACGACGATCCATTCCTACACCGGCGACCAGCCGACCCTCGACACGATGCACAAGGACCTCTACCGCGCCCGTGCAGCGGCTCTGTCGATGATCCCGACCTCGACCGGCGCAGCCAAGGCCGTCGGCCTCGTTCTGCCGGAACTCAAGGGCAAGCTCGACGGCACGTCGATCCGCGTTCCGACCCCGAACGTCTCGGTCGTCGACTTCAACTTCGTCGCAAAGCGCGCCACGACGGTTGCCGAAATCAACGACGCCATCAAGTCTGCCGCCGACGGCAAGCTGAAGGGCATCCTCGGCTACACCGACGAGCCGCTGGTTTCCCGCGACTTCAACCACGACAGCCACTCCTCGATCTTCGCCTTCGACCAGACGAAGGTTCTGGAAGGCACGTTCGTGCGCATCCTGACCTGGTACGACAACGAGTGGGGCTTCTCCAACCGCATGTCGGACACCGCAGTTGCGATGGGCAAGCTGATCTAATCACTGAAACGTGCATGCCGGTCCTTGAGGATCGGTCCTGACGCTCAGGCTTTTGACCCCCTCCCCTTAAAAGGAGGGGGTTTTGCGTTATAGGACATGGTCGGGAGAGAGGTCGCCCGCGCGAAAATCCTCAGGACGCTGTGAACTTCACCGTCACGCCGCGCTGGCGAAAATAGGCCTGCATCAGCTTGCGGCCCTGACGATTGTTCTGCACGATCCGCGCCGGGTCGAACTCAGCTTCCTTCTGGCCAGCCTGGGTCAGCGCTGCCTTGAGGGTTGCGATATGCGTGTCGAGATCGGCATTGTTGGCCTGAAGCGATTCATAAATGCGGTTTGTCGCTTCGGCTACGGTCGGTTCGCTCATGGTATGCTCCAGTCATTGTTTCGCCGGCGCTTAGCACACTTTCTGGCACGACCCAATTGCGATCATGACTGCCGGCGTCAGCAGATACCCCATCCGAGGGATGTTATTTTTCGTGAGGGTGGAAACCACGCAGTATCATTGCACGTATTGGCTTTGGACAGACAAACGCCAGCACCACCTGGAAATACGCCATGTTTCTGCGACGCCAGTTGCTGATCGCCTCCGCTCTTGCCCTGACCAGCAATGCAAGGGCGCAATCCGATCCTTGGGCAGAGCTTCGCACTGGCGCGGCTCTGGTGCTGCTTCGTCACGCGATTGCACCCGGAACCGGCGATCCAGCGAATTTTGCGATCGGGGACTGCAGCACGCAGCGCAATCTCTCCGCGCAGGGCATCGCTCAGGCGGGCCGTATCGGCACGCTCTTCCAGGAGAACGGCGTGGCGCAGGCGCGGCTTTTTTTAAGCCAGTGGTGCCGCTGCCTCGATACCGCTAAAGGTCTTGGTCTTGGACCGGTCGAGCCGCAGCCGCTGCTCAACTCGTTTTTCGGCAGTCCCGAAGATGGCAGGCCGCAGACGCAGGCCCTGCGCGCCTGGATGACGGGCTTGCCGCCCGGCCGGCCGGTTGTGCTGGTCACCCACCAGGTCAACATAACCGGGCTTACCAACATCGTTCCTGCCAGCGGCGAACTCCTGTTCGTCACGGCACGTGCGGCCGATCCACTGACGGTGATCGGCAGGGTCGCCGCTGAGTAATAGCAGCGAAGGGAAATGCTTTTCGCTCCTTAGACCTGCGCTGCGAGCAGCTCTTCGGCGTGTCCGCGACCAAACCAACCTTCACGACGTGCTGACCGACAATGACGCCATCGTGGCCGAGGTCGCTGCCGGACCGGCCTGCGCCAACCATTCACTTCGCACCGGCGTGATTTTTCTTAGCCCCGGCCCTTCTCTTGCCGGATTTGTTCCCGTCTATTTGAATATGCACATCGAATCGCCCGGCCACTGACCGGGATCTGCTCCATGGCTATCTTGTCGCATCGCGGCAGCGGCACAGGATCCGACAATCGCCGGGCCTGCTGATGAATGGATTTCCGTAAACGGCGGCGAGAGGAAGGACGGGGACTTTGGAGGCTTTCTACATCATCCTGCTGGTCGGCACGGTTCTGGTGTTGGCTGCGGCCTTTTCCAGCCTGCTTGCTTTCCGGTTCGGCGCCCCCCTGCTTCTCGTCTTCCTGTCGATCGGCCTGCTGGCCGGTGTCGATGGTCTTGGCATCCGCTTCGAGAACTACTCCTTCACCTTCATGCTGGGGTCGTTGGCGCTCGCCATCATCCTGTTCGACAGTGGTTTCGGCACCTCGCTCCACTCCTTCCGAATAGCCGCGGTTCCGGCGCTCACGCTCGCGTCCGTCGGCGTGCTGTTGACCGCCGGCGTCTTCGGCGTCGCGGCGAAGTATTTCCTGGGCTTCAGCTGGCTCGAAGGCTTTCTGCTCGGGTCGATCGTTGCCTCGACTGACGCAGCCGCGGTGTTCTTCCTGCTGCGCATCGGCGGCATCAACATCCGCGACAAAGTGCGCTCGACGCTCGAAGTGGAATCCGGCACCAACGATCCGATGGCGATCTTCCTGACGATCGCGCTGTCCGAACTTCTGGCCACCGGCCAGGGCTTCGGCGGCCTCGACCTGCATTTCGCCGTCATGTTCCTCGAGGAAATGGGTCTCGGCGTGATCTTCGGCCTGCTCGGCGGCTTGATGATCGTCTGGGTGCTGAACCGCTTCACCTCCGATCGGGGTCTGGCCCCGATCCTGGTCCTGACGCTTGCCCTGCTCGTGTTCGCCTTCACCGGCGCGATGGGCGGCAGCGGCTTTCTTGCGGTCTATGTGGCCGGCATCTACTCGGGCAATCGCAAGATGTTTGCCAAGCATCAGATCACCCGCTTCAACGAGGGGCTGACGTGGCTGGCGCAGATCATCATGTTCCTGGTGCTCGGCCTGCTTGCGACGCCGTCCCAGTTCCCGATCCTGCTCGTGCCGGCGATCGGTCTGGCGCTGTTCCTGATTTTCGTCGCCCGCCCGATTGCCGTGTGGATCAGCCTGATGGCCTATGACTTCACGCAGCAGGAAATCGGTTTTCTCTCCTGGGTCGGCCTGCGCGGTGCGGTTTCCATCCTGCTCGCCATCACGCCGATCCTGTCCGGCGCCGAAAACGGGTCCGTCTTTTTCAACGTCACCTTCATCATCGTGCTCGTCTCGCTTCTTCTCCAGGGTTGGACGATCAAGCCGGTGGCGCGGTATCTCGGGTTGATCATCCCGCCGCGGATCGGCGCCGTCGACAAGCTGGAACTCGACCTTCCCGGCAAGGCGACCCATGAACTGATCTCTTACCGCGTCCTGAAAGACAGCCCGATCCTGTCCGGCGAACGCATTCCCCGCTGGGCCATGCCGTCGCTGGTCATCCGCGACGGCCGCAGCCTCCGTTACCAGTATGCCGGACGCCTGCGGGAGAACGATCAGGTCTATCTGTTCGTGACGCCGAACTACACGAAACTGCTCGATCGGCTGTTTGCGAGCCGCGTGCCTGTCGATGATGACGATGCCGAGTTCTTCGGCGCCTTCGCCATCTCGCCGACACGGCCCGCAACCGAACTGGACCTCGCCTATGGTCCGGGCCTGCTCTCGGCAACCGAGCAGGCAATGACGATCGGCGAACTGATGCATTCCAGGCTGGGCGGCAAGACGGAATATGCCGACCGCATGCGCTTCGGCTCGATCGTGCTGATCGTGCGGGAAACCGACGAGCTGGACCATGTCACCAAAATTGGCGTCTCGCTGGAACCGGTGGAGCCTGCAACCAAGCTGCCGATCTTCATCAATATGCGCGAAATCGCACACCGGATAAGGGACCAGATCCGCAAGTATCGCGGCAAGCCGGTGCCCGGCCGCCCCTCCGCCTGAACCCCGGCCGCCATCCGGCAACCGGCGCAAAGGCTAATTCGTTGAGACGACAGCCTTGCGCCGTCGGACAAGAATAGTATGGTCCCGCCACCCTTTATCAAGCAACGGGATCAGTACCATGCCGGCCTTCAAGACCCTCGACGACCTCACCGATATCGCAGGTAAGCGCATTCTCGTCCGCGTCGACCTCAACGTTCCCGTGAGCGACGGCAAGGTGACGGACGCGACCCGTATCGAGCGCGTTGCTCCGACAATAACGGAACTGTCGAAGAAAGGCGCCAAGGTCATCCTGCTCGCCCACTTCGGCCGCCCCAAGGGCGAACCGGTCGCCGACATGTCGCTGTCCCAGATCGTCATGGCCGTCAATCAGGTGCTCGGTCAGAAGATCCTGTTCGCCTCCGACTGCATCGGCCCGGAAGCCGAGGATGCTGTCGCCTCGATGAAGAACGGCGATGTTCTCCTTCTCGAAAACACCCGCTTCCACACGGGCGAAGAAAAGAACGACAGCGGCTTTACCGAAGAACTGGCCAAGAACGGCGACATCTATGTCAACGACGCCTTCTCGGCCGCCCACCGCGCCCATGCCTCCACGGAAGGCCTTGCCCGCCGCCTGCCCGCCTATGCCGGCCGCACCATGCAGGCTGAGCTCGAAGCGCTGGAAAAGGGCCTCGGCGAGCCTGCGCGCCCGGTCGTTGCCATCGTCGGCGGCGCCAAGGTCTCCAGCAAGATCGATCTGCTGCAGAACCTGGTGAAAAAGGTGGATGCGCTGGTGATCGGCGGCGGAATGGCGAACACGTTCATTGCCGCGCAGGGCATCGATGTCGGCAAGTCGCTCTGCGAGCATGATCTGGCAGACACTGCCCGCGCCATCATGGCGGAAGCCGAAGCTTCCGGCTGCACCATCGTGCTGCCGACTGACGGCGTCGTCGCCCGCGAATTCAAGGCGAATGCCGCGAACGAAACCGTCGCGATCGATGCCATCCCGTCTGACGCGATGATGCTCGACGTCGGCCCGAAATCCGTCGAAGCCGTCAACGAATGGATCGGCAAGGCCTCGACGCTGGTCTGGAACGGCCCACTCGGCGCCTTCGAGATCACCCCGTTCGACACAGCGACCGTCTCCGCTGCAAAATTCGCAGCCGCTGAGACGAAGGCCGGCAGGCTGGTTTCAGTCGCCGGTGGCGGCGATACGGTGGCAGCACTCAACCATGCAGGCGTGACCGACGATTTCTCCTACGTCTCGACCGCAGGCGGCGCCTTTCTGGAATGGATGGAAGGCAAGGAACTGCCCGGCGTTTCGGTGCTGACCAAGGCCTGACCGACCGGCATTCCAGAACGCAACCCCCGATGGGTTCAGAGGCGCGGGAGATAGGCTTCCGCGCCCGATCGGCAAGGCGGATTTAAAGAAATTCAATATTTTAAACGATTGAAACGATTTCAATCGTTTCAATGGCTTAGAGCATCATTTCCCTTTAAAAGAACTTCTGTTATCGGCGGGAGAGAACTTCGGATATGCTCTCCAATATCGGGGCTCTCCGAAGATTGAATGGGCACACGCGCGCAACGCGCCATTGTGAGGGATAGGAGCGATTATGGTAGACGCGAAGATGTTGGACAAAGTCAGGTCGGCGCCCGGTTTTATTGCGGCGCTTGATCAGAGCGGTGGTTCGACACCCAAAGCGCTGCTGCTCTACGGCATTGCCGAAACCGAATACCAGGGCGACGAAGAGATGTTCCGCCTGATGCACGCCATGCGCGCCCGCATCATGAAGGCACCGGCCTTTACAGGCGACAAGGTTGTCGGCGCCATCCTGTTCGAGCGCACAATGGATGGCGATGTCGATGGCGAACCTGTTCCCTCCTACCTCTGGGAAAAGCGCGGCGTCGTCCCTTTCCTGAAGATCGACAAGGGCCTTGCTGCCGAAGAAAACGGCGTGCAGCTGATGAAGCCGATGCCTGATCTCGACGCTCTCCTGATCCGCGGCCGCGAAAAGGGAATTTTCGGCACAAAGATGCGCTCGGTGATTGCCTCTGCCGACAAGGCCGGCATCGCTGACGTCGTGCAGCAGCAGTTCGAAGTCGCGCGCCAGATCATCGCACAGGGCCTCGTTCCGATCATCGAACCGGAGATCCTCATTAACAGCCCGACCAAGGCTGAAGCCGAGACCATCCTGCGCGACGAGATCGCCCAGCAGCTCGACACGCTCGGTCCGGGCGAAGACGTGATGCTGAAGGTAACGATCCCAACGGTCGCCGATTTCTATGCGGATCTCGCCGCTCACAAGTCGGTCGTTCGCCTCGTTGCCCTGTCCGGCGGCTACAGCCGCGTCGATGCCTGCGAAAAGCTGAGCCACAACCGCGACATGATCGCGAGCTTCTCACGCGCGCTCACCGAAAACCTGCGCGTCTCGATGAGCGATGCAGATTTCGACGCGAGCCTGGCTGAAACCATCGACGGGATCTATTCCGCGAGCGTCAACAAGGCCTGATGCTCTAACCCAGATGCTGCGGCATCGGGAACACGAACCTGGAAAAGGCCGCCTCAGCTTTAATAGCTCTGGCGCTTTTCATGGGAGGAAGAGGCCGCACCGGGGGGTGCGGCCTTTCTCGTTTCCAGACCCTGCCCAGACAATCAGGATTGATGTCTTCCATCAAAACCATTGTCTGGTGATGGGAGATCGCAGGCTCTAGAAGTTGGGTTCTTAACTGGGGAGCCTGTCCATGCCTGTTGCCGATTTCGTCACCGTCGATGTCTTTACCGACCAACGCTTCTTCGGCAATCCGCTTGCGGTCATCACAGACGCCCGCGGCCTTTCGGGCGATGAAATGCAGGCGATCGCAACGGAGTTCGGCTATTCCGAAACCACGTTCGTGCTTCCACCGGACAATCCAGCCAACACGGCGCGCGTGCGCATCTTCACGCCGACGACAGAGGTTCCCTTTGCCGGCCATCCGAATGTCGGAACTGCCTTCGTCCTTGGAAACCTGCCCGACCTGTTCGGCAACGCTTTAGGCAACACGCTCCGCTTCGAGGAAATCGCCGGACTGGTCGAGATCGACCTGATCCGGAAGGGCGATGTGGTTGTCGGCGCAACCATCCGGGCACCGCGGCCACTCGAACTGGGCGCCGAGATCGAACCCGAACGTATCGCCGACTGCGCATCCATCGGCGTCGAGCATGTCGTCATGCACAATCACGCACCCGTCTTCGCATCGGTCGGCTTGCCATTCGCAGTTGCTGAGTTGGACGGCCTGCAGGCGCTCGCCGCGGCCAGGCCGGATCTCACGTCATTCCATCGCGCGGCCGAGATCAGCCCGGGCGATCAGATGGAGTTTTCGCTGTTTCTCTATGTCCGTGATGCCAAGGATCCCCGGCATATCCGTGCCCGCATGTTCGCACCGCTCGACAATGTGCCGGAAGACCCGGCAACGGGTAGCGCGTCTGCAGCGCTCGGCGCGTTCCTTGCGATGCTTGACCCTGAAACCGACGCCGATATCCGCATGACCGTCGAACAGGGTGTGGAGATGGGCCGCCGCAGCGTGATCGAGCTCGCCATGGTCAAAAGACAGGGTCGCGTCACCGATGTGCGGATCAGCGGAAGCTGCGTGAAGGTGATGAGCGGCCGGATCGAGCTGTAATCAGCCGACGAACTCGCGCAGCAGCAGTGCCACGGACCAGAGCGCGAAGGCGACCAGCGCCAGCTTCCAGAAATCCATCCGGCGCCTGAGGCCCGGGAGGTTCAATGGCTTGATGATCTGCACGACCATGGCCAGCATCAACAGGACGGAGATTGTTTTTGTCATCTGTCTTTCGTCACTGTTTCAAAGGCTCGCCACAGGCTGGACATTTTTGCTCTCCACCACAGTTAGACCGGGAGGAGAATCGGGGTCTGTTGCGTCATGATCTCTGATCTGCCTTACCTTCGTTAACGTCCTGTGCCGGTCTGCGCAACATCGCTCCGGCACGGCAGGGCGGATCACCGACCACGAAGAGAGCTGACAGTATAGACGATGAGCCGTAATCTCCTTCCCGTTCTCGCCCTCCTCACTGGTACGCTCTTTCTGTTCCTCGGCAATGGCCTGCAGGGTCTTTTGTTGCCGGTGCGCGGCTCGATCGAAGGCTACTCGAACGAGGTTCTCGGCCTGCTCGGCACAACCTGGGCCTCAGGCTTCGTCATCGGTTGCTTCGTGGCACCGAATGTCGTGCGCCGCATCGGGCACGTTCGCGCCTTCTCCGGCTTTCTGGCCCTGATCTGCCTCAACGTGCTTATGACCGGCCTGCTGGTCGATGACGTCGCGTGGCTCATCCTGCGGGCAATCACCGGCTTTTGCACTGCCGGTACGTCGATGATCATCGAAAGCTGGCTCAACGAACGTGCCACACCGGAAAACCGGGGCACGATCTTTTCCTTCTATATCTCCATCACCCTGTTCGGCGTTGTCGGTGGCCAGTTGATGGTGCCGTTTGCCGATGTGACGCTGCCGACGCTGTTCATGGTCTGCGGCATCCTCTACTCGATCGCCGCCCTGCCGACGACGCTGTCCAAGGCTGCGTCACCACAACCGCTGAAACGCGCGCGGCTGGATCTCAAGGGACTGTTTCGAAACTCGCCGATCTCCTGCGTAGGCATTCTCTTGGTCGGCATCGCCAACGGCGCCTATGGCACCCTCGGCGCCGTGTTCGCCACCAAGGTCGGCCTCGACAAGGGATCGGTCGCCGCAATGGTCTCGATCACCATCTTTGCCGGCGCGATCATGCAGTTTCCGGCGGGCCGGTTGTCGGACAGGCTGGACCGCCGTCATGTCCTTGCAGTCCTCTCCGGCGTCAGTGCTCTGGCAGGCCTTGCCGTTGTGCTGGTTGCGCCGACCAACGTCTACACGATCGTTATCCTCGTCGCGACCTATGGCGCCGCCGCAAATGCGCTCTACCCGATCGCCGTTGCCCATGCCAACGACTTCGCCCAGCCCGAGGACTTCGTAAAGGTCTCCGGCGGCCTGTTGCTTCTTTACGGCATCGGGACGATCATCGGCCCGACGCTCGGAGGTCCTGTCATGACCTGGGCCGGCCCGCACGCCCTGTTCGGCGTCACGGCTGTCGCCCATCTGATGATCACCGTCTATGCGATCGTCCGAAGCCGGCAGCGCGCACCCGTCCCTGCCGGCGAACGCGATGCCTACACGACGGTGACAGGAACCAACGGACCACTCGCGACACCCGAGGGCCTCTCGCTCGATCCGCGCGCAAGACCCAAGGATGCAGCCGCGTCTGAACAGAAGACGACGCCATAACGGCCAAGGAGCCTTGAAATGTCATTTCTCGACGACGACCGCCCGAAGAAACCCGCAGCTCACGAGATCGGCGCCGATCTCTCGCTGCTCTCTGCGGACGAACTGCAGACGCGCATCACCATCCTGCAGGAAGAGATCGCGAGACTGGAAGCAGAGAAGGCGAGGAAGGCTGAGGGTCGCAAGGCCGCTGACAGCTTTTTCCGGACCTGATGTGCCGGACTAAGAATAAACCGCAAAACCACGACCAATCTTAAGCAAACATTAATCATTAACAGAGAATATAGCGATGTTCGGTTCTGCCGGACTCAGACAGTTTCACCGCTCGGCGAATGGTCTGATTTCTCCCTGTTTTACCTTGAGAGCCGCTTTTGCGGCTCTTTTTTTTGGCTGTCAGTCCGTACAAGCTCACGCAGCAATCAAAAACCCGTGCCAAAGGCCATTTTCAGGGGACTTGCGCTTTCGCAAGATCTGTTTCATTTCAAGAAGATCGAGGGCGTTTACCGGTTCCTGTGGGTATTAACCTTTCATTAAGAAACGCCTTGCGGATTTCCAGTATAAGGATCATGTTCACTTCATTCAGCGGGCCAGATGGAACTTTTTGAGCCACTTCGCCATTGCCTGAGTAAGAAAGCATTAGCAGGAATGAATTCGATGTCCGAGCAGGGATTGAACACAGTGAGTTTTGCGGGCCGCGCCGCAAGCTCTGCCCAGTTCAAGTCACTATACTCCGAGGGCATGGCTCTTGTTGAAGAGACAGCAAGCTATCTGGACGGTCAGGGTCGTGCTGCATCCAAGGTTCTGCCGCGCATGGCCTCAGTTTTGTATGCAGCTGAATCCATGCGTCTGACAACTCGCCTGATGCAGATGGCATCGTGGCTTCTGCTTCAGCGTGCCGTCAACAACGGCGAGATGAGCCGCGATCAGGTTCTTTCGGAAAAGAGCAAGGTGCGTCTCGACGGCTTCAATGTCGATCGCAATGCTCCGGGCTGGCTCGATCTGCCGGAAAGCTTCCGTGATCTTGTCGAACGCTCGCTTCGTTTGCAGAACCGCGTCGCTCTTCTGGACCGCGAAATCTATCGCGCCCCGGAAGCCGTTGTCATCTCCGACAACGAAAACAGTGTCCGCGCCCAGCAGAACCTGCTTCACACCGCATTTGGTGGCTGAGATCTGAACGGCGACAGTCCAAAGGCAGGCATTGGCCTGCCTTTTTGCGTTTGGGACTATAGAGATAGCGACGCCAGATAGGCGTTGACACTGTCACGACAGTCAAGCCGGTGTTTCGGGCCCTCGAAGGCGCTGAACATCCGGTCATGCGAATCGAATGAATTCCAGTTGTTGTGTCGGAAGCGATAGCCCGCCACCCAATGGAGTAGCTCTTCGAAGGACGCAACGCTTCCCCCACCCTGAAGACCGCGATGGCGAATGTTTTCGAGGCAGACGTCGTCGGCGATGTCGAGGAAGATCAGCGTCGTTGCCCGGGTGATGGCGAGACTGGCAAGCCGGCCATAGACGCCCTCGATCAGCCAGACATCCTGTGCTGCAATCCGGCAAACGTCGTCGTCAACGACCTGCCTGTCACGGGCGATGCCGTAACGTCCCGGCTCCCAGTGGACGTCGTCCAGATGAATCGGGTGATGGCCGAGCGCCTCCCCCATCCTTGTCGCAAGCCACGTCTTACCCGATCCGCCATTGCCGAAGATGAGCACGCGGCAGAGCGGAAGCGGCAGCTTGGACAGACAGTTTGCCTTCTCCTCCATGCCTTCTAGAAAAACAAAAAAGCCCGGCTTTCGCCAGGCTTCTTTTGTCAAAATGCAAAAAGCGATTAGAGGCCGAGACCGCCGAAACGCTTGTTGAACTTGGAAACGCGGCCACCGCGGTCCAGCATCTGCTGGTTGCCGCCGGTCCAGGCCGGGTGCGACGTCGGGTCGATTTCGAGGTTCATCGTGGCGCCTTCGGTGCCCCAGGTCGAGAACGTCTCGTATTCGGTACCGTCGGTCATGACGACCTTGATCTTGTGGTAGTCGGGATGGATGCCAGCCTTCATGTCGATATTCCTGCTCTGCGAGGTCCATTCGTCGCATTGCGCGAGCAAGAACCGTCTTTAATGAATGAAGCCGCAAACCGGCGCGGTCACGGCTTCCCAATTGGATGCGGAGCCTATACAGGAAGGGCGCCGCAAGTACAAGTCCCCGAAAGGCTGAGATTCCGCTGCCCGGGGGCCATGGAGACGACATGGCCGAAAGCCGAGAAAATCAGAAGAAAAACCGCAGTCTCAAGCCGCTTTCCCGACTGCTCCCCTATCTTTCCCGCTATCGAGCCATGGTCGCCGGCGCGACTTTTTTTCTCGTCCTTGCCGCCTGCACCACACTAGCGCTGCCGCTGGCTGTCCGCCGCATGGTGGATCATGGATTCGCATCCTCCGACGGACATTTCATCAACAACTATTTTGTCATGCTGTTCGTTCTGGCGGTCCTTCTCGCGATCGCAAGCGGCATGCGCTACTATTATGTGATCACCATCGGCGAGCGCGTGGTGGCGGATCTTCGCCGTGAGGTCTTTTCGCATGTGACGCGTTTGTCTGCTTCCTTCTTCGACGTCAACCAGTCCGGCGAGATCGTCTCGCGGCTGACCGCCGATACGACCCAGATCAAGTCCGCCTTCGGTTCTGCCGCGTCCCAGGCCCTGCGCAACACCATCCTCTGTCTCGGAGCGATGGGCATGATGGTCTATACGAGCCCCAAACTCTCGGCTCTGGCACTCGGCGCCATCCCGCTGATCGTCTTTCCGCTCGTCGGCTTCGGCCGCTCGGTGCGCCGCCGGTCGCGCGCCGCACAGGACATGCTGGCCGCGACCTCGGCATATGCAGCCGAAACGATCGGCGCCACACGCACCGTTCAGGCCTTCACCGGCGAGGCTGTCGCCACCTCGCGCTACAGCGACACAGTCGAGAATGCCTTTGAGGCCGCCCGCAAGTCGATCCGCGCCCGCGCGCTTCTGACCGGCTTCGGCATCGTGCTGATCTTCGGCTCGATCGTCGGCGTCCTCTGGTACGGCGCCCAGAGCGTGCTTGCCGGCACGATGACACCGGGCACGCTCGGCCAGTTCGTGCTCTATTCGGTGATTGCGGCAAGCTCGCTCGGCACACTGTCGGAAGTCTGGGGCGAACTGTCGTCTGCAGGCGGCGCCGCCGAACGGCTGTCCGAGCTGCTGGATGAAGTGTCCGCCGTGCGTGACCCGGAACACCCGAAAGCGCTCCCCTCACCCCCGCTCGGCGATGTCGCGTTCGACAGCGTCTCGTTCGCCTATCCGGCACGCGTCAGCGCCATCACGCTCAATGCGCTTTCCCTGCATGTGGCACCGGGAGAAACTGTCGCCATCGTCGGTCCCTCCGGTGCCGGCAAGAGCACGATCTTTTCGCTGCTGCTGCGCTTCTACGATCCCACAGCCGGATCGATCCGCCTCGACGGCGTCGACCTCCGCCATGCGACCCTTGAAGACATCCGCTCACGGCTTGCGATCGTACCGCAGGACGTGACGATCTTTGCAGCCTCCATCCACGACAACATCGCCTTCGGGGTACCGAACGCGACCCGCGAGGCCGTGCGTGCCGCAGCAATCGCTGCCCAAGCAGACGAATTCATCGCGAAGCTCGACAACGGCTATGACACGCTCGCCGGCGAACGCGGCATCACTCTGTCCGGAGGCCAGCGCCAGCGGATTGCTATCGCCCGCGCCATCCTGAAGGATGCTCCGGTCCTGCTGCTCGACGAAGCCACCTCGGCGCTCGATGCGGAAAGCGAAACACTGGTGCAAAAGGCGCTCGACGGATTGATGCGCAACCGCACCACGCTCGTCATCGCCCATCGCCTTGCGACCGTATTGAAGGCCGACCGGATCCTCGTTCTGGAAAATGGTCGCGTCGTCGAGGAAGGCACGCACCAGAGCCTGGTGGCGGCTGGCGGTCTCTATGCCAAGCTCGCGCGGCTGCAATTCCATGATCTCGAGCAAACTTCCGTCAGCGCGATCTGATGGACGCGACCCCCATCATCTCCGCAGATCTGGATAGTCTGCTCGATGACGTTCAGCAGCGCACCTTCCGGTATTTCTGGGATGGTGCTCATGCGCAGAGCGGCCTCCCCTACGACAAATGCCTTCTCGACGGCACGCCCGGCATCGATGCGATCTCGATCAGCGGCACGGGCTTTGGTCTGATGGCAATCCTGGTTGCCTGCGAACGCGGTTGGATCACCAGCGACGAGGCGCTGGTTCGCATCACCACGATTGTCGAGAGCCTCGAACTGGCACCGCGCTACCACGGCGCGTTCTCTCACTTCATCAATCCCGCTACCAGCGCAATGATCCCGTTTTCGGCGCTGGATGATGGGGGCGACATCGTCGAAACGACGCTTCTCCTTCAGGGCCTGATCTGCGCCCGGGAATATTTCGCGGCAGAGACCATTTCCGAAAAATCGCTGCGCACCGCGATCACCCGGCTGTTCGACGAGGTCGAGTGGACCTGGTACACCCGCGGCAAGACCGACGGCCCGATCTACTGGCACTGGAGCCCAATCAACGAATGGGCGATGAACCTGCCGATCACCGGCTGGAACGAGGCGCTTTCAACCTATGTCTTTGCCGCCGGCTCGGACACGTTTCCGATCGATCCGCAGAACTATCACTGCGGCTGGGCACGCAACGGCGCCATGAAGAACGGCGAGGAATATTTCGGCATACAGCTGCCGCTGGGCGAACCCATGGGCGGGCCGCTGTTCCTGTCGCAATATTCCTTCTGTGCGCTCAATCCACGCGGCCTGTCCGATCGCTACGCCGATTACTGGCGCCAGGCGGTCGCGCATTCACGGATCAACCGCGCCTATTGCCTGACCGTGCCGGAATATGCCGCAGCCGGCGTCTGGGGTCTGACGGCATCGGAAGCCCAGGCCGGCTACGCCGCCAATTCGCCGCTGGTCGATTTCGGCGCGATTGCACCGTCTGCAGCACTGTCGAGCTTTCCCTTCGTGCCCGGCCATGCGGAAGAAGCCTTGCGCGCCCTCCTTGCCTATGAGAACGGACGGCTGGTCAATCGCTTCGGCTTCGCCGACGCGTTTGCGCCAAAGACCGGCTGGGTCGCATCGACCTACATCGCTATCGACCAGGGTCCGATCGTCGCGATGATCGAGAACCACCGCTCGGGTCTGCTGTGGAAACTGTTCATGGCCGCTCCGGAAGTGCGCCGCGGCCTCGACCGGCTGGGATTCCGCTATCCGGCCACTCCGCCTAAGCACAAAAACGTCGGCACCTGATCACTTCGCGCGTTTGAACGTCCATTTGACGACATGATCACCGTTGCGCTTGATCTTGGTCTTCATCTTCAGCTGCACCGATTGCTCGCCGAACGCAGCCTGCGCCTCCTCGAACGCCCGCCGCGCCTGCGCCATCGCCTCGTGATAGGCGGTATTGTCGCGGCGAGGCGTATCTGCCACCGCCTTGGCGATCGCGTCGATGTCGGGTTTGCTGTAGGTCATGTCAGCGTTCGGTAAGCTTCAGTTCGATGCGGCGGTTCTGGTTTCTAGCATCCGGCGTATCGCCAGCCGCGATCGGCTGGAACTCGCCAAAGCCCGCGGCCACCAGGCGGTTGGCCGGCACGCCCTTCGAGATCAGATACTTGACCACGGACGTCGCGCGCGCAGACGAAAGCTCCCAGTTGTCGCGGTAGCGCCCGGTGCCGGAAAGCGGCGCGTTGTCCGTATGTCCGTCGACCCGCAGCACCCAGTTGATCTCGGCCGGAATTTCCTTGGCGAGATCGAGCAGTGCGGCGGCAAGCTTGTCCATCTCCACGAGACCGGCAGCATCGAGTTCGTTGCCGCCGATCGGGAAGAGAACTTCCGACTGGAACACGAACCGATCGCCGACGATGCGGATGTTTTCGCGATCGGAGAGAATCTCACGCAGACGCCCGAAGAAGTCGGAGCGGTAGCGATTGAGCTCCTGTACGCGGGCCGCAAGCGCCACGTTGAGGCGACGACCAAGATCCGAAATCTGCGCCTGCGAGTTGGCGTCCTTCGTTTCCGACGCCTGCAGTGCCTGTTCGACGGCGGCGATCTGGGCCCGCAGCGCCGCGATCTGCTGGTTGAGAAGCTCGATCTGGCTCATCGCCCGGGCGCTGACCTGCCGCTCGTTGGAGAGTTCACCCGTCAGAGTGGTCACGCGGGAATTGGCCGCGTCGCTTGCACCACTGCCCTGGTTGAGAAGCTGCTGCAGCCGCGACCGGTCGCTTTCAGCAACCGCCAGCGACGATTGCAGGTTGGCGAGCTGGTCTTCGATATCCTGATTGTTGCCCTTTTCCAGCGCCAGAAGCTCTGTCAGTTCCGCGATCTGGCTGTTCAGCCGGTTCAGAACCTCGTCGCGACCGGAAATCTCGCGTGTGAGCAGGAACTGCGCCAGCACGAACACCGTCAGCAGGAACATGATCGCCATCAAAAGCGTGGTCAGCGCGTCGACGAAGCCCGGCCAGTAGTCCACGCCGTGCTGGCGGCGACGGTTCTTGCCCAGCGCCATGGTCTACTTGCTCCCGATCTTGTCGGACTGACCGATCTTGTCGGAGAGCCGGTCCAGCGTGCGCCGCAAGGCCTTCGATTCTTCCTGCTGCGCCTCGATCCAGTCGCGCAGCATCTGCTGCTCGTTGCGCATGTTCTTGACCAGCCCCTGAATGCCTTCGGCAAGGTTTGCCATGGCAGCAAGCGACTTCTCGTTCTGCTGGACATCACCGCTGCCGGTTCTGCCCTGAGCCGCCGCAATCTTGCGCAGCTCGTCGGCAAGCGTCTTGAATTCGCCGGAGGAACCAGCTGAAAGCCCTGCCGCCGCAACCGGCGCGTCCGATCCCGTATCGGTCACCGATGAGAGCCAATTTTCGAGTTCCGTATAGAACCGGTTCTGGGCACGTCCTGCCTGGAGATCGAGGAAGCCGAGGATCAGCGAGCCCGCGAGGCCGAGCAGCGACGAGGAGAACGCCGTGCCCATACCGGCAAGCGGCTGCGCAAGACCGGTCTTGATAGCCGACAGAATGTCGTTGGAGCCGCCGGCGCCCGGATCGAGCGCACCGATGACGTCGCTGATCGAGCCGATCGTGCCGATCAGGCCCCAGAACGTGCCAAGCAGGCCGAGAAACACCAGGAGCCCGATCAGGTAACGGGACGTATCCCGAGATTCGTCGAGGCGGGTGCCGATCGAATCGAGAATGGAGCGCAAGGTTGCGGTCGAAAGCGCCGTCTTGCGGCGACCACCGATCAGCGAGCGCATCGGCGCCAGAAGTTTCGGCTCGCGGCCCACCTTGTCGACGGTGCCGGCAGCGCGGAACGAGTTAAACCAGCGCACTTCCGGAATAAGGCCGATGACCTGCAGGAAAACCAGAACGATACCGATCAACAGGACGCCGAGGATTAGACCGTTCAGACCCGGATTGGTCTGGAACGCTTGTGCGGCCTGGCGGTACAGGATCGAGCAGACAAAACCGACGATGATCAGGAAGATCAGCATCGTCCAGAGGAAGGAAGCCGGGTTGGAAAGCTTTTCGGTAAAACGGCGGCGGTTAGCTTCAGTTTCGTCCAGATCGTCCACTGTCGCATTCGCCATAATAAGCCTCGCCTCTGGGTCGCGTCGCGCGGAGGCTAGAGCAAAATTGCGACGAATTGAAGTGTCGCCACGGTGCAAAGACCGGAACAAGCCGAAGTTTTTTCCTCGCCATTTCAAATGACAAGCAGCACTCCGGCCGTCACCGCATCAGCAATCAGCGCGACGGAACCGGACGATTGGAAACTTCCAGCAGCGCCTTCTGGATCAGCTCGTTGCCGGCAACAATGCTCTTGGTGCCGAACATATCGGTCGAACCCTTGATGTCGCTGACAAAGCCGCCCGCTTCGCGGATGAGAACGAGGCCGGCAGCGATGTCCCACGGCGAAAGACCGATTTCCCAGTGACCGTCGAAGCGACCGGCAGCGACATAGGCAAGATCAAGCGACGCAGCGCCAAGGCGACGAACGCCCGCCACTTCGCCCATCACATGGCGCAGTTCGACCAGGAACTTGCCGTGATCGCCGCGGCCGAGATGCGGCACGCCGCAACCAACCACGCAATCGGACAGGACCCGGCGTGCGGCAACGCGAATGCGACGGTCGTTCAGGAACGCGCCGCCGCCCTTTTCTGCCGTATAGAGTTCGTCGGTGCCCGGGTTGAAGATCACGCCGGCGACGATTTCGCCATTGCGCTCCAGCGCGATCGACACCGCGAACTGCGGAATGCCGTGCAGGAAGTTGGTCGTGCCGTCGAGCGGATCGACGATCCAGCGATGGGCGCCGTCCGTGCCCTTCTCCTCCTGGCTTTCCTCACCGAGGAAGCCGTAGGTCGGGCGCGCCTTCATCAGCTCGTCATGGACGATCTTTTCCGCCTTGAGATCCGCCTGGGTCACGAAATCGCCCGGTCCCTTGACCGACACCTGCAGGTTCTGAACTTCGCCGAAATCCCTGGAGAGCGACTTGCCTGCCTTGAGGGCGGCCTGAACCATGACGTTGAGAAGGGCTGAGCGGGCCATGCGGGAAATCCTGATCGTATGGTCCCGAACATGCATCAGCCGGGACGTGTCTGTGGCGAATTGTCTTGATTGGCCGGTTCAAGACCACAAAACCAAGGGAAATTCAAGTCGAAGCCGACAAACCCCGCGTGAACGGACAAAATGCGACATTGCCCGCCTGCCTGCGATCTGCCAGAACGCCGGCTATCGAGATTTTAGGAGTATCACCGTGAAGATCGCATTGCCATTCGGCATCAGCCTCGGACTTGTGGGCGTGATGACCATGCTGTCGCTGGGTCTGATCTCGGCGCTGCCGGCCGATACCCAGTTGCCGATCCACTTCACCCTGACCGGCACACCGACCAGCACGGCACCGGCCATGATCGCGCTGCTGCTTCTGCCGGCCTGCGCGCTCTTCGTGACAGCCATGTTCGCACTTGGCCCCCGCATGGGCGGCCGTATCAAGGCCTCGCCGGGCATCTACCTGATCGTCTGGCTGGTAACGCTGTTGATCTTGGCGCTTGCCCACGGCTTTATCATCCGCCACGCCCTGTTCACGCTGGCGGCGATGAAGGCAACCGCCTGACCACTCGAACTACTGGCGGTTGACTACTGGCGTCGGAAGCGGTTCGCCGCGTCGATCGCCTGGCGCTGCTGCTCGTCGTTGATACCGAGGTAGAAATCCTCAAGCGCCGCATCCTGCAACCCGGCACGCCTTGAAAGCACATACCACTTGGCGGCCTCGACCGGGTTCGGTCGTGTCCCCAGCGCCTCGATATAGAGATGCGAGAGCTTGTTCTGGGCAACCACATTGCCGCGATGGGCCGCAATCCGCAGCCATTCGAAGCCCTTGTCGTAGTTGCGTTCGCCGCCGACGCCGTTGACGAACCAGATGCCCATGTCGAGTTGCGCCGTGTCGAACCCGGCCTTCGCCGCGCGCTCCAGCCAACGGCGAGCCTCGGCCTTCTTCTCCTCGGGCACGCCCTTCATGTTCACGTAGAGCTGGGCCACCGCATATTGCGCATCCGCCACGCCCTGCTTTGCCGCCCGCTCGTAAAATGGCAACGCCAGCTTGAAACCTTTGTCGCCCGGATTGTCCGACACCAGGATCTGGCCCCAGTTGAACTGCGCCGACGAATTGCCGGCTTCCGCCGCCTTGCGCATATAGTCGTCGGCCTTCTTTTTGTCGGCGGGCACGTAACGGCCGCTCATCAAAAGAAGCGAATACTGGAACATGGCGGCAGGATCGCCGCGCTCGGCAGCCTGCCCGTACCAGAAGGCCGCGGTCTTTGCGTCGCGGTTGATGCCGAGCCCCTTGCTCATCATTTCGGCGACAAGCGTCTGCGACGCCGCATCGCCGGCCGACGCACGCTTCAGTGCGACATCGAGCGCCTTGACGTACAAGCCGCGCTGGAACGCACCATAGGCCTCGTCGATCGGGCCCGTATAGGGCTTCTCCGGCGGCAGTGGCGGCAAGGTCACGCCCATGCGCTGATAGAGTTCGACACCGGCGGACGGCACGATGCCATCGGGCTGTGCACCGCGTTCGACGCCCATTGCATCCGGCGCGACCGGTCTCGTCACCACTTGACGCGACTGCGCCGCCGTCGGCCCCTCCTGCTCCACCGCACCGGGTTGCTGCACCTGCGCAATTGCCGGATGCGGCAAGACGGCCGACGCCGAAAGGCTGGCGGCAAGCATCAGGACGGTGGATGAGGCGCGACGAATCGATGGCATGGAGACCATCAAGCCTCAAACCGTGGCGCTTTTTCGTCCAGATCGGCGTTGACCAGTCGAACTGCTTCCTGCGGTCCTTCGGGATGATCGAAGACAGCCAGTCTCAAAGCCACGAATTCCGCTCCGTTTTCGGCAACCTCGAGCGCCGAGGAAATGTCCGTGCCGCCCATGGCGATGCAGGGAATTTCCACCATCGAAGCCCACCATTCCGCAAGCGCGACGTTCTTCGGATGCGCCTCCGGCTTGATGTCGCCATCGAGCTTGCCGAAGAAAATATAGTCGGGGCGGCGCTCGCCCACTTCGAGCGCCGTGTGACGCTCGGATGCACCACCGGCGCCGACGATCATCTTCGGGCTGAATTTCTCGATCGTTTCTTCCAGCTCTTCCATCGAACCGGCCATATGCAGGCCATCTGCCTTGACGCGACCTGCGACGCGGCTGTCTCCGGCGATCAGCGCTGCGGCACCCGCAGCCTGGATCATCGGCACCATGAGTTCGGCGCGGTCCTGGAACGCGGTATCGTCTTCATCGTATTGCGGCAGGATCACCGAGGCGACATCGCCGCCCGCAAGCGCCTTCTCCAACCGGTCCGCCTGCGCTTTCGCATCCGCATCCTGCGGCACGATCAGCACCAGACGGCAACGCTCTTCCTGTTTCTTCATGTTTCTTCCCATGCAGCGAACCGCAACCCGGCGATCCGCACTCGTTTTCTCTTGAATGATTCGATAGACCGGAAGGATTGCGCAATCAACCGCTCATCCCATCTGCCCGCCTCAACGGTGCAAGCCTGAAGTGCCCATGCCAGACATATTTTCCTCCGATACGCTCAGCCTCGCCTTCTTTGCAGCAGCGGTGCCCGCCGTGATGCTGGTCGGGCTTTCCAAGGGCGGCATTGGCGGCGCGATCGGCCTGATGGGCATGCCGCTGATGTCGCTTGCCGTCGACCCGGTCAAAGCGGCGGCGATCTTCCTGCCGATCCTGATCCTGATGGATATCGTGGCGCTTTGGTCCTGGCGCCATTTCAACGACAGTAAAACCCTGCTGATGATCCTGCCGGGCGGTGTCATCGGCATCGCGCTCGGCTGGGCAACATCGGCCTATGTCTCCGACGACGCATTGCGGATCGTCATTGCGGCAGCAACCATCTTCTTCGCCCTCCGCTACTTCTGGCAGGTCTACGGCCCGGATAAGAACCGTCCGGCCGCCGCACTGCCGCATCGTCCGGCGGCCGCCACGTTCTGGGGCGCGCTGTCGGGCTATGCCAGTTTCGTGGCGCATGCCGGAGGCCCGCCCTTCCAGATCTACGTTCTGCCGATGAAGCTGGATCCGAAGAAATACACCGGGGCCAGCATCCGCTTCTTCGCCATCGTCAACGCCGTCAAGATCATCCCCTATTTCCTTCTTGGCGCATTGGGGGCCGAAAACCTGACGATCTCGGCGACATTGCTGCCGGCAGCCCTGGTCTCGACCATGCTCGGTGCCGCGATCGTCAAGCATCTGAAGTCGGAAGTGTTCTATCCGATGACCTACGCGCTCGCGCTCGTTGCCGGCGTAAAGCTTCTGTGGGACGGCCTGCCGATCTGACCGGTCCATCCGAACATCATAAAAAACCCAATTACAATAAGGCCTTCCGCCGGTCGCGAGACACGAAAACGGTTGCTGCTTCGTCAAGTTATGCTTAGCTTCAAACTATGACACTCGATCCGTTTTCAGCCATTGCCGACCCGAACCGGCGCCATCTCCTCGAAGAGCTGAGACGCGCGCCGAAAACCGTGAATGAACTTGCACAAGGGCTGCCGATCAGCAGGCCGGCCGTCTCGCAGCATCTGAAAGCACTGCTGGACAGCGATCTCGTCACTGTCACACCAGAGGGAACGCGGCGCATCTATGCCGTGAACGGCAGCGGCTTCACCCGGCTCAACCTGTGGCTCGACCAGTTCTGGACGTGAATTCTGGCCGCGACTGTGACGTTACGACCAGAACTGTTGCTTTTAGTCTTGGAATTTATCGTGCCGCTGTGGGCACCCTCTCACGAATGTACGTGAGGCGCGTGGCGCTTTTGATCGCCTAATGACGGGTGTCGGTCTTTAACCGCTCCACCTCGTCTTTGATGCGCAGCTTGCGGCGCTTGAGCTCTGCGATCTCACGATCGTCGGCGGATGGAGATGCGAGAACGGACTGGAGTTCCTCTTCGAGGTCGCCGTGCTTCTTTTCAAGCGATGCGATATGCGCCTGGACGGTCATGTGGCATGTTCCTTCCTTAGGTACCTGCCTTGGCACTCCTCTGAGCCAAGGCTTCAGGTTTGCAACAGAAGTGTGACACGGTTGGTCCGCTTTGTCGAAGGAGAAATCATGGTCTCTCAGCGGCAAATTCGTGGCGTCGGCTAACTTCCAGTTAACGCGGTTTGATGGTAGGAGCTTGCGGATGAAGCCGGGGTTTGCAAAAAGCCGGCGTAAAGAATGGGGACTGAGCATGCGTGATCAGGAACAGGCGGATAACCGGCTGGTACTCGCGAAACTTCGCCAGGAACACGAAGATTACGACGCCGCGATCAATGCCATGATCAAGGTCGGCTGTGAGGCTCTTCGCATCCAGCGCATGAAGAAGAAGAAGCTGGCCATCAAGGACCGGATGACCCAGATCGAAGACCAGATCATTCCCGACATCATCGCTTGAGTTCACCTTAAAGGGCCTGGAATGTCAGAAAGACCCGCAGTCGCCATCATCATGGGCAGCCAGTCCGACTGGGAGACCATGAAGAACGCCGCCGACACGCTTGATACGCTCGACATCGGTTACGAAGCACGGATCGTCTCGGCACACCGCACGCCGGACCGGATGTACGAATTCGCCAAGAGCGCCCGCGACGAGGGCTTCAAGGTCATCATCGCCGGTGCCGGCGGCGCTGCCCACCTGCCGGGCATGACGGCGGCCCTGACGCCGCTTCCGGTGTTCGGCGTGCCCGTCCAGTCGAAAACGATGAGCGGCACCGACAGCCTCTACTCGATCGTCCAGATGCCGGCCGGAATTCCCGTCGGCACGCTGGCCATCGGCCGTGCCGGCGCGATCAATGCCGCCCTTCTTGCTGCAGCGGTGCTTGCCCTTTCCGACGATGACCTCGCCGACCGGCTCGACGCCTATCGCGCGCACCACACCGCATCGGTCGCCGAATATCCCATCGACGAAGCACCCTGAGAAACATCATGACGATCCGCACCATCGGCATAATCGGCGGCGGCCAGCTCGGCCGCATGCTGGCGATCGCTGCCGCACGCCTGAACTACCGCATCATCATCCTTGAGCCGCAGGCCGACTGCCCGGCCGCCCAGGTCGCGAACGAACAGATCACGGCGGCCTACGACGACAGGACGGCGCTGGCCGATCTCGCCAGCCGCTGCGACGTCGTGACCTACGAATTCGAAAACGTACCGGTCGAGGCAGCTGAGTTCCTGCAGCAGTCGGTTCCAGTCTACCCGCCGGCCAAGGCCCTGGAAGTGGCGCAGGACAGGATTGTTGAAAAGCAGTTCCTCAACGGCTGCGGCATCGAGACCGCAAGGTTTCATTCCGTCGACAGCCAGTCCGATCTCGAAGCAGCGCTTGCAGACTTCGGCGGCAAGGGTGTCTTGAAGACCCGCCGCATGGGCTACGACGGCAAGGGCCAGCGCGTGTTCCGCTCCAGCGACGACAAGGCCGATGGCGCCTATGCGGACCTCGGCTCGGTGCCGATGGTTCTCGAAAGCTTCGTGCCCTTCGAGCGCGAAATCTCGATCATCGCCGCGCGTGCCAAGGATGGCACGGTCTCCTGCTACGATCCGGCCGAGAACATCCACCGCAACGGCATCCTTCATACCTCCACCCTGCCCGCGACCATTCCAGACACGACCGCGCAGACCGCGCGCAGTGCCGCCGAAAAGCTCCTCGCTGCCCTCGACTATGTCGGCGTGATCGGCATGGAATTCTTTGTGATGGCCGATGGCACCCTGATTGCCAACGAGATCGCACCGCGCGTGCACAATTCCGGCCATTGGACAGAGGCTGCCTGCGTGGTCTCGCAGTTCGAGCAGCATATCCGCGCGGTGGCCGGCGCAAGCCTCGGCGATCCGCGCCGTCATTCCGATTGCGTGATGACCAACCTGATCGGCGACGACATCCTCGACGTTCCCGGCTGGCTCGCCAGGACCGACGTGCTGGTCCACCTCTACGGCAAGACGGAATCCCGTCCGGGCCGGAAAATGGGCCATGTCACGGAGCTGAAGGGGCGGAAAACCCGGTCATAAAGTGCGTCACAAGGTTGACACGCATCCAGCCACGGGTTATCTGCACGCCAACCTGAGCGCGCCCCTCGTCGACAGATAGGCGGCACGCTTTCGATTGATAGAGACAAGCGGCTCTTTGAGCCCACAGACTTCTGGACCAGTACAATGAAGATCAAGAACTCGCTCAAGGCGCTGAAGGCTCGTCATCGCGATAACCGTCTGGTTCGCCGCAAGGGCCGCGTTTACATCATCAACAAGCAGAACCCGCGCTTCAAGGCCCGCCAGGGCTGATTTGCGCTGATATCGACGTTTTGTCCGGGCACGCCTGAGACGATCAAATTGTCGGTAGCGTGAAATTTCGGGTTTGACCTTCGGCGCATGCGGATTACTTTATCCGCATGCGCTATTTTCGTTCAAGCTTCGTGATCCTTGCTGTGTGTGTTGCGGTGCCTGCCTTTGCGCAGACGCTGCCCCAGCCCATGTCGCCATCCCAACCGATGCCTCCCGCTCCACCGCTGGAAAGTCCGGCGCAGGGAGGTACGCAGGCAGCACCGAATGCCGGCCAGCCTATCAACGCCAGGGTCGACCCACTATTTGTGGCACTGAAACGTGAGCGCAATCCGGAAAAGGCGCGCGGCATCGCCACGCAGATCGCCATGAACATGGGTGAGTCGGGAAGTCCCACCGTCAATCTCCTGATGGGCTGGGCGGCCACAGCCGCCAAGGAAAAGCGCAACGCCGCCGCCCTCGACTTCCTCGACCGCGTCACTCTCATCGATCCCGCCTATGTCGAAGGCTGGAACCGCCGCGCCACAATGCATTACGCGATGGGCGACCAGCGCAAGGCGATGGCCGATATTGCCGAAGTGCTGAAACGCGAGCCTCGCCATTTCGGCGCGCTTGCCGGTCTTGCCGGTATCCTCACCGAAGCCGGACGGGACAGCCAGGCGCTGAATGCGTGGGAGCGTTATCTCGACATCTACCCCGCCGATCGCGAGGCGCAGGAGGCTGTGACCAAGCTATCTGAAAAGATCGCCGGCAACCGAACCTGATGGGCCGCCATGGGGATTGTACCTCTTATCTTGTCTCTCATCGCATTCGGCTTCGGCTTCACGGCCTGGAAGGCGAAAGCGATCGAGGCCAACCTGCCGAACGACGGTGAACTCACCGATCTCGGCGATATCCGTATCAACGCCCTTCATGTCGCTGCCCCAGCCGAGGGCGACCTTCCCCCCATCGTCTTCATCCACGGCGCCAGCGGCAATCTGAAGGACCAGGAAGCAGCGTTCCGCAGGCCGCTTGAAGGGCGCGCCGAAATGCTGTTCGTCGACCGTCCCGGTCACGGTTATTCCGAGCGTGGCGGAGACGAGAACGGTTTCCCGGATGGTCAGGCCGACACGATTGCTCGCCTCATGGATCGCTACGGCATCGAGAAGGCGATCATCGTCGGCCATTCCTTCGGGGGTGCGATCGCCACATCCTTCGCGCTCTACCATCCGGAAAAGACGGCAGGCCTGCTTCTTCTCGCGCCCGCCACCCATCCCTGGCCGGGCGGCGTCGACTGGTACTACAATCTCGCAGCCCGCCCTTATCTCGGACGCCTGTTTACTCGCTTCCTGGCGCTGCCTGCCGGGCTGGTGCTGATGGAGAAGGCAACCCATGCCGTCTTCCATCCCAACCCCCGTCCGGACCGCTATCTGGACGGCGGCGCCACCGCACTGGTGTTGCGGCCCGAGAACTTCCGCAACAACGCGATCGACGTCGCCAATCTCAACGACTACGTCACCAGGGTCGCACCGCGCTACAGCGAGATCACCGCACCGACGCTGATAATCAACGGCGACAGCGACAAGATCGTCTCGATGGATATCCATGCGAAGGCGCTGACGGCCGCCGTCGCCGGTGCCGAACTGGTCGTCATCCGCGGCCTCGGCCACAAGCCGGATTACCTCGCGACCGATCTCGCCATAGCCGGGATCGAAAAGCTCGCAGGCCACCACCGCGACCTGCAGTCCGTTGCCCGCAGGGTCGAGGCGCGACTGGCGCAGGTGGTCGACGAGCCCATGCCGGACATGGATTTCTCGATCGAGAAGACCTGAAACGACAAAGGCCGCCGGATCACTCCGACGGCCTTTCATATTTCGCACTGTTGAAAGCGGGTTTACACCCCACTCTGTCCATCTGCGCCGATATAGGCGATGCGCAGCATGTTGGTGGCGCCCGGTGTGCCCAGTGGCACGCCGGCCGAGATAATGATCCGGTCGCCTGGCTTGCCGAAGCCTTCGGAGGCGACGATGCGGCAGGCGTTGTTGACCATGTCGTCGAGGTCAGTCGCGTCGTGGGTGACGACGCAGTGCATGCCCCAGCCGATCGACAGTCGACGCGCGGTCTTGACGCTCGGCGACAGTGCCAGGATCGGAACGTTCGGACGCTCGCGCGAAGCGCGAAGGCCTGTTGTGCCCGACGATGTGTAGGTAACGATCACGGCAAGCCGCAGCGTCTCTGCAATCTGGCGGGCAGCAAGCGAGATTGCGTCGGCACCGGTTGCTTCCGGCGTCGCGCGCTGCGCATAGATGATGCTCGGATAAAGCGGATCGTCTTCCACCTTGCGGGCAATCGACGCCATCATCGAAACGGCTTCGACCGGATACTGACCGGACGCCGATTCGGCCGACAGCATGATCGCATCGGCACCTTCGAACACGGCAATCGAGACGTCGGAAACTTCGGCGCGGGTCGGAACCGGCGCGCTGATCATCGATTCCAGCATCTGCGTCGCGACCACGACCGGCTTGCCGGCGCGGCGACATGCGCGCGTCAGCTGCTTCTGAATGCCGGGAACAGCCTCGATCGGCATTTCGACGCCAAGATCGCCACGGGCCACCATGACGGCGTCGGAGAGATCGATGATCTCGTCGATCCGCTCGAGTGCCTGCGGCTTTTCGATCTTAGACATGATGCCGACGCGGCCGCGGGCAATCTTGCGAACTTCTGCGAGATCTTCCGGTCGCTGAACGAAGGACAAAGCGACCCAGTCGACGTCGTCGGTCTCAAGCACGGCATCGAGATCGGCGCGGTCCTTGTCGGTGAGCACGCCGACGGCGAGCAGCGTATCGGGAAGGCTCACACCCTTGCGGTCGGAAATGCCGGTGCCGGCCACGACGGTGCAGGTGATCGACGTGCCGTCAACCTTTTCGGCCCGCAGCGCCAGCTTGCCGTCATCGATCAGCAGGCGATCGCCGACCTTCACCGATTCGAGAATTTCGGGATGCGGCAGGAAGACTCGGTTCTCGTCGCCGGGAGCCTCGTTATTGTCGAGTGTAAACGTCTGGCCTGGGACCAGCGTCACCTTGGTATCGGCAAACTTGCCGACGCGCAGTTTCGGACCCTGGAGGTCGGCGAGGATGCCGATCGGGCGACCGGATTTCTTTTCGACGGAGCGAATACGCTCGATCAGCGTCCGCATCATCTCATGGCTCGAATGGCTCATGTTGATGCGGAAAAGATCCGCGCCTGCCTCGTGCAGCTTGGCAATCATTTCCTCGTCGGAGGATGCCGGGCCGAGTGTGGCAAGGATCTTAACTTTGCGGTATCGCCTCATCAATTCTGGCCTTCCTGGGATCCGGACGTGTCTGAAAGCTGGACCATCCAGCTGCCCTGACGGCCCGTGTCATATTCCTTGAAACCCATGCGCTGGAAGCCACGGGTGAAGCAGTCGTCGACGCCGACGACCTTGAACTCGTTCTCGGCGACGCACATGTTGACGCCGCCGGTCCAGCGGCCGCCGCGGGCCGCGTCCTCGGCATAGAGATAATAATAGCGGGACTGCAGCTCGCCTTCGATCAGCGTCGCGCAGGTTGATGCGGGTACCTGCCACCAGCCTTCGGTGTTCCAGCCATCCTTGGCACGGTAGCCGATCGCCACGCCGACGAGGTTCTGGGTTCCGTTGCAGACGCGGAAATCCGCAAGTGCCGGAGACGCCATCAACAGCGGCGCACTGACGCAGAGCGCGGATGCCACGGCAGGCACAGAAAACAGGGCGGAAAGATATGTTCTAAGGGATTTTTTCGACACGGTTTCCGTCAGGACTCCATGGTTATTCGTGATGCACTTTCTCGCGCGGCAGGGTTTGAAAGTCAACGCAATCTAATCGATTATATTCTGAACGCCCGCCGGGGGCCGCTTGCCTTGTCCGCGGCGACCATGGCAGGAAACGGCCGAGATATCACCGGGACAGGCTGCGCAAAACAATGGTACAAGCCCCGATGGACACAGACGACTTCCAACCGTTCGAAATCATAGACGGCGATTATGACGGCGGGATGGTTCTTCTCGCCGACCACGCGATGAACCGCCTGCCCGCCCGCTACGGCGATCTTGGCCTGCCAGAAGACGCATTCCGGCGCCACATCGCCTTCGATATCGGCATCGAGGGACTGACCCGCCGGCTGGCCGACATTCTGGACGTGCCGGCCGTGCTCGGCTGCTTTTCCCGCCTGCTGATCGATCCGAACCGCGGCGAAGACGATCCGACGCTGATCATGAAGATCTCCGACGGCGCCATCGTTTCCGGCAATCACCCGATCACCCAGGAAGAATGGGATTTTCGGCTTGCTACCTACCACCGGCCCTATCACCGCGCCGTCGAGCAGACGATTGCAAGAGCCAGCGCGTCCGGCCGGGCACCGCTTGTACTGTCGCTGCATTCCTTCACGCCGTACTGGCGCGAAACGCCGCGGCCCTGGCATGCGGGCGTGCTGTGGGATACCGACGATCGTGTCGTGGTGCCGCTGATCGAGCAGCTTCGCCTTCCCGGCGATATCGTCGTCGGCGACAACGAACCCTATGACGGCGCCTTGAAGGGCGACACGATGTACCGGCACTGCATGATCCCCGGCATTCCCCACACCCTGCTCGAAGTGCGCCAGGACCTTATCGGCGACGAGCAAGGCATCGAGGACTGGGCACAAAGACTGGCGCCGATCTTCACGACGCTCAATGCCGACCCCACATTGCATGCGTATCAAATCTTTCCGTCGCGCACCGGCCCCTACCCCGCGTGAGCGTTCAGACAAAGGAGGTCACGATGACCGAACTTTCCAAGGAACAGCAGACCGAGCTCGAGGCTGCAGCCTTCCGTCGCCTCGTGTCACATCTGCGCGAGCGGACCGACGTCCAGAACATCGATCTGATGAACATGGCCGGCTTCTGCCGAAACTGCCTGTCCAACTGGTACAAGGACGCAGCCGACGAGGCAGGCCTTGCGCTCACGAAGGATGCATCCCGCGAGATCGTCTATGGCATGCCCTACGAGGACTGGAAAAATCTGCACCAGGCAGAATCCACAGGCGCTCAAAAAGCCGCATTCGAGGGCAACAAGCCGACCCATGGCTGAAGCCCACGGACAAGGCCCGCGTATTTGGGCCTTGACCTTGCCGCCGCTTTTCGGCAGGTGACAGCCAATCAACACAGATCAAGATCAGGAGGCCCCGATGTCTGATGCCCATGGCGTCGCCCGCGACCAGCTCCGCGCATTTATCGAGCGTATCGAGCGACTGGAAGAAGAGAAGAAGACCATCGCCGACGACATCAAGGATGTCTATGGCGAGGCCAAGGGCATGGGCTACGATACCAAGATCATGAAAAAGGTCATCGCCCTTCGCAAGAAGGACGATCAGGAGCGGATGGAAGAGGACCTCATCCTCGATACCTATCTGGCCGCCCTCGGCATGATCGAAAGCCCGGCCGAACAGGACGCAGCTTAAACAATTTCGAAGACGACAAGGAACCCGCCGGCCACGGCGGGTTTTTTCATGGGCGCAAGCATCGCATCTTCCTCAGAGACGCTCGGAATCGGTCATGGATTATGATGTCATCGTCGTCGGCGCCGGCTTTACCGGTCTGACTGCTGCAACGCAGCTGATGAAAGCGGGCGTGAACGTTGTTCTGCTCGAAGCGCAGGAGCGCGTCGGCGGGCGCGTCGAGGCGCAGGTTTTTGAGGATGGCACGGCCGTCGATGCAGGCGGACAGTTTTTTTGCCGCGACATGCCGGAAGTGGTCTCATTGGCAAGAGAGTTCGGCAGGACCTTTGTGAAGACCTATGCCGAGGGCGACACCACATACCTTCCCGAAGTCCCCCGCGGGCGGGCAGAAGCGATCTGGAACGGCGTCGATGCACTGCGCGAGACGATGATCGCGAGCGATCTTTCCGATCCGGCGCTCAGAACGCTGACGGCTTACGACTGGGCGCAGAGACAGCCGGTCTTGGACGATATACGGCAGGGGTTTCTGCGCATGGTGACCGGCCTCTGGTGCCGCGCGCCGCAGGAGATTGCCTTCACCTATCTCGCGGCAAACGACAGACGCATCACCAACACCACGTCCGAACTCGAGTTGTTTCTCGCCGGCACGATGCATGCGCTGGCCGACGATCTGGCGGAAACACTCGGCGATCGGCTAAGGCTTGGCATGCCTGTCACTGAGCTTGCCATTTCCGGTGGCGGCGTCACGGTGATGACCGGCACGGGAAAAATGACGGCAGCGCAGGTCGTGCTCGCCGTGCCGCCCATCATGGCGCGCCGCCTGTCCTACGCCCCAGCACTCCCGCCGCATCTAACAAGAGCACTGGATGCGTGGAGCCCTGGCATGGTCATCAAGCTCAACATCCGCTTTGAGCGACCCTTCTGGCGAGACCGGGATCTTAGCGGCATGACCATGTGGAATGATCCGCAAGGCCTGTTTGCCTGCGACGCCAGTCGCGACGGTTACGCCGGACTGATCGTCTTCGTTAGCGGACCTTTGGCGGCGACGTGGCACGACAAGCCCGCCCGTGAGCTTGAAACGTTCGTAATTGAGAAACTGGCGGAGGCGTTGGGCGACGAGGCCAGACACAGTCTGGACATTCGCATGCGTGACTGGGTCGACGACCGCTGGAGCGACGGCGCCTATAGTGACGTGATCACCAGTCTCGACGCTACCGACGCGGAAGCGACCCTGACAACCGGCATGCCGCCGGTACATTTCGCATCGTCGGAACTGTCGCCGTCTTTCCCGGGCTACGTCGAGGGGGCAATCGTCGCCGGCAAACAGGTGGCGGCCAAAGTCCTGAAACTCAGTCCTGGCCGCTGAACCGGTTGGGATCGATGGCGACGGCAGCACTCACAGGCTTGAAGCCGCTGCTTGTGTAACCGGCCGAATAATCACGATCGAGCGTCCGGCTGACCACGCGAGGCGCCTTCATCGAAACCGGGTTCTGACCTTCAGCGCGATTGTTGTTCACTGCCCATTTCGCCACCATGTCACCGGTCAAGCCGTTCTTGCCAGCTTTGGCCTGCCCCTGTGCAGTCGCAGGCTTGCCAGCGCGGCCGCTCTTGGCTGTGCCGTAGCTCGGCATGGTACCCAGCGACGCCGTTGCAGGACGCGGCGCGTCAAACCCGTCGCCGAACTGCATCTGCTTGGCGGACGGCTGGATCACCTTGGGCGAAAGAGCCGCCATCTGGCGCTGCGCAGGCGCGGCCATCGGCACCGGTGCCGACACGGCGACGGCCTGGGCTGGCGCTCTTGCTGGCGCCGCCTGCGGTGCCGGAACAACCGGCGCTTCGACGCTTCGCGACAGCGCTGCCACCAGTTCCGGCGTAAGGCTCTGCTGATCGCTCTGCGGGCGCGATGCAACGAGCGGCGCTGCTGGAGCACCCGGGCGGTGGATCGGAACTGGCACGGAGCCAAGGTTTTCGAATGGCGCCGGCTCTATGGAGGCAGTCAAGACGCTGGTTTCCGCATCACCCTTCAGCCCGCGAGGACCAAGGAGGGTCGGAACCGGAATGGCGTAACCGGACAGATCGGCGAAATTTTCAGCCCGCTGCACATCGGCTGCAGCAGCCGTCTGCATGGCAAGCGCGTCCTGCGCCGCATTGCGGGTCGGCTGATAGAGCGCCGTGGCAAGCCCACCCGGACCCGCGGTGCTGGAATCGGAACGGAAGGCCGGCCGTGACAGCGGCACAGGCGCTGCAATCGCCGGCTCGACCGGCTCAGCAGCAGCAACGAGTGTCGGTGCAGTAGGCGTCGGCGCAGTCGGCGTCGGCGCAACCCGTGCAGTCGCGACCGGTGCCTCTTCGCCATCGTCGGCAGCCGGAGCGGAACGCGGTGCTCCACGGCTGGCGACCATTGGTGCCTTCATGTCTTCGTTGTCTTCGACCTCGTCGGCACCACCGCCGCCAAACAGTGCGGCAAGGAACCCGCGACGCTTGGGTGCTTCGCCGCGGATCGAGCCGCCGGCTGTGCTGGCGATCGCAATCGAGTCAGAACCAACGCGCTTCTTGTAATCGGCGAGAGCGACCTCGTAGCCCGGCAACGGATTGCCGTCAGCCGGGAGATGCAGCGTGTTGCCCTTCGGGAAGATCTGAACCAGTTCCTTGCGGGTCATGCGCGGCCAGGCACGAACGCCGCCAACATCGAGATGCACGAAAGGGGAACCGGAAGTCGGGTAGAAGCCGACGCCGCCCACCTGCATCTGCATGGCGAGCGCCCGCAGGGTCGAGAGCTTCACGCCCGGAATGTAAAAGTCCATCGCCTTGCCGAGCATGTGCTGGCTGTTCTTCGCGACGCCGGTCTTGCGCGAGCGACCGCGCAGCATGCCGTTTGTGGTCGGCGAACGGAAAGCGGAGACGATGTGGATGGAATCGGTGGCGCCGGAGCGCTGGTAGACTTCCCAAACCAGGTCGAACAGGCGCGGATCCATCTTCGTCGGCTGATTCTGGCGCCAGTCGCGGAGGAACTGGTTGAGCTGTGCCAGACCGCGCGGATCGAATCGGCCATTGCGCTTGTAGGTGATGGTGGCCTTCTCGCCGGTGTGGACGAAATAGAGCTTCAGGCTGCGGGTATCGCCAGCGGCCTCTGCCTCGTGCACCGAAGCTGGAAGAATCGTAAATGCGATTGCAGCAAGGGTCGACGCCACGACGAAACGCTTGGCGATCCGCTTGAAGATCGACGATCTGATCCCTGCAAGACGACCAGATCCGGCGCCAACGCGCGCCGCACGGTCATCGTCAGAGCGCACACCCGAAGGCGTTTTCTGAACTTTGAAATACGGCAAAGCGTTCCCCGTCCTGTCGACAACTACCCTCGTCGTCTCATCTGACTGCTAAATGCGGTGACAGCATGGCAAATGTGTCACACAAGCACAAGCACCTCTCGTATAGTCAATGAATTGCTAATGAGAGATTGACAAGGTTAGGGGAAGAGGCTTGCGCGAAGATTATCGTCATAAAAATCCCGATTTCGCGCGGATTCAGGCCGCTTCCTTCAGCGGATCGTCGGGATCGATGCCATAATCCTTGAGTTTTCTGTAGAGAGTCGAGCGTCCGATGCCGAGTTTGCGCGCCACCTGGCTCATCTGTCCGCGATAAAATTTCAGTGCAAAACGGATCAGCTCTTCTTCCACGTCGGCCAGTTTACGCACTTCGCCGGTGTCGTCCGTGCTGACGATGACGTTGTCGGAAGCCGGATAGGCGGCCGCCAGCAGCGCGCGCGGATCGGGCCGCATCGGCTGGGTATGCATGGCGGACCGTACCGGGATCGGGAAGCCACCATCGACAACGGCCTCGTGCCGCAGACGCGGACGCGGATCCATCTCGAGCGATGAAGGCTGCACAGCAGCGCCGGTCGCGGCCAATTCTTCGCTGCGGAATTCCGGCAGCTGAGCTGCAATCTGCGGGAAATCTTCGTCCGTCAGCTTGTCGCCCTGGGTCAGAACCACGGCGCGGAAGATCGCGTTTTCCAGCTGGCGGATATTGCCCGGCCAGTCGTAGGCGGTCAGAAGTGCCATCGCGCTGGCGCTGATCCCGACACTGCGTTCGAGTTTCTGTTCCGCCGAAAAGCGCTCGGCGAAAACTCGGACCAGATGCGGAATGTCTTCCTTGCGGCGACGCAGCGCCGGGATGGTGATGGGGAAGACGTTGAGACGGTAATAGAGGTCCTCGCGGAACCGCCCTGCCCGGACTTCCTCGATCAGGTCCTTGTTGGTCGCCGAAATCAGCCGCACGTTGACCTTCTGGACCTTGCCGGCCCCGACAGTCTCGATTTCGCCCTGCTGCACGGCGCGCAGAAGCTTCACCTGAACTTCAAGCGGAAGATCACCGATCTCGTCCAGGAACAGCGTGCCGCCGTCAGCCTCGACGAACTTGCCCGTGTGCCGCTCGGAGGCGCCGGTAAACGCGCCCTTCTCGTGACCGAACAGGATGCTCTCGACAAGATTGTGCGGGATCGCACCGCAATTGACGGTGATGAACGGCTTTCCTGCGCGGTCGCTCGCGGACTGGATTGCGCGGGCCACCATTTCCTTGCCGACGCCCGATTCGCCTTCGAGCACCACCGGAATGTTGGAATGCGCGGCGCGCTGGGCCAGATCGATGACGCGCAGCATGTCCGGGCTTGCCGAAACGATATCGTTGAAGCCGACGATGCCGGCGCGGCGGCGACCGGTGCGCGACTTGGTTTCCTTCTGGCCAACCTTGAGGGCATTGCCGATCGACGCGCCGATCCGTTCCGGCGAAACCGGCTTGACCACGAAATCGAAGGCACCGGCGCGCATGGCTTCCACCACCGTCTCGATGCCGCCCTGGCCGGTCTGCACGATGACGGGCGTATCGATGCCCATGCTGCGGATGGTTGAAAGAAAGCTCAGCCCGTCCATTTCCGGCATCATCAGGTCGAGCACGATGACATTGACCGGTCCGCTGAGGTTCTGGAGAAAGTCGAGAGCAACGAGGCCGTTCTCGGCGAGATGGGCGACATGTCCGAACCGTTCGACGGCATTCTTCAAGAGGCGGCGCTGGATCGGATCGTCATCTACGACTAGGACATGGGCAATCATGCTCGGCTCCTGCAACGTTCATCGTGCACCCTTGATGGGCTCTTATGCTGCAAGTTGTGTCAGAGAGGCTTGAACATCCCCTTTTGAGAAAAGCTTGCATTTTAACGGCCGAGGGGGAAAACAGTCGGTTCTGGCACAGGATCGCCGTCGACAGGAGAAAACCGTGAGAAATTTCCGTAACTGGCACACCATGACCGCCTCTCCTGCTTTTTCCGGCGCGTCGCCCGCTGCTTCGCCCGCCGACCCCGCGCTCGGTCTCCTGCCAGTCTGGAAATTGTCCGATCTCTACGCTGCCAAGGATGCCCCAGAATTTGTGGCCGATCTGGAAAAGGCGCGCACGCTGTCGCTCGCTTTCGAGGAAAAGTGGAAGGGCAAGCTTGCAGACGCTGCCGCAAAAACCGGTGCCGGCGGACTTGGCGAGGCCTTGTCGGAATATGACGCGCTCGACGACCTCCTCGGCAAGATCGGCTCGTTCGCCGGCCTCACCTATTTTTCGGACACGTCCAACCCGGCAAACGGCAAGTTCTACGGCGACATCCAGACAAAGCTGACGGATCTCTCCTCGCATCTCCTGTTTTTCGCGCTGGAACTGAACCGGATCGACGATGCGGTCATCAATGCGGCGATGGACCGCGATCCCGCAACCGGCCATTTCCGCCCCTGGCTGGTGGACTTGAGAATGGATAAGCCCTTCCAGCTGGACGACAAGCTCGAGCAGCTCTTTCTCGAGAAGTCGATGACGTCGGCCGCCGCCTTCAACCGCCTGTTCGACGAAACCATGTCGGAACTTCGCTTCGAGGTAGATGGCGAAAAACAACCGCTCGAAATCACGCTCAACATGCTGGTAGAGCCCGAGCCGGAAACCCGCGCCAAGGCGGCCGTAGCACTGTCAAAAACCTTTGGCGAGAACCTGCGCGTCTTCACGCTGATCACCAACACGCTCGCCAAGGACAAGGAAATTTCCGACCGCTGGCGCGGCTTTGAGGATATCGCCGACAGCCGTCACCTGGCGAACCGTGTCGAACGCGAGGTCGTCGACGCGCTCTCGGAAGCTGTCACGCAGGCCTATCCGCGCCTGTCGCACCGCTATTACGCGATGAAGGCGAAATGGCTCGGCGTCGACCAGCTGAACTACTGGGACCGCAACGCGCCGCTGCCGGAAACGCCGAAGGGCCTCATTTCCTGGCCGGAAGCAAAGGACACCGTATTATCCGCCTACGGCGCCTTCTCGCCCGAGATGGCCGCCATCGCCGCCCGCTTCTTCGACGAGGAATGGATCGACGCGCCGGCACGGCCCGGCAAGGCACCGGGCGCGTTCGCGCATCCGGTCGTGCCGTCTGCGCACCCTTACGTTCTCGTCAACTATATGGGTAAGCCGCGCGACGTGATGACGCTTGCCCATGAGCTTGGCCACGGCGTGCATCAGGTTCTCGCCGGCGGCCAGGGCGCGCTGATGTGCCAGACACCGCTGACGCTTGCCGAAACCGCCTCCGTGTTCGGCGAGATGCTGACGTTCCGGGCACTCTTGGAAAAGACCAGGGACAAGCGCGAACGCAAGGCGATGCTCGCCCAGAAGGTGGAGGATATGATCAATACGGTCGTCCGCCAGATCGCCTTCTACCAGTTCGAGCGCAAGATCCACACGGCCCGCAAGCAGGGCGAACTGACGTCGGAGCAGATCGGCGAACTGTGGCTGTCCGTCCAGAACGAGAGCCTCGGCCCGGCAATCCGGATCTCGGAAGGCTACGAGACGTGGTGGACCTATATCCCCCACTTCATCCATTCGCCCTTCTACGTCTATGCCTATGCCTTCGGCGACTGCCTGGTGAACTCGCTCTACGCGGTCTACCAGAACGCCGCCCCCGGCTTCCAGGACAAGTATTTCGACCTTCTGAAGGCAGGCGGCACCAAGCATCATTCGGAATTGCTCAAGCCATTCGGCCTAGATGCCACCGATCCGTCCTTCTGGTCGAAGGGCCTGTCGATGATCGAAGGTCTGATCGACGAGTTGGAAGCTTTGGACAAGGCTGTCTGATCAACGGACGGTCAAACGCAGGTCGGAGGGGTTGCGATGTCTGTGAAGGCCAAGGGTCGCGGTGCAAAACCGGTGGATCTTTCGCTGATCGAAACCATGCGCTGGGAGCCGGGTTCCGGTTTTACCCGGATCGACCAGCATTTGCGTCGGCTGAACCGTTCGGCCGATGCCCTGGGCTTTCGCCCGGCCCCGCCAGACCTGATGAAACAGCTCCAGGCCTCGGTCGAAGGAGAGACGCCGCTTCGCGTGCGGCTGGAAATGACGTTCCGCGGCAAGGTCGAGATCGTCGCCACGCCGTTCGCGCCCGTTGCCAAGGATGCGATCTGGCGGATCGGGATCGCGCAGACGCGCCTGCCCTCGGATGATCCGATGTATCGCCACAAGACATCGCGCCGCGAAGTCTATGACGCCGCCCGCGCCGAATTCTCTGAAGATGTGGACGAGGTGATCCTGCTCAACGAACGCGCAGAGGTCTGCGAAGGCACGCGCACCAATCTCTTCGTGGAGCAGGCCGACGGCACGCTGACGACACCGCCGATCTCATCCGGTCTGCTTGCGGGGATCCTGCGCGGCGATCTGATCCGCGAGGGCCGCGCGAAGTCTGGCCTTGTGAAACAGACCGACCTTGCCGGGAAACGCCTGTTCGTCGGCAATTCCCTGCGCGGCCTGATCCGGGCCGAACTGGTCTGAAGCGAAGCCCCTACTGTTCCCGGTAGAGCACCATGCCCGCATGATGCAGCACGCCGTCGATGAAGTCGCCATCGGCGGTGAACCCGGTATCGTCCCAATAATCGATGTGATCGCCGGTGACGAGATACCGGCCCTGATACGCGCTTTTGCGAGAGCCGCGTGCTTCATCATAGCGGTTATCTTGCTGCAGCTCGTGGCGGATATGTCCGTCTGCCGTTACCCACATTCCGACGTAGGGATGACTCGCGGGTTGGATCTTGTTGTCCATGATGTCCTCTGCATGGGAAGGAAGCGCCGCGCCGAAAGACGCGGCGGCAACGAGGAGGAGATGGCGGCGGTTCATGGCAGCCGTACCGTTCACTGCGCCCGCGTCGGGCGAACGACAATCTCATTCACATCGACATCGTCGGGCTGCTCGATCGCAAAGCGCACGGCGCGACCGATCGCATCCGGCTGCAGCGCAATGGCGCGGTAGGTCTTCATGGCTTCGGCGGCCGCGGCATCGGTGATCGTGTCGGCAAGCTCGCTTTCCACCACGCCCGGGTGGATGCAGGTGATGCGCAGGTTGTCATGCTCCTGCCGCAGACCGTCGGAGATCGCCCGAACCGCGTATTTGGTGGCGCAATAGACTGCAGCCGTGGGTGAAACACTGAGAGCGCCGACCGATGCGATATTGATGATCTGGCCGGAACCCTGCGCCATCATCAGAGGCAGCACGGCAGCGATGCCGTAGAGCACGCCCTTGATATTCACGTCGATCATCCGGTCCCACTCGTCGACCTTGAGCGAAGACATCAGCGATAGCGGCATGACGCCCGCATTGTTGACGATAACGTCGACGCGGCCGAATTGGTCTTCCGCCACTTGCGCGAACGCCGCCACATCGGCGCGATCGGTGACGTCAAGCCTGCGTGTCGCGACCTTGGCGCCCAAGTCCCGGAGTTCCCAGGCGAGCTCCTCCAGCCGGTCCGTGCGGCGGGCGCCCAGCATCAGTGTCGCCCCGGCTTTTGCCAGTTCGCGGGCGATACCTGCACCGATCCCGCTCGATGCGCCGGTTATGAGAACAACCTTGTCCATGTGATTAGCTCCTTCGCTCTCCGCTTGCCTGCGGATTGCAAGGACCCTATTCCTCCTCCATTGTCGCGATAAGCCGCCCAGGTGTTTCCACAGTGGCAAGGAATTCTAACCAATGCTGACTGATTACAATGCGCTCGCCGTCTTCACGCTGGTTGCAGAAGAAAAAAGCTTTCGTGCCGCCGCCGACCGCCTCGGCGTCACCCGCTCGGCCGTCAGCCAGACGATCCGCCGGCTGGAAGAGACGCTCGGCATCGCGCTCGTTGCACGCACCACCCGCAGCGTTGCCCTGACGGAGGCGGGTGAGCGGCTCTATTCCGAGGTCGCGCCAGCGCTGTCGGAGATGCGCAGCGCCACCGAGGCGGCAGCAAACCTGCACGGACGTCCGCGCGGCCGCCTGAACCTTGCGGTCTCCTCGATTGCCGAGAGCTTTCTATCCGGCCCCGTGCTCGCGTCCTTCGCCGAGGAACATCCGGAGGTGACATTGCATATCACTGTGACCGACGAAGAATTCGATATCGTTGCGGAGGGCTATGATGCGGGCGTGAGGCTCGGCGAAGTCATCGCGCAGGACATGATCGCCGTGCCGGTTTCCGGAAACCAGCGCCAGATCGCCGTCGCCTCGCCGGGCTACCTCAAAGGCTACGGCACCCCGGCTCACCCACGCGAACTTGGCGTTCACCGTTGCATCGGCTGGCGGGCCTCCGTCCATCAGGCGCCCTATCGCTGGGAGTTTTCGCAAGACGGCAAGGAATTCTCGGTCGCCGTTTCTGACACCATCACCACGACCGACATGGCGCTGATGGTTCGCCTGGCCATTGCCGGCGCGGGCATCAGCTTTGGCATGGAAGAGAGCTTCCGCCCGGCGATCGCCACGGGCGAGCTGGTGCCGGTGCTCGAAGAATTCAGCCCGTGGTTTCCGGGCTTCTATCTCTACTATCCGAGCAGGCGGAACATGGCGCCAAAACTGCGCGCTCTGGTGGATCACCTGCAAGGGACCAGATGAGTGATGTCAGGCGGGCGACCGGGCGACAGCCACCGCCATGGTGCACCCAAGCGCCAGCACCAGCCAGAACACGACCCACAATCCCCACGCCGGAAAAGCACGTGCCATCGACGCATTGCCGCGCCGGATCCTGCTAAGCGTCGACGGCACCACGATCGCCCCGATGCCCCCGCGCCCTGACCTATTCGGCGACAAACGCAAACCGAATTTCAACATGACATTCCCCTGGTCGTTCCCAGCAGATTTTAGGGTGCGCGAAAACGGATCCAAGGGACAGGTGCTAGATTTAGCATTATCCACGCAAAACGGACCAACCGAGCGGAAACCACATTTTGGGCGGCCGGCGCGCCGGTCGGGCGAAAACAACCTCGGGACCGTTATTCCACCGTACGCCTCAAACGCGACCCCTTTATTGTGACGAAATTTTGTGATCTAGGCCGGGCATCAGATGCATGTCACACGGGTCCGTTACGCCTGCAAAATGCAGGCTGCGGCGGTGGAAGAGCAGTCGACCCATAGGGAGAATACGATGAAAGACGAGACCTATCCGGTATATGGCGAAATCACCGGTCCGATCGTGATGATCGGTTTCGGATCGATCGGCCGCGGCACGCTGCCGTTGATCGAACGCCATTTCAAGTTCGACAAGAGCCGGATGGTGGTTATCGACCCGCGCGAAGAGCCCTCCGACATGGAGATCCTCAAGAAGCACGGCATCCGTCACATCAAGGACCATGTCACCAAGGAAAACTACAAGGAGCTGCTGAAGCCGCTTCTGACCGAAGGCGAAGGCCAGGGCTTCTGCGTCAACCTGTCGGTCGACACGGGCTCGCTCGATCTGATGAAGATGTGCCGCAAGCTTGACGTCCTTTATATCGACACGGTCGTCGAACCCTGGCTCGGCTTCTATTTCGACAAGAGCATGAAGAACTCCGAGCGCACCAACTATGCGCTGCGCGAGACCGTGCGCCACGAGAAGAAGAAGAACCCGGGCGGCACCACGGCCGTTTCCACCTGCGGCGCAAACCCGGGCATGGTTTCCTGGTTCGTCAAGCAGGCGCTGGTCAACCTTGCCAATGACACCGGCCTCAAATTCGACGAGCCGGACCAGCACGACCGCGAAGGCTGGGCTAAGCTGATGAAGAAGCTGGGCGTCAAGGGCGTTCACATTGCCGAGCGCGACACCCAGCGCACCAAGAACCCCAAGCCGCTCAACGTGTTCTGGAACACCTGGTCGGTCGAAGGCTTCATCTCGGAAGGGCTGCAGCCGGCCGAACTCGGTTGGGGCACCCACGAAAACTGGATGCCGAAGAACGCCAAGAAGCACAAGAAGGGCTGCCAGGCCGCAATCTACCTCGAACAGCCGGGCGCCAACACCCGCGTTCGCACCTGGTGCCCGACGCCGGGTCCGCAATACGGCTTCCTCGTTACCCACAACGAGTCGATCTCGATCGCCGACTATTTCACCGTCGAAAAGGACGGCGAAGTCGTCTACCGTCCGACCTGCCACTATGCCTATCACCCGGCCAATGACGCGGTTCTGTCGCTGCACGAAATGTTCGGCAATGGCGGCACTCAGCAGCCCGTCCTGCACGTGCTCGACGAGCATGAACTGGAAGACGGTGTCGATGAACTCGGCGTGCTGCTCTACGGTCACGAGAAGAACGCCTACTGGTACGGCTCGCGCCTGTCGCTCGAAGAAACCCGCCGCATCGCGCCTTACCAGAACGCAACCGGCCTGCAGGTAACCTCCGCCGTTCTCGCCGGCATGGTCTGGGCACTCGAAAACCCGAAGGCCGGCATCGTCGAAGCCGACGAGGTGGATTACAAGCGCTGCCTCGAAGTGCAGATGCCGTATCTCGGCCCGGTCGAAGGTCACTACACCGACTGGACCCCGCTCGAAGGTCGCCCGGGTCTGTTCCCGGAAGACATCGACGAAAAGGACGCCTGGCAGTTCAAGAACATCCTGGTTCGCTAGGAATCAATGAGGGGGCTCGCGTCAGCCGCGGACCCCACCCCCCTCTCCCGCTTGCGCGGCGCGGAACGCCGCCTCGATCGCACCTTGCGGCGGCAACTTGCGGCCTCTTCCAGGCCATGACGGGAAGAACCGGCTGGAGCGTATAAAAGCCACACCCGCGCCCGTTCTTCACAAAGCGAAAACTCCTGCCTTTCCCCAGTCTTCCCAATCCGCAGTCTTGCTTTACATAGGCTCCAGAAGGCATGGTTGCAGACCACAAGCCGGACCGAATCGCGGGAGACAGATCATGAACTTCAAAACGGGCCTCGTGCTCATTGCGGCAGCCAGCCTCACGGCCTGCGTCTCTTCTCCGCCGCCACGCATGGTATCAGCACCAGTGCAGCCGCAGGGCGTCGAGGGCGCATGGGTCGATCCGAACGGTATCGTCTCCACCTTCCAGGCGGGCACGTTCAACACCCGTGCAAGCGACAGCAACGCGCTTCTCGCCTCCGGCACCTATAACAAGCTCTCGCCGACGCTGGTCGAGATCAACATGACCTCGCTGGTGCGCAAGACGCAGTCGCGCGTCAACTGCTCGTTGGTCACCCAGAGCCAGCTGAACTGCACGCAGGATAGCGGCGCGCAGTTTTCGCTCGCCCGCCGCAGCTGATCGCCCAGCTTCACAGTCATTCCAGAGTTAGGGAGGGCCTCGCTTGATGCGGGGCCTTTCGCGTTGTGCGCGAGGGCGAATAGCTCTGGCCCTGTCACATTTACCTTGAAACCAGTTTTGCTTGGTGAAAACATGCGCTGCACAACGATCGTCACCATGGCGTGATACAAAAATCGGGAACATGCACGCCCACACGCGCGCAATCATAAAAGGAGAGAGATGATGATGAGAACTATCGGATTGGGGATCGTGACCGCATCGGTCATTGCCCTCTCGAGCGGCGTCGCAATGGCCGACTTCGAACTCAACATTCTCCACATCAACGACCTGCATTCCCGTATCGAGCCGATCAACAAATACGATTCCACCTGCACGCCGGCCGAGACCGAAAAGAACGAATGCTTCGGCGGCATTGCGCGCGTGAAGTCGGCCATCGACGCCCGCCGCAGCGAGTTGCAGGGCAAGAACGTTCTCGTTCTCGACGCCGGCGACCAGTTTCAGGGTTCGCTGTTTTACAGCACCTACAAGAGCGCACCCGTTGCCGAATTCATGAACGGCATCGGCTTCGATGCGATGGCGATCGGCAACCACGAGTTCGACGACGGCCCGCAGGAACTGCTGAAGTTCATTACCGCACTGAAGTTTCCGATCATTTCCGGCAATACCATCGCCAAGGCTGGAACACCGCTGGCCGACAAGTACAAGGGTTACGTGATCAAGGATTTCGGCGGCCAGCGTGTTGCCATCGTCTCCGTTCTCGCGAAAGATACGAGCGAGACCTCTTCGCCGGGTCCCGACATCACCTTCGAGGACGAGATCACATATGTGAAGAATGCCGTAGCGGACCTTCAGTCGCAGGGCATCAACAAGATCGTGCTCCTCTCCCATGTCGGCTACGTCAAGGACAAGGAAATCGCGGCAGCCGTTGCCGGCATCGACGTGATCGTCGGCGGCCACAGCCATACCTACCTGTCCAGCACCGACCCCAAGGCATCCGGCCCCTACCCGACCATCGTCAAAAGCCCTGCTGGCGTCGATATTCCGATCGTGACGTCCTACGCCTATTCCAAATATCTCGGTGATCTCTCGGTCGTTTTCGATGACAGCGGCGTGGTGAAGTCGTCCGCAGGTGCACCGAAGTTGCTCGATTCCAGCGTTCCGCAGGACGCTGCGTTTGTCGCCAAGGTCAAGGAACTCGGCGGCCCGCTCGAAGAGATCAAGAAGAAGGTCGTCGGCTCGACCGAAGGCGTCATCGATGGCGATCGCCTCAACTGCCGCGCCAAGGAATGCACGATGGGCAACCTGCTTGCCGATGCACAGCTTGACCGCGTCAAGGATCAGGGCATCACGCTCTCCATCCAGAACGGCGGCGGCCTGCGTGCCTCGATCGATTCCGGCGAAGTGACGATGGGCGAAATCCTGACCGTCCTGCCGTTCCAGAACACGATCGCAACCTTCCAGCTGAAAGGCTCGGATGTCGTCACCGCCCTCGAAAACGGCGTCAGCCAGATCGACGACGGCGCCGGTCGCTTCCCGCAGGTGGCAGGCATGAAGTTCTCCTTCGACCGGTCGAAGTCGAGCGGCAGCCGCATCAGCGACGTTCAGGTCAAGGAAGGCGAGGCCTTCGTTCCGATCGACCCGAACAAGACATACGGCGTCGTTACCAACAACTACGTCCGCACCGGCGGCGACGGCTACAAGATCTTCAACACCGCAGCCGTCAACGCCTACGACTTCGGACCCAACCTCGAAAACGCCGTTGCCGACTACATCTCGGCCAACAGCCCCTACAAGCCCTATACCGATGGCCGCATCACCGACCTGACACCGGCAGACTACAAGCCGTTACCGAAGGCAGCTGCCGCCCCGGCACCGGCACCGGCACCGGCTGCAACACCTGCTCCGGCGCCTGCCGCAACTCCTGCTCCGGCGCCTGCTACAACTCCCGCACCGGCTGCACCGGCAACGACGGCCCAGGCTCCTGCCACTCCTGCCCCCTCTGCCCCGGCTACCCCTGCACCGGCCACTCCGGCTACTCCTGCTCCGGCGCCAGCGGCACCGGCAACCCCGGCACCTGCGACCCCGGCACCAGCAGCACCGGCTCCTGCACCAGCGGCTCCAGCCGCCCCCGTGCCCATGACAACGGAACCGGCAGCACCTGCACCAGCCGCACCTGCACCAGCCACCCCTGCACCGGCCACGCCGGCTCCGACAGCCACAACGGCGTCCCCGGCTCCCGCCGGCCCGAGCAAATACACTGTGGTCAAGGGTGACTCGCTGTGGAAGATCGCCGAAAGCACCTATGGCGACGGCGAGAAGTGGATGGACATCTCCAAGGCCAATAGCCTTCGCAACCCGGATGTCATCCAGATCGGCAAGGAGCTGGAACTGCCGGCCAGATAAAAACGAAAGCGGGACAATTTGTCCTGATGCAACCGACGGCTCGGGGCTTCCCCGGGCCGTTGATTGTTTCTAAATAGAGCCAGACAATCCTCCGGCCGCATCCTGCGGTCGAACCCGATCGGAAGTGACCGCATGAATATCGTGCCCTCAAAACTGCCCACCGGTCATCCGAAGGTTACCTTCGGCAAAGTTGGCGTCCTGCTCGTCAACCTCGGCACGCCCGACGGCACGGACTACTGGTCGATGCGGCGTTATCTCGCCGAATTCCTGTCCGACAAGCGCGTGATCGAATGGTCGCGGCTGTTCTGGTATCCGATCCTCTACGGCATCGTCCTCAACAAGCGCCCGCAGAAGGTCGGCAAGGCCTATGAGGAGATCTGGAACAAGGATCTCGACGAGAGCTATCTGCGCACCTACACCCGCAGCCAGGGCGAGAAAATGGCCGAACGGCTGGCCGATCTGCCAAACGTCGTGGTCGACTGGGGCATGCGCTACGGCAAGCCCTCGATCGCCGAGCGCATGGATGCGCTGAAGGCGCAGGGCTGCGACCGGATCCTGCTGTTCCCGCTTTACCCGCAATACGCGGCCGCAACGACGGCGACCGTCAACGACAAGGCGTTCGAATACCTGATGAAGCAGCGCTGGCAGCCGGCCCTCCGCACGGTGCCGACCTATCACGATGACCCCGCCTATATCATGGCGCTGGCCAATTCCGTTCGCCAGACGCTGTCGACGCTCGAGTGGGAACCGCAGCTGCTGATCACCTCTTTCCACGGCATTCCGCAGTCCTACTTCAAGGCCGGCGACCCCTATCACTGTTTCTGCTACAAGACCGCAAGGTTGCTGCGCGAAGAGCTCGGCTATACCGAGAAGCAGTTGCGCCTCACCTTCCAGTCGCGCTTCGGACCCGAAGAATGGCTGCAGCCCTATACCGACAAGACGATGGAAACGCTTGCCGCCGAAGGCATCAAGCGCGTCGCCATCATGAACCCCGGCTTCGTCTCCGACTGCCTGGAAACGCTTGAGGAAATTGCCGGCGAGGCTGGCGAGATCTTCATGCACCATGGCGGCGAGAATTTCGTCCATATTCCCTGCCTCAACGACAGCGTCGACGGCATCAACGTGCTTGAGACGGTGGTTCGTCGCGAGTTGCAGGGCTGGGTCTGAGCTTTAGGGAGATCGCGATGAAGCGAGCCATCGTTACCGGCGGTGCCGGCCTGATCGGAAGCGGGATCTGCACTGATCTGGCCGACCACGGTTTCGAGGTCGCCTCGTTCGACTTCAGCGAAACGGCTGATGTTCCGAAGGGCGTTCAGCCCGTTCTCTGCGATGTCTCCGACGAAACCTCGGTCGAGGAAGCCTTTGCGCTACTCGGCTGGGACAGTCTCGACCTGCTCGTCAACAATGCCGGCATCGCCAGCCCGAACCATGGCCCGATTGCGCATCTGTCGCTGGCCGACTGGCGCCGCGTGACCGACAGCCACCTGACCGGCGCCTTCCTGATGACCCGCGCTGCGGTGCCGCTGATGTCAACAGGTGGGTCCATCGTCAACATGGTATCGACGCGGGCGTTCATGTCGGAACCGGATACCGAAGCCTATGCCGCCTCCAAGGGCGCACTGGTCGCCTTCACCCATGCACTTGCGATCAGCCTTGGCCCGAACATCAGGGTCAATGCCATCGCGCCGGGCTGGATCACCAATGAGACGAAGCTGAGCGACGAGGACCACGCACAGCACCCTGTCGGCCGCGTCGGTCGCCCGAAGGACATTGCCGACGCCGTCCTCTATCTGACGGGTGCCGGTTTCATGACCGGCCAGGTCCTGACGCTCGACGGCGGCATGACCAAGAAGATGATCTACGCCGAATAGCGCTTACCGCACTTCGTCGGCGCGAAACCCGTCCGTTGCGGACTTCCAGAATTCGGCATCCTCATACTCGGTCGGATCCGCGACGCCAGCGAGATGAAACGCCTCGCGACGCTCGACGCAGGTGCCGCACCGGCCGCAATGGTTTTCGCCACCCTTGTAGCAGGACCAGGTGTCGCCAAACGGTGTACCGTGTTTTGCGCCGTCGGTGACGATATCGGCCTTCGACCCATTCACATAAGGCGCCAGCAGCCGCACCGAGGCGTATCCGTCGAGCGCATGATCCTGCATCGTCTGGAACGCGTCGATAAAGCCCGGCCGGCAATCGGGATAGATGAAATGGTCGCCGCCATGGACGGCAATCGCCACCGCATCCGCGCTCTGGGCCGCCGCCACCCCGAACGCGACCGCGAGCATGATCGCGTTGCGGTTCGGCACGACGGTGACGCGCATCGTTTCCTCAGCGTAATGACCGTCAGGCACGTCCAGATCGTCCGTCAGCGCCGATCCCGTCAGCTGGGCACCGATCGAGCGCATATCGATGATCTGGTGGGGTACGCCCAGCCGCAGCGCACAGGCCGCGGCATAGTCGAGTTCCTTCCTGTGTCGCTGGCCGTAATCGAACGAGACGAGCCCGATCAAATCCTGCTCGGCATCAATCTTGTGGGCAAGCGAAACGGAATCCAGTCCGCCGGAACAGACGACGATGGTCTTCATGGTTTTGGTCCTTGTTTTGTCGGGGTAGGCTGCGACCCGTGTGTCCGGCGGTTTCTAGTGCAAGAACATGCGCTTGTGAACACCTCCGCACATCTCTAGGGTTGTCGGGTATGAAACGAACGCAATTTATTGGGCAGGAGGACTCTTCATGAGCCTGGACGGTTTCGACTATTTTGTCATCGGTATCGTAATTCTCGCGATACTCCTGCTCTTTGCCCTCGTGAAGACCGTGCCGCAGGGCTATAACTACACCGTCGAGCGGTTTGGCCGCTACACGCGCACGCTGGAGCCGGGCCTCAATATCCTGACGCCCTTCATCGAGCGCATCGGCGCGCGGATGAATGTCATGGAACAGGTGCTTGATATCCCCACCCAGGAAGTCATCACCAGGGACAATGCCAGCGTTTCGGCCGATGCCGTCGCCTTCTATCAGGTGCTCAACGCCGCCCAGGCCGCCTACCAGATCACCAATCTGCAGCTCGCCATCCAGAACCTCACCATGACCAATATTCGATCGGTCATGGGTTCGATGGACCTCGACGAGCTGTTGTCCAACCGCGAAGTCATCAACGAACGGCTGCTGCGCGTCGTCGACCAGGCGGTTCATCCCTGGGGCATCAAGGTCACCCGCGTCGAGATCAAGGACATCCAGCCGCCGGCAGACCTCGTGCAATCGATGGGCCGCCAGATGAAGGCGGAGCGCGAGAAGCGCGCCCAGATCCTCGAGGCCGAAGGCTCGCGCAACGCGCAGATCCTGCGGGCCGAGGGCGCGAAACAGGCAGCCGTGCTGCAGGCCGAAGGCGAGCGCGAAGCAGCGTTCCGCGATGCCGAGGCGCGCGAGCGTCTGGCAGAAGCCGAAGCGCGCGCGACGCAGGTCGTCTCCGAAGCAATCGCCTCCGGCAATGTGCAGGCAATCAACTACTTCGTGGCGCAGAAATATACCGAAGCTCTGGTCGAGATCGGCAAGGCGAACAATTCCAAGATCGTGCTGATGCCGCTTGAAGCATCGTCGCTGATCGGTTCGCTCGGCGGCATCGGCGCCATCGCCAAGGAAGTCTTCGGAAATGGCGACGGCCCTGCCCCGGCAGCGCCCCGCACGCAACCCGGCCAGCCTTCGCGCACCACCCGCAGCACGCCCAGCGTGACCGCTGTCATCCCGCCCTATACGCCCTCCTCCGACAAATGAGGCTGCAATGATCATCGATCTGGTACGCAGCCTCGGCTCGTGGAGCTGGTGGCTCCTCGGCCTCGTCCTGCTCGCAGCAGAACTGGCCGTTCCCGGTGCCTTCCTGATCTGGATCGGGCTTGCCGCCATCATCGTCGGCGCGCTGTCTCTGGCACTCTGGGATACCGGCATCTGGACCTGGCAGGTGCAGCTTCTGCTGTTTGCCGTGCTAGCGGTCGGATTGGCGGTGGTCGGGCGTCGCTTCTATTCGAGCCGTGGCGGCGAGAGCGATCAGCCGAACCTCAACCGGCGTGGCGAAAGCCTCGTCGGGCGCACCGCAACGCTGCACGAGCCGATCGCGGAAGGTCGCGGACGGATCAGGCTTGATGATACGTGGTGGTCGATCATCGGGCCGGACCTGCCAGCCGGCACTCAGGTGGTGATCATCGAATCAAATGGCCGCGATCTTCGCGTCGAAGCAACCGCGACCGTCTTGCGTCCCACCTGAAACTCAGATGGGTTTCAGGCGACGCCGACGCGGAGCAGATCGTGGAAATGGACGATGCCGATCGGGCGCTGATCTTCGCCGACGACGAGAAGCGCGCCGATACTGTACTGGTTGAGCAGCGCGAGAGCCGCCGTCGCCAGCGTATCCTTGCCCACCGTCTTCGGGCGCACGGTCATGACCTCGTCCACGGGCATCTTCGTCAGGTCGACGTCGAGATGGCGCGCAATGTCGCCATCGGTGACGACGCCGACGAGCCGGCCTTCGTCATCGGTAACACCGACGCAACCGAACCGCTTGCGCGACAATTCCTGCACCGCTTCCGGCATCAGCACGCCCTGGCGCACCAACGGAATGCTGTCGCCGACATGCATGAGGTCGCTGACATGCGACAGCATGGCGCCGAGCTTGCCGCCAGGATGATAGACGCGGAAATCGGTTGCCGAAAAACCGCGCGCTTCCAGCAGCGCAACAGCAAGTGCATCGCCCATCGCAAGCTGCATCAGCGTGGAGGTGGTTGGAGCCAGCCCGTGCGGACAGGCTTCCTGTTCCTTCGGCAGAAGCAGAACGACATCTGCCGCTCTGCCGAGCGCTGAGACCTCACCAGACGTGAGTGCGATCAAAGGAATAGAAAAGCGACGGGTGAACGATACGATCCCCTGCAACTCGGCGGTCTCGCCGCTCCAGGACAGCGCCAGCACGACATCGCCGGGCGCAATCATGCCGAGATCGCCGTGGTTTGCTTCGACCGGATGCACGAAAAAGGCTGGCGTTCCTGTCGAGGCAAAGCTTGCAGCAATCTTTTTGCCGATATGGCCGCTCTTGCCGATGCCGGTCACGATGACACGACCGCTGATGCCGCCGATCAGCTCGGCCGCTGCGCGGAACGGGCCGCCCAGGCCATTCTGAAGGGCATGATCAAGGGCTACAAGGCCCTGTTTTCCAAAGGCAATCGTCCGCAGGGCGGAATCAATGACATCGACCTCTGCGGCCTGCAACGCTCTCTTTATCATGTCGCAGGCTTAGCGCTTTTTCCTGGTCAAGTCCATCGCATTAGCCGCTGAGCAAGTATTGCGGACTTCGAGAAAACAATGCGTCGATCTTCGAAACCGGTCGCTGGCTAGAGCGTCGCTGAGCAAGGAAAGGACCAGGCAACGGGAAATCGCACGGCTGTTGGCGTACATCACTGACGCGCTCAGCGTTCCAAGATATTCGCGGAATAAATACGTCCAACGGCCCCCAGCACACTGCAGCCTGATGACGAACGGAGCCCCCTCGAATGTCGAGACGGCTCCTTCTATGGCATTTCGCAGACTGCAATCAGCAAGTGGTGGCACTTCCGTCGCAGGTGAGCTTTCCTGCTATGTTGCTGAACTGGTTATTCAAAGCGCCGCCGAGCGTTGTTGCGCCGGCAATCAAAGCAACGGAAATGAGTGCGGCAATGAGGCCATATTCGATGGCAGTCGCGCCCGACTCATCCTTCATCATGCGTGCAAGAATTGACATATAACTCTTCCCTGACTCGCCCCTCGGAACGGAATTGCTCCGATGTCAAGTTTCTATACTTGAACTGTAGATACATTTTCTTAATGCGCTTCAACAAATCCAATGTGTGTAAATGTCACGTTTGACTTGGTTAAATCACCGTAAACGCGTGAATTCGCCTGCCTGGGCAACCGGCGTTTGTGCCCTGCGACCATCCATACGCGCTGGGAATGTTCATGCAAATGTAGTGGCATCTCCTGGCGAGTGGACGGATAGCGTGAAGGGCAGTCGCGCAGCCCCACGCGGCCGGTTTCACCAACTGTTAACCATAAACTAACCCTTTCGAGGCATACTCCGCGATAAATCCGACAAGGTGACATTCGTGTTTCAAAGCATACACTTAGCCAGGACGGACCTGTGGATGCGGAGCGACGCTGTACTTTGCCTTTGGATCAGCTTTTCCGATTTCCGGGCAGTCCGATGATTATCAGCAGGACAAAAGCCACGACGCTTTCGTTGCGCGGCCGTGCGTATGGACTGCTGCTGGCCGGCTCGGCGCTGATCCTCCCGTCGGCTGCCGTTTCGCAGAGCCTTTTTCCAGACAGCGGCAGCGCGCTTCCCGCCATTCCCAGCAGCCAGGTCGGAACAGCCGGAACATCGACGATTACCCGCAACACCCCGACTGCACCGGTCGGCGGGACGATTCCCGGCATAGTCGCCGTCGCCGGAGACGAACGGACCGCCGATACGACGGCGCAACAAAGTGCGGCCGCGCGTGTTCAGGAGCCGGAAGTCGATCTCAACCAGCCGATCGGTCCGTCCGATCTCGAGCCGCTCGATGATGGTCCCGAAGCAATCGATCCGCAGGAGGCTCCGCGTCAAGAGGTGGATCCGACCGGCATCCGGCTCGGCACGTTCATGCTGCGCCCGTCGATCAATCAGAGCATCAACACAGAAATCACCCGCGAGAACGGATCGAAGGAAACGCGCAATTACGCGGCAACCGGGATTCGCGGAACGCTGACCTCCGACTGGTCACGGCATGCGCTGACAGTTACCGGCGAAACCACGATCGAGCACAATTTCACCAAGAGCAAGGAAGGCGAGGATCCGGAGGGCAAGATCAGCGCGGATCTGCGTCTCGATCTTGCAGACGATACCGTTGCGCATCTGACCAGCGGTTACAGCTTTACCCGTGAGGACAATGACGACCCGAACGCCGTCGGTGGCGCCGACGTCCAGTCCGGCGTGCACCTGTTCCAGACCGGGGCCTCGATCGGCCGCGACATCGGCAAGATCAGAGCACTCGCCGCCGTCAACGGCTCTCGATATGTCTATACCGAGGCAAAGCTTGCGGACGGCGGCACGCTCAACATGAAAGACCGCAATCGCAGCGGCATCGATGGTCGACTGCGCCTCGGCTATGAACTTTCGCCTGCCCTCATCCCGTTTGGGGAAATCGCATCGGGCCACACATTCTACGATCGCAAGCGCGATGCTTCTGGCTATCAGCGCTCATCGCAGACCTATGCCGCGCGCACCGGCGTCGAGTTCGATTTCGGCGAGAAACTGCGCGGCGAGTTGGGAACGGGCTATGAGGTCGTCGACTACGAGGATAACCGCCTCAAGAATGTCGGTGGCATCAGCTTTGATGGCGATGCGACCTGGTCACCACAGCGCGGCACCGACGTCAATCTCGGCCTGCGCACGACAGTCCAGGATTCCACAACGCCCGGCGAAGGCGGATGGGTGGAGTATGAACTCACCGCAGCGCTTGCGCACGAGATGCGCGACAGCGTCGTCGCACGCCTGAGCGGCAGCACCGTGTTCCGCAACTTTGATTCCGGCAGCGAAGACGAGGTCACCTGGCTTGCCGGCGCGGGGATAACATGGGCGATCAACCGCTATCTCGATCTCACGAGCGACGTTGAATACGAGAAAACCACGGGCGGCACCGAACAGAACATCGTTCGCGCGGGCATGGGGCTGACTCTGAAGCGATAGCGTCCATCAGGCAATCACGTTTCCGTGATATCTATCCCGGTACTGCCGCCACTCGGCGCCAATGCTTCGACATGTGTGCCTTCACAATAGGCATAAAGTACGAAGTCGCGCTAAACGGCCCGGGATCGGAATGGGTTCTGTCTCCAACATACCTTCCCGCGAACAATTATTTCCGCACTGCAGCAATCGTTGCTCCAGCTACTCCTCCAGCGCATGGCTTCTCCAGCCGATCACGCCGTCCATGCACGTTGTACAAAGCTTGCGCCCGGGCTTCCGCCCACTTCCCCTCAGGACTGTGCGCAACATATAAGCGCTCACGACGAATTGTCGCAGTGCAGCATTAGTGCACTCCATCGATACATCCTGATAGATTAGAGGCTCAACGTGGCTGGAATTCCAACAGACAGCGCGACCACACCGCGCACAGCAACAAGTTCGACGGCAGGTAACAATTACCGCTTCGCTCTCGTTGCCCTGACTTCCCTGTTTTTCATGTGGGGCTTTATCACCTGCCTGAACGACATTCTGATCCCACACCTGAAGAACGTCTTCCAGCTCAACTACACCCAGTCGATGATGATCCAGCTGTGCTTCTTCGGCGCCTATTTCATCGTGTCGCTGCCGGCCGGCGCGCTTGTGAAGCGCATCAGCTACAAATGGGGCATTGTCGTCGGCCTGCTGATTGCAGCGATCGGCTGTGCGCTGTTCATCCCGGCTGCCAGCTACCGCGTCTATGCGCTGTTTCTCGGTGCGCTGTTCGTGCTGGCAAGCGGTGTCACCATTCTGCAGGTTGCCGCCAATCCCTATGTGACGGAGCTGGGCGCCCCTGAAACTGCCTCGAGCCGGCTGACGCTGACCCAGGCCTTTAACTCGCTCGGAACCACGATCGCACCGCTCTTCGGCGCCTTCCTTATCCTGTCGGCCGCGACCGGCGACATTCAGAACGCGAGTGGCGACCAACTCGAAGCCTTGCGCCTTGCAGAGGCTGATGCCGTCCGCTTCCCTTACATGCTTCTGGCAATCGCCTTCCTCGTGCTGGCCGCCGTCTTTGCAGCCCTGAAGCTGCCGCATGTCGAAACGGAAGACACGACGGTCGCTGAAGGCGGCGAACGTAGCTCCGCGTGGGCCTACCGTCACCTCGTTCTCGGCGCGATCGGCCTGTTCGTCTATGTCGGTGCCGAAGTGTCGATCGGCTCGTTCCTGGTTAATTACCTGGCAGAACCAAGCATCGCCGGCATGCCGGAATCGGAAGCCGCCCATTACGTCGCCTATTTCTGGGGCGGCGCCATGATCGGTCGTTTCGTCGGCGCCTATGTCATGCGGTTCGTCGACGACGGCAAGGCGCTGGCGTTCAATGCCGGTGTTGCGATCCTGCTCATCCTGCTCACGGTGTTTGCGGGCGGCTCGCTGGCGATGTGGTCGGTTCTCGCCATCGGCCTGTTCAACTCGATCATGTTCCCGACCATCTTCAGCCTGGCACTCAAGGGTCTTGGTCGCCACACCAGCCAGGGATCGGGAATCCTGTGCCTGGCGATCGTCGGCGGTGCCATCCTGCCGGTCGTGCAGGGCATGCTGGCCGATACGGTCGGCATCCACCTCGCCTTCCTGATGCCGGCGATCTGCTACCTCTACATCGCCTATTACGGCCTCAAGGGTCACAGGGCGGCCTGATCGAAGGCATCGATCCCCGAAACGAAAAACGCCCCCGCGATCATCTCGCGGGGGCGTTTACTTTTGCAGTAAAGGATAGGCTTACATCAGCTTCGAGACGAGCGCCTTCAGGGGCTCCTCGATCGCCGGGCGGATATCCGGGCGCTGCAGGGCAAAGGCGATATTGGCCATGATGAAGCCGTCCTTGGCGCCGCAGTCGTAGGTCTCGCCCTTGAAGTGGTAGCCGGCAAATTCCTGGCTCTTGGCCAGCGCCAGCATGCCGTCGGTCAGCTGGATCTCGTTGCCGGCGCCACGTTCCTGGGTTTCGAGGATCTTGAAGATCTCCGGCTGCAGGATGTAGCGGCCGTTGATGAAGAAGTTCGAAGGTGCCGTGCCCTTGGCAGGCTTTTCGACCATCTCGGTGATCTTGAAACCGTCGCCGACGGTCTCACCCTTGCCGACGATACCGTATTTGTGGGCCTGGTCCGGATCGCATTCCTCGACCGCGAGAACGTTGCCGCCGGTCTGGTCGTAGAGTTCGACCATGCCCTTGAGGCAGCTCTTCTCCGACGACATGATCATATCCGGCAGCAGAACCGCGAAGGGTTCGTTGCCGACGATGTCGCGCGCACACCATACGGCGTGACCGAGACCGAGCGGAACCTGCTGGCGGGTGAAGCTCGCCGTACCGGCCTTCGGCAGGATATGCGAGAGCAGCGTCAGTTCGGCATTCTTGTTGCGCTCGCGCAGCATCTGCTCGAGCTCGAACTGAATATCGAAATAGTCTTCGATCACACCTTTGCCACGGCCGGTCACGAATACGAAATGTTCGATGCCGGCTTCCGCCGCTTCATCGACCACATACTGGATGACCGGCTTGTCGACGACCGTCAGCATTTCTTTTGGCACAGCCTTTGTGGCCGGCAGGAAGCGGGTGCCGAGGCCCGCAACAGGGAAGACTGCTTTACGAATTTTCCGTTCTTGTGACACTCATGCCTCCTGATGCATTTCGCTGTGCGGTTTCGGGTCTTTTGTCGGCTGTAATAAACATTTGCTACCTTTTAGCAAAGATCTGCCCCGGCCGCGCGTTTCATGGTAAAGAATTTGTTGACCCTATCCTGTTATCACATCGTTGAGCCGCATCCCGATCTCGCCATGATGGCCAGAATAAAAATGGACCGACTGCCGATGAAAAAAATCAGCCCCAATCGCTTCCGCGCAACGATCTTCTCGCTTGTCGCCGGCCTTGCCATATCGACCTGCGCGATAGATGCCCGCGCCGATGCCGGTTTCAAGACGTGGGTTGCAAATTTCTATTCGACTGCTGCCAAAAGCGGCATCACTCGCTCGACCTATGATCGCGCCTTTGCAGGCATCAGCGGTCCCGATCAGGAAGTCCTGCGCAAGGCCGAGTACCAGCCGGAATTCAAGTCGAAAATCTGGGATTATCTCGACAGCCGCGTCAATCCCTACACGGTCAAGATCGGCCGCGAAATGGCTGCCCGCCATGGCGCGACGCTGAACGCCGTGGAGCGGCATTTCGGTGTCGACAGAAACATTCTCCTCGCCATCTGGTCGATGGAATCCAACTATGGCGCAGCTCTGGAAAATCCCGAACGTCTGCACCACGTGCCGCAGGCACTGGCGACGCTCGGGTGGGGCGATCCGAAGCGCGGCAAGTTCGCGCGCAACCAGCTGATCGCCGCCTTGAAGATTCTTCAGGCAGGCGACGTATCCCCCAAGCAGCTGACCGGTTCCTGGGCAGGCGCGATGGGCCATACCCAGTTCATCCCGACGAGCTACCTGCTCTATGCGGTCGACGCTGATGGCAACGGCAAGCGCGACATCTGGCATTCGGTTCCCGATGCGCTAGCGACCTCCGCCAACCTCCTGGCCAAGAACGGCTGGACTGCCGGCAAGACCTGGGGCTACGAATCCGTGCTTCCCGCCGGCGCCGCAAAATACGAAGGCCAGAGCAAGACCTTGGCGCAGTGGGCAGCACTTGGCTTCCAGCGTCCGAACGGCAAGGGTTTTCCGCGCGGAGCAGACCGCGCGACATTGAAGCTGATGGCCGGCGCGAACGGTCCAGCCTACCTGATGCTCTCCAACTTCTTCACCATCAAGCGCTACAACGCAGCCGACAGCTACGCGCTCGCGGTCGGTCTTCTCGCCGACGAGATCGCAGGTTTCGGCGGTGTACAGCAGTCGTGGCCGCGCCCCAACGGCACGCTCGACATCAAGGAGAAGTTCGAGCTGCAGAGCCGCATGAAGGAACTCGGCTATTACGAAGGCGAAGTGGACGGCAATTTCGGCTCCGGCTCGAAGGCCGCGATCTCCGCCATTCAGAAGCGCCTTGGCATGCAGCCGGATGGCGAGCCGTCGCATTCTCTTCTCAAGGCGATCCGTTGAGGCTAGCATGCGATGCGCCGCATCGTGAACGGTGCGGCCAAAAGGCATGAAAACGATGAAGCTCTTGCGCCACAACAGGCCAAACCGACGCCTAGTCCGGACGGTATTCATGGTAGCGACCAGCCTCGTGCTGTCGCTGCCATCAACCGTTTCGTTTGCCCAGGACGGCGGCGATCGGCGCAACCTGTTCAACATGCTGTTCGGTGCGCCGCGCACAGAGCGATATGAACGCTACGAACGTCCGACCCGGCGATATGACCGGCAGGATGGATCGATCATCGAGATGGCGCCACGCCGGCAGAGAAGCCGTGCCACTCCGCAGGCTGCGGCTCCCCGCACGAGGACGGCGCCGAAACCCTCTCAGCCCCAGGCCGAACCCGTCGCCAAACTGGAAACCGCCAAGAAAATACTCGTTATCGGCGATTTTCTCGCCGGCAATATCGGGGGTGAGCTGGAAACGACGTTTGCGACCTCCCCGGGGGTTTCGATCATCAGCCGCAGCGACGGATCCTCCGGCCTGGTGCGCGACGACCATTACGACTGGCTTGGCCAACTGCCGGCTATTCTCGACGAGGCCAAACCCGCGATCGTGGTCGTCATGCTGGGTGCCAACGACCGCCAGCAAATGGACACCGCCAGCGGCCGCGAGAAATTCCGCACGGATGCCTGGTTCAAACAATATGAAACCCGTGTCGCGGAGCTTGCCGGCATGATCGCGCAGCGCAAGCTGACGCTGCTTTGGGTCGGCCTGCCGGCGTTCCAGTCGCCATCGATGATGGCGGACGCGGTCACGCTCAACACGCTTTATCGGGGACAGGTGGAGAAGGTCGGCGGCGAATTCGTCGACATCTGGGACGGCTTCGTCGACGAGGACGGCAGGTTCGTCCTGACTGGCTCGGACGTCAACGGACAGCAGGTACGCCTGCGCAATTCCGACGGCATCACGCTCACCAAGCCCGGCAAGGAAAAGCTCGCCTTCTATGTCGACAAGGTCCTGCGCCGGCATCTGGGCGACATGGCAAGTCCCGATCTCGCCAAATTCGACAGCAGCACCCTCCCGCCGCTCCAGACGCTCGAATCTCCTGCCAACCCCGAAGTGCCCGTACGGCCGATCAGCCTGGTTGACCCGGAGCTGGACGGCGGCCAGGAGCTTCTGGGCGGCAATGCGCCACCGGCCCGTCTGACGGAAACGCCGCGCGACAAACTGGTCAAACGCGGCGAACTCGAGCCCGCCCCGGCCGGTCGGATCGACGACTACCGGCTCACGACCCAGTAGGTCTTTGACACGAGCGCGAGCTCTCGCCTGTAGCTTCGTGAAAAAACGTGCTACATAGTCATAAATTCCCAGTTCAGACGTGCATGGCCTAGCTGATCTCTTTTATCGGAGTGCCCGCATGAACCTGCTTTTTCGCGTTATCGTATCAACGATTCTGCTTGCGACGCCGGTCCTTGCAGAGGTTCCGCCGTTTCCATCCACCTTCAGGACCCAAACTGTCCATGTCGGCAACGTAGACATCCATCTCCGGATTGGCGGCAAGGGACCTGCCGTCGTTCTGCTACATGGCTACGGCGAAACCGGCGACATGTGGGCGCCGCTGGCTGCAAAGCTCGAGATGGATCATCTGGTCATCGTTCCCGATCTTCGGGGCATGGGTCTGTCATCACACCCCGAAGGCGGCTTCGACAAGGCGAGCCAGGCCCGGGACCTGGCCACCATTCTGAACGGACTGAACATTGATCGTTTCGCGCTGGTCACGCACGATATCGGCAACATGGTGGGCTTCGCCCTCGCGACGCAGCAACCCGCCCGCGTGACCCGCTTCGCGCTGCTCGATGCGCCCGTTCCCGGCATCGGCCCATGGGACGAGATCCTGAAAAACCCGCTTCTCTGGCATTTCCGCTTCGGGGGGCCGGACATGGAGCGTCTCGTCGCCGGGCGCGAGCGGATCTATCTGGACCGGTTCTGGAACGAATTTTCCGCCGACCCAAAGCGGTTCGACGAAGCATCACGCAAACACTATGCCGCCCTCTATGCCTTGCCAGGCGCCATGCATTCCGGCTTCGCCCAGTTCGCGGCCTTCGACCAGGATGCGATCGACAACCGCGCCTGGGCAGCCACAGGCGCAAAACTGGAAATGCCCATTCTGGCCGTTGGCGGTGAAAAGTCCTTCGGGCCGGGCATGGCGGCGGTCATGCGCACCGCAGCCACGCAGGTCAGCGAAGGCGTAATCGCCGATGCCGGCCACTGGCTGATGGAAGAACAGCCGGATGCCACCATCAAGATGATCGACGCGTTTCTCTCCAGCAGCGAGTGATGCGATCACAAAACCAGGCGCTTATCGTGGAACGCAAGCGTCGCCTAAGCAGCAATTCGGGTCGATCCTTGTGATGACCGTCTGAGCGCAGGAATCCGATCGTGAAAGTAATGATCCGAGCGATGCACAGCGTATCGAGGAGGCCAAGATCGATTGCGGGATGGTCATGGGCAAGCATGACCTGATTCTGCCGAAACGAAAACGGTCCCTCCCCGCAAAACGGAGAGAGGCCGTTCATTTTAACAAACCGGTTAGCGCGGCAGAACGCTCGATCCCATCAGCGCTTCGTCGATGGCTCGTGCTGCCTGACGGCCTTCGCGGATCGCCCACACGACCAGCGACTGGCCGCGACGCACGTCGCCGGCGGTCCACAGCTTGTCGACCGAGGTCTTGTAGTCGCGTTCGTTGGCGATGACGTTGGTGGAGCCGCGGCGGTCGACATTCAGCGCCAGCTTGCCGTCGAGTTCGGACAGCACGCTATCCGTTGCCGGACCGGAGAAGCCGATGGCGATAAAGGCGAGATCGGCCTTGATGATGAAGTCGGTGCCGGCGATCGGCTGGCGGCGATCGTCTACCTCGCAGCAGCGAACGCCGGTCAGCTGGCCGTCTTCACCGACGAATTCAAGCGTTGCCACCTGGAACTCGCGGATCGCGCCTTCGGCCTGGCTGGACGAGGTGCGCATCTTGGTGGCCCAGAATGGCCACACCGCAAGCTTGTCTTCCTTTTCCGGCGGCTGCGGGCGGATGTCGAGCTGGGTCACCTTGACAGCACCCTGACGGAACGCGGTACCGACGCAGTCGGACGCAGTATCGCCACCACCGACGACGACGATATGCTTGCCACCGGCAAGGATCGGCTCGGCCGCCCAGGCGACGCTATCGATATTCTCGCGACCGATGCGGCGGTTCTGCTGCACGAGATACGGCATCGCATCATAGACGCCGTGCAGTTCCGTGCCGGGAATGCCGGCGGGACGCGGGGTTTCCGAACCGCCGCAATAAAGCACGGCATCGAATTCCGCGGTCAGTTCTTCCACCTTCTTGTCCACGCCGATATTGACGCCGTAGTGGAAGGTCACGCCTTCGCCGGTCATCTGCTCGACGCGACGGTCGATGAAGTTCTTCTCCATCTTGAAATCAGGAATGCCGTAGCGCAGCAGGCCGCCGGCCTTCGATTCCCGCTCGAACAGATGCACGTCGTGACCGGCGCGCGAAAGCTGCTGAGCCGCCGCCATGCCCGCCGGACCCGAACCGATCACGGCAACCTTGCGGCCAGTCTTCACAGTCGCCGGCTGCGGCACGATATAGCCAAGCTCATAGGCCTTGTCGGCAATCGCCTGCTCGACGGTCTTGATCGCGACCGGCGCATCTTCGAGGTTGAGCGTGCAAGCTTCCTCGCACGGTGCGGGACAAACGCGACCGGTGAATTCCGGGAAGTTGTTGGTGGAATGAAGGTTGCGGATCGCCTCCTCCCACTTGTTGTTGTAGACGAGGTCGTTCCAGTCAGGGATCTGGTTATGAACAGGGCAACCGGTCGGGCCATGGCAATAGGGGATGCCACAGTCCATGCAGCGGGCCGCCTGTTTCGTCACTTCCGCATCCGACATCGGAATGGTGAATTCGCGGAAATGGCGGATACGATCGGACGCCGGCTGGTACTTGCCAACCTGCCGGTCGATTTCCATGAATCCCGTAACTTTGCCCATAGTCTTTCCCTCAGTTCACAGAGGCGGCCATTGCGGCCCCCAGTACCAGTAGGCGAAACCGATCACCGCCCCCAGCACCACAAATTCCAACTAGCGCACCGTTGACCAGTGCGGCGACCGTTGGAACGGCCGCGGCGATTGCCACGGCCGTTCCGGCATGAACGATGCGTCCAATGCGGTTCACTCCGCAGCCACGCCCATCCGCATCCGTTCCATCTCCACCAGTGCACGGCGATATTCGACCGGCATGACCTTGCGGAATTTCGGACGGAACTCGCTCCAGCGGTCGAGAATGTCCTTGGCGCGGGTCGAGCCGGTATAGTGCATGTGGTTGGAGATCAGCTGGTAGAGCCGCTCCTCGTCGTGACGCGTCATGTCTTCGGAAACGTCCACGCGTCCCTTGTGCATGATGTCGCCGCCGTGGTGGTGCAGCTTTTCCAGCATGTCGTCTTCTTCCGGAACCGGCTCCAGTTCCACCATCGCCATGTTGCAGCGCTTGGCGAAATCGCCCGTCTCGTCGAGAACGTAAGCCACGCCGCCCGACATGCCGGCTGCGAAGTTGCGGCCGGTTTCGCCGAGCACGACGACGATGCCGCCGGTCATGTATTCGCAGCCATGGTCGCCCACGCCCTCGACCACCGCGATGGCGCCCGAGTTGCGCACCGAGAAACGCTCGCCGGCAACGCCGCGGAAGTAGCACTCGCCGGTCGTTGCGCCGTAAAGCACGGTGTTTCCGACGATGATCGAGTTCTCGGCGACGATGTTGGAGTTTTCCGGCGGCCGCACGATGATGCGTCCACCCGACAGACCCTTGCCGACATAGTCGTTGCCGTCACCGATCAGGTCGAACGTGATACCGCGCGCGAGGAACGCCGCGAACGACTGTCCGGCCGTGCCGCGCAGCGTCACATGGATCGTGTCGTCCTTCAGGCCCTTCTGGCCCCAGCGCTTGACGAGCGCACCGGAGAGCATGGCACCAACGGACCGGTCGACGTTCTTGATCGGCACTTCGAAGACAACAGGCTCCTTGCTATCAAGGGCCGCCTGCGACTTCTCGATCAGCTTGCGATCGAGAATGTCGTCGATCGGATGCTTCTGCCGCTCGGTCCAGTAGGTAGCAGACTTCGGAGCCTCAACCTTGTGGAACAGCTTGGTGAAGTCGAGGCCCTGCGACTTCCAATGCGCCAGCATGTCGTCCTTCTCGAGCAGCTCGGAAAGGCCGATGATCTCGTCGAACTTGGTAAAGCCAAGCGATGCGAGGATCTCGCGCACTTCCTCAGCCACGAAGAAGAAGTAGTTGATGACGTGTTCCGGCGTGCCCTTGAAGCGCTTGCGCAGGACCGGATCCTGCGTCGCGACACCAACGGGGCAGGTGTTGAGATGGCACTTGCGCATCATGATGCAGCCGGCGGCAATGACAGGCGCCGTCGCAAAGCCGAACTCGTCTGCTCCGAGAAGGGCACCGATGATGACGTCGCGGCCGGTCTTCAGGCCACCATCGACCTGCAGCGCGATCCGCGACCGCAGACCGTTCAGCACCAGCGTCTGCTGGGTCTCGGCAAGGCCGATTTCCCAAGGCGAACCTGCATGCTTCAGCGATGTCAGCGGCGAAGCGCCCGTGCCACCGTCGAAGCCTGCAACCGTGATATGGTCGGCGCGGGCCTTGGCAACGCCTGCCGCAACCGTGCCGACGCCCACTTCCGAGACCAGCTTGACGGAGATGTCGGAGGTCGGGTTGACGTTCTTCAAATCGTAGATCAGCTGAGCCAGATCTTCGATCGAATAGATGTCGTGATGCGGCGGCGGCGAGATGAGGCCGACACCCGGCGTCGAGTGACGGGTCTTGGCCACGGTCGCATCCACCTTGTGGCCGGGCAACTGACCGCCCTCGCCGGGCTTTGCGCCCTGCGCCACCTTGATCTGCAGCATATCGGCATTGACCAGATACTCGGTCGTCACGCCGAAACGTCCGGATGCGATCTGCTTGATCGCCGAGCGTTCCGGGTTCATCGAACCGTCGGCCAGCGGCAGATAGCGATCGCTTTCCTCGCCGCCTTCACCGGTGTTCGACTTGCCGCCGATGCGGTTCATGGCGATTGCCAGCGTCGTATGCGCCTCACGGGAAATCGAGCCGAACGACATGGCGCCGGTCGAGAACCGCTTGACGATATCGACTGCCGGTTCGACTTCGTCGAGCGACACAGGCTTGCGGCCGGACCTTTCCGCCGACTTGATCTTGAACAGGCCGCGAATGGTATTCATCCGCACCGCGCTTTCGTTCACCATTTCGGCAAACTCGCGGTAGCGATCCTGACTGTTGCCGCGCACGGCATGCTGCAGGGTGGCAACGACATCCGGCGTCCAGGCATGGCTTTCGCCACGCATGCGGTAGGCATATTCGCCGCCGATATCGAGCGAGGAGGCCAGAACCGGATCCTTGCCGAAGGCTGCACGGTGGCGGGTGACGGTTTCCTCGGCGATGTGATCGAGACCGATGCCTTCGATCGACGTCGCGGTCCCGAAGAAATACTGGTTGACCAGCTCGGTGTTCAGACCGACGGCATCGAAGATCTGGCCGCCGCAATAGGACTGGTATGTCGAGATGCCCATCTTGGACATGACCTTGAGGATGCCCTTGCCAACCGCCTTGATATAGCGGGACACGATCTCGGAACTGTCCACTTCCTTCGGAAACTCGCCGCGCATGTGCATGTCGGTCAGCGTGTCGAAGGCGAGATAGGGGTTGATCGCTTCGGCACCGTAACCGGCGAGAAGGCAGAAATGGTGGATCTCGCGCGGCTCGCCCGATTCGACGACGAGACCGACCGAGGTGCGAAGCCCCTTGCGGATCAGGTGGTGATGCACGGCAGCGGTCGCGAGAAGCGCCGGAATGGCAATCCGGTCCGGTCCGATCTGGCGGTCGGAGAGAACGATGATGTTGTAGCCGCCCTTGACCGCCGCTTCCGCACGCTCGCAGAGGCGATCGAGCATTTCCGGCATGCCTTCGGCGCCGCGCTCGATATCGTAGGTGAAATCGAGCGTCTTGGTGTCGAAGCGGTCTTCCGTGTGACCGATCGAGCGGATCTTTTCCAGATCGCCATTGGTGAGGATCGGCTGGCGCACTTCCAGGCGCTTGGCGTTGGCCGCACCTTCATGGTCGAGAATGTTCGGCCTCGGCCCGATAAACGAGACGAGGCTCATGACAAGCTCTTCGCGGATCGGATCGATCGGCGGGTTCGTCACCTGCGCAAAGTTCTGCTTGAAATAGGTGTAGAGCAGCTTCGACTTTTGCGACATCGCCGAGATCGGCGTGTCCGTGCCCATCGAACCCACGGCTTCCTGCCCGGTCGTCGCCATCGGCGACATCAGGATCTTGGTGTCCTCGGATGTGTAGCCGAATGCCTGCTGGCGATCGAGCAGCGATACGTCGCGGCGCAGCGCGCGCGGTTCAACCGGCTTCAGGTCCTCAAGGATCAGCTGCGTGCGATCCAGCCACTTTTCGTATGGATGGCGGGTTGCAAGCGTGGTCTTCAGCTCCTCGTCGGAGATGACCTGACCCTTTTCCATGTCGATCAGCAGCATCTTGCCAGGCTGCAGACGCCACTTCTTGATGATGCTTTCTTCCGGCACCGGCAGCGTGCCGGCTTCGGATGCCAGAATGATGCGGTCGTCGTCGGTGACGAGATAACGGGCCGGGCGCAGACCGTTGCGGTCGAGCGTCGCGCCGATCTGGCGGCCATCGGTAAAGCACACGGCAGCCGGACCATCCCATGGCTCCATCAGAGCCGCATGGTATTCGTAGAAAGCCTTGCGCTCCTTCGACATCGACTGGTTGCCGGCCCAGGCTTCGGGGATCAGCATCATCATCGCATGCGCCAGCGAATAGCCGCCGCGCAGCAGGAATTCGAGCGCGTTGTCGAAGCAGGCCGTATCCGACTGGCCCTCGTAGGAGATCGGCCAGAGCTTGGAAATGTCGTCGCCGAACAGTGGCGAGGACACCGACGCCTGACGCGCCGCCATCCAGTTGACGTTGGAACGCAGCGTGTTGATTTCGCCGTTATGGGCAACCATGCGGTATGGATGCGCGAGCTTCCAGGACGGGAACGTGTTGGTGGAGAACCGCTGGTGCACGAGGGCGACAGCACTTTCAAACCGCGGGTCGGCCAGATCCTTGTAATAGGCGCCGACCTGATAGGCGAGGAACATGCCCTTGTAGACGATCGTCGTCGATGACAGCGATACCGGATAGAAGCCGGTTTCCTGACCGCCGAACTGATCGTAGATTCGGTTGGAGATGACCTTGCGAATGAGGAAGAGCTTGCGCTCGAAATCCTGATTGGTCGCAGCATCGCGGCCGGCGCCAATGAACACCTGGAGGTGATAGGGCTCGGTACCGGCAATATCCGGCGCCTTGGACAGCGAGGAGTTGTCGACGGGCACTTCGCGGAAGCCGATGAACTGCTGGCCCTCTTCGGCCGTCACATCGACGATGACCTTCTTGAAGTGCTCGATCTGATCCGGGTCACGCGGCAGGAAGAAGTGACCGACGGCATACTCGCCAGCCTTGGGCAGGGTGATGCCCTGCTTTGCCATTTCCTCGCGGAAGAACTTGTCGGGGATCTGCAGCAGAATGCCGGCACCATCGCCCATCAGCGGATCAGCGCCGACGGCGCCGCGATGAGTGAGGTTTTCCAGAATGAACAGGCCATCCTTGATGATCTGGTGCGACTTCTGGCCCTTCATATGGGCGATGAAGCCGACGCCGCAGGCATCGTGCTCGTTGCGCGGGTTGTAAAGCCCCTGCGCGGCCGGAATGCCGGAGGCAATGAATGGCAGACGCTGTTCGACGCCCGAGCCAGCTTCCGCCGCGGTCGCGGTGGCGGGCAGACAGTGCACTTCAGGAACATTCTTCGTCATTGCTATTCCTCCTGTTGGCCACTCACGATCGAGCTTGCAAACGGCGTATTCTTCATTTCACCCGAAGAAATGCCTCGTCCTTTCAGGTGGCAGACTGCTGAAGCAGGAAGCCCTTGAGAGTGCGAAGCATACCCTTGAACACGTCGACGGTCACCGCTCGGAAGCGAAAAACCACCTTCAGTTCAAAAATTAGGACAACATTTCTGTCCTAATTCTCGAATTTTATGACATATGTGCCGCCTGTCTTCAATCCCCGGCCCACGAAAAAGTTAAAGCTAAACGACACTTGATTACTGGTTGCGATGCCAGCTTGAAATAATCTTGCGCCGCGAATGACAAAACTCGGCTTTGATTACGCGGCACGAGCAGACACCGCTCATTCGGCACGTTTCCCGATTGATCAACGGTCCAAAAGGCTTATGGTCCGCCTCGCTCAAAGCCCCGCATCTTATCCCACATCGCTTGCAAGGTAACGTCATGTTCTTCGCCTCGGACAACTGGGCTGGCGCCCATCCCGCAATCAATGAACGCTTGTCGAAGGAATCCACCCGCTTTGCCGCGGCCTACGGCAACAGCGAGCTCGACCGCTCGATCGAGGCTCGCTTCAACGAGATGTTTGAACGCGACGTCGCCGTCTTCTTTGTCGCGACCGGCACGGCAGCCAATTCGCTAGCGCTTGCCAGCGTCGCCCGCCCCGGCGGCCTCACCTTTTGTCATTCCGAAGCGCATGTGATCGAGGACGAATGCGGAGCACCCGACTTCTTCTCGGGCATGCGCATGGTCGCGGTCGAGGGTCCGGCCGGCAAAATGCTGCCGGAAAACCTTGTGGAGCGCATCTCACGCTACCCGCAGGACGCCATTCACCACGGCCGCGCCGCCGCCATCACCATGACGCAGGCAACAGAAGTCGGCACGATCTATACGCTCGATGAAATCGACGCGATCGCAAAGATCGCCAAGGACAACGGTCTGCCGCTGCACATGGACGGGGCCCGCTTCGCCAATGCTCTGGTCGCGCTTGATTGCTCGCCCGCCGAGATGACCTGGAAGCGCGGCGTCGACGTGCTGTCCTTCGGCGGCACCAAGAACGGCTGCTGGTGCGCCGAGGCGATCGTGTTCTTCAATCCTGATCTCGCCAAGGATTTCGCATTCCTGCGCAAGCGCAGCGCACAGCTGTTTTCGAAATCGCGCTTTATCGCAGCCCAGTTCGACGCCTATCTGAAGGACGACCTGTGGATGGGTCTCGCCGGCCATGCCAACACCATGGCCGATCGCCTGCGCACTGGCTTCGGCGCGCTCAACAGCGCCCGGCTTGCCTGGCCGACGGCATCGAACGAAGTGTTCGCGGTCCTGCCGAAAGCCTCAGCCAAGGCCGCCGAAGAACAGGGCGCACGCTTCTACAACTGGCCGGCACCCCGCGACATTCCGGAAAAGGTCAAGGCAGACGAAGTGCTCATCCGCATGGTCACATCGTTTGCGACCACTGAAGAGGACGTCGACCAGTTCCTGTCGATCTGCGCTTCCGCCTGATCGTCAGCCCTGCTTTTGCGGCGCAATCTGCGCCGTAATCAGGCTGGACAGGGCCTCGACCAGCGCGGCATCTGCGCCGCGCCTGGAAATCAGCACGAACTCGACATCCTGCAGCGTTGGCAAACGGTCCCCGGTGATCTCCTTGAGGCCTTCGGGCGCCATGCTGCGCGGCTGCACGAGCACGCCCATTCCCGCCCGCGCCGCAGCCGTCAGACCGCTGAGACTGCCGCAGGTGCAGACGATCCGCCAGGACATACCGGCTCCATCCAGCGCCTCCTGCGCCACCCGCCGCGTGATCGAGGGCGACGGGAAGGCGATCAGCGGCAGAGCATCGGTCCGGTCGATCATGCGCTCCGGATCCCGCGCCAGCCACACAAGCGGCTCGCGGTAGAGCAGACGCCCATGGGTTTCCCCCACATGCCGTTTGGCGAGAACCAGATCGAGATCGCCAGCGTCCTGCATCTGGTTGAGCACGGCCGACAGCGCCACGGTCAGCTCCAGATCGACCAGTGGATGCAGACGAATAAAATCTTCGAGAATGCCGGTCAGCCGGCTCGCAACCACATCCTCGGAAACGCCGAGCCGCAACCTGCCACGCAGCCGGCTTTCGCCGAACAACGAGGACACCTTGCTGTTGAGATCCAGCATTCCGCGCGCATAGCCCAGCAGCGCCTCCCCTTCCGTCGTCAGCCGCACGTGGTGCGTATCCCGCGAAACGAGCTGACGCCCGAGCGACTTTTCCAACCGCTGGATATGCTGGGTAACGGTCGACTGCCCGAGCCCCAGCCGTGCCGCCGTATCGGTAAAACTTCCCGTCTGCTCCAGCACGAGAAAACTGTTCAGGTGATGCAGGTTGAGCATGGTTATCCGACTTCACGATAGCTGTTAGTGTTTGCATTCAAATTCATGATAAGCGAAGACAGCCTCGACAAACAATGAAATCGTCGAAGGATTTTCCATGCGCCGCTACCTGCCGGATCGCTTCACCGTCATGCTCGTCTGCACCGTCATCCTCGCCTCCTTCCTGCCGATCCAGGGCGTATGGGCGGAATGGTTCGGGGTGGCGACAGACATCGCCATCGGCCTCCTCTTCTTTCTGCATGGCGCTCGCCTGTCGCGGGATGTGGTGGTCGCAGGCGTCCTGCACTGGCGCCTGCATCTGACGATCCTTCTGACGACGTTTGCGATCTTCCCGATCCTTGGGCTCATGATCGGTTTCGTTCCGGAAGACATCCTGCCGGCACCGCTTTACATGGGCATCCTCTTCCTCTGCGTGCTGCCGTCCACCGTGCAGTCGTCGATCGCCTTTACCTCGATGGCGGGCGGCAACGTGCCGGCGGCAATCGTTGCGGCATCCGGTTCCAACATTCTCGGCATGTTCCTGACCCCGCTTCTGGTCGGCCTGCTTCTGTCGACGACCGGCGACGCCGGCGTTTCGACCGATGCCATCCAGAAGATCGGTCTTCAGCTTCTGGCACCGTTCATCGCCGGCCAGATCCTGCAGCCGTGGATCGGCAACTGGATCCGCTCCAAGAAGAAGATCCTCTCGCCCGTCGACCGCGGCTCGATCCTGATGGTCGTCTACCTCGCCTTCTCGGAAGCGGTCATCGAAGGGATCTGGAGCCGATTTTCGGTGAGCGACATCGCCGCAGTCGTCGTCATCGACATGCTGCTTCTGACCGTCGTCATCTGCATCACCATGTTCGGCAGCAGACTGCTCGGCTTCAAGAAGGAAGACGAGATCACCATCACCTTCTGCGGCTCGAAAAAATCGCTGGCAAGCGGCGTACCGATGGCCAACGCCATCTTCTCCGGCCAGTCGGCCTCGATCGGCGCCATCGTCCTGCCGATCATGCTGTTCCATCAGATCCAGCTGATGGCCTGCGCCGCGATCGCCCAGAAATACGCCGATCGCGCCAGGGCCAAGGAAGAAGCCCTCGCCAAGGTCGCCGCAGCCTGAAACCGGCGTGCAGACCTTAAGGTGTGCCAATCAGCGCCGAAGCTTTGGCCCTGATTTCCTGAAGCTCAGAGGCTGAAACACGGCTCTTGCGTTCGGCGCGGCGTGAGCGCCAGTCGAGGCTTTTTACCTGATCTGCAAGGACGCATCCTTTGTCGTCCTTCAGGACGACCTCAAATGGATACCCTTTCACCTTCGTCGTCATGGGGCAGCAGAGCATCAGTCCGAAACGATTGTAGCTTGCGGGACTAAGGACGACTGCAGGCCGCCGCCCCGCTCGCTCGTGTCCGGACTGAGGCGAGAAATCAAGCCAGAGGATGTCGCCGGTATCGGGAACGTTGGACTGAGCGTTCACAACGCTTCTCTGCCGACCGGCGCACCAAAGTCGGCCTCGTCATGCAGATTGTCGGCGTTCATACCGGCAACAAGCTGGTCTAGCGTTGCGTCCAGTTCGGCAACGGGCTGGATGATAACGCGGCCGTTTTCTTCCGACACGTCTACGACCGAATCCGGCTTTAGGTTCGCCGCCTCCATCACCTGTGCTGGGATGCGTACAGAGGCGCTGTCGCCTGATTTCTTGACAGTGACACGCATCGGCACTCCGTCCCGTTGAACAACAAGCTGAGATAATGTCGATACGGTAGGCCGCTCGGCAAAACCGGTCAATCCCACGCAAAAACGCCCCTTCCCCGGCAAGGGAAGAGGCGTCTGTATGCTACCCGTGACTGTAGGTCATTGGGCTGTCGTTACTCTCTATGGCGGGTCAGTTGACCTGCTGCGGAGCGATCTGTGCTTCGATCGTCTTGACGCTGTCGGACGCATCGGCCGCAATCGAGATACGGCGTGGCTTCAGCGCTTCCGGAATGTTGCGCACCAGATCGATGTGCAAGAGACCGTTCTTCAGCGAAGCGGTTTCGACTTCCACGTGATCGGCGAGCTGGAAGCGGCGCTCGAAGGCGCGCTTGGCGATGCCGCGGTAGAGATATTCGGTCTCGGCACCGGCTTCGTCATCGCTCTTCTCGCCCTTCACGGTCAGCGAATGGGCCTGGAATTCGATCGAGAGTTCCTTCTCATCAAATCCTGCGACAGCCATCGTGATGCGATAGGTGTTGTCGCCAGTCCGCTCGATATTATACGGCGGATAGCTCTGCGCCTGATCGCCAAGGTTGCGATTGTCAAGCAGATTGAAGAGACGGTCGAAACCGACGGTGGAGCGGTACAGGGGGGAAAAATCGACGTGACGCATAAAGTCCTCCATTGAAGCGACGTTGCGGTTTAGGTTTGGCGTCTCACCCCGTTCTGGCGATGAAGACCCCGTTCTGCAGGCCCTTTCGGCGCCTGCAGAGGAAAGATGGGAATTGATTTTCCGTCATTCAAGAGGTTTTTTCATTGGGGAAATTCATCCCGTGACGGGCTCGGCTTCCTGGTTATAGGCCGACAGGTCAGAGTTCTCCGCTCCGGCCTCGCCTCTATCCGCATCCACCATTTCAGATGATTTCACTTGACGTGGCGGCCCGGATCGCTTGAGCCTGTCGGCATGACTGACACGCCCCACGCCTCACAGACCCTGTTGCGATCGACGCCGGAAAACCCGGCGCCGGCCGATTACACCGCTGGCCATTTCACCGGTCACCGCGGCACGAAGCTGCGTTACGCGCTTTTCCGCTCACCGGTCTCACCAGCCCGCGGCACGATCGTGCTGCTGCAAGGGCGCAATGAGTTCATCGAGAAATATTTCGAGACTATCCGCGAGCTCAACGCGATGGGCCTGTGGGTCGCGACCTACGATCTGCGCGGCCAGGGCGGTTCCGACCGCGAGACACGGCATCCGAAAAAAGGCCATGTCAGACATTTCTCCGACTACCAGAAAGACCTCGACATCTTTCTCGAGCAGATCGTGCTTCCGGATGCACGCCTGCCGTTTTTTCTGATCGCCCATTCCACCGGCGCGCTGATCGCCCTGTCGTCGGCGCCGAAACTCGCCAACCGGATCAGCCGCATGGCGCTGCTGTCGCCCTATATCGGCTTTCAGGGCCAGGCCCTGCCGGAACGCATCGTCTGGCCGCTTTCGACGGTCATGCGCTGGACCGGGTTCGGCAAGATCCAGCTTGGCGGAGACAAGCGCTTCATACCCTTCGAACGAAACGGCCTGACCGGCGATCGCACCCGCTTCGAGCGAAATCTCGGCCTCTACGCCGCCTATCCGGAACTGACGGTCGGCGCACCGACGGCCGGCTGGGTTCACGAGACCCTTCGCGCAGGCCGGCGCGTCTCGTCGCAGGCGCATCTGACACGGATCACCATTCCGACGCTGATCATCGCGCCTGTCCTCGATGGCGTCGTGCCCTATTCGGCCCAGGAGGAACTATCGCGAAATTTCCGCGCGGCACAGCTCATCACCATCACCGGCGGCCGCCATGAGCTGCTGCAGGAAAAGAATATCTACCGCGCCCAGGTGATGGCGGCGCTCGAGGCCTTCATGCCTGGGCTCGATGGCGGCATAGACCTCAGCGAAACCGCGGCCTGACCCGTCTTATCGGCGCGCCAGCAGCGCAAGCGCTTCGGCGTGCACGCTACGCGAACCGGCGGCGATGATATTGCCGCCGTTCTCCGGCCGGCCACCATCCCAGTCGGTGATGATGCCGCCCGCCTGCTCGATGATCGGGATCAGCGCACCGACATCATAGGGCTGAAGATTGTTCTCGACCACGAGATCGATATGCCCGCCCGCCAGAAGGCAATAGGCGTAGCAATCGCAGCCATAGCGGAACAGCCGCACCTTTTCTTCGATCGACCGGTAAAGGGCCAGATCCTCGCCCTCGAAAATATGCGGTGACGTGGTGAAGAGAACGGCGTCGGACAGCTGTCCGCAGTCACGCACCGAAAGCACGGCCTCACCACCCGGGCCGCGATAGGTTGCGACCTTGCCATCGGCAAAATAGCGTTCGCCGGTAAACGGCTGGTCCATCATGCCCATCGTGGCCCGACCATTCGACTGCAAGCCGATCAGCGTGCCCCACAGCGGCACGCCTGAGATAAAGGCCCGCGTCCCGTCGATCGGATCGATGACCCAGACATGCTCGCGGTCGAGCCCGACATTGCCATGCTCTTCGCCCAAGATGCCGTGTTCGGGAAACCGCGCCTCGATCAGGGCCCGGATGGCGGTTTCCGCCGCCCTGTCGCCCTCGGTCACCGGATCGAACCCGCCGGCCAGCTTGTTGACGACGGAGACACCGGTGCGGAAGCGCGGCAGCGTCTGCTCGCGGGCGGCATCGGCGAGCGTATCGAAAAAGGCGCGATCAGGCAGCATCAACAACTCCGTCCCAGAAAAGCTGCCCCCGTTCTAAAGCAGGTCTTGACGCTTAGAAAGGCCTGAACCGTTCTTCGAGTGACCAAAACGCGGTCACATCGCCGAATAATGATGCAATTTTCATCACACAAAATAATTGATTGACAAATGTGCATAACGGACGTAGCGTCTTCATACAGTCTTTGACTGTAAATACCCTCCTTGGGTGTTTCCTCCCTAGACTTAGCCGCGCTGTAAGCGCGGTTTTTTTTGTCCAAATACAGGGATGGAAGGATATCGCTCGATGAGCACGCAGATGTCTGCATGTTGCGGCATCGAATGCGTTCTGTCAGGGAGTCGGCTACCTCGGCGATCGAAGTCAGCCTGATGCGGGGATACTATTCCGCGGCGAGCGCGGTATCGCCGGCCGAGAAATCAGCGACGAAGTCGGCCATCTGGCGCATGAAGAGCGAGAGTGCGGCGGCGATCGCATCGAATTCCGGCCGCTTCGAAAGCGTCCCCTCATCCACGTAAAGCCCGCGGTTGATCTCGATCTGCAGCGCGTGCAGGCCGCGCACGGGCCGGCCGTAGTGTTCGGTGATGAAGCCGCCAGCATAGGGCTTGTTGCGCACGGCGGCAAAACCCATCTCGCTCAGGAAGCTGAGCGCTGCGCGCGAAAGCTCGGCAGACGCGCTTGTGCCGTAGCGATCGCCGATGATGAAGTCGGGCTTCACGTTCGAACCCGAAAGCCGGATATTGCCAGGCATCGAGTGACAATCAATCAGCACGCAGATGCCGAACCGGGCATGCGTGGCCGCGATCAGCCGGCGCAGGCAGGCATGGTATGGCTTGTAGATTGCCTCGATCCGGGACAGGCCCTCCGCCACCGAAAGCTTGCGCCGGTAGATATCCATGTTCTCGGCGACGATGCGCGGAATGGTGCCGAGGCCACCGGCAACGCGCATCGATCCGATATTGGCGTAAGGCGGCAACGGACCATCGAACATACGCGGATCGAGTTCGAACGGCTCGCGATTGACGTCGAGATAGGCCCTGGGGAAATGGGCGGCCAGCAAGGGCGCGCCAAGTTCCGGCGCATCGGCGAAGAGATCGTCGACATAATGATCTGCCGAACGGCGAATCGACATCGAGTCGAGATTGCTGTCGGCAAGAAAGCTTTCCGGGTAGCACCGGCCGCTATGGGGAGAGTTGTACACGAAGGGAATGGTTTGCCTGGCGGGTTCCCTTACCTCGAAATGCTCAGGATCGCCGGCGTTGAAATCCATTCCGTTTTTACCATGTCATGAACAAGTCGGATGAGGTATGTTGCCAGTTGCCCGGCGGGAAGTCCATACTATGTAATCCCACCAAGGCTGCTTCGGCTCTTATTAAACGGATGTTTACCGTCAATTGAGAGTGTAGACGGCCATACAGCCACGACTCATAGACAGATAGCGGTCCCCGAGATGCTTCCAAAAATCCTTCTCGCCGAAGATGACAACGACATGCGCCGGTTCCTGGTGAAAGCGTTGGAAAAGGCGGGCTACAAGGTCATTTCCTTCGACAACGGCGCCAGCGCCTACGACCGGCTCCGCGAAGAGCCTTTCTCGCTGCTCCTGACCGACATCGTCATGCCCGAGATGGACGGCATCGAGCTCGCCCGCCGCGCGACCGAACTCGACCCCGATCTCAAGGTCATGTTCATCACAGGGTTTGCCGCCGTCGCTCTGAATTCTGATTCGAAGGCCCCGAAGGATGCAAAGGTTCTCTCCAAGCCCTTCCACCTGCGCGATCTTGTGGACGAAGTGAACAAGCTTCTGGCCGCGTAAGCCCGGTTTTCCGGCGGCTGTCAAAAAGACTTCACAAAACCGGAAAAAGCCTATTGACGGCACATCGGTTTCTGTGGTCTTAAGCCGCCCATCGGATGGGCGTATAGCTCAGCGGGAGAGCACTACGTTGACATCGTAGGGGTCACAGGTTCAATCCCTGTTACGCCCACCATCCTGAATAGCCGCAAGGCACGAAAGGCTTCCGGGAAACCGGAAGCCTTTTTCGTTTCAAGCCGTTAACCGACCGCATAACGTCCCGCCACCATTCTTCCATCCGTAACAATACCAATAGCGCGAGGCTTGCGGATGCGGGAGCTTGTGGGTCTGAGTTTGTGGCTGGCCTCTCGGCCAGTGGCACTCAGGCGGCCGGGGTCGTGTGGGGCTCCGGCCGCTTCAATAGCGCTTCACTTCCCGAATTTACCGCAAACAAAAGCCGCCCGTGGAAGCTCCAGGGCGGCTTTGCTGTTGTGATCCTTGGGGTCTTTCTTAGAAGACCACGGCGCCTGCCGTCAGTGCCAGAACCAGGAAGATAAGGAAGATCACGATAGCGATAAAGAACAGGATTTTCGCGATGCCCGCGGTGGCAGAGGAGACGCCGGAGAAGCCGAGGAAGCCTGAAATCACGGAGATGACGAGAAAGATGAGAGCCCATTTCAGCATGGTATTATTCCTTCATATTTGATGCGGGAACAACGTGAGAAAAGGTTCCAGGTTCCAGCGCCGTGATGGCCGCGAAGAAATATTCCGGCAAAAATGTGAACTACCCGTCGGCAAGCAGATGCACTCGTCCCGAGATGCCGATCGACACCCGGTCGCCTGACGCAAGCAGCTCGCGGCCGGGGATATCCAGACGGAAGGAAATCTCGCCCTCGGCGATACCTTCTCCGGCGAGTGTTATCCTCGCATCAAGCGACGGCCCGCAGAAAACCACGTCGCTGACCACAGCCGAGACCCCGTTGTCCGGCGCGTATTCGATCCGGCTGACGGTAAACTGCTCAGGCCGGATCATGATCTGCGCCCGGCCGCGATAGGTGACGTCCGCAACCTCTAGCCGGCCGATCGGACTGTCGGCTATCCCGTCGCTCACCATGGCCGGCAGCACGACCGCTTCTCCGAGGAAGATGGCCGTCGCCCGGTCGACGGGTTTCAGATAGACCTCGCGCGGCGTGCCGACCTGGGCGAATTTTCCCGCCCGCATCACGACCAGCTCATCGGCGAAGGCAAGCGCTTCCGCCTGGTCATGGGTCACGAGAATGGTGGTGACGCCGGCAGCCGACAGCACGTCGGCCACAGCCTTTCGGGTGGCGGTCCTCAGGCCCATGTCGAGCGCCGAGAAGGGTTCGTCCAGCAGCATCAGCCGCGGCCTGCGGGCAAGCGCCCTTGCCAGCGCCACGCGCTGCTGCTGGCCGCCGGAAAGCTGATCCGGCTTGCGGGCAAGCATCGCCCCGTCAAGCCCGACCATCTCCATCAGTTCCGCAGCCCTTGCCTGTTTGGCGTCGCGATCCGCGTCCATGCCGAAACCGATATTGTCGAGCACCGAAAGATGCGGAAACAGGCAGCCGTCCTGCGCCACGATGCCGATATTACGTCGGTAGGCAGCAACATGCGCGTCCGCATTGGACATGATCTCGCCGCCAAGCGTGATCGAGCCGGCGTCAGGAACCTCGAACCCGGCAATCAGCCGCAAAAGCGTGGTCTTGCCGCAGCCGGAAGGGCCGACGATGGCCGTGCGGCTTCCGCTTTGGGCTGCAAGGTCGACACCGGCAACGGCTGCGACGGAACCGTAGCTCTTGGCAACGGAGGAAAGGGTAAGCAGCGTCATCGCCCGGCGATCTTTTTTGACTGGTGGTGAAGGAGAAGGGTGAGCGGAAGCGAAAACAGGATCATCAGCAGCGCATACGGTGCGGCTCCCGCATAGTCGATCTCGCTGGTCAGCGCCCAGAATGCCATGGCAAGCGTGCGCGTGCCGTTGGGCGCCAGCATCTGGGTCGCGGTCAGCTCGTTCATGATGCCGAGCGAGGAAAGCGCCATGGCAGATGCAGCGCCCGGCGCTGCCAGCCGCACTGTGGTGGACCAGAGCGCCCGCGCGGGTGAACGTCCGAGACTTTCGGCCGCCTGTTCCAGCTCTGCCGGCACCTGCGCGATGCTGGCGCGCAGGCTGACCAGCGCCCGCGGCAGAAACATGATGACGTAAGCGATGACGATCGTCGCCACCGTCTGGTAAAGCGGCAGCATAACCCGGATCGAGATCGTCACCAGAGCGAGCGCGACAACCACGCCCGGCATCGAGCTTGCGAGATAATAGCAGCCTTCGAGAAACCGACTGGAACGCGTCGGGCGGCGCACCGAAAGCCAGGCGATCGGCACCGCGGCAGCAGCTGTCGCAACGCCGCCGATCACGCAGATCGTCAGCGTCTGGGAAAGCGCCAACCCGATCTCGCTGAGTTGCCAGATATCAGCACCACCGGCGATCAGCCAGCGCCCGAGCGTCAGCACCGGCACGCCAAGCGAAACCGCAGTAGTCACGACCGGCAGCAGCAGGCAGGGATATCGCCAGACGCCAAGCGAGGCGCGCACCGGATGGCGGGCAACGCCCGAGCCCAGCCGGGCATAGCGACGGCGGCCCCGCACAGCGGCATCGACGCCGATCAGCACGAAGCAGCAGGCCACCAGCACCAGCGCCAGCATATGCGCTGCAACGCCGTTGTAGGTGGACTGGAACTGGTCAAGAATTGCCGTCGTGAATGTGTCGAACCGGATCATCGCATAGAGCCCGTATTCCGACAGGAGATGCAGGCTGATCAGCAGCGCCCCGCCACACAGTGACAGTCTGAGTTGCGGCAACACAACACGCCGCATGACAGCAGCGGGCGAAAGACCGAGAGAGGCCGCCTGATCCTCCAGTGCCGGATCGATCAGCCGAAGGGCCGCCGACACGGGAAGGTAGACGAAGGGAAAGTAGGTCACGACCGAGATCGCGACGCCCGCTCCAAGCCCGTTCAGCCGCGGCCACATACCGATCCAGGCATAGGACTGCACGAAAGCGGGAATGGCGAGCGGCACGATGGCAAGCCAGGCCCATAGCTTTGCACCCGGCAGGTCGGTGCGCTCCGTCAGCCATGCAAGCGCTGTTGCAAGAACCGTCGCGACCGGCACCGTGAAGACGATCAGCGCAACGGTATTGAACAGGAGGTCGCCGACACGGGAACGGAAGATCAGCTGCGATGCCGTTTCCCAGCCGGTCGCAACCGTTGCCCAGAACACGAACCCGAGCGGCGTCAGCGTCAGGGCGGCAATCGCAACGGCGATTGCCAGCGTCCAAGACGATCCGGCAAGGGGTTTCCCCGCAGGCTTCCGGCGCGGCCGGCTGGCAACCATGCTCTCGGTGGTAAACGTCATCGCGTGCTCAAGAAAGAAGAGACATCGCAGGTACGCCCTGCGATGTCCGTGCGCAACAGGATTCGATGGTGTTTAGAGAATGCCGGCGGCTGTCATCATGTCGGTGACCTTGGCATTGTTGAGGCTCGAGGGCTCGACCTTCGGCGCCTGAAGGTCGGCAATCGGAACGAGCGCCTTGTTGGAAGCCTCGTCCTTGCCGACGGCGTATTCGAACGAGGTGCCGTCACGCAGAATCTTCTGGCCGCCCTTGCCGGCAAGCCATTTCAGAAATGCCTGCGCCTGCTCCTTGTGCTTGGAAGAGGCCAGAATGCCGCCGCCGGAGATCGACACGAAGGCGCCCGGATCCTGGTTCTTGAAGTAATGCAGCGCAACGTTCTTGCTGTTTTCGCCGGTCTTCGCCTGATCGCCGAAATAGTAGTAGTGATAGATCAGCGCGCCTTCGAACTGGCCCGCATTGACGGCCTTCATGGCGGTGGAATTGCCACGCACGGCAGTGAAGTTCTCTTTCATGCCCTTCAGCCAGGCAGCGGTTTCCGGCTCACCCTTCAGCTGCAGAAACGCGCCGACGATCGCCTGGAAATCGGCACCCGACGGAGATGCGGCCCAACGGCCCTTCCATTCGGGCTTGGCGAGATCGAGCATCGATTTCGGCAGCTTGTCCTCGGTGAGCTTGGTCTTGTCATAGGCAAACACGGTGGAGCGCGCGGCAATTCCGGTCCAGTGACCGTTGGCCGGGCGGAACTGCTCGGGAACGAGATCGAGCGTTGCCTTGTCGACAGGCTCAAACAGCCCCTTGCCATCGACAAGCGCCATGGCCGGCGAATTTTCCGTCAGAAACAGGTCGGCCGGCGAGTTGGCGCCTTCCTGCACAATCTGGTTTGCCATTTCGAGGTCGGATCCGTTGCGCACCGTAATGACGATGCCGGTCTCTTCCTTGAAGGCCTCGACCCATTCCTTGGTCAGGCCCTCGTGCTGGGCATTGTAGATCGTCAGGCTGTCGGCGACCTGCGCGTTGGCCGGCATGGACAGAGCGAGTAGCGAAACGGCGAGCGAAGCTCCGGCCGAAAGAGCAGACAGAATTTTCAAGTTTGCCTCCAATTTATAAGCGTCATCGCATCGATAGCCAAAGCCGACCTGTAGTCAAGTTTAAGAATCGAACGGGGATGGAGACCGATTGCGGCAAATGCCGGCGAATCAGGTAGAGCTGAAACGAACACATCAAGAACAAGCCGCGGAAACTGAATGTCGGTTGCTTATCTGGAAAAATTGAACGAGGCCCAGCGCCGCGCGGTCGAGCATGGTTCGGACGTGCCGGATGGCGGCGCTGCCGGACCGCTTCTGGTCATTGCAGGCGCAGGCTCCGGCAAGACCAACACGCTTGCCCATCGCGTCGCCCACCTGATTGTGTCGGGCGCCGATCCTCGCCGCCTGCTGCTAATGACGTTTTCCCGCCGTGCGGCCTCCGAAATGGGCCGCCGCGTCCAGCGCATCTGCCGCGAAGTGATGGGGGCGAAGTCCGGCGTCATGACCGATGCGCTCGCCTGGGCCGGCACGTTTCACGGCATCGGCGCAAGGCTGTTGCGGATCTATGCCGAACAGATCGGCCTCGACCAGGAATTCACCATCCACGACCGTGAGGATTCCGCCGACCTGATGAACCTCGTTCGCCACGAGCTCGGCTTCTCCAAGACGGAGAGCCGGTTTCCGACCAAGGGCACCTGCCTTGCGATCTATTCGCGCGCCGTCAATTCCGAGACGCCGCTGGACGAGGTGCTGAAGACCTCCTTCCCATGGTGCCTTGCCTGGGAACCGCAGCTGCGCGACCTGTTCGCCTCCTATGTGGACGCCAAGCAGGCGCAGAACGTTCTCGATTACGACGATCTTCTGCTCTACTGGGCGCAGATGATGAGCGAGCCGCTGATTGCGCAGGATGTCGGCGAACGGTTCGATCACGTCATGGTCGACGAATACCAGGACACGAACCGGCTGCAAGCCTCGATCCTGATGGCGATGAAGCCCGGCGGCCGCGGGCTGACAGTGGTGGGCGACGACGCCCAGTCGATCTATTCGTTCCGCGCCGCCACGATCCGCAACATCCTCGATTTTCCCGCGACCTTCGACCCGCCGGCCAACATCGTCACGCTCGACCGCAACTACCGCTCGACCACCACCATTCTGGCAGCCGCCAATGGCGTCATCGAACTTGCCCGCGAGCGGTTCACGAAAAACCTGTGGACCGACCGGCAGTCGGAGGAGAGACCGCGTCTGGTCACCGTCAAGGACGAGACTGAACAGGCGAGCTATATCGTGGAAAAAATCCTCGAGAACCGCGAAACCGGCATGTTGCTGAAGCAGCAGGCCGTGCTGTTTCGCGCCTCGCACCATTCCGGTCCGCTGGAAGTGGAACTCACGCGCCGCAACATTCCCTTCGTCAAGTTCGGCGGCCTGAAATTCCTCGATAGCGCCCATGTGAAGGACATGCTGGCGGCTCTGCGCTTTGCCCAGAACCCGCGTGACCGGGTTGCGGGGTTCAGGCTTCTGCAGCTCATTCCGGGTATCGGCCCGCAAACGGCGGCAAAGATCCTCGATGCGATCGCAGCCGATCCGGAACCGCTGGCAGCACTCCAGGAAATCCCCTCGCCTCCAAGGTCCGGCGAAGACTGGCCGGCCTTTGTCGAGATGCTTGGCGCCGTCAGGAAAAGCGAAGGCTGGCCTTCCGAAATCGGTCTCGCCCGCCAATGGTACGAGCCGCATCTTAGCCGCATCCACGAAGATGCCGACACCCGCAAGGCCGACCTTCTGCAACTGGAGCAGATCGCCTCGGGCTACGCGTCGCGCGAACGCTTCCTCACCGAACTGACGCTCGATCCGCCGGATGCGACGAGCGATCAGGCCGGCGTTCCGCTGCTGGACGAGGATTACCTGATCCTTTCGACCATCCATTCCGCCAAGGGCCAGGAATGGCGCTCGGTTTTCCTGCTTAACTGTGTCGACGGCTGCATTCCCTCCGATCTCGGCACCGGCACGACAGCCGAAATCGAGGAGGAACGGCGGCTGCTCTACGTGGCGATGACGCGCGCGAAGGATCACCTTCACCTGATCACGCCGCAGCGTTTCTTTACCCACGGCCAGCATTCCCAAGGCGACAGGCACGTCTACGCCTCACGCTCCCGCTTCATCCCGGCGACGCTCCTGCAGTTCTTCGAAAGCACCGCCTGGCCAGTGGTGGCGCAGATGACCGAAGCCGAACGCCAGGCCCGCCACCAGATCCGCATCGACGTAACCGCAAGAATGCGCGGCATGTGGCGCTGACCGCCACAAGTTGCGCGAACGTATAGGCCGCTGCCTGACATTGGAGATTGCGTGGTGGAGAAATCGTCGCTGGAAGCCGCATTCTCGATGAAGGTACCCGTCATCGGCCTCCGATTTGCATCCGAAGACCTGACCGATTTCATCACGGCCGAATCGAGATTCGCAGATTGCCGGTTCAACGATTGCGTCTTCGATGGCGCGAAGATCAGAGAATGTGAATTCATCGGCTGCAGCTTTTCCAACTGCTCCTTCAAGGAGGCCGAGTTTTTCAACTGCATCTTCGTCGATCGCGAAACGCAGGCAGGATCTGCGTGGAATTACTGCGACCTCAACGAAGCGAAGTTTAAGGGATGCAACCTTTCCAACAACCGCATGATCAAATGCGGGGCCTTCCTGCTCGAGATCACCGATTCGTCGGCCGTCGGTCTGCAGTTCGACGCCGAGGTTCATCGCAAGATCAGCAAGCGCATGATGTTTGGCGGCGTCGTCTTACAGCGTTGCAAGCTGCAATACGCGGTGTTTGCGGCCTCAAGCTACGAAGAGAGCCGGTTCGAGAGCTGCGATCTCAGAGACTGCTCGTTTGTCGACAGCAATCTCAGCCGCGTCAGCCTGATGGGATCGAGCCTCAACAATATCGATTTCACCGGCGCGACGCTTGATTTCGCCAACCTCTCGCAGGCGACCTTCGACGAGATGGATCTTGCAGCCATGGCGTCGTTCAAGGGCATGACTGTCAGCCGCGACCAGCACGAAAACCTGCTCCGCTCGATGGGAATTCTGACGTCGGGATAAGCAGCAGACACAACCGGTGGGCGGAAAGGCTTTCCTTTCAAACCGAAAAAGCATTAGAGCGACCGTTCTGCGTCGAAGGAGACTGAAGTGGACAGCAATCAATCGGCAAGGGCCTCGCGGGCGACGTCGTCAGCCCAGCCGGCCCCGTCGACGAAGAAGGCTGCAGCGTGGATGCTGACGTCGATCAGCCTGCTGCTGCTGATGGCGATTTCCGGCCGGATCATCACCCGCGAGATCGACGTCTTCCAGGTGATGGAAATGCGCTCGATCATCGCCTTCTTCATGCTTTTGCCGCTGGTGTTTCGCGAGGGCGGCTTCAAAGCCATGCGGACCACCATCCTGCCGGCCCATATCGGCCGCAACGTCGCCCACTATATCGGCCAGTTCGCCTGGCTGATGGGCCTGACGCTGATCCCGCTCGCGCAGGTCATCGCCATCGAATTCACCGCCCCGATCTGGGCGGCGCTGATGGCAGCGGCTTTCCTCGGGGAGAAGCTGACATGGCGCAAGGGTGCGGCGATCGGCTTCGGGCTCGCCGGCGTGCTTCTGATCCTGCGGCCAGGCGCCGCCCCGCTCAACCCCGGCCACCTGATCGTGCTGGGCGCTGCCTTCTTCTTCGCCATCTCCTTCATCACCACCAAGCTCCTGACGCGCACCGACAGCGCCACCAAGATCATCTTCTGGATGCTGATCATCCAGTCGATCATCGGGCTGATCCCGGCGCTCCGGGTATGGACCTGGCCGTCCGCGGGGATCTGGCCGTGGATCTTCCTGATCGCGTTCACCGGGACATTCGCGCATTACTGCATGGCAAAGGCGCTGTCTTATGCCGATGCGACGGTGGCGATGCCGATGGATTATCTCCGCGTGCCGGCCTCGGCCCTCATCGGCTACCTTCTCTACGCCGAAGCCATCGACGGCCTGACCGCCGCCGGCGCAATCCTCATCCTCGCCGGCAACCTCTTCAACCTGCGACGCCCGAACGCCGGAAGAATCCAACAGACGCCGCCGTGAGATCGGTTTAGTCTTGTTCCTTGAATGCTGCGGGGATATCGCGCGCCGTGCAGGATGCGCTCAATTCTCACACCATCCTGGGACACGGTGTAGAACATCACGTACCGTTTGAAGTGGATGCAACGAAGCCCGGTCGCGCATCAGGAGCGGCGTCCGCCATATCTGGCTTCAAGCCGATCGAAGACGTCATCCGCCGGAATGCCCGGCCCACTCTCGATCCCGGTGCGTATATCCGCCTTCAGTGCGTCGAAGCCGGCCTTGCCATACTCCTCCATCTCTTCGAGCAGGCGAAGGCTATCGCGCATGACTTCGCTTTCGCTTGCATAGCGTCCGCTTTCCACCAGCCTGCGCACGAAGCTTTCGTAATGGGGGCCGAGTTCATAACTGGAAGGCATAAGATCCACGCTTGTTTCCTCGAAATTATCAATCTCCGAGATCCACGTAAAGCGTGTCCCCTCTCATCCCTCACGCCGACTGATCATCGTTTCTCCAGCAACTCGATCTGGATCTGCTGCAGTTCCGCGAGCCGTTCCCACTGCTTGGCCATCTGGTGATCGATCTTTTCATGCAGCTGGCGGATTTCGAGTTCGGCTCGAAGGTTGACCATGTAGTCGTTTTCGCTGCGCAGCCGGTCCTTGTCCTCCTGCCGCCTCTGGCTCATCATGATGACGGGTGCCTGCAGGGCGGCAAGCGAGGACAGGACGAGATTGAGCAGGATGAACGGATAGGGGTCGAACGGATCGGCGGACAAACCAACCACGTTGAGCGCCATCCACAAAACCAGCACGGCTAAAAAGGACAGGATGAAGGTCCAGGAGCCTCCGAAGGCGGCGACCCTGTCGGCGACCCTTTCCCCGAACGTTTCCGCCTGGTCGATTGCGGCGGGCGCGCCCGCCTGAACCGTGAGCGTTCCCTTTTCGAAACTGTCGAGCACGCGGGCGTCGAGCTCGGTGATCTCGCCCCGCTCCTCTTCCAGCAGTGCCTCCACGTAGCGCCGCCTGAAGCGCGCCAGATCCTCGTCGCAGATCAGACTGTCGGCGCTACAGGTCTTTACCTCCTCCGCGATCATCTCGAAGAGATGCGGCCTGAGAGTGCCCGCCTTGTGAAGCTTCGATACCGCAAACGTGCGACCGCAGATCAGGCATTGCCCGGTTCTCCCGGTCGTTTGAGAAGCATGCTTACCCATTGTCTGAAGCCTCGTTCTTCGTATCGACAGCCAGGAGCGGCGCCAGATGAAATACCTTTGGTGAAAATCTGTCCGAAAACACGTCGGAGCGGCCGATATAGAGGAGTGTCGAGCCGGTAAGCCCGGCCAGCACGTCGAGCAACAGCGCCTGCGTCTCCGGTTCGAGACCCTCCAGAACGTCGTCCATGATCAGCCAGTCCGGCTTTCGAAGCACGGCATTGGCGATCTGCAGCGCCACTTCCTCGTCCTTGTCAAGCAGCCGGTCCCATCGCTCCACCTCGTCGAGTTTATCGACGAGCCGATGCAGACCGACTTTCTCCAACGCTTGCGCCAGCGCCGCGTCGGTCATGTCGGGAATGCCATCGCGCATGCCAGCAGGCCCAGTCGCCGGATAGGTCATGACCTCGCGCAGTGATGCGGTCGGCAGATAACCTTCCTGCGGCATCATGATCATCCGATCTGCGGCCGGCAGTCGGATCTCGCCCTTGCCCCAGGGCCAGATACCGGACAGTGCCTGGAACAGAAGATGCCGGTCTGTCCCCGGATTGCCGTTGATCAGCACGCGCTCGCCGGGTCGGATGGTGAAGGCGCCTTCCGCGACCCTGATGCCATGGCCGTCCCCACCCTTGTCGGGTTCGCCGAAGACCGCAAGGTCGGTGACGGACAGCACGTCCTCCCCATCGCTTTTCCGGTAGGTGAGGACGGAGCCTTCCATCGCCGGCGTATCCATCGAAACCAGGGCATTGCGGAACGAGGAGACACGGCCGAGCGTCGCCCGCCAGTCGGCGATGACGCTGAAATTCGCCACATACCAGCGCAGCGCCTGGTTGACCTGGTTGAAGGCGCCGACCGCCATCATCAGACCGCCGAACGAAAGATTGCCGGAAAAATACATCGGCGAGGCAATGATGATCGGCGCCACCAACGCCAGCCAACCGAAACCGGCCGACACCCAGGTGAGGTTGGTGAGCGCCCAGGCAAGCTTGCGCAGCATGCCGAGCACGCCATCGATTGCGGCGTGAACGCGGAAAAGCTCGCTTTCCTCGCCACGCGCAAGCGTGATCGGCTTCATGTTCTCGTTCGCCCGGACAAGGGTCGCGCGCAGATCAGCCTCGCGGGCATAGCGCTGCGCATTCAGCCGCGCCAGCCGGCTGCCGACAACGTTGCTCATGACGGATCCGAAAAGGGCGTAGAGAATCGTCGCCCACAGCATATAGCCGGGAATGACGATGGTGCGACCGCCGATCTGCAGGCCGAAATCGGTCGAGATCGCCCATAGCACGCCGATGAAACTTGCAAGAAGAATGGTCGAATTGACGAGACCGATCGACAGTGACGTCGTGTTTTCGGCCAGGATGCGGGTGTCCTCATGCAGTCTCTGGTCCGGATTGTCGGCGATCGCGCCGGCACCGGCAAGCTTCAGGGCCCGCCCCGGCGTCAGCCAGACATCGGCGAGATCGCGGGCCAGCCCTTCTCGCATCCGCATCGCAGCGATCTGGTTCAGCCATTGCTGGATGACGTTGAGCAGTGTCAGGAGCGAGGCGAGGACTCCGAACACCACAAGCTGGTGGAGGAATTCGGGCATGTCGCGCCGCGCCAAGGCATCGTAGAACGGTCCGTTCCACTCGTTCAGCCGATAGGTGGCGTAGGTGGTCGCAAAGATGACGCAGAGCAGCGCGGCCGTGAGCGCGAGAACGGGATTGCGCACCGGGGACGCCCAGAACGCCCCTGTCATCATTTTGAGCTGGCCAGACAGAGGAAGTTCATAGGGCTCCGCCTTATCTTGCGAATTCACCATCTGCCGCCGGCTCCTGCCTGTCTGTGTCGAGTCCTAACTACCACAAGGGAATTGCGAAGGTGCGAGAAAGGCGTGCCGTTCACGGCTGACCGGAAACAGCGTCGAGCGTCGCACGATCGAATGCGGACGTCCGCTCGTCACATCGCCTTGAACAGCACACTCGGATCGGTGAGGTATTTCGCAAAGATCGGCAGGCTGGCGCCGCCGATGGCGCGGGCGTGGCTGCCGACCTTGCCCTCGATGATATCGGGGATGATGACACCTTGCAGGTCCAGCCGCTTGACGGCCTCGATCGTCTCGGTGACGATCCGCTTGCGCACCCATGACGGAAAGCCGCCATCGATCACGGCAGCCCCGAAATCGATGATCGAGGCGCTGGCAATGATGGCCTGGGCAAGCGCTGCCGCCGTCTCGCCGATCCACAGATCGAGCGGCGCGCCGAAATCGATCCATTCGTCGGCCGAATACCAGAGCGGCTCCGGATCGATCCCCTTTTCCTTCAGCATGTTCTCGAGAACGAAAATTGAAGCGACGTCGAGCAACTGCCGGGTTGAACCGTCCCTGCCGCGCACCGGAAGTGGCGCGACGGCGCCTGCCGTCCCGGTACGGCCGGAAAACACCGCGGAGTTCAGAACGATGCCGCCGCCGATAAATGACCCGATGAAGAAATAGACGAAGTCCGGATAGGACGGACCGATCCCGAACACCAGCTCCGCACCGCAGGCGCTGGTCGCGTCGTTCTGCAGGTAGACGGCATGCTTGGTCGAGGCGGAGACCTCCTGCTGCAGGTCGAAATCGCGCCAGAGGTCCATCGCGCCCGCAGGCGCGCCGACCTCGTCTGCCCAGTTCCACAGTTCGAACGGCGCCGAGATCCCGATGCCGGCGATCCGCTCACGCTCGACCATGCTGAGCTGGCCCTCGAGCCTGCCGATCCCCTTGCCGATGATCTCGATGATCTTCTGCGGCACTGGGTAGGCGTAGGTTTCGTGATGATGCATCCGGATCTGCCCGACGAAATCCATCAGCACCAGATCGGCGCTGCGCCGGCCGATTTTCACCCCGAAGGAAAACACGGCATCGGGATTGAGCCGCATCGGGACCGACGGCTGCCCCACCCGGCCGCGGATCGGTTCGCCGCGCAGCAGAAGCCCGTCCTTTTCGAGCGATCGCATGATCACCGACACAGTCTGCGCCGACAGTCCGCTGGCGCGGGTAATGTCCGCCTTCGACATTTCGCCGTGCATGCGAACAAGCGAAAGGACCAGCCTCTCGTTATAGGCACGCACGCGAACCTGGTTCGATCCGCCCGAAAAACTGCCGAGCGGCATCGACCCTGTCGCGGTACTTCCCGCGATCGACATTGGAACTCCTCCCGAAACTCGCCGTGGATCGTCGCTCCACGCACGCCGAATATGCCACCGTGGATAAATAATTCAATCGGAATTAATTATTGACAGCTCATGGAAAACTGGTCTTAATCCGGGCTGCAGAGGACATGGGAGGCTTGGAGACGGCGCTCGTCGAATTCGATGGCACCCGGTGTTTCTGAACATTTGCATCAATCGCCCCAGGCTTGGGGAAAAGATCTCTCGGGAGGAGATATCATGAAAAAGACTGTGCTTTCTGGCGCCTTTGCGGCGCTTGTCCTCGGCGTTGCGTTTTCCGCTCCGGCGCACGCAGCCGGCGTCTCCGCCTGCCTCATCACCAAGACAGATACCAATCCGTTCTTCGTGAAGATGAAGGACGGTGCGACTGCGAAAGCCAAGGAACTCGGCGTCACGCTGAAATCCTATGCCGGCAAGATCGATGGCGATTCCGAAAGCCAGGTTGCCGCGATCGAAACCTGCATCGCCGATGGCGCCAAAGGTATTCTGATCACCGCGTCCGACACCAAGGGCATCGTGCCGAACCTCAAGAAGGCCCGCGACGCCGGCATGCTGATCATCGCGCTCGACACGCCGCTGGAGCCGATCAATGCGGCCGACATGACGTTTGCGACCGACAACCTTCTGGCCGGCAAGCTGATTGGCCAGTGGGCCAAGGAAACGCTCGGCGACAAGGCCAAGGAAGCCAAGGTGGCCTTCCTCGACCTTACCCCGTCGCAGCCTTCCGTCGACATCCTGCGCGACCAGGGCTTCATGATCGGTTTCGGCATCGATCCGAAGGATCCGAACAAGATCGGCGACGAAGACGATCCGCGCATCGTCGGCCATGACGTGACCAACGGCAATGAAGAAGGCGGTCGCACCGCGATGGAAAACCTTCTCCAGAAGGATCCGACCATCAACGTCGTTCACACGATCAACGAACCGGCAGCAGCCGGCGCCTATGAAGCGCTGAAGGCCGTCGGTCGCGAGAAGGACGTGCTTCTGGTCTCCGTCGACGGCGGCTGCCCAGGCGTCAAGAACGTTGCCGGCGGTGTCATCGGTGCAACCTCGCAGCAGTATCCGCTGCAGATGGCGTCGCTCGGCATCGAGGCGATCAAGAAGTTCGCCGATACCGGTGAAAAGCCGAAGCCGACTGCCGGCAAGGATTTCTTCGACACAGGCGTGACGCTCGTGACCGACAAGCCGGTTCCCGCGATCAAGTCGATCGACACCAAGGAAGGTCTGAACAAGTGCTGGGGCTGATCCCCACCTGCATTTGAAAGATCAAACCACTACCCTCCCCGCAACGGGGAGGGCTTGATCCGGCGGCAACCGCTCAGACAATCCCTGCGTCCGCCGCAAGTCTTCTCCCACCGGGGTGGGAGAGATGGCCGGCAGGCCGGAGAGGGTCTCTCACTGTCGAGCGACAACGGAATTTCTCGGAGGAACATCCATGACCGAGCCAACGGCGGCATCGCCGCATCATGACTACGAAAAGGTTCTGAAGGACAGTTCGACCGACGTCGCATCCTTCGACGGCGACAAGAAAACGCCAGGCCAGAAATTCCAGCACTTCCTGCACACCAGTCCGTCGGCGGTTTCGCTGATCGTCCTCGTCGCAGCCCTGCTGGTGTTCGGCATCCTTCTCGGCGGAAAATTCTTCAACGCCTTCTCCCTGACGCTGATCCTGCAGCAGGTGGCAATCACCGGCATTATCGGCGCGGCACAGACGCTTGTCATCATGACCGCCGGCATCGATCTTTCGGTCGGCGCCATCATGGTCCTTTCCTCTGTCGTCATGGGCCAGATGGTCTTCCGCTACGGGGTTCCTGTTGAAATCGCCATTCCCTGCGGCTTCGCGGTCGGCGCGATTTGCGGCTTCATCAACGGCTTCCTGATCGCCCGCGTGAAACTGCCGCCCTTCATCGTCACGCTCGGCATGTGGCAGATCGTGCTTGCCACCAACTTCCTCTATTCCTCCAACGAGACGATCCGCTCGCAGGAAATCGAGGCGACGGCTCCGCTTCTGCAGTTCCTCGGCACGACGTTCAAGGTCGGCGGCGCCGTCTTCACCTTTGGCGTCGTCGCGATGGTGCTTCTTGTCGCGGCACTCTGGTACGTCCTCAACCAGACCGCCTGGGGCAGACATCTTTACGCAGTCGGTGACGATCCCGAAGCGGCAGAGCTTTCCGGCGTCAACGTCAAGCGCATGCTGATTTCGGTCTACGTTCTGGCCGGCACCATCTGCGCGCTTGCAGGCTGGGTCTCGATCGGCCGCAACGGCTCGGTTTCCCCGACGGTCGGCCAGTTCGCCAACATCGAATCGATCACCGCCGTGGTGATCGGCGGCATATCGCTGTTCGGCGGCCGCGGCTCGATCCTCGGCATGGTGTTCGGCGCCCTCATCGTCGGCGTGTTCTCGTTCGGCCTTCGAATGCTCGGCACCGACGTCCAGTGGACGTACCTCCTGATCGGCGTGCTGATCATCGCCGCCGTCGCAATCGATCAATGGATCAGAAAGGCAGCCGGCTGATGGCACGCGATCCGAACACTCAACCCATCCTGGCCGCCCGCGGCCTGGTCAAGCGCTACGGCCGCGTGACCGCCCTCGACAACGCCGATTTCGACCTCTATCCGGGTGAAATCCTCGCCGTCATCGGCGACAACGGCGCCGGCAAGTCTTCGCTGATCAAGGCGATCTCAGGCGCGATCCGTCCAGACGAGGGCGAGATCACGCTGGAAGGCAAGCCGGTGCAGTTCCGTTCGCCGATCGAGGCCCGCGATGCGGGCATCGAGACCGTCTACCAGAACCTCGCGCTCTCGCCGGCATTGTCGATCGCAGACAACATGTTCCTCGGCCGCGAGATCCGCAGCAAGGGTTTCATGGGCAAATACCTGCGCAAGCTTGATCATGGCGCCATGGAAAAGTTTGCCCGCGGCAAGCTCTCCGAACTCGGCCTGATGACCATCCAGAACATCAACCAGGCGGTCGAGACACTCTCGGGCGGTCAGCGCCAGGGTGTGGCTGTGGCGCGCGCTGCGGCCTTCGGTTCCAAGGTGATCATCCTCGACGAACCGACGGCGGCGCTCGGCGTCAAGGAGAGCCGCAAGGTTCTGGAACTGATCCTCGACGTGCGCTCGCGCGGCATTCCGATTGTGCTGATCAGCCACAACATGCCGCATGTCTTCGAAGTGGCCGACCGTATCCACATCCACCGGCTCGGAAAACGCCTGACCGTCATCAACCCGAAGGACTACACGATGTCGGACGCGGTGGCTTTCATGACCGGCGCCAAGGTCCCGACGGAAGCCGTCGCGGCCTAACGGAAATACCTGGGAATGCCCACTCCCCGCTCGCGGGGAGTGGGCACGTACCCTGATCTGACTCTGAGCGCGCAGCCTGCGTCCTTCTCCCCGCCCGCGGGGAGAAGGTGCCGGTAGGCGGATAAGGGGCAATCTCAGCCGGATGACCCTTACCCGGCACAACGATCGAAAACCGAACGAAGCTCACCTTTCGACGTGAGCGGGAAAACAGCCTGCCCCGCCTTGCATTCTTTTCATGCATTGCACAAACTCGCGGCAACGATGACGTAACGGCCCGTACAACAAGGCCGGCAAGGGGCATAATGTCGATCAAGGCGAGCATCTACCATCTCACCCATTACAGCTATGACAGGCCAGTCCGGATGGGGCCGCAGATCATCCGGCTTAAGCCCGCCGCCCATTCCCGCACAAAAGTGCTGTCGCATTCGCTGAAGGTCACGCCGGAGAATCACTTCGTCAACCTGCAGCAGGACCCCTACGGCAACTACCTCGCCCGCTTCGTTTTTCCCGAACCGGTGACCGAATTCAAGATCGAGGTCGACCTCGTCGCCGACATGACGGTCTACAATCCCTTCGACTTCTTCGTCGAGGAAGAAGCGCAGGCCTGGCCGTTCACCTATCCGGCCGACCTCATCGAAGACCTGTCGATCTACCGCACGCCCGAGTCGCCGGAACCGGCGCTCATTGAATACCTGAAGACGCTGGACATGTCGCCCGGCCAGCCGACCGTGGACATGGTCGTCGGCATCAATGCCCGCCTGCAGCAGGCGATCGGCTATGTCATCCGCATGGAACCCGGCGTCCAGACGCCGGAGCAGACGCTGACCTCGGCAATGGGCTCCTGCCGCGATTCGAGCTGGCTGCTGGTGCAGATCCTGCGCCATCTGGGCTTCGCCGCCCGTTTCGTCTCCGGCTACCTGATCCAGCTGACGCCGGACCTGAAGGCGCTCGACGGCCCCTCCGGTACCGAAGTCGATTTCACCGATCTGCATGCCTGGTGCGAAGTCTATCTGCCAGGCGCCGGCTGGATCGGCCTTGATCCGACATCGGGCCTGCTGACCGGCGAAAGCCACATTCCGCTGGCCGCCACGCCCCATTACCGCAACGCCGCGCCGATTTCAGGCGGTTACTTCGGCGAGGCGAACACGTCGTTCGACTTCGCCATGAACGTCACGCGCGTTGCCGAACATCCGCGCATCACCAAGCCCTTCTCGGATGACAGCTGGGACGCGCTGAACGATCTCGGTGAACAGGTGGACCGCGTGCTGGAAGCCCAGGACGTGCGCCTCACCATGGGCGGCGAACCGACCTTCGTGTCGATCGACGACTTCGAATCCGACGAATGGAACACCGGCGCCGTCGGCCCTACCAAGCGCGAAAAGGCCGACGTCCTCATCCGCAAGCTGCGCGAAAAATTCGCGCCTGGCGGCTTCCTGCATTACGGCCAGGGTAAATGGTATCCGGGCGAAAGCCTGCCGCGCTGGACCTTCTCGCTCTACTGGCGCAAGGACGGCAAGCCGATCTGGAGCAACCCGGATCTCGTCGCCGAAGAGGGCCGCGACTATGGCAGCGGCGAACAGGACTCGCATGAGTTCCTGACCGCACTCGCAGCGGAACTGGATATCGGCGCAGAGATGGTCATGCCAGCCTATGAGGATCCGGCCGAGTGGATCATCAAGGAAGGCTCGCTGCCTGATAATGTCGATCCGTCCAATTCGAAACTCAAGGATCCGGAAGAGCGCAACCGCATCGCCCGCGTCTTCGAGCGCGGCCTGACCAACCCGTCGGGCTATATCCTGCCTGTTCAGGCCTGGCAGTCGCACGCGAGAGGCGGCAGCATGGGCGCAAAGCGCTGGATCAGCGAAAAATGGAGCACCCGTCGCGGCAAGATCTTCCTTGTGCCCGGCGACAGCCCGGTCGGCTACCGCCTGCCGCTCGGAACGCTTCCCTATATCCCGCCATCGCAATTCCCGTATATCCACGAAGCCGATCCCTCGATCCCCCGCACTGCCCTGCCCGACGTGATCGTCCCGCCCGGTCACGAGGCGACCGAAGGCCGCGCGATGCCGGAGCAGTCGTTCACGGCAGGCGACCCGGTCAATCCCGGCCGCGTCGAACAAACGCTCGGTGAAATTGGCGGCGCGGTGCGCACCGCAATTTCCGTCGAGCCGCGCGATGGCCGTCTCTGCGTCTTCATGCCGCCGGTCGAAAAGATCGAGGACTATCTCGAACTGATCGCGGCCGCCGAAAATGCCGCGACGAAGCTCGGTCTCGCCGTCCATATCGAAGGCTACGCGCCACCGCATGACGAGCGCATCAAGGTCATCCGCGTCGCGCCTGATCCTGGCGTCATCGAGGTCAACATCCATCCGGCCGCAAGCTGGAAAGAGACGGTCGAGACGACGACGGCGATCTATGAAGAGGCTCGCCAGAGCCGTCTCGGCGCCGACAAGTTCATGATCGACGGCCGCCACACCGGCACCGGCGGCGGCAACCACGTCGTGGTCGGCGGCGCCAACCCGAACGACAGCCCGTTCCTGCGTCGCCCGGACCTGCTCAAAAGCCTCGTGCTGCACTGGCAGCGCCATCCGGCGCTGTCCTACCTGTTCTCCGGCCTGTTCATCGGACCGACTAGCCAAGCACCGCGTCTTGACGAGGCGCGTCACGATTCGATGTACGAGCTCGAAATCGCGATGGCGCAGGTGCCGATGCCGGGCCAGGGTGCAGCCCCGCTGCCATGGCTCGTCGACCGGCTGTTCCGCAACCTCTTGACCGACGTCACCGGCAATACGCACCGTTCGGAAATCTGCATCGACAAGCTGTTTTCCCCCGATGGACCCACCGGTCGCCTCGGCCTCGTGGAATTCCGCGGTTTCGAAATGCCGCCGAATGCGCGCATGTCGCTCGCTCAGCAGCTTCTTGTGCGGGCACTGATCGCCCGCTTCTGGAAAAACCCGGTTCAGGGCCGGTTTACCCGCTGGGGCACGGCGCTGGCGGACCGGTTCATGCTGTCCCATTACATCTGGGCCGATTTCATGGACGTGCTGGCGGACCTTCGCGAAAACGGCTTCGACCTTAGGCCCGAATGGTTCGAGGCACAGCTCGAGTTCCGCTTCCCGTTCTTCGGTGAGGTCGAGTACGAGGGCGCAAAGCTCGAACTGCGCCAGGCGCTGGAACCCTGGCATGTGATGGGCGAACAGGGCGCGATCGGCGGCACGGTGCGCTATGTCGACAGTTCCGTGGAGCGCCTGCAGGTGCGGCTCGAGACCAGCAACCCGCAGCGCTATACGGTCGCCTGCAACGGCCGCGCCGTGCCGTTGACGCCGACGGGCGTATCCGGCGTTTCGGTCGCCGGCGTGCGCTTCAAGGCATGGCAGCCGTCGTCTGGCCTGCATCCGGTATTGCCGGTCAATACGCCGCTGACATTCGATATCTATGACACATGGTCCAGCCGCTCGATCGGTGGCTGCATCTATCATGTTGCCCATCCGGGTGGTCGCAACTATGAGACCTTTCCGGTCAATGGCAACGAAGCGGAAGCGCGAAGGCTCGCACGGTTCGAACCGTGGGGACACACGGCGGGCAGTTATGCTTTGATGCAGGAAATGCCATCGCCCGAATTTCCGCTGACACTCGATCTGCGCCGGCCACCCGGGATTTAACTGAACCACCTGGGTTTTAACTGGAGTTGACAGCAAGCCATGTCCAACGGACCGGCAACAGAGGGCGCCAAGGCGGAAGCGGGCGTTGGCGAGATCGGCATTGACCCGATCCTCGGCTACGCGGCCTTGGCCGGCGTCACCGACGAGATGCTGGACGCCGAAGGTCGTATCAAGCCGGTCTGGGAGAACCTGATCGCGCATCTGAGCCGTCTCTCGGAAGCCGAGCTGCACGAACGGTTTGCCCGCGCCGACCGCTACCTGCGCGATGCCGGCGTGTTCTACCGAACCTATGCGGCACCCGGCACCACGGCCGGAAGCGGCAGCGGCGAACGGGCCTGGCCGATCAGCCATATTCCGGTTCTGATCGCAGAAAAGGAGTGGGAAGAGATCTCACGCGGCCTCAAGCAGCGCGCCGACCTTCTGGAAGCGATGCTTGCCGATATCTACGGCGACAACAAGCTGGTCGAGGAAGGCTTTCTGCCGCCGCAGCTTGTTGCCGGCAATCCGGAATTCCTGCGCCCGCTGGTGGGCATAAAGCCGGTCAGCGGCCATTACCTTCATTTCTGTTCGTTCGAAATCGGCCGCGGTCCGGATGGCGACTGGTGGGTTCTGGCTGACCGCACGCAGGCCCCATCCGGCGCAGGCTTTGCGCTGGAAAACCGCGTCGCCACCACACGCGCGCTGTCGGATATCTATGCCGAAAGCCATGTCCACCGCCTCGCCTCCTTCTTCGGCGCCTTCCGCGATGCGCTGCAGAGCCACAAGCAATATCCTGACGACCGGATTGCGGTTCTTTCCCCCGGCCCCGCCAACGAAACCTATTTTGAACACGCCTATATCGCCCGCTATCTCGGCTTCATGCTTCTGGAAGGCGAGGACCTGACCGTTCTCAACAACCGCGTCATGGTCCGCACCGCGGCGGGTCTGAAACCCATCGGCGTTCTCTGGCGCCGCCTCGACGCCTCCTACGCCGATCCGATGGAATTGAACCAGAGCTCCCATATCGGCACGCCCGGCATGGTGCAGGCCCTGCGGTCCGGGTCGCTGACACTCGTCAATGCGCTCGGCTCCGGTATCCTCGAAACCCGGGCGCTGCTCGCCTTCATGCCCGCCATCTGCCACCGCCTGCTCGGAGAAGAACCGATCATGCCGTCGATCGCGACCTGGTGGTGCGGCCAGAAGGCCGAGCGGGACCATGTGGCCAAGAATATCGGTCGGATGGTGATCGGTCCGGCCTATTCCGGCCTGCCCTTCTTCGACGACAACGGCCAGTCGGTTCTCGGCTCTGCTCTGAGAGAGACTGCAAAAGAATCGATCGGCGAGTGGCTGTCGAGCGAAGGCGCCAAGCTCGTCGGCCAGGAAGTCGTGACGCTGTCGACAACACCTGCCTATGTCGACGGCAAGCTGGTGCCGCGTCCGATGTCACTGCGTGTTTTTGCCGCCCGCACCGCGGATGGCTGGCAGATCATGCCCGGCGGTTTTGCCCGCATCGGCTCCGGCGACGACGTCGCCGCGATCGCCATGCAGGCCGGCGGCACCGCTGCCGATGTCTGGATCGTCTCCGACAAGCCGGTCGACAAGCCGACGCTGCTGCCGCCGGAAGAGAGCTTTACCCGCAACATGCCGGGGTCGCTGCCCTCGCGCGCCGCCGACAATCTGTTCTGGCTTGGCCGCTATATCGAGCGCTCCGAAGGTGCGTTGCGCATCCTGCGCTCCTGGCACCTGCGATATGCGGAATCCGCAGATCCGGACGCGCCGCTTCTGGTCGACGTCGCCGGTTATCTGAAATCGATCGATATGGACATGGCGAAGGCCGTGCCGGCGCCGCTTCTGTCCCACCTCAACAGCGCCATCTATTCGGCTAGCAACATCCGCGACCGCTTTTCGCCGGATGGCTGGCTGGCCCTCACGGATCTTGCCAAGACCACCAAGCGCTTTCATGAAACCGCACAACCGGGCGACGATGCCGCCCATGCCAGCACCATCCTTCTGCGCAAGCTGGCGGGTTTTGCCGGTCTCGTGCACGAGAACATGTATCGTTTCACCGGCTGGCGTTTTCTTTCCATCGGCCGCTACCTTGAACGCGGCCTGCATATGACGCGGCTGCTCGCCCATATGTCCGGCCCGGACGCACCGGATGGTTCGCTCGACATGCTGCTTGAAATCGGCGACAGCGTCATGACCCACCGGCGCCGCTACAACGTCAACACCGCGCGGCTGACGGTCGCCGACCTCCTGGCGCTCGATCCGCTCAACCCGCGCTCCATCCTGTTCCAGCTGGCCGAGATCCGCACCGAAGTCGAGCAACTGCCGAATGCCGTTCTCAACGGCCAGATGTCGCCCTTCTACCGGGAAGCGATGCGGCTGCATTCGGGCCTTGCGGTCATGACCCCCGAGGGCATGGATGTGGAGGTTTATCGCAAGCTCGAGCAAGAGCTTGAACGGCTTTCCGATATTCTCGCCCGAACCTATTTCAACTGAGCGGGAGAGAGGACACGCCATGCTTTACGACCTCTCCATGCACATGGGCTATGTCTATGACCAGCCGGCCTCGGTCGCACGGCATGTGATCCGGGTCCTGCCCCTGTCGCTGCCCGGCCGCCAACGGCTGATTGCAGGCACGATCACCGTCACGCCGAACGCAGAGGAGAAAGCCACCTTCATCGATTTCTTCGGCCAGCAGGCGACCTCAATCCTGCTGCGCGCGCCGCATGAACGGTTCGACATCCGTATGCAGGCGCGCGTCATGGTCGAGACCCCGACAATCTCCGCGGATCTGTCGCCACGGCTCGATGGCTTGAGGCGGGAGCTTGCAGCGTATCTTAGCGTCGACGGCAGCTCGCCGCACAACCTGACGGGCGCAAGCCCTCGCCTGCCCGAAGATCCGCAGATTGCCGCCTATGCCCGCGACGTCGTCAAGCCGGGCCAGACGGTGCTGGAGATCGCAAAGGAGCTCTGCACCCGCATCTACGACGACTTCAAGTATGACTCCAAGGCGACCAAGGTCGACACAACCCCGCGCGAGGCCTTCAAGCTGAAGCGCGGCGTCTGCCAGGACTTCGCCCATATCATGATCACGGCGCTGCGCAGCCTCGGCATCCCCGCAGGCTATGTTTCGGGCTTCCTGCGCACGCTCCCGCCCCCGGGCAAGGAGCGTTTGGAAGGCGCCGACGCGATGCATGCCTGGGTCAAGGTCTGGTGCGGCGAGGCGGTCGGCTATGTCGAACTGGACCCCACCAACGACATCATGGCCGGCACCGACCATATCGTTGTCGCCTACGGCCGTGACTATTCCGATATCGCACCTGTCATCGGCGTGCTCAAAGGTTACGGAAATCGAAAGATCATCCAGGGGGTTGATGTGATACCGGTCAGATAGACCCGTTTTGGCGCTGAATCGTCGTGTTGGTTCAATTTTTAAGGGTTGATTTAGCGGTTCCTCCACCCGCTCCGCGCTATCAAGACCACGTGTTAGTGCAAATGAGTTGCGCGGTTTCGGCACGGGGGTAAGTGCGATGACAGCATCAATTTGGACGCGGTTTGCCAAGAACCGCGACGGAAATTTCGGCCTTATGACAGCGGTGCTCCTGCCCATCCTCCTGGGTTCGGCGGGCGTCGCGCTTGATTTCACCAATGCCATGCAGATCAAGAGCAAGATGCAGGGTCTGGCGGATTCCGCGGCACTGGCAGCTGCCTCATCGATGGCCCAGAAAGGCATGAACGAGAAGGACGCCCAGGAACTGGCGACCGACTACCTTGCCGGCCAGATCCTTGCCAATGGCATAGACGCGAACGCCACACCTGAAGAAAAGGCAGCGCAGCAGGAGGCGATCCGCAAGGCCACCGCCGTCAGCGCCAAAACCACCAACAACAGCGCTTCCAGCAAGGGCTATACGGTGGCGCTCAACACCAAGTACACGATGAAGCTGAACCCGATCACCAGCATGATCGGCGGCCAGTCCATCACGCTGAATATCGCGGCCACGGCATCCAGCAGTTCGGAAACGACCAACGGCATCTCGATGTACCTGGCGCTTGACCGGTCCGGCTCGATGTCCTTTGTCACCAGCGACAGGAATACACTGCGGTCCTACTGTGACAACTACACCAACGCTGACTGGCCGTCGGTCGCCTTCTACTGGCCCTGCTACATCCGCAAGATCGAGGCCCTGCAGACGGCGGCGACGGGGCTGTTCACGTCGCTGAAGACGTCCGACCCGAAAAATACGCTGATCCGTGTCGGTGCGGTTTCCTACACCGATGAGACGCAGTCTCCGACACCGATGACATGGGGTACGACCGAGGCTGCCAAGTACGTGGCGGCGCTTCCAAGCGTTCCGACCGGCGGCACCGATGCCAGCGGCGCGATGACCCTCGCACTGAATGCACTGAAATCGAGCAACACGACCGAGGCAACGGCGCATACGGCCAAGGGCAATGCCACCTTCAACCGCTACATCGTGCTGATGACGGATGGCGAGATGACCGGCAAAAGTGCCAACTGGAATCCGGCGCTGGACAGAACAGTGCGCAGCCAGTGCGAAACCGCCAAGGCCGATGGCATCAAGATCTTCACCGTTGCCTTCATGGCGCCGGACAAGGGCAAGTCGCTGCTGAGCACCTGCGCAAGCGCCAGCGACTACTATTACGAGCCTGAAGACATGACCGATCTCGTCAACGCGTTCGGCGATATCGCCAACAAGGCGGCAAAATCTGCGGTTCGCCTCACCAACTAGGCGGCAGTCTAAGTCTCTCGGAACGTTTGATTATTTGCAGAACCCCGTCCAACCGGCGGGGTTTTGCTTTTTTGCGATTTTACATGCCCATGACATATTTCAAGACCAATATCATTGCCCGTTGCAAGCGTTTCGTAACGGTGCATAACTGGTTTCCCAGATCTTCAACGAGGGTCCGAATCGGACGCAATTCTCACGCTTAACCAGAAAGTTAGCGCGACATGGACAAGACCTCTTCTAACGTCGAACTCCCCTTTCCGGCACCACGCAGCTCCCGGCCTGAAATCATGGCGGAGGAGATCATCGAGCGCCTGACCTATCGGATCGGCAAGGATGCGCAGGTCGCCAAGCCGCATGACTGGCTGACAGCAACGATCCTGGTGGTGCGCGACCGCATTATCGACCGGTGGATGGATTCGACCCGCAAGGTCTACAAGACAGGCGAGAAGCGCGTTTACTATCTATCGCTGGAATTCCTGATCGGCCGCCTGATGCGCGATGCCGTCAGCAATCTCGGCCTGATGTCGGAAATTCGCGATGCGCTGACATCGCTCGGCGTCGATGTGGCTGTCATTGCCGGCCTCGAACCCGATGCAGCCCTCGGCAACGGCGGCCTCGGCCGTCTCGCCGCCTGTTTCATGGAGAGCATGGCAACCGTCGAGATCCCGGCCTATGGCTACGGCATCCGCTACGTCCACGGCCTGTTCCGTCAGCAGATGGCCGATGGCTGGCAGGTGGAACTGCCGGAAACCTGGCTCGCCCACGGCAACCCCTGGGAATTCGAGCGCCGCGAAAGCTCCTACGAAATCGGCTTCGGCGGCACGGTGGACACGGTCGGCGGTTACGACGATGCGCCGCGCTATGTCTGGAAGCCGGCCGAACGCGTCATCGCCATGGCCTACGACACGCCGATCGTTGGCTGGCGTGGCAAGCGCGTCAACACGCTGCGCCTCTGGTCGGCCCAGCCGATCGATCCGATCTTGCTCGATGCCTTCAACGCCGGCGACCACATCGGTGCGCTGCGCGAAAGCAACAAGGCCGAAAGCCTCACCCGCGTCCTCTACCCGGCCGATGCCAATCCGGCCGGCCAGGAACTGCGCCTGCGCCAGGAATTCTTCTTCTCCTCGGCCTCGCTCCAGGACATCCTGCGCCGCCACCTGCAGCAGTATCCGGATTTCACCAATCTTCCCGACAAGGTCGCGATTCAGCTCAACGACACCCACCCGGCGATCTCGATCGGAGAACTGATGCGCCTTCTGGTCGACATCCACGGCGTGGATTTCGACGAGAGCTGGGAGATCGTCCGCAAGACCTTCTCCTACACCAATCACACGCTTCTGCCCGAGGCGCTGGAAAGCTGGCCGGTCCCGTTGTTCGAGCGCCTGCTGCCGCGCCACATGCAGCTCGTCTATGCGATCAACACCAAGATCTTGCTCGAAGCGCGCAAGCTGAAGAATTTCTCCGAAACCCAGATCCGTTCGATCTCGCTGATCGACGAGGGCGGCGAGCGCCGCGTGCGCATGGGCAACCTTGCCTTCGTCGGCTCGCATTCGATCAACGGCGTCTCGGCCCTGCATACGGACCTGATGAAGGTCACTGTGTTTCAGGACCTGCACACGCTCTATCCGACCCGCATCAACAACAAGACCAACGGCATCACCCCTCGCCGCTGGCTGATGCAGTGCAATCCGGGCCTCACATCGTTGATCCAGGACGCCATCGGCGACAAATTCCTTGATGACACCGAGGCGCTGACAGACCTTGAGAAATTCTCAAGCGACAGCTCGTTCCAGGACAAGTTTGCAGCGATCAAGCGCACCAACAAGATCGCACTCGCCAATCTGGTCGGCAGCCGCATGGGCATCAGGCTCGATCCGTCGGCCATGTTCGACATCCAGATCAAGCGCATCCACGAATACAAGCGCCAGCTCCTCAACATCATCGAGGCGGTAGCGCTCTACGACCAGATCCGCTCGCATCCGGAACTCGATTGGGTGCCGCGTGTCAAACTGTTCGCCGGCAAGGCGGCGCCGAGCTACCACAACGCCAAGCTGATCATCAAGCTCGCCAACGATGTGGCCCGCGTCATCAACAACGACCCGTCGGTGCGCGGTCTCCTGAAGATCGTCTTCATACCGAACTACAACGTGTCTCTCGCCGAGATCATGGTCCCCGCGGCCGATCTTTCCGAGCAGATCTCGACGGCCGGTATGGAAGCGTCGGGAACCGGCAACATGAAGTTTGCCCTGAACGGGGCACTGACGATCGGCACGCTCGACGGCGCCAATGTCGAAATGCGCGACCATGTCGGGGAAGACAACATCGTCATCTTCGGCCTGAAAGCCGACGAGGTGCAGAAGGTCCGCGACGAGGGCCACGATCCCCGCGCCGTTATCGACCAGTCTCCGGAACTTGCACAGGCCCTGAATGCCATCGCGACCGGCGTGTTCTCGCCGGATGACCGGTCGCGTTTCACGGTCCTGATGGACGGGATCTACAATCACGACTGGTTCATGGTTGCCGCCGACTTCGATGCTTACGCAGCAGCGCAGCGCAGCGTTGACCAAATCTGGTCGGACCCTAAATCATGGTATTCGAAGACTATTCTCAACACCGCCCGCATGGGTTGGTTCTCCTCCGATAGAACCATTCGCCAATACGCGTCGGAAATCTGGAGAGCCTGATGACAAAAGCGCCGCGTACGCTCGATGACGGGAGAGCTCCTGGAGAAATCCCGTTATCCGAGATCGAGGCGATTTTGGAAGGCAGGCATACAAACCTCTTTGCCGTTCTCGGCCTGCACAAGGTCGGGGACGTCTACAGGGTCCGCTGTTTCATCCCCGGCGCCGAGGCCGTCACGGCCACGGCGCTGAACGGCACGGAACTGGGCGAACTCACCTGCCGCCACGAAGCCGGTTATTTCGAAGGCATCGTCTCCGCCTCGCAACGCCAGCCCGTCCGTTACCGCGCCCGCCGCGTTGATGACGAGTGGGCGGTGACGGACCCCTACTCGTTCGGCCCGGTTCTGGGACCGATGGACGATTATTTCGTCCGCGAGGGATCGCATCTGCGCCTGTTCGACAAGATGGGCGCCCATCCCCTCAAGCACGAGGGCGTCGAGGGATATCATTTCGCCGTCTGGGCACCGAATGCCAAGCGCGTTTCCGTCGTCGGTGATTTCAACACCTGGGATGGCCGCCGCCACATCATGCGGCTGCGTCAAGACACCGGCATCTGGGAAATCTTTGCGCCCGATATCCTGGCTGGCACCCCCTACAAGTTCGAGATCGTCGGCAGCGACGGCGAAGTTCTGCCCCTCAAGGCCGACCCTTACGCCCGGCGCGCCGAAATGCGCCCTAAGACGGCGTCCGTCACCACGCCGGAACTGGTGCAGAAATGGGATGACGAAGCCCATCGGGAATTCTGGGAAAAGGCCGATCATCGCCGTCAGGCGATCTCGATCTACGAAGTGCACGCCGGTTCATGGCGCCGCAAGCAGGATGGTTCGTTCCTCTCCTGGGACGAACTTGCCGCCGAACTCATTCCCTACTGCACCGACATGGGTTTTACCCATATCGAATTCCTTCCGATCACCGAACATCCCTATGATCCGTCCTGGGGCTACCAGACCACCGGTCTCTATGCTCCGTCGGCCCGTTTCGGCGAGCCGGAAGGCTTTGCCCGCTTCGTCAACGGCTGCCACAAGGTCGGCATCGGCGTCATCCTCGACTGGGTGCCCGCCCACTTTCCGGTCGATGCGCACGGGCTTCGCCATTTCGACGGTACCGCACTCTACGAGCATGAAGATCCGCGCCAGGGTTTCCACCCCGACTGGAACACGGCGATCTACAATTTCGGCCGACTGGAAGTCCTGTCCTACCTCGTCAACAACGCGCTCTACTGGTCGGAGAAATTCCACCTCGATGGCCTGCGTGTCGATGCGGTTGCCTCGATGCTCTATCTCGACTATTCCCGCCGCGAGGGCGAATGGGTGCCGAACGAATATGGCGGCCGCGAGAACCTGGAATCTGTCCGCTTCCTGCAGAAGATGAACTCGCTTTCCTACGGCAATCATCCCGGTGTGATGACCATTGCCGAGGAATCCACATCCTGGCCGAAGGTCTCGGCGCCGGTCCACGAAGGCGGTCTCGGCTTCGGGTTCAAGTGGAACATGGGTTTCATGCATGACACGCTGAGCTATCTCGCGCGCGAGCCTGTTCACCGCAAGCATCACCACAGCGCCATCACCTTCGGCATGGTCTACGCCTATTCCGAAAATTTCGTCCTGCCGCTCAGCCATGATGAAGTCGTGCACGGCAAGGGGTCGCTGATCGCCAAGATGGCCGGCGACGACTGGCAGAAATTCGCCAATCTGCGCGCCTATTTTGGGTTCATGTGGGGTTATCCGGGCAAGAAGCTGCTGTTCATGGGCCAGGAATTTGCCCAGTGGAGCGAATGGAGCGAGGAGCGGTCGCTGGACTGGAACCTGCTGCAATACAGCCCGCACGAAGGCATGCGCCGTCTCGTCCGCGATCTGAACTTCTGCTACCGCTCCAAGCCCGCCCTGCATGCCCGCGATTGCGAGAGCGATGGGTTCCGCTGGCTGATTGCCGATGATGCCGAAAACTCCGTGTTTGCCTGGCTGCGTATGGCGCCGGGGGAAAAGCCGGTGGCGGTGATCACGAATTTTACCCCGGTCTACCGGGAAAATTACCGTATTCCCTTGCCAAGCGAGGGCAGATGGCGGGAAATCCTCAACACCGATGCCGAGATCTATGGCGGCACCGGCAAGGGGAATGGCGGACGCGTGCAGGCGGTGAATGCGGGAGGAACGATCACCGCCGACATCACGTTGCCGCCTCTGGCGACGATCATGCTGGAATTGCAATAACGACCGGGAGGGAGAACCATGAACGACAAACGCATACAGCCACTCTCACGCGACGCGATGGCCTATGTCCTGGCCGGCGGCCGCGGCAGTCGCCTGAAAGAACTGACGGATCGCCGCGCCAAGCCCGCGGTCTACTTCGGCGGCAAGGCGCGCATCATCGATTTCGCGCTGTCGAACGCGCTGAATTCCGGCATCCGCCGCATCGGCGTTGCGACCCAGTACAAGGCGCATTCGCTGATCCGCCACATGCAGCGCGGCTGGAACTTCCTGCGTTCAGAGCGCAATGAAAGCTTCGACATCCTGCCCGCCTCCCAGCGCGTTTCGGAAACGCAATGGTATGAAGGCACGGCCGACGCAGTGTTCCAGAACATCGACATCATCGAAGGCTACGCGCCGGAATACATGGTAATCCTTGCCGGCGACCACGTCTACAAGATGGACTACGAGTACATGCTGCAGCAGCACGTGAACTCCGGCGCCGACGTCACCGTCGGTTGCCTCGAGGTTCCGCGCATGGAAGCCACGGGCTTCGGCGTCATGCATGTCAACGAGAAGGACGAGATCATCGATTTCGTCGAAAAGCCGGCCGACCCACCGGGAATTCCCGGCAATCCGGATTTCGCGCTGGCCTCGATGGGCATCTACGTCTTCCACACCAAATTCCTGATCGAGGCGCTGAAACGCGACGCGGAAGCCGAAGGCTCCAGCCGGGACTTCGGCAAGGATATCATTCCCTATATCGTCGAGCACGGTAAGGCCGTCGCGCACCGCTTTGCCGATAGCTGCGTCCGGTCCGATTTCGAGCGCGAGCCCTACTGGCGCGATGCAGGGACGGTGGACGCATACTGGCAGGCCAATATCGACCTGACAGAAATCGTGCCCGGCCTTGATCTATACGACAAGTCCTGGCCGATCTGGACCTTCGGTGAAATTACCCCACCGGCAAAGTTTGTGCATGACGACGAAAACCGCCGCGGTTCGGCAACATCCTCGGTCATTTCCGGCGACTGCATCATTTCCGGTTCGTCGCTCAACCGAAGCCTGCTGTTTACCGGCGTGCGTGCCAATTCCTATTCCAAGCTCGAAGGCGCGGTTGTGCTGCCGAACGTGCGGATCGGACGGCGCGCCCAGCTTCGCGACGTCATCATCGACCACGGCGTGACCATTCCGGAAGGCCTGATCGTCGGGGAGGATCCGGAACTCGATGCCAAGCGCTTCCGCCGCACCGAGAGCGGTATCTGCCTGATCACCCAGGCGATGATCGACAAGCTCGAGCTGTGAACGGGATCCTCCGATGAATGTTCTGTCGGTCGCGTCCGAAGTCTTTCCGCTGGTGAAAACCGGCGGCCTTGCCGATGTGGCCGGCGCACTGCCGCTGGCACTCAAGAGCCAGGGCATCTCGGTGAAGACCCTGATGCCGGGCTATCCGGCTGTCATGCGGGTGCTGAAGGATGCAAAACTCGTCATGAGTTTCGACGACCTTCTCGGTGCCAGTGCCGATATCCTCGAAGTCACGCACCAGGGGCTAGATCTCCTGGTGCTCGACTGCCCCTTGTTCTTCGACAGGCCGGGCGGCCCCTATCTCGATCAGACGGGCAAGGACCATCCCGACAACTGGAGACGCTTCGCGGCACTGTCCAAGGCGGGTGCGATCATCGCGCAGGACGGTATCGCGGGCTGGCGGCCCGACATCGCACATGTCCATGACTGGCAGGCGGCCATGCTTCCGGCCTTTATGCGCTACTCGGAAACGCCCGAAATCCCGACGCTGATCACCATTCACAACATCGCGTTCCAGGGCATGTTCGGCGCCGATATCTTCCCCTTTCTCGGTCTGCCGGACCATGCCTTTGCGATGGACGGGATCGAATATTTCGGCGGCATCAGCTATTTGAAAGCCGGGCTGGAGACGAGCTGGGCAATCTCTACCGTTTCTCCCTCCTATGCCGAGGAAATTCTGAGCGGCGAATACGGCATGGGGCTCGAGGGTCTGCTCTCCCGCCGCTCCGTGGATCTGACGGGTATCGTCAACGGCATCGACGCTGAAATCTGGGACCCGGAAACCGACATCAACCTGCACACCCGCTACGGTGCCGGCAGCCTCAAGAGCCGCGCCGCCAACAAGCGGGCGATCGAGGAACGGTTCGGCCTCGTTGAAAGCGACGGTCCGCTGTTTTGCGTCATCTCCCGCCTCACCTCGCAGAAGGGCATGGATCTGCTGGCGCAGGAGATCGACAACCTTGTCGAAGCCGGCGGCAGGCTGGCGGTGCTCGGCTCCGGCGATCAGGCGCTCGAAACCGCATTTCACGCCGCTGCAGGCCGCCATCCGGGCAGCGTTTCGGTTCTGACCACCTATGACGAGCCGCTGTCGCACCTGCTTCAGGGCGGCTCCGATGCCATCATCATCCCCTCCCGGTTCGAGCCGTGTGGCCTTACCCAGCTCTACGGTCTGCGTTACGGCTGCATCCCGGTCGTTGCCCGCACCGGTGGCCTCAACGACACGGTCATCGACGCCAGCCCCGCCGCACTCGCTGCGAAGGCCGCAACCGGTGTCTCCTTCGGCCCGGCAACAGCCGACAATCTTGGCCGCGCCCTGCGCCGCGCCATCCGTCTCTACAAGGACCCTGATGTCTGGACGGAAATGCAGAAGCAGGGCATGAAATCCGACGTTTCCTGGGACAGGAGTGCTGGCCTCTATGCCGCGCTCTATTCCGATCTACTTGCAAGAAAAGGCATTTGAGATGATCAAAACCGTATCGACCACGCCCTATCAGGATCAGAAGCCTGGAACCTCCGGCCTGCGCAAGAAGGTGCCCGTCTTCGCCCAGGAAAACTACGCCGAAAACTTCATCCAGGCGATCTTCGACAGCCTCGAGGGGTTTGAAGGCAAGACGCTGGTGATCGGCGGCGACGGCCGCTATTACAACCGCGAAGTCATCCAGAGGGCGATCAAGATGGCCGCGGCTTCCGGCTTCGGCAAGGTCATGGTCGGCCAGGGCGGTATCCTGTCGACGCCGGCCGCTTCCAACATCATTCGCAAATACCACGCCTTCGGCGGCCTGATCCTGTCGGCCAGCCACAATCCCGGCGGCCCGAACGAAGATTTCGGCATCAAGTACAACACCGGCAATGGCGGCCCGGCGCCTGAAAAGATCACCGACGCGATCTATGCCCGCACCAAGGTGATCGACACCTACAAGATCGTCGACTCCGCCGATATCGACCTCGACGAAGTCGGAACGTTCAAGATCTCCGGAATGGAAGTCCAGGTCATCGATCCGGTCGCTGACTATGCCGAACTGATGGAGCAGCTGTTCGATTTCGTGGCAATCCGCGCCCTGCTTGCGAGCGGCGTCCGCATTGCTATCGATTCGATGGGCGCCGTCACAGGCCCCTATGCCGTGGAAATCTTCGAGAACCGGCTTGGCGCGCCCGAGGGCTCGGTACGCAACGCGATCCCGCTTCCCGACTTCGGCGGTCATCATCCGGACCCGAACCTTGTCCATGCCAAGGAACTCTATGACGACGTGATGAGTAAGAGCGGCCCGCATTTCGGTGCCGCCTCCGATGGCGACGGCGACCGCAACATGGTCGTCGGCAAGGGCATGTTCGTGACACCGTCGGACAGCCTGGCGATCATCGCAGCAAACGCGACGCTCGCACCGGGCTACGCCAAGGGTATTGCAGGCATTGCCCGTTCGATGCCGACAAGTGCGGCAGCCGACCGCGTGGCCGAAAAGCTGAAGATCGGCATGTACGAAACGCCGACCGGCTGGAAGTTCTTCGGCAATCTGCTCGATGCCGGCAAGGCCACCGTCTGCGGCGAGGAAAGCTTCGGCACCGGTTCCGACCACGTGAGAGAAAAGGACGGCCTCTGGGCGGTTCTGTTCTGGCTGAATATCATGGCAGCCAGAAACGAGAGCGTCGCTGAAATCGTCAAGTCGCATTGGGCCGAATACGGCCGCAACTACTATTCCCGCCACGACTACGAGGAAGTGGATTCGGATGCAGCGAACGCTCTCGTGGCGGCCCTGCGCGAAAAGCTCCCGACGCTCCCCGGCCAGACCTTCGGCGCACTCAAGGTCGAATTTGCTGACGATTTCGCCTATCTCGACCCGATCGACGGCTCCGTCTCGAAGAACCAGGGCATCCGCATCCTGTTCGAAGGTGGCTCACGCGTCGTGTTCCGCCTGTCGGGCACCGGCACGTCGGGTGCGACGATCCGCGTCTATGTCGAGCGCTACGAACCCGATGCCAGCCGCCACGACATCGAGACCCAGACGGCGCTTGCCGACCTGATCGCGGTGGCAGACGAGATTTCGGATCTCAAGAAGCGCTCCGGCCGGGATGCCCCGACGGTGATCACCTGATCGAGGCTGCCGGGTGACATTGCCCCTCATCCGGCGACAGCAACCTTCTCCCCGCAATCGGGGAGAAGGATTTGCCGCAGCGACACGGGACCCTACTTCCATAGGACACGTCTCTTCTTCCCACCAAGCGGAGAGAAGGCAGGCTGATTGTCAGCCGCGAACGCACGGTCGCTGGCGAAATGGATGAGCGATAAGGAACCCGATATGTCTCACGCACACGCTCAAAGACGCGGCGCTGTTCTCTTGGATAAGATGGCCGAATTCTCGGTCTGGTCGCAGCATGCGGAAAAGATAGAACTCTGCCTGTTCGATGCCGACGGCCAGACGGAAACCGCCCGCCACCCGATGACGCGCGGCGACGACAATCTCCACCGCATCGACCTTCCGTCGATCAGGCCCGGCCAGCGCTACGGTTTTCGTGCCCATGGCATCTACGATCCGGATAAAGGCCTCTGGTTCGACCCATGGAAACTGCTGGTCGATCCCTATGCAAAAGAACTCGACCGCCCATTCGTCTACGATCCGAAACTCTCCGAGTTCAACTTCGACACGGCCGACCTCGTGCCGAAGGCGATCGTCACGGAACACGTCGCAGCCAAGATCGAGGCACCGAGGTTTGCTCCCGGCGGCCTGATCTACGAAGTCGCCGTCCGACCCTTCACCATTCTCCATCCCGACGTGCCGGAAGAACTCAGAGGCACGGTTGCGGCGCTCGCGCATCCCTCGATCATTGCTCACCTCAAGAAGATCGGCGTCGACGCGATCGAGCTCATGCCGATCACCGCCTGGATCGACGAACGGCACCTGCCGCCGCTCGGCCTTACCAACGGCTGGGGCTACAATCCCATCGCCTTCATGGCGCTCGACCCGCGCCTTTGCCCGGGCGGGGTTGAGGAACTGCGCGACACCGTCACCGCCCTGCACGAGGCCGGCATCGGCGTCATCCTCGATCTCGTGTTCAACCATTCGGGCGAAAGCGATCGCTACGGCGCAACCCTGTCGATGCGCGGGATCGACAACCTCTCCTATTATCGTCATGCGCAGGACGAGCCTGGCCTTCTCATCAACGACACCGGCACCGGCAACACGCTCGCCTGCGACCATCCCGAAGTCCGGCGCCTGATCGTCGATACGCTGCGCCATTTCGTCATTCATGCAGGCGTCGACGGCTTCCGCTTCGATCTGGCGCCGATCCTCGGTCGCACCTCGAACGGTTTCGACGCCGATAGCGAAACGCTGACCGCGATGCTCGAAGACGAGGTCCTGAAAGACCGCGTCATGATCGCCGAACCCTGGGATATCGGCCCCGGCGGCTATCAGCTCGGCAATTTCCCGGAAAAATTCCTCGAGTGGAACGACCGCGCCCGCGACGACATCCGCCGTTACTGGCGCGGCGACGTGTGGACGACAGGCGCGCTCGCCACCCGGCTTGCAGGCTCGTCTGACCTTTTCTCCGGACACACGCGCACGGTCAATTTCCTCGCCGCCCATGACGGCTTCACGCTGATGGATCTCGTGTCCAACGAGGACAAACACAATGAGGCGAACGGCGAAGACAACCGCGACGGTCACGGCGACAACATGTCCTGGAACAACGGCACCGAAGGCGTGACCCGCGACCGCGATATCCTCGCCGACCGTCGAAGGGACGCCGAAGCCCTGCTCTCGACGCTGTTTGCCAGCCGAGGCACGATCATGCTGACGATGGGCGACGAGGCCGGCCGCTCCCAGCGCGGCAACAACAACGCCTATGCGCAGGATAACGAGATCACCTGGATGGACTGGACCACGCTCGACGAGGCGCTGGTCGAGCACACGGCAATGCTTTCAGCCCTCCGCAAGCGGTTCTCCGTATTCTCCGAAACCAGCCTGCTCACGGGCGATGGCGATATCGAATGGATCTCGCCAAGCGGCCAGCCGATGCAGGTGTCCGACTGGGAAAACCCCGCCAATCCGGTCCTCGGTTTCATGCTGAAAACCGACGATGCAACGACCGGAAAAGCCACGCGGCTCGCCATCATCGTCAACCGCGGCCACACCCCGCAAACCTTCGCCCTTCCCGGCCCGAACTGGCGTTGTTATCCTGATAACCAGCCGTGGGATACGGCACTTGCCCCCCGGTCGGTCAGCTTTTGCATCGAAAATTGATGCACTGCAAAAACCTGTCGCCAAGTCCTTCAAAGCCTGTAAGAGTCCGCATCACAACCAACGGAAAGAGCAGCGCATGCGTGAAATTTCCCTCGCCGATGTTGCAGGACTGGTCGGTCAGGAACTGGGTGTTTCCGACTGGATTACCGTCAACCAGACAATGATCGACCAGTTCGCCGATGCGACGCTCGATCATCAGTTTATCCACGTGGATCCAGAGCGCGCCAAGGCCGAAAGCCCATTCGGCGGCACCATCGCCCACGGCTTTCTGTCGCTGTCGCTGCTGTCGGCCATGAACTACGAGACCATGCCGAAAATCCGCGAACAGACGATGGGGATCAACTACGGGTTCGACAAGGTCCGCTTCATGTCGCCCGTCAAGAGTGGCGCGCGGGTCCGCGGCCACTTCACGCTGGCCGACAACCGCTTCCGCGGCGCCGGCATGCTGATGACCACATACGAGGTTTCGATCGAGATCGAGAACGAGAAAAAGCCAGCACTGACCGCCACATGGATCACCATCGTCCAGTTCGACCCGAAGGATCGGCCGGAAGACGCCTGAGTTACCTCCCGTTCATCTCCTCTCGCGTCATCCCAATTCCAGCATCAGCAACCCGATGAGCGGCGGCAAGGCGGCACCGATGAGAAGGGGCGCCGTCCGGGATGCCGTCAGCCCCAGCGCAGAACCGGAAACCCCGGCCGCGATCAACCCGGCGATCGGCATCGACAGACTGCGGTCGATCCCCGGCACGAGCGAAGCCAGTAGCGCCGCAATGACCGCTACTCCGCCGACCAGAATGCCCTTCCACAGTTCGACACCGGACAACTTCGCCGCTACCGCGCCCCCGGCGATGGCGGCAGCGATCCCGAGCAAGACCCACTGAATATCCGGCCAACCAGCGTCCACCATAAAAAACCCTCCCATTCTGCAATGGGAGGGTGCGGTATTGTCGAACCCAATTCAAGTCAGGCGATGGTCGAAGAGCTAGAGCGCAGCGTCTCTCGCGCCCTCCGAGAGAAGGCCGAAGGCGTAGTCGGAAAACGACCGCCAGACTTCCATTCGGAACGCCTCCTCGCCCGTGCGCAGAAGCACCACTTCCACCTTGCCAAACAGCGTGCGCGAGCAGGCACCGACCGGAAAGACTGAAAGCGACAGATCCTGCGGGCAACCCGTGTTGATCGCGGCCTCCGCACCCGGACCCGAAATCAGGATCGCGGTGTTGCGGTGAGACACGTCGGTCGCGGAATGCAGCACACCGGAATTGGCGGCAGCGGTCATCAGGCCGCTTTCGCTTTCGTCGATCACCAGCCACTCGTCCGGTCCGAGCCATAGCGCGGTGCGGCCATTGGCGGATGCGGACGTCTTCGGCCTGACCGGCAGATCGACGCCGAGCGAGCCTGAAAGTGCGGATACATCCTCCGCCTTCGCCCGCAGCGAAATGCGGCCGGCCGGAGCTGCCGGTTCGAGCCGGACGACGGAAGATCCGCCGTGAAAACCGGTCATCGGGACTACGCGCTGAGCCATTGCAAAATCAGCCATTGATGCGGCCTCCTTCCTTGTCGAAGAACACCATGTCGGTCACTTCCACCGAAATCGTCCTGTCGGCCATCGGCACGTAGAGCGTGCTGCCCATCTTTGCGCGTCCGCCGGCAACCAGCGCGATCGCGATCGATCGGCCGAGAGTTTCCGACCAGTAGGACGAGGTCACATGGCCGAGCATGGTCATCGGCTTCGGCTGGTTCGGATCGGCAACGATCTGCGCGCCCTCTTCCAGCACATCCTTCGGATCCTTGGTGAACAGGCCGACCAGCTGCTTGCGTCCCTCGCGCACAAGGTCCGGACGCTTCAGCCCTCTGATGCCGACGAAATCGGTCTTCTTCTTCGAGACAGCCCAGCCATAACCGGAATCGTCAGGGGTGACCGTGCCGTCCGTATCCTGGCCGACGATGATATAGCCCTTTTCGGCGCGGAGAACGTGCATGGTTTCCGTGCCGTAGAGGCAGGCCCCCATCGATTGCGCGCGTTCCCAGATCGCCTTCCAAACCGCCGCCCCGAAATCGGCGGGCACATTGACTTCGAACCCGAGCTCGCCGGTAAACGACATGCGGAACAACCGCCCCGGAACGCCCATGATCGTGCACTCGGCAACGCTCATATGCGGGAAGGCTTCGTTGGAAATGTCGAGCCCGTCGATGAAGGGCGCAATGATCTCGCGCGCCTTCGGACCCTGAACTGCGATGACAGCCCATTGTTCGGTGGTCGATGTCAGCCATACGTTGAGATGCGGGAATTCCGTCTGCAGATAGTCTTCCATATGCTGCAGCACCCGCGGCGCACCGCCGGTCGTGGTCGTCACATGGAAACGGTCTTCTGCCAGGCGCCCGACGACACCGTCGTCATAGATGAACCCGTCTTCCCGCGTCATGATCCCATAACGGCTCTTGCCGGGTTTCAGCGTATCCCAGGCATTGGTGTAGAGCAGGTTGAGGAATTTCGCGGCATCCGGACCGACCACTTCGATCTTGCCGAGCGTCGAGGCATCGAACACGCCGCCGACCTCACGCACGGTTCTGCACTCGCGGTTGACGGCCGCGTGCATGTCTTCGCCGCGCTTTGGGAAATACCAGGCGCGCTTCCAGTTGCCAACATCCTCGAACTCGGCGCCTTCTGCCGCTTCCAGCGCATGCATCGGCGTCTTGCGGGCGGGATCGAACAGGTCGCCGCGCGAATGGGCGATCAGCGTGCCGTAGGTGACAGGCGTATAGGGCGCGCGGAACGTGGTGAGACCCACTTGCGGGATCGGCCGGTCGAGCATTTCCGACGCGATGGCGAGGCCATGCATGTTGGAAAGCTTGCCCTGATCGGACGCCATGCCATTGGTGGTGAAGCGCTTGATATGCTCGATCGAATGCATGCCCTCGCGCACCGCAAGACGGATGTCCTTGGCGGTCACGTCATGCTGGAAATCGACGAAGGCCTTGACCGCATCATCAGGTCCCGCGCCTTCGGCCGCACCGATCATGCCGCCGGTCCATTCGAACCGGTTTTCGCCCGAGACAACAGCTGCACCGCCGCCTGCGGCAATCGCCTCGTCGATCAGATCGGCCAGATCGTCGGTTCCGTTGCAGGCCCCGACCGAGATGCAGTTCTGGGCGTAGATATCCGGCAGGAACCGCTGGTTTGCCTCGTCGAAGCGCAGTTTTCCGCGAGACTGCGAGAACAGATGCACTGACGGAGTCCAGCCTGCCGAGATGAGCAGCGCGTCAACCTTGATCTTGCGCGCATTGGCGCCGCCATTGCGGGTGACGGTGATGGAGTTGATCCGCAGCCGGCCGGACGTGTCGGTCACGGCATGGCCTGTCAGCACGTCGATCCCGAGCGCACGGGCCTCGGCAAGCACACCATCACCCGGATGGCTGCGGCTGTCGACGATCGCAGCGATCGAGACACCCGCCCGCTTCAGGTCGAACGCCGCCTCATAGGCGCTGTCATGGGCGGTATAGACGCCGACATTGCGGCCGACGGCAACGCCGTGATGGTTGAGGAAACTGCGCGCGGCAGACGCCAGCATGATGCCCGGCCGGTCATTGTTGGCAAACACCATATGCCGTTCGATCGAGCCGGTCGCCAGCACGACCTTTTTCGCACGCACCTGCCAGAGACGCTCACGCGGCAGGTCCCTGCCCGGAAGCGCGACATGGTCGGTCACCCGTTCCACAAGGCCTAGGAAACCGTGATTGTAATAGCCAAACACAGTGGTGCGGGTGAGCACGGTGACGTTGGGCATCGCCTTCAGCTTTGCAGCCATGGCCTGTGCCCAGTCGAAACCGTTCTGGCCGTCGATCACCGTGGAACTGTCGAAATGCAGCGCACCGCCGACTTCCGGCTGTTCGTCGACGAGAATGACCTTTTTGCCCGTCGCCGCCGCCGAAAGTGCCGCCGTCAGGCCGGCAACACCGGCGCCAGCGATCAGTATGTCGCAATGCACGTAGCGGCTGGCGTAATTGTCGGGATCCGCTTCCTGCGGCGCTTCGCCCAGACCCGCAGCGCGACGGATGATCGGCTCATAGAGTTTGTGCCAGGCTTCCCGCGGCCACATGAAGGTCTTGTAGTAGAAACCGGCGGCGAAGAACGGCGACAGCATGTCGTTGAACGCGCCGATATCGTATTTCAGCGACGGCCAGCGGTTCTGCGAGGCGATCTTTGCGCCATCGAACACTTCCTGCACCGTGGCGCGCACGTTCGGCTGACGCCGGGCGGCATCGCGCGAAACGTCGAGCAGCGCGTTCGGCTCTTCCGGACCAGAGGTCAGGATGCCGCGGGGACGGTGGTATTTGAACGAGCGGCCGAGCAGATGCACGCCGTGCGCCAGAAGGGCTGACGCGACCGTATCGCCCTCCAGCGCCGTGTAGTCTTTGCCGTCGAATGTGAAGCGCGCGGTGCGGGCGGGCGTATGGCGGCCGGCGCCCTTGATGCGGAATTCGCCCGAGTTGGAGGAAGAACTCATCTCGCGTCTCCTTCCGTAGCTTCCCAGGTTTCGACGGTCTTTTCTTCGGCGATCGCCGCAGCCTTGCTCGCGACCGGGATCGGCTGTTTCGGCAAGCCTGCCTTGTAGGTCATCAGGAACCTGTCGCTCACCGTATCGCGGGCCGCGTTGAAGAAGCGGCCGCAGCCGTGAATATGCCGCCACCGTTCATAGGTGAGACCCTTCTCGTTGTTGCGCAGAAAGAAGAACTCCGCGAACTCCTCGTCGGAAATTGCCGCGATATTCTCCGGCCGGGCAATATGCGCCTCGCCGGCCCAGCGAAATTCCAGTTCCGAGCGATCTTCTTCGCAATAGGGGCAGTGGATCAAAAGCATCTGGTCTATCCCCTCACTATCAGTGCGCGACGGCAGCGGCTGCCGCCTCGTCGATCAGGCGGCCCGTGCGGAACCGGTCGAGATTGAGACCCGACGCCAGTTTATGCGGTTCGCCCTTGGCGATCAGATGCGCAAACAGGTTGGCCGAGCCGGGCGTCGCCTTGAACCCGCCGGTTCCCCAGCCGCAGTTGACGAACAGTCCCGGAACCGGGGTGACACCCTGGATCGGCGACCTGTCAGGCGTGTTGTCGGTGATCCCTCCCCACTGCCGCATCATCTTGACGCGGCGGAAGATCGGAAACAGTTCGCAGATCGCATCAAGCGTATGGGTGATGATCTGCAGGCCGCCGGTCTGGGAGTATGAATTATACTGGTCGGTGCCGGCCCCGATCACCAGCTCGCCCTTGTCGGACTGCGAGATATAGGCATGAACCGTGTTCGACATGACGACGCAGGGGAAGATGGGTTTCAGCGGTTCCGACACCAGCGCCTGCAGCGGGTTGGAATGCAGCGGCACGCGAACGCCCGCCATTTCCATCACGACAGACGAATGGCCGGCCGCGGATACGCCGACCTTGTTGGCACCGATAAAGCCTTTGGAAGTCTCGACGCCCTGAACTTCGCCACCCGGTCCGCGGCGGATGCCGGTGACTTCGCAGTTCTGAATGATATGGACGCCGCGATCGGCCGCGGCGCGCGCGTAGCCCCAGGCAACGGCATCGTGGCGGGCTGTGCCGCCGCGGCGCTGCAGGGCAGCACCATTGATGGCGTAGCGTGCCGTCTTCGAAATATCGAGAACCGGAACGAAGGCCTTGGCCTGTTCCGGCGTCAGCCATTCGTTGTCGATGCCGTAGAGCCTGTTGGCATTGATATGGCGCTTGAACGACTGCTGGTCATGAATGTTGTGCGACAGCATCATCACGCCGCGCGGCGAATACATGACGTTGTAGTTGAGCTCCTGGCTCAGGCCTTCCCACAGCTTGAGGGAATGCTCGTAGATGTCCATGCTCTCTTCGTAGAGATAGTTGGAGCGGATGATGGTCGTGTTGCGGCCGGTATTGCCGCCGCCGAGCCAGCCCTTCTCGATCACCGCGATATTGGTGATGCCGTGTTCCTTGGCGAGATAATAGGCGGCACCCAGACCATGACCGCCGGCACCGACGATGATGACGTCGTAAGAGCTGCGCGGCTCGGGAGAGGTCCACTGCGCCTCCCATCCCTTGTGGGCGCGCAGTGCCTCGCGGGCTATGGCGAAAACCGAATATTTGCGCATGAGGCCGCTTCTCCTTGATCCGCCGGTAAGGCTCTTGGGTAGAACCATACCCATCGCAAATCAATATGCGCCGCAATGGCCGTTTTGCGACGCCTCAGAGGATTGTTTCGACACACGCGGAAAACAGGCCCGGGAACCTCGGACGAAAGGCCCGGCCGACGTTCATGTGACGACGGCGGAGGGAAGATGGGGTCGTGACTTTAGAGCGACCGGCCGTTGACGCGGCCGCAGGCCTCCTTTGAAATTTGGACAGACAGAAACCGGGGAAAGTTTCCCCCGGCTTGTCATGGAGAGGCGAAATCAGGCCCGGAGCAACACCTTGCCGGTGCGGCCGTGCTCGCCGGCTGCCTTTGCCGCCTTGGCGATGTCATCGAGACCAAAGACCTCGGAGACGGTGAGGGTCACGGTGCCGTTGGCGACGGCCTCGACAATCTCGCTGATATGGCTCTTCATCTTTTCCGCAGGAAGCTTGGGCGCGATCTTGGCGAGCCAGAAACCCTTGACCACAGCCTGCTTGAAAATCATGTCGCTGGCTGAAAGCTGCATCGGCGTTCCCGACATGAGTCCGAACGAGATCAGCAGTCCGTTTTCGCCAAGCACCGACAGCAGGTCTCCGGAGGCTGGGCCGCCGACGCCATCGACCCCCGCCTTGATCGCGGCTCCGCCCGAGAGCGCATTGACCGTCTCGCGCCATCCGGTCTGCGACGTCGAGAGGACATTCTGGATGCCGAGATCCGCCAGTTCGCGCACCGCCTCGTCACGTCGGACGAGGTTGATGACATTGATCTGACGCGGCTTGGCAAACATCGCGAGCGTCTTGCCGACCGCACCATTGGCCGCGTTCTGGATGATCCAGTCACCTTTTTCGACACCCGCAAAATCGAGCAGTGTCAGGGCGCTGAGCGGCATCGAGATCAGCTGCGCGCCGGCCTCATCGGAAATCGAATCGGGAAGCGGCACGGCCGCCATGGCCGACGCGATATAATACTCCGCCCAGGTGCCCTGCCCTGAGGCCGCCACACGCTGCCCGACCTTCAGGTGCGAGACACCCTCGCCCAGCGCATCAACGATACCGGTTCCTTCGGTGCCGGCGACGGCGGGCAGGTCGGGCTTGTAGCCGTAATCGCCGGAAACCGTCAGAAGATCGTGATTGTGGATCGCCGCCATCGACATGCGGATCCGGATCTGGCCGGGGCCGGGCTGCGGAATTGGGCGATCCTCGGTCGACAGGACGGAAGACGGATCGCCGAAACTGGAATGAATGGCACTACGCATGAGATTTCTCCGTTCGGTCCCGCGTGGCTCGGCAGGACAAGGCTTGGGCCGGTTGGGAACAGGTTCCCGCATGGGCGCAAATCGACTATGGCTTGGTGGCGGATATAGGACATCGCTGGGCGGATATAACCCCGCGCGGAGCAGCGGCTGTAAAATTCTTGAGAAGCCCGCAGCCGCGGGTAGACTTTTGACATCTCCTCTGTTAAGTGCCTTCACCAATCGCTTCGGCTATCCGCCGGGCTCCGACATTCTCTCGCCTCGAATCCTGCAGATTCCCTGGCGATAACAAACCAAAGGAACGGGATTTCACGTGCAGGTACTTGTCCGCGACAACAACGTTGATCAGGCTCTCCGCGCTCTCAAGAAGAAGATGCAGCGCGAAGGCATTTTCCGTGAAATGAAGATGCGTGATTACTACGAAAAGCCTTCGGAAAAGCGCGCCCGCGAAAAGGCTGAAGCCGTTCGCCGCGTCCGCAAGCTGGCCCGCAAGCGCATGCAGCGCGAAGGTCTTCTTCCGGCAACGCCGCGCCCGGCAACCGCCCGTCCGGCTGCTCGTTGATCGGTCGTTTTTTCGACGTTTTCATGTGATTATGAGCGGTGGCGACATGGGCGCCGCCGCTTTTTTGATTCGGAACAGTCGACATTCCGACACGTTCTGCCGATCCTGACAGCCCGATACGAGGACATGCGCCTGATGGCCGCCAAGACTGCCGTTTTTTCCGATGGAACCCGAAACTCCGGCCATTCCTTGACCGTCGCCCCAATTCGCAAGGCCCTCGCTCCGATCGGTATCGTGGCAGTGCTCGCGCTGGCCGGCTGCTCGACGACCACGTCGACGGACATGATCAGCGTCGATCGCGCCCAGGGGTCGGAACAGAACATCTCGTCCCTGTCCTCCGTCATCAGCTCCAACCCGTCTGATCCGGAAGGCTACAACATTCGCGGGTCGGCCTACGGCCGCGCTGGCGAATTCAAGCGGGCGCTGGACGATTTCAATCGCGCGCTCCAGATCAATCCGCAGTTCTACCAGGCCTATGCGAACCGGGCGCTCGTCTATCGCAACATGGGCAAGCCTGTCGAAGCCGCGAACGATTACAACCGCGCGCTCCAGATCAATGCCAATTACGACGTAGCCCTGATCGGCCGCGGCAATATCTATCGCCAGGCCGGCCGCCTCAACGAAGCCTTCAGTGACTTCAACAAGGCAATCGATCTCGATACGACCGACGGTCGCGCTTATCACAACCGCGGCCTGATCTATCAGGCCCGCAATCAGCACGCGCAGGCGATCGACGACTTCTCCAAGGCGATCTCGCTCTCCTCCAGCTCGGCCGAGCCCTATAACGGCCGCGGCATTTCCTATCTCGCCATGAACGACGACGAGAATGCGTTTGCCGACTTCAACCGCGCCATCGAGTTGAACGACAAGCTTGCCGAATCCTGGGCCAACCAGGCGCTGGTGTATGAGCATCGCGGCGACCGTGCCCGCGCCAACCGTTCGTTCTCGCATGCCGTCCGTCTGGACCCGAACTACAAGCCGGCCCAAGACGGCGCGGCACGTACGCGCGGCGGCAATAGCTAAGCGGAGCCATGACGATGCAGCAGTCCGGTCGCCATGATATCATCGTCATCGGCGGCGGGATTGTCGGCGCCTCGATTGCGTGGCACCTCACGGTGTCAAGCGCCAAAGTTCATCTTCTCTCTGAGAAACCGGGCGGCATAGCCACGCCGAATTCCTTCGCCTGGATCAACGCCAGCTGGGGCAATCCGCGCGCCTATTTCGACCTGCGCATGCGCGCCATCGCTGAATGGAAACGCCTTGCGAAGGACGTCCCCACCCTACCCCTATCTTTCGCGGGCGGCCTATGCTGGGACATGTCGCAGGCTGACCTGACGACCTACGCCAGCCAGCATTCCGGCTGGGGCTACGATATCGCTGAGGTCGATGCCGTCAGGAGTGCCGCCATAGAACCGGCCTTGAACGACGTGCCTAACACCGCGCTTTACGCTGCGATGGAAGGTGTAGCCGAACCGCAGGCGAGCGCCAAAATTCTGATTGCCGACGCCCAAAGACGCGGCATGCTCCTCACCGAAGGCATCCGGGTCACTGCGCTCAGGCGCGATGGCGAAGGCCGTGTCGCAACTGTGGTCACCGATAGTGGCGAATTCGCAGCCGGTGAGATAGTACTCGCCGCCGGCGCCAGCACCACGACCCTTGCCGCTTCTGTCGGAATAGACGTTCCGGTCGAAACACCACCGGGTCTCCTCGTCCACTCGACGCCGGTCGCACCGATCCTCAACGGCCTTGTCATTGCGCCGGAACTGCATGTCCGGCAAACCGCCGAGGGTCGGCTCGTCGCCGGGACCGATTTCGGCGGCATGGATCCGGGTACCGATCCGGATGGCGCGGCGGAAGAGCTGTTCGGCAAACTGAAGCGGTTCGTCAAAGGCGGCGACAGCTTGGTTATGGACTTCTACACCGTCGGTTATCGCCCCACGCCAAAGGACGGCTTTCCCATCATCGGACGTGCCGAAGATCAGACCGGTCAAACCCTCACCGGCCTCTACATTGCCGTCACCCATTCGGGCATCACGCTCGCTCCGGCGATCGGCCTGTTCGCCGCCACCGAAATTCTGGAAGGGGCGCAAGAACCGCTTCTCGCCCCCTACCGTCTGTCGCGCTTTAGCTGACAGCCCTCAGCGCCAGCCGAGCGCTGGCGCCACATGCTTCAGGATCGACTCGATGACATGGGCATTATAGTCGACGCCGAGCTGGTTCGGCACGGTCAGAAGCAGCGTATCGGCCTCGGCAATGCCCTCATCCTTGCGCAGCTCCTCGATCAGGGCTTCCGGTTCTGCCGCATAGGAACGACCAAAGATCGCCCGCGTGCTGTCGTCGATATATCCGACCGAGTCCTGCTCCTTGCCGCCGCGGCCGAAATAGGCCCGGTCGCGATCGTCCGTCAGCGCGAAGATTGAGCGGCTGACCGATACCCGCGGTTCGCGCTGATGGCCGGCCGCTTTCCAGGCGTCGCGATAGGCGCGGATCTGCTTTGCCTGCTGGATGTGGAAAGGCTCGCCCGTCTCGTCGTTCTTCAGGGTCGAGCTCTGCAGATGCATGCCCTTCCCGGCCGCCCAGACTGCCGTTGCATCGGAGCTTGCGCCCCACCAGATGCGGTCTCGCAGCCCTTCCGAATGCGGCTCCAGACGCAGCATGCCCGGCGGGTTCGGAAACATCGGGCGCGGGTTGGGTTTGGCAAAACCCTCGCCCTTCAGCACGTCGAGAAAGACTTCGGCGTGGCGGCGGCCCATATCGGCATCCGTCATCCCCTCGCCCGGCTCGTAGCCAAAATAGCGCCAGCCTTCGATCACCTGTTCCGGCGAACCGCGGCTGATGCCGAGCTGCAGGCGTCCTTTCGAAATCAGATCCGCGGATCCCGCGTCCTCCGCCATGTAGAGGGGGTTTTCATAGCGCATATCGATGACGCCGGTGCCGATCTCGATCTTCGACGTGCGCGCACCGACGGCGGCCAGAAGCGGAAACGGCGAAGCCAGCTGGCGGGCGAAATGGTGAACGCGGAAATAGGCGCCGTCGGCACCGAGTTCTTCGGCAGCGACGGCAAGATCGATCGACTGCAACAGCACGTCGCCCGCAGAGCGCGTCTGCGATTGTGGCGACGGCGTCCAGTGGCCGAATGATAGGAAACCGATTTTCTTCATAATAGGGCTCCGGCAATATGCGCATGAGAAGAGGTGTTGCCCCCTACATGGCATGCCGGAGCAGCATCCGTTAGGGCCCTGCCGCGAATTGGGCGCAGACGGATTGTTCGCAGATTGCGAACGAGTGTTGTGAAGATGGAATGAAATAGCGTCTGGAGTACCTGTCGGCAGGGTCGCGCGGGTGCAACGTCACACCCGCGCTCCGACAGAAACAGATCCGGCTTAGCGCAGCAGGAAGACGCCAGCGATATTCAGGATGATGAAAACGATGAGGCCGCCGAGAAGTCCGGCGCCGCCGAAGAAGCCGGCCGCCATGGCGATCATCAGAACGACGGTAGACATCGTGCCCCATTTTGCAGCGGCCAGAAAACCCTCGTAGGTTTTCTCGTGCTCGCGATAATCCATGGGAGCACCGGTCTCCATAGGTCCGCTCTGGTGATTGTCCATCATCGATCTCCTTCAACGCCGCGCCCACGAGCCGATCACGGCGGGGTGGCGCGGTAGCCTCCTCCTCGCTCTTCGAATCCTTGGCAGATCACCGAAAAGCGCCTCTCGATCCAGATTACACACACCGCTTCAAAGCGCAATCGCGCCACGCCGCGGCTGGTGCTTTAACACCTACTCGGCGAACGCCATTTCCTGAGAGGTCGGCCTTCCCGCGATCCTCGCGGTCGGCAGAACGGTGAGTGGCGGACTGTCGAACTGCGCTTCGTTGCCGAACATCATCCGCCGTTCATAGGCCTCCGACCGGAACAACGGGAACCGCCGCATCAACTGCGGCCTTACCTCCTTGACGCGTGACGCAAGAAGCGTGAGCTCGAAGCCGTAGATGCCGGCCATCGTTGGCGGCACGACGATATCCGCCAGGAAGATGCGCTTGTAGAACGAGGCATGCGGCGGGCGGATATGCTGCAACACCCGGTCGGCATCGAAATGGATCGCAGCCATGATGCTGGGCCGCAGCGTGATATAAGGGATCGTCGGCAATTCGGCGACGACAGCCGGATCGACCGCAAACCGGGCCGGGTCGATCAGCGTCATCCCGGCATCGAGGAAAGCGTGGACCGCATCGGGAAACACGCCTGTCGACTGGCACACACGATGGTCAGGCGTCACGTAATGGACGCGGATCGTCGCGATCAGTTCTTCGTAATGATGAATGCCGAAGACATAGGCGTTGCGGTCGAAATCGATCTCATCGAGCATGTCCACCGCACCAACGGGGAGAACATCCTGCGCCTTGTAGGCTTTGTATCTTAATCTGGCGATATCTTCGAAATCTTCGGCGCTCTGAATGCGGCGGTATTCGATGTGGTCGAGGGATGCGAGGAGCTTTTCGGAAAAGGGTGCTTCAGGAACAGATTGCTTTATCGGCATGTGAATTATCCATGGGACGTTAACCCAGGATTAACCGTGAACTGAGCCTTGATCGCAATCGCCGAAATTATGTTTAACAAATTTTAAACAGAAATAGTTAACCGCCAGCGGTAACCTTATGCCGCGGGTGCAAAAAATAGCCCGTGAAGATATGGGGAAGCGCTCTTACCCAGCCGCGCTCAGTGACCGCGGCGCGTCGTTCTTGCGGCCCGATACGGCACGACTACCTGCCTTGCTGAGAGCAACGCCGTTGACGCGCAGACTCTCCAGCGCATCGACCGGCACCGGCGGCGAGAAGATGTAGCCCTGAACCAGGTCCGCAAAATTGTGCTTGCGCACGAGATCCAGCTGTTCCTGGGTTTCGACGCCTTCGAGAACGATGCGGAGATCGAGCTCGCGTGAAAGATGCACGATGCCGCTCAAAAGCTTCATGCGGCGCGGATCGGTACCGATGTCGCGCACGAAGGCGCGGTCGATCTTGACGATATCGATCGGCAGGGAATCCAGATAGCTGAGGCTCGAGAACCCGGTGCCGAAATCGTCGATTGCGATCGTCACGCCGTTGGCGCGCAACCGGCTGAGCGTCGCACTCACGGCGACAGGCTCCTCCATGAAGCAGCTTTCGGTTACTTCCAGATGCAGCCGTGCGGCAGGCAGACTGTAGCGCGCCAAAGTCTCGGCCACCATTGCCGTGATCGCACCGCCACGAAGATCCTTGACCGAGAGATTGACGGAGACCGCCATGCCGCCCGACCATTCGGCGCAGTCGGCGCATGCCTTGTCCAGCACGAACCGGGTGACGTCCGAAATCAGGCCCATGCTTTCGGCAAGCGGGATGAAGATGTTGGGGCCGATCCAGCCGCGCTCGGGATGCGACCATCTCACCAGTGCCTCGCAGCATTCCATCTCGGACCCGTCCGGCCGGTACATCGGCTGGTAGACGACGGACAGATGGCCGTTTTCGATGGCATGGCGCAGATCGGTCCGCAGACGCTGCTCGGCCACATACCGACCATCCATTTCCGGCCTGAAGGTTCTAACCGTGCCGTTGCCGGTCGACTTTGCCTCGTTGAGGGCAAGGTCCGCCTTGATCTGCCAGGATTCCATGTCGAAATCTTCAGCGGGCAGAATGACGCAACCGCTGTTGAGCGATACCGAAAGACTAAGCCCGTCGACCCGGTAATCCCCCTCGAATGTCCGATGAATCTCGCGGATACGCGCCTCGATCGCGCAAGAACCGTCTTTGCCGGTCACCAGCAGAACGAACTCGTCACCGACCAGCCGGCCGATCAGAACCTCGTCGCTCGCAAACGCCGCTGCCCGTTCGGCAATTGCTGCAAGGAGCTTGTCGCCCACCACGTGGCCGCGCATGTCGTTGACATGCTTGAACCCGTCGACATCAAGAATAGCAAGCCCGGCCCACATCTCCGGACCTGCATTTGCCAGCCGACGTTTGACCTGTTCGGTGAAATGTCCCCGTGTCGGCAGGCCGGTCAGCGTGTCGAAACGAACAAGGTGAAGGATTTTCTCTTCGGCAGCGACCCTTGCGCTGACATCCTCGAAGATCATCACGAGACCGCCCTCGGAACGGCGGCTGAGCGAGAATTCCAGATAGGTGTCGTCATTGAGACGCAGCAGCGTCTTGCCCGCCTGCCCTTCCAGTAGGCCGCCGATCTGCGTCAGGATCTCGTCCGGAAACGCGTTTTCGCGGTCGCGCAGGGCGGCAATGAAACTCGCGCCCATCAGGTCTTCGGCATCGCCCAGTCCCAGCAATTCGTGCGCGCGCCGGTTGACGACCTGCACCCGGCCATCGGCGTCCAGCATGATCAGCGCATGCGTCATGGTGCTGAGCGCACTGTCGAGCTGGTCGGCAACCGTCTTCATCTCGCGCGAAACGATGACGTTCTTGTAAAGAAATTCCCGCACCCCCGTCGCCATCGACTGGGTGGTCAACCCGAACGGCACGAGAAAGAGCGCCATCAGCGCAAGATTGATTTCGCCGGTCAGCACGCAGGCAATGATCAGCGGCAAGCAGCAGCCGGTCGTCTGCAGCGCAACCGCGCGAGCAGACCCGTAGTTGCGGCCGACGATCGACACCATCGACGCCATGGTGACCGCGATGCACATGAAGGCGGCCATCATGTCCCGCAGGACAAGAACCGCATAGGCGCTGCTGATACCAAGAAGGAAAGCAGTCGCCGCGGCGCCGTAGACGTAGCGTGTTTCCCAGCTTTCGATCTCGTCGCGGGAAAGAACCGCACGGTCGAGACTGTCGAAGCGGCGGAACGAGATGACCCGGAACGTGAAGACGGCCAAGAACACCGCAATCAGCATGATATAGAAGGTAGAGCCCGTCGTCGCAAAAATCACTGCGCACGACAGGATATGGACCACCATTCCAGTCCACAGCGTTCCACGATTTCTAAACAGCGATTCGACGAACGACAGATACACTTCTGTCGGCAGCGTTTGCGCTTCCGCATTCTTCATAGGGGCACATTCCCTTGCCATCAGACCGACAATGGAGAAAACGTTTTAAAAATTGATTGTTGTCGGAGTGCGACCCCTTGGATTGTGGGGGTTCGTCGAAAAGCGATCAATGAACGGTAACAGGGATTGCTAAAACTCTCCAAACTCAATTATGCGCTCTCGCGACCACCTTCGCAATAATATTTCGCGCAATGCCTGGAAACGGCATTTATGCGACCTATGGGGGTCTTTTCTTTTAATAAGCGTTCGTTTACATCGCCTCATTCGGGCAGAGGTAAAGACCTGCTGGGGAGCGAGTGAGTATGGCGGGCCTGTTGAAATTCAGCGCGTTAATTGACCGTGTCAGCGAAATCGTCGGAAAATTTGCGGGTTATCTCGTTCTGGCCTGCTGCCTGATCAGTGCCGGTAATGCCTGCATCCGCTATGCGTTCAACTACAGCTCGAATGGCTGGCTGGAAATCCAGTGGTATCTGTTCGCGTTTATCGTTCTCTTGGGCGCATCCCATACGCTTCGTCTCAACGAACACGTCCGCGTCGATCTGATCTACGGCGCCGTCTCGGATCGCAAGCGGTTGTGGATCGATGCGATCGGCCTGGTGATCTTTCTGATCCCGGCATGCCTCTTTCTGGCATGGCTGTCCTGGCCGTTCTTCTCCCTGTCTTTCATGCAAGGCGAAGTGTCTTCGAATGCCGGCGGCCTGATCCGCTGGCCCGTCAAATTCATCATCGTCTCGGGGTTCGTGCTCCTTGCCTTTCAGGGCCTGTCCGAGCTGATCAAGCGCATCGCCGGCCTCACAGGCACCCTCCAGGTCGACACGACCTACGAAAAGCCACTGCAATAAGACCGCGCCATTCCGGGGGGAAACCAAGCTCATGTTTGAATACGGCGTAATGCCACCGGCCATGTTTCTGGGCATGATCATTTTCATGCTCTACGGCTTTCCGGTCGCCTTTTCCCTTTCGGCGGTCGGGCTGTTTTTCGGCTTCCTCGGTATCTACACCGGTCATTTCGAATATGCGTTCATGCAGGCCCTGCCACTGCGCATTTTCGGCATCGTCTCCAACGACCTGCTTCTCGCCATTCCCTTCTTCACCTTCATGGGTGCCATTCTTGAACGCTGCGGGCTTGCCGAGGACCTGCTCGAAGGCACCGGAAAACTGTTCGGCGCCATTCCCGGCGGCCTTGCCTATGCGGTGATCATCGTCGGCGCGATTCTCGGCGCCATCACCGGCACGGTTGCCGCATCCGTCATCACGATGGGTGTGATTTCCCTGCCGATCATGCTGAAATACGGCTACAATCCGCGTCTCGCGACCGGCGTAATCGCAGCCTCCGGCACGATCACCCAAGTCATTCCGCCGTCGCTCGTCCTCATCGTTCTGGCCGATCAGCTCGGCCGTTCGGTCGGCGACATGTATCTCGGCGCCATCGGTCCTTCGATCCTGCAAGTCGTGATCTTCCTGCTGTTCATTCTCTTCACCTCGATCGTCCGCCCCCAGGATGTTCCGGCGCTGCCGCCGGAGGCCCGCGGCGAGCTCAATGCCGCGCTGGTGTTGAGAGTGCTGTGGGGCATGGTCCCTTCGGTCGTGCTGATCTTCCTTGTCCTCGGCACCCTGTTCATGGGACTTGCCACACCGACGGAAGCCGGCGCGCTCGGCGTCGTCGGCGCCATGGCGCTTGCTGCCATGCACCGCCGCCTGACCTGGGACCTCGTCAAGCAGGCCATGCATTCGACAATGACGATCACCTCGATGGTCGTCTTCATCCTGGTCGGCGCCACCTGCTTCAGCCTGGTCTTCCAGGGCATGAACGGCGGGCTTTGGATCGAATTCCTGCTGTCTCATATTCCGGGCGGCGCCCTCGGCTTCCTGATCTTCGTCAACATCTTCATTTTCTTCCTGGCGTTCTTCCTGGATTTCTTCGAGATCGCCTTTATCGTCCTGCCGATGCTGGCACCGGTCGCAACGGCGCTTGGCATCGACCTGATCTGGTTCGGCGTGCTGCTCTGCGTCAACATGCAGACCTCGTTCATGCACCCGCCATTCGGCTTCGCACTCTTCTACCTGCGCTCGATCGCGCCGAAGACTGTGAAGACGAAGGACATCTATCTCGGCGCCATTCCGTGGCTCGGGATGCAGCTGATCCTCGTCGCCATCATCATCTTCTGGCCGGAATCCGTCACCTACTGGCTGGACAAGGCTCCAGACGTCGATCTCAATACGATCAAGATCGAAATCCCCGGCTTCGGCAATGATAGCGGCAACAACCAGATGCCCAATTTTGGCCTGCCGCCGATGGATGGTGCGCCCGGCCAGGGCGGCGGCGCGCAACCTGCCCCCGGACTACCCGGCATGCCCAACTTCGGCGAGCCACCCAAGATCAACCCGTAACGGCTTCGTCTTGCCAGAAAACCGGTGCAGTAGTACATTGGAGTGGAGAGCAAAGCGCGAACTCTGCTCTCCGTTTGTTATCTGATGTAGAAAATGAACCGGACGGACACTGACCAGCCCGTCCGGTATTTCCTAACCAGCAACGTAATGCTCAGTGGAAACCATATCGCATCACCTCCTGTTCGACGGCAAGGCTTTTGCCTTAAGTCGGTGAAGCCCGTCTTCACCGATACTCCGGCTGGCCACGGAGTGCTCTGCTTTTGCCTTCGAACGCCACCATCATAGATACCAGCGTGTGATTGTCCAGCCGACACAACCGGGCATACGTGCAGCGCGTCTATTGCGTGAATCCAGTCCGGCGCCATCCCTCAGCTGCAAAAGAAAACCCCGGACCTTGCGATCCGGGGTACGTGTCTAAGCAACGCTGTAGACGTTCAGATCTTGCCGTTGCGCTGCTGGATCATCATGAACGTGTCGAACGTGTACTCCGAAAGCTGCATCCAGAGGTAACCTTCCTTCTTGAATGCGACCTGGTCGTCGTAGACCTTCTTGAAATCCGCGTTGGTTGCGGAAATACCCTTGTAGACGTCCATTGCCGCCGTGTAGCAGGCCTCGAGGATATCCTGGCTGAACGGCCGCAACGTCGTCCCCTGCGATACGATCTGCTTGATCGCCATCGGGTTCTTCAGATCGTATTTCGCCATCATGTTGGTATTGGCGAAAGCGCAGGCATCGGTCAGCGCCGACTGATAATGCTTTGGCAGGCTGTTCCACTTGTCGAGGTTGATGAAGGCATGGATTGTCGGGCCGCCTTCCCAGAAAGCCGGATAGTAGTAATACTTGGCCACCTTGTAGAAGCCGAGCTTGTGGTCGTCATAGGGACCGACCCACTCCGCCGCATCGATCGTGCCCTTTTCCAGCGCCGGATAGATATCGCCTCCGGCGATCTGCTGCGGTACGGCGCCGAGCTTTTCGAGCACCTTCCCGGCAATGCCGGCAATGCGCATCTTCACGCCCTTGAAGTCGTCGACGGTGTTGATTTCCTTGCGGAACCAGCCGCCCATCTGGGCCCCGGTATTGCCGGCGGGCATGCCGTAGATCTGATGCTTGGCATAGAACTCGTTCATCAGCGTATTGCCGTTGCCCTGGTAGAACCACGAGTTCGTCAGGCGCGCATTCATGCCGAAGGGGATCGCCGTGCCGATCGCAAAGGTCGGGTCCTTGCCGACAAAATAGTAGGAGCAGGTATGGCACATCTCGACCGTGCCAGCGGAGACCGCATCGGCCGCCTGCAGACCCGGGACGATCTCACCACCTGCAAACGGCTGGATCGTGAAATTGCCGTCGGTGGCGGCTGCAACATGCTTCGCGATATCGTCGGCGCCGCCATAAATCGTGTCCAGCGATTTCGGAAATGACGATGTCAGGCGCCAGTTGATCTTCGGGTTCTGCTGGGCAATGGCAGGTGTCGAAAGCGGAACAGCAAGCACTGTGGCTGCAGCGGCTCCCGCGCCGCCGACTGCCGTCTTTTTCAGGAATGAACGACGATCCATCAAAAATCCTCCCGGGTTGAACAGACCGCGAAGATGTCTCCTCCCATACCTCGCCAGTCCTAGATGAGGTAATCATGTTGCTTGAAAGCTTGCAAGCATACCATGTAACAATGACGGCGGGCCAAGGTTAAACCGCATTATACTTTCGTCTTCCGCGATCGTCGTGGTTCACGCTGCACGGCGTCGCCACGGCTTGACTTCACCCCGCCTCCGGCAGCAATACGGGATGAGAACCACTGCCCCGCCTGGAGATTGTTCATGCCCGTCTCGTGCCGCAAGCCCATCGTCGCCGTTCCCGCCGATCTCAGGCAATTCGAAGGCGCCCTCTGGCACGCCACACCCAACCAGTATGTCAATGCGGCGCTGAAAGTGGCGGACGTCATGAGCTTCATCGTTCCCGCCTTCGAAGAGGGCAACGATGTCGACACGATACTCGACCGGGTCGACGGCGTGCTGGTTTCCGGCGCCGTCAGCAACGTCCACCCGTCGCTCTACGGCCGCGAAGCGACCGAGGCAGACGGCCCCTTCGATCACGGCCGCGACGCCACCTCGCTGCCGATGATCCGCCGCGCGATCGAGCGCGGCATTCCGCTTCTCGCCATCTGCCGCGGCATCCAGGAACTGAACGTTGCGCTGGGCGGCACGCTGGCAAGCGAGATCCAGGATCAGCCGGGCAACTGGGACCACCGCAAGCCCGACGTGCCAGACCGCGACGCGATGTACGCGATCCGCCAGCCGGTCTTCGTCAAGGAAGGCTCCTGCATCGCGGATTTCCTCGGATTTGCCGGCGAAGTCCAGGTGAATTCGCTCCACCGCCAGGCGATTGCAAAGACCGCTCCCCGCCTGAAGGTGGAGGCGACGGCTGCAGACGGCACGATCGAGGCGGTGTCGGTGATCGACGCGAAGAATTTCGCCGTTGGCGTCCAGTGGCATCCGGAATACTGGGCCGAAACCGACGCACCGTCGGGCGCCCTGTTCCGGGCGTTCGGCGATGCGGCCCGCGCCTATGCGGCATCGACAAGCGGTGCGACCAGCCCACCGGTTGCCCGCACCGCGTGAATCAAACGCCCTCGCCGTGTTTGCCGGTTATCCCTTGACGGGGGTTTCCGGAACCGGCGTCAGCACGCGGCCGTCCTTGAACCAGCCGATCAGGTTGTCGACGACGAGATCGGCCATCGCATTGCGGGTCTGAACAGATGCGGAGGCGACATGCGGCAGAAGGCAGGTATTGTCGAGAGCGATCAGCTCCGCCGGCACGTTCGGCTCGTCGAAGAAGACGTCGAGGCCCGCTGCGGCAATCGTCTTGTCGCTGAGGGCGGCAATCATTGCTTCCTCGTCAACGCTCGATCCACGACCGACATTGATGAACACGCCATCCGGTCCAAGCGCTTCGAAGATCTCCGCATTGATGATCTTGAACGTATCCGGCGTCCCGGGCGCGATGCAGATGAGCGTATCGACGGCCTCAGCCATCTCCTTCAGCGACGGATAATAGATATAGCCGACATCCGAGCGTTGGCTGCGGCTGTAATATCCGATCGTCACCTTGAACGGTTCAAGCCGCTTTGCGATCTCGAGACCGATGCGGCCGAGGCCGAGAATGCCGATGCTGCGGCCCTTCAGTGAAAACGGCGACAGCGGAAACGGCCCTTCGCTCGCCCACCGGCCTTCGCGCAGATAGGTCTCCGCCTTCGGAAACTGCCGCAGCGTATTGAGAAGCAGCGCGATCGCTGTATCGGCCACTTCATCGTTCAGGACGTCAGGCGTGTTGGTGACGATGATGCCCCGTTCGGCCGCCGTCTTCGTATCGGTGCCGTCGTAACCGACACCGAAGCTGGAGATGACTTCGAGATTGGGAAACGCATCGATGATGGCAGCATCGCATTTGCCGGAAACCGCGATGCCACGCACGCGCGCCCTCGTCTCGGCGTCGACGGATGCCAGTTCGGCATGCGGAGCCGAGATGACCTCGAAACTGTCGTTCAGACGCTCCAGAACGCGCGGATGAATACGGCCCGGCACGAAGATGGTGGCAGGATTCTCAGACATGCAGCAACCTCTTTATGAAGAATAATCAGCGTGGACGAAAGACGCCGGTCGACTGGCGCAGACGCATTTCCGGCTTGATCAGATGGAGACCGTCAGGCTCATGGCTCCCGGCAAGACGATCGAGCAGTGCCCGCGCCGCTAAGCGCCCGACATCGGCCTGTCCGTTGGAAACGGTGGTCAGAGACGGCGTCGAGATCGAAGCTTGTTCCAGATCGTCATAGCCGGTGACGGAAATATCGACGCCCGGTGTCAACCCGGCCCGCGCGATGCCGTTCATCAGGCCGATCGCCACCAGATCGTTCCAGCAGACCGCAGCCGTCGGCTTTTGCGGCAGGGACAGGAAATGCACCGCCGCCTCGAACCCGCCCTGCATCGAACGGGGTCCCGGAATGCGCAGGTTCGGATCGACCTCGATATTGGCTTTCAGCAGCGCGTTGACGTAGCCCTGGTAACGGTCGCGACCGGTCGATGTCTGGTCGGTGCCGCCGATCATGGCGATCGCCCGGTGGCCCAGTCCGATCAGATGGTTGGTGGCCAGCGAAATGCCATAAGCATCGTCGCCGCGATAGGTCGGCAGGTCGAGGCCTTCCATCGAGCGGGCAACAAGAATGGCCGGCATCCCGTTTTCTTCGGCAAGCTTCATGTCCTCGATCGGCGTCCCGATCGCCGGCGACATGATCACGCCGTCGCCACCCAGCTGCAGCAGCGTCTCGATGAACGTGCGCTGCTTTTCGACCGAATCGTAATGGTTGGAGAGAATGAACGTATGCCGGCTGCGGTCGAGCTCGCTCTCGATGGCTTTCAGGATTTCACCGTAAAACGGGTTCATCACGTCATGCACGACGACACCGATAATGCCGGACCGCGAGGTGCGAAGGCTGGCGGCACGGCGATTGTAGATATAGCCAAGCGCCCGCGCTTGTTCCTTGATCTTCTCGCGGGTATCAGCGGCGACAAGCGGACTGTCCCGGAGAGCAAGCGAAATCGTAGCTGTAGAAAGACCGAGACTTTCGGCAATCGTCGACAGTTTGATTTTCTGCGCCATCTAGCCCCGCGTTCTCATGCAGCCTGCATTCTTACGCAGAGCACCCGAATTAAAGTTTAAATAAACAATTTAATTCCATGCGACAATCCTGTGACGGGATTTTTCGGACGAGCAGGTTGGCAAACGCAACCCTCAGTCGCGATCGCCCTCATCCGACTGAAGATTGTGCTCGACGGCTTTGAGAAGTTTGAGAAGGGTACGAACCTCCTTGTCCGAAAGACCTTTGACGGCCAGTTCGCCGCACTCGGCCACCGCGCGGCCGATCTGCTCGACGCTCTTCAGACCAGTCTCCGTCAGATGCACCTTGGTCAGGCGACCATCCGTTCCATCCGACCGGCGCTCCAGAAAACCCTGCGCTTCCATGCGTCCGATCGTGCGGGTCATGGTGGGAGCCTTGACGCCCATGCGGTTGGCAAGATGACCCGGCGTCATGCCGTCTTCCTCGGAAAGCGCCAGGATCACCCCGTCCTGCCCGGCATAAAGGCCGCTTTCGACCAGACTGCGGGACAACGCGGTGCGCATCGACCGGGCGGTCTGTGTAATGACAGGCGCAAGGTCGGTTGCGGAAAGACCAGCGCCGTCCTTCTTCTTGCCCGACTTGGATTTCTTGTCGCCTTTTTTCTTGCTCATAGGCTCCGCTCGTTTTGCGTCATGGAAGTCGGCGCTATAACTATACCACGCCACCCTTATCGAAACCCGGAATTGACCGCCAGATGCCGCATCCCTTGCCGCGCTATCATGACAACGATGTTACACCCCCGTCCACAGAAAGCGCTAAAAGAGCCGACTGGATTGCCGTTTTGCCGCTCGGCGCGCACGAACAGCACGGTCCGCATCTGCCTTTCGAGACCGATACGCTGATCGCACAAGGCCTTGTCGACCGCATCATCCCTGCCCTTCCGGCTGATCTTCCGGTCACCTTCCTGCCGGTGGAGCCGGTCGGCTACTCGATCGAGCACATGGATGTGAAAGGAACGAAGACGCTGGCCGCCGCCGAGGCGATCGACCGCTGGCTCGGGATCGCCGAGGATCTCCAAAAACGTGGCATCCGCAAACTTGTGATGCTCAACGCCCATGGCGGCAACGCGCCGCTGCTGACGATCGTCACGACCGAGGCCCGCGTCCGTTTCGGCATGCTGGCGGTCGCGACGAGCTGGACCCGCTTCGGCCAACCAGAAGGCTGGATTGCTCCGGAGGACAAGGCGATCGATATCCACGGCGGCGATATCGAGACCTCCGTCATGCTGGCGCTGTGGCCGGACCGGGTGAACATGGAGAGGGCCGAAAACTTCCCATCGCGCCAGACAGATTTCGCGAAAGACTTTCGCCACCTGCGCGCCTACGGCCCGCACGCGTTCGGGTGGAAAATGTCCGACCTCAACGCCAGGGGCGCCGCCGGAAATGCCACCGCCGCCACCGCAGAGCGGGGCGAGCAGCTGGTGAAGCACGCGGTGAACGGCATCATCGAGTTGCTACGGGATGTGGCACGGTTCGATGTTGACGCGTTGAAGTAGCGCTGAGCCGCATAATGTGCGAGACTTGCGCACACGAAGGTGGTGTCTCATGACCCTCAACATTAGCAGTGAAGAAGCTCAGGCACTTGCGAAAGAGCTCGCGCAGATAGATGGAACGACAATCACGCAAGCGGTGGTCACCGCACTGCGGGAAACCATCGACAAGCGCGCGCAGCAGGAGACGCCAGGCGAGACAGCCAGCCGCATCCTTGCAAAGCACGGGCTTTCCTTCAAACAGACTCGACCCGTGCCCCCAGCTTCCGCCTATCACGATCTCGACCACGACCTGGATTGATCGCACATGTTTGTCGATGCTTGTGCGATCGTATCGTTGATGGCTGGCGAAGATACCGCGGAAGCCTATGAAAGGGCGTTGGCAAAATCGACACTGCCATTCACGTCTCCTCTCGCTGCCTGGGAAGCAATTATCGTCCTTTCTCGGCCCGACCAGCTAGACTGCGCCTACGGCCAGGCAGAAAGCGCTGTCGTGGAATGGCTCGACGCGCGCGGCATTGACATCCGTGAAGCGGGCTCGCCCCGTGCGCTCTTAAGCTTTGCTGTCGCGGTGGCTCAGAAACATGGCATCGGTAAGCGGCACTTGAGCAACTTCGACTGTTTCCATTCCGCGCATGCGAAAGTGGCCGGCGAGCCGCTTCTCACGCTCGACCAGCTTCTTCGGCAAACCGACGCGTCGACATTGCCTTGATGTGATCATATAACATTCAAAACCCCTTTGAACTCGCGCGGCCTTGCCCTTATATGAGGCCAACACGCTTCCGCGCTCCCCCGAGCGCTCCAGAACCCTTAGAGGTTTCCCATGACTGAAAACACCGCTCCCGTCGCTGCAAAGCCAATTCCTGTGACCGTGCTGACCGGCTATCTCGGCGCCGGCAAGACGACCTTGCTCAACCGCATCCTGTCGGAGAGCCACGGCAAGAAATACGCCGTGATCGTCAACGAATTCGGCGAAATCGGCATCGACAACGATCTGATCGTCGAGTCCGACGAAGAGATCTACGAGATGAACAACGGCTGCGTCTGCTGCACGGTTCGTGGCGACCTGATCCGTGTCGTTGAGGGCCTCATGCGCCGCCCGGGCCGCTTTGACGGCATTATCGTCGAGACGACGGGTCTGGCTGATCCGGTTCCTGTTGCCCAGACCTTCTTCATGGACGACGATGTTCGCGCAAAGACCGAACTCGACGCCGTCATCGCTCTGGTCGACGCCAAGCATCTGCCGCTGCGCCTCAAGGATTCCCGCGAGGCCGAAGACCAGATCGCGTTTGCCGACGTCGTACTGATCAACAAGACCGATCTTGTGACCCCGGAAGAGCTCGCCATCGTCGAAGACGTCGTGCGCGCCATCAACCCGACTGCCCGCATCTACAACACCAGCCGCTCGGGCATCGATCTCGCCCGCGTGCTGGATCAGGGCGCCTTCAATCTGGAACGGGCGCTGGAAAACGATCCGCATTTCCTCGACCACGACCACGAAGACCATGTCTGCGGCCCCGATTGCGCTCACGACCACAGCCACGACCATCACGGGCATGACCATCACGCGCACGACCACGATCATCATGATCACGGGCATCATGATCACAAGCATCATGACCACGGCCATCATGCGCATCACGATGCGATGTCGCCGATCCATGATATCACGGTGAAGTCTGTCTCTCTGCGCGGCGGCGAGATGAACCCGGATCGCTTCTTCCCGTGGATCCAGAAGATTACCCAGGCGGAAGGCCCAAACATCCTGCGCCTCAAGGGAATCATCGCCTTCAAGGGCGACGAGGAACGCTATGTCATCCAAGGCGTCCACATGATCGTCGAAGGCGATCACCAGCGTCCGTGGAAGGATGGCGAAAAGCGTGAAAGCCGTCTCGTCTTCATCGGCCGCGAGCTCGATTTCGACAAGATCCAGAAGAGCTTCATGGCTTGCCAGGCTGAGGTTGCTGTCGCCTGATGCCAACCGTTGCACCTCTTGATATCGACGGTCATGTCGTCGCGGCTCACTTTCTCGGCGACATCCCGATCTTTGCCACCGCAGCCGGCACCATTCACCGCCTTGACGGCGGTGAGAAGGTAACGGACGCGCATCACGGCCTGTTGACCTGCATCCGCGACCCCTTCAGCGCCACGCTATTGAGTGGCGGCGAAGACGGCAGGGTACAGCGCATTTCCCATGATGGCACCGTCAGCACGATTTCGGAAACGCCGCGCAAGTGGATCTCCGTCGTCGCCGGTGGCCCTCAGGGTGCGGTCGCCTGGGCGCAAGGCAAGTCCAGTTTCGTCAAGCTCTCCGACGGCACTGTCAAGGAAGTGAAGGAAGAGCGCAGCGTCGAAGCGATCGCCTTCGCACCGAAGGGTCTGCGAATAGCCGCTGCGCGCTATAACGGCGTATCGCTGCATTGGGTCGGCACCAACAGTCCGATGCAGGATCTGGATTGGAAGGGCGCCCATACCGGCGTAACCTTCTCTCCGGACGGCCGTTTCCTCGTCACCATGATGCAGGAGAATGCCCTGCATGGCTGGAAGCTCGACAGCAAATCGGGCGAGAGCCGCCATATGCGCATGACCGGCTATCCGGCAAAGGTCAAATCTTTGTCCTGGTCGGTCAAGGGCAAATGGCTCGCCTCCTCCGGCGCACCCGCCGCGATCGTCTGGCCGTTTTCGGCCAAGGACGGCCCGATGGGCAAGGCACCGATGGAACTCGGCACGCGCGCCAACATCATGGTAACGCAGGTGGCGTTTCATCCGCTCGAGGAAGTGCTCGCCATAGGCTTTATCGACGGCATGGTCCTCGGCGTGCGTATCGCCGACGGCAAGGAAGCACTGCTGCGCCGGCCCGGAAAGGGCGGCATCACGGGCTTGAGCTGGAGTGCCAGCGGTAAGCTGCTCGCATTCTCCTCGGAAGCCGGCGACTGCGGCGTGATCGACATTTCCGGCTGAGTTGAAAGTCTGAATTCCCAATGAAACATGCGGGGCCTGCCCCGCATGCTCGTCCCTCACCGCTCGGCGCTTAAGCTGACGCGACGGCGCCGATAATCTCGGCGAGAAGGTCGTGCAACTGGTCGCGATAGCCGTTTCGGGCAGACGGACCGCTCTCCTTCGACGTCATCACCACGGTCATGTCGAGCGACGGAACCACGTAGACCATCTGCCCTCCATAACCCCAGCCGAACTTCACATCCTGCCCGCCCATCTCGCGCAGAAACCAGCCGTAGCCATAGCCGTCGCCGGAAAAGCGCGAGTTCGTGCGCTGGGTCCAGGACTGGTCAATCCAGTTCTGAGAGACCACCTGACGACCGCTCTTGGTTTTCCCGCCATTGCGATAGAGCTCCCCGAATGCCAGCAGGGACGCGGCCGTCATCGCCATCTGGTTGCCGCCGAGATAGATGCCCTGCGGATCGCGCTCCCAGGCCCCGATGCGAAACGCGTCGACGGGCTCCAGCCAGTCGCGCGCCAGCGCAAGCGTCGGCCGTTTGCCGACGCGGGTGAGGATGGCGGAAAGAAGATGCGTCGACGCCGTCGAATAGAGCATCTGACCGCCCGGCTCGCCATCGAACGGTTCCGACAGCGCGAACCGCACCCAGTTGGAACTGCCCACCCAGCGCCCGTAGTTCGGCCCCGACATGCGAGACAGACCCGCCTGCATGGAGAGAAGATTACCGATGGTGACCTCGGAGAGCCGCGGATCCGCATCGCGAGGCAGATCGGCGGTTAGGATCGAGGCAATCTTTTGGTCCGGCCCCGCAAGCAGCTTGCGATCGATCGCAATCCCGACAAGGCAGGAGATGATCGATTTCGACGCCGACTTGATGTTGGTCGAGGCGTTGAGGCCGCTGCCGTTGAACGCTTCCCTGGCAATCGTCTCGCCCTTGCGCGACACCATCACGACCTTCAACGGCTCGAGGTCAGCCGCCCGGCCGAGCACGGCCTTCAGCGTCTGCGGCGCCTGCGCCACGCCAGTCCCGCCGGTTTGCTGCGCGAAGGCCCGCATGGATGTGAGGACGAAGGGAGTGGCAAGAAGGGCTGTGCGGCGTGTGATCATGGATGCCAATCTAGGTCGAGACCAGCACGCGACTATGGCCGAGCCCAACGATTCACGCGAAGGTGACGGAGCGTAAGACCATTGCGTCAGCTCTCGCCCGTCGAAAACCAAAAACCCCGCCTCCTCTATGGGAAGACGGGGTCCTATGAATCTCTCAACTGCAGCAGCCGTTCAGGCGAGCTTGCGCCCACTCGCAACGATCATGCCGGCTGCACCTTCGAGCCAACCGGCTTTCAGCTCCAGCGCCAGGAAGCGCGCACGGTCGCAGGGGCCGGGCATCACCAGATGCTGGGTCTTGTCACCGAAGAAGCCGAAGCGCTCGTAATAGGCGGCGTCACCGACCAGAAGCACGGCGCCATGGCCACGATCATGCGCCTGGCCGATCGCCGCACGCATCAGAGCCGCACCGATGCCCTTGCCCTCATGCGACGAGCAGACGGCAAGCGGTCCAAGCAGAAGCGCGTCGATGGCGTTACCTTCTGGCGAAATGCCGGCCTCGATGTTCCACAGACGCACGGTGCCGATGACATGACCGTCCTCGTCGCGCGCAACCAGCGCCAGGCCTTCGGCCGGCACGCGGTTCTGGCGGATCTTTTCGGACGACTTCAAGCGTCGGTCGGCGCCCATGGCGCGATCGAGCAGAGTTTCACGAGCCACCACGTCGGCCGGAGTTTCGGCAGTGATGGTGAATGTGGACGCGGGCGCAAACAGCGCACGGACAGAATCAAGAACAGTGGCCATCTTGGCCTCCCGCACTTAAAACCGTTTCAAACGGTATCGGACGATCATTGTGAATTTGCGGCTCCCGTCTGGAGGTCGGGAACCGCGAAAGTAGAAAGGCTTGTAACGCCTTAGATGACGTAGGCCTTGAGCGGGTCGAAGCCGTTGAACGCAACCGCCGAATAGGTGGTCGTGTAGGCGCCGGTGCCCTCGATCAGAACTTCGTCGCCGATCGAAAGCGAGATCGGCAGCGGATACATGTTCTTCTCGTACATCACGTCGGCCGAATCGCAGGTCGGGCCGGCCAGAACGCAAGGCTCCATCGCGTCGCCGTCCCGCTCGGTGCGGATCGGGTAACGGATAGCCTCGTCCATGGTTTCGGCGAGACCACCGAACTTGCCGATGTCGAGGAAGACCCAACGGTGGTTGTCGTTGTCGGACTTCTTCGACACGAGAACGACTTCAGCCTTGATGACGCCTGCATTGCCGACCATGCCGCGACCCGGCTCGATGATCGTCTTCGGCAGGTTATTGCCGAAATGCTTGCGCAGCGAAGCAAAGATCGCCTGGCCGTATTCTTCTGCCTTCGGCACGTCGCGCAGATACTTGGTCGGGAAACCGCCGCCCATGTTGACCATCTGCAGAACGATGCCCTGCTTTGCCAGCTGGCTGAAAACGCGCTTGGCATCAGCCAGAGCCGCATCCCAGGCATCGACCTTCGTCATCTGTGAACCGACATGGAACGAGACGCCGTAGCTTTCGAGACCAAGCTGGTGTGCGTAGACGAGAACGTCGACGGCCATCTGCGGCACGCAGCCGAACTTGCGCGACAGCGGCCATTCGGCGCCTTCGCCATCGGTCAGCACGCGGCAGAACACCTTTGCACCGGGAGCTGCACGGGAAATCTTTTCGACTTCCTCATGGCTGTCGACGGCATAGAGGCCAACGCCGAGCGCGAACGCACGCGCAATGTCGCGTTCCTTCTTGATCGTGTTGCCGAACGAGATGCGCGATGCGTTTGCACCGGCATCGAGTGCCATCTGGATTTCGGCGACGGAGGCGCAGTCGAAGTTGGAGCCCATCGAAGCAAGAAGCTTGAGGATTGCCGGCTCGGGATTGGCCTTCACGGCGTAGTAGATCGCGCTGTCCGGCAGGGCATGACGGAAGGCGTTGAAATTGTCACGCACGACATCGAGATCGACCACGAGGTAGGGACCATCGGGACGCTGGGTCTTGATGAAGTCGAGGATGCGGGCAGTGGTCATGGTCAATCCCTTCCAAATCTCAAAGGCTCCGGCTTGCGAACCGGAGGACAAAGGACGGATGAACATGCGCCAGGATCCAGTCGGTGGAGACACCGGTTCCCTGACACGCTCAAACGCGCGGTAAGTGGATCAACGTTCTGCCAAGAACGAAAATCCGGCTTTGTCTGCCATGGATTGGAGGGAGGTCCCTACCGCACTTCCGGCAATGATGGTGTGCCTCTTCAGTAACCCCGGCTGTTGGAAAGCCGGGAGAGAACAAAAAGGCCCGCACCGTCGTTGCTTTAGATGTCCTCGCATTTCCCGGATGGCCGGAATAGCGACTGGAGGGGTTAGTTCCAGGTACCTTACCGATGACCTCACCAAATAGAGGGTCGGCGGACACCCACGGGCACGTGCGACTTTGGGCTGCACGGGAGATAAGAATATTCGCGGTCATAATCAAGCGGTATTTTGGGCCGGGGGGAAAATAATCAAAAGGCAGCCCCCGGTAGAATTTCCGCGAGGGCACGCGCACGATTCCACTGGTGGAGCAGGCCAGCGTTGGAGATACTGGATGCCGACGGTTGGGAAGCAGACCACACATGGATCACCGTCCTCAACGGTGATCTCGCCTGAAATTTGGGAGCAGCTTCTGGAGCTGAAAAGCCCCAAGGCCCAGGCTCGGCGGGCAGCCGCGATCGCAAGCCTTGGTCCGGAAGAGGAACGTGAGATCCTCGAATGGATGGAGAGGGTTGCGGATTGGAATGAGGACGAGACAGGCGGGACGCGGCAGGAATGAAACGAGGCGACATCGTCACCGTTTCCATCTCCGGCGACTACGGGATGCCGCGCCCGGCCATCGTGATCCAGACGAACGATTTGTCCGATACCTGGCCTTCGGTCGTCGTCTGCCCGATGACATCGACACGTCTTGATCTCGACTTCGGCATCCTTGTCGAACCCGATCCGGAAAATGGCCTGTGGCATCCGTCACAGCTCATGACGGACAAGTTCATTGGCGTCGCTTGCTTGAAAATTGGCAGCAGATTGGCGCCGTCAGCCAGAAAGACATGCGTCGGCTCAGCACAGCGCTTGTGTTTCTGCTTGCCCTGGCGGAGACAGAAGACTTCTGAGATCGGGAGCACCCTTCGCCCATGGACACACTCACCCGCATGCGCGCCTTCATCGACGTGGTCGAGGCCGAGGGCTTTTCGGCCGCCGCACGCCGCACCGGCCGTTCCAAGGCGCTGCTGTCGAAATATGTCCGCGAACTGGAAGACGATCTCGGCGCGCTTCTTCTCAACCGGACCACCCGCCAGTTCTCGATGACGGAGGCGGGCCATACCTATTATCGCACGGCTGCCGATATCCTGAAGGAGATCGACAATCTTGCCGACCTCGTGCGCGAGAACAATGCCGATCTCAAGGGCCGCCTGCGGATCTCCGTGCCGCGCACCTTCATCGATGCGGATGTCGGCCAGTCGTTCATCGATTTCGCCAAGGCGCATCCGGACGTCCAGTTGGAAATCGTCGCCGATGACCGGTTTGTCGACCTGATCGAGGAAAATTTCGATCTGGCGATCCGAATCACCCGCCTGGAGGATTCCGGCCTGATCGCCAAGAAGCTTGCCGATTTCCGGGTCCATGCGGTCGCAACGCCCGATGTCGTGGCGCAATACGGGCCCCTTACGCATCCGCAGCAGCTGAACAAGGTACCGTTCATTATCGACACCAATTCGCGCTGGCACAACAATATCCGCTTCGTCGATCCTGATGGCTCGATGATTTCAGTCGCGGTCTCGGGCCCGATCGAGGTCAACAGTCCGCAGGCAACCTTGCGCGCGGCCCGCGCCGGTCTCGGCGTCGCGATCATCCCCGACTTCGTCGCCATGGCCTCGATCCAGTCGGGCGAACTCGTCAATCTGTTCGACGAATACATCACCCGTGAACGCGGCATCTATGCGGTCTATCCGCATCGCCGTTACCTCCCGGCCAAGGTGAGAAGCTTCGTGGATTTCCTCGCCAACTGGTTCCGCCAGCCGCGCTGACCTGTAATGCTGTAACGCCGCAGTCGAAATTCCGTCCCATTTCGGGGCCAGACCACAGCTTGCGGACGAACGACACCCCTTTTGATTTGGCGCAGGTCCGGACGCAATGCCGCTGCGCAATATGCTGGACCTGCTCGGATATGCGAAACAGACTTGCGACAATTCTGACGGCAGCGGCCATGGCTGCACCCTTCGCCGTTCCAGCGCCGGCACTTGCGCATCCGCATATCTTTGCCGAGGCCCGGCTGGAGATTGTCGCAGGCGCCGATGGCACCGTGCAGGAACTGCGCAATGTCTGGCGCTTCGACGAGGTGTTCTCGTCGAGCGTCATCCTCGATTTCGACAAGAACGGCGATCTCAAGCTCGATCCGCATGAGCTGGCCGAACTCGGCGAAACCATCCGCACCTCGCTTGCCGATTACCATTACTTCTCGACCGTGACGCTGGACGGCGCCCAGATCGGCATTCAGAAACCGGAAGTCTTTCACACCACGATGCAGGACAAGCAGCTGATGCTGATCTTTGCGGTGAAGCCTGAAAAGCCGGTCCCGCTCAAGGGCAAGCTCACCTTCGGCATCTACGATCCCACCATGTACACGGCGATCGACTTCCCCACCGACAAGGATCTCGTGCTGAAGGGTGCCGCTTTCGAGAAGTGCCAGCACAAGGTCGTGCGGCCCGATCCAGACGATGTGATCTCGCAAAACAGCGCTTCGCTCACCGATGCCTTCTTCAACGATCCGACGGGGACCGACATGACCAAGCTCTTTGCCACCCGCATGGAAGTGACATGCTGAGGAAAGCGTCGACCAGCCTGCTGTTTGCCGCTCTCGCGGCGGCGCTGGTCGCCACCGCCGCGCACGCCCAGTCGCCGCTCGGCGTCGGTGCAGCGGAACCCTCTTTCTCGGTGGGCGGGCCGCTTGCCCCCTTCTTCCAGTGGATCAACGCCTACCAGCAGGGCTTCTACCGCTCTCTGACCGGCGCGCTGCGGGCGATGCGCGAGGATCCGTCTGCACTTGTCGGCCTGATCGGCCTGTCTTTTGCCTATGGCGTCTTCCACGCCGCCGGCCCCGGCCACGGCAAGGCGGTGATTTCCTCCTACATGATCGCCAACGAAGTCGAACTGCGCCGCGGCGTCACGATCTCCTTCATCTCCGCGCTTTTGCAGGGCCTGGTCGCGATCCTCGTGGTCGGCGCTGCCTTCGTCCTGCTCCGCGGCACCGGCATCACCATGACCCAGGCCACCTGGACCATGGAGGTTGCAAGCTTTGCCATGGTCTCCCTGTTTGGCGCCTGGCTGCTGGTCAAGAAGATCCGGGCACTCCGCATGCGGGTCGTGCGCGCTCCAGACCGCGGCCGCACGGCGGCAGCGGCGACTTCAGCCGGCGGATCGACCGCCATGCTGTTCGACGGCTCTTCCAACGGACGACGCGCGACCGGTCTCAATTTCCAGGCGGTCGAGATCGACGACCACGCATTTCAGGGAGACAGCGACACCTGCGAGGCCTGCGGCATCAGCCACATGCCTGACCCGTCGACGCTCGGCGCCCGCAACTTCAACCTCAAGGAAGCTTGGTCGGCGATCATTGCTGTCGGACTTCGCCCCTGCTCCGGCGCCATCCTCGTCATGAGCTTCTCGCTTCTGAATGGCCTCTATCTCGGCGGCGTGCTGTCTGTCCTCGCCATGTCGATCGGCACGGCGATCACGGTGACGATCCTCGCAACGCTAGCCGTCGGCGCCAAGGATATCGCGCTCAAGTTCGCAGGCCCCGGCTCGCGCAGCGGACGACGCATCGGCCATGCGATCGAGATCGGCGGCGCCCTGTTCATCTTGCTGATCGGCCTTTCCCTGCTCGGCGCCTCGCTGCAGGGCTGAACGCTCAACCCGGCTGCGGCATCGCCTTGATGAAATCGATGAAGGTGCGCAGCGGAGCCGGCACCAGCCGTCGCCCTGGATAGTAGAGAAACGGCCCTGAGAATGAGGGCCACCACGGCTCGAGCACCTGCTCCAGCGCACCACTGTCAAAATGCGGCTTCAGCCAGTCCTCGAACAGCGCGACGATACCGGTGCCGGCAATCGCCGCGTCCACACCGAGATCGGACCCGCCACCCGCCTGCACGATCAGCTGCGCCGGTGGATCCACCACCACCTCCTCGCCATCGCGTTCGAACTCCCAGGGCGTGACCGGACGGTCCCTGAACCGGCTCCGGATGCAGGAATGCGCCAAAAGATCCCGCGGATGGCCCGGTCGGCCCCGCGCGGCAAGATAGGCGGGAGACGCCGCCAATGCGAAACGCTGTACGCGCGGACCGATCGGCACGGCGATCATGTCCTGCTCCAGCCGTTCGTCATAGCGAATGCCGGCATCGCAGCCGGCAGCGATGATATCGACGAAGCTCTCGTCGGTCATGATGTCGAGACGGATGTCCGGATAGGCAGCCAGAAACGCCGGCACGATCTGCGGCAGGACGATCCGCGCCGCACTGGCCGGCACATTCAGCGTCAACAGTCCCGCCGGCCGCCCCCGAAACCCGGCAGCCATGTCGAGCGCCGCTTCCATTTCCGATAGCGCCGGTCCCAGCCGGTCGAGCAGTGCCCTGCCCGCTTCCGTCGGGGTGACGCTGCGGGTCGTGCGGTTGAGAAGCCGGACGCCGATCTTCTCTTCCAGACGCCGGACGGCGTCGCTCAATCCCGAAGCGCTGCCACCGGTCAGCCGGGCCGCATCGCGAAACCCTCTGGTCCTCGCTACCGCGACGAATGCCCCGAGATCACCAGCGTCGTATTTCATTGTCCGCCCTGTCGTACAGCCCGTCCGAATTGTAACCGATTATCGCGCGGCCTGGATAGCCCTATCTCTGCCTCATCCTACAGGGAGTAAAACCATGACCAATCTCGAAAAAGCCGGCACCTATAAACTCGGCGACCGACACGTAAAACGTCTCGGCTACGGCGCCATGCAGCTTGCCGGCAAGGGCGTGTTCGGCCCGCCGAAAGACCGCGCGGAAGCCGTTGCGGTGCTGCGCGAAGCGATCGAAGCCGGCGTCGACCATATCGACACCAGCGACTTCTACGGTCCGCATATTACGAACGAGATCATCCGCGAAGCGCTGCATCCCTATAGCGACGATCTCGTCATCGTCACCAAGGTCGGCGCCATCAGGGGCGACGACGCATCGTGGAACCCGGCCTTTTCGAAAAAAGCACTCACGAAGGCCGTCCACGATAACCTCAGGAACCTCGGTCTCGATGCGATGGAGGTGGTCAACCTACGCTCCATGCTGGATGTCCATGGCCCGGCCGAAGGCTCGCTCGAAGAACCGCTGACGATCCTTGCCGAACTCCAGCGCGAGGGCCTCATCAAGCATATCGGCCTGTCGAACGTGACGCGAAAGCAGGTTGAGGATGGCCGCAAGATCACCGAGATCGTCTGCGTCCAGAACCAGTACAATCTCGCGCACCGCGACGACGATGACCTCATCGATCATCTGGCGGCAGAAGGCACGGCCTACGTCCCCTTCTTCCCGCTCGGCGGCTTCTCGCCCCTGCAATCCTCGACGCTGTCGGATGTAGCAGCAAGGCTCGACGCAACGCCGATGCAGGTGGCACTGGCCTGGCTGCTGAAGCGCTCGCCCAACATCCTGCTGATCCCGGGCACGTCGTCGCGCGGACACCTGCGCGAAAACCTCGCCGTCGCCGATATCGAACTGTCGGCGGATGTGATGGCGGAGCTGGAAGCGATCGGCGCCAAGCCGGCCTGAGGTGAGCTGCTAGCTCACCACGGATATCTCATCCCTGTGGCAGACACAGGGATGAGGACGTTTCAGGCTTTCGCCCGACCCGACTAAATCTCGCACTTACTTCCGCCGCTGGTACCGCGCCCGCAGCCAGAAGATCAGGAAGAAGCCGAGAACCAGCAGCGCGCCGACGAAAAACGCCAGCAGCGGCGAGTAATTGCCGATCCACAACACGATGGTCGGCATGAGATAGATGACCACCGCCGCGCCGAAGAGAATGGCGGCAGCAGCGATTGCCTGTGATTTCGCTTCTGGCGTCATGTGGTTTTCCCGCCGGCAAATTCGGCCCTCAGATCTTCCAGCCGCTTTTTCTGCCGGCCGTCTTCATCGAAATTGTCGGGCGAGAGCCAGGCCTCGAACCCTGCCTTGATCCCCGGCCACTCACTGTCAATCATCGAGAACCAGGCCGTATCGCGGTTGGCACCGCGCGAGATGATGTGCTGCCGGAACACGCCTTCGAAGGTAAAGCCGTAACGCAGCGCGGTCACCTTGGAAGGCTCGTTCTCGTTGTGGCATTTCCATTCGTAGCGACGATAATCAAGCGTCTCGAACACGTGGCGAGCCATCAGGTAATGCAGCTCCGTCGACATCGGCGACCGCTTCATCGCAACGCCGTGCGCGACGGACCCCACCTCGATCACACCATTCTTCGGGTCCGGCCGCATATAGCTCGCCATGCCGACAACCGCGCCAGAGGCGTTTTCACGCGCAACCAGCGTTACGAAGCCGAGGTTCGCATTCACATTGTCCAGCCACGCGCCGAACTCTTCGGCAGTCGAATATTGATCGTTCGGAAAATAGCGGATCAGCTCGTTGATCCCCTCGGCACCGCCCAGCGCCTCCCAGAGATCAGCCAGATGCTTTTCACGGTCATAGGGCTCGAGCGTCACGAACCGTCCGGTCAGGGTGACGGGGCTGGGGGCGGCAACTTTGTAATTGGAAAGATCGCGCATTCGGGCAGGTCCAGCAAGATGCGCAGCGGCTGCGTCGCAACCGCTGCAGATGAGGCATCAAGGCTTAGGCCAGCACCTGTCGAAAGGCAACCGGCGGAGACGATCGATGGAGCTCACAGCTGCGCTTCGATGGCGGCCTTGTCGACAATCGACCAGACCTGCACGATCTTGCCGTCGCGGAACCGATAAAAGACGTTTTCACTAAACGACACCCGGCGCCCATTGACCGGAAGCCCCAGAAACTCGGCCCGAGGCGAACACTCGAACAGCAACCGGCTGACCACATGCGGCTGATCGACGACCAGCAGATCAATGCTGAAGCGAAGGTCGGGAATATCGCTGAAATTCCCGACAAGCATGTCGCGGTAGCCGGACAGCCGGAGCGGCCGGTCATTATGGATGACATCGTCATCCACAAAGTCCCCGAGCCGCCCCCAGTCCTGCCGGTTCAGGCAATGGATGTAATCGCGGTAGATGTCACCGAGATCGTTACCCATGTTCCCGCCCTTTAAGCGGGCACTTTTGCCGCGGTGACCGTCGCATCGATATGCTCAAGCAAGGCATCGGGCAGGCCGAGGCGTCCCGCGAGAAGATCGAGGTAACCGCGCTCGGCCCGTGTATCGGGATCGATCGTCATGCGGGTCGCGGTGTAAAGCTCCACCTTCTGCTCCTCGGTGCGGGCAGCGGCGACCAGATCGTCGATATCGACAGGGTTCGCAAGCTCGTCACGGATAAACGCTTCCGCCTCGTCGCCGAGATCGACCTCATGCACCTTGTTCATGATGTTGGCCCGCTCGGCCGCATCGATATGGCCGTCCGCCTTGGCGGCGGCGATCATGGCGCGCACCAGGGTCAGGGCGAAATCGTTGGTAAGCTCAGGCGACTGCAGCGAAAACGGGCTGTCCGGCGGCGGCAGCGCGATAGGCTCTGCAGCAGACGGCGTCGGCTGAATCGCTGCCTGCGGCGACTGGCCGGATTTGTAGTTCTTGTAGGCGAGATACCCGAGACCCGCGACAGCTGCGATGCCGCCCACCGTCACCACATTGCCGGCAATCTTGCGGCCGGTCTTGGTGCCGAGAAGTGCGGCGGCAATGCCTGCAGACTTCAACGGATTGTTCTTCGCCATATCGCCGAACTGCCCAGCCCGGCCCTTCACGCTTCCCGAAAGACCGGGAACCTGCGAACCCAGGAACTGGTCAAGAAGCTTTTTTGCGTCGAACATCCGTATCTCCTACTGTTGAATTCGAACACGGAGATAGGAACGGCAACACAGGAAAACAATTTTCCCGCGCTGCCGATAACGAAAATGTCAGAAACGGCGTCTGGCCCCACGCCCTATCGCAGGTTCTGCTGCAGTCCGTCGGCGATGTCGTAATAGTCGCCCTTATCGGCCACGAAGATGTGCTTCTTCAACCGTGCACCGGTCGATGCATCGAACGCACCCATCGCGACCGCGATCCAGTCGCGCTGCGTCGGATCCCAGAACAGCGAGGACCCACAGGTCCCGCAGAACCCGCGCCGCACCTTTTCGGAGGATTGATACCAGCAAACATTCTCGCCACCCTCGACGGCCAGCTTGTCCCGGGCGACATCGACGGATGCGAAATAGTGGCCGGATTGCTTTCGACAGGCCGAGCAGTGGCACGCGTCGGGCGCGGCAATGTCACCTTCGATGGTGAACGTCACTGCGCCGCAGAGGCATGATCCCCTATGGCGCAGTTCATGTTCGTAAGAGCCATTCTGCATAGGGACCTCCATGGTCCCATGCTGGTCATTCCGGCTTTCAGCGTCAAGCCCTGAGGGCGAATGCCTCGGAGGCGAGCTTGGTGATGGCGGCCCAGTCGCCGGCTGCGACGAGTTCCTTCGGGGCTACCCAGGAACCGCCGACGCAGATGACGTTGGGGAGCGACAGGTAATCGTTGGCATTCTTCAGCGAAATGCCGCCGGTCGGGCAAAACAGCGTGCCTGCGAGTGGCGACGACAGGGCCTTCAGATAGGCGGCGCCACCGGCCTGTTCGGCAGGAAAGAACTTCATCACGTTGTAACCGGCTTCCCGGAGCGTCATCACTTCGCTGGCAGTCGCTGCACCCGGCAAAAGCGGAACCGGCGAATCCTTGGCGGCCGCGAGAACACCCGGAGAAACGCCCGGAGACACGATAAAGGTCGAACCGGCCTTGACGGCGGCTTCCCAGTCTTTCGCGTTGAGGATCGTGCCGGCTCCGACATTGGCGCCTTCGACTTCGGCTGCAACAGCCTTCACGGCGTCGAGCGCTGCCGGCGTGCGCATGGTGATCTCGATCGCCCGGAGCCCGCCGGCGACCAGCGCCCGGGCGAGCAAGACAGCCGACTTCGCATCGTCAACGATCAGCACCGGAACGACGGGCTGCAATTTCAGGATGGTCAGCAGCTTTTCAGTCTTGCTTGGGTTCTGGCCCGGATTCTGGTCAGCCATGAAGAACACTCCCTAAAACGATTGAAATCCCTTGCCCGGAAATAACGGTCGATCACGTCATTGTCGAGAACAAATCCCCCGATCGACGCAACCTCGGGCCCCTTGCCGACTTCTCTTAAGCACCCGGCCGAAGCACCGCTTTACCATGCTCTTGCCGATACTCTTGCCCTTGTGCATCTTTGCGCTACGGTACATCTCCACAACCAAGACGAGGCCCATGGGACAGGAAATCGAGCGCAAGTATCTGGTCAAGAACGATGCCTGGCGGAACGAGGTCGCATCCTCCTCGCGCTTCCTGCAGGCATATATCGCCGTTGCCGCTGATCGCTCGGTTCGTGTTCGCATCATGGATGACGAGAAGGCCAAGCTGACGATCAAGATCGGCTCGGAATTGCTCTCTCGCTCGGAGTTCGAATACGAGATCCCGCTCGCCGATGCCAAGGACATGGCAGCAGGTGCCACCGGCATCGTCCTCGACAAGACCCGCTTCAATGTCGAGCATCAGGGCTATACCTGGGAAGTGGATGTCTATGAGGGCGTCTATAACGGCCTGGTTGTCGCCGAGGTCGAACTTCAAAGCGAAACCGAACGTCCGCCGATACCGGACTGGATCGGCGACGACGTCACCGGCGATCGTCGCTATTCCAATGCCGTGATGGCCAACCAGGATCTGAGCCGGGAGCTTCTCGATGGCCTACCACCTGCGACCCGATAAGCCGTTTACCGCCGAGTTTGTCGCGGTTGCGGAGCAGCAGCTGTCGAAGGCGGTCCGCTATCTCGCCGACAAGCCCGATGGTGCTCACACGGCGATCCACGATGCGCGCAAGCGTTTCAAGCGCGTGCGGGCGCTGTACCGCCTGATCCAGCCGGACGCCAAGGATTTCAGAAGCCGGGAAAACACCCGGGTCGGCGACATGGCCCGCAGCCTCTCTGCCGTGCGCGATGCAACGGCGCTTGTCGAAACGGTCGATTATCTTGCCGGCCAGTCCACGCTGCCGGAAGAACAGGCGGCACTTGCCTTCGCCCGCGATGCTCTTTCCAAACGCCGCGACGAGATTGCCAAGCACCAGGAAGACTTGCCCGCCCGCATGGCGACGGCGGTGATCATCTGCCACGAAGCCATCGACGCGTTGCACGGCCTCTCCCTCGACGACCGGCCGGAAAAGACCGCTAACCGGCTTGCCAAGGTCTGGAAGAAACAACGCCTGCAGGCGCTTGCCGCGATCAAGGAATGCGAGGGCAATGCCCATGCCGAGGCATTCCACGAACTGCGTAAGAGCGGCCAGACCTACTGGATGCATCTTGCCCTTTTGCGCGACATCTGGCCGTCGGCGATGCGCGCCAAACAGGCCGAGGCGAAATCACTGGTCGATCTTTTAGGTCACGAGCACGATCTTTCCGTTCTCTCGGGCCTCGTCAACGAAAGCCCCGACCTTTTCGGCGACAGCGACACGCTGGCGCGGCTTCTCGCCGCCATCATCGCCCGCCAGCAGGCGCTCCGCAAGGAAGCACTGCCGATTGCCCAGTCGGTGTTTTCCGATAGCGCCGCCGCCGAAAGCAAGCTTGTCGCACTCCTCTGGAAACACGCGGCGTCGTGACGACGACGACGCCCGATCCATTGCGCAACAGCGCATCTGGTTGTATGGGACCGGCATGACCGAAAGCCACCTTCTCCCCCGCCCCGAAGCCACGGGCGCATTTCTCGTTGCCGCGCTCTATCACTTTGCGCGGTTCGAACGATTTGGTGAGTTCCAGACGCCGCTGCAGGCCTTTTGCGACGCGCGCGGCATCAAGGGCACGCTGCTGATCGCCCGCGAAGGCATCAACGGTACGGTGGCGGGTTCCGATACTGATATCGCCGAGCTTCTGACATTCCTGCGCGCCCAGCCCGAATTCACCAGTCTGGAGCACAAGGAAAGCCGCGCATCGAAAATGCCCTTCGTGCGCATGAAGGTAAAGCTCAAGAAGGAAATCGTCACGATGGGGGTCGAGGATATCGATCCCAACAGAATCGTCGGCACCTATGTCGAGGCCAAGGACTGGAACGCGCTGATCTCGGATCCCGAGACCATCGTCATCGATACCCGCAACGATTACGAGACCGCGATCGGGATTTTCAAGGGCGCAGTCGACCCCAACACCAAGACGTTTCGCGAATTCCCGGACTGGGTGAAGAACAATACCGGCCTGCACAACAAGCCAAAGATCGCCATGTACTGCACTGGCGGCATCCGCTGCGAAAAGGCGACAGCCTTCATGAAGCAGCAGGGTTTCGAGGACGTCTACCACCTGAAGGGCGGCATTCTGAAATATCTGGAACAGGTGCCGGAAGAAGAAAGCCTCTGGGAAGGCGCCTGTTTCGTGTTCGACGAGCGCGTCTCCGTCGAGCACGGCCTGAAGGAAGGCAACCACAAGCTCTGCCACGCCTGCCGCAACCCGATCACCGCCGAAGAGATCACCTCGCCCAAGTATGAGGAAGGCGTCTCCTGTTCCCATTGCTACGACAGCCGCACCGAGGAAGACCGGTTGCGCTACCGTCAGCGGCAGCTCCAGATCGCCCTCGCCAAACAGCGCGGCGTCAAGCATATCGGCAGCTAAAGCGTCCACGAGAAGGATGGAGTAACCTGAAAAACATCCTTTTCGTCTGCAGCCAGAACAAGCTGCGCAGCCCGACGGCCGAGCAGGTTTTTGCAGAATGGCCCGGCATCGAGGTGTCGTCCGCCGGCACCAACAATGATGCCGAAAACCCTCTCTCAGCCGAATTGATCGAATGGGCCGACATCCTCTTCGTCATGGAACGGACCCACCGGGCAAAGATCCAGCAGAGATACCGATCGAAGCTCAAGGGCAAGCGGCTGATCTGTCTCGATATACCTGACGATTACGGGTTCATGGATGCGGGCCTGATTGCAATCCTGAAGACAAAGGTGCCGCGGCATCTCTAGCCTGAGACGTTTTCATGCAATCCGCTTTCCGTCCCGTCCCCGGTCGGTGCGGTAGATGACGTCGATCTCATGGGCTTCCATCGGCCGACCGAAGAAATAGCCCTGCAATTCATCACAGCCCGTCATCCGCAACTTCAACGCCTGGTCCTCGCTCTCGACGCCTTCCGCCGTCACCGGCATGCCGAGCGAACGGGCAAGCGCCACGGTCGCCTGCAACGTCTGAACCGCGTGGTCACCCTCGGACATTGCATGCACCAGCGAGCGATCGATCTTCATCCGGTCGAAACCGAACTGCCGCAGATATCCGACGCTTGAAAAACCAGCGCCGAAATCGTCGAGAGCGATCTCGACACCGAGCTTTTTCAGCCTGGCAATCGCTGCGCGAGCGCGGTCTGGGTTCTGAATAAAATACCCCTCGGTCATTTCCAGCGTGATGCGCGACGGATCGGTTCCGGTCTTGCGGAACATCGAGGCCACATGCTGCGAAAATTCGGGATCACGGAACTGGCCGGGCGAGATATTGACGGCAAGCTTGATGCCGGGCCAGTCGGCGATGCGCTCGCAGGCCCGGTGCATGACGAACAGACCCAGTTGGTCGATCAGTCCGCTTGACTCCGCAATCGGAATGAAAACGTCCGGCGGCACCGGTCCGTAACCCTTGCGGGTCCAGCGGGCCAACGCTTCGACGCCGATCAGCCGCCAGTTCGTTGCATCCACCACGGGCTGGTAGACGATGTTGATTTCGCGCCGCTCGATGGCGATCCGCAGGTCCACTTCCAGCCGGTTGCGCTCCTCGCGCTCGGCATCCATTTCCGGCCGGTAATTCTCATAGCGGCCGCGGCCGGTTTCCTTGGCACGGTACATCGCCATGTCGGCCCGACGGACAAGCTCTTCTCCCGGCACGTTGCCGCGCGGCGAGATGGCGACACCGATACTGGTTCCGATCACAGCCACCCGTTCGCCGATGACGAAGGGCTCGCCGAAGAAGCCGAGAATGCGGTCGCAGAGAATAGGTGCCACCGGAGATGCCCCCATCACCGGCAGAGCGATGGCGAATTCGTCGCCGCCGACGCGCGCCAGGATCGCCTCGCTGCCAACAAGCGTCTTCAACCCGGCCGCCACGCCGCGGATCAGCTTGTCGCCGGTCCCGTGACCATAGGCATCGTTGACTTCCTTGAAGCCATCGAGATCCAGATAGAGAAGCAAAACATGCGCGCCCTGCGCCCGGCTTTCGAGAACAAGGGCGTCGAGAGCGGTAAAGAAACCTGAACGGTTCAAAAGCCCGCTCAACCGGTCGCACATCGCGAGCCGTCTCGCATCAGCTTCGTCGCGCTTGAGCTGATTTAGGGTGATGCTGCCACTGACCACGAGCAGCAGGAAAAACAGCCCGACCATGGCAAGCGCGCCATAGACCAGAGGCTGCACCTGGGAGAAGCCGAGGTCGCCCGGACGCCGCGGCTGCCACGAAAGCTTGACCAAAAGCTTGCCGTGCAGGTTGCGAAGTTCGACACTGTTGCTGGTCTGATCGGTCTTGTCGATGAACCGCAAACCCTCGACAACATAGGTCCTTGCAAGTTCCGCCACCTTCTTTTCGTCCAGCTGGCGGGCAAAGACGAGAAACCGTCTCTCCGAGAGCGGCTTGTCGAGCGCGCCGGATTTTTCGCGCACCAGGGCGACGCCGACAGCCGCAACGCCGTCGCGTGTCTGAACAAAGCCCGTGGCTTCCGGCAGACCGTCGCGACCCGTGGACAGGACCCGATCGAACAAGGTCCAGAGCGACGTATCGAAATACTCGCGCGGGTTCCATTCTGCCGGACGTCCCTCCTGATAGGACATCAGCACGTTGCGCTCGGTGTCCATCACGATCGCGATATCGAACAGGCCGCTGTTGGACGTCATATCGCCGTAATTGCTGACAACCCAATCCTGGCCGTCCTGGGCATAGACGAACTGGGCAGCATCATCCCATGCCGAATAATCGTTGAGGGTGGCCTGAAGCTGGGTTCGGAAGGTCTGCAGCGCGCCTTCGGTGGTCTGCATCGAGCGGCTGTCGTCATACCGGTTGGCATAATCTGCAATGCGGCCGACGGCCGTCAGAATGAAGACGGTCACGAGCGTGACGACGACTGCGAACAGGACAAGTTGCATCGCCACGACAGACCGACGGCCGGCCGGAACGGAACGCCGGAAATGTGACGGCATGAACAACAATAGCCCGCCCCTTCATTAAGGGGGCCACATTGGACGGCGATCTCTTCAGATATCGTTAACTTCAATAAGAAAAGCCGGTCTCCGCGGAGACCGGCCTCGATTAGATCACTTCACTCTGAGATCCTACCGTCTTTCGACGTGTTACCAGGACGGAATGACGACGCCCTTGAACGTGTCGAGCACGAACTGCTTCACCTCAGGGCTGTGATAGCTGTCGACCAGCGTCTTGACCCAGGCTGCATCCTTGTCCTTCGCGTTGATCGCGATGATGTTGATGTAAGGTGCCTTTTCGCCTTCCTTGGCGATCGTGTCCTTGGCCGGGTTGAGACCACCCTCGACCGCGAAGTTGGTGTTGATCACTGCCGCATCGACGTCATCGAGCGAACGCGGAAGCTGAGCTGCGTCGAGCTCGGCAAATTCGATCTTCTTCGGGTTTTCGGTGACGTCGGCCGGCGTTACCTTGAGGCCCTTTTCGGCATTGAGCTTGATGAGACCCTTGTCGGCCAGGATCAGCAGCGCGCGGCCGCCATTGGTCGGGTCGTTGGGGATCGAAACCGTAGCACCTTCCTTCAGTTCGTCGAGGCTCTTCACCTTCTTGGAATAGACACCCATCGGGAAGTTGACGGTTGTGCCGACGGCGATCAGGTCGAACTTGCGGTCGGTTACCTGATTGTCGAGATACGGCTTGTGCTGGAAGGAATTGGCCTGAAGCTCGCCATCAGCCAGCGCCTGGTTCGGGACGACATAGTCGGAGAATTCGAGGATATCGATGTTGAGGCCCTTGGGGGCTGCGATTTCCTTGACCTTTTCCATGATCTGCGCGTGCGGACCGGGCGTCACGCCGATCTTGATGTCTTCGGCAAAGGCCGATGCGGCAGTGAGCGCACTGAAGGCGGCCGCGAGAATGATGTTCTTCATGTCTGTCTCCTTGGATTTGAAAGAATGAATGGCTTGTTGTTGATCAGGTCTTGCGGTTGCGCCTGTCGAACCGTCGGGCCAGACTGTCGCCGGCGCTCTGGACCAGCTGAACCAGAACGATCAGCACCACGACGACGGCAAGCATGACTTCCGGCATGAAGCGCTGGTAACCGTAGCGGATCCCGAGATCGCCGAGACCACCGCCGCCGACCGCACCGACCATCGCCGAATAGCCGATCAGGCTGACCATGGTCATGGTGAGCGCGAGGATCAGGCCGGGCCGGGCTTCCGCGAGCAGCACCTTGAAGACGATCTGCATCGGCGAAGCCCCCATGGCGCGGGCCGCCTCGATGAGACCGCTGTCGATCTCGCGGATCGCCGCCTCCACGAGCCGCGCAAAGAACGGAATGGTGGCGATCGTCAAAGGCACGATCGCCGCATTGGTGCCGATCGAGGTTCCCGTGATCAACCGGGTAAACGGTATGATCGCAACGACCAGAATAATGAACGGCGTCGAGCGCGCGGCATTGACGATGAGGCCGATGACGCGGTTGGCCGCCGGTGCCGGAAACAGCTCGCCACGGCCGCTGGTGGCAAGAAAAATGCCGATCGGCAGCCCGATGGCCGAGCCGATCAAGCCGGCGATCGCCACCATCTGCAGCGTCTGGGTCAGCGCCTTGGTGAGAAGGTTGATGAGCATCTCAAGCGACATAGCCGAGCACCTCCGTCTTCAGGCCGGTCTCGGCATAGAATTGTTGCGCCCGCGCCATCACGGCCGGGTCCGCGGAATAGGAGACGACCAGCGATCCGAACGGCTCGCCCGCGATCTCCTCGATCGCGCCCGCCAGAATGTTGACGTCGGCGCCGAGTTCGACAACCAGACGCCCCGTCAGCGGCTTGAAGGCCGTGTCGCCGAAAAACACCAGCCGCACCAGCGCCCTGTCTCCCGCCGATGGTTGCCGTTTGATGCCGTTGCGAAGCCATTCCGGCAGGTTGAGCGAAGAGGCGAGCAACGTGCGCGTCGTCTCGTGCCTGGGATCGGCATAGACTTCGAACGTCCGCCCGGCCTCCACGATGCGCCCGGCATCGATCACCGCTACATGGCTGGCAACCGTCTTGACCACTTCCATTTCGTGGGTGATCAAGAGCACGGTCAGCCCGAGTTCGGCATTGATGCGCTTCAGAAGATCAAGGATCGAATGCGTGGTCTCCGGATCGAGCGCCGAGGTGGCTTCGTCGGACAGCAGCAGTTTCGGATCGGTTGCCAGCGCGCGGGCAATGCCGACGCGCTGCTTTTGCCCACCGGAGAGTTCGGACGGGTAGCGCCCGGCCTTGTCGCCGAGACCGACGAGATCGAGCAGCGGGCCAACCTTGGCCTTGATCGCCGCCTTGTCCACACCGGCAATCTCGAGCGGCAGCGCCACGTTGTCGAAGGCCGTTCGCGAGGACAGCAGATTGAAATGCTGGAAGATCATGCCGACCTGGCGGCGCAGCGAACGCAAACCGTCTTCGCTGAGCCCGCCCACTTCGACGCCATCGACCACGACCGTGCCGGACGTCGCCTTTTCAAGCCCGTTGACCAGCCGGATCAGAGTCGACTTTCCGGCCCCGGATCGGCCGATGATACCGGCGATGGAGCCGCGGGCGACCGAAAAATCGATACCGTCGAGCGCGGTGAATTCGGGCTGCCCGGACGCACCGCCGAACCGCTTCACCACCTTTTCGAACGACACCATGGGCGCAGCATTCGCCACGTCAGGCGAAGCGGCATCGGCCACGGCAGTAACAAGTGTCATGATAAGCTCACACGTTCAGTCAGGTCATCCCGGCGACAAGGGTCGCCGTCTCAATTCATGCAGCCAAGCGGCACATTCGATGACAGGTGACTTTGCGGAGCATTCGATCGGCTTTCAATGAAGCCGGGAGGCCTCGTTATTGATGGCGCATCAATGCCCCGCCTGCGCCACATTTTACAGGGATGAGATTTCAAATTCGGCGAACACGAGAAAAAATCTTCTACGCAGCGCAAAATTAAGCCGGTGCGTGGTTACCCTTGGGGAACTCTGCAGCCAGATCCCGATACCATTTGCCGCTCTGCTTGATCGTGCGAACCTGCGTCTGATAGTCGACATGGACGAGGCCGAACCGCATCTGATAGCCCTTGGCCCACTCGAAATTGTCCATCAGGCTCCACGCGAAATAGCCCTTCATCGGATAACCGTCGCGGGCGAGATCCGCGACGACGCCGAGATGTTCGACATAGTAGTCAAGCCGCATCGTGTCATCGATTGTGCCGTCGGCGCCAAGATCGGTATTGTCGCAGGCACCGTTTTCCGTGACGTAGCATTCCGGCAGGTCGTAGCGACGGTAGAGATCCTCGACCAGCAATTTCATGGCGGGCGCATAGATCTCCCAGCCGATATCGGTCACCGCCGTTTCGACGAAGGGCGCAGGCTGCGTTGCCGGGAATTCCGCACCCTCAGCGGTATCGGCAAGAACGCGCATCGGCGTGTAATAATTGAGGCCCCACCAGTCGAGTTTCTGGTTGATGACGGCAAGATCGCCGTCTTCCACTTTCGGCATCCGATCGCCAAGCGCCGACATCAGCGACGCCGGATATTCGCCCTTGAACACCGGGCCGAAAAAGGCGCCGTTGTGGAAGTCGAAGGCACGCTCGGCAGCAGCGCTATCTTCGGCGCTATCGGAACCCGCAATGACGGAATGTGCGTTGAGGACGAGACCAACAGGCACATTCGGCGTCACATGCCGGATCGCTTCGACCGCCAGTCCATGCGCGAGATTGGTGTGGTGCATGGCGGCAAGGGCCGCCTCCATGTTGCGCTCGCCCGGCGCATGCTCGCCGTAGAGGTGGCTCAGCCACACCGAGCACCACGGTTCGTTGAATGTCGCAACCGAATCCAGCCGGTCCCCAAGACGCGCCATCACCACCTTGGCGTAGCGCTGGAAGGCGTAGGCAGTCGATCGCGCGGCCCAGCCGCCGTCGCCCATCAGCGCCAGCGGCAGGTCCCAGTGATAGAGCGTCGCGAAGGCCTTGATGCCGCGCGCCTTCAATCCGTCGATCAGCTTGTCGTAGAAATCGAGCCCCTGCTCGTTGATCCGGCCGGTGCCCTCAGGAATGATCCGCGGCCACGCCAGCGAGAACCGGTAGGCGGAAACGCCCATGTCCGCGATCAGATCGAGATCCGCTTCCCAGCGATTGTAGTGATCGCAGGCGATATCGCCATTGTCGCGGTTGTGAACCCGCCCCGGCATGTTGGAAAACGCATCCCAAATGGACGGCTTCCTGCCATCCGCCTTGGTCGATCCCTCGATCTGGTAGGCGGCGGTCGCAACGCCAAACGTGAAGTCACCCGGGAAGCGGGCTGCGAGAATTTTGGGATCAGTCATGAGGATGCCGCCATATGGAGGTGCGACCGAGACAATGACCCCGACCGTCATAGCAGCGACGTGTACCCAAATGCCCGCCCGTTGTACAGGTTTTGGAGCGCGAAAACCCGTTCAGCGCGACGAGCTCGTTCGCGATTATCGTCTTAAGTACGCTCTATACTATCTCTCATAGTGAAAACGGCACTGGATGATTTGAAGTTGCTGGGTGCTTCCTTTACCCGACACACAATACACCAGTCGATGCTCCCCAAGAATGCGCCTCGACCAAAACCCGGAGAGACTGCCCTTCAGCGGTTCCGGTTTTCCAAGCCCCTTGAAGGGCGATCTCTTCGTATCCCTGATCAGCTCGTTGATTTTCTCGACCATCGATTGATCGACGCTTTGCCAGTATTGGTACTCTTCCCAGGCGTTTCCCGTCCAGAGAAGGTTCATGTCAGAGAGTCGGGTCTTTTTCGATCAGCTCTTCTCCGCGAAGCTGCGCAATACTCTCGCGCAGCCGATCAGAATTCGCTGGAGTGGAAAGAAGGTGCAGAGTTTCCTGCATGCTCTCGTATTCGCCCTCAGCAATCAGAACCAACGCCTCTGACCCCTGACGCGTGACCAGCAAAGGAGCGCGAGAGGCGATCACGTTGTCGAAGTGGGTCGCAATGTTCTGCCTAAACTCGGTCAAACGAACGTGGGCCACAATGCTCTCCTCTCAGAATGTACATATATCTGTACAGATTGAATGGAAATGTCAATATTGGGCTCCTGACACTGGAGGTAGATCCGGCCGCGGCGAGGGTTCCAACGCCTATCCGGGTGCCGCCACCTCTTCCCCAGGCCCCTCATCCGGCTGCGTCCTGCGGACCCTTCTCTCCGCAGTTGGGGAGAAGGTCCTTTGCCGCACGCGCCTTGCCCCGATCGAGCCACGTCCCCTCTCCCCGTCTACGGGGAGAGGGTTAGGGTGGGGCAGACGCCGCCCACCAAGTCTTTACACCTTCACCCAAGCACCATTGTTCCGAGACGACTCCACGCAGGCCTCGACAAAGGCGACGCCCTTCACGCCGTCGTCGACGGTTGGATAGATAACCGCCTCGTCCAGTTTCGCGCCCGTCCGGTGGGCGTGAATTGCCAGTGCCGCCTCCGTGTAGATCGTTGCAAAGGCTTCGAGATAACCTTCCGGATGACCCGATGGAATGCGGGAGACACGCGCAGCAGCGGCGCCGGAACCGGCGCCATTGCGGGTGATCAGCCGCTTTTCTTGCCCGAACGGCGTGAACCACAGGTAGTTCGGATCGGCCTGCACCCATTCGATGCCGCCCTTGGTGCCGTAGACGCGGATTTTCAGGCCGTTCTCGTGGCCCGGCGCCACCTGGCTGCACCAGAGCATGCCCTTGGCCGGCTTCTCGCCGTGTCTTGCCGCGAAGCGCAGCATGACATGGGCATTGTCGTCGAGCCGGCGGCCCTCAACGAAACTGTCTAGATCCGCGGCAAGGCTATCGAGCTTCAAGCCGGTGATGAAGCAGGCAAGGTTATAGGCATGCGTGCCGATATCGCCGGTCGAGCCGCCGGCACCCGATTGGGCCGGATCGGTACGCCACACCGCCTGCTTGGCGCCGGTCTGTTCGACCGCCTCGGTCAGCCAGTCCTGCGGATATTCCGCCTGGACGATACGGATATCGCCGAGCACGCCACTCTCGACCATCTCGCGGGCCTGGCGCACCATCGGATAGCCGGTGTAGTTGTGGGTGAGGATGAACAGTGCGCCGCTCTCGTCGGCTACCTGCTTCAGCGCCTTCGCGTCGGCAAGGTTGGAGGTCAGCGGCTTGTCGCAGATGACGTGGATACCGCGCTTGAGAAAAGCTTTGGCGGCATCGAAATGAACATGGTTCGGCGTGACGATCGACACCGCCTCGATGCCGTCCTCACGCTCCGCCTCGCGGCTCGCCATCTCCTCATAGGAGCCGTAGGTTCGGTCCGTATCAAGCCCGAGTTCCCGCCCCGATGCCGCCGATTTCTCCGCCGTCGAGGAAAGCGCGCCGGCGACAAGCTCGAACCGGTCATCCAGCCGCGCCGCCATCCGGTGCACCGCGCCGATAAAGGCACCTGATCCGCCGCCGACCATGCCGAGCCGGATACGGGGTGCGCGTGTCTGTTCGTCCTTGGCTTCGATGGTCACGATGATGTCTCCTTGGAAATTCATTGCGGGGAAAGTCCCCTCTGGCCTGCAGGCCATCTCCCCCACAAGGGGGGAGAGACCCCTCCGCAACGTCTCGGGTCATGACCGAAGGGTGCGGCAGGTTAAGCCCTCCCCTTGTGGGGAGGGGTTTCTATGAAAGCCCCAGCATCCGCCTGTTGGCCGCCTCGTCCGTGCCGCCGGCGGCAAAGTCGTCGAATGCATGTTCCGTCACGCGGATGATGTGGTGCTTGACGAATTCCGCGCCTTCGCGGGCTCCGTCTTCGGGATGCTTCAGGGCGCATTCCCATTCGACCACGGCCCAGCCGTCGAAATCGTTGGCCGCCATCTTGGAAAAGATCGCCCCGAAATCCACCTGACCATCGCCCGGCGAACGGAACCGTCCGGCCCGGTTCACCCAGCTCTGGAAGCCGCCATAGACGCCCTGCCGCCCGGTCGGATTGAACTCCGCGTCCTTGACGTGGAACATCTTGATCCGGTCTTTGTAGATGTCGATATTGTCGAGATAATCCAGGCATTGCAGCACGTAATGCGAGGGATCGTAGAGCATGTTGGCGCGCGGATGGTTCTTTACCCGCTCCAGGAACATCTCGAACGTGACGCCGTCATGCAGGTCCTCGCCGGGGTGGATTTCGTAGCAGACGTCGACGCCGTTCTCTTCCGCATGGTCGAGGATCGGCGTCCAACGGCGGGCAAGCTCGTCGAAGGCGGTCTCGACCAGACCGGCCGGGCGCTGCGGCCAGGGATAGATGTAGGGCCAGGCGAGCGCGCCGGAAAAGGTGGCATGCGCCGTGATGCCGAGATGCTTCGAGGCTGTGATCGCCATCTTCACCTGCTCGACCGCCCATTCCTGACGTGCCTTCGGATTGCCGCGCACTTCCGGCGCAGCGAAGCCGTCGAAGGCGTCATCATAGGCCGGATGCACGGCGACCAGCTGCCCCTGAAGATGGGTGGACAATTCGGTCACTTCGACACCGTTCTGGCGGGCGACACCGGCGAACTCGTCGCAGTAATCCTTCGACGAGGCAGCTTGTCTGAGGTCGATCAGCTGGCCAGCCCAGGTCGGCACCTGCACACCGAGATAACCCTTGTCGGCCGCCCATTTGGTGATGCCGTCCCAGCTGTCAAACGGCGCCTTGTCTCCGGCAAACTGACCGAGAAAAATGCCCGGACCCTTGATCGTCTTCATGGTGTTTCCTTTCCGATATGCCGCCCTCGATGTCGGGCTCGGTGCGTTCCGCAAACTCTCCGGCATTCCTGTGCTTGTCACAGGAATCCAGTGACCCGATTTCCGGCGGGTCAGAGCAATTTTCTTCAGCCCAGCGACTTGGGCTGGCTTGAATCCCTGTCACGAGCACAGGGATGACGCGAGGAAAGAGGGCGTCTTGCGACAAACGCCCCCTCTCGCCTTGGTGATCTCAGAACGGCGAGTCGGCGAAGTAGAAGTTCTGCGCATTCTCCTTCGTCACCAGCGTGGCGTCGAGGATATAGTTGCCGCTGACCGGGACCTGATCGTAGAAGTTGGCCGCCGTCAGCTGCATGGCGGTTGCCACCATCGCCGGCGGATAGAGCACGTCGACCGGCATCATCTTATCGCCGTCCATGACGCGCTTGATCATGTCCTTGGAGCCGGCACCACCAACGACATACTGAATGTCGGTGCGCTTCGCCTGCTCGATCGCCTCCAGCACGCCGACGGCCATGTCGTCGTCCTGGCACCAGACCACATCGATCTTCTGATGCTTGGTCAGAAAATCCTGCATCACCTTGAAGGCGTCGTCGCGGCTCCAGTTGCCGTATTGGCGCTCCAGCACCTTCACCTTGGAACCGGCGATCCCCTTGTCGAACCCGTCTTGGCGCTGCTGGTCGATCGGGATCGGCAGGCCGCGGATCACGACGACCTGCGCTTCCGGCGTCTTCTCGGCGATGTACTTTCCAGCCACTTCGCCAAGCGCCGGGTTGTTGCCGGCCACGTAGAGATTACGGATCGTGTTGTCGTTGACCGATGGTGCACGGTCGACCAGCGCCACGAACTTGCCGTCGTCCTTCACCTGCTGGATCGCGGTGACCAGCTGATCCGGATCGCTCGGCAGGATGACGAGCGCATCGATGCCCTGCACCGCCAGATCCTGCACCGCGTTTGCCTGGCTCGCCGGATCCGCCGAGGTCTTCACGATGACATTGAGGCCCTTGTGCTCGGCCATCAGAAGTTTCGCGACGCGTTCGGCATGGAACACCACGCCCGCCGTCCAGCCATGGTCGGCTGCCGGAATGGACACGCCGATCGTGACCTTCTTCGCCTCCTGTGCAAGCCCGAGGCTTGGTGCGGCGGCAACCGACGCTGCAAGACCTGCAACGCCGAGACCGAATGTTCTTCTATGCATGTTCTCTCTCCCAGAGTTTAAGGGGTCATCCTCCCGAAACCGGACCCGCCCCAGAGGCCCGGCCAAACCATTGGTCTCAGCGACCCGAAACCCCTCCCCGCCCTGCCCACAAGGGGGCGGGCTTAACCCGGCAGCTATCGCCAACACTCGATCGAGGCAGGCGATTGCGGCAAGTCTTCTCCCCCCCTTGTTGGGGAGATGGCCGGCAGGCCGGAGGGGTCCCGTAACAACCTCTTACTTTCGCATCAGCGACCTCTGCACCAGCATGGCGATGATGATGATCGCGCCCTGGATCGCTCCGATCAGATATTCCGACACGAAGTTCGACAGAATCATGATGTTGCCGACGATTTCCAGAATGAAAGCGCCGCAGATCGTGCCCCAGATGCGACCCACCCCGCCCCGAAGTGCCGTCCCGCCAACAACGACCGCCGTGATCGCCTGCAATTCCCACAGGATGCCTGTCGTCGCAGACGTCGATCCCAGCCGCGGCACGTAGATCATGACAGCAACAGCCACGCAGAGGCCCTGCACCACATAGGCGATGGTGCGCACCTTGTTGACCGAAATGCCCGAATAGCGCGCCACTTCCTCGTTCGATCCGACGGCGATCACATGACGGCCATACCGGGTGCGGTAGAGCACGAAGGCAGCGAGCGCCGCCGTCACGAAGATCACGATGATCGGGATCGGCACGCCGAACACGTCGCCGAAATAGACCGGCCGGTAAAGCTGCTGCAACTGCCGGTCCTTGAGCGTGATCGCGCCGCCCTGGGAAAGCCAGGTCGTCAGGCCGCGATAGATGCCCATCGTGCCGAGCGTCGCAATAAACGGCTCGATCCGCCCGAGCGTCGTGATCAGCCCGTTCGCCAGCCCGCAGGCCGCCCCCAGAACCAGCGCCACCGCCATGCCGGCCATCAGCATCAGCATCGGATCGGCAATCACGCCGGAATTCATGAACAGGATCATCAGGCTTGCGACGAAAGCGACCATCGCCCCGACCGAGAGATCCAGTCCCCCGGCCGAAATCACATAGGTCGCCCCAAGCGCGATCACCGCGATAAAGGCGCTGCGGGTGATGACATTGGTGAGGTTGGCAAGCGACACGAAATTCGGGTTGGCGAAATAGCCGAGCACCAGAAGCAGCGCCAGCGCAACAAACGGCGCGATGGCCGCCATGTCCCAGTCGCGCGAAGTCTTCGGCGCCTTCGTCTCAGTTACGACTGCACTCATGCCGCCTCCCCCTTAGCGAGTTGTGGCGCGGGTCGTAAAACCCCCTCTGGCCTGCCGGCCATCTCCCCCACAAGGGGGGAGAAGACGCGAGGCACCCGCCTGCCAAACTCGCCCTGACGATCGGCAAGCCTGATGCCGGGCTGCGACGGCACCGCCGGGTTAAGCCCTCCCCCTTGTGGGGAGGGTGGGGAGGGGTTTCTTCTCATGCCGCCTCCCCCGCATCACGGCCGACATTGACCCCGGTTGCAAGCTGGACGATCTCGTTTTCCGTCATGTGGTCTCCCTGAACTTCGCCGACGATCCGGCCGCCGCGCATCACCAGAATGCGGTCGCAGATGCCGATCAGCTCCGGCATTTCGGAAGAGACGACGATGATCGAGCGCCCTTCCGCAGCCAGAGCGGCGATGAATTTGTAGATCTGTTCCTTGTTGCCGATATCGATGCCGCGCGTCGGCTCGTCGATGATGACGACCTGCGGATCGAGCAGCATCATCTTGGCAAGCAGCAGCTTCTGCTGGTTGCCGCCGGAAAGCTGTCCTGCGAGGATCGTCTTCGTGCCGGTGCGGATGTCGAAATCCTCGATCGCCTTGTCGAGCGCCTGCGCTTCCCGCTTGCGATCGATCTGCAGGCCGCGGATGAACTTGCCAAGCGAGGCGAGCGTCAGGTTTACGGTGAGGTCCTTGGTGAGAAGCAGGCCCTTGCCCTTGCGGTCTTCGGAAAGATAGGCGACGCCCGCCTTGAGGCTCGAATGCACGTCGGTAAACTGAACCGGCCGGCCCCGTAGCGTCACCTTGCCCTTGGCCGGTCGAAGTCCGACCAGCCCTTCCATCAGTTCGGTGCGACCGGCGCCGATCAGCCCGGCAAAACCGAGGATCTCACCCTTGTGCAGGGTAAACCCGGCATCGCGCGCGTAGCCCGGCACATCGAATCCTTCCACCTGAAGCACCGTTTCGGGCGCGATGGCCGCCTGCCGGTCCGGATAGAGCTTTGCCACGTCGCGGCCCACCATCAGACGCGCCATGTCGGCCGGTTCCAGCTCGCTTGTCGGGTGCGAAGCGACCAGTCGCCCGTCGCGCAGCACCGTCACGCGGTCGGCGATCTCCTTCACCTCCGGCAGCCGGTGCGAGATGTAGAGCACGCCGACGCCCTTGGCGCGGATATCGGTGATGACCTTCAACAGCGCTTCGGTTTCGTGCGGCGTCAGCGAAGCCGTCGGTTCGTCGAAGATGACGATGCGATGCGGCACCAGCAGGACCCGCGCGATCTGCACCAGCTGGCGCTGCGCGATCGAAAGCCGCGACACGATCGTCTCGGGATCGATATCGGCACCGAGATCGCGGATCGCCTCTGCGGCGCCTGCATTCATCGCCCGGTCGTCGAGAGCGATGCCCTTTCGAACCTCGCGTCCGAGATAGATGTTCTGCGCCACCGTCAGATCCGGTGCGAGAAGGATCTCCTGATGCACCAGCACGATGCCATGCTTTTCCGCATCGACCGGCCCCGAAAAGCTGACGACCTGTCCGTCGATCGCAAGTTCGCCGCTTGTCGGGTGATGGTTGCCGGCAAGGATCTTCATCAATGTGGATTTGCCGGCGCCGTTTTCGCCGATGATCGCGTGGACCTCTCCGGCACGAACAGTGAGCGCGATATCCTTGAGGACTTCGACAATGCCGAACGTCTTTGAAAGGCCGCGCGCATCGAGCAGAGGCGCAGCCGTATGCCCGGACGCATCAACCATGCACCGGCCTCAAAATCAGAAGCGTCGTGAAGCAGCCGCAACGCGGCACGCCCACAACACCTGCCTCCTCGCAAGTGGTGTGATGCACTGAAATTCCTCCCTGAATTTCAGGCTATCGAAGAATTTGAGGTACGTAAAGCAGTTTCAGCTCATGAGCTTCGTTCACATTCGCGACACCACCGGGAGTGGCGTTAGCGGCCGCGATAGACGAATTCAGGCGGCTCGGCGCGGCTGTCGATCTCTGCCTGCTCGACCAGGAGATGGCGCATCGGCGACAGGATGCAGACCGGGTCGGTGGTGGCAGCGTCGCCGGCCAAAGCCATCGCCTGGCAACGGCAACCGCCGAAATCGACGCCCTTGCGATCGCAGGAACGGCAGAGGTCCGGCATCCAGCTGTCGCCCCTGTAGGCGTTGAATGCCTGGCTGTCATACCAGATGTCGGTCAGCGACATGTCGCGCACCGTCTCAAAATTCAGTGACGGAATGCTTTCGGCCGCGTGGCAGGGCAATACCTTGCCTGATGGCGTCACATTGAGGCCCGTGCGTCCCCAGCCGCCCATGCAGGCCTTCGGAAAGGTCGAATGGTGGTCGGCCGGCACGTAATCGATCACGATAATGCCTTCCAGCCGCTTGCGCGCTTCCTCAACGAAAGCGTTGGCGTGCAGCACCTGTTCCTTGGTCGGCATCAGCGCTTTGCGGTTCTTCTCGGCCCAGCCGTGAAACTGCACGGTGGCGATCTCAATGCGGCGCGCACCGAGTTCGACGGCAAGATCCAGCATGGCGCCCAGCTCGTCCATGTTCTGCTTGTGGCAGACGGCGTTGACGGTGAGCGGAATGCCGGCCGCATGTGTCCACTCGGCCACCGCGATCTTGCGATCGTAACCGCCTCTGTAACCACCCACCTTGTCGGCAAGAACAGGCGTAGCGCCCTGGATTGAAAGCTGCAGATGATCGAGCCCGGCTGCGGACAGCTCGGCGATGCGCTTCTCATTGAGGCCAATGCCCGACGTAATCAGGTTGGTATAAAGCCCGGCCTTGGCGGCCGCCGCCGTCAGCTCCACCAGATCGCGCCGCGACGCCGGTTCGCCGCCGGAGAGATGCAGGTGCAGCACCCCGAGCGCTGCCGCCTCCTGAAACACCCGGATCCATTCCTGCGTGGAAAGCTCGGTGCTGATGCCTTCCAGCTCCAGCGGATTGGAGCAATAGGGGCAGGCCAGCGGACAGCGATGCGTCAGCTCCGCAAGCATAGCGATCGGTGCCGGGATGCGGATACGACCCGTCACGCCGTCCCGGTCGGTCCATTCGCTCGTTCTGTCGGTAGTCTTGGCACTTGTCCGCGCAATGCTGACATGCTCATTCACGATTTCAACTCCAGCATGCGCCGCTTGGAAAACTCGTCGACGAAGGCAATCACGTCGACCAGGATCTGCTCCTTGGGCGCTTCGAATTTTACGGAGAATTCCTGCGCGATCGCGTCCAGATCACGCACACCGTCGAGCGCGTTGACGATCATCACGGCGATCTCATCGAGCGCCAGCGCCCGTTCCGGCGCAAGCAGCACCGTCTGGCCGCGCACCGGGTCCTCCCGAAGCCGCACGCCGCGGGCAAGTTTGGCGACCGTCTGCGCGGTCACGGTGACTGCGGAAGGTTCGCTCATTCCGCCGCTCCCCGCGCAGGTTCTCTCAGAGCCGGCTGATCGAGAGCGCCAATCACGCCCTCCTTGCCGTCCCATCCACCCGGCGGCAGAAGTGCCGGCGATACATAAGCGCTCTGCAACGCATCAAGCTGCGCCCACAAAACGTCCGTCTTGAAGGTCAGCGCAGCCGCGGCCGCATCCTGCTTTTCCAACGTGTCCGCATGGTCGAGAACGTAGTTGAGCCCGAAGGCGACATCGACCGGCGCCTCATCGAGCCGCTTGCGGAAATAAGAGAGCGCGTCTTCATTGGCGAAAGCGTAGTGCTCGAGCAGTCCTGCAATGCGGTTCTTGTGAATGGTGGGCGCGAAAAGCTCGGTCAGCGACGCGGCAACCGCATCGAGCATCGGCATGTCACGCACGAAACGCACATAGGCATCGCAGGCAAACCGCGTGCCCGGCAGAACGCCCCGGGTTGATTCGACGTAATCCGGATCAAGCCCGACCGCCTCGGCAAGCTTCAGCCAGCGCCGGATACCGCCGCCCTCTTCCCGCCCGCCGTCATGGTCCTCGATACGCTTGCGCCACGCGCGCCGGATCGAGATATCCTCGCAGCGCGACATAAAGGCGGCATCCTTCAGCGGAATACGGCTCTGATAATAGAACCGGTTGATCACCCAGGCGCGCACCTGCGTCATCGAGCATCCGCCGCCATGCAGCATGCCGTGAAACGGATGCTTGTCGTGATAGCGAGCCGCACCGATGGCGCGCAGCCGGGCTTCAAAATCGGTTCTGTTCAGAGCAGCGTTCTGGGCGTCAGGCAAGTTCGATCTCCATGCCGTCATGGCCGACTTCGAAGCCGGCGTCTGTGACCGCGTCCCGCTCCGGACCTTGGCGCCAGATCGGGTTCGTATTGTTGATATGGACATAGACCATGCGGCCTATGCTGAGCTTGGACAGCGCTTCCAGGCTACCGCCGCCCCCGGCGTCGTCGCCCGTGATCGGCATGTGTCCCATTCGCTGGCCGGTCTTGATGCCGGTACCGACGCGGATCATCTCATCATCGGTAAACACGGTGCCATCGAAGAACACGAGGTCGGCGCCGCGGATGCGGTCGCAAAGCCAGTCCGGAAGCGTCGCACAGCCCGGAATATAGTAGGCCCGTCTGCCGTTCGCCACGAATTCGACGCCGATTGTCTGCTCGCCTTCGAGACCAAGCTCCGGCTCGCCATCCTCAAGAAACAGGGCGACCTTGCCGGGCACGGCGAAGATGCGCGCCTCAAGCCCGTCGAGCGGTGAAAAATCTTCGTCGAGACGGATCGTCTTGCGCGCCACAAAATCAGGATCGAGGACCCGGAAGACAGGGCTGGCATCGAGCACCGAGCCGATCGCGGCGGTCGAGAAAAGCGAAAACGCCTGCTTCTCGCGGATCGTCAGAAGGCCGCCGATATGATCCACATCGGCATTGGTGATGACGACGCTTGCGATCGGGCTGTGGCGGAGGGCTTTCGGATGAAGCTGCGGCGTCTGCTGGATCTGCAGGCGAATGTCCGGCGAGGCGTTGAAGATCGCCCAGGTCTCTTCGTCAACACTGACGGCTAGCGACGACTGCGTCTGCGGCAGGATTCCCGAAGACGGATCGCGGGCGGCGGCGCAGTTGGAACAATTGCAGTTCCACTGCGGTAATCCGCCGCCGGCTGCAGAGCCGAGCACCAGAAACCGGAGACCGGTCGTGGGTCCCGTGCTCTTCATGATTAAAACAGAACCGGCTCGCTGCCGTCTGCAGGTGCGTAACGGTTGATTTCCATGCCGCAGCTTACTTCGACAAACTTAGGTGCAGTCCACTTCATGTCATTCTCCTTCGTGTCGTTGGAGGCCATAAGCCGACCGCTTTCGCGACCGAGGCCCCGGCAGAACTCACGTTTGAAAGGGTCGCAGGATGATCCCGTTCGCCAAGCCTTAACATAAGCACGGGATCAAACGTTTCCAGCCCCGAAATGTTGCGCGATTTCTCGCCATTCCGGGGCCGTTCACGCCTTTGTCACAAGGAGACTGGGCTGCTTGTATCAGACGTAGCGGTTTATCACGTTTTCGAGATATTCCTGACGTCCGGACTTCGGCTCGGGATTGATCCCTTCCTTCTCGACGCGGGCAGCGATTTCGTCGAGCTTGTACTCGCCGCGCAGCATCTTTTGAGCCTCAGGGCTGTCCCACTTTTCGTAGCGTGCATCGAGCGGCGTCTTCAGCGCACCGTCATCGATCATCTTCGCCGCAGCCTTCAGGCCACGGGCGCAGCAATCCATACCGCCGATATGACCGATCAGCAGATCTGCCGGATCGAGCGACTGGCGGCGCAGCTTGGAATCGAAGTTGGTACCGCCGTTCTTGAACCCGCCGCCAGCGAGCACGTGATAATAGGCCAGCGCCATTTCCGGCACGTTGTTCGGGAACTGGTCCGTATCCCAGCCCGACTGGTAGTCGTTGCGGTTCATGTCGATCGAGCCGAAAATGCCGAACGTGTTCGCCATGGCGATTTCATGCTCGAAGGAATGGCCGGCGAGAACCGCGTGGCCCTGCTCGATATTGACCTTCACTTCCTTGTCCAGGCCGTGCTTTTGCAGGAAGGCATACACGGTGGAAACGTCGTAGTCGTACTGGTGCTTGGTCGGCTCCTGAGGCTTCGGCTCAATCAGGATCGTGCCTTCAAAGCCGATCTTGTACTTGTATTCGACCACCAGGTTGAGGAAGCGCCCCATCTGGTCCAGCTCGCGGGTGAAATCGGTATTGAGGATCGTCTCGTAACCTTCGCGACCGCCCCACAGGACATAGTTCGCACCGCCGAGACGCTTGGTGGCGTCCAGGCAGGTTTTGACGGTCGCCGCCGAAAAGGCAAACACATCAGGATCGGGATTGGTGGCAGCGCCGGACATATAGCGGCGATGCGAAAACAGGTTCGCCGTGCCCCACAGAAGCTTTACGCCGGTCTCGGCCTGCTTCTTTTCGAAGTAGTCGACGATCTCGTTGAGGTTCTTCGTGTTTTCCGCAAAGTTTGCGCCTTCAGGACGCACATCCGCATCGTGGAAGCAGTAGTAAGGCGACCCGAGCAGATCGAAGAATTCGAAGGCAACATCCGCCTTCAGCTTGGCTGCCTGCATGCTGTCGTCGAACCACGGACGCTCGAATGTCTGGCCGCCGAAGGGATCGCCGCCCGGCCATGTGAACGTGTGCCAATAGGCAACGGCAAAGCGCAGATGGTCTTCCATCCGCTTGCCGCCGACCATTTCATCCGGGTTGTAGTGCCGGAATGCCAGCGGATTGGTGCTGTCAGGACCTTCGTACTTGATCTTGGTGATATCGCCGAAAAAGCCTGTGCTCATGGTGGTTTCCTCCTTGGTAGGAACTTGGTTCTGGTAAGTGCGCCAAGGTGAGGTACGTACCTCACTGTAGCGGGTAAAGCGTGGTTCGAGTTGCCCGACTTGGCGGAGGAGATGTCTCCTCCCCTTTGCCGGTTAGTTCATCAAGCCGCGAATTGCTGGATAGGCAGCCCGGTAGCGCTGGTATGCCGCCTCATAGGCGTCGTGAAGGCCGGCTTCAGGTTCGATCACCGCTTCCGTTTTGGGAGCGGAGCACACCGCAACCGGATCGGCACCGGTCGCCGCGATCAACCCCAGCCGCGCCGCGCCAAACGCTGCACCGAAATCGCCGTCGGCTGGAATATCCACGGGAACGCCAAGCGAGGTGGCAATCGACGATAGCCAGTAGCGCGAGCGCGAACCGCCGCCGATAGCGGTGACGCGGGAGATCGAGGTTCCCGCGGATTTCAGCGCTTCGAGATTGTCGCGGATCGCAAAGGTCACGCCTTCCAGCACCGCCTGGGTCAGCACCGCACGGCTGCTCTCATGTTCGAGCCCGAGAAAGGCGCCGCGGATGACGGCATCGTTATGCGGCGTGCGCTCGCCGGAAAGGTAGGGAAGGAAAGTCACCCCGGTCGGCGCCTTGAGGCCTTCGCCAAGTTCGGCAACCAGATCCGCGGCCGGCTTGCCCGACACTTTCGAATGCCAGTTCAGCGCATCGGTCGCCGACAGGATCACGCCCATCTGGTGCCAGGTCTTCGGCAGCGCGTGGCAGAACGCATGGACCGCACTTTCCGGCTTCGGCAGATAGGAAGCATTGGCGGCAAACAGCACGCCGGATGTGCCAAGCGAGACGAACGCATGCCCTTCGGCGACGGTGCCCATGCCGCAGGCGGAGGCCGCATTGTCGCCGGCACCGCCGGCCACCACGACATCGCCGGCAATTCCCCATTTCGCCTTCAGCTCGCCCCGCAGGCGGCCAGCTTCCTCGGTCCCTTCCACCAGCGTCGGCATCTGATCCTCGGTAAGATCGGTCGCCGCCAGTAGCTCGGATGACCACTTGCGCGCACCCGTATCGAGCCAGGACGTGCCGGCCGAATCGGACATTTCCGAAATGTGCTCACCGGTCAGCCATAGCCGCAGGTAATCCTTCGGCAACAGAACCTTGGCGACCTTGGCAAAGATCTCGGGCTCGTTGTTCTTCACCCAGGCAAGCTTCGGCGCCGTAAAGCCCGGAAATACGATATTGCCGGTGATGGCCCTGAAACGCGGATCCGCATCGAGCGCTGCCGCCTCCTTAAACGAGCGTGTGTCGTTCCACAAAATGCAGGGCCGCAGCACCTTGTCGTCGGCATCGAGCAAGGTCGCACCATGCATCTGGCCGGAAAGGCCGATGCCCTTTACTGCGGCAAGCTCCTTGGGAAACTTCGCCTTCAGCCCGTCGATCGCCTCTTCGCAGGCGCGGATCCAGTGAGCCGGCTCCTGTTCCGACCAACCCGAATGCGGGCGCGATACGTCGAGCGTCCCGTTCCCCGAGCCGATGATCGTCTGATCGTCGTCGATCAGCATCGCCTTGACGCCGGAAGTGCCCAGATCGAGACCGAGATACATGCTTGCCTTCTCCTGTTGCTGCCGCGTTTCGGCAGATCTTTGTTTCGCCACGCGTCGTGTCCGAGCCGCTTAACACGTTCCGGAGCGCGATTTGCCCGTCAGGGCAGGTTATCCTTCAAGAATATGTCGATACGAATGCGCTCCTGCGCGGCGATCACGGGAAGCCCGTCCGCCTTCGCCTTCAGCACCCTTATGGCGCTGCGCACTTCATGGCCCGCATCCTGGTTCAGCACCGCATCGACGACACCGTCGGCAAGCGCTGCCCGCGTCGATCGCGTCAGCTCATGCGCGATAATCACAGGTCTGCGTGCTTCCGGCAGGCTGCGCACAGCCTTCAGGATCCCGCGATTGCCGGCGCCGAGGCTGTAGAGCCCGATCACATCCGGATAGCGACGGAACAGGCCCGTCACCAATTCCTCGGCAATAGCAGGATCGTCGCGGGCCTCGATCACGGGAAGGATCGCAAGCCGCGGAAAATCCTCCGATAGCACGGACAAAAACCCCTCCAGCCGCTCGCGGTGATCGCGCACCAGCATCGATCCGGCAACCATCGCCACCCGCCCGTCGCGACCGCTGAGAAACCTTCCGAGGAGATTGGCAGCGGTGCGCCCGGCCGCGTGGTTGTCGATCCCGGCGAAATGGTGCCGCTGCGAGCCCGGCAGGTCCGACACCAGCGTCACGACGGCGATGCCCGCCTCCCGCAGCCTTGCGACCGCCGCCTGCACGTCGCTGCTTTCCACCGCCACGAACGCGACACCGTCAGGCCTGTCGGCAAGCACGCCGTCCAGCATGGTCGACAAGGCCTGCCCGTCGAAAGGCGGCACGTCGACGACGCGGATACGGGTTCGTTCGGCGCCGGAGCGACCAACCGCCTGCTCCACCTCTTCGCGCAAGCCGATCATAAACGAGTTGTCGTTCTCAGGCAGCACGAAGGTGAAGGCGTAAGTCCGTCCCTTGGCAAGGTTCGCAGCCGCCACGTCCCGCACGTAGCCGAGGACGGCGATCGCCTCCTCGACCTTCTCCTGGGTGATGCGCCGCACGCCCGGCCGACCGTTGAGCACACGGTCGACGGTCGCCAGGCTGACGCCGGCGCTACGCGCGATATCGTGTACGGTTGGCTTCATGCGGTCCTCCGCCGATCTTCGTAACGGAGAATTTGAGGTACGTAAATCAAATTTATTCGAACAACGCGCTGGATGAATCGCAAAGGGGCCGCCGCGGTTTGCGACGACCCCTCTGCAGGCGGTGGTTCTTAGAAATCTTCAGCGCGAAGTCCGCGATCAGTGGCCGCTACCACCGCCACCGCCCTGGGGGGCTGGCTTTTCGATGGCGGCAACGCCGAGGATCATCATCGCAAACAGCACGGTCAGGATCAGGAAAACGTCCGAGAATGACATCACCACGGCCTGCTTGGTCACCAGCTGCACCATCTGCCGGATCGCGCCGGTCGCGCCATCTAGACCGTAGGTGTTCAGATTGGACGCCATCGAGTCGAGCTGGTCGGAAGCGATCCGGTTGCCCCAGTCGAGATGCTCGCGCAGCCGCTCGTAATGCACGTCCTGGCGGTTGGACAAAAGCGTGCTGATGATCGCAAGCCCCACCGCGCCACCAAGGTTGCGGGTCAGGTTGAACAGGCCGGACGCCCCCCGGATGCGGGCCGGAGACAAAGTGCCAAGCGCGATATTATTGATCGGCACCATGCACATCATCAGGCCAAAACCGCGCAGGATCTGCGGGATCAGAAGCTCGTAGAAGTCCCAATCGGCGGTGATGCCGGTCATGATATAGGTGCCGGAGGCAAAGCTGATGAAACCGATCACCATCATCGCTCTCAGGTCCATCTTGGTCGACAGCTTGCCTGCGATCGGCGCCGTGACGAACATGGCAAGGCCCGAGACGAACATGGTCTCGCCGATCATCTGGCTGTCGTAACCGCGGATGCGGCTGAGATAGACCGGGTAGATATAGGTGAGCCCGTAGAGCCCGATACCCATCACGAAGGAGAAGATCGAGCCGAACGCGAAGTTCCGGTTCGTAAACGCCGTCAGGTCCACGACGGGAAATTCCGAGGTAAAGGCGCGATAGAAGAAGACCAGGCAGCCAAGCCCCGATGCGATGGCACCGATGACGATCATATGGTCGTTGAACCAATCGTTGGAATTGCCCTCTTCCAGCACATACTCAAGACCGCCGAGGAACACGCCCATCGCGGCAAGACCCCACCAGTCAAACTTCTTGAACAGCGACAGTTCCGGCTTGTCGAAGTCGATGAACCGCCAAGTCAGGATCGTCACGAAGATGCCGGGAATGATGTTGACCAGAAACAGCCAGTGCCACGAAAACGCATTCGAGAGATAGCCGCCGACCGTCGGCCCGATGGTGGGCGCAAGCGTCGCGATCAGCCCGATGATTGGGGAGACGAACGCCCGCTTCGACGGCGGGAAAATGGTGAAGGCTGCCGCAAACACAGACGGAATCATGCCGCCGCCGATAAAACCCTGGATCGCGCGGTAGACGATCATCTGGTCGATATTGGATGCCGTCGCCGCAAGCGCGCTCGCAGCCGTAAAGCCGGCAGCCGAGAACGCAAACAGATAGCGCGTCGAGACGATACGCGCCAAGGTGCCAGAAAGCGGGATCATGATCACTTCGGCGATCAGATACGACGTCTGCACCCAGCCGATCTCGTCGGAACCTGCCGAAAGGCCCGCCTGGATTTCAGACAGCGAGGCAGACACGATCTGGATGTCGAGGATCGACATGAACATGCCGACCACCATCGCGAAAAACGCGATCAGCCGGCCGGTCGGCATCTTCTCGTCCACCTTGGGAGCAGACGATGCCTGTGCCGCGGACGATATCGATCCTGCAGTTGTCGTTGCGCTCCCAGCCATGGGACCACCTCCGCCCCGATGGGGCTGTTAGGCCAAAGCCCAGTTACTTTTTGGGTGCGGTGCGGATGTCCACGTCGACGACAACGCTCAGACCCGCCCTGAGACGACCGCTGTCGAGCGCATCCTGCGGCAGGGCGATCCTGACCGGAACGCGCTGGATGATCTTGGTAAAGTTGCCCGTCGCGTTTTCCGGCGGCAGCAGCGAGAATACCGAGCCGGAAGCCGGCGCAAGCGATTCTACCGTCCCGATGATCGGCTCCTCGCTATAGGCATCCACATGCACTTCCACCTTGGAGCCGATCTCCAGATGCTGGATCTGCGTTTCCTTGAAATTGGCGTCGATATAGAGCTGGCGCGTCGGCACCAGCGCCATCAGCCGCTGTCCCGGCGAAACGAGATCGCCTTCCTGCACCGAGCGATTGCCGACAATCCCGTCATAGGGCGCCTTCAGAACGGTAAAGGACAAGTCGCGGGCCGCCTTGTCGCGCTGCAGTTCCAGCGTCCGGACCTGGCCTTCGGCTTCCTTGCGCTGCGCTTCAAGAATGGTGATGTTGGCTTCTGCCGACTTGATCGAGGCATCGCCGCCGACAAGGTTGGCCTTGGCCTGATCGAGCGCAATCGTGGCGCTGTCGAGATCGGCGGTCGTGCCGACCGACTTGGCCGCAAGCTCGGTCTGGCGCTTGAGCGTGATCTCGGCACCGCGGACCGCTGCCTGCAGTGCAACCTTGGAGGCCTGCGCCTGGGCAAGGGTTGCCTGCGCACCTTCGACCTGTGCATCGATGCGGGTCAGCGACAGCTTGCCGGTTTCGATGGCGGCATTGGCCTGATCAAGCGCGTTCTGGTAATCGCCATTGTCGAGCGTCGCCAGCACATCGCCGGCCTTGACCTGCTGGTTGGCGGCGACATTCACTTTCGAAACGAAAGCCGTGACCTTTGGGGAAATCGTGGCAATATCGCCTTCGATATAGGCATCGTCCGTCGACACCATGAAACGGCCCGTCGTCCACCACTGATATCCATACCAGCCGCCACCGGCGAGCAGCGCCAGCACGATGATCGGCAGGATAAGGCCACGCTTGCCCTTCTTTGCCGGTGCGTCGGCCTTGGCTTCGGGCGATGGCGTTGCAACAGGTGCCGCAGGTTTCTCGGCAGCCGGCGACGCGTCGTCGCGCGCCGTGTCATCGGCATTCACATCTTCGTTTTTTACGGTGCGCAGCGCGCCGGCATTCTTGGAGGCCGTCATTGTCGTAACCATCTTTGAAAAGCGAAAACCGATCGAACCGATCAGTTCGGAGCGTTGACATAAAGCCTTCGATCACACATATCAAGACCACATCGAACCAATCGGTTCGAAAAAAACCGGAATGCTGAATTATAATGCCGAAACCGTTAAAGAGATCCGCGCCGCGAGACACGTCCCCCCGCACTGCAGGGCGTTTTGCTGCGGGCGAGGATCCAGCCAAGCGCAGCCAGATCATGGAAGGCGCGACGCGGGTTTTCATGAAGCTTGGTTTCGAAGCCGCAAGCATGAACGACATCACGCGCGAGGCCGGCGTTTCGAAGGGAACGATCTACGTCTACTTCCAGAACAAGGAAGATCTGTTCGTCGCCATGGTGGAACAGGAGCGCGCCGCCTTCCTCGCCACTGTTCGGTCCGTTCTGTCGACCAACGGCAATGTGGAAAAGAGCCTCTACGATTTTGGCGTCTCGTTCCTCAGCCACATGACGGAAGAGAAAATCATCACCGCGATGCGGACCGTGCTTGGCGTCCGCGAGCGTATGCCGGACCTGTGTCGGCGCTTTTTCCGCGGACCCGAAAATCTGCGCACCGTGATGCGCGACTTTCTCGCCCTCCACGTCGAGGCCGGCAGGCTGAATATCGACGATATCGAACTTGCCGCAGGCCAGTATATCGACCTCGTCAGCGGCGGCTATTTCAAGGTTCGTCTGTTCGGGTCGATGGAAGACGCCCCGTCAGACGAGGAAATCCACCGGACCATCCAAGGTGCAGTCCGCGTTTTCATGGCGGCCTATGGTTGTCATAACAAACCCGTGATCGATAATGGGGCTGATTCCGCCTGATTCTGGTCGGTCCATATTCAACCTACTCTTGTTTTTAATGGGTCGATCCCCAAATGCGGCGGGAAATTGCGCCCTTTGATTGAAAACAGGAGAGATGGATGGACATTGCAGCGCTGGTAGCAGACCCGACGGCCTGGGTAGCGCTCGTTACACTTGTGGTCATGGAAGTGGTGCTTGGCATCGACAACCTGATCTTCATCTCCATCCTCACCAACAAGCTACCACCTGAGCATCGGGAAAAGGCACGCAAGATCGGTATCGGCCTGGCGCTGGTCATGCGTCTTGGTCTGCTCGGCACCGTTGCCTGGATTGTACAGCTTACCAATCCGGTCTTTGAAGCCTTCGGTCACCCCTTCTCCTGGAAGGACATGATCCTGATCGCCGGTGGTCTGTTCCTCGTTTACAAGGCGACCAAGGAAATCCACCATTCCGTGGATGTGGTCGACAACAAGGAAGACATGGTCGGCGCCGGCAAGGAAGTCGTGCAGATGAGCTTCAGCGCCGCCATCGTGCAGATCCTGATCCTCGACCTGGTTTTCTCGATCGACAGCATCATCACCGCAGTCGGCATGACGCCGCATCTGCCGATCATGATCGTGGCCGTCGTCGCCGCTGTCACCGTGATGCTTCTGGCAGCAACCCCGCTTGCCAACTTCATCGAGAGAAACCCGACCATCGTCATGCTGGCTCTCGCCTTCCTGCTGATGATCGGCGGCACCTTGATCGTCGAAGGCTTCGGCGTGCACGTTCCGAAGGGCTATATCTACGCCGCCATGGCCTTCTCGGCCGGCGTCGAGGCCCTCAACATGTTCGCGAAGGGCGCCCGCGCCAAGAAAAAGGCCTCCGGCACGCTGCATTGACGTTGCTACAAACATCGACACGCAAAGGGCGCCCGCGAGGCGCCCTTTTTGTGTTCAGTCCAAACGCCTGGTCCCGGCGGATCACCGCTCGGACAGTTCCCGGTCCAGCGCTTCGAGCAGCCGGTTATCGTCTGCGGTCACGTCAGGCGCGAAGCGTGCCTTGATCCGGCCATCGCGTCCGATCAGAAACTTTTCGAAATTCCAGACGATCTCGCCATCCTTGACCTCCATGCCGCGGCCGCGCAGGCGCGCCTTCATCGGACCGTCGCCGGTGGTGGGCACCGGATCTGCGGTCAGCGCCTTGTAGAGCGGATGCTTGGCATCGCCCTTGACGGAAATCTTTGAGAAGATCGGAAACTTCACGTCATAGGTCAGCTGGCAGAATTCGACGATCTCCGTATCCGAGCCGGGCTCCTGCCCCATGAAGTCGTTGGCCGGAAAGGCTGCGATGACAAAGCCCCTGTCCCGCTTTTGCTCGTAGAGTTTTTCCAACCCTTCATACTGCGTGGTCAGGCCGCATTTGGACGCGACGTTGACCACCAGCATGACTTTTCCACGGTATTCGGCAAGCGTCGTGTTCCGGCCGTCGGCAAGCTTGACGGGGATGGCAAGGATATCGGTCATGACGGCTCCGGGGGCTTTGGCGCAGGGGAATTGGCGCAAACAACTGCAGTTGATATCGTCTACTTATGCGTCCACCACGGTTTGTCCAGCAGACACGCCCTGAGCGGCGATAAACGCCTTTTGCGAAACGTCATCAGACTTTGCAACATTTGTGGCACTGGGGCATTCTAGGGCACGATCTTATCACCACGCCGATCATCGCCTCTCGCTGCATCCCATTTCCAGCGCCCCCGGAGCCACATGACAACCCAGCAGATCCTTGCCTTTTCCGTCATCGCCGTGATGATGGCCGTCTTCATCTGGGATCGCTTCCGCTACGATGTGGTCGCCTGCTGTGCGCTCGTCGTGGCGGTGACGGTGGGGATCGTTCCGGTCGACCAGGCGTTTTCCGGGTTCTCGGATGATATCGTCATCATCGTCGGCAGCGCGCTGGTCGTTTCGGCAGGCGTTGCCCGCTCCGGCATCGTCGACATGGCGATCAAGAAATTCTTCCCCAACCTCAACACGCTGCACACCCAGCTGGCCTTGCTGATGATCGTCGTCGCCGTGCTGTCGGCCTTCATCAAGAATATCGGCGCGCTTGCCATCATGATGCCGGTGGCGTTCCAGTTCGCCCGCAAATCCGGCGCCTCGCCGTCGAAATACCTGATGCCGATGGCTTTCGCCGCTTTGCTCGGTGGCCTGATGACGCAGATCGGCACCTCGCCCAATATCGTCGTGTCGCGGATCCGCCAGGAACTGACCGGCGAATCCTTCACGATGTTCGACTTTACCCCGATGGGTGCGATCCTCGCCTTTGTCGGCATTACCTTCCTCCTGTTCTTCCACTGGCTGGTGCCGAGCCGCACCAAGCAGAACGATTCCCTCGAGGAAGCTGTCGAGATCACCAACTACACATCCGAAGTGATGATTACCCCGCTGTCCACCGTTCTCGAAAAGACGGTCGCGGAGCTGTTGAAGATCGGCGATGGCGAGGTGATTGCCAATGCCGTCCTGCGCGGCCCCTCGCGCATGGCGCCGTTCCCGGACCTCATCCTGCGCGAAAACGATGTGGTACTGCTCGAAGGCCCATCGAAGGCGCTCGACCGGATGGTCTCCGGCGGCAAGCTGCAGCTTTCCGGCAAGCCGCTGATGGAAAACGGCCAGGCTCAGGCCGACGTGATCTCGATCGAAGCGATCATCACCCAGGATTCGCCGCTGAAGGGGCTTTCCGCCAAGGAACTGGCGCTGTCCTACACCCGCGGCGTCAACCTCCTGGCCATCAGCCGGCATGGCGAACGCCTCAAGCAGCGGCTTGGCAGCATCACCCTGATGGCGGGCGACGTGATCGTGTTGCAGGGCAGCCGCAAGAACATGCCGACGGTGATGCAGGACTTCTCGCTTTTGCCGCTTGCTCAGCGCGAAGTGCTGCTCGGCACGCGGAGGCAGGCCTTCATTCCACTGATCATCCTGGCACTGGCGATGGGCACGACGGCCGTCGGGCTCGCCCCTGTGCCGGTCGCTTTCTTCGCGGCCGCTCTCGGTATGGTGGTTTTCCGCGCCATTCCGCTGACCGATTTCTACAAATCCGTTGATGGCCCGATCCTCGTCATGCTGGCGGCGCTCATCCCGGTTTCGGATTCTCTGCGAACCTCCGGCGGTAGCGAACTGATCGCCGGATGGCTCGGCCAGGCAGCGGCGACCTTGCCTGCCTGGGGCGCGATCGGTCTGATCCTCATCACCGCCATGGCCGTCACGCCCTTCCTCAACAACGCAGCAACCGTGCTGGTCATGGGGCCGATCGCCGCAAGCTTTGCCACCAATCTCGGCTTTCGCCCCGAGCCCTTCCTGATGGCGGTGGCGATCGGCGCAGGCTGCGATTTCCTCACGCCGGTCGGCCATCAGTGCAACACACTGGTGTTCGGCCCGGGGGGCTACAAGTTCTCCGATTATCCGCGGCTTGGCCTGCCTTTGTCGTTCCTGATCATCGTCGTCAGCGTCCCCGCCCTCCTCTATATCTGGCCGGTAAATTAGTCCTCCCCGCGCTCAACGGACCCAGGCTAACCCCGTCCCTCAATGAGGGACGGGGTGGCGGCCGTTTTCGCCAAAAACCTTGACGCTCTCGCCTGAATATGGCCTAAGCCTGCGCCAATCCCTATTCAAAGGCACAGGCTTTGCGCAGCCATGCGCGCCGTGGAAAGAGCAGTATCCATGATCAATCCGACCCCTCGCGTCCGCATTGCCCCATCGCCCACCGGCGAGCCCCATGTCGGCACCGCTTACATCGCCCTCTTCAACTACCTTTTCGCGAAAAAGCACGGCGGCGAATTCATCCTGCGCATCGAAGATACCGACGCGACCCGCTCGACGCTCGAATACGAGCAGAAGGTGCTGGACGCGCTGAAATGGACCGGGCTTACCTGGGCGGAAGGTCCAGATATCGGCGGTCCCTACGGCCCCTACCGTCAGTCGGACCGCAAGGACATGTACTGGCCGCACGCCCAGGACCTGCTCGACAAGGGCCACGCCTTCCGCTGCTTCTGCACGCCGGAGCGTCTGGAGCAGATGCGCGAAGGCCAGCGCGCCGCCGGCAAGCCGCCGAAGTATGACGGTCTCTGCCTGAAATACTCGGCCGAGGAAGTCACCGAAAAGATGGCGGCCGGCGAACAGTCCGTCGTGCGTATGAAGATCCCGACCGAAGGTTCGTGCGATTTCACAGACGGCGTCTATGGCGATGTCTCGATCCCGTGGGATTCGGTCGACATGCAGGTCCTGATCAAGGGCGACGGCATGCCGACCTATCATATGGCCAACGTCATCGACGACCATCTGATGAAGATCACCCATGTGGCGCGCGGCGAAGAGTGGCTGGCATCGGTGCCCAAGCACATTCTTCTCTATCGCTATTTCGGCTGGGAAGCGCCTGTCTTCATGCATCTCTCCCTCATGAGAAATGCCGACAAGTCGAAACTGTCCAAGCGCAAGAACCCGACCTCGATCAGCTATTACTCGGCGCTCGGCTACCTGCCGGAAGCCCTGATGAACTTCCTCGGCCTGTTCTTCGTGCAGATCGCCGAAGGCGAAGAGCTTCTGACCATGGATGAGATGATCAGCAGCTTCGATCCGGAAGCCCTGTCCAAGGCCGGCGCCATCTTCGACCTGCAGAAGCTGGACTGGGTGAACGGCCGCTGGCTGCGCGAAAAGCTGTCGCCGGAAGAGTTCGTGTCGCGCACGCTGGAATGGGCGATGGAAAACCAGCGCCTGATCGAGGGTCTCAAGCACTCGCAGAGCCGCGTTTCCAAGCTCGGCGACCTGCCGAACCTCGCAGGCTTCCTGCTCGCCGCCGACGTCAACCTGACCCCGGCCTCGTTTGCGGGTCTCAAGACCTCGCCGGAAGACACGCTTGCCATCATCACCATGGTCCAGGCCGACATCGAGAAGATGATCGAATGGAACGTCGAGGCGATCGATGCCGAACTGCGCTCGGTTGCCGACAAGCTCGAAAAGAAGCTGCGCGTCGTCACCCCGCCGCTGTTCATCGCCATGTCCGGCTCGCAGCGTTCGCTGCCGCTGTTCGACAGCATGGCAATCCTCGGCCGCTCGGTCGTGCGCCAGCGCCTGAAGATCGCCGCCGCCGTGGTGTCGTCCATGGTGGGTGCGCAGAAGTAATACCTGCGGCGACAGCTTCCCTCCCCCGTGTGGGGAGGGTTAGGGAGGGGCCTTTTCTTTCGCAATCCGGGATACCCCTCCCCGTCGCTGCGCTCCGACCCTCCCCACAAGGGGGAGGGTTAGCCGAGCCCGCCGCATCGGCGAACCAGAACAACCAGCCTCGAAGGCAAAAACCATGACCGAGAACACCAAGACCGAAACCGCCCTCTCCTCCGACGCCACAGAAGTGCGCGCCCAGAAACTGGCGAAGCTGCGCGAAACCGTCGGCGACGTCTATCCGGCGCATTTCCACCGCACCATGACCAATGCGGAACTGGCGGAAAAGTACAAGGATCTCGAGGCAGACGTCGAAACCACCGATGTCGTCACGGTTGCCGGCCGCGTCTTTTCCTCGCGCAATTCCGGAATGTTCATGGATATCCATGACGCCGGCGGCAAGATCCAGATCTTCTCCCACAAGGACGTGACGCCCGAGGAAGCCCGGGCGATGCTGTCGATGATCGATCTTGGCGACATCATCGGCGTCACCGGCATCGTGCGCCGCACCAAGCGCGGCGAACTGTCGATCAGCGCCCGCGAAATCACCATGCTGACCAAGTCGCTTTTGCCGATGCCGGAAAAGTGGAACGGCATTGCCGATGTCGAGATCCGCTACCGCAAGCGCCACCTCGACATCCTCAGCAACGAGGAAAGCAAGCTGCGCTTCCAGCAGCGCTCGAAGATCGTGTCGGGCATCCGCCGCTTCATGGAAGACGACGGCTTCATGGAAGTCGAAACGCCGATGCTGCATTCCGTCTATGGCGGTGCCACGGCCGAACCCTTCAAGACCCACCACAACACGCTGAAGCTCGACATGTACCTGCGCATTGCGCCGGAACTGTTCTTGAAGCGCACGCTGGTGTCGGGTCTCACCGACAAGGTGTTCGAGATCAACCGCAACTTCCGCAACGAAGGCGTCTCCACCCGGCACAATCCTGAATTCACCATGATGGAATGCTACTGGGCCTATGCCGACTACGAGGACATCATGGACCTCGTCGAACGCCTGTTCGCCGACCTTGCCATGAAGATCCACGGCTCGACCGAGTTCGCCTATGGCGACAAGCAACTGTCGTTCAAGGGCCCGTTCAAGCGCGTGCCGATGCCCGACGCTGTCAAGGAAGTCACCGGTATCGACTTCTTGAGCATGAAGACCGACGAGGAAGCCCGCACCGCCGCCAAGGCTGCCGGCTTCGAAGTCGAGAAGGACTGGACCTGGGGCGAATGCCTCGCCTTCATCTTCGAGGAAAAGGTCGAGGCGACGCTGATCCAGCCAAGCCACGTCACCCATTTCCCGAAGGACATCTCGCCCTTCGCCAAGGAAGTCCCGGGCGAGCCGCGCCTCGTCGAGCGTTTCGAGACCTATTGCAACGCCTGGGAACTGGGCAATGCCTTCTCGGAACTCAACGATCCTGAAGAGCAGCGCAAGCGCATGGTCGAACAGCTCGAACAGGCCCATGCCCGCGGTGAAAAAGACAAGCAGCTCGACGACGAGTTCCTCGATGCCATCGACCAGGGCATGCCCCCCGCCGGCGGCCTCGGCATCGGCGTCGACCGCCTGATCATGCTCCTGACCAACGCCCCGTCCATCCGCGACGTCATCCTCTTCCCGGCCCGCCGCGCCAAGGCGGATTGATCAGACAGACCTGCTCCTCTCCCCTGAAACAGGGAAAGGTCAGACTGCCGACAAACGCTGAAGAAGCTTGTTTGGCGAGAGCGATACCCCACGCTCCCTCATCCCCGCCCTTGTGGCGGGGATCCAGCGACACGACGTCCGTCGGGTCAAAGACTCTCTCAGCTCAAGGACTTGAGCTGACGGGATCCCCGCCAAAAGGGCGGGGATGAGGGGAGGTTGCGAACCGCATCGGTTCCAAAGTGACATCAAGAGTTGTTTGATAAAACCTTTGTCAGCAGCCTGACTCCTCTCCCTGAAACGGGCAGAGGATTAGTGGATCTTCTCGCAAGTTCCGACCATACGCAGCAACAGCCAACATGCTGTCCCCGCCCCGCCGCGCCAACGGGGCTCGATGGCAAGGGCCTCTCTGGACGATGGAGCAACCGATAGGTTGTTTTTTGACTAGGGCTTGCTGGCCGAACCAGCCTGTTGCGCCCGCAGCTTCTCAAGCCACGCGGCACCGGCCGCATCCGCGGCATTGGACCCGCCTGCTGCCGCGCCCGGCTGATCCGACGCGACCGTAGCGGCTGGCTCGGCGGCCTTGTCGTCATGCACGGCGTCGGCAGCCGAAGGCCCGCCGGAACGGATCTCGTCGTTGCCATCCTGCTTCGACCAGCGCCTGCCGCCCTCGGCAGAGGTGCGGGGCTCTGGCGCGGGCTCGGTCTTTGGCGAAGCCGGCTCAGCCGAGGCTTCGTCATGTGTGGCATCCGGCGCCGCGTCCGGAGCCTTGTCACTGGAACCGAAGAGCATCTCCTTCATGGAAGAGACAAAACTCTTCTCTTCGGTCGGTGCAGGTGTTTCTGCCGGCGCAGAGATAGGCTCACCCTTTGCGGCATGCTCTTTCGAACCCTCGGCTGTGTCATCCCCCGCTGCGGCTGGAGCTGGTGCATGACCATCCTGCTTCGAGTCGATTGGATGCTCGCCGCCTTGCGGTGCAGCGTGCCCCTCGCCGTCCGGCGCATGCGCGGCGGCGGCAGGCGCTGCTTCCTCTTTCGAACCGAAGAGCATGCCGGTCACCGAACTCAGGAGACCGCCGCTTTCCTTGGCGGCAGGTTCCCCACCCTCGCCATGGCCCGAGGCCGCTGCCTCGCCATGGCCTTCCGTAGGCGCGCTGCCGTGCTCGGCTGCCGGCGCTTCTCCTTCAGCGGCTGGTGCGTCATGCCCACCGGAGGCTTCGCCATGTCCGGCGGGTTCATGCCCCTTGGCAGGCTTCTTGTCATGCCCCTTGGCCGCGCCATGTCCTTCTGCGGCTGCAGCCTCGGCTGCGGCGATCGCCACGGGGTCGATACAATCGGTCTTGTCGGTGAGACGTGCTTCGAGATGCTCGATATCGGCGAGCGGCATGTCGATGCGCTGGCCGTAATACTCGCCCTTGGATGTCGCAGCACCCTCGACATAGAACGCGGAATAGGGTTCCCGCGCCGCGCCGTCAGGTGCCTTGGAAACATCTGGAATGTAGACGACCTGCGCGCCAATCATGCGGCCGCGCATTTCGGCGCGGTCCTTCGGACCCGCCTTGTCGACCATCGCCACCTGCACGATGTCGGCCTTTTCCTTTTCCTGGATGGATTTTGCCACGCGCAACGCGGTGCGGATGCGTGCCATGCCGTCACCAACGCCATCCGCCGAGGCAACCTCGTCGGCATTCACATAGCGGCGCACCCAGGTGCGTCCGTCGCGCTTGGTCGTGAACGTCTGCAACACAGAACAGGTCAGGCCGTTGAGATCGGCGTAGGACGGGCCGAAAAACTTTTCCTTGCCCACGAACACGGCCGCCGCGCCGCTGCCGGCGCAGAGCACGGAAACACCGCCGACGACCGCGAGCAGCTTCTTCGATAGCCGTATCTTCACGCGCCGAACTCCGGCATCATCACCCCATCACGCACAACAAGACATGGAATACTCAAGCCGCAGTCTGCGCTACTCTGATTGAAGAAGCTTTAAGCCTGGGCTTTTCTTCGCCCAACGCCTGTCCCGGAATGAGGCTCCCGAAGCGCATCCGCGCTCCGGCCGGCCCATCGCCCATCATGCCTGACCTTCAGACGACAAAAGGCCCGCATGACGCGGGCCTCTCCACCGGTCGTCGCTCGCTGTTGCGTCAAGCGGCCCGGCGGCCGCCGCCGGCACGCGGTGAACCCGTTTCGCGCATTTCGCCGCGCCTGTTGAGCTTGAAATGTCCGACCAGTTCCGACAACAGAGCCGCGCCGCTTGCAAGCTGGCGGCTGATGCCGGTCGTGTGCTCCACCATCGCCGCGTTCTGCTGCGTCATCCGGTCGAGCTGCGAAACCGTCTGGTTGATGTCGGACAGGCCACCCGACTGTTCCTGCGCCGCAGTGGCCAGCGACTGGACATTCTGGTCGATCGAGGCGACAAACCGTTCGATCTCGTGCAGCGCGGCGCCCGTCGCGTCGACAAGGCGCACGCCCTCCGTGACCTGCCGGCCGGAATTCTCGATCAGTCCCTTGATCTCCTTGGCGGCTTTGGCGGAACGCTGCGCCAGTTCACGCACCTCCTGTGCCACAACCGCAAAGCCCTTGCCCGCCTCGCCCGCACGGGCCGCCTCGACGCCGGCATTGAGCGCCAGAAGATTGGTCTGGAACGCGATCTCGTCGATCACGCTGATGATCTTGGTAATCTCGGACGATGCGCCTTCGATCCGCTTCATCGCCGTGATGGTTTCCTGCACCACGCAGGAGGACGTGGTCGCAGATTGCAGCGCCCCCTTGACCAGCTTGCGGGTTTCCTCCGCATTGGTGTTGGAGGACCTTACCGTCTCCGTCACCTGCTCCAGCGCCGCCGTCGTTTCTCGAAGCGACGCTGCCTGCTCCTTGGTGCGGGCGGACAGCTGGTCGGCCGCCACCTGCATGTCCTGGCTGCTGTCGTTGAGGCTGGAAGTCTGCTGCAGGACCCCCATCAGCGTCTTCTGGAACGCCCCGATCGAGGCGTTGAAGTCCCGGCGCAGCGGCTCGAATTCCACGATGAAGGGCGTATCCAGCGTCTGCTGGATATTGCAATCGGCGAGACGTGCAAGTCCGGTGCCGAGATCGTTGACCACCCTTACCCGTTCGCTCACATCCGTTGCGAACTTGACGACCTTGAACACCCGTCCGCTGTCGTCGATGATCGGGTTGTAGGATGCCTGGATATAGATCTTCTCGCCGGTCTTGGTGATGCGGGTGAACTGATCGGCCGAAAAGGTGCCGCGTCCGAGCTTCTTCCAGAACTCCTGATAGTCCGGCGAGCGCGCATAGTCGGGTTCGCAGAAGATAGAATGGTGCTTGCCGACGATCTCATCGAGACGGTAGCCGACGGCGGCACAGAAATTGTCGTTGGCGTTGAGAATCTTGCCTGTCGGCGAAAATTCGATGATCGCCTGCGCCCGCGACAGTGCCTCAAGCTTGCCCCGGTCCTCGAGCGCCCGCTTGCGGGCTTCCGTGATGTCGGTCGCAAACTTCACGACCTTGTAAGGCTTGCCGCCTTTCAGAATCGGATTGTAGGTGGCTTCGATCCAGATCTCGCGGCCGCCTTTGCCCACGCGTTTGTATTTGCCCTGATCGAACGCGCCTGTGGAAAGCCGTGCCCAGAACGCCGAGTAATCTGAGGAAGCTGCATCGGCCGGATCGACGAACATGCTGTGATGCCTGCCGACGATCTCGTCCAGGCGGTAGCCGAGCGCATTGCAGAAGTTTTCGTTGGCATCGAGTATGATGCCCTTCAGGTCGAATTCGATGATCGCCTGCGACCGATTGAGGGCCTTGATCACGGCGGCGTTGGACAAGATACGGCCAAAAGAAATCCCAGCCATCGATGCGCTCCAGCTTCAAAGTGATTTGTAGGCTGAAAGATCTAGGAGTTCCGGCTAAACGTTCGGTTAACCCTGTGCCTCGGCCGCGCACATTAGGAAAACGAAAAAGACCCGCACGAGGCGGGCCTTGTCATTGGAAAACGTTGAGGAAATCAGGCCGCGGCGCGGACCAGTTCCTTCTTCACGAGCTCGCGGAGCGCGCCGAGATCCTTGTTGAACGCCCGGATGCCGTCCGAAAGCTTTTCGGTCGCCATCTGGTCTTCGTTGAGCATCCAGCGGAAGGTCTTTTCGTCCATCTTGATCGGCGCGGCCGGCTCGAACTTTTCAGGCGAAAGCTTGCGCTCCAGCGTGCCTTCCGCCTTGTCGAGCTCGTCGAGCAGGTTCGGCGAAATCGTCAGGCGGTCGCAACCGGCAAGAGCTTCGATCTCGCCGACATTGCGGAACGAAGCGCCCATGACGATCGTCGAGATGCCGTTCGCCTTGTAGTAATTGTAGATCGAACGCACCGAGACGACGCCGGGATCGGTCTCGGACGTGTAGTCCTCGCCGGTCGACTTCTTGTACCAGTCGAGAATGCGCCCGACAAAGGGCGAGATCAGGAACGCCTTGGCGTCCGCGCAGGCAACGGCCTGGGCGTGGCTGAACAGAAGCGTCAGGTTGCAGTCGATCCCTTCGGCCTGCAGAACTTCGGCGGCCTTGATGCCTTCCCAGGTCGATGCCAGCTTGATCAGGATGCGTTCGCGCTCGATGCCGCGATCCTTGTAGGCTGCGATGATCTTGTGCGCCTTGGTGATCGAACCTTCGGTGTCGAAGGAAAGGTCGGCGTCGACTTCGGTCGAAACGCGGCCGGGGACAATTCCAGCAAGCGCCGCGCCCACGTCGATGGCGAGCTTGTCAGCTATGGCAACCGTGATCGCGTCGTCGCTGCCGCCCTGTTTGCGGCCCCAGGCAACCGTTTCCTGGAACGTGTCGGCAAATGCCGGCGAACCGATCGCCTTCAGAACGATCGACGGGTTGGTGGTGCAATCGACCGGCTTGAGGCGGGTCACCGCCTCGATGTCGCCCGTGTCGGCGACGACCGTTGTCATGGAACGAAGCTGCTCTAGTTTCGACGTCATCCGAATAAATCCTTGTTAAGCGAATACAAACGCTCGGGGCGTCGTATGGTTTCTGGATCGCTGTTGACCGGATAACAACCCTTCAGGGTAAAGAAGTCAAGACATTTGTCCTTCACAATTGACATATGTTTCACGTCAGCCCTATGGTCCTGAATGAAAAAGGACATCAGAATTTGGCCAAGCTGAGACGCGATACCCACACCGCATATTCGGAAGCGTCCTCCCTGCGGCTTCGCGCTGCCTGGCTCTACTACAACCAGGGCCTGACGCAGAAGGAGGTAGCCGAGCGGCTCGGCATCAGTCGCTCGACCGTCATCCGCCTTCTCGACGAGGCAATGAAACGCTCCGAAGTGCAGATCTGGATCTCGGAAGGCATCGACACCTGCGTCGAGCTGGCGACCAAGCTGGAACGCGCCTACGGACTGGATGAGGCGGTCGTGGTGCCCGCCCCGCGCGACAACAGCGCCGATGCACTGGCCGGCGCCGTCGGTCTGGCGCTCGGCCAGTTCCTGTCGGAAGCAATCCAGAACGACATGACGATCGGCGTCGGCTGGGGCCGCACGATGACGGCAGCGCTTTCGAGCTTCCGCCCGCCCCGTCGCGAACGCTGCAAGGTCGTCTCGCTGCTCGGCGGCATTGTCGCTGTCCACCAGACCAACCCGATCGACTTCACGTGGCGCTTTGCCGGCCAGCTGGGCGCCGAATGCTTCATGTTCCTCGCCCCGCTTCTGGTCGACAGCGTCGCCACCAAACGGGCTCTGATCGACAAATGCGGCCTCGATGCCGTCTATGACCTCGCCGAGAACCTCGATCTCGCGGTCGTCAGCTGCGGTGATATCGGCCCGCATTCGACCTCGCTGTCGGAGGGGTTCATTTCAGCCACCGAACTCGAGCGGCTGATCGCCGCCGGCTGTGTCTGCGACACGATGTTCAATTTCCTCGACGAGGAAGGCCGGTCCGTCGATCAGAAGCTCAACGAGCGGGTCATGTCCGTCGACCTCGATACGCTCGCCAAGGCAAAACACATCGTCCTCTCCTCCGGCGGCACACACCGCGCCATCGCCATCCGCGCCACCATCCGCCGCATCGGCTGCAACACCCTCATCACCGACGAAACCGCCGCAGTGGAGCTGCTGCGGCTGGCGGAGGTGGATTAGGACCGCCTGCTTTCATCGTCGAATGCTGACGGGAGGTGCCTTTCGAGATCGACAGCGTCATGAAGCACGCGACCGATCCCGATAAGCGACAATTCAAGATACCGATAGAGAATGAAGTGGCGAGGCTGCACGACCAGCCCGCTTGCGTGCTTCGGCCTCGTCCGGCTACGCCTGAGATGGAAGCTGCGTATGCCTGCCCCAAGCTCCGCCCTATCGATTGAGTCCGGCCGGGTCGGGTCTTGCGACAAATCGCGAAAGGCAGTCACGAGAAGCTGTTCGTCACGGCGCCTTGCGCCGCGTCCGAAGTTCTCATCCGTATAGGCAATGATCTTGGTGATGTCGGCCTGGGCAGATAAGCCGCAGTGCATCGCCCACGATTTCGCTGGCGTTCTGATAGCGTCCCGTTTCCAGAAGCTGCGCGATCACCTGCTGGTGGTGCTCTGTCAGAACGACGTTGCATGGTGGCATGATGGCTCCTTGGAACTGGCCGATATCGTAGCGCATTGGGCACGACCCGCCAACTGCCACAGGAGTTTCCCAGCCTCGGCCGCAACGACGTCAGAGGTCGATATCCGTTGTCAGCAATGCAATCCTGTCGCGCCAGGAATGGTGCTCGAGCCTCTCCCATGTCCTGTCCATGGCATAAGCCGACGAGATGACAGGAATGCCGATATGGCCGAAGTAGAGGGAAAGCTGGCGCTCGGCGATCTCTTCGGACATGCCGGCAATCTCGCTGCTGTAAAGTCCGGCGGCAAGGCCGGTGCGGTCGGAACCCGAGCGGCAATGGATCAGGATCGGCTTCGGTGCGTCCCGCATCATCGTGACAAGCCGGTCCGCCTCCGCTTCGCTCAACTGCCTGGAAGCCGACATCCGGAAATCGAGATGCGTCAGGCCAAGCCTATTTGCGGCGGAGACCTCCTCAGCATACCATCCGGCCTTGTCGTCCTCACCGCGCAGGTTGACGATGGTGCGGATGCCGTAGGTCTTTGCATAGGTCTCGATATCGGCGGCACCGGGCTGCGCAGACCGGTAGAGCTCGCCGTCGATCACCGTATGGAAATTTCCGCTGAGCTGCAGATACCCGAGATAGGCCCCCAAACCCAGAGCGGCAGCGAAAATCGCCGAGGCTCCCATGCGAAACCAGCTTCTGACGCGTGACTGTTCCATGCTGCCGTCCGTTGAAGTGCAGGATGGCAATCATTTCGGCCTGTTTGCTGACACGCACCTGAAGGACGGCAGGTTGTCGGGCGGACTGTGCGGTTCAGGCGTTGCCTGTCTCCCAGCCCAGGATCGCCCGCTTGCGGGTCAGACCCCAGTGATACCCGGTCAAAGCCCCGTTCTTCGCCACAGCCCGGTGGCAGGGCACGACGAAGGAGATCGGGTTGGCGCCGATGGCCGCTCCCACCGCCCGGCTTGCCGTCGGCTGGCCGATGTCCGAGGCGACGGCGGAATAGGTGACCGCCTTGCCGAACGGGATCTTCAACAGGCTCTGCCACACCTTGAGCTGAAAATCGGTCCCGATCAGAACGACGTTGAGCGGCCGGTCCGCAGACCATTGGCCCCGGTCGAAGATGCGGCCGATATAAGGCGCCGTCGCTTCTTTGTCCTCGACATAGGCGGCATTCGGCCAGCGCCGCACCATGTCCTCGAAGGCCGGTTTTTCGCCGCCGAGATCGGAGAACGCTAGTCCCGACAGCCCACGCTCCGTCGCCATGACCAGCGCCATGCCGAATGGCGACGGATGGAACCCGTAGCGGATCGTCAGACCCGCGCCCCTTCCCTTCCATTCGCCCGGCGACATCGCCTCATGGGTCACGAACAGATCGTGCAGCCGGCCGGGTCCCGACAGTCCGAGTTCATAGGACGTCTCCAGAAGCGGCAGACCTTCCTGGCCAAGCAGCCGCTTGGCATGGTCAAGCGTCACCGCCTGCAGGAACGCCTTGGGCGATAGGCCCGCCCAACGGGTGAACACCTTTTGCAGCTGCGTCGGCGACTGGCCAAGTTCGGCCGCGATCGTTTCGAGCGAAGGCTGCGCGCGATAATCGAGCGTCAGCATCTCGATGACACGCCGCACGGTTTCATAGTCGGAGCCGTCAGGCGTCACATCGATGCCGGGTGCGGACATCTCGGGCCTGGAAAGCGAAGCAAGAGCGTTCATGGCAATCTCCCTGTGCCCTATAGATGCACGCTCGATCCCATCAGAGCCACCCGTTTCTTGACAGGATCACAACCGTCTCGTGACGGTCGCAAGCGCTCCGCGAAATGCCCTCGCAAAGCTCTCACGATCGTCCGGGTTCAGAAACGAACCGATTTCGGTCTGCCGTCCCTCACCCGAGACCTGCATCGCCGTAATCCCGAATTCCTCGTGCCTGCTGACATTGAATCGCGCCCAAAACGGGTTGTAGCGATGCTCCACCATCCGCCCCGTTGGAGAAAATTTCCGGATCGACAGATTGGTCCTCGACACCGTGACTTCCTCGCGCTGCCGGCCGGAACGGTAGCTGAGTTTCAGCGCGCCATAGAGAAGCAGGAAATCGAAACCGAGAAACAAGCCGATCTGCCAGGCGCCGGTCGCCAGGAAGAAAAGGCCGTAGAACAGGCAGACGGCACCCGATATCGACAGCACGACGAAAAACCCCCGTCGGCCTAGCGACCGATAGGGCGTCAGTTCGGCTGCAAAGACCGGTTTCTCATCGATCGGCTGCGCGTTGATTTCCGTCATGGGGCGAGACTATACAGTGTCATGGCCCTTGCGAAAATCAAATCCACGAAAACCCCGGCGACAAAAAGCAGCACCACCAAAGGCCGGAAGCCGAAACGCTTCAAGCCGGCCTATACGCCTGACGAAATGGTGGAGATATTCCGCCGATTCTCGGTGCAACGGCCGGAGCCGAAGGGAGAGCTCGAGCACGTCAATCCGTTCACGCTCGTGGTCGCCGTGGCGCTGTCGGCGCAGGCAACCGATGTCGGCGTCAACAGGGCGACCCGCGAGCTGTTCAAGATCGCCGACACGCCGGAAAAGATGCTGGCGCTCGGCGAGGACGGCGTCATCGCCCATATCAGGACGATCGGGCTCTACCGCAACAAGGCCAAGAACGTCATCGCGCTCTGTCGCATGCTGATCGACGAGTTCGGATCCGAGGTGCCAAGCACACGCGAGGACCTGGTGCGCCTGCCGGGCGTCGGCCGCAAGACGGCCAATGTGGTGATGTCCATGGCCTTCGGCATCCCGACGCTTGCCGTCGATACCCACGTGTTTCGCATCGGCAACCGCTGCCTGATGGCGCCCGGTAAAACGCCGGATGAGGTCGAAGAGCAGTTCCTGAAGGTCATCCCCGACCAGTACCTGTTCCACGCCCATCACTGGCTGATCCTGCACGGCCGCTATACCTGCAAGGCACGCAAGCCCGAATGCGAGCACTGCGTCATCGCGGACCTCTGTCGATCGCCCGAAAAGACCTGTCCCATACCAGCACCGCTGGTCGAGCTACCGCCTCAGGTGATCGGCGTCTGAAGCCGGAAGGACGGATCGCGCTTCGATACCTTCTTGTGCAGATGCACCATCAGCCCGGCCGCAAACAGCGGCGTCAGCAGGTTGATGAAGGGGATCGCCAGGAAGCCGGCGATCAGCAGGCCCGCCACGAACACGGTAGAGGAATGCTTCGAGCGGAAAGCCCGCGCCTCTGCCGGCGGCCGGAACCGCATCGCGGCGAACTCGAAGAACTCGCGCCCCAGCAGATACCCGTTCACCAGGAAGAACGCGATGAGGTTGACGCCGGGAATGAACAGCAAAAGCAGCGCGATGATATTGCCGATGATGACGATGCCGAGAAACTGGATCGACCCTAGGATCGCCTGTCCGAGCGGCATTTCCCGGCCCGGCACGTCATCGGGATAGTCCCGTTTTTCGATCACTGCCGCCACATCGTCGAGAAACAGACCCGCGATGAGCGCAGTGATCGGCGCGATCAGCAGAGCCAGCACCAGCGCCAGTCCGATGCCGGCCGCGATCGCCGCAAACAGCGTCAGCCATCCCGTCCAATCAGGCACATCCGGAAAAAAGGCGGCAAACCACGGCCAGAGGTAGAGAGCGAAGAGCTCGCGCAAGCCGAACCACAACCCGATCAGGATCAGGAATGTCAGCCCCAGCGTCTTCCAGAAGGCCGATCTCGTCTCGGGCGCAAACAGGTTGATCAGCGATAGGCGTGCGGCGTCGAGGATCATCGGCGTCTCCAGGTTAGGCTCGCAGCATGTAGGTCAACCATCGCCCTGGAACAAGCGCCGGTGGATATAGGAATCTCGCCGCGAGAATCATATACTCACCGGCAGACACCCGCACCGGGCGTGGTAGTGACGGAGATCCGCATGACAAGCCTGCTGCTCCTTGGCGCGACCGGACTGGTCGGCGGCCACGTCCTCGAACTGGCGCTCAAGGACGACCGGGTCACCCGCGTCGTCGCGCCCACCCGCCGGCCGCTGCCTCCGACCGCCTTGCCGGCCCATCCGAAGCTCGAAAATCCCATCACCGATCTCAGCAGCGGTCTTCCCGACGCGGACTGGTGGACCGTCGACGCGGTCATTTCGGCGCTCGGCACCACGCGGGCAAAGGCGGGATCGGACGAGGCCTTCCGCCTGGTGGATTACGCCACGCCGCTCGGTGCGGCCCGGCGCGCGCATGAACGAGGTGCAACCCGTTTCTCGCTCGTCTCGTCCACCGGCGCCAATTCGAAGTCCAGCCTGCTTTACCTGCGCACCAAGGGCGAGCTTGAAGATGCCATCCGCGGCATCGGCTTTTCCACGCTCACCATTGTCAGGCCCGGCCTTCTCGGCGGCGACCGCAGCGAATTCCGGCTCGGCGAACGGCTTGCAAGCATGGCGCTGAAGATCGCCCATCCCATCCTGCCGCGACGGCTGCGCATCAGCCCGGCCCATGTGGTGGCAAAAGTTCTGCTGGATGCGGCAATCGGCGGTGAAAAGGGAGAGCGCATCGTCGAGGCGGATCAGCTTTCGGGCTGAGTTGCAGCTTAGTCCAGCGACCGCAGCTCTTCGCGGTGACGGATCATCGCAAGGAACCGCCGGTAGTCGCGCTCATAAAGGTCTCGTCCCGTGCTGGGTAGCCGCTCGCTGCCGCCGCTGTTCATCGCATGTCCGGCATCAAGCAACGAGCCGTGCAGACCGCCCGCGACCGCGGCAGCCATGGCCGTTCCAAGCAGAACCGCGTCGCGGTTGTTCGGGATGACTACCCTGCAGCCCGTAACATCCGCATAGAGTTCCACCAGCAGCGGATTGTTCACATGCCCGCCGGTCACGTGCAGCGTCTCGAACCGGTACCCAAAGTCAGCCATCGCATCGAGAATATGACGGATGCCGAGCGCGATCGACACGCAGGTCCGCCAATAGCGGCGGCAAAGCCCGTCGAAGGACGTATCGAGCGTCAGCCCGCTGATGACGCCGGTCGCATGCGGGTCGGCAAGCGGCGAACGGTTGCCGTGAAAATCCGGCAGAATGTGCAGATCCGGCGCGATCTCCTCGCCGCCTGCCGCTGCACGCATCTCGCCGACGCGGGCAATGATCCGCTCATGCAGCTCGGTGGTCGGCTCGCCGCCGGCTGCGTGCATCATGACGATATGATCGAGCAGCGCGCCCGCCGCCGACTGTCCGCCTTCGACCAGCCAATGGTCGGGCAGTACCGCCTCGTAATATGGGCCCCAAAGGCTGCGACCGGGTTTCGGCTCCCTGGTGAAGGCGACGATGCAGCTCGATGTACCCCCGATCAGGGCAACGCTCGTCTCCAGCGACGAGCCTGGAAAGCTTTTCGCCCCAACACCGCCAAGCACGCCATAGGCACCCGCGTAAGCGTCGATCATTCCCGGCGCGACCTGAACGCCGGTATCGAGGCCAAGTTCGGCCGCCGCCTTTTCGCTGAGCGGTCCGATCGAGCCGCCGACACCGATCGTATCGTCCGGCAGACCGCCCTTCTCAATAAGGTCGTCGAGCCCGGCAAGCGCCAGATAATCCGCGCTCCAGCCCGGCGTCTCATGCGCCAGGTAATTCCATTTGGCCGTCAGCGTGCAGCGCGAACGCGACGCGGAACCTGTGGCTTTCCAGGTCAGGAAATCGGCAAGATCGAAGAAATAACCGGCCCGGCTCCAGCTGTCTGGAAGGTTCTGCTTCAGCCACATCAGCTTGGGCATTTCCATTTCCGGCGAGATCGATCCCCCGGCGAAATCGAGCACCGCATGGCCGCTTCTTGACAGCGTCTCCGCCTGACTGATCGCCCGGTGGTCGTGCCAGACAATCGTATCCTGATGCGCGTTGCCGCTGACAGATACGCTGAGCGGTGCGCCGTCGCGGTCCCGCGCAACAAGCGAGCAAGTCGCGTCAAAGCCGATCGCCGCCACTTGGCTCGCGGAAATGCCCGCCTCCGCCAACGCCGCTTTCACGGAGATGCAGGTTGCGGACCAGATGTCTTCGGAGGAATGTTCGGCGTGCTTGTCCCGCGGGCGGAACATCAGGATCGGATGTTTGGATTTCGCAATCAGCGTTCCGTCGCGGCCGAACACGCCGGCACGGGCGCTTGCCGTGCCGATATCGACCGCAACGAGAAAATCACGCATCCCGATTTGTTTCCTGTCCCTGTAAGTCGCGCAGACTGTCCCCGTCGCGTCCCGCCAGCCTGAAAGCCGAGCTTCAGGTGTTTGCGGAAACCGAACCGTTGCGATCCTCGATATATTTTTGGACAAGGTGGAGCAAATCCGGCATCGCGTCAAACACGACGTCGGGCGATAGCGCCTCGATCCGGTCACGGTATCCGGAAGTGTGGGTGTGCGATCCGCCGGTAAAGGCGAAAGCTGCCATGCCCGCCCGCTGGGCCGCCTCGATGCCGGCGGGGCTGTCTTCGATGACGATGCAATCTTCCGGCGCAAATCCCATTTCGCTCGCAGCATGCAGAAAAAGGTCCGGCGCCGGCTTGCCGTTCTTCACCATCGTGGCACTAAAGATATGGGGATCGAGCTTGTCGATCAGGCCGGTAATCGTCAGCGACAGCCGGATGCGGTCGGGATTGCTGGAGGATGCGACGCAGGCTTGAAGCCCGAGCGCCTCGAGCGTTTCGGCAATGCCGGGGATCGGCTTCAGCTCGGCCTTGAACAGGCTGTAGAGATCGGTGCGCATGCCGTCCAGAAATTCCGGCCCGGTGTGGAAACCGTATTCCTCGTCCATGACCTGGCGCATGGTCGCCAGGCTGCGACCGAGGAAGCGCTCATAGGCTTCCTCCTCGGCCATTTCGATACCGTGGCGGTTAAGCGCTGAGACCAGAACCCGCACCGAAAGCGGCTCGCTGTCGACGAGGACGCCGTCGCAATCGAAGATCACGAGATGGCGTGGTTTGATTGCGCTAAGTCCCGTCACGGTGTTCACCTCAATCCTTGACGAGCTGGTCGTCGAGATAGAGCTGCAGCGTCTTGGCCGTGCCCTGTGTCCAGAGCGTCTTCAGCGCATGCGCAAACCGCTTGCGGAACAACTCAGACGTCGAGACTTCGCCGAAGATCTCGTCGAACACCAGGAACGCATCCGGGTCGTCCTTGGCCTTGATCGCGGCCGCCTGCAGCTTCTCGGCACTCGTATCGTTGAACACGATCTGGCGACCGCTGTCCGACGTGCCCGCAAAATAACGGCACCACAGCGCCGATACAAGCGACAGGCCAACGATATCGAGACCCTGGTCCAGCCGGTCGCGGGTCGATGGCAGGATGAACTTCGGCTGGCGGTTGGAGCCGTCCTGCGCCAGGCGCGGAATGGTATCGCCGATCTTCGGGTTGAGGAAGCGGTGCTCGATCAGGTCGAAATAGTCGTCGAGGCTGGTATCTGGAACCGGCGGCACGATCGGGATGATCTCTTCCTTCTCGAGCTTGGCGAGGAAAGCCCGGATCAGCGGATGCTCCATTGCCTCGTGCACGAAATGGATGTCCAGCAACTCGCCGGGATAAGCGATCGTCGCATGGCCTCCATTGAGGATGCGCAGCTTCATCAGCTCGTAGGGCGCGACGTCGGGCACGAACTGAACGCCGACTTCTTCAAGCGCCGGACGGCCGAGCGGGAAATGATCTTCCATCACCCACTGCTTGAACTCTTCGCAGAATACCGGCCAGTTATCGTCGATATTGTAGTCATTCTTGAGGATATCGACTTCGCGCGGACCGGTGGCCGGCGTGATGCGGTCGACCATCGAATTCGGGAAGGCGACATTGTCGTGGATCCAGGTCGCAAAATCCGGATCCGACAGCTTGGCGAGACCAACGACGGTGTTTTCCGTCACGTGGCCGTTGCCCGGAATGTTGTCGCAGGACATGATCGTGAACGGCGCAAGGCCGCGCGAACGGCGAAGCTTGAGGCCGGCAAGGATCAGCCCGAACACCGACTTCGGCGCATCCGGGTTGCTGCCGTCTTCGACCATAGCCGGATGGGCCGGGTTGAAATGGCCGGACGCGTCGATGAAATAGCCGCCCTCGGTGATCGTCATGGAGACGATGCGGATGGTCGGATCGGCCAGCTTCTCGATCAGCGCCTGCTTGTCGTCAGGCGCAATGATGTCGATCATCGGCGCGGTCACACGGGCACCGGTCTTGTTGTTGTCCTGCTCCACGACGGTGGTGAGGAAATCCTGCGCCTTCAGCTTGTCGCGCATGGCGGCATCGGACGGCATCACGCCGGCGCCGATGATGGCCCAGTCGTGGCCCTTGCCGATGTTGAACAGGTCGTCCAGGTAGATCGCCTGGTGGGCGCGGTGGAAGTTGCCGACGCCGAAATGTACGATGCCGGGGGAGAGTGTCTTCGGATCGTAGGCGGGCACGCCAGCGGTCGCTGCGGCATCCTTGAGAGTTGCCAACGAAAGCTTCACAGTCATTTTCTCATACTCCGATTGGCCTGCTGTTCAGGCCTTTGGGATCATTCAGGCCCGGATCGCAAGACCCTTGTCGTCGAAGCGATGCAGTTTGGTTTCATCCGGCGTCAGGTAGACCGTGTCGCCGTAGCTCGCGCCGAACTCGCCGCCGGCACGCGCCGTGATCGGGCCGATACCATCGACGTCGAGATGCAGGAACGTGTCGGCGCCCAGATGTTCGGCAACCGAAACCCGGCCTTTCCACAGACCGCTGTCCTTGGAAAGCCCGATATGTTCGGGACGAACGCCCACGGTCTTGCCGTTTTTCGCCTTGGCGTAGTCACCTTCGAGCAGGTTCATCTTCGGCGAACCGATAAAGCCTGCGACAAACAGATTGCGCGGCGACTTGTAGAGCTCGAGCGGCGAGCCGACCTGCTCGATATTGCCGCGGTTGAGCACCACGATCTTGTCGGCCATGGTCATGGCTTCGATCTGGTCGTGGGTAACGTAGACCATCGTGGTCTTCAGCTGGTTGTGCAGGTCGCTGATCTCCAGACGCATCGTGCCGCGCAGTGCCGCATCGAGGTTGGAGAGCGGCTCGTCGAACAGGAAGGCCGAAGGTTCGCGCACGATCGCACGGCCGATGGCCACGCGCTGGCGCTGGCCGCCCGACAGCTGACCGGGGCGACGCTCGAGATAATCGGTGAGGTTGAGGATGTGCGCCGCATCGGCGACCTTCTTGTCGATCGCCGACTGTTCCATCTTCGCCATCTTGAGCGGGAAAGCGATGTTCTTGCGCACGCTCATATGCGGATACAGCGCATAGGACTGGAACACCATCGCAAGGCCGCGTTCGGCCGGAGCGGCGTCCGTCACGTCGCGACCGTCGATCTTGATCTGGCCGCCGGTCACGTCTTCAAGCCCCGCAATGAGACGCAGAAGCGTGGACTTGCCGCAACCCGAAGGTCCGACGAACACGACGAACTCGCCGTCGTTGATTTCGAGATCGATCGACGGGATGACCTTGGCTTCGCCGAACGTCTTCGACACTTTGGAAAGAGTAATGCTGCCCATGAAAGTGATCCTTACTTAACCGCGCCAAACGTGAGGCCGCGAACGAGTTGCTTCTGGCTGAACCAGCCGAGGATGAGGATCGGCGCGATGGCCATGGTCGAGGCCGCCGAAAGCTTTGCCCAGAACAGACCCTGCGGCGAGGAGAAGGAGGCGATAAAGGCCGTGAGCGGAGCCGCGTTTGTCGTGGTCAGCTGGATCGTCCAGAACGCTTCGTTCCAGGCAAGGATGATGTTGAGGAGCAGCGTCGAGGCGATGCCGGGAACCGCCATCGGCGTCAGCACGTAGACGATTTCCTTCCACAGGTTGGCGCCGTCCATCCGTGCCGCTTCCAAGATTTCGCCCGGAATTTCGCGGAAGTATGTGTAGAGCATCCACACCACGATCGGCAGGTTGATCAGCGTCAGCATGATGGTGAGGCCGATGCGGCTGTCGAGCAGGCCGAAGTTGCGGAACAGGATGAAGATTGGCAGCAGCACCGCCACGGCCGGCATCATCTTGGTCGACAGCATCCACATCAGGATGTCCTTGGTACGCTTGCCGGGCGCGAACGCCATCGCCCAGGCCCCGGGGATCGCGATGATCAGCGCGAGGATGGTGGAGCCGACCGACAGGATCACCGAGTTCATGAACGGCTTGAAATAGTCGCGCTGCGTCTGCACCGTGATGTAGTTCTCAAGCGTGCCCGATGGGATCAGGCTGAAGCCGGCGATCGCTTCCTGCTCCGTCTTCAGGCTGGTGATCAGCGCGTAGAGGATCGGGAAGAAGATCAGGAGTGCGACGACCCAGGCCAGGATTGTCCAGCCGATCTTCGCTCCGGTTGTTACTTTGCGAGCCATGATCGTTCCTCCTACTTGTCCAGGTTCTTGCCGACGGCGCGCATCAGGAAGAAGGCGACGATGTTGGCAAGCACGACGGCGATGATACCTCCCGCTGCACCCCCGCCGACGTCATAGCCGAGACGTGCAGTGCGGTAGATGAGGAAGGTGAGGTTGGTGGACGCATAGCCCGGACCGCCATTGGTGGTGACCAGGATTTCAGCGTAAATGCCGAGCAGGAAGATCGTCTGGATCAGGATGACGACAGTGATCGCGCGCGAAAGGTGCGGCAGCGTCAGGTAGATGAAGCGGTTGAAGAAGTTGGCGCCATCCATTTCGGCTGCTTCGCGCTGCTCGCTGTTGAGCGACTGAAGCGCCGTCAGAAGGATAAGCGTCGCAAACGGCAACCATTGCCAGGCAACGATGATGATCACCGCAAACAGCGGATACTGGGCAAACCAGTCGATCGGCTGAACCCCGAAGAACCGCGCGAGATCCGCCAGCACGCCGTAGCCCGGATGCATGATCATGTTCTTCCAGATCAGCGCGGCCACCGGCGGCATCACGAAGAAAGGCGAGATCACCAGAATGCGGACAATGCCCTGGCCGAAGATCGGCTGGTCGAGCAGAAGCGCGATCGCGACACCGCCGATGACGGTAATGCCGAGCACGCCGAGCACCAGCAGCATCGTGTTCCAGATCGACTGGAAGAAGGCCGGGTCCGTGTAGAAATACTGGTAATTGAAGAAGCCTGCGAAGCTCACGTTCTGCGGCGTCAGCAGGTTGTAGTTCTGGAACGAGTAGTACAGCGTCATTGCGAGCGGTACGGCCATCCAAACCAAAAGAACGATGACGGAGGGCGCCATCATCAGGCGTGCCAACGTCTTGGTATTTTGCGTTGCCATCTTTGAGGCCCCTCCCCGGAGGTAAGCGCGCCGCACGCGGCCAGAGGAGGACGCGAAGGCATGATCTTGTTTTTATAGGGTAGCGTGCTGGAACAGCGAGATGCGGTTCAGCATCCAATCGTCATCCTGTGATCTGCTGCCCGGCACGGATGCCGGACAGCAGTGTCTTGACCAAGCTTACTTAATGTAACCGGCGCGGGTCATGTCGCGGGTTGCCGTTGCCTGAGCGGCGGCAAGAGCGTCATCGACCGTGGACTGGCCGGCGATGACAGCCGAGAACAACTGACCGACAGTGGTGCCGAGAGCCTGGAATTCAGGGATCGCGACGAACTGGCCACCGGTATAAGGAACCGGCTTGACCGTTGGCTTGGTGATGTCGGCAGCGTCCATGGCAGCAAGCGTCGGAGCTGCGAAGGCAGCGGCCTTCTGATAGTCCGCGTTCTTGTAGAGCGAGGTGCGCGTGCCCGGAGGAACGTTGGCCCAGCCTTCCTTGGCAGCAACAAGCGTCGTGTATTCCTTGCTGGTTGCCCAGGAGATGAACTTCTGAGCCGATTCAGCCTTCTTGGACGATGCCGGAACGGCAAGGTTCCAGGACCACAGCCAGTTGCCGTGGTTGGCAACGCCTTCCTTGCTTGGGAAGAGCGCATAACCGACCTTGTCGGCAACCTTGGAGTCCTTCGGGTTCGATACGAACGATGCAGCGACGGTCGCGTCGATCCACATGCCGCACTTGCCCTGCTGGAACAGCGTCAGGTTTTCGTTGAAGCCGTTGGAAGAAGCGCCCGACGGGCCGGAATTCTTCATCATGTCGGCGTAGAAGGTAAGTGCTGCCTTCCATTCCGGCTGATCGAACTGCGGCTTCCAGTTTTCGTCGAACCAGCGTCCGCCGAACGAGTTGGTCAGCGCCGAAACGAAGGCCATGTTCTCGCCCCAGCCGGCCTTGCCACGAAGGCACATGCCGCTGATGTCGGCCTTGCGGTCGGTCATCTTCTTGGCAGCGTCAGCGATGAATTCCCAGGTCGGGGTTTCCGGCATTTTCAGGCCGGCTTTTTCGAACAGGTCCTTGCGGTACATGATCATGGCGGATTCGCCGTAGAACGGTGCCGCATAGAGCTTGTTTTCAACCGAAAGACCACCGCGGATCGCCGGCAGCAGGTCGTCCATGTCGTACTTGTCGCCGAGACCTTCGAGCGGCAGAAGCCACTTCTGCTTGGCCCAGATCGGAACTTCGTAGTTGCCGATCGTGACGATGTCGTACTGGCCGCCACCAGCCGCGATATCGGTCGTCACGCGTTCGCGCAGGACGTTTTCTTCGAGCGTGACCCACTCGACTTGGATGTCCGGGTTCGCCTTGGTGAACTCGGACGTCAGGCCCTGCATGCGGACCATGTCGCCGTTGTTGACTGTCGCAATGGTGAGGGTTTCGGCAGATGCAGTCGTGGCCACAAAGGCCAGAGCTGAGCAGGCGCCCAGCAGAATAGTTTTCATGGTCATATCTTCCTCCCGAGAAGATGGAATGCGAGCATTCGCTTTGCTCATGGGCAATTACCCACATAAAGCTAGCGCAAGTCAATGGGAATTCATCGCTGCGATGCAACCGAAAGCGACAATTCACTGAAATTTCAGGCAGAATTCTATCTGCCGCGCTTAAGCAGTAAGCAGATACCGCGCTGCGGCCTCGTCGGTGATGATGCCGTTGAGCAGTCCGCCTTTCAGGGCTGCGCGCATGGCGACCCACTTCTTCTTGCCTTGGGCAATGCCAATGACACAGCAGGTCTCGCGCGACGGGATCGGCACGGAGGCCACCCGGCCGTTGACGGCACTGTCGAGCAACTCACCCTGCTGATCGTAAATCCAGCCGCAAATTTCACCCGCGGCACCGCGATCCACCAGCGACACCATTTCGTCGCGATCCAGAAATCCGTCGACGCAAAGCGGCGCATCGACGCCGAGTTCGCCGATCCCGACAAAGGTGACGTCGGCTTGTGCCCCGAGCGCAAGTGTCGAGCGCACGAGCGCCTGGTCATGCAGCGTGTCGCGCTCCTCGATGGAGGCACAAAGGACCGGCAGCGGCATGGGAAAATGCCGCGCCTTGATGGCATCGGCCATCGAGAAGATGACGTTGTAATAGGCGGCCGACCCGTCCGGCCCGATATTGCCGGTCAGCGACACGATACGGTGCTGCGGGCATTCCATCGGCGGCAGCTGATCGACAGCGGCTTTCAGCGTCCGACCTGTCCCGACGGCGATAATGATCGGATCCGGCCGTTTCAGCCAGCGCTCGATCTCGCCCGCCCCGGCTTCGGCAATGCCGACGGTGGACGAGCTGCCGCCCGGATCGCTTGGCACGATTTCCGCATGCTTGAGATCGTATTTCTTGCGCAGCCCTTCAGCGAGTTCGAGACAGGCGGAGATCGGATGGTCGAGCCGGACCTTGATCAACCGCTCGGCAACCGCAAGCGACACGAGCCGCTGGGCCGACTGGCGGGAAATGCCCATGGCATTGGCGATCTCGTCCTGGGTCCTCCCCGCGACGTAATAGAGCCAGCCCGCGCGCGCAGCATCGTCGAGCCGGCCTTGGGTGTCACTCCGCTTAGCCATGGCAGTAAATCTCCTCTGGTCGATTTGCTGACATGTTTTTTGAGGGGCTGTCAAATGGCGATGGTGCAACGACGCCCTCAAAGAGAGCTTTTGCTCAGCGCCTCGGAGAGGACGGTCTCCATCATTTGATAATTGCTAATTTGCGCCTGTTTCGAAGCCTCGATCCAACCTGCGGGATCGATTTTCGTCAGATCGAGCCAATGTCCGGCCTGTCCGCAAAGCTGTTTCAGATAATGTGCCTGCGTGCGGCCATTGCCCTCGCGGAACGGATGGACATAGTTAACATCACCAATGATCGGCGCGACTTTTGCGGCAAATTCCGATCTCTGGAGACCACGCAGATAATTGCCCGCCGTGATGCGTCGATGCACATCGGCCATGCCGGTCTCGATATACTGCCGGAACTGGAACTGGCTCGACCCTTTGGAAATCTCCACCGTCCGGATCTCGCCCGCCCAGTCGTACATATCCTGAAAGAGATGACGGTGGATGGCCCGCAGATGCTTCAGGTCGAAATTACCCACGGGGATTTTCTGGCGACTACGCATCGTCACGATTTCGCGCTCGTGATAATCAAGCTTATCGACGTCCGAAATTCCTAGTTTATTTTTAAGCGTGCGCGTCCCCGGATAAACGTAGGGGTCGTCGTTCATTCTGCAGCGTCGGAAAGCGATGCATCGCGTGCACGCCCCAGAATATAAGCAACCTGTTTTTCTTCAGGCCAGCGTTCCCGATCGAACATTTCGAACATGGCAATTTGCTCAGCGTCGAGCGGGTTGCCCTCGATCATCTGCAGGTGCGCTGCTTCCAGTGTCCGCTGGCGGATATCATCCCTGTTGCTCATGCAGCCATCATACTGCAGATCGCGAAATCCGACAAATGATAGATGCGAGGCGGCGCCCCAGTTTGCGCCGCCTTCGCGTTCGTTCCGGGCCGTCCGACGTCAGGCCACCTGCACGACGTGGCCTGCGCCGACTTCGCGATATTCCCGCACCGGCGGCACGAAATCGACAGACCGGATCGGGCTCTTGATCTCTTCGGTGGAAAGGTTGCGCTTGATCCGGCGCCGTGACGGATCCGGCACCGGCACCGCCGACATCAGTTTCTTCGTGTAGGGATGCTGCGGGTTTTCAAACACCGCCGCACGCGGGCCGATCTCGACGATTTCGCCCAGATACATCACTGCCACCCGGTGGCTCACGCGCTCCACCACGGCCATGTCGTGGGAGATGAACAGGAAGGCGAGGTTCAGAGACTGCTGCAGGTCGAGCAGCAGGTTGCAGACCTGCGCCTTGATCGACACGTCCAGCGCCGACACCGCTTCGTCGGCAACGATCACCTTCGGATCGAGCATCAAAGCCCTGGCGATCGCGATGCGCTGCCGCTGGCCGCCGGAAAACTCGTGCGGGAAGCGCCGCATCATGTCGGCCGAAAGTCCGACCTTTTCGAGAAGGTTCGCCGCCTTTTCGCGCGCCTGCGCCTTGGTGCCGAGCTTGTGCTCGATAAACGGTTCGGCGACGGCAGACCCCACGCTCATGCGCGGGTTCAAGGAAGCGAACGGATCCTGGAACACCATCTGGATCGACCGGCGCATGGTTCGAAGCGCATGCTGATCGAGGCTCATCACGTCGTAGCCGTCCACCTGCACGGTGCCGCTGGTCGGCGTGATCAGCCGCGTGACGGATCGTCCGGTGGTCGACTTGCCGCAACCGGATTCACCCACCAGCGCAAGCGTTTCGCCGGCATAGAGATCGAACGAGACCTTTTCCACCGCATGCACCGCCCCGGACTTGCGTCCGAGAAGGCCGGAATGGATGTCGAACCGCGTCGTCAGGTCCTTCACGTCGAGGATCGGCGTCTTGCCCTTGGCAACCGTGTCGAACACTTCGCCCAGAACCTGCTGTTCGCCGGTGTTGACGTCGATCAGCGGAAACCGCATCGGCAGCTTGCTCTGCCCCATCGAGCCCAGCCGCGGCACGGCGGAAAGAAGCGCCCGCGTGTAGGCATGCTGGCCGCGATGGAAGATATCGCCGGTCTGGCCGGTTTCCACCGCGTCGCCACGGAACATCACGATCGTCCGGTCGGCCACTTCCGCCACAACGCCCATGTCATGGGTGATGAACAGGACCGACATGCCCTCCTCTTCCTGCAGCATCTTGATGAGATCAAGGATCTGCCCCTGGATCGTCACGTCCAGCGCCGTCGTCGGCTCGTCGGCGATCAGAAGCTTCGGCTTGGCCGCAAGTGCCATGGCGATCATCACGCGCTGGCGCATGCCGCCGGAAAACTGGTGCGGGTATTCGTCGAAACGGCTCTTGGCGTTGGGGATGCGAACCTTCTCGAGAAGCCGTATCACCTCCGCCTTTGCCTCGGCCTTGGAGATGTTGGTGTGAACCGTCAGCGCCTCGGCGATCTGCTTTCCGATCGGAAAGATCGGATTGAGCGAGGTCATCGGCTCCTGGAAGATCATCGAGATGTCGTTGCCGCGCACCCGCCGCATCTCCTCCTCAGGCAGACCGAGAAGCTCCTTGCCCTGCAGGAAGACCTGCCCCTCGATCCGGCTCGAATTCTTCTGCAACAGCCGCATGATCGACAGCGACGTCACCGATTTGCCGGAGCCGCTTTCGCCCACGATCGCAACCGTCTCGCGCGGTGCCACATCAAACGAGATGTTGCGCACAACCGTCTTCCATTCGTCGTTCACCTTGAACGACGTCGTGAGGTTCTTCACAGACAGGACCGGAGTGACCGATCCGCCAGACTGTTCCATCGCAGGTCCGGAAAGCAGCATGCATGTTTCCTTGATTTGGGCGGCCCCGTCGCGACTGGTGGCGGCATCGCGAGGGGCCGGTCGGAAGAGGATACGATCAGGCGGCGAGCGCCGTTTCGGCAAGCGAAACCCAGTAGCTCACGCCATAGGGAATGGCCTCGTCGTTAAAGTCGTAGGCCGCATTGTGAAGATTGGCGGTATCGCCATTGCCGAGGAAGATGAAGGCACCCGGCCGCTGCTCCAGCATGTAGGAGAAGTCTTCAGCGCCCATATGCGGTGCCGCATTGGCGTCGACCTTGCCCTGGCCCGCCACTTTCGAGGCGATCCCGACAGCAAAATCGGTCTCGTTGTCATGGTTGAAGGTGACCGGATAGCCGCGATTGTAGACGACCTCGGCCGTAGCACCATGTGCGATTGCGGTTGCCTCAGCCACTTCCTTCAGGCGCTTTTCGGCAAAGTCGCGGGTTTCCGGTAGAAGCGTGCGCACGGTACCGGCCAGCGTCACGAAGGCCGGGATGACGTTGCTCGCCTGGCCGCCATGGATGGAAGCGACGGTGACGACGAGGGATTTGAGCGGATCCGTCTCGCGCGAAACGACCGACTGTAGCGCGATCACCACATGCGACGCGGTCAGTACCGGGTCGATCGACAGATGCGGCTGGGCGGCATGGCTGCCACGGCCGGAAATGTTGATCTCGAACGTATCGGCCGCCGCCATGATGCCGCCCTTGCGGATCGAGAAACTGCCGACCGGGAGCGCCGGTGCATTGTGCATGCCGTAGACTTCCTTGATGGAAAACTTATCCATCATTCCGTCCTCGATCATCGCAAGTGCGCCCGCACCGCCCTCTTCGGCCGGCTGGAAAATCACAGCGACGGAACCCTTGAAATTGCGGGTCTCGGCGAGATACTGGGCCGCACCCAGAAGCATTGCGGTATGTCCGTCATGGCCGCAGGAATGCGCCTTGCCCGGTGTTTTCGAAGCCCACGGCACGCCCGATGTCTCAAGAATCGGCAGCGCATCCATGTCGGCACGGAAGCCGATAACCGGGCCATCGCCCTGGCTGCCCTTGATGATGCCGACGACGCCCGTCTTGCCGATGCCGCTCTCAACCACGTCGCAACCAAAGGCTTTCAGCTTCTCGGCAACGAAGGCGGATGTGTAGTGAACGTCGTAGAGAAGCTCCGGATTCTTGTGCAGATGGCGTCTCCATTCTGCAACCTGATCCTGCATTTCGGCGACGCGATTGATGACAGGCATTTGGGCAATCCTCTAGATTTATTGGTATTTCCAGTCTCGAAGGCTGCGATATTGCGACGGCTTCGTCGGAATTTGCAAGCGTCAATTTTCGCCCTTGAACACAAAATAGGCCTATGCTTAGATGGCTCAAATTTTGATCACCTCGGCATATTGCGGGTATCAAATGTAATATCTGACTTACTTTTCAGGAGGATGCGGGAATTCTAATCTGCGACGCGCCAGGGAAGACAGGGCGCCATGCAGCTCGACGGCATCGACACCGGCAAACGGGCGATCCGGGCACTAAAATCGAGACAAATCAACATCAAGGGGAATAGCAGCATGAAGAAGTTGAAGCACCTATTGGTCGGCACGGTGGCCGTGCTCGCCCTGGGTGGCACCGCAGCCCACGCCGAGCGCGGCACTGACGGAGACCTGAAGGCCCTGTTCTGGCAGGCGGTTTCCACGCTGAATCCGTATCTTTCCGCCGGCACGAAGGAAGTCTATGCGTCCTCGATCGTGATTGAGCCCCTTGCCCGCTACGACGAGAAGGGTGAACTGGTTCCGTGGCTGGTGACCGAGATCCCGACCGTCGAAAACGGCGGCGTGGCAAAAGACCTTCTCAGCATGACCTGGAAGATCAAGCCGGGCGTCAAATGGTCCGACGGCACGGCGTTTACCGCTGAAGACGTGATCTTCACCTGGAAATACTGCACGGCGCCGGATGGCGGCTGCGCCCAGGCGGCTCAGTACGAAGGCGTCAAGAACGTCGAGGCGATCGACCCGAACACCGTCAAGATTACCTTTACCGAGCCCAAGCCCTACCCCTATTCGGCTTTTGTGGGCGCCCAGTCGCCGGTCATCCAGGCCAAGCAGTTCAAGGATTGCGTCGGCGCCAAGGCTCCCGGCTGCACGGCCGCCAACTTCGGTCCGATCGGCACCGGCGCCTTCATGGTCGCCGATTTCAAGCCGAACGACGTCATCACCTTCAAGGCCAACCCGAACTACCGCGATCCGGCAAAGCCAGCCTTCGCCTCGATCACGCTGAAGGGCGGTGGCGACGCTGCGTCTGCTGCCCGCGCCGTGCTTGAAACCGGCGAATACGATTACGCCTGGAATGCCCAGGTCGAGCCTGAAGTGCTGCAGACCATGCTCGCTGCCGGCAAGGGCCGTCTTGAAATTTCGTTCGGCACCCAGGTCGAGCGTATCAACCTCAACCACTTCAATGCAGATCCTTCGCTGGGCGCCAAGCGCTCCACCAAGGAAGCCGGCCCGCATCCGTCGCTCAAGGATCCGGCCGTTCGCCGTGCACTGTCGCTTGCCATCGACCGCGACATCATCGTCGAGGCCGGCTACGGCCAGTCCGGCAGGGCCACCTGCAACATCCTGCCCGCTCCGGAAGTCGTTGCTTCCACCAAGAACGACAGCTGGTGCCTGAAGCAGGATATCGAGGGTGCCAACAAGCTGCTCGAAGATGCCGGCTGGAAGAAGGGTTCCGATGGCATCCGCGCCAAGGATGGCGTACGCCTTTCCTACCTTTACTCCACCTCGACCAACTCGGTTCGCCAGGCGACCCAGGAACTGGTCAAGGCGATGTGGGCGGAAATCGGCGTTGATGCGGAACTCCGCAACGCGTCTGCCTCCGTCTTCTTCGGTGGCGACCCGGCAAGCCCGGACACGTTCCAGAAGTTCTATGCCGACGTTGAAATGTACACCAACAACTTCGATGGCACCGATCCTGAAAAGTACATGGCGGAATGGCTGTGCGACAAGATCCCCGGTCCGGCAAACGGCTGGCAGGGGCAGAACATCCCGCGCTACTGCAACCCTGACTACGACAAGCTGGTCAGCGAACTGTCCAGAACCGCAGATCTCGATAAGCGCGCAGCAATCGCCAAGCAGCTCAACGACATGCTGACCGAGGAAGGCGCACATATCGCGCTCGTCCACCGCGGTGACCAGTCGTCCTTCGCGCTCACGCTCGACGGCATCAAGATGAACTCCTGGGACAGCCAGGTGTGGAACATCGCAGACTGGTCGCGCAAGAAGTAAGGAGACAGCCGGCAGCCCTCAGCGGTTGCCGGCGCTCTGTCTCACGCTTCGTATGGCATGATCTTCCCGGGGCTCATCGGCCCGGGAAAATCTGATGCGGCACATCAGGACTTCGCGCCCTATCACCGCATTCTGCGGCATGATCCGGCGTCGTCTGGAGAAATTCGTACATGTTCACATACACGTTGCGACGATTGTTCTTCGCAATACCGACCCTGCTGATCATCAGCTTCGTCATCTTCGCGCTGCTCGATCTGGCACCAAACGATCCGACTGGCGACCTGCCCCTGACGATCCCGCCGGAAGTCCGCGCACAGATCCGTGCCTCGCTCGGCATGGATCAGCCCTTCCTCCTGCGCTATCTCTACTGGCTGCAGCAATTCTTCATCAACGAGCCGCTGAATATTATCGAACGCCTCACAGGCTGGCAGTTCGGCGATGGGCAGCGCATGCGTGTCCTCTCCTGGGCAACGCGCAGCCCTGTCGTTGATCTCATCGTCCAGCGCCTGCCGCAGACGCTCTGGGTCATTGGCCTCGCCTATCTGTTCGGCATTCTGATCGCCGTTCCGATCGGCGTCGTCTCCGCCTACAAGCAGTATTCGATCTTCGACCAGGTCGGCACCTTCGTCTCGATGGTCGGCTATTCGGTGCCGACCTTCTTCACCGGCGTGCTTCTGATCGTCATCTTCTCGTCCTACCTCCAGTGGTTCCCGTCGGTCTACGACACCAATCTGCAGGTCACGAGCTTTGCCACCTTCGTTGCACAGGCAAAGCAGATGGCCATGCCGGTCGCGGTTCTGGCGCTTTACAACGCGTCCCAGATTACCCGCTTCGTGCGCGCGTCGATGCTCGACAACCTGCATCAGGACTATGTCCGCACCGCCCGCGCCAAGGGCGTCAAGGAAAACGTCGTGCTGCTCGTCCACGTTCTGCGCAACAGCCTGATCCCGGTCGTGACGGTGATTGCGCTCGGCGTACCCACCATCTTCTCCGGCGCCATCATCACCGAACAGATCTTCCGCGTGAACGGGCTGGGGCAGTTGCTGATCGTCGCCGTCCAGGGCGCCGATATTCCTCTCGTTCAGACACTGACCTTCATCTTCGCGGTGCTGATCGTACTCTTCAACCTAATCGCCGACGTTCTCTACGGCATTCTTGACCCGAGGATCCGGTATGACTGACGCGACAATCGCAAACCCCGCACCCGCCAGGGCGTCATCCCCGACACGCTCCGCGATGGCCGACATGTGGCGGCAGTTTAGGGCGCACAAGGGCGGCGTCGCCGGCCTCATCGTCTTCACCTTCATCGTTCTGGCTGTCTATGTCGGCCCCTATATCCACAGGGTCGCGCCCAACCAGCTGAACATCCGCGAGAAGAACCAGTGGCCATCGCTGGCGCATCCGTTCGGCACCGACAATCTCGGCAAGGACATGCTGGCCCAGGTTCTGGCCGGCGGCCGCATCTCGCTTGCGGTCGGCATCACCGCCATGCTGCTCGCGCTCTTCCTCGGCACGCTGGTGGGGGTCCTCTCGGGCTACTTTCGCAGGCTGGATGGGCCGTTGATGCGGTTGACGGACCTGTTCCTGGCCCTGCCGCTTCTGCCGCTCCTGCTCGTGATCCTGCTTCTGTTCCGCGATACGCTGCGCGCAGCCTTCGGACCGGAGACCGGCATCTTCATCCTGATCGTGGTCGTCATCGGCGTCACGAGCTGGATGCACACGGCACGTATCGTGCGTGGCGATGTGCTTGCGGTCAAAAGCCAGGAATTCATCCTGGCGGCGAAATCGAGCGGCATGCGGGAATACCGGATCGTGCTGCGGCATATCCTGCCCAACGTCCTGTCCTCGATCATGGTGTCTGCGACGCTCGGGATCGCCTCGGCCATCATCACGGAATCGTCGCTGTCCTTCCTCGGCTTGGGCTTCCCGTCGGATTTTCCGACATGGGGACGATTGCTGTTTGACGGCGCCAACTTCCTGCAGCTGACGCCATCACGCGTGCTGTGGCCAGGCCTTGCGATTTCTGCAACGGTTCTGAGCGTCAACTACATGGGCGATGCAATCCGCGATGCGCTCGATCCGAGAACCCTGAAGCGCTGATTTCAGCGCTCCAGATACGACCCGGAACGGCGGCGAAAGCCGCCGTTTTCCGTTGCGTCGTCCGCTCTCATTTTTTCTTCGATTTTTTGAAAATATGCCGGAACCTAATTCCCGGACGCCCGTTCTACTGATGTCTGAAGGCGACCCCCCGTCCCCCGCCCTACAAAGAGCCTTCGGACATACTCTTCAATCCCCCTCGAAGAGAAGAACTGGCTCGGCTCCCTAGTGGAACCGAGCCAGCTCCGTTTTGGGCAGCCGCTATCGCCGGCACGACTTGTTCCCTTGTGACGTGAAAACATGGCGCCAAGCAACGAGCCTCGCATGGGGCTATCCCCGTGGCTCGACATTCGCGAACAGCCCGATGCTTCGATCATCGGGCCTTCGCATCATGTGGGGAATTGGTTGGCCCGACCTTTAGTCGCTGGCGCCTTCGAGCGGAAAGCTCAGGCGGTACTGAATGCGATCGTTGGAGATCACATATCGTGCCTTCCCGTTGACGGACGCAGGTACCACCCGTTCGAGAACGGTGCTGCCGAAATGCGATCGCATCCCGTCCTCGCTGACGTCGACGCTGTCGTTTTCAATCAACGCCTCGTCCCAGACGATCTCAAGAACGTCATGCCCATCCACGTGCACCCGGTTGGCCGCCACTTCGATCGGCAGGCGGCTGCGCATGACGGAGCCGTGACTGACGGCGTTGACCACCAGTTCGTGCAGTGCCAGCCCCACATGCAGCGATGCATTGGGCGTCAGCAGCACGTTGTCACCGCCCATGCGGACGAGATGCTTGTTATCAGGAAGATACTTTTCGGTCTGTTGCTGAACCAGATCGAAAAGATAGGCGCCGCGCCAACTCGAATCGGTGATAAGGTCCTGACTCTGCGACAGCGAATAGAGCCGCCCACGGAACTTGTGCAGGAAAAGATCGAGCGACCCTGAATAGCGCGCCGTCTGCAGCGCGATGCTCTGGATGATCGCAAGCAGGTTCTTGGAGCGGTGACTGACTTCGCGCAGCAAGGCCCGGAGCAACCGCTCACGATGCCGCTCTTCCGACCGGTCATTGATCGTGGTGACCAGATGCAGGTTCCCGCCTTCGACGCCGACGGCCTGGACGCGGAATTCGAAGACCTGGTCCGAACCCGCCGTGACCTCGATATGGCCTTTGCGGCCAAGCTCGGTCATTTCCGATTTCAGCGTGTGGAGTTTCGCGGCCACGTCGTCGCCGAACAGGCTCGCATCGCTTGGCGCATCCACGCCTTGAAGCGACCAGACCTGAGGCAGGTTGGCAACGAGAAGGTAATTCTGCTGGGTGTCCTGGATAATGATGCATGCGCCGAGATCAATCAGCGCTGGCATGAAAAACTCACGCAACTTGTCATCACTCTGACCAGCTTGCTGCCATGTCAGCGGATGCGTCACTTGGTAAACTCCGTTGCGACTTCCAGGCGAACGGAAGTCTGAATATAGACTTCCGCAACTCATTCAAGTTCAAAATCTTATAAAGTGTCGGTCTTGTCGAAACAACCCAACCCTTTGGTAATCCTTAGCTCTAACGAGACGTACCAACCAGGCCAAATCTCTTTTTCAATATCCGCAGGTAAGTATCCCACGGACGCTTTAAATCAAGGGAAGACATCGCTCGGCATCATAACGGGAAAGCAAGCGGGGCGTTCCGATATCCCAGAACGCCTCTCTTTGGGGTTTGTTCCTGCCTGAAATCGATCGATGGCAGATAGATCAGGCAGCAGCCTTAACCGCGTCATTGAAGAACAAGGCCTGGCTGATCAGAGCCTTCACCATATCCGGATTGAAAGGCTTGGTGACGAGGAAAGCAGGCTCAGGCCGCTCGCCGGTCAGCAGACGCTCCGGGAATGCCGTGATGAAGATCACAGGGACATTGGAGGACTTCAGGATCTCGTTGACCGCGTCGATGCCGGAGCTTCCGTCCGCCAGCTGGATATCGGCGAGAACCATCTTCGGCTGCGATGTCTGGAACAGCGATACCGCTTCCTTGTGGGTACGGGCGATACCCGTGACGCGGTGACCAAGGTCCTGTACCATCTGCTCGATGTCGAGCGCGATCAGCGGCTCGTCTTCGATGATCATGATATCGGTCGCGACCTGGCGGGAAATTTCGCGCGAGGCTTCATCGAGAAGCTTGTTCACTTCACCAACGCTGATATCGAGAACTTCAGCCGCTTCCTCAATCGTGAAGCCTTCGACCGAAATCAGAAGGAAGGCATGACGGGACTGCGACGGAAGGTTCGAAAGGTTAGCCGCTGCGCGCTGTTCCCAAGCAAACGGCGAGTCGATCGGCCGGATCTCGATTGAAGTGGAACCAAAAATTGCGACAAACAGTTTGTAAAGCGATACACGATCCTTAGACGACTCCGGAAAGATGGAGACGTCCGCGATCAGGGCCTCGAGGACCGCCGCGACATAGGCGTCTCCCGATGTCTGCGATCCGGTAACGGCCCGCGCATAGCGGCGCAGATATGGAAGATGAGACGCAACGCGTGAGGTCAGTGACATAAAAAAATACTCCCCGGGACCCAATGAGGGCAATTGACGGACTAATAACGTGGGTACTTAAAAAAAGTTCCGCAAGGGTGGAACTTTTTTTCGATCCGCGAATTGTGAGGTGACGATATCGAACAGGCCATTTGAGTGATGAGTGACGACAACACAAAAAAAGATGACATGACAACAAGCCAATCTCAAGAAGCAAGGCCTGGGTCAGTGTCTCCCAACGCCTCGATCTCTCGCAAACTGCGTGAATTTTATGACGCAGTCCAGGAGGAGGGTATCCCCGATCGCTTCCTCGATCTGCTCGAACGGCTCGACCATGCCGAGCGCAACGCCAAGTCGGTGGATGCGAAATGAGCAAGGAAGAAGACAACGACGATCGCATTTTTAAGCGCGACCTTTTGGCATCGCTGCCGAACCTGCGCGCTTTTGCCGTCTCGCTGACCGGTCGTCACGACAAGGCCGATGACCTTGTCCAGGACACGATCATGAAGGCGTGGGCGAACCAGAAGAGCTTTACGGCCGGCACTAACATGCGGGCCTGGCTGTTCACGATCCTGCGCAACGAATTCTACAGCCAGATGCGCAAGCGTGGCCGCGAAGTGCAAGACAGCGACGGCCTGTTCTCCGAACGATTTTCCGTGCACCCCGAACAGTATGGTCGCCTCGACCTGCAGGACTTTCGTGCAGCGCTCGACAAGCTTCCGGACGATCAGCGCGAAGCGATTGTTCTCGTCGGCGCAGCAGGCTTTGCCTATGAGGAAGCGGCGGAGATCTGCGGTTGCGCTGTCGGCACGATCAAGAGCCGTGTCTCGCGCGCTCGTACCCGCTTGCAGGAGCTGCTTGGCGTATCCGGCGAGGTCGATTATGGCCCGGATGCCGGTGACGCAGCCATCACGTCCCGCGCCTTCGGCGGCTGAGGGTTCGGCGAACTGCATGTAAACTCATAGACGCCGCCTTCACGGGCGGCGTTTTTGTGTGTTTCGCGTAGCGCCAGACAACTGCCCTCCCCCGTGTTTGCAGAATTCTGAATAGCACGCATCCCTTCGCTCCGCGCGAGCGTCGACCAGAGCCTCATGACAATCCGACAAGACACAAAAAAAGCTGCCGGAATTTGTCCGGCAGCTCGATGATCGAAAGACGAGTAACGGCTGGTGTTACTCTCCAGGATTTGTAAAGCGACGACGCGTCCTGCCACCGCTCAGGGCGAGGAAGCCGAGGCCCCCCGCGATCGATGCAAACATCAGGGGCTTCGACTTCAGAAGAAGCGGAACCGCTGTGAGTGCTGCCGTCAAAGCCAGCGTCTTGCCGCTATTGGCGGCCACTGCCTGCTTCTTGCGCTTGACTTCCGCTCTCGCGGTGAGCGTCACCGAAAGGTAGAAAATAACGGCCAGCAGCAGCGCGCCGCCTGCAACCACCAGAAGCGCTATGGGAAGGCCCCAGAACTGCGACAGATGAACGGCAAGTGCCGCAACGCCCAGCACATAGGCCGTCAGCACGAAAAGTGCAGCGAGCCCATACAGCATGATGTTGCGCTTCAGCCGCTCCGTAAATGCCGCGATATCCATCGCGGCAAACGAAGCGATAAGGGGACCAAGGCCCATCATCTTTAGCGACGCGACAGAAGAGCGAAGACGAAGCCAACGCCGGCTGCGATCGCGATCGACTGGATCGGTGCCTTGCGGATCTTCGCTTCCAGGTCGCGCTCGAACGAGATCGCCTGCTCGCGGGCAGCTTCAACCATCTGCATGGACGCATCGGTCGCATCGGATGCGGCGCGACGGGCCTTGCCCTTCACTTCACTCGCCGTGCTGCTGCCGACGGCGCCGACGGTCTTGGCAAGCGACGAGATATCTTCGCGGAGCTGCTGCAGCTGCGCTTCGATGTCAGACGTCGTAGCAGCACCGGCGGCGGTGCGAGCGCGGGCAATTTCGGCATTCGTGGAAGTAGCTGCGGCCATGGAGATCTCCTGTTTCTACGGATCTTGGCGCCGCGCGGAAGGCGCGGGCTTTGCGGAAAGGTTCAAACGACATGCAAACTGTGAGGCTTGGCGAAGATCGGGATATCAGGCCCGGTCATGTTCGAAAGGTTGCCTCTCGCACATCATACTCCACCAGACGCAAAGTGCACGCATTCGTCTGCCAAAATGAAACGCGGCGAAACCGTGAAGGTTCCATCGCCGATTTTTGCGCTCGGACCGTCACTCGATGCGCAGATCAGGGCGTAAGTCTCGGCTCTGGCCAGTTGGTCACGCCGCCGGTCCACTGCTCAAACGCATGCGACAGCTTCAGAACGAGCACGTCTGCGAACCGGGGCCCGACGATCTGCAGCCCGATTGGCATTCCGCTGCGGGAGAAACCGCAGTTGATCGAGGCGGCCGGCTGCTCCGACATGTTCCACGGCACCGTGTAGCCGATATGCTCGAACGGTTTCAGAGGATCGTTGGTCGGCGATGCCCAGTCGGCCGGATAGGAGACGATCGGGTTGGTCGGCGACAAAACCGCATCGACGCCGGAGAAGAGTCTCGCACAGGCCTTGCGCATCTCGTTCGTCTGGTTGAAACCGCGCACCGCCTCGACGCCGGAAACCGAAGCCCCGCCCTTTGCCCATTCGAAGATGTAGGGCAGGATCTGCACCTTGCGCTCGTCCGGCATCGTCTCGATATCGCCCCAGAACCGCGCCCGCCAGAAACTGTCGAGCCCGTCCAGCATCGTCCGCGTCATGACGGGCGCAACCTCCACGATCTCGGCCCCCGCCGCCTCGAACCGCTTTGCCGCAGCCGTCACCGCCGCGCGGACCTCGTCGTCGAGAGAGATCCCGATGCCCGCATCCAGCATAAGCCCGATCTTCATCCCCTTGACGTCGATGTCGAGATCCACCCAGTCGAAGGCGTTGGGCGGCAGCGATGTCGCGTCGCGCCAGTCGGGGCGCGACAGGGTCGCCATGGCGATCGCACTGTCGTCCACCGTCCGCGTCATCGGCCCGGCACAGCGCCCGACAAAGAACGGATCGACCGGAATGCGGCCCTGGCTGGGCTTGAAGCCGAAAAGCCCCGTCCAGCCGGCCGGCAGCCGGATCGAACCGCCGATATCGGTGCCGATATGCAGGGGTCCGAAGCTCGAAGCCGCAGCCGACGCCGCGCCGGCACTGGATCCGCCCGGGTTCTGCGTCAGGTTCCAGGGATTGCGGCTTAAGGGGTGAAAGCTGGAAAGCCCTGACGACAGCATGCCGTAATCGGGACATGTGGTCTTTGCGAAGATCACCGCGCCGTCCTCGCGCAGCCGTGCAGCGGCCGGCGCATCGCTGGCCGCCGCCGTCAGCTCCGTCGCGGCGGTCCCGAGCGGCACCGGATGCCCTTTCGTGGCGATCAGTTCCTTGATCGTCACCGGAATGCCGTCGAGCATCCCCAGCGTCTCGCCCTTCGCCCAGCGCTCGGTGGAGGCTTTCGCCTGTTGCCGTGCGCTTTCCGGATCGTAGAGGTAGAGCGCCTGAACTTGGTGTTCGAACGCCGCAACCCGTGCCTCGACCACCTCCCAGTATTCCAGCGGCGAAAGCTTCTTCTGCGCATAAAGAGAAAGAATGTCCCGGATCGTCAGTTTCAAAAGGGCGTTCATGAAAAGTCTTTCACTCAGGTCGTCGTTTAAAAATCAGGGTGTCGAGCGCGGATCGAGAAGGTCGCGCAGACCATCACCGAGCATGTTGAGGCCCAGCACCGCGATCGCGATCGCCAGACCCGGCATCAAGGCGAGCCAAGGCGCTTGTCCAAGGAACGTCTGCGAATCCGCAAGCATACGCCCCCAGGTCGGGTTCGGCGGCGGCATGCCGAGCCCGAGATAGGAAAGCCCCGCCTCGGTCAGGATCGCGAGACCGAGCTGGATCGTCACCTGCACGATGATCTGGTTCGAAATATTGGGCAGGATGTGGACGAACGTGATCTTCAGCTTCGAACGCCCCATGCCGATAGCCGCTGCTACATAGTCGCGCGTCCAGATCTGGCGCGCCGCGGCAAGCGTCAGCCGCGCAAACACCGGCACCATGAACGTGGCAATGGCAATGACCGCCGTGAACCGGCCTGATCCGATAAAGGCGCCGAGCATCATTGCCGACAGGATTGGCGGAACCGCGAAGATGATATCGCAGCCGCGCATCACGATCTGCTCCACCCAGCCGCGCCGCATCGCCACCACCGTGCCGACAGCCGTGCCGATCGTGGCACCGATCGCCACCGCAAGCAGCGCCGTCGACAGCGAATTCCAGGCGCCGACCATCAGCGCGGAAGCCACATCGCGTCCGAACTGGTCGGTCCCGAGCAGGCCGAATTCGAATGGCGGCTTCAGCTTGTGGACGATGTTCATCTTCGACGGCGGATAAGGCGTCCAGACCAGCGAAAGCAACGCCACCAGAAACAGGAACAGCGTCACGACAAGCCCGGCAAGAAGAACGGGACGGCGCAGAAGTTGCCTCATCTCACCCCCACCCTCAGCCGCGGATCGATCACCAGGTAAAGAAGGTCGACGAGGAAATTGACGACGATGACAAGGGCTGAGAAAAACAGGACGACGTCCTGCATGACCACGATGTCACGCTGCGCCAGCGACTGGTAGGCAAGCCTTCCCAGACCCGGCAGGTTGAAGACGTTTTCGACCAGCACTGCACCGGCGATCAGAAAGGTGAACTGCATGCCGATCATCGTCACCACAGGCACAAGCGCATTCGGCACCGCATGGCGCCAGAGTGCCGCCCCCTCGCCCAGCCCCTTGGCGCGGGCGGTGCGCACATAATCCTCGTTCATCACGTCCAGCACCGCGGCCCGCGCAACGCGTGTCAACACGCCCGCCTGCGGCAGCGCCAGCGCGATCGCTGGCAGCAGCAACGCCTGCAACCCGGCCAGCAGCCCCGCGTCCCAGCCCGGGAATCCACCTGCCGGCATCCAGCCGAGCAGCGTCGAAAACAGGATGATCGACAGCAGCCCCACCCAGAAGGCCGGCACCGCGATACTGACGTAAGAGACTGCGCCGACAACGGCGTCGAACATGCCGTTATGCTTTTTCGCGGCCTGCACGCCGAGTGGCACGGCAATTCCGACCGACATCAGAACCGCCATCAGCGCCAACGGCAGCGTCACCGTCAGCCGCTCCGCGATCAGCCCCGCGACCGGCACGCCATAGGTATAGGACTGCCCGAAATCGCCCTGAAAAACACCCCAGAGCCAGGCGAGATAACGCACCGGCAGCGGCTGATCGAGCCCCATCTGGGTTCGAAGCGCCGCCAGCGTCTCCGGGCTTGCCGACGTCCCGAGCACAATCGCCGCCGGATCCCCCGGCAAGAGACCCATGACGACGAAGATCAGCAACGACACGACGAGAAGCGTGACGACGAGCGACAGGATGCGCCGGATAAGGATGGAGATCATGGGGCACACCCTCCAAGATCCCTCATTCCTGTGACGTGCACAGGAATGAGGGAGAGCTCACAGATGCGAGGCAGACAGTCCCCGAGTTCCGCCTGGGCGGCTTGGATCCACATTCCGCACGTTCCTGCTGCATCCCACCCCTCATCCGCCTGCCGGCAGCTTCTCCCCGCGCGGGGAGAAGGACCAATGCCGTACCCTCCCGACGCCTCTGCTGAAGCACCTCCCTCGATCCAGGCATATTGCTCACTTGAGGCACGTCCCTGCTCCCCTACTGCTAATAGGATCATCATCAGTAGCCATGAATAGTGATGAAGATCATTGCGTAGGCTGGGACGAGAATGAAAACAGCTGCCGTTCCGAGCACGAAGATAACGAGAACCCACTCCCAAAAAGTGCGCGGCCACATCTGGATCACTCCTGCGGTTTCCCCTCGGAATATCACCCGGCCGAACCGCCGGGCCACGATCGAGGCAATCGGGTGCCGCATACCTTCTCCCCCCTTGTGGGGGAGATGGCCGGCAGGCCAGAGGGGGATTTCAGTCATCCGCGATTAAGCCCCATCTTTCCCAAGGCCACCTCATCGCAAAGCTTAACGCCTCTCGCGTTGTCGGAAACGTCACCGGCGCAGATCACGGCGAGACGCATCGTCATTCTTCCCAGAACACCTCGGTCAGCACGTTCGATGGGATCGGCTCGTTCTCCCACAGCCCCTTCAGCTTCGCGTCCCATATGCCGAGCTTCGGCATTACGAACAGGAACAGTGCCGGCACGTCCTCTGCGAGGATCGTCTGCGCCTCGCCGTAGAGCTTGTCCTGTTCCGCAGGATCGGCGGTCGCCTCGACCTTGGCGAGGATCTCGTTGAAGGCGGGGTTCTTGTAGTGGAAGTAATAGGGGTCGCGGGCGTAGATATCGATGTCCATCGGCTCCGCATGGGCAACGATGGTCATGTCGTAGTCGCCGGCTTTCAGCACGTCCGATACCCATTTTGCGGGAAACTCGGTCGTTTCGATATTCATCGTCACGCCGATTTCGGCAAACATCGCCTGCAGGATCTGCGACGAGCGCTGCGCATAGGCCATCTGCGGCGCCTTCATGGTGAAGGAGAAGCCGTTCGGATATCCGGCCTCGCTCAAAAGCGCCTTCGCCTTTTCGGCGTCGTAGGGGTAGACGCCGGTGAGGTCCTTGAAGCCGCGGTCGTTCGGCGTGTAGTGGCTGCCGATCGGCGTGCCGTAACCCGACCATGCACCTTCGACAACGGTCGCACGATCCACCGCCATCATCAGCGCTTGGCGAACCTTCTTGTCGTCGAATGGCTTGCGCGAATTGTTCATGCCAGCCACGACCTTGAGCTCGGTATTGCCGATCACGGTCGTGAGCTTCGTGTCGCCCTCGAAGGAGGAGACCAGTTCCGGCGCGCCGAACTCCGGAAACGCGTCGACATCGCCGGCCTTCAGGGCCGCTGCCTGCGCCTGCGGATCGGCGATGAACCGGAAAACCGCTGTCTCGAGCTTCACCGAAACGGACTTGTTCCAGTATTCCGCATTCTTCGCCAGATCGACCTTCGAGCCCTTCTGCCAGGACACGAACTTGAACGGACCGGTGCCGACCGGCGTGGTCTTGTTGTCGGCAGCGGATTTCGGCTCGACCATGACAGATGCCGGCCAGCCGAGCCAGTAGAGCAGGCTGCCCGCCGGCTGCTTCAGCTTCAGCACCAGCGTTGCGGCATCGGGCGTCTCCACTGTCTCGATCGAGGCGAAATAGCGCTTCTGCGGATTGACGCTGTCGGCGCCGCGAGCCCGGTCGATCGTGAATTTCGCAACCGACGAGTCGAAGGCGACGCCGTTGTGGAAGGTCACGCCCTGGCGCAGCTTGAACGTATAGGTCTTCCCATCCGGGGAAATCTCCCAGCTTTCCGCAAGCTGCGGCTGCACCTTGCCGGCGCTGTCTACCGTCGTCAGGCCCTCAAAGATATTCTGCCAGCTCACCTGGCCGATCGCCACAGGGGCGGCAATCGTCGGATCGAGACCGATGGGTTCGATCGTCATGCCGATCGTGACCGACGTCTTTGCCGCGGCAAACGCCCCGCTTCCCATCGAGGCGGCAAGGCCAAGCGCAACAGACGCCGCAATCACGCTCCGGCGCGAAAACACACCCCAACCAGCAACCGTCTTCATGGCATTGTTCCCCTGCTTATTGATCTCTTAACCGCGATCTTACGGGCATTTCGCAGGTGCACAATAGCAATCTGCCGCCCGCCACAAGGATTAGCCGCGGCTGAAGCCTTCGCTCGCCACCAGCAGCTGTCGGGTGTAATCCGCCGAGAATTCGCGGTTTTCCAGCGCCTGCGCCGGCACGGTTTCCACCACCTTGCCGCTCTTCATCACCGCTAGACGGCCGCACATATGGCTGATCACACCGAGATCATGGCTGACCATCACAAAGGTCAATCCGCGGTCGCGCTTTGCCTGCTCCAGCAAATTGAGGATTTCCGCCTGGATCGACGCATCGAGCGCCGAAGTCGGCTCGTCCAGCAGCAGGATCTTCGGTTCGAGGATGAGCGCCCGGGCAATCGCGATGCGCTGCCGCTGGCCGCCGGAAAGCTGGTGCGAATACCGGAAGCGGAAACCCGCTCCCAGCCCGACCTCATCCAGCGCGCGGGCAATCCGCACATCGACGTCGCTAAAACCGTGGATCGCCAGAGGCTCCAACAGCAGCCGGTCCACCGTCTGTCGGGGATGCAGGGAGCCGTAGGGATCCTGGAACACCATCTGGACGGTGCGGTAGAATTCCTTGGTCCTACTCTGCCCCGAATAGGTCTTCCCCGCGACCGTCAGCGTGCCGCTGTCGAACCCTGCCAGCCCGGAAACGGCGCGCAGCAGCGTCGATTTCCCCGAGCCCGATTCACCGACGATGCCAAAGCTTTCGCCCTCTTCCACATCCAGGCTGACATGATCGAGAGCTGCAAAATCGTCATAGGTGACGAGCATGTCCCTGATGGAGATCATGGCACTCATAGCGACCACTCCGGCTTGCGGTCGAGCACCGGCAGCGGATGCCGGTTCGAGCCTATCGTCGGCAGGCAATTGAGTAGCCCCAGCGTATAGGGATGGCTGGCCTTGGAAAGATCGGCAGACGCCAGTTCCTCCACCACCCGTCCGGCATACATCACCAGCACCCGGTCGCAGAAGGAGGAGACCAGACGCAGATCGTGAGACACGAAGATCAGCCCCATGCCGCGCTCGGACACCAGCTTGTCGAGAATGTCGAGAACGTCGAGCTGCACGGTCACGTCGAGCGCCGAGGTGGGTTCGTCAGCGATCAGAAGCTCCGGCCCGCAGATCAGCATCATCGCGATCATTACCCGCTGCCCCATGCCGCCGGAAACCTCGTGCGGATAGAGATCGTAGACGCGGCCCGGATCGCGGATCTGCACCGCTTCGAGCATCGCAATCACGCGGTCCTTGGCCTGCGATCCCGAGAGCTTTTCATGGGTCTTCAGCGTTTCGACGATCTGCCGGCCGATGGTCATGACCGGATTGAGCGAATATTTCGGGTCCTGCAGGATCATCGCGATCTGCTTGCCGCGAATATGCCGCCGCTCCGATTTCGGCATCGACAGAAGATCGCGACCTCGAAATTCCAGCTTGTTCGCGGTGATCTTCGCATGGCCGGCAGTCAGCCCCATGATGGCGCGGCCGGTCTGCGATTTGCCGGAACCGGATTCACCGACGATGCCGAGCCGTTCCTTGCCGAGCGTGAACGAAACACCGCGCACCGCGCTCACCTCGCCGGTGCGGGTCGGAAACGTCACGCGCAGGTCGTCGACGGCCAGCAGCGGCGCCTCGGTGGCATCAGTCATGTTGACGGAAGGATTGCCCATCATCATTGGCCTTTCTCCGTCATTGTCCGGCCTCCTTCGGATCCAGCGCATCGCGCAATCCGTCGCCGAGAAGGTTGAAGCCGAGGCTGACGATCAGGATGGCGATACCGGGCATGGCGGCTACCCACCACTGGTCGAGAATGAAGCGACGACCGGATGCGATCATCGCACCCCATTCCGGCAGCGGCGGCTGTGCGCCGAGACCCAGAAAGCCGAGGCCGGCGGCGGTCAGGATGATGCCTGCCATATCGAGCGTGACGCGCACGATCAGCGACGACATGCAGAGCGGCATGACGTGGCGCAGCACAATGCGAAACGGCGACGCACCCATCAGCTTCACGGCCGAAATGAATTCCGAGTTGCGGAACGTCATCGTTTCGGCGCGGGCGATACGCGCATAGGGCGGCCAGGACGTAACCGCGATGGCAAGCACCGCGTTCTCGATGCCGGGTCCCAATGCCGCGACCAGCGCCAGCGCCAGAACGAGCTTCGGAAAGGCGAGAAAGATGTCGGTGATCCGCATCAGGACCGCATCCACCCATCCGCCGGCGTAACCCGAGACGGTGCCGACGATCAGCCCGACCGGCGCGGCGATGACCGCAACCAGCACCACGACGAACAGCGTCAGTCTCGACCCGTAGAGCAGCCGCGAGAGGATATCGCGGCCCTGGTCGTCGGTGCCGAGCAGGAAGCCGGCCGAACCCGGCGGCAGCAGCCGCGAATTGCGCAGGTCGCCCTGCACCGGGTTATGCGGCGCAAGAACGTTGGCGAAGATGGCGATGAAAATCAGGCCCAGAATGATGAACAGGCCAAGCAGTGCCAGCCGGTTTTCGGAAAACTGCCGCCAGACCACATAGGCGCGGCCGACGCGGGCCTGATGGCGGGAGGTCGGCCGGTCGGACAGCAGCCACGCCCGGCTATAGGGTTTCAACGGTTCAACGACACTCATCGGCGCGTCCTCGGGTCGAGCGTCCGATAGAGAAGATCGGAAAACAGGTTGATGGCGACGAACACCATGCCGATCACAAGTGTGCCCCCGAGCACCGCGTTCATGTCGGCATTTTGCAGCGAGTTGGTGATGTAGAGGCCAAGCCCCGGCCAGGAGAAGATGGTTTCAGTCAAAACCGAGCCTTCAAGCAACCCCGCATAGGACAGTGCGATGACTGTTATCAGCGGCACGGCCGCGTTGCGCAGCGCGTGGAACCAGATGATCCGCGTTTCCGACAGGCCCTTGGCACGCGCCGCAACCACGTATTCCTGCGCAAGCTCGGTCAGCATGAACGAGCGCGTCATGCGGCTGATATAGGCGAGCGAGAAATAGCCGAGCAGGCATCCGGGCAGGATGATGTGACGGAACAGGTCCCACACCACCTCCCACTCCCCCTGCCAGATGGCATCGACGAGGAAGAAGCCGGTCACGGACGTGAACGTGTATTCGTAGGCGATGTCGATACGGCCGGGATAGGCGACCCAGCGGAGCTTCGCATAGAACACGACAAGCGACAGCAGTCCCAGCCAGAAGATCGGTACCGAATAGCCGATCAGGCCGATGATACGCACGATCTGGTCGGCGATCGAGCCCCGCTTGACGGCCGCCAGCACGCCGAGCGGCACGCCGATGACGGCACCGATCAGCGTGCCGATCGTGGCAAGCTCGATCGTTGCCGGAAACACCCGGGCGATATCTGTCATCACAGGGTTCGTCGTCAGCACAGAGGTGCCGAAATCGCCGGTCAGCGCCTGTTTTATGTAGATCCAGAACTGATGATAAAGCGGCAGGTTGAGGCCTAGTTGCTCGCGCACCCGCTCCACCACATGGGCCGGAGCCCGGTCACCGACGATCGCCAATGCCGGATCGATCGGCACCACGCGACCGATGAAAAAGGTGACGGCCAACAGGCCGAGAAAAGTGGTCGCCGCGGTGATGAGAAACCGCAGCGTACCTTTGACAATGGAGGGAGCACGGCGCCTGTTGCGCCGTGTCACAGTCGTTACATCAGGAAGCGTCAAGGAAATCGTCCCCTATCGGCTATTCCTTCGAGACCGGAGCAACGAAGTTGGTGTCGAAGCTCGGGCCGAGCTTATAATTCTTCACCTTGGATGAATAGCCGGCCACTTCCGTCTGCTGGAAGACGATCACGAACGGGCTGGTGGCCAGAACCTTTCTCTGCAGGTCTTCGTAGGTGGCAGCGCGCTTGGCGGCATCCTTTTCCAGAAGTGCACCCTTGCTGGCGTCCGACAGTTCCTTCGGCACGTCCCAGGCATTGCGCCAGGCGAGCGTCTTCGTAGTGCCCGTATCGGCATTGTCAGGGTTGACGGTAAACGTCTCGGCATTCGAGTTAGGGTCGAAATAGTCCGAACCCCACTGGCCGATATAGATGTCGTGGGTGCGGGCGCGGTACTTGGTCAGCGTCTGCTTGCCGTCGCCCGGAATGATTTCCAGCTTGATATTGGCCTGGGCCAACGTCTGCTGCACGCTTTCGGCAATGCCGGTCACCGGCTGCGTGTTGCGCACGTCCATGGTCACCGTAAAGCCGTCGGCAAGACCCGCCTTGGCCAACAGTTCCTTCGCCTTCGCCACATCCAGCTTGTAGGGGTTGTCGGAGAGAGCGCCGAGCTGGCCCTTCGGCAGGAAGGTCTGGTGGATTTCGCCGATACCCTTGATCAGCGTCGCGCCGATCGCATCATAGTCGACCAGATACTTCATCGCCTCGACCACTTCCGGCTTGGCGAGGTTCTTGTTCTTCTGGTTGAGGCTGAAATAGTAGACGGTGCCCTTCGGCGCTGAGGTGAGCGAGATGCCCTCCTTCTTCGACACGGCGTCCATGTCGTTCGGCTCGAGATTGCGGGCGACGTCGATATCGCCGTTCTCAAGCGCCAGGCGCTGGCCCGAGCTTTCCTTCATGTGGCGGTAGATGACCCGTTTCAGCTTCGGCTTCTCGCCGTAATAATTGGGGTTGGCTTCCATCACGACCGCCTCGTTGGCGCGCCATGCGACCACCTTGAACGGGCCGGACCCCGCATAGCCGGTCTTCATCCATTCATTGCCGAAATCGGTGTCGAACTTGTATTCGGCAGTCGGGGTCACGGATTTCGCATGCTCCATCACCACCTTCTTGTCGACCACGGCGGTCACTGTTGCGGTCAGCACGTTCAGCACGAAGCTCGGCGCATAGGCCTTGTCGACCACGAAGGTAAACGTGTCGGCGCCGGATGCCTTCGCCTTCTCAGTGACGTTGTCGGCCTTCAGGCCGAACTGGGTCAGAAGGAACGCCGGCGACTTGTCGAGCTTGACGGCGCGCTCGAACGAGAAGGCGACGTCTTCTGCGGTGATCGGGTTGCCGGACGCAAATTTCAGGTTGGGCTTCAGCTTGAACGTATAGGTCATGCCATCGTCGGACACCGTCCAGCTGTCGGCGAGATCGCCGATCACCTTCGACGTGTCGGACGGATCGAGCGTCACGAGCTTGCTATAGCTGTTGGCGGTCACTTCAGCCGCCGAAAGCTCGAAAGCTTCGCCCGGATCGATGCTGATAATGTCGTCGATCGCAAAGCCTTCGACCAGCGTATCGGCCGGCGTTGCGGCCATCGCCTCTCCGGAAAGACCATAGGGTGCGGCAAACGAAAGCAGCGACAGCGCGGCGGTCGCCGACAGCATTCGAAGAGTGTGGGAGCGAAGATGAAGCATATGATTTCCCCTGTTCCGTACGTTGCGGAAGCCTGTTTCTAACCCGTTCGAAGCCCGTCTTCCGAGCCTATTCCTGCCAAGCCTTGCCCAGAACCCTCAACCAGTTTTCACGGCAAAGCTTTGCGAGATCCTCGTCAGCGTATCCCTCAGTTTTGAGGGCCGCAACCAGATTTTGATTGCCTGCAGCATCGCTGATCTGCTGCGGTATCGTGGCGCCGTCGAAGTCCGATCCGAGCGCCACGCAGTCGATCCCCATCCGCTCGACCATGTAGTTGATGTGGCGCACCATGTCGGAAAGCGGGGTCGCCGCATCGTCGCGCCCGTCGGGCCGCAGCATGGTTACCGCATAGTTCAGCCCGGCCAGACCTCCGCTTTCCTTGATCGCGTCCATCTGCCTGTCCGTCAGGTTGCGGGCAACCGGCGTCAGCGCATGCGCGTTGGAATGGCTGGCGATCAGCGGCTGGTCGGTGGTCTTCGCCACATCCCAGAACCCCTTCTCGGTGATATGCGAAAGGTCGATCGCGATCCCGAGCCGGTTGCATTCCTTCACCAGCCGGAAGCCCGCATCGGTCAGCCCCGGCCCCGTATCGGTCGTCATCGGAAACGCGAAGGGCACGCCATGGCCAAAGATGTTGTGGCGGCTCCAGACGGGACCGAGCGACCGCAGGCCCGCCGCATGGAACACGTCAAGATTGACAAGATCCGCATCGATCGCCTCGCAGCCCTCCATATGCATCACCGCCGCAAACACGCCGTCCTCGACCGCCTTGCGGATCTCGCTGACGGACCGGCACAACCGCCAAGCCCCGGCCCGGTCGAGCCGCAATGCGATGGAGGCCATTTCCAGCGCGATATCGAGCGACGGCGCATAGTCGAGCGGCGCTGCCAGCGGCGTCGCATAATGTCCGTCCGCATCCGGATCCGACAGAACCAGATCGCCCGAGGGAATGTAGATGGCGCAAAGCCCACCGACGAGACCGCCCTTTTTCGCCCGCGGCGCATCGATATGCCCCCCCGCCGTCCCCCCGGCAAACTCCGCCACCGGATCCCCACCAGCCTTCATGTTCCGCCAGAGCCGCAAAAGCACATCGTTATGGCCGTCGAACACCAATTGCATGATTTCATTCCCGATATCGTGATTGTCAGAAGCGGTGGGTGATCGCGATCCTATCCCGCCGGCCGTGTTTCGCAAGGTGGAAATGCGCTCTGATGCACCTGTCGAAATCATAGCCAATCAAGAGCTCCCCGCATTGCGGACGCGATGGCACTGGATTCCTGTGACAAGCTCCCTCATCACTTTGCTCGTCACAGGAACCCAGCCGCGCGAAGTCCTTCGCGTGAGAGAACACTTTTTGGACAGACATCACAAACCCCACAACCCCTCACCCGCCCTTACCAGCATCGGCGTCCCAAACACCCCTACAACCCTCTCCCGCCACTCGGCCCCGAACCCGTCGAGCCTGTCATGCCAGCGCACCGATTGCAGCATTGCCGCCCCGATCGCGACCGGTTCGATGCCCTGCGACGCCAGCAGCGTCAGACCGGCGACGATCGAGGTACCGGAGGAAATGACGTCGTCCACCAGCACCACGCGCTTGCCCGTGATGAGAGGCAGCATGCGCGGATCGACATAGAGGCGCTTCACCTGGTCGGGTGTGGTGATCGACGACAGCGGCACGGACATCGTCTCGTCGTACCAGAATTTCCTGGAGGTCCCGAGGGGAACGTAGCGTGGCAGGCCGAGCGCGCGGGCGACGGCTGAGGCGAGCGTTAGGCCAAGCGTCGGCAGGCCGACGATCACCTCGGGGCGGTAGGGTTCGAGTTTCTTTGCGAGATCCGCCGCCAGCGCATCCTGCACCTCGAAACTCGCCTGGTTGATGATCAGCGAGGCGAGTGCGTGTTTGCCGTCGGAAAGCGGTCGGATCGGCAGGCGCAGCTGTTGCCCGTCATCGAGACTGACGGGAAAGAACCCTGAAAACGGCGCCTCGCCCGAAAACGTGCCCGCCGGATGGATATCCTGCCAGAAGTCGTGCGGCTGCATGAACGCCCCTTATCCGAGAATTTCGAGAACGGGGCTTTCCAGCACCTTGCCTGTTGCGACATCGGCGATGCCCCTGTCGGTCTGGTGCGGACCGGGATTGCAGGCAAGCGTCGCGCCAAAGCAGGCCTTGAACACAAGATAGGGCGGCGTCCAGTCGACGATGCCGTCCATCGCGGCGCGGATGGCACGAAAGCCGTCTGCTACCTCTTCCATCGGCGCTTCCGAAACGAGACCCGAGAGCGGCAGCGGCAGCAGCACCTCCACCTTGCCGTTGATCGCCACCGCCATGCCGCCACCGGCGGAAATCACCGCATTGGCGGCAACGGCCATATCGACTGGATCGGCGCCGAACACGGTCAGGTTATGGCTGTCATGCGCAAGCGTGGTGGCAAAAGCGCCGCGCCATGTGCCCCAGCCGGTGAGAAAACCGACGCGCGTGCGGCAGTCGGCCCGGCCATGGCGGTGGGTCACGGCGATCAGCGTCGCGCCTTCGGGGGGCACCACGAAACCATCGACGACATCGGCATCCGCTGTCCCCCAGCGGGTGAACCGTGGCCGGTCGATCGTGGCAAGGCGCACCTTTGCGCCTTCCGACCGAACCCGGAAATCGTCCGCTTGCAAAGGCTTGAGCTTGACCGAAGCCGTCAGCGGAGCCGGATCGGTCGGTTTGATCTCGACCGAGATCGCTCCGCGGCAGCCAACTTCCGTACCGCTGGCCAGCACATGCCGGGCGCGGAAATCCGTAAGATCCTCGAAGATAGCGATATCGGCACGACGCCCGGCGGCAATCAGGCCGAGATCGGCCCGGCAGATGCGCTGGGCCGCGTTTAGCGTGGCGGCCTGAAGCGCCCATTCCGGCCTCATGCCGTAGCGCACCAGCCTGCGCACCACATCGTCCAGCCCGCCGCCATCGACGAGATCGTCCGGAAACACATCGTCGGTGCAGAGCGTCAGCGTCTGCGGCAGACGGCCGAGTTCGCCAAGTGCAGCGACGAACTCCGGCAGAAGATGGTCATGGCTGCCGCGCAGCTCCACCGTCAGTCCGGCGCGCAGCTTGGCGATCAGGTCGGCGCCGGAAACAAGCTCGTGGTCGGAGGTGATGCCGGATGCCATGAAGGCATTGAGATCCGCATCGGCAAGCCCGCGGGCATGGCCGCAGACCAGCTTTTCCGCAGCCAGCGCCACTTGGACGATCTCGCTCATGCGCGGGTCGCGATCAATCACGCCGCGCATGTTCATCACTTCGGCCAGACCGGCGATCTTCGGCCAGTAAAGCATTTCCTCGATCGCATCGGCTTCGAAACTGGCGCCCGCCATTTCGAGCCCCGGTGCAGACGGTACGCAAGACGGCGCAAGAACCAGGCATCGCAGCGGCAGGCACTTCACCGCCTCGACCGCCCAGCGCACGCCATCGACACCGTTGACGTTGCCGAATTCGTGCGGATCCCACACGACGGTGGTGACGCCGCGCGGCAGCACGGTTTGCGCGTAAGTGGCCGGCGTCACCATCGAGCTTTCGATATGCATATGCGTATCGATCAGCCCCGGCGACACGAAGGCACCGCCGGCATCGATCACCCGGTCGGCATCGCTGCGGCTAGCAGGCGCGTGGACGCTGGCGATCAGCGGCCCGACAATGCCGATATCGGCCGCGCGGAGTTCGCCCGTCACCATGTCGACGAGGGTGCCGCCGGTGATCAGGATATCGAAAGGCGCATCGCCGCGGGCAGCGATCACGGCCCGGTCGCGCAAGCCCGCATCGGTAAACCCGTAGATGTCAGTCACGATGGTCTTCATCTCGCCGCTCATCACCACGTTGCCTCCGCCTTTAGGGTTTCAAGGATCGTATCGCGCGCCTTTTCGACGTCTATCTCGGCCGCATAGGATCCGTTGAAACCGCTAACCTTGGCCGCCCGGGTCTCCACCACGGTCCGCCCACGCGTCACGGTACCGGCGGTTTCCATGTCGATGCGCGCCTCGCGCCAGGTGACGTGATCCGGATAGGCGAAGGCGAAAGCGGCAACCGCATCGTAAAGCGCCATCGCCGGCCGGCCGCGGCTGGTGGCGATCTCGACGAAGCCGGCCAGGAGATCGGCCACCAGCGTCGCATTGCGTCCGCCGGCAGCCCGGATCGGCGCCACATCGTCTGGAAAGCACAAAACCTTGCGGCAGATATCGAGATCGACCATCCTGAGCGGGATCTGATGCGCAAGCACGATGGCCACAGCTTCCGGATCCGCCCAGGCGTTGAATTCGGCAGATGCTGTCTGATTTCCGGCCGTCAGGCTGCCGCCCATCCAGGTGAGATCGGTGATCTTGGCGGCAAGATCCGGCCGTGCCAGCGCAACGGCTGCGATATTGGTGAGCGGCCCCAGCGCCAGGATCCGGCGCGCGTCGCCGTCGCTCGTTTCCAGCCACCGGCACAGCGCCTCGAAAGCATCGTCGGTAATCGTGTCGGGCATGTCCGGCAGGTGCAGACCGGCGCTCGGCATGCCTTCATCGCCCAGCACGTCCTGCGCCGTCTCAAGCCTGCCCATCACTGGAAAGGCGCGGCCCGCGTGAACCGGGAACGGCCAGACGAAGGCCGCACAGGCACCGGCCGCATTGCCGCGCACCCGTTCAATCGGTGCATTGCCGAACACAAGCGAAACCCCGTCCACGCCGAGGCCGGCATGCGCTGCGACCATGATCGCTGCGATGTCGTCGAAGCCCATATCGGTGTCGATCCAGATGCCCATGGCTATATCTCCTCAGGCAATGCGCGAAAGTTGCGCGGCCTTGTGTACCGGCAGGTCGAAGGACAGGTCCGAGCCGGACACATGCACCGGTTCGGAAGCATCCACCTCAGCCTTGATCGGACCGAGCGCGCTGTCCAGCAAATATTCGCGGGAATGGCCGGCAAACGATGTGCCGCGCACGGTTCCGCGAAACGGACCGGTTCCAAGCGTCACCATGCGCGGACGCCAGGCGAGACCCGCAGCCTTAGGCGCCTCCAGGCCGGGTGCGACCGAGAGCGGAACGCTGCCGTTGTCCGTCTTCAGCCCGCCGCCTTCCAGCGCAAAGATGTTCTCGAACCCGACGAAATCCGCCACGAACGAGGACGTCGGCCGGTTGTAGATATCTTCCGGCGTGCCGATCTGCTCGATCGCGCCGTTCTTCATGACGACGATCCGGTCGGCAAGCGACAGGGCTTCGGCCTGGTCGTGGGTGACGAAGATCATCGTCACGCCGGTTTCGCGCTGGACGCGCTGCAATTCGGTGCGCATTTCCAGCCGCAGCCGGGCATCGAGATTGGACAGCGGCTCGTCGAGCAGCAGAACCTTCGGCTCCATCACCATCGAGCGGGCAAGGGCCACGCGCTGCTGCTGGCCGCCGGAAAGCTCGGCCGGCTTGCGGTCGGCAAATTTTGCCAGCCCGACGGAAGCGATGCCGGACTGCACCTTGGCATCCAGTCCGGCGCCTTTCATGCCCTTCAGCCGCAACCCGAAGGCAACGTTTTCGTAGACGGAGAGATGCGGGAACAGTGCATAGGACTGGAACACCAGCCCCACGGCACGCTTGTTCGGCGCCGTGCGCGTCATGTCCTCGCCGTCGAGGATGACCTTGCCGGATTTCACAGGCAACAGCCCGGCGATTGCCCGCATGGTCGTCGTCTTGCCGCAGCCGGAGGGGCCGAGCAGCGCGATGAGTTCGCCGCGCCGGACCGACAGGTCGAGATCGGCAACGGCCACGCTGTCGCCATAGGCAAGCGTCAGCTTTTCAAGCGAGAGATAGGATTGATCAGACATAGCGGGAAAATCCGAGAAAGCGTTCAGCAGCAAAAACGATGCCGATGGACAGGAAGGCGAGCAGCGACGAGAGCGCCGCAACCGACGGATCGAAGACGATTTCCATATAGGCCATCATGTCGATCGGCAGCGTGCGCACACCGGGACCGGACAGGAACAGCGATACGGGCACCTGGTTGAACGAGGTGACGAAGCCGAGGATGAAGGCCGAAAGAATGCCGCCCTTGATGTTGGGCATGACCACCCGGAAGAAGGCACCGAGCCGGGAGGAACCCAGCAGCACCGCCGCCTCCTCTATATCCGAGCGCAGATTGTCGAGGCTCGCCGACACGACGCGCACCGCATAGGGCAGGATCAGCGCGGTATGGGCGAGAAACAGCGCAAGCGTGATGCCGACGCCGAACGGCACGACCACGTAGCGCAGCAGCGAAAGGCCGACGATGATGCCGGGCACGATGATCGGCGCGGAAACGATGGTGCGGATGATTTCCGCCCCCGGCAGCCGGTAGCGCGACAGCGCGTAGGATGCGGGAATGCCGAGCACCAGCGCTGCCGCCGTGCCGCCGATGGCGAGAAACATCGACATCGCAAACGAGGCGCGGAAGCTTTCGACCGTGAAGACCTTGAGGATCCACTGCAGCGAAAAGCCCTGCGGCGGAAACGCCAATGTCTCGCCAGCCGAAAACGACGCCGCGACGATGATCAGAAATGGCCCGATCAGAAAGGTCGCCAGCAGAAACAGCGTGGCGGGGACGAACAGGCTGCGAGCGGTCATCGGGCGGCCTTTCTCTGCGTGTTGCGCGCCGTTGCCACCCGCTTCAGGAGAAGGTTGGCGGCAAAGCTCATGACAATCAGGATGCAGGCGATGACGCTTGCGGCGACGAAATTGTTGCTGACGGCAACCTGCTGGTACATCAGCGTTTCCAGCATCAGCACCTTGGAGCCGCCAAGGATGGCCGGCGTGATATAGGCGGTGAGGCAACCGGTGAAGACCAGCGTTCCGCCGATCACAAGCCCTTCCTTGGTGAGCGGCAGGATCACCTTCCAGAACACCTGGAACCAGTTGGCGCCGAGCACCCGTGCTGCCGGAACCGCATCCTTCGGCATATTCTCGAGCGCCGAGATCAGCGAGATGATCATCAGCGGCAGGAACAGCTGCAGCAGGCCGATAAAGATCGCCGTTTCGGAAAACAGGATGCGCAGCGGCGCCTCGCTCAGCCCCAGCGCCTGGAAGGCCTGGTTGACGATGCCGGTCCGGCCCAGAATGACAATCCACGCATAGGTGCGCGCCACCGGCGAAATCATCAGCGGCAAAACGACCAGCCCGGTCATCCGCCCCTTGGCGGTGGGCGACAGGCTGACGATGGAAAATGCCGCCGCATATCCGATCACCGCCGAAACCACCGTCACCAGCGCGCCAAGCTTCAGCGTGCGCAAAAACACTGCCTGGTTGAGCGGCGAGGAAAAGAACTCGCCGTAAGCCGCAAGCGTCCAGCCGCCATCAAGGCTCCTGAACCCGTCAGAAAGAAGGATCAGCACCGGCACCAGAAACACCGCCGCCGCGAAAATCGCGGCAGGCAGCGCAAGTGCAAACGCCTCGGCCCGGTTTTGAAACATGCGTGGTCTCCGGTAATCGTCGGACTGTGTCTCGTCATCATTCCCGCGCGCTTCACAGGCCACGCCCTTTCAGCCCGGAACCCGGGCCGAAAGGTTTGCGGCGCCGAAAGGCGCGCGGTTTGCTGAAGCTTACTGCCCGACCTTGTCGTTCCAGGTCTTGATCCAGCCCGCGCGGTTGTCGAGAGCGACGGCAGACGGGATGAACTTGAGGCTTTCGGCGGTTGCCTTGCCGAAGGTGAGATTGCCGGCGACTTCGTCCGACACCTTCACCTCGCTATTGGCAGGGCTATCCACCAGCTTTTCGGCAAGCTTGGTCTGGATCTCGGTCGACAGCCAGAAATCCATGAACTGCAGCGCGAGGTCACGGTTCTTGGAACCCTTGGTGACGACCATGACATTCATGCCGCCGGCCTGGCCTTCCTTAGGCGTCGCCCATGCCATCGGCAGGCCGAGCTTGGTAAACGGCGCCCAGGCGAAACGACCGGCGGGCGCTGCCCAGATCTCTTCCTGCTTCATCAGCTGCACCAGCTGCGAGGACTTCTCGTAGAAGGTGACGATCTCGTCCTTGTTCTCGCCGATCGTCGCGATCGGGGCGGCAAGGTCAGGCGTATCCTTCCCCAGCGCCTGGCCGAGCATGTAGAGCGTTGGTGCCGCGCCATTGGTGGTGATGTTCGGAAACGCGATATGGCCGACATATTCCGGCTTGAACAGATCCGCCCAGCTTTCGATCTTCATCTTGTCGGACCGGTAGACGATCGAGTTGGCGTAGAACGTGTAGCCGACGCTCTTGCCGTCCTGGTTGGGATCCTTGGCGATGTCGTACAGCGCGTTGAAGCTCTTGAGCTTGGCCGTATCGATCGTGTCGGTCAGATCCTTGCGGGACGCAGACAGCGCATCGGCCATGGAGACGACGGCCATGTCGATGACCGGATTGGCCTTGTTGGCCTCCATCTTGGCCACCCGCTCGACGCTGTTGCCGGTCTCGACCACCAGCTTGCAGCCGCAGATCGCCTGGAAGGGATCATAGACGATCTGCTTGTACTCGTCCTGCGCCAGCGCATAGACGGAAATGGTCAGCGTCTTTTCCTGGGCCTGGGCAAGGCCTGTCGTGGCAAGCAAAACTGCGGCGGATGCGGTAATCAGGGTCTTCATGGGTCATTCCCTTCCAAGGCTGGGGATGCGGGTGAAAATTGGGGGCTGGAAACGGATGCGGTGGTCTGGCGGGCAACGAGTGTCATCGGCACGCGATCGGTCTTTGCAACGGCTGTGACGCCGACCGTTATGGTCGCGGCATCAGGCTCGGCCGCATCGTCACCGATCACGCCGACCAGCGCGCCGACGGCAATCTCGGCAATCGCCGCCATATCCTGGCGCACGGTGGTAAGGCCCGGCGAAACCACCGACGACCAGACGAGATCGTCGAAGCCGGTGACGCTTGCCTGCTGCGGAATGCGGATGCCGGATTGCTGCAATTCGGTCAGCGCACGCAGCGCATGCAGATCGCTCGTGGCGGCAAAGGCGGTAAAGCCGAGCTCGACCTTCTGCTTCAAACCGAGCGAACAACCGGCTCCCGCCAGTGCCTCAAGCTTTTCGATCCAGATCGTCTCGAAGCGGGCACCCTTCGGCAGGCGCGATTTCATGCCGCCGATGCGATCGTTCTGAACGTTCGAGAGCGGATTGGCGCCGATCAGCACGAAATTCCGGTGCCCGAGCCCGACCAGATGATCGGCGACCACCTGGCCACCCTGCCAATGATCGGAAGAAACCGTGTTGCCTGGAGTCGACGGGCTGTCGATGACGGCGACCGGGCAACCGAGGTCGGCAATGCGGGTACCGAGCCGCGGCACGATGACGATCCCGTCGACCTGGCGCTCGACCAGCCGCTGGATCGCAAGCGTCTGCATCGAACTGTCGCCACGGCTGTCGGCGATCAAAACGCCGTAACCGGCATCGGCTGCAGCATTCTCGATCGCCTGGGCGATCTGCGGGAAAAGCGGATTGGCAATATCGGGAAGCACCAGCCCGATGACGCGGCTGCGCCCCGTGCGAAGCGCCCGCGCCGTCACGCTCGGCACATACCCAAGCTCCTCGGCCTTCGCCCGTATCTTCGCCCCAAGCTCCGGCGAAACCCGCCCCTTGCCCGACAACGCATTCGACACGGTGGCCGCCGACACGCCAAGGGCGCTCGCTATCGCAGTCATGTTCGAACCGGGGCGGATGGGAGCCATCGAGGCGCTCTGATTAATCGTTTAATCAGAAAAGCAGAAAACGGATGAGGAGTCGAGTCCTGCCGGATGGTTGCAAACTCACGCCCTGGGCGGCCAGAGCGAAAATCCGGCACCACAGCATGGGCTTGGGGCACACCCAGCGTGAAGCAGAGGGCTTGGTCTACAGAGGGGTCAATCCGCGGCCGAAGACATGGCTGGGGTGTCGCCTGCGGTCATGGCGTGCATCGTTGACCGCCGTCCTGTTCGCTCGAGCCTTGAAACCCGTTGGCGATATCGGCAAGCGTTACCCCGGCAAACCTCTTGCGCAGCAGGTCCTCTGCTTCGTTGAAGACGTCCGTCAAAGTCCCGTTGACCGCCTGTTCGATCGGACATCCCGGCATGTCGTAAGCGGGTCCAACCGCAAAGATCGACGGTTCTCCGACCGCCCGGTAGATATCGAGAAGCGTCAGTTCCTCGAGAGGACGCGCCAGCGTCCAGCCGCCACCATGCCCTTTTACGGAGCTGACATACCCTTCGTCGCGCAATCCCGCCATGGTGCGCCGGATGACGACAGGGTTGGCGTCGAGCATCTGTGCGATCATCTCGGATGTCATCGCCCCGTCATGTCGCCCCATATGGATCAACACATGCAGCATGCGCGATAGCCGACTGTCCTGCCTCATCCTCTGCTCCCTCTCGTGCTTTCCCCACCGACACTAGCACGATCGTCATTCACGATACAATCGAAGTGTCATGAGGCTTGACCCATCTTTTCACGACACTTATGTTGTTGCGAGATAAAGGAGAAAGTCATGAGCGACACGATCTACGACGTCATCATCATCGGAGGCAGCTACGCCGGGCTGTCGGCAGCGCTTCAACTCGGCCGCGCGCGTCGAAAGGTCCTGATGATCGACGAAAGCCTCAGACGCAATCGGTTCGCATCCCACTCGCATGGCTTCCTCACCCAGGACCATGTCGATCCCGCTGAAATTGCAGCCGAGGCCCGGTCACAGGTCATGGAGTACCCAACGGTGGATTGGGTCTCGGGTCGTGCAGAGACTGTTCAGCGCAACGGTGAGAAAGGCTCCGGAGCGGCTCATGTCACCGTTTTGGTGAGAGACACCCGTTACCGTTCGCGCCGGCTGATCCTGGCGCTGGGCGTACGCGACATTCTTCCCGACATCGAGGGGCTGAAGGAGCGTTGGGGCAAAAGCGTGTTCCATTGCCCCTACTGCCACGGCTACGAACTCAACCAGGGCAAGATCGGCGTCATCGCCGGCTCGGCGCTCTCGATGCACCATGCGCTGATGCTTCCCGACTGGGGACCGACAACCCTGCTTCTCAACCAGGCATTCGAGCCGGATAGAGATCAGCTTCAATCCCTCGCAGCGCGCGGCGTCGTCATCGAGCGCTCCCCCGTGAAGGCCCTCACCGATCGCGCCGATGTGCAGCTTGTAGATGGAAGAACCCTGTCTTTCTCCGGCCTGTTCGCGCTTGCTCCCTTCGAGGTCTCCACCTCGATCGCGCAGCAGCTCGGCCTCGACATGGAGCAAGGCCCCCTTGGCGCCACCATCAAGACTGATGCGATGAAGGAAACCAGCCTGCCCGGCGTCTTCGCCTGCGGCGACGCCGCGCGGCCGATGGCCTCTGTTGCACTCGCGGTCGGCGATGGAAGCCTGGCGGGTGTGGCTGTTCACCGGTCGTTGCTGTTTGCGACCATCAACGATGAATAGGCTCAAGGAGCGATGGATGGATCATGGTGAAGGGGCGGGACGCACCGTTCCGTCACCCTTCACCACCCCACCACCTCCTGCCCATACCGCGCCACCTCCTCCAGCAGCCACTCCCGAAACGCCACCACCGGCCTAAAATCGCGTTTGCTGATGGGTGCGACCGCGTAATAGGCGCTGGGGCTCGTAACTTCATGCGGGAAGGCTTCGACGAGCTGGCCGCTCGCCAGTTCGGAATCGATCAGGAACAGCGGCATCAGCGCCACGCCCAGCCCCGCAATCGCCGCCTGCGCAACGCTTGAGAACTGTTCAAAGCGCATTGCCTGGGAGGGTGCCGTGTCGATGCCAAGGCTTGCGAACCAGTGGCTCCAGGCGCCGGGGCGCGATGCCATGTGCAGAAGCGGCAGCCGCAGCAGGTCTTCGCCCGCGCGGATCGGGTGGCTGGCCAGAAACTCCGGCGAGCAGACCGGCGCCACCATTTCGCTCATCAGATAGGTGCACTCGGCCCCCGGCCAGTCGGGCGTGCCCACATGGATCGCCATGTCGATGCCCTCGCGGTCGAAATCGAACACGCCGATACGGGTCGCGAAATTCAGCGTCACCTGCGGATGCCGGGCGACGAATTGCGGAATGCGCGGCATCAGCCAGCGGGTGCCGAATGTCGGCAAGATCGCAAGGTTCAGCTGGTCGCCATGCCGTTTGCTCATGGCGGCAAGCGAGGCCGAGCGGATCTGAGAGAGCGCCACGCTGATCGATTTGGCATAGTCCGCCCCGGTCTCGGTCAGCACCACGCCGCGGCTGGTGCGCGCAAACAGCGGCATGCCCAGCTGCTCCTCGAGCCCGGAAACCTGCCGGCTGATAGCCCCTTGGGTCAAGGACAGCTCTTCGGCAGCCGCCGAAAAACTGCCGAGCCTGGCAACGGAATCGAAGGCGGCAAGCGCCGAGGTGGACGGCAGAAGCTTTCGCGACAGGGTGAGCATGCCCTATGACTATAGATCATGACAGTTTGAGTAAACGGGTCTTGCCCTTGCGCGCCCCACGGCGATAATCGCCATCAACAGAATTGCTGAAATCCGGAGGCCTCAGAAGCATGGCGTTTAACTGGAACGATCCCTTTCTCATCGAAGACCAACTGAGCGACGAAGAGCGGATGATCCGCGATGCGGCCGCAAGCTTTGCCAAGGCCGAACTCGCGCCCCGCATCAACGATGCCTATCTCGACGAGACCACCGACAAGGACCTGTTCAAGCTGATGGGCCAGACCGGCCTTCTCGGCGTGACGCTGCCCGAGGAATATGGCGCCGCCAACGCTTCTTATGTCGCCTACGGCCTCGTCGCCCGCGAGATCGAGCGCATCGACTCTGGCTATCGCTCGATGATGAGCGTCCAGTCCTCGCTGGTGATCTATCCGATCTTCACCTACGGCTCCGATGAGCAGAAACAGAAGTATCTGCCCGGCCTCGTCTCCGGTGATCTGATCGGCTGTTTCGGCCTGACCGAACCGGACGCCGGCTCCGACCCCGGCGGCATGAAGACCCGCGCCGAAAAAATCGAGGGTGGTTATCGCCTGCGCGGCGCAAAAACCTGGATCTCCAACGCCCCGATCGCCGACGTCTTCGTCGTCTGGGCGAAATCGGAAGCCCATAACAACGAGATCCGCGGCTTTGTGCTCGAAAAGGGCATGAAGGGTCTCTCGGCCCCGAAGATCGGCGGCAAGCTTTCGCTGCGCGCCTCGATCACAGGCGAAATCGTCATGGACGGCGTGGAAGTGACCGAAGATGCCATCCTGCCCAACGTAACGGGCCTGAAAGGTCCGTTCGGCTGCCTCAACCGCGCCCGCTATGGCATTTCCTGGGGCGTGATGGGCGCTGCCGAAGACTGCTGGTTCCGCGCCCGCCAGTATGGGCTGGATCGCAAGCAGTTCGGCAAGCCGCTCGCCGGCACCCAGCTCTACCAGAAGAAGCTCGCCGACATGCAGACCGAAATCACGCTCGGGCTACAGGCATCGCTTCGCGTCGGCCAGCTGATGGACCAGCACAAGATGGCGCCGGAAATGATCTCCATCGTCAAGCGCAACAACTGCGGCAAGGCACTCGACATCGCCCGCCAAGCCCGCGACATGCACGGCGGCAACGGCATCCAGATCGAATACCACGTCATGCGCCACGCCCAGAACCTGGAAACGGTCAACACGTATGAGGGCACGCATGATGTGCATGCGCTGATCCTCGGCCGCGCGCAGACGGGGATACAGGCGTTTTTCTGAGGCGGGATTTTGGTGTGAACCTAGCCCGGCGCGCTGTTGCGTGCCGGGCTTTTTTTTGCGCGAGATGGGGATGGGGGCGGTTGGTTTGGGGTAATGGGGACGATCGGCTTCCAGCAACAGCACTGTCGGATTTGGGGCCGGTGGCGGACCGACCGCTCTTGGTACGTCCAGTTTGAAAGCGGAAATCTGAAGTCCGATTGTGATGTCCGAATATCGCGCGAAGCGGGCAAGCAGGCGGCAACTTCTCCTCCCGCGATTGCAATCCCGCCTAATCGCTGAAAACATCTCTGCACAAGACGCTCTTTGCTGATTCTGTTTTATGAGGGGAATTTGGATGGAAGACTTCAGTATTCGTACGATTGTCGAAGCCGTATCAAGGGGGCAGATCCGTATTCCAGCTTTTCAGCGAGGCTTCGTGTGGGATCCAGAGCGCGTGGCATACCTTATGGACAGCATATACAAATCTTACCCCTTCGGCTCGCTCATGTTCTGGCGCACAAAGGAGCAACTCAAGTTCGACCGAGATCTGGGACCATTCAAACTGCCTGACCCGAAAGAGGATTATCCCGTCGACTATGTGCTAGACGGGCAGCAACGGGTGACATCCATTTTTGGTGTGTTCCAGACCGATATGAAACCGGAGATCGCCTCCGACTGGCTCGATATCTATTTCGACCTGTCGGCGGAGCAGACCGCGCAAGACAGTCAGTTCGTGGCCCTCCGTTCTGACCAAGTGCAAAAAGACAAGCATTTCCCGTTAAAGACCCTGTTCGACACAACCGCTTACCGTGCTGCTACCGAGGGTATGGACGTCGCTACGATTAAGCGGATCGACGACATGCAGGCTATTTTCAAAGAGACCAAGATCCCCGTCCAGGTCTCGAAAACCGAAGACAAGGCGACGGTCGCCATCATCTTCGAGCGTGTGAACCGACAGGGTGTTGAACTTGATACCTTGCAACTACTGTCGGCTTGGACGTGGAGCGAGGAATTTCAGCTCGCCGACCAATTCGAAGATCTCGCGGACGAGTTGCGGCCGTTTGGGTTCGCTGAAGTCGGCGGCGACACCGACCTGCTGTTGCGTTGTTGTTCTGCAGTCTTGGCCGGAGACGCGTCGCCGAAGGCGTTGATGGAACTGAACGGGGCCCAGGTTCGGGACCAATTTGACACAGTGACAAACGGTGTGAAGCATGCGGTAGACTACCTCCGGCAGAACTTTCAGGCTCAGACGCTGACGAACCTCCCGTTCGTGACGATGCTGGTGCCGCTGGCTGTTTTCTTTGCTGTTCCCGGAAATCAGGAAGCTTCTTACTCGGACAAGCAACGGGACCAGATCAATCGATGGTTCTGGCGCACGGCGTTCTCGCGTAGGTACAGTTCCGGCGTATTGAGAAACCTAAAGACCGACATCGCAGAGATGGCGGCGCTAAGGGACGGGAAACCGTCAGCGCTCGGTGAATTCGATACCACCATTGATGCAGACTTCTTCCTGACCAACAATTTTAGTATGGGCAATGTGAACACCAAGACGTTCTTGCTGATGTTGGCGACAAAAAAACCGGAGTCGTTCATCTCTGGGCAACCTATCGGTTTGGCAGCAACCCTAAAGGCCGCGAACCGGTCAGAATTCCATCATATGATGCCGAAGGACTTTCTCAAGAAATCCAACCAGGACGACTACAGCGAAAACATCCTAGCCAACCTGTGCTTCTTGGCGCGTTCTGACAACCGGAAGCTTGGAGGTGCGGCCCCCTCGGTGTATCGGGCTCACATGCCGCAGGAACTAGCAAAGGTAAATTCGATCCTAGCTACGGCTGTAGCTACAGACGTGCTGTTCAGTGACGCTTACAAGCCCTTCGTCGAGCAGCGTGCCGACGACCTGACTGTAATTGCCAAATCCCTCTGTGTCATATGAAGCAAAGAGTCAGCTTTCGGGATGTGGCTGACTTGGCCTGAACGACCGATATGGGGGCGCAAAGCTGCCCCCAGCCCCGCCCATCGCGCCCCCTTCGTCCCACATCCCCCTCACCACCCACGCCGCTTTTCGTCATTGGCCATCCCCCACCCTTCGGTGTATCACAAGTCCCTGCCGCCGCTTGAGGCGCTGGCGATGCATGAAGGCGCGCACGAAGAATGCACGGAACGGAAAAACCGGAAACCGATCACAGCGAACCCGAAGCGGCGTTCGATGTCGGCGATCGGCTCCGGCTGGTGCGCCAGGCGCACGGGCTGTCGCAGCGGGCCCTGGCGGTGAAGGCCGGCGTTACCCATTCGCTGGTGTCGCTGATTGAAAAGAACAAGGTCAGCCCCTCGGTCGCCTCGCTGAAGAAGATCCTGGAAGCGATCAACTATCCGATGACCGATTTCTTTGCGCTGACGCTGCCGCCGGTCGACCAGATCTTTTACCGTGCCGACGAACTGACGCCCTTGTCGACAGGCGCGCTGACGCTGTTGCAGGTGGGTGATGCCAAATCCCATAGCGTGCAGGTGTTTCACGAATTCTATGAGCCGGGCGCCGATACCGGCGAAACCATGCTCAGCCACGAGGCGGAGGAAGGCGGCGTCGTTGTTGCCGGCGAACTGGAAGTCACCGTCGGCACCCAGACCCGTATTCTGAAGCGCGGCGACGCCTATCTGTTCGACAGCCGCCTGCCGCATCGCTACCGAAATGTCGGACCTGTGCGCTGCGAGGTGGTCAGCGCCGTCACGCCTCCCTATCTATAGAGCACGCGGGGGCACGGCAGCTGAAAACGCTGCCCGGTTTAATCGATATAAGTATGACTTATTCGATGCCCGCCGTTGATTGTCTCCCGTCTTTGTCTTAACTCAGGCACCGGAACATTTGACACCTCTGCCGGCGGCCGGATGCACCTCCTCAGCCCCTGCCCTTGCGCGAATTTCACGAACGAAAGTGGACCCTATGCAGACCTATCCCGACGTAAAGCTCTTCATCAACGGCGAATGGCGCGATGCGATCGCCGGCGAGACGATCGAAGTCACCGATCCCGCGACCGACGAAGTGATTGGCAAGATTGCCCATGCCCGTAAGGCGGATCTCGATCTCGCGCTCGAAGCGGCCGACAAGGGTTTCAAGATCTGGCGCGACACCTCGCCCTTCGACCGTTCCAAGATGATGCGCAAGGCAGCCGACCTGCTGCGCGAGCGCGCCGATAGCATTGCCTTCATGATGACCCGCGAACAGGGCAAGCCGCTTGCCCAGTCGAAGATGGAAATCATGGGCGCCGCCGATACGATCGACTGGTTTGCCGAAGAAGCCCGCCGCACCTATGGCCAGATCATTCCGGCCCGTTTCTCCGGCGTCAACCAGATGACGATCAAGCTGCCCGTCGGCCCGGTCGCGGCCTTTACGCCGTGGAACTTCCCGATCAACCAGATCGTCCGCAAGCTGTCTGCAGCGGTTGCCACCGGCTGCTCGATCATCGTCAAGGCACCTGAGGAAACCCCGGCATCGCCGGCCGAACTGATCCGCGCCTTTGCAGACGCCGGCGTGCCTGCAGGCGTCATCGGCCTGGTCTACGGCATACCGTCGGAAGTTTCGGAATACCTCATTCCGCATCCGGTCATCCGCAAGATCTCGTTCACCGGCTCGACGCCGATCGGCAAGCATCTCGCGAGCCTCGCCGGCAAGCACATGAAGCGCGCCACGATGGAACTCGGCGGCCACGCACCGGTCCTGATCTTCAATGACGCCGATCTCGACAAGGCGATCGAAGTGACCGCCATGTCAAAATTCCGCAACGCCGGCCAGGTCTGCGTCGCGCCCACCCGCTTCCTGATCCAGGACGGCGTCGCCGACAAGTTCCTCGAAGGCTTCGTCAAGGCTGCAGAAGCCCTCAAGGTTGGCAACGGCATGGATGCCGGCACCACGATGGGCCCGCTTGCCAACGAACGCCGCATCCCGGCCATGGAAGCGCTGATCCAGGACGCCGTCTCGTCCGGCGCCGAACTGAAGACCGGCGGCAAGCGCATCGGCAACAAGGGCAACTTCTTCGAACCAACGGTTCTTGCCAATGTGCCGACCTCTGCCAAGATCATGAACGACGAGCCCTTCGGCCCGATCGCCATCGTCAACCGCTTCTCGACCTATGAAGAAGCCATCACCGAGGCAAACCGCCTGCCCTTCGGTCTCGCATCCTACGCCTTCACCGGCTCGGTCAAGACCGCCCACGCGCTCGGCCGTGAAGTCGAAGCCGGCATGCTGACCATCAACCACAACGGCCTCGCCCTGCCGGAAGTGCCCTTCGGCGGCGTCAAGGATTCCGGCTACGGCACCGAAGGCGGCTCCGAAGCCGTCGCGGCCTATCTGGAAACGAAGTATGTCAGCCAGATGAACTGATCGGCTGATTGGTGAAATGCGGAACGGCCGGAGTGAGAGCTCCGGCCGTTTTTTTTGTGCGGTGGCGATGGTGTGGGTTCAGGCAGGCATGTTCGGCTGAGGGGTTTTAAGCCCGGGCGTCGTCGCCGGATGTTTCGTCCTGATACTGCTGCATCGTCTCCATGGCCTTCTCGAGCATCTTGAGCGCGTCCTCGTCGTTGCGTGAAATCGCTCCCTCGATGCCGGCGCGAACCTTTTCCGTAAAATCAACGCGTTCGCCATCATCGGAAGCCTGCAACGCGCCGGCAGTACCGCCACCCACCGGAATCTTCATCGTCATCGCCATAAAGGGCAGGCCATAATCGAGCGACATGTTGCCGCTGCGGATCTGCTCATTGCTCCAGTCCTGCATTTCCTGGCGGGTCATGCTGGTAAAGTCAGTCTGTTCGGCGCCCTCTGCATCCGACTGGGACGTACCCGCTGTGGCCGAGTTCAGCGCGGCCGAAAACGAGGCCGAGGTGTCGTCGGAAGCCGCAGATGTCTGCGTGCTCTGGCTCGCGTAGAGGCGACTTGTTGATGTGTCGATTTTCATTGTAGCAATACCTTAAGTATAGAAATGGTACTGCACTATCGAATGCAGAGCTTGCGCCAAGCATTTCGGCCTCTTGGCCTTGGAAATAGACATAAATCGACAATATTTTCGAATATTTCATAATAATGATACGAAAATTAAAAGAGTTGCTCTGAACTTAGCTAAACGTGTTCATATTGCTTCCGTTCCTTCTGGCGGAAAACACAAAATGGCAGGTGTCGGGATTTTCGGGCGCTGTTTTAGAGCGAAGTGCTTTCATCGAACGCACTTCTCTCTAGTCTTATGACGCTAAAGCATTTGATCCGCCTCAGGCTGCCGTCACCTGAAGCCAAATGCTCTGATCACAGCGTTGAGACGTTATGCGCCGTTATCGTATATCCAAATGGATCAACGAATGCGAAGTAGCGCCCGAACGGCCCGTCTTTGGGCGGGAATACTATCGGCACATCCCTCTCGGAAAGATGCGCGTGCAGTTCGTCAGCGTCGTCACAACCAAACCAGATTGCAACGCCCGTTCCGAGCTTTACCGTCTCATCAAAGTCCTCGATCGGCGTGCGAACGGCGAATGGAATAGGGTACGTTTCGAAAACAACCGCGCCGGGAGGTGCTTTTGCCGAGGGCGTGAGCCCGACGACATCCCGATAGAAGGTGAGTGCGGCGTCCAGATCCTTCGTCTGGATGCCGATGAAATCTGGTCCAATTAATCGAGCCATAGGCTGCCTATCCTTTTCAATGAGACCCGCTATTATCAGGGTACTGACATCTAATAGTATAAGGGCCCTGATATGTCCACTCTCATGGATCCACCGGTCGATGACACATACCGTTCGCTCGGATACGCGCTGAAGCGAGCGCAGCAAGCGCTGCGGGGCCATCTCGACAACCAGCTGAGACATATCGGACTGACGACCCCACAATATTCGGTACTGGCGGGATTGGAGTTCAGCGCGGGCTTATCAAGTGCGGACTTGGCCCGGCGCGCCTTCGTGACACCGCAGACGATGCAGTCCATCATAGCCACACTCGAACGGGACGGCCTGATCAAGCGCATGGCTCATCCGGTACGCGGCCGGGTTCTCACAACCGAACTGACACCGAAGGGCCGAACCGCATTGTGTGCGGCCCATAAAATCGCCGGTGACGCCGAAACCATCGCCCGAAATGCCGTAGCACCTGACAACCCGGAGATCATATACGCGGCCCTGCTCCGTATAGCAGAGGCAATGCGTTAAACTGATTGGTCGAACCTAACGCCCGACCATAGCTCCCTGCCGCTCACTACCGCAGCCAGAGAGCCACCCACCTACTCCCTCATCAACCCACCATACCCCGGCGGCCCCACCGTCGAGATCATCCGCAGATTCCTAATGTCGCGGGCGGGTGGCGATCCGAACATTCTTGCGTATTCCCGGGTGAACTGGGACAGGCTTTCATAGCCGACGGCGAGTGCGACGGCTGCCACATCGCCCGGCCGTGCAAACAGCATGCCGCGCGCCTCGTAGAGCCTGATCTGCTTTTGATACTGGATCGGCGACAGGCCGGTGCTCGTCTTGAAGCGCCGCTGAAAGGCGGACGGGCTCATGTTTGAAGCGGAGGCAAGATCGTCCACGTGGAAGGTGGTGGCATAGTCCTTGCGCAGCCGGACCAGCGCGTTCCTGATCTGCGAGAACCGATCGTCGATGCTGGCGACTTGCCGCAGCACGGCACCTTGCGGGCCGCGCAGCAGTCGGAACAGGATTTCCCGTTCCAGCAGCGGTGCCATCACCGCAATCTCGTCCGGCTGCTCCATCAGGCGCAGCATTCTCAGCCAGGCGTCGATCAGTCTGTCGCTTGCGTGACTGACGCAAAAGCTGGGCGTGTCGACTGATATCGCCGGGCCGGGATCGTCCAGCAGCAAATCGGCGATCATCGCGCGATCGAAGGTGAGCCTGACCGCGAGATAGGGACCCTTCGCACTCGCGTGAACGATTTCGCCGATGACGGGGAGCGCCACCGACGCGATGAACGTCTGCCCTGCGGTGTAATTCATCACCTCGCTCCCGATCAGCAGGCGCTTTTCTCCCTGCAGGATCAGGCTAACCAGAGGCTGATAGATTTCGGGAAACAGCTCGGTCGGTTCGGTCACCTTGAGGATGTCAACGCGGGGAATGCCCGTGGTCGTGAGCACGCCTGCAGCGCGTTCTTCCACAAACTCCTTCAACATCCTGATGGCATCGCTCATGAGCAGAGATGTGGCACGGCTTTCCGTCCAGAGCAACGCATAAGCAGGAATGTGCAAATTTCAGACCGGATCGGACGCGCGACGGGATCGCCTCCGGTCTACGGATACTCACCCGCGCAGCCTTGTTGCGATGCTGCGCGGGACACCATTTTATGAAGGAACATTCCAGATGGAAATCAAAGACGCGGTTGTGATTGTCACCGGCGCTTCCTCGGGTATCGGCGAAGCAACGGCGCGCGCTGCGGCCTTGTCCGGCGCGCGGGTCGTTTTGCTGGCCCGCAGGAAAGATCGCATCGAAGCGCTGGCACGGGAGATTGGCAATGAGGCGCTGGCGGTGGTTTGTGATGTCACGCACCCGGAGCAGGTTAAACAAGCCGTCCAGGCCGCCGCTCAGAAATACGGTCGCATCGATGTTCTGGTCAACAACGCCGGACAGGGCCTGCATGCCACGATCGAAGAGATCGGCATTGAGGATTTCAAAGATGTGCTCGATCTCAACTGCGTAGCGCCGTTGGTCATGATGCAGGCGGTCATTCCCCATATGCGCAGCCAAGGTGCCGGCAGCATCGTCAATGTCAGCTCAGGCGCAACGCTTGCCACCTATCCGGGCTCGGCTGCCTATACCAGCTCCAAGGCAGCGCTGAACATGCTTTCAAGTGTCGCTCGCCTGGAGCTTGCCGATGCCGGCATTGCCGTCTCGATCATGCATCCGTTCATCACCGCGACCGAGTTTTACGGCGCCGTCAGGTCTGGGCTGGAATCGGCAAAGGCGCAGGAGATCCAAACCGCATCCTTCGCACACCCGCCGGAACGTGTGGCAGACATGATCCTTGAGCTGGTGCGGAGCGGCAATGCGCAAGCCGACCTCGTCCCGAAGGACTATGGCGGCAGCTTCGAGGGCTAGGGGATGTAACCTGCCCGCCAGATCTCCCAATAAACAAACGGGGGACGAAACCTCGTCCCCCGCTTCGAACTACTTGCGCTTGTCGAACCCGCCCTTAGGGGCCGGCTTCTTGAACGGCTTGTCGCCGCCAGCCTTGTTGAACGGCTTGTCACCCGGCTTCTTGGCGAAGTTGGACTTCGGCTTTTCGCCCCAGACCTCGTCGTCAACGCGGCGGTCGACATTGGCGCCGGCGGGCTTGGCTTTCCAGTCCTTGCGCGGTGCATCGCCGTAAGGCTTGGCTCCGGCCGGCTTGTCCTTGTTGAAAGGCTTGTCGCCGTAGGGCTTGTCTTTGTTGAAAGGCTTGTCGCTGCGCGGGCCATCCTTGCTGAACGGCTTGTTGTCCTTGTAGGGCTTGTCGAGACGCGGGCCTTCGCGCTTGACGAAGCCTTCGTCATCGCCGCGCGAGAACTTGCTGAAGTCCGGAACGCCGTCGAGACGCGTCACGCGCACGCCGCGTTCCATCATTCCGTCCTTGCCGAGCTTGGCCATGAACTTGTCGGCATGGGCGGCGGCAATTTCCACGAAAGTCTCGTCGGCCTGCATCTTGATCGCGCCGATCTCCTGCTTGGTGAGATCACCGGCGCGGCAGATGGTGGGGATCAGCCAGCGCGGTTCGGCGCGCTGCTTGCGACCGACCGACAGCGAGAACCACACGGCTGCACCGAAATCGCCACGCGGCGTCAGCGGCCTCGGTGCGGAATCATTGCCGCCTTCGCGGGGCTTGCGGGTCTCCAGCGAGACTTCGGTAATATCTTCCGGCGCCGAATTCTTGCCGCGATAGAGGCTGACGAAGGCGGACGCCAGCTTCGTCGCGTCAAAACGCGCCACCAGCTTGTCGATCAGGCCCTGTTCTTCCTCGTCCTTGGCGATCTCTTCAAAGATCGGATCGGCAAACAGACGTTCCTCGTCGCGCGCGGTCACCTCTTCGGCCGATGGCGGGCGGGCCCAGGTGGGCTCGACCTGCGCGCCGTTGAGAAGACGCTCGGCCTTGCGGCGCTGGCTGACCGGAACGATCAGGGCGCTGACGCCCTTGCGCCCCGCACGGCCGGTGCGGCCCGAACGGTGCAGCAGCGTTTCCGAATTGGTCGGCAGATCCGCATGGATGACGAGTTCGAGACCCGGCAGGTCGATACCGCGGGCAGCGACGTCGGTTGCGATGCAGACGCGGGCGCGGCCATCACGCATGGCCTGCAGCGCATGGGTGCGCTCGGTCTGCGTCAGCTCGCCCGAAAGGGCCACAACGGAGAAATTGCGATTGGCAAGACGGGCATGCAGATGGTTGACGGCAGCACGCGTCGAGCAGAACACGATTGCGTTCGGCGCCTCGTAAAAGCGAAGCGCATTGACGATCGCATGCTCGCGGTCCGACGGCGTGACGACCAGCGCGCGATATTCGATATCCACATGCTGCTTCTGTTCGGATGCGGTTGCAATGCGCACGGCATTGCGCTGGTAGCTCTTGGCAAGCTTGGCAATGGCCGAGGGAACGGTTGCCGAGAACATCAGCGTACGGCGTTCGGCAGGTGCTGCCTCGAGAATGTATTCGAGATCTTCGCGGAAACCGAGATCGAGCATCTCGTCGGCTTCGTCGAGCACGGCCACGCGGATTTCCGTCATGTCGAGCGCGTTGCGGCGGATGTGGTCGCAGATACGGCCAGGCGTGCCGACGACGATATGGGCACCGCGTTCCAGCGAACGACGCTCGGCGCGGATATCCATGCCGCCGACGCAGGAGGTGATCACGGCGTCTGCTTCGGCATAGAGCCAGTCGAGTTCGCGCTTCACCTGCATGGCAAGCTCGCGGGTCGGCGCAATGACGAGTGCGAGAGGTGCAGCAGCGCGGCCGAATTTCTCGCCATCGTCGAGCAGCGTGCGCGCCATGGCCATGCCGAAGGCAACCGTCTTGCCGGAGCCGGTCTGTGCGGAAACGAGCGCATCGGCGGTTTCGAGCGCAGGATCGAGCATGGCCAGCTGGACGGGGGTTAGCGTCTCATAGCCGCGCTTTTGCAAAGCCTTCGCGATCGCCGGGGCGGCGCCGTTGATATCGGTCATCAAATCTGTCTTTCGGATATGTCGGGCTCAAAGGCCCCATGGCTGCAACGATCGCAGCCGAACGTTTGCGCCGTCCCTATAGGCTTCGGCGCGAAAAGTCAAAGGATGGGTGGCCGCGGGGTTACGGTTGGTCGCGAGTAGATCTGTCCCTCACCCCGACCGATGCCCGGGCGCGGAGCTGAGTTCGGCCCGAATGAGGGAGGAATGCCCTATCTTTTTATGTCCCACCACAACCACTCCTGCGCCGCGCAGCCGCTATGCTGCTGGCCGAAGGAAGAGCTATCGTGGTGCGCGATCATTCCACACTCTCCTGGCAGCTCTTGGAGCGACGCAGAATTTCCCTTTCACTCCTTTTTCGTTGGCAGTTCATGCGCTCTAGCAATAATCTCTCGACGAAATATGCGGCAAAGCAAATCCGCCGGTTGTCATAGGAGCCACTATTGCAGAGCCTTAAGAATGGACGGTGGCTCAATCAGCCCGCAAATTCAGAAGCTTCGGATATCGCACTATCTGTCACGACCGACGCCAACACGGATTTCTGGCGAGAGACCCATTACGGCTTTGTCCGCGACAACGGCCACTTCTACGCATTCAAGGCCGAAGGCGATTTCACCGCCCAGGTTCGAGTCCAGGCCGTTTTTGAGCATCTTTACGACCAGGCTGGCCTCATGGTCAGGCTCGACGAAAGACGTTGGGTCAAGACCGGGATCGAGTTCTCGGACGGCTATGGCTTGCTCGGCAGTGTGCTGACGAATGACGCCTCCGACTGGGCCACGGGACGATACGACGGCGACCCATCAGATTTTTGGATAAGAGTGACCGTCCATAGCGGCGTTCTGAGAATACAAGCGTCAGCCGATGGCCAAAGTTGGCCACTCGTCCGCCTTTGCCCATTCCCAAAAGCGGATCATTATTTCGTTGGCCCGATGTGCTGTACTCCCGAAAGAGCCGGCCTGGAGGTAAGATTCAGTGAGTGGCAATTGGGGCCGGCCTTGGGCAAGGACCTCCACGACCTGTCGTAGCCGCAAGAGCGCTTAAATTTCCGTGCCGAGAGCAACATACTTATCGAGATGCCTGAGCCATTTGCGCTCGATGGCCGCCTCGATGTCGATTTCGTTCGCCCGAAGATACAAAACGAACTGCCCGAACAAGTCGGCCGCTTCGTTTTCCAGGGCTTCGCGCGTGCCGCCTGAACCATCAGCATTTGGCTTCGCCCGACCGGCCATCAGGAGATGCTCAGCGGTCAGTTCGCCAAGTTCCTCGGTCAGCTTCAGAAGATACCAATCGGCGCTCCGTTCAATGGCATGGACTCTGGCGTAGAGGTCCCCGACGTGACCAATCCGGTCACTCAGCTCCTTGAAGGTCGCACTCATTCTGTCCTCGGCAATCGTAGAAAGACACAGTTTGTCGACGCTACCACCGATTTGCGACAGGACCGCTGCGATGACCGCAAGTGGCGGATTGTTGCAAGGGAGCTACCCGTTTCGCTCAGAAGACGACATCCGCTAGGAGAGCCAGTCATCGGCATCAGCTATCCACTGCGCGATCAAAGCCGGGAGTTCCATCAGACTCGTGATCATTCCGTCGGCCCTGACCGCCGCGCCATCCGGCCACACCGCTCCGTTCGGGAACCAGACCGTTCGCATGCCAGCAGCGTGAGCCCCTATAATATCTGCCTCCGGCGAATCGCCGACGAAAACGCATTTGCTTGCTGTGACAGACAGTCTCATCGCGCCTTTGAGGAAGATTTCCGTATCCGGCTTCCTGCACCCTTCTTGTTCTGAAATGAGGTAGGCGTCTGCCAGCCGATCGAGGTTCAGCGCCAGCAATGACCTCAACTGTATATGGGTTTGGCCGTTACTGACGATGCCGATCTTTTTGCCTGATCGCCTCAGCTCCAGGATGACATCGCTCATCCCTTCGAAGGGCCGCGCATGACGCCAAGCGTTCGCTTCGTAATCGTCAAACAGGTCCTTGATCAGCCTTTCATCGGAATTGCCGATTTCGCCAAGCAGTGTGCCGTAGACGTCGAGCTTCGACACGCATCCCCGGCGATCCAGTTCAAGAAACCGAGCAGCCACCTCGCTCAAGCTGGAGAAGTCGCCGATATCGACGTTTGAAAACTGATGCTGGACAAAAGCGTTCAAGGACGACGATCTGTCGAACAATGTCTCATCCAAATCGAACAGCACGGCATCAATCATGCGACGTCCCAATTCCAAGGGGGCTAGGTAAGTCTGTGATCTAGGCTGTGCGTGCGTCGGGCGGATGACAGTGGTTCGCGATCATCCGCAATGACCGCGTCTTGCGATGGCAGACGTTTGACTCCCCACACCCCCTAAACCGCAAACACCTTCGCCCGCCGCAGCGTCACGAACCCGCCCTCGCCGGCTGAAACGCGCCGTTCCGGCTCCACATCGAATTCCAGCTGTTCGCCGGTTTCCGTTACCGCCAGCACGCGGCGGCTGTCGGGGCGGTCGAGGACGCGGGTGATGGTTGCCGTAATGCCGGGCGCCTGTGCCGACCAGTCGAGATCGGCGGGGCGGGCGTAGAGCTCGGCCTTGCCGTCTGGTATCCCCAATGCATCGACCGAAAGGCCGCCGGCATGGGCGCGGCCGTCGCGGACCTGGGCTGAGAGCACGTTGGCATCGCCCAGGAACTTCATCACGAAGGCCGATTGCGGATCGCGGCAGACTTGCTGCGGCGTGCCCTGCTGCACGATCTGGCCGTCCTTCAGGATCACCACCCGGTCGGCGAGATCGAGCGCCTCTTCCTGGTCGTGGGTGACGAAGATCGTGGTGATGCCGAGTTCCGAATGGATCTCGCGCAGCCAGCGGCGGAGATCGTGCCGGACGTTTGCATCGAGCGCACCGAACGGTTCGTCGAGCAGCAGTACCTTCGGATCGACCGACAGCGCCCGAGCAAGCGCCACGCGCTGCCGCTGACCGCCGGAAATCTGCGCCGGGAAACGATCGCCTAAACCATCCAGCCGTACCAGCCGCAACAGGTCCGTGACGCGGGCATCGATCGCCGCCTTGTCGCGCTTCACCTTGGAAACCTTCATGCCGAAGGCGATGTTCTGTGCCACCGTCATATGCGGAAACAGCGCGTAATGCTGGAACACGAAGCCGACGCCGCGGTCGCGCACCGGAATGTCGGTCGCATCCTGATCGCCAAAATAGATGGCGCCGCCATCGGCATATTCGAGACCCGCCACCATGCGCAGGATGGTCGTCTTGCCGGAGCCGGAGGGGCCGAGAAGCGCCACCAGTTCGCCGCTTTCGATATCGAGCGACACGCCCTTGACGGCACGGAAGGTGTCGAAGGTTTTGACGACGTTTTCGAGACGGATCTTCATGCTGTTTTCTCTGCCGGAATGGCGGTTTTGCGGACGCGGCCCGCACCCTGGCGCTCGAGCGCGACCTTGGCGATGATGGTAAGGACGGCGATCAACGCCAGGATGGAGGCCGACGCGAAGGCGCCCGCCGCCTGATAGTCGTGATAGAGCAGCTCGATATGCAACGGCAGCGTATTGGTCTGGCCGCGGATATTGCCCGACACGACCGAAACGGCGCCGAATTCGCCCATCACGCGCGCATTGCAGAGAATGACGCCGTAGAGCAGCGCCCATTTGACGTTTGGCAGCGTCACCGAAAAGAAGGTGCGGAAGCCGGATGCGCCAAGCGAGGTCGAGGCCTCCTCGAGATCGCGGCCCTGCGCCTGCATCAGCGGAATGAGTTCGCGGGCAACGAAGGGTGCGGTCACGAACATCGAGGCGATGATGATGCCGGGCACCGCAAACAGGATCTTGATCCCGTAGGCATCGAGAACAGGCCCGAACAGGCCCTGCAGGCCATAAACGAACAGATAGGCGACGCCGGCAACGATGGGCGAGACCGAAAACGGGATCTCGATCACCACCAGCAGAAAGCGACGGCCCCAGAAATCGAACTTGGTGATCGCCCAGGCGGCGGCGATGCCGAAGGCGGTGTTGACGGGCACGGCAATCAGCGCTGCCAGTACCGTGAGCATGATGGCGTGGCGGGTATCCGGATGGAGGATCGTGTCGCGATAGACCGCCCAGCCTTTCGAGAATGCCTCGACGCCGATTATGATCAGCGGCGCGACGATGACGAAGGCGACGAGAACCAGGACGATGCCGATCAGCGTGCGGCGAAACACCGTGTTATCGCCGACGCGCGGCGGTTTGCGATGGGGGGAAACAGCGCTCATGGTCTTATCCCTTCACCGTGTAACGCAGCGCCCGCGACTGCAGCCAGTTGGTAACGGCCAGCATCGTAAAGGCGGCGAGCAGCAGCACCGAGGCGATCGCGGCAGCCGCCTGGTAATCGTATTCCTCAAGCCGGATGAAGATCAGCAGCGCTGTGATCTCCGTCGACATCGGCTGGTTGCCGGCAATAAAGATGATCGCCCCGAATTCGCCAAGGCTGCGGGCAAACGACAGGGAAAGGCCGGCCAGCAGCGCCGGCGTCAGAAGCGGCAGGATGACCTTGGTAAAGATCGTCCAGTCGGAACCGCCAAGCGATTGCGCCGCTTCTTCCAGCGCCGGATCGAGATCTTCCAGCACCGGCTGCACCGTGCGCACGATAAACGGCAGCGAGGTGAAACACATGGCGATCATGATGCCTAGCGGCGTGTAGGCGACCTTGATGCCGTAGCCCTCCAGCACCGAACCGAACCAGCCATTGTTGGCAAACAGCGCCGTCAGCGCAATACCGGCAACCGCCGTCGGCAGCGCAAACGGCAGATCGACCATCGCATCGATGATGCGGCGGCCGGGAAACCGGTAGCGGGTGATCACCCAGGCAAGCGACAGACCGAAGAACAGGTTGAACACGGTGGCACCCAGCGCCGAAAGCACCGTGACCCGGTAGCTGGCAATCGCCCGCGACGAGGAAACGATCCGCCAGTAGTCTTCAGGCCCCAGGCTCGCTGCCTTGATGACAAGGGCCGCCAGCGGCAGCACCACGATCAGGCCGACATAAAACAGGGTCACGCCCAGCGATAACGGCAAGCCAGGCAGGACATTGCGTCGTCTCAAATGATCAGTTCCTCGTTTTCAACTGCAACAAAGTCTTCAACAGCAAGAACCGGCGGACAAATATCCACCGGTCTGGTTTCGCAGTTCTTTAACGTCCCTCATTCCTGTGGCGGTCACACAGAACCCGACGCGTGCCGGGGGGAAGGGTTTTTCAGCCTAAGGACTTAGGCTGGCTGGTTTCCTGTGACAAGCACAGGAATGAGGAAGCGAAGGTGGCAGTCATTGCGAGACAACTCACCTCAGCCAAGCAACAACAGCCACTCAACGGCTGCCGTAGAGCTTGTCGAGCGTGCCGCCGGAGGCGAAGTGTTCGGATTGGATCTTGGACCAGCCGCCGAATACGTCGTCGACCTTGACGAGGCGGATTTCGGGGAACTGGCTCTTGAACTCGGCCGCGACCTTTTCGTTATGGACGCGGTGGCCGAATTCGGCGGCGATCTTCTGGCCTTCCTCCGTGTAGAGGAATTCCAGATAGGTCTTTGCCAGCGCTTCCGTGCCATGCTTCTTGGCGACCTTGTCGACGACTGCGACCGGGAATTCGGCAAGCAGCGAGACCGACGGAATGACGTTTTCGACCTTGTCCTTGCCGAACTGCTTTTCGATGCCGCGGGTTTCGGCCTCAAAGGTGATCAGCACGTCGCCCTGGCCGCGTTCGACGAAGGTCGTCGTGGCGGCGCGGCCGCCGGTATCAAACACCGGCACGTTGTCGAAGATCTTCGTGATATAGGCTTCGATCTTCTCCTGGTCGTCCTTGAACTCTTCTTTCGCCCAGGCCGTTGCCGCGAGATAGGTGTAGCGGGCGTTGCCAGATGTTTTCGGGTTCGGGAAGATCGCGTGGACGTCGTCACGGGCGAGATCGCCCCAATCCTTGATATTTTTCGGATTGCCGGCGCGCACGAGGAAGGCCGGGAAGGAATAGAAGGGCGAGGCGTTGTTCGGGAACGCCTTGTTCCAGTCTGCTGCAACAAAACCCTGCTTTGCCAGGAAATCGACGTCGGTCGACTGGTTGAAGGTGACGACGTCAGCCTCGAGCCCCTCGACGATCGAGCGTGCCTGCTTGGACGTACCCGCATGCGACTGATCGATCGTGACGCCCGGATGCGCCTTTACGAAGGCCTCGTTCTCGGCCACGAACAGCTCGCGGGCGACGTCATAGGAAGCGTTGAGCAGTTTCTGCTCCTGCGCAAACGCCGGCTGCACGAAGAGGGCGGCAAGTGCCGTGCCGAGGATAAGAAGGCGGTTCATCAGTGTCTCCGGAATGGGAAGTTGAGGCGACACTACCGGGAGTATCGGTAGACCGCGAGGAACCGCCCTCTCCCGCAGGCGATACACGGAGAAATTTCATCCATTTATCGCAGCATTCGGCGATGGTTTTGCCGGAAGGCGCCAAAGCGCAGTGGATCGCCACGATCCGGGGGCAAAGAGGATACGGCTGTTTTGGGCCGTGAGGACGAAACGCGCAGCATGTTTTTGTTAAGCCCCTGAAAGACAAGCGAAGAAAAATTCGTCGTAGCCTTTTTCATCCTCACGCCTGAAAGCCACGCGATAATGGCGTCGTCATCGGATGGGAAACCGTTTTCGCGAACCGGTCCCCGACGGTTCAGCGCTTCTGAGGACGAAGCTCGGTTTCCGGTGATGGTCGAACGACATGCGGTCTCTCGGGAACTGACATCTCCCGAAAATATCGCAGGAAACTCGATCGGGGCAGGCAGATCATCACCTCCCTCATACCCACGATACCGCTGCCTGCCCCACTCCCGTTTCAACCATGCCGGTTTCGCCGGTGTGGACGGTTTTGCTGCTACAACCGATGATCGGCAAACAGGACCGGGTGATCGGCCGCAAGATAGGGAGCGAGATCGGCATCGGTCACCTCGGCAAGGCTTGCCGGTTGCCAGCGCGGGTTACGGTCCTTGTCGATCACGGCGGCCCGCACGCCCTCGTAGAAATCATGGTGCTTCAGCAGTTCGCAAGCGGCGGTGAATTCCCGCTCCAGGCATTCGACAAGGCTTGAACTCTCATGGCCGAAACGAAGCAGTTTCAGCGTCAGCTTGAGGCTGGTCGGAGAGCGCTTCGACAGAGTCTCGAGCGTCTGGGCGGCGAATTCTCCCGTCTCGCGGCTGAGCGCCGCGAGGATCTCCTCGACCGTATCATGGGCGAAGGCCCGGTCGATCACGTCACGGTTCCGCGCAAGCCTGCCACCTTCGGCGGACACGGTGAAACCATCGATCACGGCCCGGACTGCCTCCGCCTCTGAGTCTCCGGGAAGCCGTCCAAGTGCGGCGACGAGATCATTCAACTTCTCTGATGGCACGAACGAATCCGCCAACCCGGCATGGATCGCATCGGCACCGTCAACCACGTCACCGGTCAGGCCCATCCAGGTTCCCGCCTCGCCGGGCGCCCGGGGCAGCAGCCACGTCGCGCCCACATCCGGCACATAGCCGATCCCGGTTTCAGGCATGGCGAGTTTCGTGCGCTCGGTAACGATGCGGTGGCTGCCATGCGCCGAAATGCCGACACCGCCGCCCATCACAATCCCGTCCATCAGCGCCACATAGGGCTTCTCGTAGCGCGAGATGCGATAATTAAACGGCATCTCCTCCCGCCAGAACCGCGTCACCTCGGGGTCGGACGCCCGCCCTGCCTGATGAATGGCCCGGATATCGCCACCAGCACACAGGCCACGCTCGCCCTCGCCCCTGATGATGACGCAGGAGATCTCAGGGTCAGCGGCGCAGCGGTCGAGTATCTCATCGAGCGCCCGCACCATGGACAGATTGAGGCTGTTCAGCGCCTTCGGCCGGTTGAGCGAGACCACCGCAGCAGACCCGCGGCGACTGAACAGCACCTCGGCTTCAGTTGCAGGTTGCACTGGATTGGCCATTGTGTCCTCCATCCTCTACCCCACCCACCCTCATTCCTGTGCTCGTCACAGGGATCCAGCCGACACGCGTCTGCGTGGCGAAAGAGGGTTTGCAGCCCCAAGGACTTGGGGCAGCTGGATCCCTGTGACAAGCACAGGGATGAGGGAGATGGTGGCGCTGCCCGAGCAAGAAAGCTTCCCTCACTCCGCCGCCATCGGCATATCATGCTTGTCCTCGAACAGCTCGCCCTGGTTGGCGGGCGTCTCGGACTTGTCGTCTTTCTTCACCTTCGGCTCGCGGCCGAAGAAGAGGGAGTAGCCGGCGGGGAGCACGATGATGGTGAGGACGGTGGCGACTAGGATGCCGCCCATCATGGCATAGGCGAGCGGTCCCCAGAACAGGCCGCGCGAGATCGGGATCAGTGCCAGCACCGCCGTGAGCGCCGTCAACATGATCGGCCGGAAACGCCTGACGGCGGCGCCGACGATCGCTTCCTGGCGGTGCATGCCAGCCGCGATATCCTGGTCGATCTGGTCGATCAGGATGATCGAGTTGCGGATGATGATGCCGAGCAGCGCGATGACGCCGAGGATGGCGACGAAGCCGAACGGTGCACCGGTGATCAGAAGCGCCATCGCAGCACCGATGATGCCGAGCGGACCGGTCGACAGAACCAGCATCGCCTTGCCGAAATGCTTGAGCTGCATCATCAGGAGCAGCATGATGACCAGCAGCATGATCGGGGCCTTTGCCGCGATCGAGGCCTGGCTTTCGGCCGCATCTTCGGCGCCGCCCTGGATGTCCACGGAATAGCCGGCCGGCAGGGCCGCGCGCAGGTCCGCCATCGAGTTATAGAGGTTCACCGAGGCCTGCGTCGGCTCGACGCCGTCAGGCAGGGTCGCCTTGACGGTAATCGTCGGGAGACGGTCGCGACGCCACTCGATACCCTGTTCGAGGACAGGCTCGACACGGGCCACCTGCGAAGCCGGCACGAAGGTGCCGAGATCGGTCGGAATATAGACCGACTGGACGGCGGCCAGCAGGTTGCGGGTGGCATCCGGCTCGCGCACCACGATCGATACGGTCTCCTCGCCATCGCGGAAGTCGCTGATCGGAGCGCCTGACGTTGCCGCCTGCAGCATCTGCCGAACCCGCTGCGACGAGACGCCGAGCGCACGGGCGCGGTCCTGGTCGATGACGAGCTTCATACCCGCGACCGGCTCCATCCAGTCGTCGTGAATGGCGCCGAAATCTGGTTGGCTTTCGTACCGCGCCTTGACCTGGTCGGCGATGCGGCGGACTTCCGCCTTGTCCGGGCCAACGACGCGCATCTGCACGGCCCAGCCCGTGGGCGGGCCGAGGAAGAGACGGTCGACCTTGCCGCGGACCGTCGGGAATTCTTCGGCAAGGATCTTTCGCAGCTTGACGATCATCCGCTCGCGTTCTTCGAGACCGTTCGACATGATCAGGAGCTGGGCGTAGTTCGGGTTGCGCAACTGCTGGTCGAGCGGCAGGAAGAACCGGGGCGCACCCTCGCCGATATAGGTGGCGACAAAGCTCTTGTCGGGGTCGTCGAGGATCCGGTCTTCGAGCGCCTTGGCCTGACGTTCCACTTCCTTGATCGCGGTGCCCTCCGGCAGCCACATGTCGACCAGAATTTCTGGTCGCGACGACTGCGGGAAGAAGCTCTGCGGAATGAACTGAAACGACCAGAGGCTGGCTGCAAACGCGCCGAGCGTGGCGATGAGCACGATCGCCTTGTGGCGCACGGACCAGCCAACCGCATGGCGCACGCCGCGATACATGCGGGTATCATAGGCATCGTGATGATCGCCGCTGCCCGCATGGCTCCGCTGCTTGAGGATCATGTAGCCGAGCCACGGGGTGAAATAGACGGCCACGAACCAGGATACGACGAGCGCGATGCCGACGACGTAGAACAGCGACCGTACGTATTCGCCGGCGGTCGAATCCGCGAAGCCGACGGGGATAAAGCCGGCGGTGGTGATCAGCGTCCCGGTCAGCATCGGGAAGGCGGTGGAGGAATAGGCAAAGCTTGCCGCATCGAGCCGCTCGAACCCCTCCTCCAGCTTTCTTTCCATCAACTCGACGACGATCATCGCATCGTCGACGAGCAGTCCAAGCGCGATGATCAGCGCGCCGAGCGAGATACGCTGCAGCTCGATGCCGAGATAGAACATGATGGCAAGCGTTGCCGAGAGAACCAGCGGAATGGCGATCGCAATCACGATGCCCGAGCGCCAGCCGATCGAGATCAGCGACACGACCAGCACGATGACCAGCGCTTCGAGAAGCGCCTGCGTGAACTCGCCGACGGCTTCGGTGACGACCTCAGGCTGGTTGGAGATCTGCTCTACCTGGACGCCGACCGGCAGCGTCTCCTCGAAGCGCTTGTAGGTTTCCTCCACCGCATGACCGACGTCGGTCACCTTGTAACCGTTCGCCATCACCACGCCGAGCTGCACGCTGTCATGGCCGTTGAAGCGGAACTTGCGCTGATACGGGTCCTCGAGACCTTCCTTCACCGTGGCGATATCGCCGAGACGGAAGACCTGGTCGCCGGCGCGCAGCCGCAGCGCCTTGATATCATCTGGCGTTGTCACCCCACCCTCGACCGAGATCCGCACCGAGCGGTCCGCGGTTTCCACCGAGCCGGACGCATCGACATCGTTCTGACCGGCCAGCGCGGTGCTGATGTCATTGACGGTGAGGCCGCGCTCGGCAAGCGCCTGCGACGACACGTCGATGAAGATCTTCTGCGGCTGGTCGCCGAGGATCGTTGCCTTTTCGACGCCGGGCGTGGCCAGCAGCATGTCGCGGGCCTGGATGGCGTATTGCTTCAGCTCCGGATAGCTGTAGCCCTCGCCGGTAATGGCGTTGAGGGTGATATAGGTATCGCCGAACTCGTCGTTGAAATAGGGCCCGTAGATACCGGACGGGAGATCCTGGCGAATGTCGCCGATCTTCTTGCGCACCTGGTAGAAGGCATCTGCAACGTCCTGCGCATTCGTGTCGCCCTTCACCTGGATCGTGGTGATCGAGATGCCGGCGCGGGTGTAGGATTTGACCCAGTCGAGATGCGGGGTTTCCTGCAGCTTGCGCTCGATCTTGTTGACCACCTGGTTCTGCATGTCCTCGATCGAGGCACCCGGCCACTGGGCCTGCACGACCATGACGCGGAAGGTAAAGTCCGGATCTTCCTTCTGGCCCATGTTCATGATGCCAAGCGCACCCATGACGATGATGAGACCGAACAGAAAACGCGCGATGCTGGGATGGCCGATGGCCCAGCGGGACAGGTTGAAACTGCCCTTTTCCTTCTGCTTTTCCAGCGGATTGGCCTGATGATCGGAACTCATGATCTTGATCCTCTAACCGGAAATATCAGGGCTGGACGGAAGCGGTGGACTGGCTCGACACCGAGCCGAAGCGTGTCGCGACCGTTTCCGGCAGCTTCACCTTCATATCGTCCTTCATGAACTGGGTGCCGGCCGAGACGATGAGATCGCCTTCGGCAAGGCCTTCCGAGATGCGCACGCCGTCATCGGAAAAATCCGCCACCTTGACCGGACGCGACGCGACAATTCCCTTGCCGCGATCGACCACCCAGACGATCGGCTGGTCACCCTTCTTGGAAAGCGCTGCAAGCGGAATGGCAAAGGCCTTGACCGCGTTGCCGGCGACAGCCTCGATCGATGCGGTCATGCCGAGCAGGATCTTCGGGTCGGCCGGAAGGCTCACCCGCACCGCGAACGTGCGTGACTGGGCATCGGCGCTCTGCGCGACTTCACGCACCTTGCCGTCGATCACGAGATCGGCGGACGACCAGATCCGCGCCTTGACCCCGTCGCCCGGCTTGAAATGCGAGACATCCATTTCCGGAACCGCGATCTGGACTTCCTTCTCGCCATCGACGGCGACCGTGACGACGGAGGTGCCGGTGCTCACCACCTGGCCGCGATCGGCGCTGACGGCCGTGACGATACCGTCGCGGTCGGATTTGAGTTCGGAATAGGCAACCTGATTGCGGGCCTTTTCGAGCGCAGACTGCGCTGAATCCCGTTGTGCCAGGGCCTGCTCGCTGCTGAGCTGCGCCTGTTCCAGCTGCGATTTCGACGTGACGTCCTTGGCCGCCAGCGTTTCCGCGCGGCGAAGCGCAAGACCGGAGATCTCGACCTGCTTGGTGGCCGATGCGAGATCGGCTTCGGCGCTGCCGAGATCAAGCTTGTAATCGGTGGAATCGATCCGAGCGAGCACTTCGCCCGGCGTGACGCGGTCGCCTACATCCACAAGCCGCTCGGTGATCTTGCCCGCGACCCTGAAGCCGAGATTCATTTCGGTGCGGGCACGCACGGAACCGGAATAGACGAGCTTGCGGCCCTCATCCGGCGCACCGATCTGCGTCACCTTGACCGGCCGCACGATCTCCGGCGCCTCGGCCTTTTTCTCTTCGGAACATGCCGCGAGCGAAAGAAGCGCCGCAGCGACTGCAACGCCTTTCAAGGCGGAAGAAAATTGACGGGCTGCGACGAAAGACTTTCCTCGGAAAGACATGATCCCACTCCATAAGGCGGGTTACGGTGAGCGCGACAAGCGCAGGTTCTTATTTCAGCGCCCTGAGGGCGAAATCGACGACATCGGCCGGCGTGGCGCGCCGGGTTTCAAACAGACATTCGGCAATGATCTGCGGGTGACACAGCGTAACCGTGCAGTCACAGAGGCATTCTGCGGCAAGCTCGGCGTCCTGAGCGCGGAACTCTCCCATTGCAATCCCCTCCTCTACGAGGCCTGCGACGATCGCTCGAAGCTGCATGATATGGTCTTCGATCACCGACCACTGTTCCTCGATCGCCACGACAACCATCTCGTGGACCTTGTTTTCGTGCAGCAGCGTCTCGACCGTGATGCGGTGCTGCTGCAGAAAATGGTCACGCAGTCGCTCGGTGGCACTGACAGCGCGCTTTGCATTCTCCCAGGCAACGGCTCGGCTCGCCTCGAGCATCCGGTTGGCAAGCGCCTTGTGGATCTCGGATTTCGACCCGAAGAACCGGTAGATATTGGCCGGCGACATGCCGAGATCCTTGGCGATATCGGCCACTGTCGTCTTGGCGTAACCGTAATGCTTGAACAGTCGCTCGGCCGCTTCGAGGATGCGGACCACGTTTTCCTGGCGTGTATCCTCGGGAGTGCTGACGGGAACGTCCATAACGTAATGGCTTTCAATTAACGACTGACGAATTTCATTTTTCGTCACTATTCATCTTTAACCTCATTGTGTCAAGGCACTCGTATTTTTTTGCAATGCAAGGCATGGTGGACCCACTGGCGCCTCGAGACGTAAGCTCGGGGTACATCGCATATTGAGTTTGGGCGGTGGGAAAGTTGAAGACCGTGCAGGAAGGCCATCAGGTATCCCCGTTTAACGAGGAGCGGTATCGGCTTCTGATTGATTCCATCACGGATTACGCGATCTACATGCTGGATCCGAAAGGCCACATCGCCAGCTGGAATCCGGGCGCCCGGCGCTTCAAGGGGTTCGAGGAATCCGAAATCCTCGGCCAGCATTTCTCCAGATTCTATACGGAAGAAGATCGGCTTGACCATCTGCCGGAACGCGCACTGAGGATTGCTGCGGCGGAAGGCCGGTTCGAGAACGAAGGCTGGAGGGTTCGCAAGGACGGCAGCCGTTTCTGGGCGCATGTCATCATCGATCCTATCCGCGACGGCGATGGCCAGCTCCTCGGCTTTGCCAAGGTCACCCGCGATCTCACCGAGCGCAGGAATGCCGAAGCAGACCTGAAACGCAGCGAGCGGCAGTTCGAGGTCCTGGTGCAAGGGGTCAGCGACTACGCGCTCTACATGCTCGATGGCAAGGGCAATGTCAGCAACTGGAACCACGGTGCCGAACGCATCAAGGGCTACCGCGCCGAGGAGATCGTCGGCGAGCATTTTTCGACCTTCTACACGGTGGACGACCGCGCCGCCGGCGAACCGACAAAAAATCTTGCAACGGCCCTGCGGGACGGCCGCTTCGAGGGCGAGGGTTGGCGCCACCGCAAGGACGGCACCCGTTTCTGGGCGCATGTGATCATTGACGCGATCCGCGACGAGACCGGAGAGCTGAAAGGGTTCGCCAAGATCACCCGCGACATCACGGAAAGGGTCGAGGCGCAGAAGGCGCTGACCGTCGCCCGTGAGGATCTGTTCCAGGCGCAGAAACTGGAAGCGATCGGCCAACTGACTGGCGGCATCGCCCATGACTTCAACAACCTGCTGATGGCGGTGCTGGGAAGCCTCGAAATCCTCAAGAAGAGATTGCCGGACGACCCGTCGCTGATGCCGCTTCTGCAAAACGCCATTCAGGGCGCCGAGCGCGGTGCAGCGCTGACGCAGCGCATGCTGGCCTTTTCGAGGCGGCAGGAACTCCACATGGCCCCGATCGGCGTTGCCGGTCTGATCGATGGCATGATGAATTTCTTCGAGCGTTCGCTGAGATCGGACCTCACAATCAGAACCGACATTCCCGACAGCCTGCCCCCGGTTCTAAGTGACGCTGTGCAGCTCGAGAGCGCGCTTCTGAACCTCGTCGTCAATGCCCGTGACGCGATGACAACAGGCGGAACCGTGACGATCACCGCCATTGATGTGCACTTCGCGCAAGGCGACGACAAGCTCCAGCCGGGTCACTACGTCAAGATCAGCGTTTCCGATACGGGCGAAGGCATGGATCCGGAAACGCTTGCCCGCGCCACCACACCGTTCTTCACCACCAAGGGCGTCGGCAAGGGAACGGGTCTCGGCCTGCCCATGGTGCAGGGCCTGACCGAGCAGTCGGGCGGCCGGCTTTCGATCGACAGCGAAGAGGGCAAGGGAACCACGGTTTCCCTGTTTCTGCCCGTTGCCCGTCTTGAAGACTGCCCGGAGGAAAAGAAGCCCGCCTCGGATCTCTCTGCGGCGCGACCGAAGGAGAGGCTGACGGTGCTGGCCGTCGACGACGACGCGCTGGTGCTGATGAACACATCCCTGATGCTGGAGGATCTCGGCCACACGGTGATCGAAGCTTATAACGGCCGCGAAGCGCTGGATGCGCTAGCCCGCACGGATACGATCGATCTCGTCGTCACGGACCATTCCATGCCGGGAATGACCGGAAGCGAACTCGCGTCGGAGATCAACCGCCAGTGGCCGGGCCTGCCGGTGGTGCTGGCCACCGGCTATGCCGAACTGCCGCCCGGCGAGGACGACCGCCTGCAACTGCCGCGATTGCCGAAGCCGTTCTCCCAGAACCAGCTGGCGGACGTGATCGCCACCATGCTCGGAAGCGCGAGCTGAACCAACGGCTGTGCGCCGCGTTGTATCTCCTGATGATCCGCAGGTGACGCGCGAGGGTCGTTTCGCCCTCATCTCCTGCCGGACGCGACGACATCAGGGAGAACGTCACATGGTATTCAAACATCCGCAGTTTAACGAAACCGCTCCGGAGATCGAAGTCGAGTTCCCGGCTTACGCCCAGCTGGAAGGCAAGGTCGCCGACGCGCTTGCCTCGGCCGGCGGCATTGATGCAAGCGAAGTGACCGTCACCGTCACCGGAACCTCCATTGCCCTGGCAGGCCGGGTCGCCGACGCCCGCGAGATCGCCCGCGCCGAGGAAGTGGTCCGCAGCGTTGAAGGCGTGACCGAGGTGCGCAACAGCATAACCGCCGAAGCCGGCAGCCATCTCACCTGAGGGTTCGAAAGCCTTCAATGCAAAAAGCCCGGAAGCAGACGCTTCCGGGCTTTTTTGTTGGCTAAGAGCAGGCCGCCTGATCGACTGCCGCTTAACGCGGCAGCGCGTAGGCGATGACGTAGTCGCCGGGTGTGGTGCCGACCGAGCCGTGGCCGCCTGCGACCATGACGACAAACTGGCGTCCGTCCTCGACCGCGTAGGTCATCGGCGTCGCCTGACCGCCGGCCGGAAGCCGGGCTTCCCACAGCGTCTTGCCGTTCTTCAGGTCATAGGCACGCAGGTAGTTGTCGACGGCGGCACCGAGGAAGGCAACGCCACCCTTGGTGATCATCGGGCCACCGATGCCGGGAACGCCAACCTTGAACGGCAGCGGCAGCGGGGTCATGTCGTGGACAGTACCGTTGCGATGCTTGTAGGCGGTCTTGCCGGTGCGAAGATCGACGCCGGCGACATAACCCCATGGCGGTGCCTGGCAAGGAATGTTCAACGGACCGAGGAACGGACCCATCAACACGCCGTAAGGAGCGCCATCATTGCGGTTGAGACCCTGTTCCGAACCCTTTTCGTCCTGACCCTTCGCCGGGATATCCGCACGCGGAACCAGCTTGGAGGTAAAGGCGAGATAGGTCGGCATGCCGAACATCACCTGGCGTTCCGGATCGACTGCGACGGAGCCCCAGTTGAACGTGCCGAAATTGCCGGGATAGATGATCGAGCCGTTGAGCGACGGCGGGGTATAGCGACCCTCGTAGTTATACTGGTGGTACCAGATGCGGCACACCATCTGGTCGAGCATCGAAACGCCCCACATGTCGCTTTCTTTCAGCGGCTCCGGCTTGAAGGAGACGGCCGAGGTGGGCTGGGTCGGTGCGGAAAAGTCCTCCGGAATGGCACCCTTCGGAGCAGGCTCTTCGGTGATCGGGAAGATCGGCTCGCCGGTGCGACGGTCGAGAACGTAGATGTCGCCCTGCTTGGTAGGGCCGACCAGCGCCGGCACCACGGAATTATCCGGGCGCGACAGGTCGATCAGCACCGGCTGGGCCGGCACGTCCATGTCCCAGAGATCGTGATGCACCGTCTGGCGAACCCAACGGTCGGCACCGGTATTGATGTCGAGCGCAACGATCGAGGACGAGTATTTCTCGACGCTTTCCGAACGGTTCATGCCGAGCTGGTCGGGCACCTGGTTGCCGAGCGGAATGTAGACGAGGCCGAGTTCCTCATCGACCGAGAAGACCGACCAGCTGTTGGGCGAATTGGTCGTGTAGGTCTGGCCCTCGGCAATCGGCTGGGTCTGGCTCGGATTGCCCGAATCCCAGTTCCAGATCAGTGCGCCGGTGTTGACGTCGAAGGCGCGGATGACGCCGGACTGTTCCTGCGTCGAGTAGTTGTCGTTGACGGCGCCGCCGATGATGATCTTGTTGCCGACGATCGCAGGCGGCGATGTGGAATAGTAATAGCCGGCCGGGTTGTGCTGCATGCCGGTTTCCAGACGCAGCGTGCCGTTCTGGGCAAAGGCCGGGCAGACCTGACCGTTGGCCGCATCAAGCGCGATCAGACGGGCATCGGATGTCGGGAGATAGACGCGCTCGGCGCATGCCGAACCCGCGGCTGCCGCCTGGTCCTTGTAATAGCTGACGCCGCGGCAGGTCTGGTGCTGGCGGTCCGGGTTCATGCCGGAATTCGGGTCGTAACGCCATTTCTCCTTGCCGGTCGTCGCATCGAGCGCGATGGCGAGATTGTGCGGCGTGCAGAGATAAAGCGAGCTGCCGACCTTGAGCGGCGTGACCTGATAGGTCGTCTCGCCCACGTCGTCCGGCCGCTTCACGTCACCGGTCTGGTAGCGCCAAACTTCCGTGAGGTTGGCAACGTTGTCCACATTGACCTGGTCGAGCGGCGAATAGCGCTGGCCATAGGGCGTGCGGCCATACTGGTGCCATTCGCCATCCGGCACATCACCACCGAGCTTTGGGGCGGCTGCGACCGACTGGTCCGGCAGCTCGCCGCTCTGGTCGTAGGGGTCGAAGAACATCGAGGCGACGGCGACGACCACGGCAATGACCGAGGCGATGGCCAGCGGTACGGCACTGGCGCTGTATTGCATGCCGGATGGGCTGAGAAAGCCGAGCGGCTTGCGGATCCACGGGGTCAGCAGCCAGAAGCCGAGGACGATGATGAGACCGCCGCGCGGGCCGAGCTGCCACCAGTCGAAACCGACTTCCCAAAGCGCCCAGACGAGCGAAACGATGACAATACCGGCATAGACATGCAGTGCCGCGCGTTTCTTAAGGAAAAGCAGAATGGCGGTCAGCACGAAGGCAAGGCCGCAGATGAGATAATAAACGCTACCTCCCAGCATGACGAGCTGCCCGCCGCCGATGGCGAGAGCGAGCCCGAGCAGGGTGAAGATGATGGCGGTGATCTTGAGAGCCATGGTGGTTTCCGTTCCGAACTGAAGACGGGCATTATAGGTGGCAAGCCGGACATTCAGCCGGTGTCGCGTGGTAATCTAGCGCTCTCCGGAGATGTTCAAGATACGATACGGAATGCCAGCCGTGCAGAAGTGCGAGAACAAACGGGCGCTCTGCTCGTTCGGAAAGAGAACGCCGCAGCGATCGACGGCGACCCACTCAAACAGGGATTGCAAGCACAGCCATGGCATATGAACTCTACTACTGGGACGGCCTGCAGGGTCGCGGCGAATTCGTCAGACTGGCGCTGGAAGACGCCGGTGCGGACTATCTCGACGTGGCGAGAACCACGGACGGGTCCGAAAAGATGATGAATTACCTGAAGGGCAACCAAGCCTATCCCGACCTGCCTTTCGCTCCGCCGTTTCTGAAAGATGGCGAGATCGTCGTCTCGCATGTCGCCAACATCCTGCACTATCTCGGCCCGAAGCTCGGGCTTGCTCCCGATGACGAACGGTTGCGTGTGTTTGCGCAGGGTCTGCAGCTGACGATCACCGACTTCGTGGCCGAGGTTCACGACACCCACCATCCGATCAGCACCGGGGACTATTACGAGGATCAGAAGCCGGAAGCCAAGGCGCGCACAAAGGCGTTTCTTGCGCAGCGGGTGCCAAAGTTTCTCGGTTATTTCGACGGCGTGATCGGATCAAACCCGACCGGCGAAGGCTGGGCTGTCGGCGGCGCGATCACCTATGTGGACCTGTCGCTCTTCCAGATCGCCGAAGGGTTGACCTACGCTTTCCCGCGGGCAATGGCATCGCTGGACAGCCGGTATCCGAACGTGGCGAGACTTCGCGAGGCCGTTGGGAAAAGGCCGAGGATCGCAGCCTATCTCAAATCGGAGCGACGCATCGCTTTCAACGAGAGCGGTATCTTTCGCCACTATCCCGAACTCGACGAGGATCCGGCGTAGGCGCTTTGGCGCCTTGACGTTTCTGCCTAGATAAATGCGAAGACAGGAGCGACCGTAGCAATCATGATCGCGGTCGCGATCAGTACAAACTTCATGTCCTTGCGCTCCTGGGCATTGATGGCTGCCTCTTCGGGCAGCCGCGTTTGGATGACGAGCGGGGTTATCTTGCTTCCTCCCCCAGTTCCTGAAGGATCTGGTGCCGTGCGCGATTGAGACGACTCTTGACCGTTCCAACAGCGCAGCCGCAGATTTCGGCCGTTGCCTCGTAGCTCTCACCGAGAATGGCAACCAGCGTCAGTACCTCGCGGTAATGGGGAGGCAGCTTTACGAGAGCGTCGCGAACTTCCTTCGCCCTGATTGCCATTTCCTGCGAAGCAGCTATCGGCGTATCGCCCGACACGTTTTCTTCGAGCCCTGGAGCCTCGCGGCCTAAAATCTTGGATCGGGTATAGAACGTGTTGCGCATGATGGTGAAGAGCCAGGACTTCAGCCGCGTGCCGCGCTCGAACTTGTCGAGGTTGGCCAGCGCCTTCATCAGTGTTTCCTGCACGAGATCGTCGGCATCCGTCGTATTGCGGCAGAACGTACGCGCGAAGGCACGAAGCGCCGGTATAAGCTTCACGATATCTGCCCGCGCAGGATCGCCATTCAACTGTGATTCAGACACCGTTGCCTACCTCTCCCAAGTCTCGACGGCCGGATTGACTTCTGCAAACGCGTGCCCCTTCATTTTGGTTCCGCCCTCCCAACCCCACCCGGAGATTGCCGGCAGATCACCTTGAAAATATGGGGCTCTTGCCGGCCTGCCGGAACAAACTGAAGCAGCAAGCCGTTTTTTCCGCATCATCCGCAACACCAAGGAGGGAATGTCATGAGCTTTACCGACAAAACCAACGACAACGACCAGAACAGCGCACAGAGCGACGAGTGGAAGGCCAAGAAGGCTGAGCAGTCGGCGCGCGAAAAGGGCAGCGACGCTGACCTCGAACAGCAGCTCGACGAGGGCCTGGAAGATACGTTTCCGGCGAGCGATCCGGTCGCCGCAACAATAACGTCCATTCCGGCCGGCACCCCGGAGCCGCCGAAGAACTGATACCGACCCGGACCATTGGAACAAAGTGGGCGGCCTCCGAATAGGAGGTCGCCCTTTTTCATTCTTCGCTGTGACTTTTTCGGGATATCCGAAATTAATCTTATTGGTATAAGAGGTTTCTAAAGGGCTCGGGAATGCGGGCGAAAGCGTCCGGCAGAGGGTGTTTTCGGTGGCGGTGACGTCAGAGGTCGGAATGAAGAAGCAGAGCAAGCCGGTGGAAGAAAAAGACGCGAGTTTCGGACGCAGCGTCAACCGCAAGGTTTCCGTTCTGTTGGCGGAGATCGAGAAGGAAGACGTGCCCGATCGCCTGCTCGGTCTTGCCCTGCAGCTTCAGAAGGAATTGTCCGAAAAGCTCGACGGTAAAGGCAGCTGACCGCCTGACCTCGAGATGAGCGCCCGCCGGCGCATGCGCGAACATCTGATCTGCGGACCAACCGCAAGCTGTCGCCCCATCTCGACCTTTTTCACAAATATGTGAGGAACTTTCAGCTTCTGCTTTGGTTCATTGGGTGCGAATTCGACTCTCAAGGAGATCCACCATGGCTAAAGACAAAACCCTCGAAGACCTGTTCTACGAAACGCTGAAGGACATCTACTACGCCGAGCGCCAGATCGTGAAAGCGCTGCCGAAAATGGCCCGCGGTGCCCAGGATCCGAAGCTGAAGGCCGCTTTCGAGACCCATAAGGAAGAGACCGAAGGCCAGATCGAACGCCTGAAGCAGGTTTTCGAACTGATCGGCAAGCGCGCTCAGGGCAAGACCTGCGACGCGATCGAAGGCATCCTGTCCGAAGGCGAGGAAATCCTCGAAGAATTCAAGGGCACATCGGCTCTCGACGCCGGCCTTCTGGCCGCTGCACAGGCAGTCGAACACTATGAGATCAGCCGTTACGGCACGCTGCGCACATGGGCGACCGAACTCGGCCTGAAGGACGTGGCAAAGCTTCTCGACGAGACGCTTGCCGAAGAAAGCAAGACCGACGAAGCGCTGTCTGCACTGGCACAGTCCACCGTCAACGCCGCTGCCAAGAAGGCAGCCTGATCGCCACAGCGACAAACGCCCGATCACCAGATCGGGTGTCTCCTCGCGAACGTGACGCCAGAAAAACGAAAAGTCCGGCACATGCCGGACTTTTTTGGATTGATTTGCGGTCTGCTACATCGGCGCGCGGACTATCGCCAAAACAAAAACGCTCCTCAGTCCCACAGGATTGCGAAGACGTATGAATGACTTGGCAGCCAAAAAAAACGGTGTCAATCAGCTATGGTAAGCGGCTTTCGGAATGCCGGATTTCGGCAGCATTTCGATCGGAGCCATCTTTCCATCCACACCAAGCCTGCGGAAAACTCCGGCATGGAATCGTCCACGCCGCAGCAGTTGGACCTTCGCCGCCTCCACGGCAAGTTCCACTGTATGGAAGTACGAAGTTGAATGTACCCCGTCAATTACATAGACCCAGCCCGTTGCGTCTGGAACAATATCGCAGTAGTTTTGCATTGCAGCGTCTCCTCCCGGCGGTCTCGAACGCGTAACTCCTCGAATAGTTCCGTCCGGTCGGTTGTTTGTGCCAACACGATTTGAATCAATCGAATTTCTGTCGTGAAATCCATGGAACTTATTCCCAACAAGGTCGTTTCGGCTTTTGGGTGAATGGAGACAAAGATGGCTGATTCCGAACAAGACTGGATCAAGCACCGCGCGTATGCGCTCTGGGAGGAAGAGGGGTATCCTTCAGGCAAAGATACGGAGCACTGGGAGCGCGCCAAACTGGAGTTTGCGACGCTGAAGCCGACTGCGTCGGCACCGGCCGCCCACGAACAGCCTGCAGCATCCGCGCCGAAACTGCCCACCGCAAATGCCAAGGATTCCACCGCCAAAGCAGCCAAGCCTGCCAAGTCAGCGGCGGCGGGGTCCGAAAAATCGAAAAAAGCGCTCGCCTCCGAGGCCTCAAGCGAAAAGAAGTCAGTGCCGGTTTCTCCGGCCCCGGTTCCCGCGGGCAAACAGCCTGCCAAGAAGCGGTCCCGATAGGCCGGGCTGGCCTTTGACGCCAGCCGGGTCACGCAGACAAGAGCGGACATGACGGGCCGCGGCAGTCTCTGCCGCGGGGTAATCATTACATCTGAAAGACGGCAATGGCTTTTGCGTATTCGTGTATTTCTCTGACTGGTTTTCCCATTTCGGCGGTCGCTGACACAGGTCTCCCCTCCGGCACTGATGTGAAATGGCATGGACAAGGGTGGGAGTTGGCATGATGGACGCGTACGGCCCCTTGGATGGCCCCATCGAAATAGCATCAGTTGATGACCCGGTTGCCAGTCAGAGTACTGGCCGTTCGCACTCGTCGGACGCCGTTCCCGGGCGTAGCACGCAGCGGAGCCTTGGGGGACGCAGTGGGGAAAATTTCGCGATGAAAGTATTGTCGGTCACCTCGGAAATCTTCCCGCTGGTCAAGACCGGCGGATTGGCCGATGTGACAGGATCGCTGCCGAAGGCGCTTGCTGCCCTCGGGATCGATACCATAACGCTCATTCCGGGTTATCCGAAAGTGATGGCCCAGGTAAGCTCCGGCGTGACGCCGCTTGCTCTGTTCGACGACCTGCTCGGTACCCGCGCGTCGCTGCTGCATGTGAAAATCGAAGGCCTGAACCTGTTCGTGCTCGACGCGCCGGAACTCTATGACCGGCTTGGCGGACCTTATGTCGACGAGCATGGCAACGACCACCACGACAACTGGCGGCGCTTCGCAGCTCTGTCGAAGGCTGCGGCGGAAATCGCCGGTGGGCTTCTCCCGGGTTTCGTACCCGATGTCGTTCATACCCATGACTGGCAATCGGCGATGACGTCGGTCTACATGCGCGAAATGGGCTGCGCCATTCCGAGCGTGATCACCATCCACAACATCGCGTTCCAGGGCCAGTATTCCGCAGACATCCTTCCCGCGATCGGCCTTCCCAGCTCGCTGTTTTCAATCAACGGGATCGAATATTTCGGTGGCATCAGCTACCTGAAGGGCGGATTGCTGACGGCCGACGCGATCACCACGGTCAGCCCCACCTATGCCCGAGAGATCCTCACGCCGCGTTTCGGCATGGGCCTTGACGGTGTCCTGAACGAGCGCGTGACCGTGTTGCGCGGCATCGTCAACGGCACAGACCTCGACATCTGGGACCCGGCAACGGATCCGCATATTCCGCGCAATTACGATGTCAGTTCGCTGAAGCGCAAGCGCGACAACAAGACCGTATTGATGGAAAAGTTCGGGCTCGACCCTGAAGGCAACGGACCGATCTTTTCCGCCGTCAGCCGCCTCACCTGGCAAAAGGGTTTCGACATGTTCGCCGATACGGCGGACGAGGTCATCCACAATGGCGGTCGTATCATCGTGTTCGGCCAGGGCGACAAGGATATCGAACAGTCGCTGCTGGATACGGCTGCGCGCTATCCCGGCAAGATGGCCGTCCACATCGGCTACGACGAACCGACCGCGCATCTCATCCATGCCGGTTCGGATGCGATCGTGCAGCCATCGCGGTTCGAGCCGTGCGGCCTGACGCAGCTTTACGCGCTTCGCTACGGCACCGTGCCCGTCGTCTCGCGCACAGGCGGGCTGTCGGAAACCATCATCGATGCGAATGATGCAGCGATGTCGGCACGGGTTGCGACCGGCTTCCAGTTCCACCCTGTGACGACCGACGGACTGCGTCTCGCGCTGCGCCGGGCCATGCACGCCTACCAGGAACCGAAAATGTGGGCCCGGTTGCAGAACCAGGCGATGAAGGCGAAATTCTCCTGGGAGCGCAGCGCCCAGCAATACGCCACAGTCTACACCAACCTGGTGCGTAAGGCTGGCAACTCCTCCGCGGACCGACGAGCGAGCTACTGATCCGGCAGGTGCCGTGATCGGCACCTGCGTCGTTTGATTCCTTGACGAACACGGCGCACACAGCGTTCGGCTAACGAGAACCGCAGGTCTCAGACCGACCGCGTCAAACCACCGTCCACCTTCAGGTTCTGCCCGGTGATGTACCCGGCACCTTCGGATGCCAGGAATGCCACGGTTGCGGCGATTTCCTCGCTTGTGCCGTAGCGCTTCATCGGCACGCTGTCGCGCCGGTCATCGGTTGCCGGCAGGCTGTCGATCCATCCGGGCAAAACGTTGTTGATGCGCACATTGTCGGCCGCGTAGGTATCTGCAAAGATTTTCGTATAAGCGGCGAGCCCGGCGCGAAACACCGCCGATGTCGGGAACATCGCGGACGGCTCGAACGCCCAGGCGGTCGAGATATTGACGATAGAGCCCGACTTCTGGGCCTGCATGATCGGTGCCACCAGCCGCACCGGACGGATGACGTTGAGCAGATAAACATCGAGGCCGGTATGCCACTGGTCGTCGGTGATTTCGACGATCTGCGCACGTGGTCCATGGCCGGCGCTGTTGACCAGCACGTCGATCCGTCCCCATGTCTCCATGACCGTATCGACCAGCCGCTTGAGATCATCGTTGGACTGGTTGGAGCCGGTGATGCCGAGCCCCCCGAGTTCCTGCGCCAAGGCCTCGCCCTTACCTGAAGAGGATAGGATCGCTACCTTGAACCCATCAGCCGCGAGCTTCTTCGCAGACGCCGCTCCCATACCGCTTCCGCCCGCTGTGACGATCGCTACCTTTTCTGCCGACATACTGTGCTTCCCTCCCTGCATCGTGGTGTGAACAGAGACATAGCATGAGGAAAAGCTGTCATCGAATGAGTTCGGCTGAAGGCTGGTGAGTTCTGCCCTTGGGGCATACCACCCAAACGAAAAACCCCGCCGGAGACCGGCGGGGCTTGGAGATCAGAGTATTCAGGCTGCCATCACGGACGGCGGAACAGTGCCAGGCTGCGGCCTTCGAGTTCGAAGTCCCGTTCCTTGGTGATCACGAGACCCTTCTTGGAATAATCCGATGTGGTCATCTCCAGCACCCAGCCACCTTCGCCGAACTGCGGGATCTGGAACGGCACGTTGCCTTCGAACGGGTTGAACAGCAGCAGCACGTCGTGCCAGATGCCTTCCTCTTCCTTCAGGTCGCCACGGCCAATGTACAGACCGATCGTCGAGCCTTCGTCCCACTGTTCGGAGGTCTGGAAACCACCGCCGGCGTTGAACCACTTGATGTCCATGCCATCGCGCCAGTTCTCGCGGCGCAGCAATGGCTGCTCGTGCCGGAGCTTGATGATCTGGCGGGTAAACTCGCGCAGCTGCTCGTTGCTTTCAGGCAGGTTTTCCCAGGCAACCCAGGAGATCTCGCTGTCCTGGCAGTAGCCGTTGTTATTGCCGAGCTGGCTGCGACCGAACTCGTCACCGGCCAGCAGCATCGGCGTGCCGTGCGAGAACATGAGCGTGGCGAGGAAGTTGCGCTTCTGGCGCTCACGCACCGCGTTGATGCCCTCGTCTTCCGTCGGGCCTTCCTCACCGTAATTGTAGCTACGGTTGTCGTTATGGCCGTCGTTATTGTCTTCGCCGTTCTCGTCGTTGTGCTTCTCGTTGTACGAAACCATGTCGTTCAAGGTGAAGCCGTCATGGGCGGTGATGAAGTTGACCGATGCCCAGGGACGACGACCGCGCTGATCGTAAAGATCGCCGGAACCGAGAAGGCGCGCCGCAAAGTCCGTCGAGACGTTGTCGCCCTTCCAGTATTCGCGCACCGTATCGCGGTACTTGTCGTTCCATTCGGCCCAGCCAGGCGGAAAGCCGCCGACCTGGTAGCCGCCCGGACCGATATCCCAAGGCTCGCCGATCAGCTTGACCTTGGAAAGGACCGGATCCTGCGTGATGGCATCGAAGAAGCCACCGCGCTCGTTGAAGCCTTCCGGCTCGCGACCGAGAATGGTGCCAAGATCGAAGCGGAAGCCGTCGATATGCATCGCTTCGGCCCAGTAGCGCAGGGAGTCGGTGACCATCTGCAGTACACGCGGATGCGAAGTGTTGACGGTGTTCCCGGTGCCGGTGTCGTTGATGTAGTAACGATGCTGGTCCGGCATGGTACGGTAGTAGGAGAAGTTGTCGATGCCCTTGAACGACAGGGTCGGTCCAAGCTCGTTGCCTTCGGCCGTGTGGTTGTAGACCACGTCGAGAATGACCTCGACGCCGGCATCGTGGAAGTTCCGCACCATCTCGCGGAAACCCTGGATGCCCTTCGGTCCGAAGTAGCGCGAGGCCGGCGAGAAGAAGTTGAGGGTGTTGTAGCCCCAGAAATTCTTCAGGCCACGATCGAGCAGGTGCTGATCGTCCGGGAAGGAGTGGACCGGCAGCAGCTCCACCGAGGTGATGCCGAGGTTCTTGATGTAATCGACGGTCGCCTTGTGGCCCATGCCTTCATACGTGCCGCGCAGATCGATCGGAACGCCGGGATTGAGCTGGGTGAAGCCCTTCACATGCGTTTCGTAGAGGACTGTCTGTGGCCAGCTGATCTTCGGACGGTTGTTGTCGTGCCAGTCGAAATTGGGGTCGATGACGACGCCCTTCGGTGTATAGGGACCGCTGTCGCGTTCGTCGAAGGTCAGGTCCTTGTCTTCGGCAAGGAGGTCATAGGCAAAGTGTGCCTCGTTCCACTCAACGTCGCCGAACAGTTCGCGTGCATAGGGGTCGATCAGCAGCTTGTTGGGGTTGAAGCGATGGCCGTTTTCCGGGTCATAGGGGCCATGGACGCGGTAGCCGTAGAGGGCGCCGGGCTTCAGGCCGGGGATATAGCCGTGCCAGATCTCGTGGGTGTATTCCGGCAGCTCAAGGCGGGCGATTTCCACCTTGCCGCTCGGGTCGTACAGGCAGAGTTCAACGCGCTCGGCATGCGCCGAGAAAATCGCGAAGTTGACGCCATCGCCGTCGTAATTTGCACCCAGCTGAAGCCAGGAACCCGGGTGAACGACAAAGTGGCTCGATTTCGTATCCATATTTCCCCGCTGGTCATACCAATTGAAACTTTCGCCTATAGAAGGTGCGAGGCTGCAATTCGTTCCAGAGGCCCTGCAATTTAGGAGGTTTCGCAAGTTGCCCGCGAAATTTTGAGGGCGGCACGCGTTTCCGGATGGGCCGCCTCCCCTATCTCTCTGTTGGTACCCATAACAACAGGGAGAAGACCATGACGACCATGCCCCCGGAAGAGCTCGAAGGCCGGCTGAACGCGCATCGCGAACTGATGATCGATTTGATCGCTGCAATGATTGGCGGCGAGCTGACGACCACCCGTTTCGTGCAGCGGCTGCGTGACGACGCTACATTCAAGGACAACGAGGAAGATCCCGGTTTCTCCCCCGATGGTGCCTTCGCGATCGAAAACGCCATGGCCCGCGAAGTGCGCTCGGTGCTGGAAGCGGCACGTGCAAGGGAAAAAGCCGACAAGAGTTGATCAAATTTTATGAATAAGGCCGTTTCGCCGCATTTGTGGCCATTTCGTGGAACCATGATTCCGTATCGCAGCTGATAGGCTTTAGGAGTGTGGCGGGAGGCAATCATGGTCAAGGAATGGATCGAGGCTGCAGGTTTCGTGATGGTCATTGCGGCCTGTTACATGATGGTCGTTCCGATCTAGCGATCGACAGATCATCCGATTGATTGACACCAGCGACGCATAACTGTGGCTGGCCTCTTCGCTGACGCCAACCTTTTATCGGCGAGACTTCCTGTGAGCTTGGCGCGTTCGAGTCGTTCAGTAACGTAATATTACATCGTGTAAGATCTGGAACGAAATGACACCGGTCGGGTTGGACATCCAGTGACCGGGCGAAAAACCTTGTGTTCACGACGGGAGATCCATCATGCATCACGTTCTGACAATGCTGAAGACCCGGTTCCTTTCGCATCGCAGCTTCGGCCAGCCAAAGCATCTTGCGGCCAAAAGCCCGCAAGAGCTTAGGGTCCTGGTGCCCGATGTCGTCGTACTGCCGCTTCCCAGAACAGCGCGAGAGGAGATCAGTGTCCCCGCGTCGATCAATGGCAGGGATCTCTCGACTGGCCGCCTTTAACCGGGCCGGCCACGACAACAGTCCATGACAATAAAAAGGAGTGAAACATGGCTGACATGAAGTCCGCTTCCATCCTGATTCTAGCAACCGACGGCTACGAGCGCTCGGAGCTCCGGTTTCCGCTCGATGAACTGCGCAAACGTGGTGCCGACGTGAAGATCGCTTCGATCAAGTCTGGAGAGATCAGAAGCTGGGACGAGACCGACTGGGGTGACTCTGTCGCGGTCGACCTTGAAGCGAAGGACGTCAAGGCAAGCGATTTTGATGCGCTGGTTCTGCCCGGCGGACAGATCAATCCCGATGTGCTGCGCAAGGATGAAACGGCAATCAGCGTCGTGCGAGATTTTGTGGCGAGCGGCAAGCCTGTTGCTGCCATCTGCCATGGTCCATGGCTGCTGATAGAGGCGGATGCCCTGCGTGGCCGCAAGGCGACATCCTACCCGTCGATCCGGACCGACGTTCGCAATGCAGGCGCGTCCTGGCAGGACGAAGCCGTGGTCTGCGATAACGGCATCATCACATCGCGGTCACCCGACGACCTGCAGCAGTTCGTCGACAAGATCGTCGAGGAAGTCAACGAAGGCCGTCACAACAGACAGGCCGCTTGATTGCAGAATGACTGATAACGAAAGCCCGCTCCGACATCGTCGGTGCGGGCTTTCTCTTGTCTGGGTGCCACGAGATCATACGCTGGCTGACTGAGCGAGAACCGGTTCGGTCAGATCTGTTCCTGCTTCAGGAATGCCAGAAGCCGGCGCTCGTTCATGCGCAGACCACGGCGGCCGTCCGTCGGCAGGGTCTTCGCGTTCATGATCTTTTCGAGCGGCGAGACATCCTCGGCAAGGCTCAGGATCTGCGGATGGATATAGCTGGTGCGGCAGACGGCAGGCGTGTTGTGCAGCGCTTCGGAAGCCGCGTTGCACAGTGCCTTGATCTTGGGGCGGTGTCCGTCCTCAGCCATTGTATTCCAGGCTGACATGAAGGCTGCGAGGCTTCCACCCCAGGTGCGGAACGTCTTTGCCGTGACCGGAAAACCGGCGGCCTTGGCAAGATAGGCGTTAAGCCGGCCAGAATCGATCGGTCGCGGCGTACCGTGTTCATCGGGAAACGAAAACAGCTGGCGTCCCGGAAGGTCGGCGACGTCTTCCAGGATACGTTGGAGACGCGGATGTTTCAGCGTGTGCTGCACCCGCTTGCCACCCTTGGCGGTGAATTTCAAAAGGATACCGTCGCCGGACAAAACCATGTGCCGCTTCAGAAGCGTCGTTGCGCCATAGGTGCGGTTTTCCTTGGCATAGGCGCGGTTACCGACCCTCAGATGCGTCATATCCATCAGCGCCACAAGCGCTGCGATCACCGCCTCGGACTTGTCGAGACCATGCGACAGATCGCGGGCAGCTCTGGACCTGATGCGCGGCAAGGCCTCGCCAAACTGGGCAAGCTGGTCGAACTTTCGCTCGCTGCGGAAATTCTGCCAGTCCGTGTGATAGCGATACTGCTTGCGGCCGCGGCTGTCATAGCCGGTTGCCTGGAGATGGCCGCTGGCATCGAGACAGATCCAGACGTTTTCGTAGGCTGGCGGCAGGCCGAGTGCGGAGATGCGGGTATGGTGGTCATCCTCAACCAGCAAGCCGCCATCCGGCAACCGGTAACTGAACCCCTTGCCGCGTCGTTCCCGCCGAATGCCGGGTTCGGTATCGTTGACATAGGTGAGGCCGATCGTCTTGAGAGACTCGACGTCAATTTCAATGGTGCTGACTAACGTATCCATAACCGCTAAACTGAGATGGATATCGCTTCGTTCCCACGCGTTGAAACACCCGGAGAACTTAAAGAGGGACGTCGCGCAAGCCTTCCGAAGCGTCCGGGCGCTCCAGGTTGGCACGCGGTACCGTCATCCGCCAGACCAGGCCGCCGGGCCGGAAATCGATATCGACAGTGCCGCTGAATGCAGCGGTCGCGTGGCGCTTGATGATGGTCGTGCCGAACCCGGTGCGGGTGGGCGGCTTTACCGTCGGGCCGCCGCTTTCTTCCCAGACCAGAAGCAGGTTCACACCACTGCTCTCGCCGTCTGCATCCGAGACGGTCTCCTCGGCGATATCGCTCCATGAGATCCGTACCGTACCATGGGGTACAGACAATGCGCCGTATTTGACGGAATTGGTGGCGAGTTCATGCAGCACCAAGCCGAGATTCTGAACTGCTCCCGCCTTCAGCACGAAATCCTCGCCCTGGATCTGGACGCGTTCCGCCGCTTCCGCAAACGTGCTCATGTGGATCTCGACGACCCGATGCATCGGAACACCGCCCCATTGCTCTTCGGCGAGAGCCTCGATCGATTTCCCCAGCCCCTGGAGGCGGGTGCTGATTGCCCTCTGGAACTCGTCCATCGGCGTATCCTTGCGTGCCAGCTGGCGCATCATAGCCTGGACAAGCGTGAGGATGTTCTTTGTCCGGTGAACCAGCTCGTGCAGGATGAGATGAATACGGTCTTCCGCCTGGCTCCGGTCGAACGAGGCGTTCGAAAGCGCGACGGCGATCTGGTTCGCCTCGGTGATCTTGGTCTCCACCGGCGAGACGATTTCGCCCTTGCCGATCCGTTCGGCCATGTCGGCGATCTGCCTAATCGGGATCCGCAGCTGCCAGGCGACGAGGTAGGCGACGACCATGGCTATGGCGAGAAAGACGATGCCGCCCGCAACGAGCTGCCGCCAGGTGGAGATAATGTTTTCCTGCGCGGACGCGATCGGCCCCCAGACGACGGTCTTCCAGGCCCAGCCGGTAATCTGCGCATAGCCGTACATCTGTTTGCCCGCACCATCGACATCTTCGATCGTGCCGCGAAAACCGGTCATCAGCCGCAGAGTTTCGCTGGGAAACCTGGCGCCCTCCGCCATCTTTGCGGCACCGACCGAGGTGACAACCTGACCGCTGCCATCGAGGACCGCGGCAGACCAGCCATCCGGCAGGCCATCGACGGACAGTAGCTTTTGCAGATCCTCGGCATCTTGCGTGATGATCATCGCAGCGCCCGAGGCGTTTATCTTCTCAGACAGCGGCATCGCGACGTTGAAGACCCACTTTCCGCTGGTCGTGCCGCGAAACATGCTGGAGGCTTCCGTCAAGCCGCTGCGCAGCATGGATTCGAGCGCTGGCATGTTGGCGGTCTTGCCGAGCGGCGTATCGAAGGGGACGCGGGTATTCAGCCGAAGCTGTCCGTCCCGGTCTGCGACGATCACGAAAAGCTTGGTGGAACGCAGGCTCGACCGGGTTCGCTCGTGGAAGGCGCGAAGGTCACCGGACTCCAGCTCGGGAGAACTGACCAGCAGGCGCAGCGTCGTTGCCATGTCCTGCAGCTCGCGGTCGACCGCACGAGCGATCATCTGGGCGTCTTCTGCCGTATTCGAGGAGAGCATGTCCCGTTCGTGCTCTTCCAGCTGCAGCATGAGAAAGGCGCCGAAGACAAGCAGCGGTAAAGCCACGCCCACGACGAGCGCGATCAGATAAGCCCCGATCGGTGCCGTCGGGAAGAGCCGCGCAAACCTAGCCATCCCGCACGACCGTTGCGCGGGAAGGTTGGCAGGCAGCAGAGCCGCCGCGCTGGTGATCCATTCTTAGCCCCGTCCCTTGGCTTTGAAAGCAACGCCATGAGTTCTAGCGGCTTTTGGAACACTGGCCAAGGACTTGGTGATGCGGCCGTCACCTTTCCGATGAATATTCGAATATTCGGTGCCGCGAAATCGCAGCAAGCAGCGACGTTGCCGGCATGACGAGCGGCCCAGTTCCATCGGCAACGACGGTTTCCGGCACCCGGTGGATCACAAACCCGGAAATGCCAGGTGCTTCGACCTCAGACGCGCTCAGATTGGCACGCAGTTGCACGAGACGATCCGACAGCTGCCAGTCGATTGCAATCGTCTCCGGCGCGGAGGCAAGAACGCGACCGACGCTGTGAGGCATGCCGGAAAGCCCCGGAACCACGTGCTCGCGCCGCTTTCCGATCAGATCCCGGATCTTCCCGTAGGCGGCAGAGCCCTCCGCCGTGTCGCGACGCTCCCAGCGCAGTTTCGATTTCTCGAACGCTTCCGGCGCATTCGGATTGTCCAACTGCCAAGGTTCTGTGACGCCTTCCGGCAGGCCGCCGAATTTTTCCGCCTCGATCAACCGGTTGGCCCAGGTGGTCATGGCGATGTCGCCCTCGTATTCGGCAAAGAACGCGAACGGCTGCACTTCCCCATATTCCTCGCCCATGAACATCATCGGCACCTGCGGCGACAGAAGCAGCATTGACGTCATGACGTCGAGAAGCCCCGGCTCCGACAGGGAGATCAATCGTTCCCCATGGGCGCGATTGCCCACATGATCGTGGTTCTGCAGGAAGTGGATATACGAGGTCAGCGGCGAAGATCCACCCGCGTCCGCGTCTGACCTCGCGTCTTGCTCGTCATCGTCCTGCGACGGCATGCCGCCATGCGCGAGGCAAGCGGCGAGCTTGGCGACCGGCTGCGCGGCAAAAGGTCCGGCATGGCCCACGGCCTCGCCTGTCGCGATCACATGTGCGGCGTGGTAGGCGTCGTTGTTCCATCCGGCCACAAAGGCATCCGGCGTACCCCCACGTTCCGGGTTGCGCAGGATGGCGCGATGGTCCTCCATCACGAGATGGCGCCGCCGACCGGTCGTTTCGGAATGAACGCGCTCTGCAAGTTCGACGAGAATGTGCTTCTCGGACGTTTCATCCAGGATCTCGTCCACCGCATCGATGCGAAGGCCATCGAGATTGAACTCTTCCAGCCAGTAGAGCGCGTTTTCGATGAAGAAAGCACGCACGGCTGGTTGGGCAAAGTTGATCGACGGACCCCACGGCGTGATAAACTGCGGATCGAAGAAAGACGGGATGTTCGAGACGATCAGGTTTCCAGCCGGGCCGAAGTGGTTGTAGACGACATCCAGCATGACCGACAGGCCGACCCGGTGGGCGGCATCGACGAAAGCCTTCATGTCATCAGGCGAACCGTAGGCGTGGTGCGGGGCATAGGGGAGCGCGCTGTCATAGCCCCAGCCGCGATCGCCCGGAAATTCGCTGACCGGCATCAGCTGAATGACAGTGAAGCCGAGATCGGCAAGGTCGGCGAGACGCGACGCTGCGGCGCGAAACGTGCCCTCGGACGTGAAGGTGCCGATATGCATCTCGTAAATCACAGCCTCTTCCCAGGCATGCCCCTTCCAGGCCGGCATGTTCCAGCGGTAGAAGGCCGGATCGACGATCATCGAGTGGCCATCGACGCCACCGTCCTGCGCTCGCGATGCGGGATCCGCGAAGGCCTTACCGTCGGGCATGACGAACTGGTAGGGCGTGCCGGGCTCGACGCCCTCGACGGTCAGCGTGAACCAGCCCTGCCCGGCCGGCAGCATTTCGCGGTTGCGGCCGGCGATGCGGAGGCGCAGGCGCTCGATGTCCGGCGCCCAGAGGCGGAACAGAACGCTGTTTTCGCCGACATGTTCGGCACCCCAGGATTTGGGGAAGGATCGGCGCACGGGCGCGCCGGACGAGACGTGGCCGGAAGCGGTCCGGCGCGAATCGTAGGGCGTGAAATCGCGGGTCAGCGACATGGCATCTCTCCCTTGTTTCAGTCACAAGGGAAACACGGGGCGGACAGGAATAGTTCCCTATTGCCCCGTAACGACCGGATTCGGGATAGGAAAATTGTCTTTTGTCAAGTCAATTTTCTGGCCCGATCATGGACTTAGCCGATGCGGTTGCCGCTTTCCGGATCAAACACGACGGCCTTGTCGAGATTGAAGGCGAAGCGGAATGTCTGGCCAAGCGTGACCGGTACTTCGGCGCGAGCGCGTCCCGTGAAATTCACCCCGTCCATCCGACCGGTCACGAACGTGTCGGAGCCCGTCGGCTCGACCATAGTTACCTGCGCATCAACGAATGCAATCGCATGCGCCGTCGGATCGGCAAGGCCGGAATCGGTGATCGCTTCGGGGCGCAGGCCGAGAATGACATCCTTGCCCGCGGGCAAAGCAGACGTCACTGTTGGCGGCACGGCAACCGTCGTCGAACCGCCGAACAGGGCGACGCCGCCGGAGACGACCTTGCCCTTCAGCATGTTCATTGCCGGCGAGCCCATGAAATCGGCGACAAACAGATTGGCCGGCAGATTGTAGATTTCGGCAGGCGTTCCGACCTGCTGTACGATGCCTTCCTTGAGGACAACGATCTTGGTCGCAAGCGTCATCGCCTCGATCTGGTCGTGGGTGACGTAGACGATCGTGGCGTTGGTGTTCTGGTGCAGCGCCTTGATTTCCGCCCGCACCTCGACGCGCAGCTTCGCATCAAGGTTGGAAAGCGGTTCGTCGAACAGGAACACGCGCGGCTTGCGAACCAGCGCCCGGCCCATGGCGACGCGCTGCCGCTGGCCGCCGGAAAGCTGGCTCGGGCGGCGCTTCAGAAGATGCTCGATCTGCAGGGTCTTTGCCACGCTTGCGACGGCCGTTTCCCGCTCCGCCTTGTCGATGCCGCGCATCTCCAGCGCAAACGCGATGTTCTCCTCCACCGTCATGTTCGGATAGAGCGCGTAGGACTGGAACACCATGGCGATGTCGCGCTTGGACGGATGCAGGTCCGTCACCACCTCGCCATCGATGACGATGTCACCGGATGTCGGTGGCAGCAGGCCGGCAATGGCGTTGAGCAGCGTGGACTTGCCGCAGCCGGACGGGCCGACCAGCACCAGAAAGCCGCCCTTTTCCAGATCGATGTCGATGCCCTTGAGGATCTCGACATTGCCGATCTTCTTGCGGATATTCTTGATCTCGAGAAAGCTCATGTTGGATCAACCCTTGACTGCGCCGGCCATCAGGCCACGCACGAAATAACGTCCGGCGACGACGTAGACGAACAGCGTCGGCAATGCCGCAAACACGGCGGCGGCCATGTCGACATTGTATTCCTTGACGCCGGTGGAAGACGAAACGAGGTTGTTGAGCGCCACCGTCATCGGCGATGCTTCGCCCGACGAGAAGGAGACGCCGAACAGGAAGTCGTTCCAGATATTGGTGAACTGGTAGATGACCGTAACGACGATGATCGGGCCGGAGCTTGGCAGCAGGATGCGCCAGAAGATCTTGAAGAAGCCGGCGCCATCCATCATCGCAGCCTTGACCAGCTCGTCCGGAAACGCCTCGTAATAGTTGCGGAAGAACAAGGTGGTGAAGCCGAGGCCGTAGACCACATGGACGAAGACGAGGCCGGCGGTGGAATTGGACATACCCATCGCACCCAGCAGACGCGCCATCGGGATCAGCACCGCCTGGAACGGAATGAAGCAGGCAAACAGCATCATGCCGAACACCAGCTTGTGGCCGGGAAAGCGCCACTTGGTGAGAACATAGCCATTGAGCGCGCCGAGCAGCGTCGAGATGGCCACAGCCGGAACCACCATCTTCAGCGAGTTCCAGAAGTAGCCCTTGATGCCGACGCAGGAGACGCCGATGCAGGCCTCGCCCCAGGCCTTGACCCAGGCGGCGATGGACGGATCGGACGGCAGCGCCAGCATGTCGCCGCCGCGGATCTCATCCAGCGACTTCAGCGACGTGGTAAGCATCACATAGAGCGGTAGCAGATAGACGGCGGCAAGGATGATCAGTGCGCCATAGATGAAATAGCGGACGGTGCGGACCGACCCGGCGCTGACATTTTCAGGGATCGCGCTCAATGGTTCTTCTCCCGAAGCTCGGAATAGAGATAGGGGACGATGATCGCGGTAATGCCCATCAGCATCATTACGGCGCTGGCCGAGCCCACATTCATCTGGTTGCGGGTAAACGTGTAGGAATACATGAAGGTGGACGGAAGTTCGGTGGCATTGCCCGGCCCGCCGCCCGTGAGCGCGATGACAAGGTCATAGGACTTGATCGCCATATGAGCGAGCACGATGAAGGCCGACAGGAAGACCGGACGCAGCATGGGAATGATGATGCGGCGATAGATCGACACGGTCGAGGCGCCATCGATCTGGGCCGCCTTGACGATTTCGCCGTCGATGCCGCGAAGGCCCGCCAGAAACATCGCCATGATGAAGCCCGAGGCCTGCCAGACGCCGGCAATGACGACGGTGTAGATCGCCATTTTCGGGTTGACCAGCCAGTCGAACTTGAAGCTTTCCCAGCCGAGATTGTGCATCGTGTTCTCAAGCCCGAGGCCCGGGTTGAGGAACCACTTCCAGGCCGTGCCTGTCACGACGAAGGACAGCGCCATCGGATAGAGAAAGATCGGCCGGAGCACCCCCTCGGCGCGGATGCGCTGATCCATCAGGATGGCGATGAAAAGCCCGATCGCGGTGCAGAGAACGATGTAGAGCACGCCGAATATGGCAAGGTTCTGCATCGCCACATACCAGTTGGGCTGCGACCAGAGCCGGTAATAGGCATCGAACCCGCCCCACTTGTAGATCGGCATCATCTTCGACGTGGTGAACGACAGATAGACCGTCCACAGGATGAAGCCGTAGACGAACACCAGGATGATGGCAAAGGACGGCGCCAGAACAAGCTTCGGCAAGCCGTTGCGCAAACCATCGGCCATGGACCGCCGCGGCCTGGTCGGCGTCACCATCGGAGCCGGTTCGATTGTCGTCATGGGGGATCTCCGGATGCGAGTAGAGACGTTTGAAGGTGCGCCAACAAAAAAGCCCCCTCTGGCCTGCCGGCCATCTCCCCCACAAGGGGGGAGAAAACCTGTGGGCACCCACCGACCAAATCGGGCCCAGACAGTGCGGCTGGGTTAAGTCCCTCCCCCTTGTGGGGAGGGGTTTGGGGCGGGGTCTTTTTGACTACTTCGCGGCAGCAACCGCTTCCGGCAGACGCTTCAGCGCGGCATCCGTGGTCAGCTGGCCATTCAGATGCTGGGTGATGACGTCAAGCATGGCTTCCTTGACGGCGGCCGGCTGGGCGTAACCATGGGCAAGCGAGCCCATCAGCGTGCCCTTGGACGAGGCTTCCGCCAGATCCTTCATGCCCTTCTTGGCGCAATCGTCGAACTTTTCGTCCGAGACGTCGGTACGGGCAGGCACGGAACCCTTGACCGTGTTGAAGGCGATCTGGAACGCGGGATCTTCGACGGCGGATGCCATCTTCATCTGTGCGTCCTTCTGCTCTTCACCCACGTCGAACATCATGAACTGGTCAGCGTTGAACAGGACGGAGCCCTGTGTGCCGGGGAAGCGCATGCAGACAAAATCGGTGCCGGGGGTCTTCTTGGCGCGCAGCCATTCGCCCTTCGACCAGTCGCCCATTTCCTGGGCGCCGGCCTTGCCTTCGATGACGAGCGCGGTGGAGAGGTTCCATTCGCGGCCGGAGAAGTTGGGATCGAAATAGGTGCGAAGCTTCGACATATCGTCGAACACCTTCTTCATCGTATCACCCGACAGCGCTGTCGGATCGGCGTCGAGCACGGCCTTCTTGTAGAAATCAGGACCGCCGACGGAGAGAACCACGGCTTCCCAGAGGGTGCCGTCCTGCCACGGAACGCCGCCATGGGCGAGCGCGGTGATGCCTTGCGCCTTGAAGGCGTCGAGCATGGTGAACAGCTCGTCCATATTCGTCGGCTGCTTGCCGCCGGCCTTGTCGAAGGCAGCCTTGTTCAGCCACAGCCAGTTGGTGGAGTGAATGTTGACGGGGGCAGCAACCCAGTGGCCATCATACTTGGAAAACGCCTGCAGCGCTTCCGGAATGACCTTGTCCCAGCCTTCCTTGGCGGCGAGATCGTCAAGATTGGCGGCAACGCCCATCTCGGACCAGTCGCGCAGGTCGAAGCCGAGCAGCTGGACGGCGGTCGGCGGATCGCCGGCGGTCACGCGGGCGCGCAGCGCCGTCATCGCGGCAGAACCGGCACCACCGGCAACCGGCATGTCTTTCCAGCCGATACCCTGCTTGGCCAGGTTTTCCTTGAGCACGTTGAGCGCCGCGGCTTCGCCGCCGGACGTCCACCAGTGCAGAACTTCAACCTGTTCGGCTGCCTTTGCGGCGCCAGCGGTCAGCGCAATCATAGCCGCACCGGCGGCCAGTTTGCCGATCAAACGAATAGTCATTGAAATATCTCCCTCAAAGCCGGGCTCCTCTCCGGACATCGATTTATAACGATATAACTGATGTAAGTGTCAACCCCGTAGCGGACAGAATTTCAGTGATGTCAAAGATCCGGTATCACCTTGTTATAAAACGATAAAAGCGATATTTCCCGTTTGCGACGGTGAAGAGTTGATTTGCACTTGCCGAATTTGCGGCGTTTTGCAACGATACAAACAGGGCGCCTGGAGGGGAGCTGGAGGAGACAGGAATGCCGCTTGACGACCGGGATGACCGGGGTGAGGACATCGACCCGGATACGCTGCAGCAGGGACGCCCGGCGCGGCCGCACGCGAACCGCTTGCCCCGCGATACAGCCCAGAAGAAACCGACGCTGAAGACCGTCGCCGAACTGACCGAGCTTGCGGTCACGACCGTATCGAGAGCGCTCTCCGACGATCCCCAGATTGCGCTCGAAACCCGCATCCGCGTGCGCCAGGCGGCCGAAGATGTCGGCTATCTGCCGGATCGCGCGGCGCAGCGGTTGCGCACCGGACGCACCAACGTGATCAGCCTCGTCCTTGATCCGCACGAGGAAATCCTCGGCTACGGCACATCGATGATCCGCGGCATGAGTGCGGCACTGCGCGGCACGAGGTACCACTTGGTGATCACGCCGCATTTTTCAGACACGCCGCAGATCGATCCGGTGAAGCATATCGTCCGCAACCGGATGGCCGACGGCATCCTGTTCAGCCGCACCGAAGCCGCCGACGAGCGCGTGAAATTCCTGATGGAACAGGGTTTTCCCTTCGTGTGCCACGGCCGCACCGAGCTTGCGACGCCGCATCCTTACGTGGATTACGACAATTACGCCTTTAGCTATCGTGCCGCGAAAAGCCTGATCGCTGCTGGCTGTCGGCGGCTGTTCATCATCCTGCCGCCCGCCCAGTTCACCTTCGCCCATCACATGCGCCACGGCTTCATGACGGCGGTGCGCGAGGAAGGCGTTGCCTTCGAGATTTCCGACCGTGTCTCGCTCGACAGCAAGTCCGATGCGATCCGCGATCACGTGGCGGAACGACTGGCGGCCGACGACGCGCCCGACGGCTTCATCTGCGGCGGCGAGGTCTCCGCCATGGCCGTGATGTCGGCAGCCTACGACACCGGCCGCATCATCGGCCAAGATGTGCGCCTGGTCGCCAAACAGACGTCCGGCCTGTTCGACCAGGTCCGCCCGCGTATCGAAACGATCTACGAGGACCTCGCGGAGGCGGGTCGTCTTATGGCCGCGCTGCTTCTGAAGCAGATGGGTGGAGAGGTGCCGGTCGAGGAACTGCAGGCGCTGCAGACGGTGTGATGAAGGGGACTTCGGCAGCCCCAACCTCCCCTCATTTTTGTGCTCGCCACAGGAACCCAGCCGACGCGTCCGCAACCCCCGCCCCCCTCATTCCTGTGCTTGTCACAGGAATCCAGTAGCGCCGCGTCTGCGGCGCTGAAGGGTCTTTTCACGCGAATGACTTCGCGTGGCTGGATCCCTGTGACAGGCACAGGGATGAGGAGGAGAGGAAACGCTTCCCCTCCTCCCCCAAGATCTACCGGCAACTCATACTCGTCCGCGACGGCCTGTAAGAGCCGCCACCCCTCAATCCTCTTCGACAAACACCTCTTCGCGCTTCTTGCGGACGCTTGGCAGGAAGACGACGATGAGCACGATGGCGGCAAGCGCGAGCAGGCCGGCGCTGATGGGGCGGGTGATGAAGGTGGTGGCGTCGCCGCGCGAGAGGATCATTGCGCGACGCAGGTTTTCTTCCAGGAGCGGGCCAAGAACGAAACCGAGCAGAAGCGGTGCCGGCTCGCAGCGCAGCTTCAAAAGCACGTACCCGAGCAGACCGAAGAAGGCGACGGCATAGAGATCGAAGACGTTGGAATTGACGCTGTAGACCCCGATGGCGCAGAACGCCATGATGATCGGGAAGAGCACGTAATAGGGGATCGTCAGAAGCTTTACCCACAACCCGATCAGCGGCAGGTTGAGGATCACAAGCATCAGGTTGCCGATCCACATGGACGCGATGATGCCCCAGAACAGCGCCGGCTGTTCGACGGCAACGTTCGGACCTGGAACGATGCCCTGGATGATCATCGCGCCGACCATCAGCGCCATGACCGGGTTGGCCGGAATGCCGAGCGTCAGGAGCGGGATGAACGAGGTCTGTGCACCCGCATTGTTGGCCGATTCCGGCCCGGCAACGCCGGCGACCGCGCCGTGGCCGAATTCTTCCGGATGTTTCGATACCTTCTTCTCGACCGTATAGGACGCAAATGCCGCAAGGATCGCGCCGCCGCCCGGCAGGATGCCGAGGATGGAGCCGATCGCCGTGCCGCGCAGAACGGGGCCGACCATCGCCTTGAAGTCCTCGCGCGACGGCATCAGGTTGGATACCTTCGCCATCAGCACGGTGCGGGTCTTTTCGCTTTCGAGATTGCGCAGGATTTCAGCGATACCGAAGACGCCGACCGCGACCGCGACGAAGTTCAGACCGTCGGCATATTCCCGTATTCCGAGCGTGAAGCGCGGCGTGCCGGTGTAGATATCGGTGCCGACGAGGCCAAGCAGCAGGCCAAGGCAGACCATGGCAAGCGCCTTGATGATCGACCCGTGAGCAAGCGCGATCGACGAGACGAGACCGACGACCATCAGCGAGAAATATTCCGCCGCACCGAACTGCAGGGCGATCGAGGTCAGCGGCGGCGCGAAGATCGCCACAAGAAAGGTGGAAACCGTGCCGGCAAAGAACGATCCGATGGCAGCGATGGCCAGCGCCGGTCCCGCCTTGCCCTTGCGCGCCATCTGGTAACCGTCGATGGCGGTGACCGCCGACGAGGATTCGCCCGGCATATTGATGAGGATGGCCGTGGTGGAGCCGCCATACTGCGCGCCGTAGTAGATGCCGGCCAGCATGATCAGCGACGACACGGGTTCGAGCTGGAAGGTGATCGGCAACAGCATGGCGATCGTCGCGGTTGCGCCGATGCCGGGCAGGACGCCGATCAGCGTGCCAAGCAGCACCCCGATGAGGCAGAAGAACAGGTTCTCGATCGACGTGGCGGTGGAGAAACCGAGGGCGAGATTATTGAATAATTCCATGAACCGAGCCCCTTACATGCCCAGCCACGGCCCGAACCGCCGGAACGGCAGACCAAGACCATAGCTGAAGACGAGAACCGAAAAGACCGTGAGCAGAGCCGCCAGGATGACGGCCATCAACGGCTTCATCTTGTGCGAGGCGAATGCCGCGATCAGCGCCGTAAAGAAGATCGCCGGCACGAAGCCTAAACCGCGCACGGTGAGACCAAAGAAGATCGGTGCCGGCAGGATGAAGGCCATTCCGCGCCAGGCAAGCGCACCCACCGGTTCGCCGTGAACGCGAATGGCCTGGAAGACGATCACGCCGCCCAAGAGCACGAGAACGCAGGCGAGGATGAACGGAAAATAGCCCGGCCCCATGCGAAGCGCCGTGCCGAGTTCCAGTTCGATCGATTGATAGGCAAAGAACAGGCCGGTCAGCATGAGCGCCAGCCCGCAGACCAGATTGGTCCTGTCGATATTGAGTGAATTCATGATGGCTCCGAAATATTGGAAGAGCTCTGTGGATCTGCGCCGCGGGTCGGCATGGTCGCTAGCAGGAGTGTCGCTTGCCGGTGGGGTCCTTGCAGACGTTCGCGCCGATCAGCGGTCGATCTGAGCGATCAGCTTGCCGGCAATTTCTCCCCCGCGGGGGAGAAGGACGAAAGGTTGCGGGCTCCAAGGCCGATCGAGCAGAACCCCTCACCCTGCCCAGAGAGGGGCCAGGGTGAGGGGCAGTGCCGTGACGAGAGATCAGTCGGCGTACTGGCCGGCTGCCTCGATGACCGGCTTCCAGCGGGCGATTTCGCTTTCCAGCTTGGTCTTCAGCGCCTCAGGCGTGGCGTCGGCTTCCGGTGAAGGCTTGGTGCCGAGTTCACCGAAACGGGCAACGACGTTCGGGTCTTTCAGTGCGACTTTAAGCGCCGCAGACAGCTTGTCGTTGGCTTCCTTCGGCGTGCCCTTCGGCGTGTAGATGCCGTGCCAGATGCCCACTTCCATCTGCGGATAACCGGCTTCCTTGACGGTCGGCAGGTCCTTGAGGATGTCGAGGCGGTCAGCGGAGGTGACGGCGTAGGCCTTTACCGTGCCGCCCTGGATCTGCTTTGTCGTATTGGTGGTCTGGTCGCACATGATGTCGACCTGTCCGCCGAGGAGATCGGTCATGGCCGGGCCGGTGCCCTTGTAGGGAACGGTCACGAGCGGCGTTTCGATCGAGCTCATGAACAGCATGCCGCAGAGATGCGACGCAGCGCCGATGCCGGCATTGGCGACCGTCACCTTGTCCTTGTTGGCTTTGGCGTATTCGATAAGGCCCTTGAAATCGGTGGCTTCCATGTCCTTGCGGGCGAGAAGCGTCATCGGCACTTCCGTGACGAGACCGACATATTCGAACGCGTTCAGCGTGTCATAGGCGAGCTTGCGATAGAGCGTGGCGCTGGTCGCCATGCCGATATGGTGCAGGAGGACGGTATAACCGTCTGCTTCCGCATTGGCGACGCGGCCGGCACCGAGCGAGCCACCGGCACCGCCGACGTTTTCCACGACGATCTGCTGGCCGAGATCGCGCGACATGGATTCAGCCACAAGACGCGCAACCGTATCGGTCGGGCCACCGGCCGCAAACGGTACGATCATCGTGATCTGGCGTTCCGGATAGCTCTGCGCATTGGCAGAAGCCGAAAACAGCGACATTGCGGCCAGAGCCGTTGCGCCGATCATGGCGTTGACGATTTTCATGAATTGTCCTCCCGAGCGTGAAAATCAGCATGCAAACTGGTGTGCTGGCGATAGTCCTCCCTCGCCAGCGTGGGTGCCATTTGCAGTAGTGAAATCACTGGCCGCAATCAGGGGGGAGGCAGCGTTGCTAAGTTTATCGCTGGCGTGCAATGCAGCATGGGTGGATTAGGGAACAATCACATCAAAGCCTGGGTGGAAATCCACCCAGTGCGGGGTTTCAAGACTTAGTTCGTCACCCGTTCAGATCGTCCTGAAGCATCTGGTCGGCCGAGATCAGCCGCTTGTCCAGCCCGTGTTTCTGCATCTTTTCGTAGAGCGTCTTGCGGGAAATGCCGAGCGATTCGTAGACGGGGCGCAGGGCACCGCCATGGGCAGCGATTTCGCCGGCGATCAGGTTGCGCTCGAAGGCGGCGACCTTGTCTGCCAGCCGACCGGCCGGATCGCGAAGCCTGCCGTTGGAATCCGTCGACGGAAGATCGAGACCCAGCACCAGCCGATCGGCGGCGTTGCGCAACTCGCGGACATTCCCCGGCCAGGCCTGGTCGCCGATCGTGGCAATCACATCGACGGGAACGTCGAGATCGTCACGGCCATAGCGGGCGGAGGCTTCGCGGACCAGCTGCAGAAACAGAAGCGCGATATCGGCCCGCCGCTCCCGCAGCGACGGCACATGGATGGTTGCGACGTTGAGACGGTAGAGGAGATCGGCACGGAACCGGCCGGCTGCGACCTCCGCCTCCAGATCCACCTTGCTGGTGGCGATAAAGCGGACGTCGAGCGCCACGGTTTCGTTGGAGCCGAGCCGGGTGATGACCCGCTCCTGCAGGACGCGCAGGAATTTTGCCTGCAGGTCGAAGGGCATAGAACCGATCTCGTCGAGCAGGATCGTGCCGCCGCGGCCGTGCTCGAACTTGCCGTAGCGCGGCCTGATCGCGCCGGGAAAGGCGCCCGCCTCGTGGCCGAACAACTCGCTTTCGATCAGCGTTTCCGGAAGTGCCGCGCAGTTGATGGCGATAAACGGCCGGTTGGCGCGCGGGCTGACATCGTGCAGCGCCCGCGCCACCACTTCCTTGCCGGCGCCGGTCTCGCCGATGATCAGCGTATCGGCATCGGTGGCGCCGATCGCGCGGATCCGGTAGCGCAGGTCGACCATCACCTGGGTGCGGCCGGGCATGCGGGTTTCCAGATCGTCGCGCTTGCCGGCCACCGCCTTCAGTCGGCGGTTCTCCATGACCAGCGCGCGGCGATCCAGCGCCCTTCGGATGACACCAGCCAGATGCTGCGGTGTGAACGGCTTTTCGAGGAAATCATAGGCACCTTCGCGCATCGCCTTGACCGCCAGCTGCACATCGCCGTGGCCGGTGACGAGAATGATCGGGATTTCCGCATCGAGTTCGCACACCCGCTGCAGAAGCGTCATGCCGTCTGTTCCGGGCATGCGGATATCGCTGACGATAACGCCCTCGAAGCCGAAACCGGCGAGTTCGAGAACATGATCGGCATTGGAAAAGGTCTGCACTGAGAGCCCGAACAGCTCCAGCGCCTGGGCGGTGGATCGGCGCAGCTCCTCTTCGTCGTCAACCAGCAAAACCCTTTGCGCCGCATCCCTTGCTTCGCTCACTCGGCAGCCTCCATCAGGTTTTCATCGGCAATATCGAGCTCGATGGTGAACACGGCCCCCCCATCGGGATCATCGGTGACGGAAAGGCTACCACCGAAATCCTTGACGATGTTGTAGGAGATCGACAGCCCGAGGCCGAGCCCCTTGCCGATGCCCTTGGTGGTAAAGAAGGGATCGAAGATGCGCTCGCGGATCGACGCCGGCACACCCGGCCCGCCATCGCGCACCTGCACCGTGATGGTATCGTGGGTTCTTGATGCCGAAACGGCGATGCGCCGGTCGGGTAGTCCCTCGACGGCATCTGCCGCATTGCCGATGACGTTGACCAGCACCTGCTGCAGACGGATCGAACCGGCCCTTACCTTCGGAAGGTTCGCTGGGATGTCGACGACGAGATCCGCATCGGCCGCCTTCAGCCGCGCCGCGACGATTTCCAGCGTGTCGTCCATCACCTCCTGCAGCGAAACGGCGCCGAGCTTCTCGTTCGGCTTGCGGGCAAAGTTGCGCAGATGCTTGCTGATCGAGGCCATGCGATCGATCAGTGCCGATATGCGTCTAACGTTGTCGCGCGCCTCTTCCGTGCGGTTAAGGTCCATCAGCACGCCGGCCGTCTCCGCATAGGTTTTCGCGGCCGCAAGTGGCTGGTTGAGCTCGTGCGACAGTGCTGCCGACATCTGGCCGAGACCGGCAAGCTTGCCGGCCTGGATGAGATCGGCCTGGGTCTGGCGCAACCGCTGTTCGGTCGCCCGGCGCTCGGCCACCTCCTCCTCGATCTGGGCGTTGACTCGGGCAAGATCGGCGGTGCGCTCTGCAACCCGGTGTTCGAGCGCATTCTGCGCTTCCGCCTGCAGATGCATGCGCTCGGCAAGCCGCGCCCGGCGCTGCAGGATGACCGCAAGCCCGAGGACGGCGAGACACAAGGATAGAAGCAGGGCGGCGACGGTGGTCTTTGCCTGGGCATGCACGGACCCGGTATCCATCAGCACGCTGACAGTCCATCCGGCGTCGGGCATTGACTGCGACACGACGAGATATTCCCGGTCGCCACCGTTGTCGGCAATCGTCATCACCTCGTGACCGGCGAATTCGCCGCGCCGCACCGGCAGTTCGCGCAGTTTCGCATCCGCATAGCGCCGCGAGGTCTGGGTGCGGGCGATGCGCCCCGGCGACAGCGGCAGGGTCGTGGCATAGAGCCATTCCGGCCGGCTGGTCATGAAGATGATGCCCTCGGGGTCGGCAACGAAGATGCGGTCTTCGGTGCCCTGGGCGGTCCCCTTCCCCCAGCTGTCCTCGACCAGATCGATATCGACCTTGAAGACGATGACGCCGCGGATCACCCCGGCGATCTCGATCGGCGACGAGAAGTAGTAGCCGCGCTTGAGCGACGTGGTGCCGAGCGCATAAAAGCGAGACTGGCGGCCCTTTGCAGCTTCCTGGAAATACGGACGGTAGGAAAAATTCTCGCCGACGAAACTGACGTCGCTGTCATGGTTGCTGGCAGCGATCGTCTGCCCGTCCATCGTCATCAGATAGATGTCGGAGGATTTGAGGAGCGCGTTGGTGTCTTTCAAATAGGCGTTGGTGGCGGCCTGCAGGGTTGTGTTGGACGGATCGAGCACGAAAGCCTCGACATTCTGCTGGTCGGCGATCAGGGCCGGCAGCGCCTCGTAGCGCTTCAGGTGCCCGTCGAGACCGGAAACGGCAAGCCTCAGCGTGGTGTTGGCCTGCGCCTTCGCCTCCTCCATGTAGCCGCTCGCGATCATGCCGGCGCCCTGGACATAGATGCCCAGACCGATCATGACCGCCACGCCCGCCGCTGCAAGAATTGCGTATCTCACCAGATGCCGGGCTCCTCCTCCCAACTCGTCCTCGGTCGTCACCTTAAAATCCGCCACTGGCGAATTCCACTAAAACTTGCGAAGACTTGATTTCACCGGCATCCGTCGGCGGCGGCAAAGGGAATCATCATGAGTTACATGCTTGCACTCGTCATCGGCGCGGTGGCCGGACTTCGCGCCATGACGGCACCGGCGATCGTCAGCTGGGCGGCCGGTCTCGGCTGGCTTGATCTCTCCGGCACCTGGCTCGCCTTCATGGGCTCCAAATGGGCCGTGCTGATCCTGACGCTGATCGCCATCGTCGAATTCATCACCGACCAGTTGCCCTCGACGCCGAGCCGCAAGGTGCCGCAGCAATTCGGTGCGCGCATCTTGACTGGCGCGCTTTCGGGTGCTGCGATCGGAATGCCCTACGGCTACTGGCTGGCCGGCCTCGTCTCCGGCATTATCGGCGCCGTGATCGGAACGCTGGGTGGCGCCGCAGTGCGGGCAAAGCTTGCTGCCCATTTCGGCAAGGATGCACCGGCAGCCTTTATCGAGGACGGCGTGGCCGTCGTCGCAGCCCTGATTGTCATCCTGCTTTTGCCGGGAACGCCGGCCGCCTAACGGAGATCTGAGCATCATGCAGACATTCGACGCGATCATCATCGGCGCCGGCCAGGCCGGGCCATCGCTTGCCGGACGCTTCAACGACGCGGGCAAGACCGTCGCCATCGTCGAGCGCAAGCATGTGGGCGGCACCTGCGTCAACACCGGCTGCAAGCCGACCAAGACGCTGGTGGCCAGCGCCTATGCGGCGCATCTCGCGCGCCGCAGCGCCGATTACGGCATCGGCATCGGCGGCGACGTGACGATCGACATGCCGGCTGTGATGCGGCGGGCGTTGAAAGTGACGATGGACAGCCGCGGCAGCAACGAAAGCTGGCTGGAGAAGATGCCCCACTGCACGCTGATCCGCGGCCATGCGCGCTTTGAGAGCGCCGAGACGATCCGCGTCGGCGACGAATTGCTGACGGCGCCGCAGATTTTCCTGAATGTCGGCGCCCGCGCCACCATTCCGGATTTCGAGGGCGTCGACGACATCCCCTATATGACCAACAGCGACATCGTCGGGCTGGACAGGGTGCCGGAGCATCTGGTGATCATCGGCGGCAGTTATATCGGGCTTGAATATGCGCAGATGTATCGCCGCTTCGGCGCGAAGGTAACCGTCGTGGAGCGCGGCGAGCGTATCGTCAGCCGCGAGGATGCGGAGATCTCGCAATCCATCCATGAGATGCTGGAAGCCGAAGGGATCGTCATCAGAACGGGTGCCGACTGCATCCGCTTCAGGAAGACGGACGACGGCATTGCAGTCGGCCTCAGTTGCGACGAAGGCGAGCCTGAAGTCATCGGCTCCGACGTGCTGCTGGCGGTCGGACGCCGTCCCAACACCGACGATCTCGGGCTCGACAAGGCAGGCGTAACGCTCGATGAGCGCGGCTACATTGAGGTGGGCGACGATCTGTCGACCAATGTCGAGGGCATCTGGGCGATGGGCGACTGCAACGGCCGCGGGGCGTTTACCCACACCGCCTACAACGATTTCGAGATCGTTGCGGCCAATCTGTTCGATGGCGAAAGCCGCAAGGTTTCCGACCGCCTGCTCGGGTATGCGCTCTATACCGACCCGCCGCTCGGCCGTGTCGGCATGACCGAACACCAGGCGGTGAAGGCTGGCCACAAGGTTCTCGTCGGCACGCGGCCGATGAGCCAGGTGGGACGCGCCGTGGAAAAGGGCGAGACGATCGGCCTGATGAAGATCGTGGCTGATGCGCAGACGAAAAAGATCCTGGGCGCCGCCCTTCTCGGCACCGGCGGCGACGAGGCGATCCACGGCGTGCTGGACATGATGAATGCCGGCGCGACTTATGATGCCCTGCGCTGGGCCGTGCCGATCCACCCCACCGTTTCGGAACTGTGGCCGACCGTGGTCCAGTCGATGAAGCCGGCAGGCTGACGAAACCATCCGGAATGACGGGCGTTCACGCGCTGCGGCGCGCTCGCTGACAATCCCGTCATTACAGGAATTTAACCTTCTCCCTCCCTTTGCAACGGGGGGGAGTTTGCTTAGACTTCACCCATCGTCGGCACAATCGAAGGCCGCCGGCGACGGGAAGACATCAGAGCGATCTCCCCCAACATCCATTCCACGACGGGAGGCCACAGATGAATACACCTGCATTCAATGCGGCGATGGAACCGCGGGAACTGGATTTCCTGCAGCACGTCTTCGATGCCGCCTGCGCCGAACGCGGCTTGTCTGGCGAAAGCACGGCGGCAAAGAACCTCGCGGCCGAGATCATCGATCTCTACCAGCACGGCGCCTGCGACGAAGGCGCCCTCCAGCATCGGCTGGACCTGTCAGGTCTTCTGAAAAGTCAGGACTGAAGCAGAGGCGTCTCCTACCGCTTCGCCTGGAGATCCCGCTCGTCGCGCATCAGGAATATCCGCGTGATGCTGTCGATATTGTCGTTCAGCCATTTCGCCATGTCTTCTTCCTCGGACAGGATGTGTTCGAAGACGGCGACGGCTTCCGGTTCGTCCAGTTCGTCGGCAGCGGCAATCAGCACCTTATAGGTCGCGATTTCCGTGTGTTCGAATGCGAAGGCAGTCGTCATGGTCTTGATGACCTCGTCGCTGACCAGCAATCCGCCGACACCTTGGGCCGTCGCGGCAAGCTTGGCGGTCATGTCCTTGAAGGTCGGCGTCGTCACGGCGAACTTCTCCAGCATCTCGGTCAGCGCCGCGACGTGGCCGCGGGTTTCCTCGAGATGCTCCAGAACGCGGTCCTTGAGATCCGGGTAGCTGTCGATCCGGCGTGCCTGCGCTGTCAGAAGCGTGACTGCCTGTTCCTCCATCGCATGGGCATTGCGTAGCCAAGTAATGAAATTGTCCCGCGCATGCGTCATGTTCACGTCCTCCTCGTTACGTCTTCCCCCGGGTCGATTTGGTACGCAACGACTGTAAACCCGTCAACGTCCGCGATGTTCCAGCGTCCCTGGAACATCTTGCAGCTTAGCGCGTTAATGGGCCACGCAATTGACGGGGGTCAAAAGGTGGACGTGTCTAATTTTTCTTCAAAAACTTCGCCGAGCCAGACAGGCTCTTCCGCACTTTCGTCCTGGCGCCGGTCGGAGCCATCCGGCCGTGCGATCATTCGACCCGGCCGCAACGTCTGGCGCAGCGCCGAGGCCGAGCGCGTCGGCTTCCTGATCGATGGCGAGGAATACTACCAGCGCCTGGACGACGTGTTGAAGCAGGCCGAACGGTCCGTGATGATCCTCGGCTGGGACTTCAACCCTGGTATCAAGCTGCACCCGCGCGACCCTGATTGCCCGACGCTTGGTGCTACGCTGCGCCGCATGGTCGAGGAAAAGCCGGAACTGGAAATCCGCATTCTCGTCTGGGGCATGGGCCCGGTCTATTCCGGCAAGAGCCTGAAGATGTTCGGCAAGATGGACTGGAACGACCATCCGCGCATCGAATTGCGCTTCGATTTCGAGCATCCGCTGCGTGCCAGCCATCACCAGAAAATCGTCGTGGTCGACGACAGGACCGCCTTTGTCGGCGGCATCGATCTGACCGCGCGCCGCTGGGACGACCGTGGGCATGCCTGCATCAACCCGGCCCGCACCTCCCCCGACGGCACAACCTATGGTCCCGTTCACGACATGCAGACGATCGTCACCGGCGATATCGCCCGGCTGATCGGCGACGTGACGCGCCGGCGCTGGAAAAAGGTGACGAAGATCGCGCTCGAACCGGTCACGGTTGCGGGCGAAGCCGCCTGGCCGCAGGATCTCGAACCCAATCTCACCAACTGCCGCAGCGGCCTTGCGCTGACCGAGCCGTGGAAATGGAAGGGACGCCGCGGCCACCGCGAGGCGATCAAGCTTACTCATGATGCGCTGAAGGCAGCCGAGCGACACCTTTATATCGAGACACAGTATCTCGCCTCCTTCGGCGTGGCGCGCACACTTGCCCGCAAGCTCAAGGCGGCGCAAGGCCCGGAAATCGTCATCATCGTGACGCGCGAATCCCACGGCTTCCTCGAAAAGCTGATGATGGGCAACAACCGCACCCGCCTGATCCGCCGCCTGAAGCGCGCCGATCGCTACGGCCGGCTGCGGATCTACTACGCCACGACCCCGGATGCCGACGGCAACGATCGCGAGATCATCGTCCATTCCAAGCTGATCGTCGTCGACGACCGCTTCGTGCGGGTTGGCTCGTCCAACCTCAACAACCGATCGGAAGGGCTCGATACGGAATGCGATATCGCGCTCGAGACTGTCGAGGCCGCGTCGCAGAAGGCAATCCTTGATCTGCGCGACGATCTTCTGGCCGAGCATCTCTGCGCCAACAAGGAAGACGTCTCCCGCATCATTCAGCAGACCGGATCGATGTTGGCGGCAATCGACATCCTGAACGTCAATCCACGTTGCCTGCGGCCTTTCGAGGTGGATACGCTGAAGGGCGAGATCACCTCGCTGATCGGCACCGGCATTGTCGATCCAAAACAGCCGTTCTGGCCGATCCCGGAGATCAAGTCCGGGATCAGGAAGCTGTTTTCACGCCTTTCCTTCCGCCGTGCGGCCTGAATAAGCACTTCCCTGACGCCGGTAATAGGCCTCGCTTGCGATCAGCACCGGTACGCCGATCGCGAGCGGCACGAAGAAGTAGAGGACGCGGAAGGCGATCAGTGCGCCGATCGCCGATGTGCCCGGCAACAGGTTCAGCATGACCGCTTCCAGCACGCCGAGACCGCCAGGCACGTGGCTAACCAGCGCGCCGAGATTGGCGGTCACGTAGGCGCTGGCGACCTGCAGGAATCCGACATTGGTAAACGCAAGCAGCAGCTGGCGGATCGCGGAGGCGACACAGAGGAAATTCAGTGTGCCGACGATGATCTGGCCGATCGCGAGCGACAGATCCGGCGGCGTGAAACGCCACGAGCGGACGGGCAACGGCCGGCGCACGAAAGCGCAAAGCAGTAGATAGGCAGCCGGCACGGCCAGACAGGCGAAACCGATGGCGGCCCTCTCTCCCCTGCCAAGGCCGAAGAAGTCGTCCGATCCATTGACATCGAGCAGCATGGCAATGCCGCCCAGTGTGGCAAGCCCCAACCCAACAGTCGCGCCGCAAAACACGATGACCTTGGCAATGTCCTGAGGCTGAAGGCCCCAGCGGGAGTAGAACCGGTAACGGACCGCGCCGCTGCTGAGCGCTGCCATGCCGACATTGTGGCCGATCGACAGGCTTGCGAAGGACGCGAGTGCCGTCTTATGGTAGGCAAGCGGCTTGCCCGCATAGCGCACGCCAAGCGCATCGAACATGCCAAGGCAGGCATAGGAGAGAATGACGAAGCCGAACGCGGCCACCAACCGAATGCCGGCGATGGACAGCACGGACTCCTCGATTTCGTCCCATGTGTAGCGTTGCAGGCTGCGGTAGACGAGGAGTGCGGCAAGGCAGACCGCGGCAACCACAAGACATTTGATGAGGGGCCGCCAGATCTTCATTCCATCTCCATTCATGCTGTGCAGGGTGGAACGAAATGACTGTCCAAGGTGTTCCCGCGCTATGATCGATGCGCTTCCCAAACCGCCCTCCGACACCTCGCCTCAAACTTCCTCCCGGCGCCGCCTGAAAATTCTGAGCTACAACGTGCATAGCTGCATCGGCACCGATCGACAGCTCGATCCCGCGCGGATCGCCGACGTCATCTCGGAGTTGAAGCCTGATATTATCGGCCTGCAGGAACTGGATGTCGGCCGCTCGCGCACCGGTGGCGTCGATCAGGTCGATATCATCGCCCGCGAGGTGGAGATGGACTACCATTTTCACGCGGCGCTGCATGTGGCCGAGGAACGCTACGGCGACGCCATTCTGACATCCCTGCCGCTGAAAGTGATCAAGGCCGACATGCTTTCCTCGATCGGCGAGCAGCGCGGCGCAGTCTGGGTGGAAATCGACGTCGGTGGCAAACCGCTGCAGGTCTTCAACACCCATCTCGGACTCCGCGGTAAAGACCGGATGGCGCAGATGACGGAGCTGACGGGCCCGGACTGGCTCGGCGGCCTCGAAAAGGAAAACCCGGCGCGCATTCTGATCGGCGACTTCAACTCGACACCGATCACGAGGACCTACCGGCATGCGGCCAAGCGCCTGACCGATGTGCAGACGGCGCTTGTCAAACCTTGGCGGGCAACGTTTCCGTCCCGCTTTCCGCTGCTTCGGCTCGACCACATCTTTGTTTCCGACAGCATCAAGGTGATCGATGCCGAAGTGGTCTCGACACCGCTGACGCGGCGGGCATCCGACCACCTGCCGTTGTTGGCGACGATTGAAATCTAGTTGAGCAACCGCTCCGACCGTCTGGCTTCCTTGAGCAGCCGGACGACGTCCTGATCGGTGGTTTCCGGGAAATCCTCGTAGTGGTCACCCACATCGCCGAATGTTGGCGGGATCGACAGGCAGACCACGTCTTCAACCTTGTCCCTGATTGCATCGAGCGTGTCCTGCGAGGCGACCGGTAAGGCAACTGTAATGATCGCGACACCCAGCTGCCTGAGCGCGTGGATGCTGACCTCCATCGACCCGGCATCGGAAAGCCCCTCATCGATCAGTATGACGTGACGCCCGGCAAGATCGTGCTCGTCGGCGTGATCCTCGCCGAAATACATCCGGTGATGGCGGTCGACCTCGGCGATCTGATGCTGCCGCTCCGTGTTAAGATAGCCAGGAGGCAGGGGAAAGCGCCGCACGCTTGCCTCGTCGATATGGACGATTGGTTCTTTGGCGTCGACAACGGCGCCGATGTTAAATTCCGGGTGGCCGGGGGCAGCGATCCTGCGCAGGATCAAGAGATCGAGATGCAGTCCAAGCCGCTGCGCCACTTCGAACGCCACCGGCACGCCGCCGCGCGGCATGGCGACCACCACGGGATCGCCGGCGACAGAGGACAAGGATTGTGAGATTTGCAGTGCCTCGGTCAGCTGCCGGCCGGCATCACTGCGATCGGCAAACTCGGGCGTTGCCGTTTCCGCCTTGCGGGCCTGCACCCGTTTCCAGAAATGACCCAATCCCAGCATCGCATCCTCCTCCCAGGCTTCGATCCGTTCTTGCGGTGTAACCGACAGGATATCGGATCGTTCCGGGCAAGAAAAGGATTTCACACTTTCTGCGGGAACAAACCGCCAGGGGTTCGTGTTCACGGACTTGTAGGTCGCATCCATCAGCGCGACCGGCAAAGTCACAATCTCCCCAACTGGCGCTTCCTTCGGGAAGCGCCTTTTTCACGTCTGCCGTTCTGCTCCGTTACCTTCGGGAAAGCGCCACAACGTAACGCGCCGGGACCTTACCGGGATTGAAGAAGACGCAGTCGGCGGGCGGCCCCAGCATGAGACAATCGCCCTCCTTCAAAGAATGCAGCACCGTGCCTTCGATGAAATCGAGCGCGCCCGCGAGAAGCCAGATCTGCTGATGCTGGAAGGCGAAGGCGGAGGCCGGATAGGGAACGCGCACGGCAGGCGGCAGCAGAACCTCGATCAGTTCGAGCGGCGCATTGGGCGGCGACAGGGCCCGGCGGGTATAGCCGGTCTCGGGATCGGTCCAGACCGGCTGGCCCGACTGGACGCGCAGCCGCTCCTCCCCGCCTTCCGCCAGTGCCAGAAGCACCGACAGCGGCAGGCCGAAAGCGCCGGACAGCCGGCCGAGCACGGCGGCCGACGGGCTCGCCTCGCCGCGCTCGATCTTGCTGATCATCGCCTTCGACACGCCGGATCGTTCGGCAAGGTCAGCAAGCGACCATTTGCGGGTCTCGCGCTCGGTTCTGAGGCGCGATGCGATGGCATCTCCAACATCTGCTTCCATGGCTTTATCCGCTTGCCTCCGAACGATCGTCTTCTATAGTGGACGATAGGAACTTATAAGAGACGCACCAGATCTGCAACGCGGGGGAATGCTCTTTGCGCGAAATCCGATTCAACGCCTTCGACATGAACTGTGTCAGCCATATCCAGCACGGATTGTGGACGCATCCGCGCGACCAGTCCAACCGTTACACCGAACTCGCCTATTGGACGGATTACGCCAAACGGCTGGAAGCCGGCCTGTTCGACGGGATTTTCCTGGCAGACGTGGTGGGCGTCTACGACGTCTATGGCGAAAGCCCGGATGCGGCCTTGAGGGGCGCCGTGCAGGTGCCGGTCAACGATCCGATGCTGCTGGTGCCGGCGTTGGCGGCGGTGACGAAGCACCTTTCCTTCGGTGTGACCGCGAACCTCACCTACGAGCAGCCCTTCCTGTTTGCGCGGCGCATGTCGACGCTCGATCACCTAACCGGAGGGCGGATCGGCTGGAACATCGTGACCGGCTATCTCGACAGCGCGGCCAAGGCGATCGGGCTCGACGCGCAGATGGCGCATGACGATCGCTACGACCTCGCCGACGAATATATGGACGTGATCTACAAGCTGCTGGAAGGCAGCTGGGACGACGATGCCGTCGTGTTCGACCGCGCCGCCGGTGTCTACGCCGACCCGGCCAAGGTTCGAAAGATCAGTCACCAAGGCCGGCAGTACCGGCTGGACGCGATGCATCTGTCCGCCCCCTCCCCGCAGAGAACGCCGGTTCTCTATCAGGCCGGCTCTTCCACCCGCGGCCGGGCCTTTGCCGCCACCCATGCGGAATGCGTCTTCGTCAACGGCCAGAAGATGGAAGGCGTGCGCGACCTCGTCGACGATATTCGCGCCCGCGCGATTGCCGGAGGCCGAACCGCCGATGATCTCAAAGTCTTTGTTGGCGCAACGATCATCACCGGCCGCACGGAAAAGGAAGCGCAGGAGAAGTTCGAGGATTATCGCAGCCATGCCAGCTCCGAGGCGGCCCTTGTGCATGCCAGCGCATCGCTCGGCATCGATTTTGCGCGCTACGATCTCGACGAACCGATCCAGACCGGCAAAAGCGATGCCATCGTCTCCAATGTCGAGGCGATGACCCGCAGCGCGGGACCGCAATGGACGAAGCGCAAGCTGCTCGACCAGATGATTCTCGGCAGCCGCCAGATGCCGATGGTGGGCTCTGCCGAGCAGATCGCCGACCGTCTCCAGGAGTGGATGGAAAAGGCCGATGTCGACGGTTTCAACCTGTCGCGCACAGTCGTGCCCGAATGTTTCGACGACGTGATCGAGCTGGTGATCCCCATTCTGCAGGAACGCGGTGTCTATAAGACCGGCTATCGCGAGGGCACACTGCGCGAAAAACTGTTCGGTGCACCGCGATTGCCGGCCCGTCATGTGGGTGGTCGTTACCGGACGGGAAGCCACGCTTAAGTGCCGATCACCCATGCCGCGCCATTTGCCCCGGCGCGGCGTATTTGCTAGAGGCGGCCCATCCTAATCCTCGAACATGAGGCCTATCCATGCGCTATGCCACGATCACCGACCGTCTCGCCCATCTCGGTTCAGGCCGCTGGGCGCTGCATCTGACCGCAAGGCGCATGAAGGCGGAAGGTGAGGACGTGATCGAGCTGACGATCGGCGAGCCTGACGTCGTGCCCGACAAGGCGCTGCTGGATGAAGCCGCGCGCGCCATGTATGCCGGCCGCACCCGCTATTCCAACGGAAGAGGCGAGCCGGAGACGCTGAAGGCGCTCGTTGCGAAATATTCGAAACGCCGCAGCAACGTGACGGAAAAGAACTTCCTCTGCTTTCCCGGCACCCAGAGCGCACTCTACTGCGTCATGACCGGGCTGGTTGGCGCTGGCGACGGCGTGCTGGTCGGCGATCCGCTTTACGCGACCTATGAAGGCGTGATTGCCTCCACCGGCGCCCATATGATCCCCGTGCCGCTGCGGCCGGAGAAGAAATTCCACATGCAGCCGGACGATCTGGAACGGGCGGTGACGCCTGAAGCACGCGTGCTGCTTCTGAACACGCCGCACAACCCGACCGGTGCCGTTCTGTCAGCCTCCGAAATCGCAAGGATCGGCGAGATCTGCCGCAAGCACGATCTCTGGATCATCTGCGACGAGGTTTATGAGCAGCTGATCTTCGACGGCACCAGCTTTGCCTCACCCTTTGACATGGCGGAACTGGCGGAGCGCACGATCGTGGTCTCGTCCATCTCCAAGTCGCATGCGGCACCCGGTTTCCGATCCGGCTGGGCAGCCGGCCCGGAGGAATTTTGCGAACGTCTGCTGCCGGTGTCTGAAATCATGCTGTTCGGCGTGCAGCCCTTCATTGCCGACATGACCGCCATGGCGCTGTCTCAAAACTTCCCGACAGCCGACGTGATGCGCGCCAATTATCACAGGCGCGCCGCGATCGTCGAAACTGTGCTGAAGGGCAACAATCTGGTCAAGCCGATGATGCCGGAAGGTGGAATGTTCATCCTGCTCGACGTGACGGCAACAGGCCTCGGTGGCGAGGAGTTTGCCTGGGAACTGCTGCGCGAGGAAAAGGTGGCAGTCATGCCCGGCACATCCTTCGGCGATCAGGCGGCAGGCTTTCTACGCATATCGCTGACGGTGCCTGATGATGTGCTGGAGGGAGCGATCCGCCGCATCGGCGAACTCGCCGGTCGGATCGCGGCGCGCGAAGAAGCGCCGCCGCATATCCAGTAGTCTCTCACCCGCGGCGACCGCGGGTGGAAGTCTCAGCCGCCGATGTCGCCGGCGTCGGCCTCATGATCGCTCGGGACGCCGGAGCCCTCGGCGCCAGCCGCCTTGCGGGCGCGATTGAGTTCGACGGTTGCCGCATCCGTCTTGCGCACTGACCCATCCTCGCCCGTACCAAAGCTCTTCTCGACCTTGTGGTCAGCCTGTACATCCTCAGCCGCATCGGCGGCCGGGTGGATGCTATCCCTTGACTGTTCGGAAACCTTGGGCTGGCTGCTGCCGAACCGGGTCGCTTCCTTGGAAGCCGTATCGGCTGCGGGGTCGACGTCTTTGTGGTCTGACATAGCAAGTCTCCCTTGTTCCCAAGGAGAACACGGGCCGGCCACCATCGTTCCATCCGAACTGGGAGGCCCAATCCCTGATCTAGGCTCCCTCGCCCTTCCTCGCTTTGAGCGCGTCCAGCGCATCGGCATTGTCTCGACCCCAACCGTAGAGCAGATCGATCAACTCGACGAAGCGCTTGCCAAGCGGGGTCAGCGTATAATCGACTGCCGGCGGCACTGTGCCATAGACGCGCCTGACGACAAGACCCGAGGCTTCCATGTCACGCAGGGTCTGAGTCAGCATTTTCTTGGAAATGCCGGGCAGGCTGCGCAGGAGAACGCCGGTCCGCGCACAGCCATCCAGCCGCGTATCCAGCACATGCAGGATCATGCTCGTCCATTTCGAGGAGAAAAGGTCGAGGACGCGGCGCGGTGCGCAGTCTTCGCGCCATTCGTTGTCTGGTGAGCCTGGCTGCATGATCTGTTTCCCATCTGGTTACGTCAGGGTGCCTATGTCCCATTCGGGTGCCTTCTGGCACAGTCTGCCGCAAGACACTAGATCACCGTCAGAACGACAGGAGCAATTATGACGAAAAAAGCATTGATCGTGGGCGCAAGCGGCATTGTCGGCAGCGCAACGGCAAAGGTTCTGGGTGACGACGGCTGGCAGGTTCTCGGCCTGTCGCGCACACCGCAGCAGCAGACCAACGTGACACCGGTGGCAGCGGATCTTCTCGATCCGGCCTCGCTTAAAAAAGCGCTGGCGGGTCTTGATCCCTCGCATGTGTTCATCTCGAGCTGGCTGCGGCAGTCGACGGAAGCCGAAAACATCCGCGTTAATTCGTCGATGGTACGCAACGTCCTCGACGCGCTGTCTCCGGCAGGCTCCGTCAAGCACGTGGCGCTGGTGACGGGCCTCAAGCATTACCTCGGCCCGTTCGAAAACTACGGCAAGGGCGCCCTGCCGCAGACCCCGTTCCGCGAGGAACAGGGCCGGCTCGAAATCGATAATTTCTACTACGCCCAGGAAGACGAAGTGTTTGCGGCAGCCGCCCGCGACGGCTTTACCTGGAGCGTCCATCGCCCGCACACGATCGTCGGCAAGGCTGTCGGCAATGCCATGAACATGGGCACGACGCTTGCCGTCTACGCTGCCATCTGCAAGCACACCGGCCGCCCCTTCCGCTTCCCGGGCGTCGAGATGCAGTGGGAGGGGCTGACCGACATGACCAGCGCCAACCTTCTCGCCCGCCATCTCCTCTGGGCTTCCACGACACCGGGTGCAGCCAACGGCGAATTCAACGTCGTCAATGGCGATGTCTTCCGCTGGAAGTGGATGTGGAGCCGCATCGCCGCCTGGTTCGAGCTGGAACCCGCCACCTTCGACGGGACCGTGCAGCCGCTCGAAAAGCAGATGGCCGAGGATGCCGCGATCTGGCGCGAGATTGCCGAACGCCACAATCTTGCCGAACCGGATATGAACCGACTCGTCTCGCCGTGGCATACGGACGCCGATCTCGGACGCCCGATCGAAGTCGTCACCGACATGTCGAAAAGCCGCCGTCTCGGCTTCCTCGAGTACCAGCCAACCGACGATGCCTTCTTCGATCTGTTTGAAGATCTGCGCGCAAACCGTCTGATCCCGTAAGGAAGCGAGCGCCGATAGAATCATGCGCCCGGGCGTTCTTCCCGGGCGCATTCACGTGTTGAGCGACATTGGCTTCGTTCCGCCCGGCGACAGACCGAAGCGGCGCCTGATGAAGTTGAGGAAGGCTCCGTAGGGCCGACCCGATGCCAGCATGATCACGATCACACCCAGTGTTCCCCGCAAAAGCTCAGCGCTATCAGCCCCGGTGATGGCGAGGATTGCGGCATAGAGCGGCACCTGGAAGCTGACGAGCGCGAGCGTATCCCACAGGATCTGCGACAGGCGCCCGGGGCCGGCAAAGCGCATCACCCAGTCTCGCCAGAGCCCGTATGGACGTCCCGACGGAACCATCAGCACGGCACCGAGAAGGCGCGCGTCAAAAACCTGCTCCCAGCTCATTCCTGCAACGAACCGCTCGTTGATGATGCCGGTCGTGGTGAAGAACAGGATGAGGGCTAACGTATCGGCCGCGAACGATCGCCACCCGGCGCTTCGCGTCTCCGTTTCATGCGTCAAATTGCTGGTCTCCCGGCCATCTCTGGAACGAGGCGCCTTCGTGTTGAGGTCGATATGGGACGATGACCGTCGACGGCAAGCGCACTTACCCCGTCCGTTTATCGTCTTCCGCCTCCGGCTCCCAGCCGAACACGCTGCGTCCACCCCATTCGTGCGAGCGGGAAAATTCGCCGGCGACGATTTCCTTGAGGTCGGGGCCGGTCACGTATTTTTCGAGCTGGCGGGCCTGGTCGTCTAGGCGGCGCAGTGCCTGCATTTCCTCGTCGCGGCCAAGCCTTGCCTTGCCGACGGCCGATTTCATCACCCTGATCGTCTCGTCATAGACCCGGATCGGCACCGGGAACGGATGCCGGTCCTTGCCGCCATGGGCGAGTGAAAACCGCGCCGGATCGGAAAAACGGCAGGGTGCGCCGTGCACGACTTCGGCGACCATGGCGAGCGCCGACACCGTGCGGGCTCCGACGCCAGGCGTCAGAAGCAGATCCTCGAAATCCTTCGGGCCACGATCGGCAGCGGCGGCAAGCGTGCCATGCAGGCGCTTCATGTTGACGTCTTCTTCGCGGACGTCGTGATGATCAGGCATGATCAGATGCGGCAGCATCGGCTGCGACAGATCCTTCTTGCGCTGCCGGCCCGGATCGATCGCGATCACTTCGCGGACAATGCGGTCGGGACCGAGCGATGCGAGCAGATCGAGCTGGCCGTGGCGCGAGGCCTCTGCCCGGTGATCGGCGAGGTTGACGATGTCGCCCTGGCCGCGGCCCTCGATCGCCGCATGCGGCGAATCCACGAAGCTTTTCAGGCCCTGCGACTGCCAGTGATAGCGTCGCGCCTGCTTCCGGTCACCGTTCATGCCCTGCTGGACGACGACCCATTTGCCATCGTCGGTGACGATGAAGCCGTGCAGATAGAGATCGAAACCATCCTGCACCGCGGCGCTGTCGACCTTGGCGACGAGCCGGCTGGTCTTGGCAAGCGCGAAACCATCGATGCCGACGCGGTTGCCGATGGCGATCAGTTCGTCCGGCGTCTGCCGCGAATTGCGGCCGCGACCGCCGCAGACATGAATGCCGAGTTCGCCCGACATGGGCGTCAGTCCGCGTTTGAGCGCGCCGATGACGCTGGTGGTGATGCCGGACGAGTGCCAGTCCATGCCCATCACCGACCCGAAGGATTGAAACCAGAACGGATGCGCCAAACGGCTGAGCAGCTCGTCACGGCCGTAGTGAAGGACGATGGCTTCGGTGATGACGGCGCCGAGCTTGGTCATGCGGTCGCCCAGCCACCGGGGAACCCGGCCACCATGAAGCGGAAGATCGGCGCTGCCTGCTCTTTGAACCATGGTTCCTTATAGAACCGGCCGCCGCTTTACGACAGCGAAAAGTTCCGCAAACGTTCTTCCAGAAGACCGATGGTTCCGACATCCGCATTGGCGAAGGCAAACCGCAAATAGCCATCCTGCGCTTGCCCGAAATAGACGCCGGGGATGCAGCTGATGCCGGCGCGTTTGGCAAGCTGTTCGGCCACTTCCGCCGAGCCCCTGCCCGGAAAAGGATGCCGAACGAAGGCGAAATAGGCACCGATCGCATCGAGCTTCCAACCGGAGACGCCGCGCATGACCGTTTTCAGCGCTTCGGCACGGCGGCCGATTTCCTCACGGTTTTCCTCGCGCCAGGCGGTGAGCAGCGGCAGTGCTTCGGCAACGGCTGCCTGGGCGGCTCTCGGCGCGCAGATCTGCAGATTGTCCATGATCTTGGCGATCTGGCCGATCGCCGCCTCACCGGCGGTGATGGCGCCGAGACGGTGGCCGGGAATGCAGAAGGATTTGGAAAAGCTGTAGAGGCTGATCAGCGTTTCTTCCCAGCCGGACTGCGAAAACAGGCCATGGGCACGACTTCCGGCTTGCGGCAGAAAATCGCGATAGGTCTCGTCGAGGATCAGCCAGATGCCTTTGTCCTGGCATAGCCTAAAGATCGCCTCGAGCAGGGACGGCGGATAGATGGCGCCGGTCGGATTGTTAGGCGACACCAGCGCCAGCGCTTTCACCCCATCCGTCATCGCCGCTTCGAGCGAGACCAGATCCGGCAGGAACCCGTTTTCGGCAGAACAAGGCACGAAGGCGGTGCCGATGCCCATCATGGCAAGCGTCGTTTCATGGTTGAAATAGAACGGCTCGGTCATCAGGATGGTGCTGCCGGGGCCCGCGACCGTCATCGCCGCGCAGACGAAAGCCTGGTTGCAGCCGGAGGTGATGTGGATGTTTGCCTCGCCAAGCGCTGCGCCATAGACTTCCGCGACGTGGCTTGCATAGGCGGTGCGCAGAACCGCCTCGCCCTCGATCGGGCCGTAGCCGGTATAGGCCTTGGACGACGCCGTCTCGCCCAGAAGCCGCAGCATGTCCGGATGAGCGGGATAGCCGGGCACTGCCTGCGACAGATCGATCAGCGGCCCCAGAGCCTTGTCATAGGCACGCCCCCAGGCCGCGACGGCGGGAACCGGTGGCAGCGACAGTTGTTCGATCAAGGGGTTGAAGCGGGCATTCAGGCGCGGATGGGTGGCGGGCATGGGGTCTCGACGAAATCTTGGGAGGGGGCGTCAGGAATTGATTGCCCTTGTTGTTTATCAGATTATCCTCGGAGGCAAGGAGAACCACTTATGGACGACAATCTTCCGCAGGATTCCAAGCTCACCAGCACCAAGCGCAAATGGGCCGATGAGGGGAAATTCCTGACGGGCCGGCATGCACGGCCCGATACCGACCGCCTGCCGCCCGGCCAGCATCTGGTCAAGAACTGGCCGGTGCTCGATCTCGGCCAGCAGCCCAGCATTTCGCCGTCGCAGTGGAAGCTCGACATCTACGGGCTCGTCAACAAGCCGACGACCTTCAACTGGGACAGTTTCCAGGCGCTGCCGCAGACCGAGATGCGCTCCGATATCCACTGCGTGACGACCTGGTCGCGCTACGACAACGACTGGAAGGGCGTGTCCACCCGCGACCTGCTTGATGCCGTGGAGCCGACCGACAAGGCAACCGCGGTGATGCTGACCGCCTATGACGGCTACACGACCAACGTTCTCCTCTCCGATTTCGCCGTGGCCGACGCGCTCATCGTGACCCACTGGGACGGCAAGCCGCTGACCGAAGAGCATGGCGGACCGGTGCGCCTCGTCGTGCCGCATCTCTACTTCTGGAAAAGCGCGAAATGGCTGAAACGGATCGACTTCCTCGGCATCGACAATGCCGGCTTCTGGGAAAAGAACGGCTACCACATGCGCGGTGACCCTTGGGCCGAGGAACGGTATTCGGAGGATTGAGGAGAGTTGGACCCTCCACGAGCGAGGGTTCACTCCTGCCGACACCGCGAAATGTGGGAAGGGCTGCCGCCAAACACCGAAGAAGCTTGTTTGACGAGAGCGACGCTCCACTCTCCCTCATCCTCGCCCTTGTGGCGGGGATCCAGCGACACGACGTCTGTCGTGTCAAAGAGTCTTTACAGCTCAAAGACTTGAGCTGACTGGATCCTCGCCACGAGGCCGAGTATGAGGGGAGTTTGGAGCAACCGGCTCAACTCCAAAGTGACCTACAGAGTTTTTTGACTACCTCTGGCAGAGGCCTGAGGGCTGCCGCCAGAGGCGACAGCCCATAAGATCACATCAGTTTTTCCAGCGTGATCGGCAGGTCGCGGATGCGTTTGCCGGTCGCGTGGAAGACGGCGTTGGCGATTGCCGGGGCGACGCCGACGATGCCGACTTCGCCTACACCCTTACCGCCGAGCGTGGATGCGTCGAGATCCGGCACGCCGACCGAGATCACCTCGATATCCGGAATGTCGGCATTGGTTGGCACCAGATAATCGGCCATGTTGCTGTTGATGGTGCGGCCGTTGCGCGGATCGACGACACCTTCCTCAAGCAGCGCCTGGCCGATGCCCATGATGATGCCGCCCTTCCACTGGCTTTCCACCAGCTTCGGATTGTAGAGACGGCCGCAATCGAAGGCAGAGACCATGCGCGACACCCGGATCGTCCCGAAATCCTCATCGATGCGGACTTCGACGAAATGGGCAGCCCAGCTGTGCATGGAGAGGTCGCCCGAGGTCGGCCCCTGCACTTTCGACATGGTGGTCCAGGCCTGTTTCTGATCATCAGGCGTCTGCGCGTTTTCGGCAAGCGTGTTGCGGCGGATCTCCAGCTCATTGCGGCCGACCGCCTGCATCAGCTCCTGCAGCGACAGCGAAGGTCCACCGCCACGCGATGCCTCGATACGCCCGCCAACCATCGAAAGCGTGTTGGCGCCGGTATCGCGGAACGGCGAGCCGGTCTCGTTGAGCGCAAGGCCGATCAACTCGTCGCGCGCTGCGATCGCTGCCTTGTGGACGGCACCGGTGATGGATCCCGCCAGCATCGATCCGCCGGCGATCGACGAACCCGGCATGCGGCTGTCACCCAGGAGCACGTCGACCTGCGAGACCGGCACGCCGAGTGCTTCGGCTGCCGTCTGGGCAAGGATCGTATAAGTGCCCTGCCCCATGTCGATCGAGCCGCTGACCACCTCGACGCGGCCGTTCGCGAGAACGCGGATCATCGCTTCGGACGGTGCCCGGATGACCGGGAACGTGCCGCAACCGATGCCCCAGCCGATCAGCGTCTTGCCGTCCCGCATCGAGCGGGGCTGATGGCTGCGCTTTTCCCAGCCGAAGGCGGCAGCCCCTTGCGTCAAGGCTTCGCGCAGCATCCGCGTCGACCACGGCTTGCCCGACTGATAGTCGTGATCGGCGTAGTTCTTCAGCCGCAGTTCCAGCGGATCCATATCCAGCTTGTAGGCAAGCTCTTCCATCGCGCTTTCGATGCCGTAGGCGCTGGGGTTCTTGCCCGGTCCCCGAAGCGCGCCTGGCGTAACGGTATTGACCGGCACGACGCGTGACTGGGAGGAGAAGTTTTCCACCTTGTAGAGGATAGGCGTCGCCGCCCCCGTCTGTTCCGGGTAATCCATGTAGACGGACGTCTCGGTCCGGCCGCGGTGGACGATCGCCTGCAGCACGCCGTCTTCGGAAGCGCCGAGCGCAATCGTCTGGCGAGTTGCCGCACGACCGCCATAGCTGGTGAAGTTCTGCGGCCGTGTGACGGCAAGCTGGACCGGTCGGCCAAGCTTTCTCGCCGCCGCAACCGCCACCGCGCCATAAGCGAGCGGCTGGCCCTTGGAGCCGAAACCGCCGCCGATATAGGGCGAGATGATCCGCACCTTTTCATAGTCCATGGCGAACCATTCGGCATACATGCGGGCCATGCCATGCGACCACTGGCTGGGCTCCCAGATCGTCAGCTCGTCGCCGTCCCACTTGGCCGTCAGCCCGTGCGGCTCCATGGCGCAGTGGTATTCGCGCGGCGTGCTGTATTCGCTTTCGATCCGGACCGGCGATGCCGCAAGGGCGGCCTCTGCATCTCCCCAGCCGATGGTGAGATTGTCCATCAGCTTGCCTTCGCCAGCCGCCGGATCTTCGATGCTCATGACCGGCGACGTTTCTTCATAAGTGACGACAACAAGCTTTGCGGCTTCTGTCGCCTGTTCGCGGCTTTCGGCAATCACGGCTGCAATCGACTGGCCGTTGAACTGAACCTCGCGCGGCAGCGGATGATAGGGCTTGTCTTCCGGCCGGTTGCCCTGCCAGTCGGCGGAGACACGCAGTCCGAGATCGTCTTCCGGTGTCAGCACCATCAGGACGCCGGGCGAAGCGAGCGCGCGGGTCGCATCGACGCTGACGACGCGGCCTGCAGCGATCGTGCTCTGCACGAGGGCCGCGTGGGCAAGGTTGTCGATCGGGTATTCCAGCGCATAGGTCGCAGCACCTGTGAGCTTGAGGCTGCCTTCGAACCGGGTCAGACGTCCGCCGACCATGCCGTCTGAGGCATCGCCGTGTTTGCGGGGGGGCATAATTGTCATGCGAGACCTCCAGATTTGTCCGTCGAGACCGTCTCGATCGCCCGGGCAACGACCCGTGGCGCAAGATCGATCTTGTATTGATTGTCGCCCTGGGCAACGGCGCCCTCGACGGCAAGCAGGCTTGCCGCACGGATGGTGGCAGCGTCGAGCACTTTGCCGATCAGCGCCTGTTCGACGGCGCGAGACCGCCATGGCTTGGTGGCAACGCCGCCGAGCCCAACGCGGATATCCCTGACCGTGCGGCCATCGTCCTCCAGTTCCAGGCCGACGGCAGCGCTTGCGGCGGCAAACTCGTAGGACTGGCGATCGCGGACCTTCAGGTAGGTGGAGTTTTTCGCGGCAGCGCTTTTCGGGATCGACAGACCGACGATCATCTCGCCGGGCTGAAGCACTGTTTCCCTGTCCGGGGTATCGCCGGGCAGGAGGAAGAACTCATCAAACGGAACCGTGCGGGACCCTAGATCGACGACCGCATCGAATGCGACCAGCGCCACAGCCAGATCGCCCGGATTGGAGGCGATACAGTGCTCGCTGGTGCCGAGAACCGCATGGTTGCGGGTGATGCCGCCAAGTGCCGAACAGCCGGAGCCGGGATTGCGCTTGTTGCAGGCCGGGAACGTGCCGGGATCGCGGAAATACGTACAGCGCGTGCGCTGCATCACGTTCCCGCCGATCGTCGCCATATTGCGTAGCTGCGCCGACGCCGCAAGCAGCAGCGATTCCGAGACAGCCGGGAGTTCCGCTTGGATGCCCGCATGATCGGCCACGTCAGACATGCGCGCGAGAGCGCCGATGGTGACGGACTGGGGCGTGACCTCGATGCCGGAGAGCCCTTTCAGATGGGAGATATCGACGACCGTTTCCGGTTCGGCGACGCCGCATTTGGCAAGATCGATCAGGGTCGTACCGCCGGCAAGAATGGACGCCCCTGCCTGCAGCACCGCCTGGCGGGCCTCATCGAGGGTGGCAGCGCGAAGATAGGAAAAATCACGCATCGGCCATCTCCTTATTCGAGGGAACGACGGCCTGCGCCGCCTGGCGCACCGCAGCCACGATGCTGTTATAGGCGCCGCAGCGACAGAGATTGCCGGACATATATTCGCGGATTTCCGCATCCGATCCCGCATGACCCTCACGGATACAGGCGACTGCCGACATGATTTGGCCCGGCGTGCAATAGCCGCACTGGAAAGCGTCCTGCTCCAGGAAGGCAGCCTGAACCGCATGCAGGGTTCCGTCGGCGGCGGACAGTCCTTCGATCGTTTCTACCTGACGGCCTTCGACCTGGGCCGCCAGGGTGAGACAGGATAACACCCGTCTGCCATCCACATGGCACGTGCAGGCGCCGCACTGGCCCTGGTCGCAACCCTTTTTGGTGCCGGTGAGAACAAGATGGTCGCGCAGCGCATCGAGCAGCGTCACGCGCGGCTCGACATTAAGGTCGTAACCCTTGCCGTTGATATCGAGGTTGAGGTGAATGGTTCGTGTCATGACAGGCTCCTGCAATCTTCACGAAGATAATTTCAAAGAATTAGGCTGGACCGGCCGTCTGGCGAGGGCATGGGTCCCTGATATCGTCTAAACGCGCGCCGCCGATCGCGGTCGATAAGGCGGAGCGACATCTTTCGACATGACATCCGGCCGCCTTCTGATCTAAAAAGACATATGCGCCGCCTCAAACGGAGGCAACTCCGTTTAAACTAGCCGCTCGCTGAGATCAGTCAAGGCTGGATTTCGAAAACATCCGTTTCAGGATGCCGGAAACCAGGATTACGACCCCAGAGAGCCTAACCACTGGAACAGGATTTCGGGCTTTGGCCACGCCGAAAAATGCACAGACCCCGGCTCCGAAACTTCGCGCGGACGCTCGCCGCAACCGCGACAAGCTGGTCGAGGTGGCAGCGCAGGCATTTGCGGAAAAGGGCGTCGAGACCTCATTGGAAGAGATTGCCCGCCAGGCCGGCGTCGGCATCGGCACGCTCTATCGGCATTTCCCGACCCGCGAACATCTGGTCGAACTCGTCTATCGCCGCGAGCTGACGGCACTGGCGGCAGCAGCGGACGAACTTGCAGCCACCCACCCGGCCGACAAGGCACTGGAGCTCTGGATGCTGCGCTTCGTGGGCTATATGGCGACCAAGCGCGGCATGGCCAACAGCCTGAAAATCATCGCCAGTTCCAACACGACACTGTTTGCGGAGGGGTTCGGGACCATACGGCAGGCGCTCGACCGGCTTCTCGTAAACGGCCGCGAGGCAAATCTCATCCGCAGCGATATAGGCCAGGCGGATCTGATGCACGCCATGTCGAGCATCTATTCCATTCCGGATTCGCCCGAATGGCGCGCCAGCGGCAATCGGCTGATTATGCTTTTGATGGACGGTCTTCGGGTGCGCAACTGACGGCGTGAAGCGCGCGCAAAACAACTGTTGACGCGATGAACAGTTGTTTATAAACCGTGATCCTTCACGGGAAGCCACGATGGACGATCTGACCAGCCAGGAAGCCGCCGTTCTCGGCATTATCAGGGACAATCCTTTTGCGGGACAGCAGGAGATTGCCGAGATGCTGGGGCTCGCCCGCTCCACGGTGGCAGCGCATATCGTGCAGCTGATGCAGAAGGGGCATGTCCTCGGCCGCGGCTATGTCATGCCGCAGCCGTCGCGCGCGATCTGTCTCGGCGGCGCCGTTCTCGACCGGAAATATCACGCGAAGCAGGAGATCGTGCCGGGTACGTCGAACCCGGTCGACAGCACCCGCTCGATGGGTGGCGTCGCCCGCAACGTCGCCGAAAACCTCGCCCGTCTCGGCACGCAAACCGGTTTCATCTCGATCGTCGGCGACGACGAGGGCGGCCGCACGCTGATGACCTATATGCGCGAGCGCGGCATCGACGTCAGCCAGATGATCATCAGCACCGAGCGACCGACCGCCGAATATGCGGCCATCCTCGATCCGCGCGGCGATCTTTCGCTCGGTATCGCTGACATGGGCATATTCGATCTGCTGCGACCCGAACATCTCGACCGCGTCTGGCCGCATCTGGCGTCGGCAAGCTTCGTGTTCTCCGACTGTAACCCGCCCGCCGAGACGCTGGCAGCGCTGATCACGCGGCGACGCGACGCGCGGTTCCGGCTGGCGATCGATGCGGTCTCGACCGTCAAGGCCATGCGCCTGCCGAAGGACCTTGCCGGTATCGACCTTCTGTTCATGAATATCGACGAGGCCAACGCCATTCTCGGCCTGTCGGCCCGCGAGACGATCGACGACGCGCTGAAGGCGGCACGCGGCCTGCAGGCGGCCGGTGCCCGCGAGGCGGTGGTGACGATGGGGGCGGCCGGCATTGCGGTCGCCGGCATCGACGCTTCAGCCAGTTTCGAAGCAGTCGAAGCCAAGGCGATCGACATGACCGGCGCTGGCGACGCGATGATTGCCGGCACCCTGCACCGCGTGATTGCCGGCGACGACATTCACACCGCTGCCCGCATCGGCGCACTGGTTGCGACGCTCACGACCGAAAGCGCGGCAAGCGTCCACCCCGAACTCTCCGAGGCCTTTTTGCAGGCCCACATGCACCGTTTGTCCTGAAGCACGTGAGTGCTTCCAGTGTTTAATCCCAACGCAGGTCCAGACGCAAAACCGCTTCACGGCTTTGCCGGAACTGCTTCCAGAAAGGAAATCCCATGTCATTGCTGAAGCCGAAACTCAGCCCGGAAGTTGCAGATGCTCTTGCGAAGGGCGGTGCCATCGTGGCGCTCGAATCGACCATCATCACCCATGGCATGCCCTACCCGGCCAATCTGGAGACGGCGCTTTCGGTCGAGGCAGTGGTGCGTGAAAACGGCGCCGTGCCGGCGACCATCGCCGTCATCGACGGTGAACTCCGCGTCGGCCTGGAACGGGACGAGCTGGAAAAGCTGGCCCAGGCCAAGGGCGTGGTAAAGGCCTCCGGCCGTGATCTCGCCGTTGCCATGGTGCGCGGCCAGACGGCGGGTACGACGGTGTCCGCCACCATGCTTCTGGCAGACCTCGCCGGTATCGAGATCTTCGCGACCGGCGGCGTCGGCGGCGTGCATCGCGGCGCCGAACAGACATTCGACATCTCCGCCGACCTGACCGAGCTTGGCCGCACCAGGACAGCCGTCGTCTGCGCCGGCGTGAAATCGATCCTCGATATCGCAAAGACGCTGGAATACCTGGAAACCCAGCGCGTCCCGGTCATTGCCTACGGCACCGAGGACTTCCCGGCCTTCTTCACCCGCCAGAGCGGCTACAAGGCCGATCACCGGCTGGATACGGCAGAAGAGATTGCCCGCGCCATGTATCTCCACCACCAGCTCGGCACCGGCACCGGCCTCCTGATCGCCAACCCGATCCCGGAAGAAGCCGCCCTGACCCCTGACTTCATCGACGGCACGATTGCCGATGCGGTGCGCGAAGCAGATGAGCGCGGCATCGGCCGCAAGGAACTGACCCCGTTCCTGCTCGCCCGCATCAACGAGCTGTCGAAGGGCGAAAGCCTGAAAGCCAATATCGAGCTGGTCCGAAACAACGCCCGCCTCGCCGCCAAGATGGCCGTGGCCTATGCGGCGCTGAAGAAGGGCTGACATCACGTGCGGCGGGGTGCGACAGCATCCCGCCCTCTAACGCCCCCGTAGCGGAGCTGGCCGCTATCGGCGAACCTGTCCCGGCCCGCAAGCCTCCGCCATCACCAGGCGCCCGAAAGCGCATTCCCCAGCAACGGCACGCTCTTTCCCGGCTCGCTCGCGATGGACAGTGACTTCGGCATCTGCTTAGGCGACTTCCGGAACCAGTTTGCGGCAACCGAGGCGAGATCACCGATCATCGCGTGCTTGTGCCAATCCGCGAAGCGCCTTGCGCTTGCTTGCGGCTCCGACTGATAGAAGAAATCGCCGGATTGCTCGAGATCGTTGATGCTTGAAGCCATGGCCGAAAGAGGCCTCTGGAACATCTTAGAGGGCACCCGAAGCTCGGACGCGCTCTGCGAAAACGCCGGCGCCATGAAATCGATCGCCCAGCCGTCGGCCTCCACCCAGCAATGAAAATTCTCGCCAGCACCCGTGACATACCCGTCTTCGCGCTGGTCTGCGAAGAGGATGCGGGTGCCGCCGAGATTGTAGGCGGCCAGCCCACTCTTCGGCGTCGCAGTGACCCCGTAATGCTGGCGCAGGATGAACGCGCCGAACGTGCTGAAATACATGCCGGCAACGGCGGTGTTGGCGTTCTCGTTGACCAGCAGGCTGTTGATGACCCGGTAAATGCGGTGATAGTCGCTCTGCTTGATCAACATGATCCGTAACCTGCCCAATCCTGATGTGGCACCCTGCCTAGGCGGCCAGCGCGGCAATGTAAACTGCGGCGTTGCAGTGGGGCCGGACAGCCTGAGCTTTGAACCATAATTAGGGTCAATTTTCTGATTGACCCTAATTATGGTAAATTATAGCGCCTCGGCACCCCACTCCACCGTCCCTGCCCTACCATTCACCCCTTCATCTCGCCCAGCTTCGCCAGCAGCGCAGCACCGGTGCGGATGCCGGCGTGGAAGAGGTCGAGCTTGAGGTTTTCGTTGGGGGCGTGGTTTGCCTGGTCGGCATTGGCATAGGGCACGACGAAAGCGGGCTTGCCGAGGATTTTGGTGAAGACGTAGTCCGGGAGGCTGCCGCCGAGGCTTGGGTAGAGTAGTGGCTCGACGCCGCGGGCAGCGACGATCGCTTCGCGGATCACGGATGCGAACGGGCTGTCCATCGGGGTTTTCGACGGCAGCATGGAGTTTTGCGGCACGAACTCCACGTCAGGCGCGTATCTTTCCACATGCGCCCGGACCTTTTCGAACACGTAGTCCGGCGTCAGGCTCTCGACGAGGCGAATATCGCATTTGGCATAGGCTTCGCTCGGAAGAACCGTCTTTTGCCCCGGCCCGCCATAGCCGCCATGCAGCCCGTTGATGGTGAGCGTCGGCTGGAACATCAGCCGCTCGTAATAGGGACGATCCAGCGGCTCTTCGATCGCCGTCATGCCAAGCTCGGCCTTGATCTTCTCGACATCGAGCGGCAAAGCCGCCATCGCCTGCAGTTCCAGATCGGTCGGCGGCACGACGGGATCGTAAATGCCGTCTATGGTAATCTCGCCGCGGTCGTTCTTCATGGTTGCGAGCAGATGCACGAGCTTCCAGATCGCATTCGGCATGACGCCTCCGAAATTGCCGGAATGGGCATCGCGAATGGCAGTCTTTGCGCGCAGCTCGAACGAAGCGACTCCGCGCACGCCGAACGTGACGACGGGGCGGCCGCTGTCATGCAGCGAGCCATCCGAGGTGACGACGAGATCGGCATTGAGCTTGTCGGCATGCTCCGCGACGAATTCCGCCATATGGGGACTGCCGATCTCCTCCTCGCCTTCGAGCAGGAAGATCACATTGCAAGGCAGTTCGCCAACCACCTTGAGATAGGATTCAATCGCCAGCAACTGGGCGAAATGCTGGCCCTTGTTGTCGCCGATGCCGCGCGCGTAGATGCGGCCGTCACGGATTTCGGGCTTGAAGGGCGGGCTCTTCCAGAGATCCAGCGGCTCGGGCGGCTGCACGTCGTAATGGCCGTAGAGCAGCACGGTCGGCTTGCCGGGCTGGTTCTCCATCCGTCCGATCACCATCGGGTGGTTGCGGGTGGTGATCGTCTGGGCCTGCATGCCGAGGCCATTGAGGATGCCGACGAGGATATCGGCGGCTTCCGTGATCCCCTCGTTGGAGGCGCTGATCGACTTGTGCTTCACATACTCCATCACCCGTTCGACAAAACTGTCGCTGTTGGCATCGATATGGGCGAGAACGCGGGCGAGATCGGTGTTTTCAGGTGTCATTCTCAAAAACTCATGCCGGTTCGAACAGGGTCTGGATCTGCATTTCCGGCACCAGCACGAGGCCCTTGTCGGTAATGCGGATATCCGGAATGACCGACAGCGGAATGAGGTTGAAGCCCATATAGGCGATCGTGCATTCGGCCTTTTCCCATTCGAGCTTCAACGCCTTCACCTCGTCGGCGACCTCGTGGACGCGCTTGTCGGACAAGAGCCCCGCGATCGGCAGCGGCACCATGGCGGTCACCTTGCCATCCATCACCACGCAGACGCCGCCCTGGACCGCCTCGATGGCATCGAGCGCCACCTGCATGTCGCGTTCATTGGTGCCGGCAACGATGATATTGTGGCTGTCATGCCCGACCGAGGAGGCGACGGCCCCCTTCTTCAGGCCGAAGCCGTTGAGCAGACCGTGCGCGACATTGCCCGGCGATTTGCCGTGACGTTCCACGACCGTGACAAAGCAAAGCCCGTGGCGATCGAACTGGGTCTGCCAGTCGTTGGCGGGCTCGAGCGTGACGGTGACGTGGCCGAGCGTGATGCCGGGCAGCTCCGTCTTGATCGTGTGGGCAATGACGGTCTCGGTCGGCAGGTCAGGCGTCAGCTTGAGGTTCTTCGGCAGCTTGACCGTATGATAGGCGGCTTCCGGATAGCGATAGGGTTTGGACAAAGCCTCATCGAGAACCGGCGTGATCTTCTTCTGGTCCACGACCAGTTCGCCGCCATACCAGGTGCTGACCGGCTCCAGCTTATCGGACAGGAGCACCAGATCGGCACGCCGTCCGCCGCCGAGACCGCCGATCTCGTTTTCCATGCCGAAGCGGGTCGCGCCATGCAGCGAGCCCATCGCCCAGGCCTGTTCCGGCGTCATGCCGTATTTGACCGCCTCGCGGGTGACCCAGTCCATGCCGAATGCGAGCAGATCCTCGGCGTCGCGGTCGTCGGTGCAGACAGCGACGCGCTTGTGCGAGGCGCCAAGCTCGGTGATGGTCTTGATCGCCTGTGGCAGCGAATGCCAGGGCGTGGTCGGCGGGCCGCCGCGCAGGAACAGCCAGACGCCCGCTTCCAGCAGATCGTCGGCAATATCGCGGTCGATCGCCTCATGGGTGTCGGTGACGCCGGAGGCCGCATAGGCCGCGACGAATTCGCGGCCATAGACATGGCCCGATACGGGACGGCCGCGCGACAGTGCGGCAGCGAGGATCGCATGGCTGCGTTCGTCGCCCATCGCGACGGGAACGAAATCCATCTTTTCGCCGAGCGCTACCGCTTCCGGCCATTTGTCGAACAGCGCCGCGATCTTGTCCGGCGTCAGGTCGCCACCGGCGGTTTCCAGTTCCGGCGAGGTGGCGGGAACGGTGCTCGGCACCGTCAGGAAGATCGACAGCGGCGCCATGCGCGCGTCTTCCAGCATCGCCTCAACACCGGCGACATCCATGACATTGCCGATCTCGTGGCTGTCGCAGAAGATCGTGGTGGTGCCGTTGAGAAGGGCGGCCTCCGCATAGGCGCAGGCCGTCACCATCGAGGATTCGATATGGATATGCGGATCGACAAGGCCGGGGGCGAGAATGCCGCCCTTTGCGTCGTAAATCTTGGCCGATGTTCCCTTGTAGGAACCGGTGGGCTTTACCGCGGCGATACGGCCGCCGGAGAGCCAGATTTCCCGCCCGGGCAGGATACGTTCCGAATAGGTGGAGAGCATCCGTGCATCCCGGATGACCAGATCCGGCTCGCGCCGTGCCGACGCGACGTCGGCGAGCAGCCGCGTCATGGATGCCAGCGGTTGAACGGAGAAACGGTTGAGAGTGCTCATGAAATCGGCCTCGCTGATCATCGGTATCTGGGCATGGTAAGGAATTCTGTTCCCGCACGGAAGCGCGGATCGGTGCAAATCTGGAAAATGGACAGGTCAAACCATTGAAACGCAAAGGCCGCCGGTTCCTCAGGGAGCGGCGGCCTTCGATCAGTCTTTCGGAACGTGTCGCGACTTAGCGCGGCACGCCGGGAATGGCATCCTTGTAATAGGACGAGTAGCTCGAATGCAGGCGCTCAGGCGCGCCCGGATCGGCATATTTGCGCAGTTCGCCCATCTCGGTCTTGTTGAGAATGACGCCGATCGTCTTTGCGGCGATCTGCGGTTCCGACTGAAGCACGCTCTGCACGGCCTTGACCGGCGTGACACCCCATTCGGTGACGAAGATGAAGCCGTCGACATAGGGCTCGAAGGCCTTCGCATCGATAACAGGGATCAGCGGTGCCAGGTCGACGATGATGACGTCAAACGTGTCCTTGATGCTTTCGAGGAACTGGCTCATGCCGGTCGAGGCGAGAAGCTCCGATGTATGGGCAAGCTGGCGGCTGCGGGTGGTCATCGGCAGGATCGTCAGGCGCGAGCGGCGGTCGACGCGGGCGGCCGCCGTCCACGGAACCTTCTGCAGCACGACGTCGATCAGGCCGACATCCGGTTCGCTCGCCAGCATCTTGGACAGACCCGGATTGCGCAGATCGCCATCGATGACCAGCGTGCGAACGCCGTTGGACGAGATCAGGCCGGCAAGGTTTGCCGCAACCATCGACTTGCCTTCGCCGGGAAGGCAGGAGACGACGCCGATGACAGAGCATTTGCGACCCTGCAGCACGATATCGGCGGCAAGCTTGGCATTGCGCAGCGTCTCGGCAAACTGCGAGCGCGGCGCTTCGACGGCAACCCGCATCTTGCGGCGAAGCGCGATCGGATCGCCCTCCGGCAGGATCTGGCCGTCGATCGCATCGGCCGGCTTGTCGGAGCCGTTGTCGTCGGTCTGGGCGCTGCCAATCTTCGGGAGGTAACCGAGGAAGCGGACGCCGAGCTTGTCCTGCACGTCGGCGCCGGTGCGGAAGAAGCGCTCGCGAAATTCCAGAAGCGCTGCAAGTGCGCCGCCGAGCAGCAGTCCAAGCACGACGGACAGAGCCATGGTGAGCGTCTTGCGCGGGCTGGATGGCGAGATCGGCACGCCGGCTTCCGAGATGATGCGGGCCTTGGCAATCGGCAGCGACTGCAGCTGCGAAGCCTGTTCGAACCGCTGCAGATAGGACTGGTAGAGCGTCTTCAGCGCATCGGCACGCTGCTGCAGCTCCTGCAACTGCACCATGGAGACATTGGCATCCTGGTTGCGGCCGGCGACGCTTTCGATGCTGGCGCGCAACGACTGCTCGCGCGAGCTTGCGACATCCAGCTCGTTGCGGAACGAACCGGTCAGCTGCTGCAACTCGCGCAGGATCTGTTGTGCCAGGTCCTGCTTTTCGGAGCGAAGTGCGACTGCCTGCGGATGATCGGCGCCGAACTGCTCGACCACGCCCTTTTCACGATCGTTGACCGTCGTGTAGCGCTGGCGAAGGTTCTGCAGCACCGTGTTGTCGGTATCGCGGTTGGCGACGACAGCATTTGCGACGGCTGCTTCCGAGCCCTTGTCGATGATCACCTTGTACTGGTTGTAGCGGGCCTGGGCGCTGGCGACTTCGGCCTGCGCCGAGATCAGCTGGGTATTGAGATCGGACAGCTGCTGGGCCGACATCAGCTCGCCGCGCGGCGATACGAGGCCGTTGTCGCGCTTGTACTGCTCGACGGTCAGCGATGCCTGCTGTGCCCGGATATTGAGGTCGTTCAAACGTTCCTGGAGCCACACGGAAGCGCGCTCGGTCGCGTCGAAATTGGCGTTAAGCTCTTCCGTGAGGAAGGAACTGGCATAGGTCTTGGCAAGCTGGGCGGAAAGAACCGGGTCTGGCGAGCGGACGGAAAGCGAGATGACCGAGCTGCGTCCGACGCGCTCGACGGTGATCGACTGCTGAAGGATGGCGGCAGCCTTTTCACGGCGTCCGGCGCGCACCTGGTCTTCGCTCGGCAACGGGCCGCCTGATGACACCAGCGAGACAACGCTTTTCACCATGTCCTTGGCAAGATCGACCGGCGATTTGGGCGGATCGACGATCAGATCGTTTTCCGCAAACTTGCCCTTGTCGACGACGCTCAGCGCCAGCGCCTTGGATTTCAGGATCTCGACCGAACTGGACATGCGGTTGTCGATCTGCTGCGCGGTCTGGCCTTCGGTTTCCTCTTCCGCATAGCGGGACAGGTTGTCGTCCACCAATATCTGCGTCGCGGCCGTGTATTTCGGCTGCGCCGTAAACAGATAGGCTGCCGCAAGCGCGACCATGGCGACCACGCAGATGATGATCACGCCAAGCCGACGCATGGCTGCCGACCACAACTTGTCGAGGTCGATGAACGTGTCAGTTTCTTTTTGCTCGTTCGGGAAGATGTTCATCGGCCTATAATTAACCTGGTCCATGGCTTTGTCCGCTTTCCGGAATTGTCGAGAGGAACGGCAGAAATGGACTGCCGTTCCTCGGGCTTTGGTCTGACTGCGACGTTGGAGCGGCCCTTAAGCCGCCTTAACCTTCGATTCGTGGTTGGCGAGAAGCTCCTTGACGGAGTGATAGATCTCCTCGCCCATATCGCTCCGCAACATCGCGAAGGCCACATTGGCTTCGATGAAACCGCGCTTGGAACCGCAGTCGAAGGTCCGTCCGGTGTAGGGCTGTGCGTGGAACGGCTGCTTCTGCAGCAGTTTCTGCATGCTGTCGGTCAGCTGGATCTCGTTGCCGGCTCCGCGTTCCTGGCTTTCCAGCAGTTCGAAGATCTGCGGCTGCAGGATATAGCGACCATTAAGGTAATAGTTCGACGGTGCATCGGCAGGTGCCGGCTTTTCGACCATGCCGGTCACTTCGAAGCCGTGCTGCTTGCTTTCGCCGATCGCGACGACGCCGTAGCTGGACGTCTCCTCGGGCGCACACTGCTCGACGCCGAAGACGTTGCCGCCGACTTCTTCATAGAGATCGACGAGGCCGGCCATGCAGCCGCGGGCGCCATAGGACACCATATCCGGCAGCAGCAGCGCGAAGGGCTCGTTGCCCACCAGCTCGCGGGCGCACCAGACGGCGTGGCCGAGACCGAGCGGAACCTGCTGGCGGGTGTAGCTGACAGTGCCGGCGAGCGGCAGCATCTTTTCGAGCTGGGTCACCTGAACCGTCTTGCCGGCGCGGGTGAGGCTGGCGATCAGCTCGGGATTGCTGTCGAAATAGTCTTCGATGGCCGTCTTGTTGCGGCTGGTCACGAAGATGATGTGCTCGATGCCGGCCTGCATGGCCTCATCCACCGCATATTGCACGACGGGCCTGTCGACGATCGTCAGCATTTCCTTTGGCATTGCCTTGGTGGCCGGCAGGAACCGCGTTCCATTGCCTGCAACCGGAATGACCGCCTTGCGAACGGGTCTCATGTCCATAGTGTCGTTGTCCTTTCCGGGGCGCCCCCGCCCCGTCGATCGGATTGTCAAGAAACGCCGGAAGCTCTTGCGAACCGGCGCATACGGACGGCAATCGGCATGCGCAGGTGCTTGAGCGCCCGCGGATTGTCGATTGCCGTTTTCAGAATCCCGCCGAATGATCGTTTCTTGATCTGGTCGACGAGTGTGAGGAAGGATGCCGCCTCGCGAATGCTCTGCGTGCGGCGCAGCTGTGCTGCCATTGCCTGCCGTTCGAGAGAGAAGCGTCCGAGGAACTTCTCGTCGCCGGCAAGCATCGCCGTGAGGTGTTCGGGTTTGAGGACCCGCGAGATCGAACCGTGGCGCAGGTGGTAGACGTAACCGGCCTCGGGCTCGATGGCGCAGATGCCGCCGCTCGCAATCGCAGATGCAAGCAGGATGTAATCCTCGCCGATCCGCAGGTTCTCATCAAAGCGCAAGCCGTGCTGATTGAGGAAATCGCGGCGGAAAATCGGCTTCATGTAACCGAAATTGAACGTGCTTTCGAAGATGATGTTGGATTCGATGAAATCGGCGAGCTCAAGCGTGTTCCGCGCTTCCAGATCGGAGCGCGAAAACATCGCTGTCGGCTCGCCGCCTTCGAGCGGGACGACGTCGATATTGTCGACCACGATCCGTGCATCCATCGCCTCGGCGCGTGCGATCATCCGCTTCAGGCGCTGAGGATGAATCGTGTCGTCGGCATCGAGCACGGCGATCCAGCGGCCGGTTGCGGCGTCGAACCCGGCATTGCGCGCGGCCGCAGGCCCACCATTGGCGGGCTGAACGATGAGCTTGACGCGATCGTCGCGATCGCGGCAGCGAAGCGCAAGCTCGCGGGTGCCGTCGCAGGAGCAGTCGTCGACGACGATCACTTCCAGGGACACTTCGACCTGGGCAAGCGCGCTATCGATCGCGCTTTCCAGCGTCTCCTCAGCATTGTAGGCGGCGATCACGAAGCTGACATCGGGTGCGGTGACAACGGAAGTCATGTGGCCTCCACCATGCCGTACTGGCGGATCTCGCGCATGCCGAGCGTCCCCATGACCGAACCGGCGTGCAGTGCTGCGCGCAGGGCATAGCGTGTGCGGGTGACGGGAACGGCGACCGCTCCCACTGTCACCACGGCGCAATAGCCAAATTTCACCGCAGCGATTGCGGCCTTCTTGATCCGCGACAGACCGGCACTCTTTGCCGCAACGATGCGGCCATGGGTCTGGCCGGAGCGGAAGCGGCGCTTGGCAAGCCACGAGAAGCTGGCGCGCTTCTGCGGCACCGGCTCTTCGAGCAGGGCCTCGCGGGCAAACTCGATTTGTCCGCCGGCATCTGTCAGCTGGGTGAAATAGTGCGTATCCTCGCCACCGCTCTGGCCGAGCGACAGTGCGAACTTGCGGGCCGCAAGCTTCGGCGAGCGCATGTCGAGAAGCACGTTGCAGGTATAGCCGGTGACGATACGGCCATTGACCCAGACGGGATTGGTCGAGTGAAAATCACCGCTGCGCATCCAGGCCGGAACATCGTCCGGATAGACGGCGCGCACGGGTCCTAGAACCGCATCGGCGGACGTCGCTTCGGCGCGATCGACAAGCGCTGCGAGCCAACCGGGACCGGCCGTCTCGTCGTCGTCGATAAAGGCCAGATAATCGGCCTGGCAGGCGGCAAGGCAGGCATTGCGGGCAATCGAGATGTTCGATTTCGGGCAATGGACATACTCGATCTCGAAGGGCGAGACGGCTTTCAGCCGCTCGACCAAGGCTTGCGCGCTTGGCTCCGCGTCATTGTCGGCGACGATCAGCCGGACCTGCGTGTGTTCGGGCACGTCGAGCGCGAACAGCGACCGCAACGTGACCTCCAGTTCCGGGCGCCGATAGGTGCAGATGCCGATATCGATGCGGAGCTTGCCGCTGCCAGCCACGATCATGCACGCCTCCTCGATTTGATGCCGATCAGTTCCATCCAGAAGCCTGCCGACCAGGCGAAGTGCATGATCATCGCGGACACCGCAGCAAGCGGGCCGAGCGGGTTATTTTGGCCCACAGCCATCCAGACGCCGTAGCCGAGGCAGGCGACCGCCCAGACAACCAGCGGAATTGCCGCCCACCAGTAGAGGACGGCAAGCACGGCGCCGATCACGACCGGTGCGACCGCCAGCGGAATGGCCTGGCGGATCTTGGGGATCGACCGATGCTTCAGAAGGTTCTTTGCCCGGCCCCGGCCATAGCCGAGATACTGCCGGAACAGCGCCGAGGCGGTGGAGCGCGGATAATAGGTCATGTAAGTCTTGCCGGTCATCCAGATGCGGAAACCGGATTGGCGAAGGCGGAAATCCAGTTCCGCATCCTCGTTATGGCTGAAGCTCTCGTCGTAGCCGCCGACAGCCTGAAACGCGAAGATGCGCATCAGCGCATGGTGACCGTGATCAACCCACTCGCCGCCGCCGCCGGCCCGGTGCTTGGAGCCGCCATTGCCGAGCTTGGAATTCTGCGCCGCAGCCGTTGCCCGCTGGAACAGGCCAAAGCCGACCGTTTCCATGCCGACCACGATGGAATCCGCCTCCAGCGATACCGCCTCCTGCAGAAGCGTCCGGCAGTAATCGTCGGGATAATCGCCATGGGCGTCGATGCGGATGAGATATTCGAACTCCGCGCCGAACCGCTGGACGGCTAGATTGATCGCCGCACTCTGGATGCGCTTGGCATTGTGCATCAGCGCCACGTTCGGCAGTTCCTGAGCGACGCGAAGGACGATCTCCTGCGTGCCGTCCTTGCTGCCGCCATCGGCAACGACGATCATGTCGCTGGCCGAGCTACGCTGCTGGTCGAGCTTGCGCAAAAGCGGCTCGATGGTCTTTGCCTCATCAAGGCACGGAACGACGATCAGTGTCCGGATCAAGGACAGGTCGCCATGGGAAACATCGGCATTCGAAGGCACACGCATGACCTATCTCACCTCACGACTGCACGGTTGAAACGGCCGGTACCGACGGTACGGCCAGCGAAATATTGCGATTGAGGCCCGCAAGCCTGTCGACCAGGGCGCGGCAATCGTCTGCATCAGTAACCCACTGGCTGCGATCGACGGCCGCAAGCCGGGCGAACCGATCGAGGTAGAGTGCGTCGGTCATGCCCGAGAACAGGGTTTCCAGATCGGTAGGCGTCGCGTTGTCGAGAAGGATGCCGATATCGCGCTTAGCCACAAAGCGGCCGGTCTCGGTGCGCGCAAGCGCGATCGGAACCGCGCCATGCAGCCCGCCTTCATAGAGACGGTTCGGCAAAAGCCACTCGGAGTTCAGCCCTTCCTCGAAGAAATCGATCGCCCAGGTGAACTGCACCTCGTTGTAGATCTCCGCCAGATCCTCCGGATTGCGGTAGGGACCCTCGAAACGCACGAACGGCGCGTTCTTCACCTGCGCGTCGAAATCGGCAAACTCGCTATAGGCCGGCCGTCCGCGGATGATGACCTCGACCCCGCCGTTCATCTTTTCGGCGAAGGCCGTCAGGATATCGAGCGACTTGCGGCAGCGGATCGCACCGAACCAGCCGATCTTCCAGGGCTCACCCTGCTTGGGCAGACGCGGTTGCGGCTTTGCGACGGACGCTTCGCCCAGCTGCAGAACCTTGTTCTCGAGCAGAAGGACCGGAAGATCGAGCCCGGATTTCGGCTTGAAGAAGTTTTCGACAAAGGCCGGCGAGCTGGTGATCAGCAGCCGGGCCGACTTTGCGAAATGCCGCTGCACGGCACGCAGCACCCGCCCCTTCACACCCTCGTCAAGCAGCAGGCGGTGGATATCGAGACATTCGTAGACGACAGGAACGTCGCCGCCGAACAGCGACGCTGCCCCCTCGGCGAGAACCAGCATTTCCAGATTGCGGGCGATGATGACATCCGGCATCGGAACGCCGACAAGCCTCTTTTGCAACTGCATCCGGGCAGCAATCACGGCCTTGATGCGCTGGCTGAACTGTCCGTCCTGCGTTGAACCGAGATCGATGGAGCGCACGCCTTCCTCCTGACCCAGCAGGTTTCCCGCGCGCCTGAAGCCTGCGACCGTGACGCTGGCGCCGCCGGTCTTCAACGTCAGCACCCGCCGGCGAATAGCCGGGTCGGCAAGATCATGGGCCAGATAGAGGACCTGCAGTGTCACGTCGTTCAACTCCCTGTCGAGATCAGTCGAGCGTGCAGAGCACGGATTGCGGGAAAGCACAGTCTTCGCCGAGCGACGTATAGGCGATGCGATCGACTTCCATCGTGGTGGGACCGGAATAGGCGAACGGGCCCATCCAGGATTTCAGCGTATCGCTGCCCCACAGGCTCAGAAAGATCTTCTGGGCGTTCTGCGGGATCTTCGACGGGTCGGTGACTTCCTGCACCAGCTTGCCGTTGAGGAAGTAGCGCAACCGCTCCGGCTCCCAGATGAAGGCGTAGTCATTGAAGCCCTTGTCGGCGCCACCGGCGACGGGAACGATCTTCTCGTTCTTGCCCTTGCCGTTGATATACTGGTTGAGCTGAACCTGATCGACGTTCTTGCCGAGCACCTCGAAGTCGATCTCGTCCCACGGCTTTTTGTCGGTCGGGCCGATATAGGTGAAGAAGGCTGAGTTGAGGCCAGGACCGGTCGCCGACTTGTAGCGCGCCTCATAGGTACCGTAACCGAAGCGGGCGCGGGTCTGGATCTCGCCGCAGACGTTTTTGCGGTCCTTGTTCTGGCGCTCCTCGAAGGTGAGCTTCAGATTGCCGCCATCCGTCGTCACCTGGCGCTGCGACCAGGTGCAGTTCTGATGGGCGCCGTTGTTCCAGCCGTTCGAAACGAACCAGAACGACCGGTCGAGCCGATCAAAATTCTCGACGAAGGACGTGCCCTTGGCATCCGGCTGCGGCTTGCCGCCCGGATGGGGTTTGGTATCAGGACGGTGCTTTGCGGCCGGATCCTGCGCTTGGGTCGCCGGAGCTTCGGGGGCTGGCGGTGCCTGGGCATAAGCTGGAGCGCAGGCGAGCACTGCCAGCGCGGCGAATGCCGTTGCAGCGGCCCGGAAAGCGGGTCGAATCTGTCTGGCGGATGCCGTCATGTTTCACCTCTTCTGTGGGTCAGGGCGGGCTCGCGGCCATGCGCGGATTGCCCGGACGAAATGGAGTTTTGTGTCTGCGCAAGCTTTGCCTTGCGGCCGCGACTGCCCGTCAGCGTCTGGTAAAGGCCGGGCATAAGGCGCGACACCAGCGCATTCGAAATCACCAGGATCACGAGGGCCGAGGAAATCGCGCCGACATAGAACAGCGGGTAAAGCTGATCGCCCGCAATGCGGTTCCAGACCATCCACATCACCACGAGCAGCGGGTAATGGGCGCAGAAGATCCAGAAGCTGAGGCTACCGGTGGCGGCCAGCCGTTTGCCGAGCGTCGAGCGGATAGCAAGTGCCGACATCAGCCAGAATCCACCGGCACCGATAATCGACAGTGCGTTGCGCAGAAGCTCAAGCGACCAGGAATAGTCCGGTCCCGTCTGATAAAGCGCGATCGACAACAGGACGGCGGCGGCCACAACCAGCGCAGTGCCGGGAACGGCAAAACGGTCGAGCGCCGAGAGATCGATCCGGTTCAAAGCGAGGAAGATGCCGAAGGTAAAAGAGAACAGGATCGACTTCTTCAAAACGATGAAGAGCGTGAGATCCGGCAAGATCGCCACCACGAACAGGATGACCAGCGTCGGCACCGCAGCCTTGCGCACGAAGAAGGCAAGGATTGGCGACAGGGCGATGCAGACGACAAGGTCACGCAGGAAATAGAGCGGGATGTCGACGGGAAAATTCTCGCTCGCAAACGCATAGTTCGCCAGTTCACGGGAGGATGCATTCCACAGGTCCGGGAAATACCCGATGCCCATGCCGGCGCGCTGCACCAGAAGGACGACGGCGAACAGGCCGAGGTTCCACAACAGGAACGGCACAAGCACGGTTCGCGCCTTGGATTGCATCACCTTGCCGTAGTCGAAAGCATCCCAGCCACGGCGAAACAGCAGATAGCCGGAAATCGCGCTGAGGCACGGTACGCCGATACGAAACAGGCTGTCGCCGAAAAACACGCGGAGCCAATCGAAGAAACCGTTCTGGCCGAGGAACGGGCTGGTCTGCGGATCGAACGGGACGTGGACGAACACGATGCCCGAGATCAGAAGGATGCGCATCAAATTGATACGGGAGGAAATGGTTTGATCAACAGTCAAACGAACTACCCTTTTTGGGCGGCGCCTCCCGTCACCACCGTTTCAATCAGAGCAGACTTTGAGCCCGCATTTTCGAGTGCCAAGGATCAGGTGCAGTTTGGCACAAAATGTGGCGGCGCAGCGAAAAGCCGGGATCCGCCCGGCCCGCAGCGGCATCCCCTTACCCGTTCCATTCGCGAGTTCTACTTTCGCGAGTGCTGAAACGCTATGGATTCCGGGGGGATCACTGATTTCTTATGCTGCACTGCACAACAGAGAAAAAAATCAATTCGTCGTGAAAATAACTTCGACCTCAGACGACACTCAATCAAATCGGTTCGCATCCTCGCCCGAATGCGGCGCGATTAAGGCAAAAATACGTCTCAACGATGAGGCAAGGGCATCCTTCGTTATGCAGGAGGTGCGCCCGCAACCGCCCCACCACGACGCCGCTTGACCATGCCGATTGTTTTTTTGACCAGCGCCCTTTCCGTCACGAGGAACATGGCGCCGTAGAGCACGCCGCCCACGACAGCGCCAACGAGGAGCTGGAGATAGGGACTGGTGAGCTGTGCTTCGAAGGTGGAAAGGGTCAACCGGACCCCGACGCCCATGACGAGCGAGGTGAGCATCGACCGGCTGCTGGTCATCAGACCCCAAAAGAACGGAATGCCGTCGACCCGGAACACGGCCCAGGAATAACCGACCAGCGTGATGGCGTTGACGACGCAAAGCGCCACCATGGCATCGACAAGGCTGCCATAGGTGGCGCCGAGCATGATGGCGAGTGTCGTTGCAATGGCGCGCAGCACCGCCGACCAGAACAGCACACGGCTTTGGCCGGTGCCCTTGAGGTAGGGGATGAACGTGCTGCAGGGCGTCACGATCGCCTTCGACAGCGCGAGCAGGCCAAGCACCGGCCAGGCATAGGCCCATTGCGGCCCGAACAGCACCAGCATCGCCGGTTCCGCCACCGCCCACAGCCCGAACATGGCCGGCGCCAGCACGACCGTCATCACCTGGGTGGACAGCATCAGGGCGTCGGTGCGGCGTTTGCGGTCGTCGCCCATCAGGCTGAAGGCGGGGAACAGCACGCCCATTACCGCCGACAGCACGACCTGGTTCGGAATGCTGGCAAACCGGTTGGCGGCCGAATAGGCACCCGCATCGGCAAGCGTCAACATACGCGCGATCACCACCATCGGCGCCTGAAAGGTCACGAAATTGGCGATCTCGGACCCCATCAGCCCTGAAGAATAGCGCACCAGCGGCCCCATGCGATCGGGCTTGATGACGAAACGCGGCACGTAGCGCGTGATCGAGTAGAGGCCGACAAGCCGGATCACCGCCGAGGAAAACAGCTGCACGACCAGCGCCCAGATGCCGAACCCCATGAAGGCAAGCGCCAGGGCGACCAGCGCCGCCGTGGTTTCCGATACGGTGCTGAGGATCGCGTCCTTGCTGAAATTCATCTCGCGGGCGAGCAGCGAATAGGCGACATCGGCCGTCAATTGCAGCGGAATGAGAAAGGCCATGATACGCAGGAGATCGGCGCTCTGGGCCGCACCCATCCAGCTGCCGATGCCGTTTGCGCCGAGGAAAAGGATCACCGACATGATCAGAGACATCGCGAGATTGGCCCAGAAAACGGTGTGCACCGTATCCATGCCGCTGTCCCGATCGACGATCAGCGCCGACGTCAAACCGGCACCACCGATCATCGCCAAAAACTGTACAACGGTGAGTGCGACAGCCACCGTTCCGAAATCTTCCGGGGTCAACAGTCTTGCCAATATCGGTACAGTGACAAATTTCAGCCCGAATGTGGCGGTCTTTGACAGCACACTCCAACCGACATTTGTCGTGATCGTCTTCACGCCTTGGGTTGGGGCCATCTTCGAATTCCTATTGTTGGATACTGATTGAGAGCCAGCGTGAAGCCGCAATCCAAGCCGTCCAGGCGGCTAGCGGTTTGCAATACTTGAAAAAAGCAGGGGCAAAAACATGGCGACATTCACCGTAATTATTCCCTTTTATCAACGGGAACCGGGTATCCTTACCCGGGCCCTGCAATCCGTTTTCAGCCAGAGCTTCGTGGATTTTGATATCATCGTCGTGGACGACGAGTCACCCCATAACGCGAAAATCGAACTTCAGGACGCCGATCCGACCTGGCTCGAGCGCATCCGAATCATCGAACAAAAGAATGGCGGGCCAGGGGCGGCGCGCAATACCGGGCTGGACGCGGTGCCCGCCGAAACGCGTTTTGTGGCGCTTCTCGACAGCGACGACGTGTGGCTTCCGGATCATCTCACAAACGCATTCGAGAGTATGAGCCGCTTCGGCGCCGAGTGCTACTGGGCCTCGATGCAGGCGAGCGAAGAGTTCTATTACCACTTCGGCATGGCGCAGTTGGAGAAGACCGAAGGCGGCACACGGCTATCGGAAAAGCCGCTCATCATCGAGCTTCAGGACCTGGCAAGCGTCATGCTGCGCAACTGGAGCTTTCTGCATCTCACCTGCATGGTGATGTCCCGTCCGGTCTTCGAGGCTGTCCGCTTCGAGCCCGAATTGAGACTGGCCGCCGAAGACGTGCTGTTCTTCTGCGACTGCATCCTGAAATCGAAGCGGACGATCCTCTGCGACGAGCCGGGCGCTGCCCGCGGCATGGGCATCAACATCTTCCATTCGATCGACAACCAGTCGCCGGAATTCCTGCGCCAGCAGTTCAACACCTGGGTGGCGCTTGATACGCTGGAACAGCGTTTCAGCAACAGGCCGGGCGACGTCGCGTCGATTGCAGGTTATAAGAACACCGCAAGACGGCAGGCATTGTGGAGCCAGGCCGGGCGGATGAAGCGGCGCCAGAGCCCGGAATTCGGCCTGCTGGCCAAATGGGTGATGCGCGATCCGGCGCTGATCCGCGCGGCCTTCGAACTGGGCGCAGGGAAACTCGGTATGGGTGCGCGCGAGCGCTCGGCGACGTAAACTTCGCATTTTTTACAAAGACTTCACTCCCATCAGGAGGCTTGCATGCAACCTTATTACTGGGCATCCCACCACGGCAATTTCGGCGACGACCTCAATCTGTGGCTCTGGGATTATCTTCTTCCGGGCTTTCGCGACGTCCACGCCGATACGATGCTGGTCGGCGTCGGTACCGTTCTCAACCCCGTCCTGCTTCCGCCCGGGCAGAAGAAACTAGTGATCGGCAGCGGCTATGGCTATGGCGAGGCACCCGATATCAATGATCCCGAATGGGACGTGCGCTGCGTGCGCGGACCATTGACGGCGGCGAAGCTCGGTCTTCCCCTCGACAGGGGGATCACTGACCCCGCGGCCCTCATCCCCGATATGCCGGAATTCCAGAACCTGCCGAAGATCCACAAGAAGACCTTTGTTCCCCATTGGGAATCGGCGGAATTCGGCATGTGGCAATCGGTCTGCGAGCCCGCCGGACTGACTTGGCTCGACCCGCGCGGCGAGGCGAAATCGGTCATCCGGGCGATTGCCCAGTCCGAGATGATCGTTGCCGAGTCCATGCACGGCGCGATCCTGGCCGATGCATTCCGGGTGCCGTGGATTGCGGTGAGCACATCCAGATCCATCAACAATTTCAAGTGGAACGACTGGGCACAGTCCGTCGGTGCGACCTACAATCCGCACTTCGTGCCGGTTTCGACGCGCGCCGAGGCAGTGGCCAAGAAAACCAAGTTCTGGGGAATGAGCTTCGACGGCGGCGGCGGCCAGCAGCAGCCGGCCCATCACGAACCTGCAAGCGCAGATGCATCGGTAATGACGCGGACGTCTGCGCCCACAGCTCCTGCTCAGTCAGGCCTTCGCGGCATGGCGAAGCAGGTCCTTGCGGCACCGTCGATCCTGGCGCTCTGGCAGGCCAGCCGGACCGAGCCACAGCTCAGCCCGGATTCGATGCTTCAAGACAAGAAGCAGCGTTTTCGCGCTGTTCTGGACGAGATCCGCCGCGACTACTTCTGAACGGCGGCAGGGTCCGCTGCGGCCGGAACCCCGGCAAGCAGATAGCGCATGGCATGCGGCGTGGCGACCGGAACCGGTCCGCCACGTCTTGCCTCCATCTTGTCCAGCAGGATCGCCTGCGCGACATAGGGCAGGAACTGCGGCCGGCCGAACATGTAGCTAGCGGCCGCGACAATCCCCGAATTCGACTTGGTATCAAGGAAGGCGCGATGCTCGTAGCGTTCCCGGATGTGGTCGCGGTGACGGGTAATTACCGCCCTTGCCTGCGTCGGCAGAAGCGGATCCGACAGGATCGCCTCATCCGCTTCGTATAGCGTTTTCAGATCATGGGTGCGGTGGCGGCTGCTGAGCGAATCGGCCCTGACGACGGCGCCGTAGCCGCAATGCTCGATCACCTTGTAGCGCGCACCCTTGGCCAGAGCCCGCAGATATAGATCGTAATCCTCGCCAAGCCTCAGGCCCTCGTCGTACCGAAGACGATGGGCATCGAGGAACGAGCGACGAATAATCGGCTTCAGAAACCCTGTCTCGCCGCGCGGCTTTCCGCGCTCGGAAATATTGCCCTCGACGAATTCGATGAGCGAGATCGTCCGCGCCCTCGACTCGAACTTTTCGGGCGGCAATGCGGCGGCAGGATCGGAGATGAAGGCGATGTTGTCGGCCAGCATGTCCCAGTCGCCAAGCGCCAGCATTGGCTCGAACCGTCCAGGAAAGAAGAAATCGTCCGCATCGAGAATGGCGATCAGCGGTGCACTGGAGGCGGCGATCGCCCGGTTTCTCGCAGCAGACGGGCCCTGGTTCTTCTCCAGCGAGATGATCTGCAACCGCCCGCTGCCATCATCCACACTGCGGGCAGCGCCGGCCGTGTCGTCGCTCGAGCCGTCATCGACCACGACGACTTCGCTGACAAGCGCTTCCTGCAACGCGGACCGGACGGCGGTGGCGATCGTGTCTGCCGCGTTCTTGGCTGCGATGACGACGCAAATCGTCTGAACATCGGGGTGGGCCGTTGCGCTCTCCATGAGACTGTCTCCATCGTTCGTCGTGCGAGGACCTGAACGCAGGAAGATGGCCTCCATATGGAAGCACTGCAACAAAAACTGAAATGGGACTGAGAGCGCCGGCTAGATATCCCGGGCAGGCAGGTGTGACGTCACTTCGGACGGAATGTTGGAAACCTCTCTGGAGCGCGCAGCGACGGCGGTATCTGTCCGACCCCTGCTACCCGCGAGCTTCTCGCGGTGAACGAGGTAAACGATGCCAACGAAATAACCCACCTGGATAATAACCGCGCAGAGGAGCGTGTGTATAAATGCTGTGTAGACGGACCCGCTGATGAAAAAGGACGCGAGCGCGAAAACGACCAGGACGCAAAGGATACTTATAAATACGCGCGGCGCATACATGATCGCCCTCCCGAGCAGCTTATAGTTCTTGGCTTCTAGACGCAGGCTCCTCCCTGCACTGTCACGATAGGACCGGCAGTAGTCGGATGCAAGCAATACAGCATCTGCTATGCCGAGTATTAATGAAACTTTCGTAAGGTTTGCCGGTTCCCTGCCCCGCCATGGCAGTTCCTTGCGATTAGCGTGAATGGTTTCTTACCTTGGTACCACAGCCCCCAATCGCATTTCCGCCACAATTTGGACGTGAAGCTCGCCGTCTGGAACATTCCGCTGCTGGATGTCGCAGAGTCGGGGTCACCGGCGTTCAACTTTTGTTACAAAGGTGACGAGACTCGACGAAGCCATATTGCGCTGCATCATTGTATTGCGGTGCGAAATGCGTAGGCCTTTGGTCTTATACGCAAGCTACTTCCTGGCCCTGCGCAAAGAAGCAATCACAGGTTTAGCTCTGGACTGGCCCTGCGCAGAAGCCCCCCAATACGCTAATGGCACGGGTATTATTCTAACTCCGGGTATAGTTGCCAGAAAAGAACAGTAGACCTGGGGTGGCTATTCAATCGATTGTAAAAAAATCGGAGTGCTGATCGGATTTTGGCGCGCATCGACCCGCATCGGGACAGCGCTCCCGGAAAAAATTGGCTGGCATCAAATTCCGAACACAGACTTATTATCAAATTGTCGACGAAAAGACCCGCCGAAAGGCATCACCGACTATCGCAAAACCTAAATGGAGTTACCCTCTATGAAGTCAGCGACACGTTCGGCTAGTTCGCCGTTTGTAGACTCCGACCAGGCCTTCGGTACCCTCCCGATCGGTGGCCTCGCTAAACGCAGCTTCGATATGACCGCAGCTGCATGCGCGCTGATCCTGTTCAGCCCGCTATTTCTGATGATCATGGCCTTGGTGAAACTCACCGATAAGGGCCCGGCCTTTTACGGCCATAGCCGCATTGGCCATAACGGACGCATTTTCAAATGCCTCAAGTTCCGGACCATGGCGACCGACGGCGACGAATTGCTGCGCACCTATCTGCGTGACAATCCGCATGCCGCTGAAGAATGGCGTCTGACGCGCAAGCTGAAAGACGACCCACGCGTGACTTCCGTTGGCAAAGTCCTGCGCAAGCTCTCGCTCGACGAGCTGCCGCAGTTGCTCAACATCGTGCGTGGCGAAATGAGCGTGGTTGGACCGCGTCCCGTCGTGGACGAGGAACTGAAAGTCTATGACGCCTTTGCCGTCTACTACCTTCGCACCCGTCCTGGCCTCACAGGCCTGTGGCAGATCAGCGGTCGCAACGATGTGTCATACGAGACCCGCATCGCTTTCGACACGCAATACGTCCAGAACTGGTCGCTGGTTCGCGACATCGCCATCATTGCAAAGACCATCCCTGCGGTCTGCTTTGCCCGCGGCAGCTATTGATCTGAGTTTCTTTTGATAGCCTGAGAAATCCTGGTCGGTCACCGGCCGCAAGAAAAACCAAGAACAAGTCACCAGACGAACTCAACAGTCGAAACAAGCGCAAGCCGACCTCCCACGGATTTGCGTTTGAATGCGATTGAAGGACCCGTAGATGTTGAAGAACGATCATTCGAAAAGCGGTTCGCCGGCGCTCCTTTTTGCAGCCGGCGCCCTGCTGCTGAGTTCAGTCGCGCCAGTCCTGGCGCAGGACAAAGCCCCGAAGACCACACAACAGACCTCCACTGAGGCCGAAACCGCAACACCTGGCAAGGCTGCGGCACCCAAGACCCCTGCAGCGGCTGCCGCAAGCGGTCCCGCCAGCGGCGGCTATAAGCTCGGCGTCATGGACAAGCTGCGCATCCGCGTGGCCGAATGGCAGCCGGCCGATGGCACGGTGCGCGACTGGGACGTGGTCGGCGGCGAATACACGGTCGGCCCGTCCGGGGCGCTGTCGCTTCCGTTTATCGGCGATCTCGACGCAGCCGGAAAGACGACCGCCGAAGTTGCCGGTCTGATCGGCCAGCAGCTGCGCGACAAGTTCGCACTTCGAAACCTGCCCTCTGCCTCGGTTGAAATCAGCCAGTACCGGCCGGTCTATCTCGCCGGCGACGTCACGACACCGGGAGAGTTTCCCTATTCCCCGAACCTGACCGTGCTGAAGGCGGTAAGCCTTGCCGGCGGCTTGCGCCGTTCAGATGCTGGTCAGCGCTTCGCCAAGGATTTCATCAACGCGCAGGGCGACGTTGCCGTCTACGACAACCAGCGCGGCCGCCTGATTGCCCGCCGGGCACGGCTTGTGGCCGAGGTTTCCGGATCGCGCGATCTGCCAATCCCGGCGGAACTGAAAGACGTGCCCAATGCCGCGCAGCTGATTGCCAGCGAGACATCGCTGATGAAATCGCGCCGCGACCGCTATGAGCTGCAGCTGCAGGCCCTCAACGAGCTGCGCAGCCTTCTCGAAAGCGAAGTGAAGTCGCTCGCGCAAAAGACAGAGACGCAACAGCGCCAGCTCGATCTCGTGTCGGAAAACCGGGACAAGATGTCCCGGCTCACCGAACAGGGTCTGGCTACCAGCAGCCGCCTTCTGACCATCGAGGAGCGCACGGCCAGCATCCAGTCGACCCTGCTCGACATCGACACGTCGACCTTGAAGGCAAAGCAGGATATCAGCCAGGCGAACCAGGACGAGATCAACCTGCGCAACGACTGGGAAGCAGACCGGGCAAAGGAGCTTCAGGATACCGAAGCGGAACTTGAAAAGCTCGGCCTGCAGCTGACCACCAGCCGCCAACTGATCTCGGAGGCAGTTGCACAGTCTGCCGAGGCGCTGCGCTTCGACCCGAGCAAGACAGCCGCGACGATCAAATACACTGTCGTGCGCGACGAAGGCGACGGCCCCAAGGAAGTGGCCGTCGACGAGAATGCCCGTCTGATGCCGGGCGACGTGGTGAAGGTGACCTCCGAACTGCTGATGCAATAGGGGTAACCGGATGAAGATTGCCAAGTCGTCCCTGATCGACCCGGAGAAGAATGAGATCTACGGGATTGCCGCTGTCGCGCTGTCCTTTTTCGTCTTCGCCTATTCGAGCAGGTTCGGGCAGATCTCGATCCTTGCCTATTACGGCGTATGGTTCCTTCCGGTCGTGACCGACTACCGACGGGTGCTGGGCCGCTATTCCCGGTTTCTTTGGATCTTCTCGTTCGGCATCTTCTGCTTCATCTCCGCTTTCTGGTCGCCAGCCTTTGGCGTGTCGCTGCGCACGGCCATCCAGTATCTGACGCATATCGTCTGCGCGTTGATTGCCATGCGGATGCTCAGCACCAAGACGCTACTGCGCGGCGGCCTGATCGGAACCGGGATCGTGCTCGTCTATTCGATCCTGTTCGGCACCTATCTGATGGACGCGATGGACAATACGTTCAGCTTCGTCGGCGCATTTTCCTCCAAGAACCAGCTGGGTTTCTTCGCGTCGCTCGGCGTGATCTTCTCCTATGCGGCGGTGATGCTGTTTCGCATGCGCGGCATCTGGATGATCGGTGCCGGCGGCGGCGCGCTCCTGTCGGCCTATTGCCTCCTCGCCTCGCAATCTGCGACCTCTGTCATCACCACGGCCGGTGTCGTGGCGCTCTGCATCGGCCTGCAGGGGTTCATGTTCTTTTCGCCGAAGCACCGACGCGGCTTCTTTGCGATTGCGCTCGTGTTCGGGCTTGCCGGCATCGTCGGTGCGCTGCAGTTTGGCGCGATGGATGCGATCCTCGGCGTGTTCGGCAAGGACTCGACCCTGACGGGCCGCACCTATCTGTGGCAGCAGGGCATTGCCGCCGCTGCACAGTCTCCCATCATCGGCATGGGCTACCAGGGATACTGGGTTCCAGGCGCCTCCGAGGCCGAACGCCTCTGGCAGGAATTCTTCATCACCGGCCGCAGCGGTTTCCATTTCCACAACACCTATATCGAAAGCATGGTGGAGACTGGCATCATCGGCACGGGCCTGCTTGTCTTCATCCTGATCGCCTGCCTCACCGGCCATCTGAAACGGCTGCTGACCATCTCGCGCACGCCGGAATCGCTGCTGTTTGTCGGCCTGTCGACCCTGCTTGTGATTCGGTCCTTCGTGGAGATCGACATCCTCAACCCATACCAGGTCGGGTCTTTCCTGTTCTACTTCATGGCCGGTCGTCTGACGCTGGCGGTCAGGCCGGTCAAGGCAAAGGCGGACCGCCCTCAATACGGTTTCATGCCGAATTCACCCACGGGGCCCGAGCGCGGGCAAAATGGCGAACCGGGCATTCCGGCAGGCTGACACGCCCAAACGGGCGTCGAAGGACGTGAAGACAATGCCTACTCTCTATTCGATCCAGTATCTGAGAGCCTTTGCGGCGCTGGCCGTGGTGCTGTTTCATGCCGGCGAGAAAAGCGGCCTGCACTTCACCATCGGTGCGGCGGGTGTCGACGTGTTCTTCGTTGTCAGCGGCTTTATCATGATGGCGATCAGCGACGCCCGCTCGGCAAGTCCCGGCAAGTTCTTCAAAAACCGGCTGCTGCGCATCGTGCCGATCTACTGGGCGGCGACACTTCTGATGATCGCCGGCGCCCTCGCCGGTGCGTTTCCAAACCTCGTGCTGAGCCTGCCGCATGTGCTGGGCTCGCTGCTGTTCCTGCCCGTTGCCTCGCCCAGCACCGGCGCACTGTGGCCTGTCCTCGTGCAGGGCTGGACGCTGAACTACGAGATCTTCTTCTACGCCGTGTTTGCGCTCACCCTGTTTGCGCGCCCATCGGCCCGGCTTCCGTTGCTGGCGCTGGTGTTCGGAACGCTTGTCGCAATCGGCCTCGTCATGCCGCCCGAAAATCCGTCGCTCGCCTTCTACACAGCCCCGGTCATTCTGGAATTCGTCGCAGGTGCAGCGCTTGCGAAACTCTGGCAGCGCGGCGCAGTGCCTCCGGGCCCGATCGGCTTGGCGCTGATCTGCCTGTCGATCGCCGGGTTCGCGGCGATCCAGATTTTCAAGCTGGAATTCGATGCATGGTCCTGTGGACCGCTTGCGATCATGCTGGTGACCGGCGCGCTCAGCCTTGAAAAAAGCCGCTCGGTGCCGAAGATCCCTGCCCTCGCCTATCTCGGCGATGCGTCCTACTCGATCTACATCTGGCATACGTTTGCTGTGTCGGTCGCGGTCAAGATCCTCTCCTCCGCAGCCCTGCCGCCTGTCGCGGCAACCACGATCGCGGTGGTCGCCGGCACGCTGATCGGTGTCCTCGCCTATGAGGCGCTGGAACGGCCGATGCAGGCACTGGTGAGGGGAAAGCGGACAGGCCTGTGGCGTTTTCCGGCCAAGCAAACGGAGAGACGGCCGATCCCCTGACCGGCCGTCCGTTCTTCGTGGTGAGCCGCTAACTCAGGCGTATTGCGGCGGATCGTCGTTTTCATCCGGGTTCGGCACCGGATCTTCATCCGGCAACCTGTCGGGCTCCGGCTCACCGATCGGAGGGACCGGCGGAGCGGGTGTTGGCGGGATTGGGCCGGGTACGGGTTCAAATGGATCCTGCGCCATGGGCACTCCTCTCTCTGTTGACTAAAGGGAACGTTGCAGCCTCAGGCTGCCATGCGTTCCTCGACCGCACGCCAGTTCACGAGCTTGTCGAGAACGGCACGGATATGCTCCGGCTTGCGGTTCTCGTAATCGACGTAATAGGCATGCTCCCAGATATCGATGCCGAGATAGGCGGGGCGACCGACAGCGATCGGGTTATTGCCGTCTTCATAGCCGATCAGCGCCAGCTTGCCGGCATCGTCGCGGGTAAGCCACACCCAGCCGGTGCCGAACACGGTATCCGAGATATCGACGGCGCGCTTGATGAAGCCATCATAGTCGCCGAACGTCTCGTTGATCGTCGTTGCAACCTCGCCCTGCGGCCGGTTCGGGCCACCGGGAACGAACTGATCCCAGTAGGCCACATGGTTCCAGGCCTGGGCGGCATTGTTGAAGATCTTCTTGTCCGCATCGGCATCGGACTTGGCTGATTCCACAACGATCGCCTCAAGATCCATGTCGGCATACTTGGTGCCGGTCGACAGCGTGTTCAGCTTGTCGAAATAGGCCTTGTGATGCTTGCCGTAATGCAGGCCCACGGTCTTTGCGGAAATGACGGGTGCCAGATCGCCCTCGCCGAATGGCAGCTTCGGCTGTGCAAACGGCGCGGCGGCCCGTGCAATATTGGGAATTGGAAACACCGCAGCGGCCGCTGTGAAAGCGGTTGCGGTGAGAACGGTTCGACGGTTGAGTTCCATGAATTGAGCTCCTTCCCTGTTGTCTCTGGAAGGAACAACCCCTTAGGCGCCCATCGGTTTCCCGATTTCGCCGATTCCGCCTGACAATTGCGTATTGCGGAGCACGGACGTCATGCGTCCGGCACGTTGTCATTGAGCTCTTTGATCCAGATCCGGCCGTTGCCATCCGACGGCGCCCGCCAGTCGCCGCGCGGCGACAGCGATCCGCCGGATGTCACCTTCGGCCCGTTCGGCGATGCGGAGCGCTTGAACTGGCTGATTGTGAAGAACCGGAACAGGAACGTCTCCATCCAGCGCTTGATGACGGGCAGATCGAACTGCCGCTTCTTCTCCTCCGGGAAATGCGACGGCCAGGCGCCAGCGCCGGCATCCTTCCAGGCCTGCAGCGCCATATAGGCGATCTTCGACGGCTTCAGGCCGAAACGGGTGAGATAGTAGAGCGTGAAATCATGCAGATCGTAGGGGCCGATCTTGTCTTCCGTGCTCTGCATGGCGCCATCGGCGCCCGCCGGCACCAGTTCCGGCGAGATCAGCGTGTTGAGGATGCGCTGCAGCGTTGCATTGGTTTCGTCATCGAAGCTCTCGGCCTCGATGACCCAGCGGATGAGGTGCTGGATGAGCGTCTTCGGCACCGAAGCGTTGACGTTGTAATGGCTCATCTGGTCACCGACGCCGTAGGTCGACCAGCCGAGCGCGATCTCCGACAGGTCGCCGGTACCGAGCACAAGCGCGTTGCGCTGGTTGGCGGCGCGGAACAGGAAATCGGTTCGCAGACCCGCCTGCACATTTTCAAACGTCACGTCATAGACCGGCTCGCCGCCGCTGAACGGATGTTTGAGATCGTGCAGGAGCTGGGTCGAGAGAGGCTTGATGTCGACCTCTTCGGCCGTAATGCCCATGCCGCGCATCAGCGCCCAGGCATTCGACTTCGTGTCGTCGCCGGTGGCAAAGCCCGGCATGGTAAAGCCGAGGATATCGGTGCGCGGCCAGCCGAGCTGGTCATAGGCCTTGGCAGCGACCAGCAGCGCATGGGTCGAATCGAGGCCGCCCGAAATGCCGATGCAGAGCCGCTTGATGCCGGTCGATTTCAACCGCTTCATCAGGCCCTGGACCTGGATGTTGAAGGTTTCGTAGCAATCCTGGTCGAGCCGCTTCGGATCTGATGGCACGAACGGATAGCGCTGGATGGCCCGCTCCAGATCAAGCGTTTCTTGCGGCCGCTCGAAGTCGAACAGGACGCGCCGGAACGTCTTGCCTGCCGTCAGATGCAGCGTTGCGGCATCGTTGAACGTGCCGGTGCGCATTCTCTCGAGACGCAGCCGCTCGACATCGATATCGGCGACGCACATCTGCGGGCCGGCCGGAAACCGCTCGGTCTCGCCCAACAGATCGCCCAGTTCGTAGATGCAGGCCTGGCCGTCCCAGGCCAGATCGGTGGTGGATTCGCCGGGGCCGGCCGCCGAATAGAGATAGGCCGCAAAGTTGCGCGCCGACTGGGTGGCGCAAAGCAGCTTGCGCATCTCCGCCTTGCCGACGGTGATGTTGCTGGCCGACAGGTTGGTGAGGATCAGAGCACCGGCCATGGCGCCGAAATCGCTCGGCGGCGCTGGCAGCCAGACGTCTTCGCAGATCTCCACGTGGAAGATGAAATCGCGGATATTTTCAGCGGCAAACTGCAGATCGATGCCGAAGGGCACCGATTGTCCGGCAACCGAAATCATCATGTCGCGCACGCTGCGGCCGGATGCGAACCAGCGCTTCTCGTAGAATTCGCGGTAATTCGGGATATGGGTCTTCGGCACCACACCGAGAATGCGGCCTGCATGGATGACGACGGCGCAGTTGAACAGACGTCCTTCGTGACGCAGCGGTGCGCCGACAAGAAGCACGGGAAGCAGCGCCTTGCTTTCCTCGACGATCGTTGCGAGCGCGCTTTCGACCGCATCGAGTAGAACGTCCTGGCCGAGCAGATCGTCGATCGAATAGCCGGAAATGCCAAGCTCCGGAAACACCATCAGCGCAACGCTGCGCGCGTGACCTTCACGGGCGAGGTCGAGCGTTGCACGCGCGTTGAAGTCCGGGTCGCCGAGTTCGCAGACGGGCGTGCAGGCGGCGCCGCGAATGAAGCCGTGGCTATAGGGCGAATGGAAATTCATCTGGCACTCCGAAGGCATGGTCATTGGCCGCGATCGTGACGTCTCGCATTTGCGACTGCCCGAGACGCCTCCCTAAATCATTGGCCTGTATAGCACCTCTGTAAACACGCGCCAGCATAGCGACATCAGAATCGGGTGACGTTGGAAATGGCGACGGCGATTGGCAAAATCGAATTTCCGTGACAGCTTGTCCGAACGTGTGACCGCACACGGTTTTTCCCGCATGCAATTTTTCAAGAAAGCCAAATTCAAACGTCATATTTTGGAGCGTTGTCATGTCCGTACTGGATGATCTTCTTCGCCAGAAAGCTGAGATCGAGGCACGCATTCTCGATGCCCGGGCGCAGGAAATCGATCGCCTCAAGCTGGAATTTGCCTTCCTCGCGCTCAAGCTGCGGGAGCTGAACGGTCTGCCGAAGCCGCTTGTGGACCTGTTCACCGACAAGGGAGGAACGTTCAACTCATTCCGGGCGCTGAACGTCAAGAAGCCATAGCCGCCGGCGTCAGAGGGCCCTGCAATGGACCTGGCGCAGCTTGCGAAAGACTTAGCTGTCACAGAGCGGACACGACTGAAGATACTGCGTTCGGGCTTCACCATCAGCGGACACAAGCTCTGGACGGATGAGGAAGACCTGATCTGCCGGATCTTTCATCCCGATTACTTTGCCATAAGCCAGGTTCTGCATGCCCGGTCGAAAAAGGCCATACAGACACGCTGCCAGAGACTGGGTCTTGCACCACGCCGGCAGGCCTGGGGATGGTCGGCCCGGCAGAAATTGCGCAGGCTCTATCCCGACGCAGACCGGAAAGAGATCTGCGACGCGTTTCCGGGCGTCAGCTGGGACCGGATCCAGGCGGCGGCCCGCTATTACGGTTTTCGCCGCAGCCGGAAGCCCTACAAGCTGACAGGCATTCCGGCGCTCGATCAGCTGCGAAGCCGCTGCTACGCGATCCGGTGGATCATGCGCGATATGGATGAAGAGGCCGGCACCGGCCAGTATTTCCAGACCCGCGGATACAAGAGCCGCTACCCGGATTTCAAAGCCATCGACAAGGGCGTCCGGGCGCTCGGCGGCCATCTGGAAGTCCGCTGGGACGACGCAAAAGGCGGGCATGTCCCGCCGGACATACCCGCCTTTCAAACCAGCCTTGGGAGGCTAACTCGTTAGGTCGTTCAGGCTGCGGCCTGGGCGCTCGCATTGAGCGGGATCTCGACGTCGATCTCCAGAATGGTGCAGTGTTCGTCGCGATCCATCTTTACCGTCACACGGTCGGCGTCCAGCTGGACGTGCTTGGCGATGACGGCCAGAATTTCCTCGCGCAGCACGGCGACCAGATCGGTGCCGACAACCATGCGTTCATGAGCAAGCAGTACCTGGAGACGCTCGCGGGCCGCGGGCGCCGATTTCGGCCTGTTGAAAAGGCGGAACATGTTCATGCGGCCTTCCTTCCGAAGATCTTGCCGAAGAGACCGCGCTTTTCGCCCGGGATGGTCATTGGCAGGACCTCGCCGGCGAGACGCCGCGCGGCATCGAAATAAGCCTGGGCCGGAGCGCTCTTGGCGTCGGCCAGCGTCACCGGTGCACCGATGTTGGAGGCGCGCAGCACATCCATGCTTTCCGGAATGATGCCGATCAGCGGGATCGACAGGATTTCCAGAACGTCGTCCACCTTCAGCATGTCGCCACGCTCGGCACGGTTGACGTCGTAGCGGGTCAGCAAAAGATACTTTTCCATCCGCTCGCCGTTTTCGGCCTTGAGCGTCTTGGAATCGAGAAGACCGATGATGCGGTCGCTGTCGCGCACCGAAGAGACTTCCGGATTGGTGACCACGACGGCCATATCCGCATGGCGCATGGCAAGCGTTGCACCGCGCTCGATGCCGGCAGGGCTGTCGCAGATGATCCAGTCGAAGTAGCGCTTCAGATCGGCCATCACGCGCTCGACACCTTCGGATGTCAGGGCATCCTTGTCGCGTGTCTGCGAGGCGGGTAGCAGGAACAGGTTGTCGAGGCGCTTGTCGCGGATCAGGGCCTGCGGAAGCTTCGCATCGCCCTGGATGACGTTGACGAGGTCGTAGACGACCCGGCGCTCGGCACCCATGACGAGATCGAGGTTACGCAACCCGACATCGAAATCGACGACGACGACCTTTTCGCCGCGGCTGGCGAGCGCCGCGCCGAGGGCCGCGGTCGAGGTCGTCTTGCCGACCCCTCCCTTGCCCGAAGTCACAACTATGACTTTCCCCATACCAATCTCTCCTGTGTCCTGCCGGCCCGTTATCATTTGCTTTTTTTCATTTCTTAACTGAGCGTTTCTGCCATGATGATGTCGCCGTCGAGCCAGAGCTGGACCGGCTGCCCGCGAAGGCTTGCGTCCATGTCCTCGGCCATCTTGTAGATGCCGTCGATCGCGACCAGTTCGGCCTCGAGCTTGCGGCAAAAGATCCGCGCCGTTGCATTCCCCAATGATCCAGCCATGACTCGGCCGCGTATTGCGCCGTAGACATGCACCGAACCGCCAGCAATCACTTCGGCACCGGAGGCAACCGAACCGATAACGGTCACGTCACCTTCCGCGAAGATGACCGACTGACCGGAGCGAACCGGCTCGTTGATCACCAGCGACTGGATGACCGGCCGGACCTCGGCAACCTTGATCGGCTCGTTGCGGAGCTGACTGTCGGTATCCGTTTCCGGCTGCTTGGCACCTTGCTTGGTAGCAACGCCAACTTGTCCGGAGCTTTCTTCAGCCGACTTATCGCTTGCCTTGTCCGGGATTTCGAAATCGGATGCAGCCTTGCCGCCCCGCATCGCCGGCGGCATGCCGGGGCCAAGCATCGACGGGCGAGCGCCTTCGATACCCATGATCCGGACATTGCGTTCGGCCAGCTGTTCGAGCAGGTCCTTCAGCTCGATCTTGTCGATCGAGACCTCGGAAATATCGAGCACGACCGGCCGGTCGAGAAAGAAGCCGGCCGAGCGGGCTGCCAGATCGTCAAGGCGCGAGAGCCAGTTGTCGAGCGGCAGATCGGGGGACAAGACGACCGCCAAAAACGAGCGGCCCTTGATACGGATTGAGCGAGCGTCTGTTAGCACTTTGGTCATCTACGTAAACAAATCGTTGACGTTAGATGTAGCGCCGGGGTGGTTAACAAAAGGTTAACGCACCCCTTCAAAGCTTTAACGAAGACCCTTTCTACGGCAATTTCAGGCCGGCCGTTTCGGCAGCCTCGATCGCCTCGTCATAGCCGGCATCCGCATAGCGGATAATGCCGAGCGAGGTGTCGTTGGTGATCGAATGTTCAAGCCGTTCGGCGGCTTTTTCCGTCCCATCGGCAATGATCGTGACACCGGCAGATGTCATGTAACCCGCATAGCCGCCGCCGCCCGAATGGATAACGACAAGGTCCGCCATCGACGCGCACATCGTCATCGCGTTGATCAGCGGCCAGTCAGCGATCGCATCCGATCCGTCCTTCATGTTTTCGGTCATGATATTGGGATGCGCCATGGCGCCGGCGTCGAGATGGTCGCGCGAAAACGCGATCGGCCCGGCAAGTTCGCCGCTTGCGACCAGCGCGTTCACGGCCAACGCGAGCTTCGTGCGCTCGCCATGCCCGAGCCAGGCGATGCGCGCCGGCAGGCCCTCGAAGGGCACGTTTTCGCGCGCCAGCCGTATCCAGTTGGTGACGATGAAATTATCCGGGAAAAGCTCGAGCACGAGATCGTCGATGCGGGCGATATCGCTATCTTCGCCCGATAGCGCCATCCAGCGAAAGGGCCCGATCGCCTTGCTAAACAGCGGCCGCAGATAGGCTTCGGTGAAAATCGGAATATCGAACGCGTTGGCAACGCCACCTTCCCGCGCCTGGGTGCGGATGAGGTTGCCGTTGTCGAACACTTCCGCACCCCGTTCCTGCAGGGCCAGCATGGCGCGGACATGATCGGCAATCGAGGCGCGGCTCGCGGCCATCAACTGGCCCTGGCCTTCCTTGCGTAGCCGGCGGACTTCGTCAAGGCTCATCCCCTTCGGGACATAGCCATAGACCAGATCGTGCGCCGAGGTCTGGTCGGAGACGATATCGGGCACGATGCCGCGCTTGACGATCTGCGGGTAGATGTCGGCGGCATTGCCGACGAGACCGATCGAGACAGCGCGTTTGTCACGAACTGCCGCATCGATCATCGCAAGCGCCGTATCGAGATCCGGCGCGACCTCATCGAGAAACCCGATCTCGCGGCGCTTGGCGACCCGTTCCGGATCAATATCAACCACCAGGATCGCAGCGCCCGCCATGCGACCGGCGAGCGGCTGCGCGCCGCCCATGCCGCCGAGACCTGCCGTCAGGATGAAGCGACCGGCAAGCGAGCCGCCGAAACGCTTCTCGGCGATCCGCATGAAGATTTCATAGGTGCCCTGAATGACACCCTGGCTGCCGATATACTGCCACGCCCCGGCCGTCAGCCCGCCCCAGCAGATCAGCCCCTTTTCCTGCAACGCGTAGAAATACTCGGCCTTCGCCCACTGCCCCACGATGTTGCAATTGGCCATGATGACGAGCGGCGCCTTGTCATGGGTCTTGAGCAACCCGACCGGCTTGCCGGACTGGATGATCAGCGTCTGATCCTCGTCCATCGTCTTCAGTGCTCTAACGATCGCCTCATGCGCCGCCCAGTTGCGCGCCGCCTTGCCCAGCGCCGCATAGACGATCAAATTGTCCGGATCCTCGCCGACTGAAAGCACGTTTTCCAGAAGCCGCAGCAGAGCCTCCTGCCGCCAGCCCTTTGCGCGCAGCTCAGGCCCGCCGGGGATCGGGAAGTTCGGATGGCGCGGGTTGGGCTTTGGCATGTGGGTCGTGTCCTCTTTGATGTCGGGGACTTTGCCCCTCACCTGTTGTCTCGTCGCGTTGCTGCGCTGCGTGCTCCCTCATCCGGCTGCCGCCACCTTCTCCCCGCTCGCGGGGAGAAGGGTCAATGCCGCACGCTCCCCGCCCCGATCGAGGCACGTCCCCTCTCCCCGCAAGCGGGGAGAGGGTTAGGGTGAGGGGCAAGCCAAACCCCCTCTGGCCTGCCGGCCATCTCCCCCACGAGGGGGGAGAGGACGTGTGGCACCATCTCGCCCCAAAAAGGCTGTGACGGTGCGGCAGGTTAAGCCCCTCCCCCTTGTGGGGAGGGGTTTGGGGCGGGGTCTTTCCGACCCTACCCCAGCGCATAATCCGCAATACTGATCCCCAGTGCCGTCTCGCAGATCGGGTAGACCGACGGATCCTTGACACTGGACGACAGCGGAATGAGCGTCTTTGGCACATGCAGTAGAAACACCCGCATGCCGACCCGCAACTGACCGACGCTCATCGGTTCGCCCTGCGGAGACAGCGTCGAGATGATATCCGGGAAGGTCGCGAGACGGTTTCCGCCAGCGTCATCCACCGCCATGTATTCATTCATCACATGCAGGGTGATCGCCCTATCACCGGATCCGAGCGTGATGGTGCCCACGTCGAAGGCTTCCTTGGTATAGACGACCGATTTGGCGGTGACCTCCGCCTCGCCAATGATCGTACCGCCGGTGGTCCTGACGATCGCGTCGATGACGGCGGATCCACCCTTGGCATCGGCTTCGATGATCGCCTCGCCAAGCGTGAGAGCAAGACTGATGCCACCGAGAGCTGCATTGTCGCGCACGTAAGAAGCGCGCAGCGGATTGCGGCAGGAGGCGATGAAGCCGCCGGACATGTCCGAGGCGGTGCGAAGGATCGGCGAGACCTTGGCGGTGGCGCCGCGCACGACGAGTTCGATGTAGCGGTTTTCCGCCCGGTTGCCGCCGACTGCCGTCTGGATCATCTGTTCGGGCGAATTCGCCATGCCGATCGAGCCCATGTCGCCGGTCGGATGGGCGCGCACGTCGCCCACGGCATCGAGCACCTTGGTCCCGAGGATGGCCGATGGCAGCCAGCCGTTGAGCGTCGAGGATTTGCCGTTCTGGCCGATCATCAGCGCCGCAACCTTTTCGCCGAGCGCATCCTGCAGCAGCTGCACGGCCTTGACGTAGTCGATGCCCTGCATTTCCCAGGCGGTGGTCGAGGCCGGTGCGCCGATCGCGGCAGCCGTCGCCACCCAGTCGTCGTCGGAAAGCTCGTCGATCGTCACGAGTTCGGGCCTGCCGACCGAGACGGCCGCATAGCCGAGCATGCGGCCGTGATCCGACCAGCCGCCGCCGCCCGCCGCATAGACCGAGCCGCCGCGAACCGCCGCCTCGACATCCTTCTCCGTCAGTATGCGACCCATCCCGGTTTTCCCTCTATCTTTTGTCCAGTTCCAGCACCGCTTCGAAGAGAACGGCAGCGCCCAGCGCGATATCGTCGTTGTCAGACCATTCTTCCGCCGCGTGACTGCGGCCATCCTTGCTGGCAATGAAGATCATCGCAGCCGGCGCCACCTTGGACAGAAACGCCGCATCGTGACCGGCGCCCGACACCATCGGCCGGCTGGTCGCGCCGATCCGCTGCGCACTTTCGGCAAGCACACCGGTCACCATGTCCGACATCGGCGTCGGCGCCGCATGCGACACCCGCCGCGGGTCGGCGATCGTCACGCTGCGCTCCGAGGCCGTCTGTGCACAAAGCGCGGTGACGGAAGCGACGAATTCGTCCATCACCGCGTCATCGACGGCGCGCGCATCGATCAGCATGCGGACATGCGAGGGGATGACATTGGCGGCGTTCGGCTCCATCGAGAACTCGCCGACGGTGCCGGCAAAATAGCTTTTGCCCGACGCAAGCTCCCGGGCGATCTCTTCGATGCCGAGCACGATGATCGATGCGGCCCCCAGCGCATCATAGCGTGCATTCATCGGGGTGGTGCCGGCATGATCGGCACGGCCTTCCACCAGGATTTCGAAACGGGAAATGCCGGTGATGGCGCCGACGATGCCGATATCGACGTTTTCGCGCTCCAGCACCGTGCCCTGCTCGATATGCAGTTCGAGGAAGGCTTTGATATCGGTGCGCGTGAATACGGTGTCCGGATCGCCGCCGACCTGACGGATGCCGTCTGCGAGCGTGACACCATCGGTGCTGCGCTCCAGCCATTCGGGCGGCCGAACGCCGGTCATGCCGCGGCTGCCGATGCAGGACACACCGAAGATCGAGACTTCCTCGGCGAGAAAATCGACGATTTCCAGATCGTGTTCCAGCGCGATGCCGGCATCCTTGAGCGAACGCGCCACTTCGAGACCAGCAATCACCCCGGCAATGCCATCGAACCGGCCGCCGTTCGGCACCGTATCCGAATGCGACCCGAGCATGATCGTGCCCTTGCCCTCCACCGTTCCCTTGCGGCGCCCGGTCATGTTGCCGGCGGCATCGATCTGCGTCTCGAGGCCCGCCTCGCGAAAGATCTTTTCGACGTAGGCGCGGCCTTTGAGAAACATCGGCGTGAAGGCACGGCGCGTCCAGGGCCGGTCCGGCTCGGTTATTGCTGCCAGCGCTTCGATATCGGCTGCGATCCGGTCGGTGTTGACGGCGAGATTGGATGTCATGCGATCAAAAATCCTGAAGTGAAAGGTTGGCCTGGGGCCGCACAAACCGGCCGTTGCCGGGCTGCGCCAGCACCGTCGATCCGTCATAGGCGAGTGCGCCGCGAAGATAGGTTCCGGCCACCTTGTAGGGCAAGGTCATTCCGTCATAGGGCGACCACCCGACAACGTTGTTGCCGGTCTTCGATGCGTCGAACACATGCTCTTCCGCCGTCAGCACCGCGATATCGGCGTGCTTGCCGACTTCCAGCGCGCCCTTGACGTGATCGATGCGGAAATGCCGGGCGGGATTGAGCGCCATCAGCCTCGCGGCCCAGGTGAGTGACACACCGCGTTCGAGTGCGCCCTTGATAAACAGCGGCACCATGGCTTCGAGACCCGGCAGGCCGGAGGCATTGGCAAGCATGTCCGGATTGGTCTTGCGGTCGAGCGACCAGCTGACGTGATCGGTGGAGAGAAGCGTGACATTGCCGGCCGCCAGATGTCGCCAGAGCTTTTCCACCTCCGCCCGCGGCCGGATCGGCGGATTGCATTTCGACTTGCCGCCGAGCCGTCTCGCATCGATTTCCTGGTCGAGCGTCAGGTAATGGATCAGGCACTCGACCGTGGCGCGATGCCCCTGCGCGCGGTAACCGGCGGCGATCTCGTAACCGCGACCGAGCGAGCAGTGCACCACATGGGCCGGACAGCCGGTGGCCGCACCGATCTCGTAGATCTCGGTCATCGCCAGAAGCTCGGTCAGTGGAGGACGCGACATTTCGTGGGCACGGTAATCGGTAATGCCGGAGACCTTCACCTCAGCCATCGCCCAGCGGACATATTCGTCGTTCTCGTTGTGGACGCCGGCCGTCAGGCCGGTTGGCGCGATCGCAGCAAAGCACTCGGCCATCAGCGGCGCAAAGATGCGCGGAAAGCGCTTCGGGTCTGTCCCGAACGTCGAGAACTTGAAGGCCGCGACACCGGCTTCCACCTGTTCGCGGATGCGCACCGCGCCCTCCTGCGGATCGACCGTGCCATAGAGCGCGAAATCGACCCTGGCCTGCGTCTCCGCATGGGCCGCCTTGCGGCGCACCGCATCGGCCGAGCAGACGAGATTGCCCTCGTCATAGGGCATGTCGACGATGGTGGTGACGCCACCGGCAGCAGCCGAGCGGGTCGACCAGATGAAATCCTCCTGGTTCTTCTGGGAAAGCGAATGCACCTGCGCATCCACAGCACCCGGAAGGATCAGCGATGCGCCGAGATCGTGGCTTTCGCGGGCGGACGGCATCTGGCCCTGACCAACAGCCGCAACCAGACCGTCGCGGACTGCCACATAACCTTGGGGAACGATGCGGTCGGCAAGGACCAGCGTGCCTTTCAGAACAAGATCGAAATCCGACATCGGCCTGTCTCCTTGAAGCCTTGAAGCCTTGAGCCCTTGAGCCTTGAGGCGCGCGTTCGATCGGAACCGCTTGGGAGGGCAGACTAGGAGAATTTGATGGGCAGAGGGATATCCCATATCGTGAACGCACGATATCATTGCTGTCATCCTCTTATATGCTCACCCGGAAGCCGCCATGGACCTTGCCTCGCTGCTGATCGCCCATCATGTGCTGGCCTTGGGCGGCATCCGTGAAACGGCGAAGGTGCTGGATCGGCCCGTCTCCAGCGTCTCCGCCGCGCTGGCGCGGCTGCAGTTTCATATTGCGACGCCGCTGACGACGACATCAGGCAACCGCATCCAGCCCACGCTTGAAGGCGTCAGGATCGGTCGCGATCTGCAGCGTGCGGCCATGCTCGTTGGCGAGCTCTCGGGTCTCGGCGACAAAGACGGCTCGCCCGAAGACGGAGCCCGGCTTTCCGTACCGCTTCTGGCGCTGCAGCGTTTCCTCGTGGTCGGCCGCAGCGGCAGCATAAGGCGGGCGGCGCAGGAGATCGGCATCGGCCAGCCGCAACTGACGCGGCAGATCCGCAGTCTTGAGCGGGATCTCGGCCTTCCCCTTCTCGACCGGGCAGCCGCCGGCGCTGTTCCCAATGCGAGCGGGCAACGGGTGATCGCTCTCGGAGAAGAGCTCGAAGCGATCTGGCTGAAGATTTCAGACCATGCGGGTGACCGGTTCCGGCGTGCCGCATCGACGACCCGCATCGGTTCCGTGACGCCGCTTGGACGCGAAAGCCTGATTGCCCGGATCCTCGCAAAGCTCGCCGCCGACTGGCCGAAGCACATGCCGCGACGGCCGCTCTATATTTCCAGCACCAATGCCGAGGAGCTGCTGTCCGGCATTACCGACCGGACCTACGATCTCGTGCTGGTCGACACGCTCGACATGCCGCCCGGCGTCGAACACCGGGTGATTTCGCGCAGCGGACTTGCCATGGTGGGAGCAGCCGACGTGATCGCTGACCATCGTGGCGACCTGCGGCAATTGCTGCTGCGCCATCCAATCGCGCTGCCGAGCCTGAAAAGCGGGTTGCGGCAGAAATTCGGGTTGCTGACCGAGGACATCCTGACCCCGGACGAACGGGCGGCACTGACCTTTGTCGAAATCGATTCCATTCCCGTCATCGCCAATCTGGTCAGCGATCACGGTTATATCGCGCTTCTTCCGCTCTGGGCCATTCCGCAGCCGGACGAGCGGATGGCGGCCATCGCGCTTCCCAAGGCCTACGACATGCATCTGTCACTTGCCTGGAAAAAGGGCGCGGCCGTCGAGACGATTGCCCGCACGGCCGAACACATTCTGGGCTCGATGACTTTTCCGGTTACAGGACGAAATCCACCAGCAGCTTGATGTTGAGGGCGCCGATGACGATGGCGATCAGCCAGGCAAAGGCGCGCAGCCAGAGCGGCGCGACGAACACGCCCATTTTGCGCTTGTCGGACGTGAACATCACCAGCGGGAAGACTGCGAAGGACAGTTGCAGGCTGAGCACGACCTGCGTCAGGATCAGAAGCTCCGCCGTGCCGCCATCGCCATAGAGTATGGTGACCGCTGCCGCCGGGATGATGGCGATGCCGCGGGTGATCAGCCGCCGCACCCAGGCTGCCAGCCGGATATGCAGGAACCCTTCCATGACGATCTGGCCCGCCAAGGTCGCTGTAACCGTGGAATTCAGGCCGCAGCAGAGGAGTGCGATCCCGAACAGCGTCGGCGCGATGGCATAGCCGAGAACCGGTGAGAGAAGATTGTGCGCGTCGCCGAGTTCCGCCACCGCCGTATGGCCGTTGGCATGAAAAGCGGCGGCCGCCAGAATGAGGATCGATGCGTTGATCAGAAGCGCGAACATCAAGGCGACGGTGCTGTCGATCGTCGCGAACTTGATCGCCTCCCGCTTCTCCTCGACGCTATCCCCGTAATTGCGGGTCTGGACGATGCCGGAATGCAGATAGAGGTTATGCGGCATGACGGTGGCGCCGAGAATACCGAGCGCCAGATAGAGCATGTTGGGATTGGTGACGATCTCGGTGGTCGGCGCAAAGCCGCGAATGACCTCGCCCCAGTTCGGATCGGCCATGGCGATCTGGATGGCGAAACAGGCGGTAATGACGCCCAGCAAGCCGATGACGAAGGCTTCCAGGAACCGGAAGCCGAGCTTCTGGAGGTAGAGAATGAGGAAGACGTCGAGCGCGGTGATGAGAACACCGATCTCCAGCGGGATCCCGAAGATCAGGTTGAGACCGATCGCGGTGCCGATCACCTCTGCAATATCGGTGGCGATGATGGCGATTTCGGCAAACAGCCAGAGCATGTAGGCGACGGGACGCGGGAATGCGTCGCGACAGGCCTGGGCGAGATCGCGGCCGGAAGCGACCGCCAGCCGGGCGCAGAGCGATTGCAGCACGATCGCCATGATGTTCGACAAGAGTGCGACCGACAGGAGCAGGTAACCGAACTGCGAACCGCCGGCGAGCGACGTCGCCCAGTTGCCCGGATCCATGTAGCCGACGGCGACGAGATAACCCGGACCGAAGAACGCGAACGCCCGCCGGAGCTTCGATCCCTGTCCGCGCACCGGGATCGAGCGATGAACATCCATCAGCGAGGCATCACCGCCGCTTTTGAGCCAGCCGCTGGAATTCATTCGGGATCGGATATCCATCGTCGATCGTGCTCTCGTTGTTGCAATTGCAATTCATTCGCACATAAAGATCGTAGTTGCAAATTATTCGCAATAAGAAATCCGGAAACAGGGAAACTGTTCCGCGCAGCTTCACATTTTGCGAAACAGCAGTATTTCGGCCATGCTGGGGAGATCTGGTTGCTTCGCGAAACGTGGAGCAGAACCAGTTGATCGGAGAATGACATGGCGCAGGATAACGGCATCCGCGAGAACGAGGTTCAGGTCACGCCGCCGGAGGCGAACGATGCGGGGCTGATCTTCATCGGACGCATTTCGACCCCCTGGACCGCACGCAGCGAAACGCCGCGTCAGGGCAGCCATACCGGACCGATTTGCCGGATCGAGATATTCGAGCCATGGGTTGCGGCCCTGAAGGGCGTCGAGACATTCGAGAGGCTGGAAATTCTCTACTGGCTGCACCAGGCGCGCCGCGATCTGGTTCTGCAGAGCCCCGCCAGCAGCGGCAAGGTGCACGGCACATTCTCGCTGCGCTCTCCTGTCCGGCCGAACCCGATCGGGACGTCGATTGTGGTTCTCGAAGGCATCGAGGGCAATGTGCTTCTGGTGCGCGGCATGGATTGCCTCGACGGCACGCCGCTTCTTGATCTCAAGCCCGACCGGAGCCTGTTCAAGCCGATCGTGTCGCCGCAGCCAGGCGAAGCCGAGCCTGACAGTAATGCACCGACGGCGCATTACTGTCAGAAGGCGTGAGAAATCAGCCCTTCAGAGCCGGGCTGAAACGGATCAGGCTGAGGATTTCGAACAGCATCTGAGCGCCCGCATGGGCCGTGTTGGTGGTCGTATCGTATTGCGGCGCCACTTCGACGACGTCGCCGCCGACGAAGTTCAGACCCTTCAGCCCATGCAGGATATCGAGCGCCTGACGGCTCGTCAGCCCGCCGATCTCAGGCGTGCCGGTGCCGGGCGCATAGGCCGGATCGAGGCTGTCGATATCGAAGGACAGATAGGTCGGGCCATCGCCGACGATTTCGCGCGCCTTGGCGATAACGGCATCGATGCCCATCTTGCCGATCTCTTCGGCATGAATGACCGTCATGCCGCTTTCGAAGGAGAACTCCCACAGATATTCGGCCGCGCCGCGAATGCCGATCTGGATGACCCGCGTCGGATCAAGCACTCCGTCGAGAACCGCGTTGCGGAACGGGCCGCCATGGTGGAACTTGGTGAGATCGTAGGCGCCGCCCGTATCGCAATGGGCGTCGATATGGATCATCCCGACCGGTCGGTCGCGGCCGACCGCCTTGAGGATCGGATGCGTGATCGAATGATCGCCGCCGACCGACAAGGGGATCACGCCCGCATCGATCACCTTGTTGAAATGCGCCTCGATATCGTCATGGCTCATTTCCAGCCGGTAGCGGCTGCGAAACGGCACGTCGCCGATATCGGCCACCTTCATCTCGAAGGTCGGCGCAGTCTTGAGAACATGGTTATAGGGACCGACGCGCTCGATCGTGCGAAGCGCCCGCGGCCCGAAGCGGGAGCCCGGACGGTTGGTGACGCCGAGATCCATCGGCACGCCGATCAGCGCCACCTGAAGATCGCCGAAATCCGGATTGTCCGCATCGATGTGGACGAGCGGCGCATCGAGAAGCGTCGGAACGCCCGCATAGGGGGCCGACCGCGTGCCGCTTGCGGAAAAGATCCGGTCGGCGACGGCGCGAAATTCCGGATCATGGATGCTGCCGCCGTGGCCTTCGCCGTATTTCGCTCTCAGCTCTTCCAGCTTTTTCGTGTCGAACGTCATGTCGGTTTCTCCAGGTCTTTCTTAAAGCTCTGCGCGGGCCACTTCCAGCGCGTCGAAATGGTCCGATATCTCGGCGCCCGTGGCAATCCAGACATCGGTTCTGCTTTGCACATGCATGAGGAAATCGCGCAGCAGATGCCAGCGCATCGGCCGTCCCGAAACCTGCGGATGCAGGACCAGCGTCGTGACGCCGCCCCAGGCATGGGTCGCCTCGAATTCGTCAATCCACATCTGCAGCACCGCGTCGCGTCCGAAGATTGGCCGTGAACTGGTGCGGCTCGTCATGCCGAAATTCCAGTCGTCGAAGGCGAAATTGACCGGTATCTCGACCAGGCCGCGCTCGCCGCCATGATCCGCATGCCGGTAGGGCAGAATGTCGTCACGGAAGGAGCTGGAATAGCGCATGCCGGATTTCGAGAGATAGGCGAGCAGTTCCGGGAAATTCTCACCCGATGGCGCGCGGTAGCCGATCGGCCGCACGCCGAGCACCTGGTGCAGCGCCTCGTAGCCGCGATCGATTTCCTCGAAGGCCTCGTCGAGCTTGTCGCGGTCGGGCAGCTTGTGGAGATAGCCGTGATGGCCGATCTCGTGGCCGGCCTTGAGGATCGCTTCGCACTGGGCCGGATGCGCCAATGCCGTCCAGCCGGGAATGAAGAAGGTCGCCGGCAGCGACAGTTCATTCATCAGCGACACGATTTTCGAAATGCCGACGCGGGCATCGTAGCCGCCATGAGAGGTGGTCACCATGCGGTCGACATTGGAAGGGTTGTTGCCGATCCAGGCGGTTTCCGCGTCCACGTCGAAGCCGATGAAGACGGCGCTTTTCGCGCCGTTCGGCCAGACCATGTCGGGTGTGGCAGGCGCCGGATTGAGCGGACGGGGGGAAAGGTCGAAGGGCATTATAAAACCTCCGGTCGGGAAGAATGCAAAGCCGGGCCACCGCTGAACAGATAGCCCGGCTTCCGATGCAAAACGGACTGGTCCGCCGACCGTCCGGCCTGAAGGAGATCAGGCCGGAGGCACCCGTTCTGCGACACGTGAAAGATTACTTCTGGGCTTCGCTGTTGACGTAGATGCCGTCGAGGGCAGCCGATTCCAGGTTCCACTTGGCAAGGATCGTCTTGTATTCGCCGCTGGCCATCAGGGCCTTCATCGCGCCGATATAGGCGTCACGCAGTTCGGTGTCCTTCTTGGAGAAACCGATGCCCTGGTAGATGGCAGTGAACGGCGCGCCGATCGAAACATACGCACCCTTCTCGAGCGTCATCAGGTAGGGAACGGTTTCCGAACCCTGGACGGCGGCATCGACGCGGCCCTGCTTCAGCTGGGTGCGGGCATCGGCCGAACCTTCAGTGCCGACGACCTTGACGGCCGGCAGGCCCTTGGCTTCGCAGTTGGCAGCGCTCCACTTTGCCGTTTCGTCCGGGAAGGACGTGCGGCGGCTCATGCCGACATTCTTGCCGCAGAGATCGGTTTCGGACTTCAGTTCATCCTTGCGGGCCGCCGTCGTATAGAACTGGGCGCCGGACTTCATGTAGTCGACGAAATCGAGAGCGTCGCGGCGCTTCGGCAGATCGCTCATGCCCGAATGGATGATGTCGACGCGGCCGGTGGCAACCGACGGCACCATCTGTTCAAAGCCGATATCCGACCATTCGACAGTCACGCCGAGCTGCTTGGCAAGCGCCAGGCCGAGATCGATATCGAGGCCCATCAGCGTGTTGGTGGCCGGGTCCTTGTATTCCATCGGCGGATAGTTCGGCGTGTTGGCAACGACGATCTTGCCGGCGGTCTTGATACGCTCCGGCAGGGCCTGAGCTGAAACCGAGCTGGCCGCAGCAACGGCTGCGAGGGCGACGATTGCGAATGTCTTGGTCATGATATCCCCTGTTCTCTTGTTTTTGGTCGACTGGTTGAACGTGAAGGCGGTCAGTTATGGACTGCCCGGATGAATTCCGCGGTGCGCGCGCTTTTCGGCGCCGACAACACTTCCGAAGCAGGGCCGGTTTCGACGACCTTGCCCGCTTCCATGAACGTGACGGTGTTCGCAACGTTGCGTGCAAACCCCATTTCATGGGTGACGACGATCATGGTCATGCCGGACGCCGCCAGATCCCTCATCACGTCGAGCACTTCAGACACCAGTTCCGGATCGAGCGCAGACGTCGGCTCGTCGAACAGGATGAGATCGGGCTGCATGCCCATGGCACGGGCGATCGCGACGCGCTGCTGCTGGCCGCCGGAAAGTTCTGAAGGGTAATGGTTCGCCTTGTCGGACAGGCCGACGCGGGCGAGAAGCGCAAGCGCATCCTCGCGCGCCTTGGCGACCGGCTGGCCGAGAACCTGGACCGGTCCTTCCATGACGTTTTCGACAGCCGTCTGATGCGGAAACAGGTTGAAGCGCTGGAACACCATGCCGATGCGGCGACGCTGGCGGGAAATTTCCTTGTCCGCCAGTTCATGCAGGTTGTCGCCTTCGCGGCGATAGCCCATCAGCTCGTCATTGACCCAGATGGCACCTTCGTCCATCCGCTCCAGAAGGTTGATGCAGCGCAGGAACGTGCTCTTGCCGGAGCCGGAGGGTCCGACGATGCAGGCGACTTCGCCGCGCCGGACTTCGAGGCTGACCTTGTCGAGCGCCTTGAACGCATCGAAGCTCTTGGTGACGTCGATTGCCTTGACCAGAATATCTTTCGTCATGTCCAACCTCACATCGATGCTCTGATAGACTTCGATCCGCGCCCGTAATAGCGCTCGATGCGCTGCTGGATGACGGACAGAACGGACACCACGACGAGGTACCAGAAGCTTGCCACCAGCAGGAGTTCGAGAACGCGGGTGTTGGCGTAGTAGATGACCTGCGCATTGTGTAGGATTTCGGAAAACTGGATGACGCTGGCAAGCGAGGTGAGCTTGACCATGCCGATCACCTCGTTGCCGACAGGCGGTACCATGACGCGCATGGCCTGCGGCAGAACGATGCGGCGCAGCATCTTCATCTGCGTCATGCCGATCGTGCGGGCAGCCTCGTACTGGCCGCTATCGACCGACAGAAGACCGCTTCGCACCACTTCCGACGTGTAGGCGCCCTGCTGGATACCAAGACCGAGCATCGCCGCCACAAACGGCGTCATGATATCGACGGTGCGGAATTCGAACAGGCCGGGAATGCCGAGCGTGGGGAAGATCAGCGCCAGATTGAACCACAGCATCAGCTGCAGCAGTGCCGGCGCGCCGCGGAAGATCCACAGATAGCCGATCGCGATCCACGACAGGACCGGATTGCCCGAGATCCGCATGATGGCGATGACGACGCCGAGCACGATGCCGATCGCCATGGCAGCAACCGTCATGACCAGCGTGTTGACGAGGCCCTGCAGAATGACGGGCGCAAACAGGAAGTCGCGCACATAGGACCATTCGATCTGGCCGACGCTGAAGGCGCGGATAAGCGCTGCCATCAGCAGAATGACGATGCCGGCGGCCACATTGCGGCCGATATGCCGCTTCGGCACCAGCTTCAGATGGGCGACCTCGTATTTTGCGCTGTCGTCTACAGCAACGGTCGTGGGTGCGCTCATCGTGTGCCAGCCTCCGCAGAGTTTGCGGCAACAGCCGTCTTTGCGCCGATCTCTTCCAGCGCGAACTGACGGCGGGCGTCGATTGCTACCTCGAACCGGCGGATCTGGTCGCGCACCGCAGCGGGTGCCGTGCAGCCGTAACCGGTGCGGCTGGCAAGCGCATGTTCGAGCGTTATCGCTTCGAGCAGGCCGGGGCCGAGGCGCGGATCGATCTTCGGCAGATCTTCGACGGTCAGCCCTTCAAGATCATGGCCGCGCTCTTCGCAGTAGCGCACCACAGCGCCGGTGATTTCGTGGGCTTCGGCAAAGGTGACGTTCTGGCTGACCAGCCAGTCGGCCACTTCCGTTGCGAGCGTAAAGCCGCGCGGCGCTTCTGCCCTGAGCTTCTCGACGTCGAACTCAAGCGTCGCGACCATGCCGGCAAAGGCGGGAAGGATGAGCTGCAGCGTATCGATCGTCTCGAACAGGACCTTCTTGTCCTCGGCAAGATCGCGGTTATAGGCGAGCGGCATTGCCTTCATCGTGGCAAGGAAGCCGGTGACATTGCCGATCAGCGTGCCGGACATGCCGCGCGTCAGCTCTGCGATATCGGGGTTCTTCTTCTGCGGCATGATCGACGAGCCGGTGGAATAGCTGTCATGCAGGCGCACCCAGGAGAACTGCTTGGAGCTCCAAATGCAGATCTCTTCAGCCAGACGCGACAGGTTGACGCCGATCAGCGAGGCGATGAACAGGAATTCGGCGACGATATCGCGCGATGCGACCGAGTCGATCGAGTTTTCCGCAGCTGCTGAATACCCGAGCTCAAGTGCCGACAGGTCCGGCCGGTTGACGATGCCGGAACCGGCAAGCGCTGCCGCGCCGAGCGGCGACCGGTCGAAGCGGCGGTCGAAATCGCCAAAGCGCTCCAGATCGCGCAACAGCGACTGCGCATGCGCCATCAGGTGATGACCAAGCACGACGGGCTGCGCCGGCTGCAGATGGGTGAAACCGGGCATGACGGTTTCGACATGGCGTGCCGCCTGCTCGCGGATCGCGTCCTCGACGTCGATCAGGCCGGCGGAGAGCTCACGCGCCATGCGGCGGAGATAGAGACGGGTGTTGTTGGCGGTCTGGTCGTTGCGCGACCGACCGGCGCGCAGCTTGCCGCCGAGAGCGCCGAGACGGGCCATCAGCAGCCGCTCGAGAAACGTATGCACATCCTCATCGCCGGCTACAGGCGTTTCGCGGCCTGCCGCGACATCGGCCTCGATCGTGTCGAGCGTCGAGCGGATGGCCGAAAACTCGGCCGCATCGAGCACGCCGGCGCGCTTCAGTTCGGACGCATGCGCCCGGGAGCCGGCGATGTCTTCGCGATAGAGACGGAAATAGGAGGCAGGTGCCCGTGAAAGATTGGCCAGAGCTTCGGAAGGGCCGGACTTGAAACGTCCACCCCAGAGCTGTGCGGATGCCGACATGAGCAAACCCCTCTGTTCAGATAATGGGCAGGGATCCCATGTGCACCACGAATGGGCAAGCGAACTTATTTCCTTGGCCCTATGACAAAAACGACTAGCGCAAAACGGCGCGCTGGCGATAATGGATCGAACGCATCCCGACAAAACAGCGAGACCCTGATGGAGCAACGTCGCAGGCGCCTGCCGTCCACCGCATCGCTTCAGGTTCTGCTGGCGGTGGCCGAACGCGGATCGACGAGTGCTGCGGCGGAAACGACGGCGCTCTCCCAGAGTGCTGTCAGCAAGCAGCTGCTGGCGCTGGAGGAATTGATCGGCAGCCCCGCCTTCCTGCGCACGCCACGCGGCATGGTCGCGACCGAGGCCGGCCGCATCTATATCGATCACGCGCGCGTGGCATTGAAAGCCATGGAGGATGCGGCCCTGCTGGTCGCACGGCTGAAGCCCGGCCCGGGCGTGCTGCGCCTGCAGGTCCTGCCGATTTTCGGCGATCGCTGGCTGCTGCCGAAATTCCATCTGTTTGCGGAACAGCATCCTGACATCGAGGTGCAGTTCACGACCTTCATCTCGCCGTCGCAGTCTGAAGTCCCGGACGGCATTTTCGAGTTTGCGGCGACGCCACAACACCGAGACAACAGCACCTATCTCTTCGGTCAAGACGTGCTTCTGGTGAGCGCACCGAACTATTTCGCCAAGGCCGGAACGCCTTGTGACATCGACGACCTTGCCGAACACGTGATGCTCGAACATCCCCAGACGCCGTTTCACTGGCAACATTTTGTAGCTCATCACAACCGCGACGGGGCTACTGTTCGCCACATTACCCGCTTCGGCTATTACACGATGGTGATCCGCGCCGCACTTGCCGGCCAGGGCTTGGCACTGATCCCGCGCGGCCTGATCCTCGACGAGATAGCTACCGGCAGGCTCATCAATCCGGCCGGCCTCGGTTACCGGAGCGATTTCGGCTACTGGTTCAGTACGCCCCATATCCATTCCAGCCCGTCCATGCTGACATTCAAGACATGGCTGACCGCGCAGCTGGGACCTGAACTGGATCGCCCGTAACCGCGACTGTCCACAGCCAGATCTGGCACACCTGCCCCATGCCCGCACGCTTCTGTCGCAAAAAAGGACGGCACGAACAGTCGCGTCCAGAAATGGGAACAGCTTGTTCAGCCCTCCAGCGGTTCGCGCTGTGCGGTGCAGCATCGACGCGGTAGCCTGAAACAGGGAGCTCTGACGAAACGGAGGAGAAGACCAAAGGTCAACGTTTTTCAAACAGGAGACACTTTGATGACCAAAACCGTTTTGAACGCCCTTGGCGAAACTTTGTATTACAGCGGCACATCCAAAGCCTGGATTTCGGCGACGGGTGCCGGCACCGCACTCTCAGGCACAGCGGCCAATGACTCCATGTACGGCGACAGCGCCGTCAACGTGACCATGAGCGGCGGCGCCGGCGACGATGTCTATTATCTCTATTCCAGCATCAACCGGGCCGCTGAAGCGGCAGGCCAGGGCATCGACACGGTCGATACCTGGATGAGCTACACGCTGCCGGACAATATCGAAAACCTGCGCGTCACCGGTGACAACCGCTTCGCCTTCGGCAACGATCTCGACAACATCATCTCGGGCTCGTCCTCGCGCCAGACCTTCGATGGCGGTGCGGGGAACGACGTGCTGACCGGTGGCGGCGGGGCCGACACATTCATCGTCGCCAAGGGCAATGGCAGCGACCTGATCACCGATTTCAGTGCCGACGACAAGATCCGCCTCGATGGCTACAGCTTCACCTCCTTCGAACAGGTGGGCAACAGCCTGACCCAGGAAGGCGCCAATCTGCGGCTTGACCTCGGGGACGGCGACAGCCTCGTGTTTGCGGGCACGACAGCCGATGACCTGTCTGCCGACCAGTTTGCGCTCAGCCTCGACCGCTCGGTCCTGACGAAGACATTCGGCGACGAGTTCAACGCGCTTTCCCTGAATAACGGCACGAGCGGCACGTGGGACGCAAACTTCCACTGGGCGCCGGACCAGGGCAGTTCCCTGCCGACGAATGGCGAAAGCCAGTGGTACGTGAACCCGCTTTATTCGCCGACCGCCGGCTACAGCCCGTTCTCGGTCTCAAACGGAGCGATGACGATCACCGCCAAGAATACGCCGGATGCGATCTCGGACGCGGTCAACGGCTACGACTACGTGTCTGGAATGTTGAACACCCATTCGACATTCTCGCAGACCTACGGCTATTTCGAAATGCGCGCCGACATGCCGACCGACCAGGCGACATGGCCAGCCTTCTGGCTGCTGCCTGAGGATGGCTCATGGCCGCCGGAAATCGACGTGGTGGAAATGCGCGGCCAGGACCCGAACACGGTGCATGTTTCCGCGCATTCCAATGAGACCGGCAAGCAGACCACCCAGACCTCGGCGATCAGCGTTCCCAGCACCGAAGGCTTCCACACCTACGGCATGCTGTGGACCGAAGAGGAAATCGTCTGGTATTTTGACGACGTGGCGATTGCCAGCGCCGAGACACCGTCAGACATGCATGACCCGATGTACCTTCTGGTCAATCTGGCCGTCGGCGGCGCGGCCGGCAAGCCGGGTGATCTGTCCGGCGGAGCCAAGATGGTCATCGACTATATCCATGCCTACGAGATCAACGACGATGCAGCGCCTACGTCGTCGATCTCAAGCGCATCGGACGACGGCCTCGTATAGGCCGTCTGCTGCTGCCGCATGATGGCGGCCGCACCAAGCACCACGTCGGCCACCTGCAGCAACTGCTTGGCAAGCGGCGTCGAATTGCGCCAGATCATGCCGATGCTGCGGGCCGGTGGCGGTGAATCGAACCGCGAAATGGAGACCCGCGCCGAGCGGGTCTCGACCGGCACCGCCATTTCCGGAATGAGCGTAACGCCGATGCCGGCACCGACCATCTGCACCAGCGTCGACAGCGAGCTCCCCTCCATGATTTCCCGCGACAGGATCTCGCGCGGGCGGTTCGAACCGATGCCGCAGAAGGACAGCGCCTGATCGCGGAAACAATGTCCCTCCTCGAGAAGAAGAAGCCGCATTTCTTTCAGCGCATCCGGCTCCGGCACCGGTTTGTCGCCATCCTCCCGGCTGCGCACCAGCACGAATTCCTCGTCGAACAGTTTAAGCTCCGTCAGCGACGGCTCGGAGACCGGTAGCGCGACGATCGCCACATCGAGCCCGCCCTGCATGACTTCCTGGACTAGTTTGGTCGTCTGCGTTTCGCGGATCTCGACCCGGATGCCATCAAATGCCCGGTTGAGCTCGTTGATGACAGACGGCAGCAGATAGGGTGCCACTGTCGGGATGACACCGATGCGAAGCCGCGACAGAAACCGGTCGCGCGAGGCGCGCGAGAGATCGGCGAGTTCGTCGGCGGCTCGGACGATATCTCGCGCCCTGAGAGCAAAAAGCTCGCCGAACGCGGTCAGCCGGACGTCGCGCGTGCCCCGGTCGAACAGGGCCCGACCGACCTGATCCTCGAGTTCCTTGATCTGCATCGACAGTGCAGGCTGAGAGATGGCGCAGGCTTCCGCCGCCTTGCGGAAACTCGCGTCGCGCGCCAAAGCCTCGAAATAGCGGAGCTGTTTGAGAGTAAAATTGGTCATAAGGTGAAATTATCGCAACCATCAGGAAATCCAACTTAAATTTATCGAAATGTTCCTGTAGGACTTGAGACACCGGGTTGCGACACACAATCCTCCCCTTTTCATGCAATGCACGACAGACAATCTAAGGAGAATGTCATGGACACGAAAACTGACACTGCGGGCAAGTGTCCCGTTGCACATGGCCAGAACCCCCAGGGCAATACGCCCCGCGGTCGCTCGAACCGCGACTGGTGGCCAAGCCAGCTGAACGTTCAGATTTTGCATACCCACACGGCACTGGCCAACCCGCTGGGCAAGTCGTTTGATTATGCCGAAGAATTCAAGACGCTCGATCTCGACGCCGTGAAGCAGGACCTTCACGCGCTGATGACCGATAGCAAGGACTGGTGGCCGGCCGACTTCGGTCATTACGGCGGCCTGTTCATCCGCATGGCTTGGCACAGCGCCGGCACCTATCGCATCACCGACGGCCGCGGCGGCGCCGGCATGGGCCAGCAGCGTTTCGCACCGCTCAACAGCTGGCCTGACAACGTCAACCTCGACAAGGCCCGCCGCCTTCTGTGGCCGATCAAGCAGAAATACGGCAACAAGATCTCCTGGGCCGACCTGATGATCCTGACCGGCAACGTTGCGCTGGAATCGATGGGCTTCAAGACCTTCGGTTTTGCCGGCGGCCGCGCCGACGTGTGGGAGCCGGAAGAACTCTATTGGGGTCCCGAAGGCAGCTGGCTGGGCGACGAGCGCTATAGCGGCGAGCGCGAGCTGGCCGAACCACTCGGCGCCGTGCAGATGGGCCTCATCTACGTCAACCCGGAAGGCCCGAACGGCAACCCGGACCCGCTGGCGTCTGCCCGCGACATCAGAAGCACCTTTGCCCGCATGGCGATGAACGACGAGGAAACCGTGGCGCTGGTCGCCGGCGGCCACACGTTCGGCAAGACCCATGGCGCCGGCGATCCGTCGCTGGTCGGAACCGACCCGGAAGGCGGCGAACTGGAATCGCAGGGCCTCGGCTGGGCGAGCAAGCACGGCACCGGCATGGGCGCCGACACGATCGGCAGCGGTCTCGAAGTGACCTGGTCGCAGACGCCGACCCAGTGGAGCAACTACTTCTTCGAAAACCTGTTCGGCTTTGAATGGGAACTGACGAAGAGCCCTGGTGGTGCCCACCAGTGGCAGGCCAAGAACGCCGACGCTTCGGTGCCCGACGCTCACATTCCCGGCCGCAAGCATGTGCCGACGATGCTGACGTCCGACCTGGCGCTGCGTTTCGACCCGATCTACGAGCCGATCTCGCGCCGCTTCCTCGAAAACCCGGCCGAATTTGCCGATGCGTTTGCCCGCGCCTGGTTCAAGCTGACCCACCGCGACATGGGACCGAAGGTTCGCTACCTCGGCCCGGAAGTGCCCGCCGAAGACCTGATCTGGCAGGACGTGATTCCGCCGGTCGATCATCCGCTGATCGACGATGCTGACATCGCCAACCTCAAGGAAAAGGTTCTGGCAACTGGTCTTTCCGTGCAGGAACTGGTGTCCACCGCTTGGGCTTCGGCGTCGAGCTTCCGCGGTTCCGACAAGCGCGGCGGTGCCAACGGTGCCCGCATCCGTCTGAGCCCGCAGAAGGACTGGGACGTCAACCAGCCGGAACAGCTTGCCAAGGTTCTCCGTCAGCTGGAAGACATCCAGACCGCCTTCAACACGGCCCATGCCGGCGCAAAGAAGGTCTCGCTTGCCGATCTGATCGTGCTGGCTGGTGCGGCCGGCGTTGAAAAGGCGGCGAAGGCTGCTGGTCACGATGTCGTCGTGCCCTTCTCGCCCGGCCGGATGGATGCCTCCGAGGCGCAGACCGACGCCCTGTCGTTTGCCGCACTCGAGCCCCGCATCGACGGTTTCCGCAACTACGTAAACGAAAAGCGCACGCAGTTCATGCAGGCGGAAGAAGCACTGGTCGACCGTGCCCAGCTTCTGACGCTGACGGCACCGGAAATGACCGTTCTGGTCGGTGGCCTTCGTGTTCTGAACGTCGGCACACCTGAGCACGGCGTGTTCACGACTGCCAAGGAGACGCTGACGAACGACTTCTTCGTCAACCTCCTCGACATGGGCACCGTCTGGGCACCTGTTGCCGGCGAGCGTGGCGTCTATGAAGGTCGCGACCGCAGCACCAGCGCGCAGAAGTGGACCGCCACCCGCGCCGACCTGATCTTCGGCTCGCATTCGCAGCTGCGCGCGATTGCCGAGATCTATGCCCAGGCCGATGCCAAGACGAAGTTCGTCAAGGATTTCGTGGCTGCATGGGTGAAGGTGATGAACGCAGACCGTTTCGACCTGCGCGCCTAAAAACAAACACGGCCGGACGCAACACCCGTTGCGCCCGGCCGAACTCTTTCAAGCGTCAGCGCTGGCTGAAGAATGCCGAGAGAGCGTCGATATCGTCGTCCTGAAGATATTTTGCGGCATTGACCATCAGATGGCTCGACGACGTGCCGCCACGAACGCCGCCTCGAAACAGATCGAGCTGCTGCTTCAGATAGGCGGCATTCTGACCCGACAATTTCGGATAGGCAGGGTTCGCACCGTCCTTGTCATGACAGCTGAGACAGACGGGGATCTTGTCCGCAGACCTTCCCCTTTCGGCAAGCTCGCGGCCTCTTTCCACAAGCGTCTGGTCCTTCGGCGGCATATCGCGTTTCGGACTTTGCTGATCGGCATAGTAGCGCGCCAGTTCCGGCAGGCTTTCTTCCGGGAGCGTGCCGACTGCGACACCCATGATACCGCTCGGCCGTCGGTTGTCGTGATAGGCCTTGAGGCTTTCCAGCAGATAGGTCTCCGACTGTCCCGCGAGACGCGGGATTATGCTGCCATCGTTGAGCTTTGCTTCCGCATGACAACTTTCGCAGGTGATCGGCAGCGGCGATACTTCGCCCGCGGTTCCCATGCCGTGCAGACCTGATGCTGCGATATAGGCCTTGCCGTCCATCTCAGGCAGTTTGCGCAGAAACGCCACCATCGCCCAGACTTCGTCGTCACGCGTCTGCACCGGCCAGGCCGGCATGCCGGTAAAGCGAACGCCGTGCTTGACGATCTCGAACAACTGCGCGTCGGTCCAGGTCGGCACGACTACTTTCAGATCCGGCGGCGGCGGAAGCATCGACAGCACGGCATCGGACCGGCCCTGTGCCGGCGACCCGTGACAGGTGGCGCATCCGCTTTCGAAATGGCCGGCAGCGGCCGGCACCAAAGCCGGATTGTCGAGCGGTGGCGGATCAACGGACATCGACGCGGTGCTGACCGAATTGCGCATCACCCAATGCAGGAACCAGTCGGTCGCTGCCCAGTGTCCCGACGAGGCGCGCACGCTGATCAGGCCCGACCAGGCGACGCCGAAGCCGAGGATCGGCGCAAGGATGGCAAGAATGATCAGATGCTTCCAGCGGATCGTCATCATGCGTTCCCCTCAAGCTCAGGAGCCGGATCATGCCTCAGCATGCCGGCGAGCAGCGCCACGCCGCCTGCAAGATAGACGATAGCACCAACCAGCAGCATCACCACACCGCCTGTCTGCTGATCGGCGAGTGCCGTCAGCGAAATGCCGAAACAGCTCACCTCGCCCGCCCCGTATAGCGGCCGCGGCGAAAGCGACAGGAGCGCGCCGAGCAGCGTCATATGCATCGAGGTAAACAAGAGGCCGAACGTGCCGGCAAGTCGACGCGCCTCGCGTCCCGATGCCGCACCGCCGAGACAGGAGAGCCACAGCGTCAGCCCGGCCGTGAGAAATACCATCTGCTCGAGAGCGGCGAACGGGACCGACCCTTCCGATAGCTCGCGCATGGCCGGAATATGCCAGCCCCAGACGGCAAACAGTTCCAGCACCGAGGCGAGCATCGGTGTGAGCCAGAGATGACCGGCCGTGAAATCGAAGCGGCTTCCGGACATGCCAAACGCGATCAGCGGCGACGCGATGGCAACGACACCCATATGCGCGACCATGTGCACCGAGAACGAGCCACGATCGGAAAACGGCAGGATGCCGAACCACAGCAGACCGAGGACCAGCGCTCCCGAGATCAGCGCAAGGCGTTTCATGGCTGGCACTCCGCAATGAAGATCAGCGGAATGGCCGCATAGACGACCGACACGAAGCTCAGGCCCGACAGCAGCAGCGTTGCAAACCCTTGGAACAGCGTGCGCGACGAGCGCGTCGGTTCGTCATGCGGCGCGTCCTTGGCACCGAACCCCCACTGGCGCCAGGCGAGATAGGCAGAAAGCACGATCATCGCGAGCGCGGCGAGTGTCACGACGACAAGCACGATCCGGACCGTGTCGAAGCTGAACGACGCCGGCAGACGCTTGGCGCAGAAAACCGCGACCGTCGCATAGCAGATGATGAAATGCAGCGCCCAAACCACTGGCGCCGTAAACAGGGTCCAGAGAGTTTCGACCTCGCGGGGGATAACGCTCTTCATGATGCCACCAGCGGAAAGAGACCGAGCACGCCGAACGTGACGACGGCGGTAAACGCCATGAAATGCCAGTAGAGCGTGACGTTGCGGATATCCTGATCGTATTCGCCTGTCATGTTGCCGGTGAGGCTGCGGGCAAGGCAGTAGAGCTGCATCACGACGCCGACCACGCCGTGGATGACGGTCCAGAGGGCAATCACCCAGACGGTGGCCGGATAGACGTTGGAAGTCGGGTCCATGCCGGTAAGATATGGACCGGCGAGACCGGCAAGCGAGGCGGCGATGGTAACGGCTGCGGCTGCAACGAGGGCAAAGCGGCAACCCGTTGGGCCCTTCTCGTTCAGCTGCCGGGCCAGCATCGTCAGGCCCCAGGCCGCTAGATAAAGCAGTAGTGCCACCATCGGCCAGAACACGCCGGGCCCGGCACTGACGCCGGTATAATCGTCATGCACCGTCCAGTAGAAGAAATAGCCGAAGATCAGGCTGGCAAAGGCGGTACCGTCACCGACCATGGTGATGAACATCGCCCACCAACCGACAGACGCGGGCCCGGAGACATAGACCGGCAGGCTTAAGCCCAGCCCGACATCGGTTTCAGCCGTATCTGGGATCTGCGCCGTGCCCGTCCACAGCCAGTAGATGATGGCGACAAAGGTGATGATGGCGCAGATGATGGTGGGGATCCACCAGTGGAAAGTGAGCGCGATAAACACGCCGCCAAGCGCCAGCGCCGCGATGATGGTGACATAGGACACGCCGCCGACGCGCAGGCACTGCAGCGGCTTTGCATCGAGCACCGACGTGACCAGCGTCTCGCGCCGGCCGGATTTCGCGTCCGGCAGATAGAAGCGGCCCGCCTCGATATCGGCCTGCAGGTTGGGCTGGTCCCACAGCGGATAGCGGCTGGTGATGATCGGCACGGAGCGCATGCCCCAGCTCTCGTCCGGATCGTTGGTCCATTCCAGCGTCCCGGAATTCCACGGGTTGAGATTGCGTTCCGCAGGCTTGGGTTTCGGGCGGAAGATATCGATCACGAAGGTTGCCACGCCTGCCGCAAAGATGAAGGCGCCGATGGTCGAGACGAGGTTGAAAATATCCCAGCCGAATTCTTCCGGGTAGGTAAAGACGCGTCGCGGCATGCCCCGCAGCCCGGAAAAATGCATCGGGAAGAACGCGGTGTTGAAGCCCGTAAACATCAGCCAGAACGACACCTTGCCCCAGGTATCCGACAGTTTCTTGCCGGTCACGAAGGGGAAGTAATAGTAGATGCCGGCGACGATCGGGAAGAACATGCCGCCGATCAGCACGTAATGCAGGTGGGCCACGATGAAATAGGTGTCATGCGCCTGCCAGTCGAACGGAACGAGGGCCACCATGACGCCGGTCAGCCCGCCGATCACGAAGATGATCAGCCCGCCCGCGCCAAACAGCATCGGCACCGAAAAGATCACCCGGCCCGCAAGCATGGTGGCGATGAACACGAAGATCTGCACCCCCGTCGGGATCGCAACGGCTTCCGAGGCCGCTGAGAAAAAGGCGAGCGAAATCTGCGGCAGGCCGGTCGCGAACATGTGGTGGACCCACAACCCGAAACTTAAGAATCCCGTGCCGACAGCCGCCAGCACGATCCAGGAATAGCCGACGATCGGACGCTGCGAGAACGTCGGCACGATCATTGCCATCAGCGCGATGGCCGGCAGGAAGACGATATAGACTTCCGGGTGCCCGAAGATCCAGAACAGATGCTGCCAGAGCAAGGGATCGCCGCCGCGCGATGGATCGAAGAACGGCCAGTTGAACATCCGCTCCATCTCGAACAGGATGTCGCCGGCAATCAGCGGCGGGAAGGCAAACAGGATCATCCCCGCAACGATCAGCAGATACCAGGCAAACATCGGCATCATGTTGATGCGCATGCCGGGCGCGCGGCATTTCATGATGCCGACGATGATCTCGACGGCTGCGGCAATCGATGCCACCTCGATGAAGGAGAGGCCAAGCAGCCAGATGTCGGCGCCGATGCCTGCATATTCCTTGTCGGTGGCAAGCGGCGGATACATGAACCAGCCGGCATTGGGCGCCGCGTTGAAGAAGATCGAGCCGCAGACGAAGATGCCGCCGAGCAGGAAGCTCCAGTAGCCGAAGGCCGACAGCCGCGGGAACGGCAGTTCGCGTGCGCCAAGCATGGACGGCAGAAGAAAGATCGCGATCGCCTCGAAGATCGGCACCGCGAACAGGAACATCATGACCGTGCCATGCAGGGTGAAGACCTGGTTGAACAGCTCGGCCGACATGAAATCGTTGTTGGGGACGACGAGCTGCATCCGAATCAGCAGTCCGAGAACGCCGGCAAACAGCATGAAAACGAATGCGGTGACGCCGTACCAGAGCCCGATCTCGCTGTTGTTGACCGACGTCCAGTAGCGCCAGCCTTTGGGCGTTTCCCAGGTGTCGCGCAGCCTCTTTTCCTGGGCGGCGCGCTCCTCGGGCGAGAAATTTCCGAGTTCAACGCTCATCGAAGCCCCTTCAGATACTGTGCAATGCGATCGGTTTCGGCTTCGGGCAACATATTGTAATGCGGCATCCGCACGCCCGGCTTGACGCCGGCGGGATCGCGCAGGAAGCGGGCGATATCGGCGGTGGAATTGCCGAGCGTTCCGGCACCGACAGAACCGCGCTCGCCGAATGCGGTCAGATCCGGACCGATGACGCCGCGCGCCTCGGTGCCTGAGATCGCATGGCAGGCGGAACAGCCGTTTTTCAAAAACAGCGCCAGCCCCTCGGCATCGCCGCCACCCGAAGCGCTGCGGCGGGAGGCGAGCCAGGCGTCATAGGCCGGCTTTTCCATTACCTCCACGGTAAAGCCCATCAGCGCATGCGAGGTGCCGCAGAATTCGGCGCAGACACCGCGATAGGAGCCGGGCTTGTTGCCCTCCAGCGTCAACACGTTGCGACGGCCGGGGATCATGTCCATCTTGCCGCCGAGCACCGGGATCCAGAACGAATGGATGACATCGGGTGAGGTCAGCTGAAACGCCACCCGCTCGCCGACCGGCATGCGGATCTCGTTGGCGGTCTCGAAGGCGATGGAACCGTCCGGATCGAGATAACGGACGCGCCACCAGTACTGCTCGCCCGTGACATCGATCTGTTGGAGCCCCTCACCGCCTCCCGAGAAAAACGGGCGGACATTCGGCATCAGCCACATGGCGTAGGATAACAGCGCGCCAAGAACGATGCAGGGCATCACGGCGCCGCCCCAGAGGATCAGCCTGCCCGCCCCTCGTTCGGAATGGGCGTTCTTCTTGCGCGCCGCATAAAACAGAAGCACCACGACGCCGACCCAGATCACCGCGCCGCCGATCAGCATCGCGAAGAACAGTGTCGCGACACCCGCGGCTTCCCGTCCCGCGGGATCAAGCACCGACTGCACGCCGGAGCAGGAAACCATCAGCGGACAGAGGAGAATTAGGGAAAGGACTGCTTTCGCCGCAGGCAGAAGGGCGCGGACGATGACATCGTCGAAATAGGTTTGAGATCGGGTTGGCCGGCTGTCGCCGGTCACGCGGTCATCGTTCATTCTGCTCTTCACCCCCGGCTCGAACAGGCGCAATGCATGACTTCTAAATTTGTTCCCACCCCAAACGAAATTTTTTTACCCGGTGAAAACGATGAGCGTTAAGGACCGCGTCTCATCGAACTTCATGACAACCGCTCGCGAAAAGGAACTATCGCCCTCTGGCTCCGTTACGTCACGTTCGTTGACGATCTCGCCGTCAAGCAAGGGAGCAGGTTGATATGAGTGCACCACGTGCCAACTGGAAAGGTCATATCAAGTTCGGCGAGGTGAGTTGCCCCGTCGCGCTCTATACGGCGGTTTCATCGTCGGACCGGATCAGCTTCAACATCCTCAATCGCAAGACCGGAAATCGCGTGCGCCGCGAGTTTGTGGACAGCGAGACAGGTGACCCCGTCGAGCACGACGACCAGGTGAAGGGCTACGAGACCGGCAGCGGCAAATACGTGGTGCTGGAGCCCGAGGAAATCGCCGCCGCTATCCCCGAGAGCGACAAGACACTCGATATCGACGCGTTCATTCCATGCTCGGAAATCGACGACATCTATTTCGACAAGCCCTATTATCTCGCGCCCCAAAAGCTCGGCGAGGAAGCCTTTGCGCTTCTGCGCGACGGCATGAAGGAGGCGGGCGTCGCAGCGATCGCCAGCACCGTGCTTTTCCGGCGGTTGCGGACAGTGCTGATCCGTCCCCACGGCGACGGGCTGATCGGCACCACGCTCAATTTCGATTACGAGGTCCGCTCGACGGACAAGGCCTTCGAAGACGTGACAGAGGTCAAGATCGACAAGGAGATGCTCGAACTCGCCTCCCATATCATCGGCACCAAGAAGGGTAGCTACGACCCGACCAAGTTCGACGACCGGTATGAAGAAGCGCTGGCCGAACTGGTGAAGGCGAAGCTCGAGGGCAAGAAGATCCCGAAGCGGAAGGCCCCGACAGCCTCCAAACCATCCGATCTTCTGCAGGCCCTGCGTGAAAGCGCCGGCATGGGCGGCAAGTCCGGATCAACGGACAAGCCGAAGGCAAAGACCAAGGCGCCCGCCAAGCCGAAATCCGCCAACACCAACAAGACGCCACGCAAGACTGCCAAATCCGCACCATCATCCTCGACAAGCACGCGCCGCAAGGCCGGTTAAGGGAAACGACAGCCATGGCGATACGTCCCTACTGGAAAGGCTATCTGAAGCTTTCGCTCGTCACCTGCTCCGTCGAGATGACACCGGCGACCTCGGAAAGCGAGAAGGTGCGCTTTCACACGCTCAACCGCGAAACCGGCAACCGGGTGCAGAGCCACTACGTGGATTCGGTGACCGGCAAGCCCGTGCGTGACGACGATGAAGTCAAAGGCTATCAGCGCGGCGAAGACGACTACGTGATGCTGGAAGACGAGGAGCTCGACAATGTCGCGCTCGAAAGCACCAAGACGATCGATATCTCGACCTTCACGCCGCGTTCCGAAATCGACTGGATCTGGCTCGATACGCCCTACTATCTGACGCCCAACGAAAAGGTCAGCGAAGAGGCATTCTCGGTGATCCGCGCCGCGATGGACAGCCAGGAGATGGTCGGCATCTCGCGACTGGTGCTCGGCCGGCGCGAGCGGGCCGTGATGATCGAGCCCCGCGGCAAGGGCATCGTTCTCTGGACGCTGCGCTACGGCGACGAGGTGCGAGAAGCCAAGGACTATTTCGACGGACTGGACAAGGCGGAGCCCGAGAAAGAGACACTTCCGCTGATCCGCAAGCTGATCGAACAGCAGACCCGCCCCTGGGACGCAAAATTCGTGACAGATCCGGTGCAGGACAATCTGCTCGACATCATCAAGTCGAAAAAGAAACAACGCCGCCCGACACCGAAAAAGGCCGAGAAGGAAGAGTCGGACAAGCCCAGCAACGTCATCGACATCATGGATGCGCTGAAACGCTCGCTGGCGGCAGACAAGCGGAAAAGCAAGTAGGCTAACGGCTTTTGGGGAACGGTGGCCTCAGGCTGCTGACAACCACTGAAGAAGCTACTGCTCAGGATGCAGGCGATACCTCGGTCGCGCAGGCCTTGAAAGTCCCCCAGCCGCGCGTTGCTTGACGAGAGCGACGCCCCACTTCCCTCATCCTCGCCCTTGTGGCGGGGATCCAGCGACACGACGTCTGTCGGGTCGAAGACTCTTGTCAGCTCAAGGACTTGAGCTGACTGGATCCACGCCACAAGGGCGAGGATGAGGGGCGTTTGGGACTAGGCTCACTTTTCCAATTGACTGTAGAGTTGTTCGATAACAGCATTGTCAGCTGCGTGAGTAGGCCGAACGCCGGCCTACTGTCCTCACCCCTCAGCCCCGAGCCTCAACCTTCTTCAACCGCTTGATCGCCTCGGCAAGCGGCCGTTCGGCGTCGCAATAGTCCTTCCACGCTTCGCTTTTCGCTATCAGCGCCGGCACCGTGTGAATGGTGAAGCGCTGGGGGTCGAGGTCGGCTTTGACCTGGGTCCAGGTGAGCGGCATGGACACGGTCGCACCCTCGCGCGCCCGTGGCGAAAGCGGTGCGACCGCCGTCGCCATGCGATCGTTGCGGAGGTAGTCGATAAAGATACGGCCTTCGCGCAGCTTCTTCGACATTTTCGTCAAGTAAAGATCGGGCTCGTCCTGCGCCATCAGGTTGGAGACCCGGTGCGCGAAATCCTTGGCCTCATCCCAGGTAATCTCCTTGCGGCCGCCCGTCTTCAGCGGCACGACCACGTGCAGGCCCTTGCCGCCCGTCGTCTTGCAAAAGCTCATCAGCCCCAGTTCGTCGAGCCGATCGCGGATTTCCCGCGCCGCCTCGACTACCTTCGGAAAGGCGACATCGGGAGCGGGATCGAGGTCGAAGACGAGCCTTCCGGGAACCTCGGGCTTGTTCGGCTGGCAGTTCCATGGGTGCAGTTCCAGCGATCCGACCTGCGCGAGAGCTGCCAGTCCCTCGATGCGATCGACCTGCAGATACTCCTTCTTGTCGCCATGGACCTTGACCAGTTCCAGAAGGTTCGATGTGCCCTGCATGGCATGCCGCTGGAAGAACTGCTCGCCGCCGATCCCGTCGGGCGCGCGGATGACCGAGCAGGGCCGACCCTTGATGTGCTCTATCATCCAGCCCGCGACCGATTCGTAGTAATGGCCGAGATCCTCCTTGGTAACAGGCGTGTCACCGTTCTGGGCATCGCTTGGCCAGAGCGGCTTGTCGGGATTGGAGAGCATCACGCCCATCACTTCCGCCTTGCCGCCCCTGCCGCGCGGCACCTTCGTGGGTTTCGCGCCGCTGGCGGTCTTTTCCGCCTTTGGCTGCGGCGTCTCCTGATCCGGTGAAGCCGGCTTTTCCGCCTCAACTTCATCAGCCGGCTTGTCTTCGCGCAGGCCCTTGAATGCCGCCTGGCGCACCTGACCATCATTGGTCCAGCCCGCGAACTGGATCTCGGCAACCAGCTCCGGTTTCACCCAATGCATGTCCTTGGTCTTCTTCGGCGCGCCGATACCGGTAAACGGACTTTTCTCGGCTGAAAGTGGTTCGAGCTTGGACATCAGATCCGCAGCCCTGCCCGCGCCAAAACCGGTTCCGACGCGTCCGACATAGACGAAATGGTTGTCGCGATAGACCCCGGCGAGAAGCGAGCGGAACTTGCCTTCGGTTGTCGCATAGCCGCCGATCACCACTTCGTGGCCGGCCCGGCACTTGGCCTTGACCCAGGTGTCGCTTCGCCCCGACCGGTACGGCGCGTCCGCCTGTTTCGAGACGATGCCTTCGAGCGAGAGACGGCAGGCGGAACGCAGAACCGCATCGCCACCGGTTTCGAAATGGTCGACATAGCGGATCCGGGCGCCCGCTTCCGCCTCGGCAATCAACTGCGAAAGTCTCGATTTGCGCTCATCGAGCGGCATGTCGCGCAGGTCTTGGCCCTCGTGGAAGAGGAGATCGAAGGCGAAATAGACGAGGTCGTCTGTCTTGTCCTCGGAAAGTGCCGCCTGCAGCGCTGCGAAATCCGGCGCACCGTCATGATCAAGCGCGCAGATCTCTCCGTCGATCACCGTATCCGGCAGAACTTCGGCATCCTCGGCAATCTGCGAAAACCGATCCGTCCAGTCGAGCCCCTTGCGGGTCCTCAAAATGGCCTTGCCATCCTGCACGCGCATCTGAACCCGATATCCATCGAACTTGATCTCATGCAGCCAGCCTTCTGCCGACGGTGGACGGTCGCGGATCTGGCAGAGCTGCGGTGCGATGAAATCCGGCATCTTCACCGAAGCAGGCTTGGCCTTATCTGCACTCTTGCCCTTATCTGCGCCCTTGCCCCCGGCCTTCCGTTCGTCAGCCGCCAGTCCTTCGCTGCTGTCCCAGACCGCATCCGCATCGACCGCGCTGCTGGTCAGCATGAAAGGCTTCGGCTTGCGCCCCTTGCCAGCAGCGATCGTCGCCATGTCGCGACCGGAAGCGACCGACGTCTCGGCCTCCTTCAGGATGGCATCACCGTCCTTGTCGACCGAATGATCGTCGTGATGCTTGATCAGCAGCCAGTTGGTGCGCTTGCCGCCATCGCGGTCCATTTTCATCCGCACCAGCACGAAGCCGCCCTGCAGCCTCTCGCCATCCAGGATGAACTTGAAATCGCCCTTGGCCAGCGCCTTTTCGAGTGGAAGCGCGCCATCCACTTCCCAGTATCCCCGATCCCAGAGCATGACCGTGCCGCCGCCATACTCGCCTTTCGGAATGGTCCCTTCGAAATCGCCGTAATCGAGAGGATGATCCTCGACCTCGACCGCAAGCCGCTTGTCCTGAGGATCGAGCGACGGGCCGCGGGTCACCGCCCAGGACTTGAAAACGCCATCCATTTCCAGCCGCAGATCGTAATGCAGCCGCGTCGCATCGTGCTTCTGAATAACGAAGCGGCCGCGTTTGGACGGCCGCACTTCAGCGGCGCCGCTCGGCTCCTTGGTCTTCTTGAAATCACGCTTGCTGCGGTAGGTTGAAAGAGTATCGGACATGGAACGCTCCCGGCACGGCTAGGGAGTCCGAATGTCCCACCGGCGCAATAGTTCCACAACGCACGGTGGACGGATCGAACACCGTTAATCACCTCAACAGCAGGTGACAGAATGCCCTCGCCTTGCTGCCTAACTCTCTTTTCGATACAAACGCACTCAAGGTCGACAGCAGGGGACACGCCGCCATGAGCATCCAGCAGAAGCCGGTCTTCACGGCGGAAGACGTGGCGCGGGCAGAGAGCTACAAGGCGCGCGACTATCCTGATAATGTCGATCCGAAGGTGGAAGACCTCGTCCGCCAGATGATCTCGGGCTTTGCCGACAAGTGGACGGTGGTCATCCTCGATACGCTGTGGGACGAAGGTATCTTGAGGTTTTCCGACCTCGCCCGCCGCGTCACCGGCATAAGCCAGAAAATGCTGACCCAGACGCTTCGGCGCATGGAACGCGACGGCCTGGTCATTCGCAAGACCTATGCCTGCGTGCCGCCCAAGGTGGAATACAGCCTCTCGCCGCTCGGCCTGACGCTGGGGGCTGCCTTCTGCAATGTCTGGATATGGGCGGTCGAGAACCACGATGCGGTGGCAAAAGCGAGGACCGCGTTCGACGACGAAGGCTGAAGGCGCCAGACGATACCGACGCCTCCAGAGATTGCAGCCGTCAGCTCGGGTTGATCATCGCAAACACCTGGTCGAAATTGCCGGTGGCTTCGGCCGTGCGCTGCCGCATGACCCGCTGAACCATCACTTCAGATGGCGTCGGATCGGCGCAGAGCAGACCGACGGATTCAGACACGAAATCGGCAAGCGGCATGGCCGTCGCGAATTTCGACTGGCCGGGTGTCAGCTCCGTTGCCACCTGCGGCGGGGCAAGCTCCACCACGGCAATCTTGGTGCTGCGCAATTCGTGCCGCAGGCTCATTGTCCACGAGTGAATGGCCGCCTTGGTGGCGCTGTAGGTCATGGAATCGGTGCGCGGCACGAAGGCGAGGCCGGAGGAGACGGTGACGATCGCAGCTTCCGGCTTCTGGCGCAGATGCGGAAGCAGGGCCGAGGTCAGCCAGATCGGCGCGAGAAGGTTGGTGGTGATGGTGCGCTCGGCCACATCGACGTCATAGACGTCAGCGAGCACGTTCTCGCGCTCCATGATGCCGGCATTGTGGATGACGACGTTGAGATCCGGATGATCCGTCACGACCGATGCGGCGAATGCGTTCAGGCCGTCCTTGTCCGTGACATCGAGCTGGTATCCGGATAGCGCCGGATTGTCCTTCAGCGTCTCGTTCAGGCTCGCCTCGTTGCGCCCGGTGACGATCACCTTCGCGCCGCGTTCGGAAAGGGCGATGGCGAGACCGCGGCCGATGCCGGAATTGCCGCCGGTGATCAGGATTGTTGCTTTCGTGAAATCCATTTGCATTCTCCAATGCTGCTGATGCGCTTCAATATCATCCATAGTAACTTTTAGTAAGAAGGCACCTTTTCGTAAGAAATGGGAAATCGGATGGGGCCATCACGGCAATGTGCCGCACACGGCCTGCCTGACAAGGGGCGCACGGTTTACAGGGTGGCCGGTTCTGATTTACAGCTGCGCCCGAAATCTCGTCGGGAATACAAGGATAAGCCGATGGCGCTGACTGCTTCCACCACCCATGCCCGCAAGGGTCTCGGCCATGCGGTCATCGTCACGCTCGGCATGGCGGCAACCGTCGGCACAGCGCTCGGCTTCCAGTATCTCGGCGGCTATATTCCCTGTGCGATGTGCCTGCTGCAGCGCGAACCCTATTACTACGCAATCCCGGTCGGCATTCTTGCCATGGGCGCCCTCGCCTTCGGCATGCCCGCCTGGATCGGCCGCACGCTTCTGATCCTGGTCGGCCTGATGATGCTGGTTGGCGCCGGCATGGGCGTCTATCACGCGGGCGTCGAATGGGCCTTATGGGAAGGTCCAGCGAGCTGCGGCGGCGGCGCGGGCGTCACCACCAATGCCGGCAGCCTTCTCTCCGACCTCAACACGGTGCACGGTCCGTCCTGCACGGAAGCGGCACTCCGCGTGCTCGGTCTGTCCTTTGCAGGCTGGAACGTGATCGCCAGCGTCATCCTCGCGGCCATCGCCCTCATCGGCGTCAAGAAAGCCGCGTGAGCCGTAACCCTTACGGCTGCAGCTCGGAATCCCAGTAGAGATAGTCCATCCAGCTTTCGTGCAGATAGTTGGGCGGAAACAGCCGGCCGTTGTTATGCAGGTCCTGCACGGTCGGCGCATAGGGCTTCTGGTGCGGGAACATGCCCGCCTGCTTGGGAAGCTTGCTGCCCTTGCGCAAATTGCAGGGCGAACACGCCGCCACAACGTTCTGCCAGGTCGTTTCGCCGCCATGGGCCCGCGGGATGACGTGGTCGAAGGTCAGATCGTCGTGATCGCCGCAATACTGGCACTCGAACTTGTCGCGCAGGAACACGTTGAAGCGCGTGAAGGCGGGATTGCGGGTCGGCTGGATATAGGTCTTCAGGCTGACAACGCTTGGCAGTTTCATCGAGAAGCTGGGCGAACATACCGAATGATCATATTCGGCAATGATGTTCACACGGTCGAGGAAAACCGCCTTGATCGCGTCCTGCCAGGACCACAACGACAAGGGATAATAGCTCAGTGGCCGATAGTCAGCGTTCAACACGAGCGCCGGTAAGGCCTGCGGGGAGACTGCAATCGTCAAATGACGCTCCTAACGGATTCGGCATCTATCTCCTCTATATTAGGACCGTTGTTACAGGATTGTGAAGCCCTTTAAATACAGGCGGCTCCGTCACTCAAACTTCACAAAATCGGCGAGACGTCGCGCCTGGTCCGGACCCCGTAATAGGACCAGAAAAGCCTTGTCGCGACCGAGCGCCAGGGCCGCCAGATGAGCGCGATGGCGGCGAGCTGCTTTTCTGTCGGGCGCGCTTCCATGCCAAGCCCATCGGCAACCGCTGCCTGCAGCGCCACGTCGCCTACCGGAAAGAAATCCGGGTGGCCTGCGGAAAACATCATGTAGCACTCTGCCGTCCAGGGACCGATGCCGGGCAGTGCGATCAACTGCCGTGTCGCCTCGGAAGCCTCCAGTCCCGCGATCGCATCGAGATCGAAGCCCTTCTGCGCAATCGCTGTCGCAAGATGCGTGAGCGTCGCAGCCTTTGCCCGCGAGAGCCCGAAGCTCGCGACGACCTCGGGATCGAGCGCTGCAAAAGCCTCGGCTTCGGTGGCACGAACAGCCGCCATGCGCTTCCAGATCGCGTCGGCGCTCGCCCGCGAAACCACTTGCGAGACGATGATGGAGGCAAGGCCGGCAAAACCCGGTTCGATCAGCCGCAGTGGCAGCTCGCCGGACAGCTCGATGATGGGGGCAAGGCGCGGATCGGCGATCACCAGTTCGGCAAGCCCCTCGTCGATATCCGATCGGTCGCGGATGATCCGCACGGTTTTCTCCATGGTTGCGCATCACAAATCATGGCAGAAGGAGGCATGCCAGCCGCCCAAATCGCCACCGATCCTGATAGACCAATCCTGCGTTTCGCGCCAAGCCCGAACGGACTGCTGCATCTCGGGCACGCGCTGTCGGCCATCCTCAACCACGACATGGCCCGGGACATGAATGGCCGCTTCCTGCTGCGGATCGAGGATATCGATCTTGCCCGTTGCACGCCTGACTATGAGGACGCCATCTACCGCGACCTTCACTGGCTTGGCCTTTCCTGGGAAGAACCGCCGCGTCGCCAGTCCGAGCATTTCGAGACGTACCGTGAAGCGCTGGGCCGATTGATGGACATGGGGCTCGTCTATCCAGCCTTCATGACGCGCGGCGAGGTAAAGGCGAAGGTCGCGGACTTCGAGGCCGATGGCGCCACATGGCCGCGCGACCCGGACGGGTCACCGCTCTATCCTGATCATGACCGGCACCTGAGCGATACCGAGCGAAAGACGCTGATCGAAAGCGGCATCCGCTACAGCTGGCGGCTCGCCATGGAGAAGGCGCTGGCGAGAGTTTCGGACGCTTTGACATGGCGGGAAATCTGCGACGGCGCCGAAGGGCAGGTCCCGGCGGATCCGGCGGCCTGGGGCGATGTCGTCCTGTCGCGCTCCGATGCTCCGTCGAGCTACCATCTCTCCGTCGCCGTGGACGATGCGGCGCAGGGCATTACCCACGTGGTGCGCGGCATGGATCTCTATCACGCAACGTCGGTTCATCGGCTTCTGCAGGAGCTGCTCGGCCTGCCGCAGCCGATCTACCACCATCATCGGCTGATCCTTGGCACAGACGGGCGAAAACTGTCGAAAAGCGAGGGATCAACCGGGCTTGCGGCCCTGCGCGACGCGGGTCTCGGCCCGCTCGACATTCGCCGCCTCCTCGGCCTTGAGGGCTAGAGCCGAAGCATCGCCCCGGCGGCGACGCTCTTTCCGGACGCGGGAGAAGACCGAATAGATCCGGTACTTCATCAACGCCGCATTGAACTCGGCGCCGAGCATGAAGATCACGCCCACCATATATAGGAAGATCAGCACGATCATGATCGACGCCAGACCCGCATAGGTCGCTGCGTAATTGGCGAAGGTCGAAAGATAGGCCGCGAAACCGAACCCAAAGCATGTCCACAAAAGCACCGTCAGCGCCACGCCCGGCATGATGTCGATCAGCCGGCGATCTCCCGCCGGAAGGTATTTGTGCGACCCGAGCAGGCCGATCATCAGGAGAAACGCCGTGCCGACGAGACCCCAGTTGGCAGCCGCGTTGAGATCGCTGATCAGCCAGGGAAAGCGGGTCTGGGCGAAGCGCGATGCGACGGGCACTGCCAGCAGAAGAATGCTGATGACCGCAAAGATCACCACCGCCAGGATGACGTAACCCAAACTAGCGAGACGCGTCACATACCAGGGCCGCGTTTCCGTCACGCGGTAGGCGCGGTTGAGCGAGATGCGCAGCGCCTCGACGCCGTTCGACGCAAAGTATGCAGCCGCCAGCACCGATACGGTCAGCAACCCGCCGCGCGGAATCTCCAGCACCCGCTGCAGTTCAGACGCGATCGGATCGGCAACATCGGCCGGCCATGTATCGAACAGGAGATGTACTGTCGTTTGCGAAAACCCGCCTGCACCGAGGAAGCCGGCAAGTGCCGTGCCGAAGATCAGGAAGGGGAACAGCGCCAGAAGGCCCGACAGCGCCACGTGGCTCGCCATGGCCCACCCATCATCCTCCGAGAAATGCCAATAGGCATCCCAGAGCACCTTGAACGCCAGTCTCGGCCACCTGACCGGGGAGTTTTCTTCCAAAGGCGGCATCTCCCTGAGGGCTTCGGTGGAGGATGAGTTGAGGCTTATGACAAAATATGGAAGGTAGGCGGCAACTTGTACAGAGAGACCTTAACGGTATGCAATCGGCATGACAGACGGAAGAACGATTATCGTGACAGGCTGTTCCTCAGGGATCGGCGCTCATTGTGCCCGCGCGCTGAAATCCGAGGGATGGCGGGTGTTCGCGACCGTGCGCAAAGAGGCCGATCTGGCAGCGCTGGATGAGGCCGGCATCGAAGCCCTGGTGATGGACTACACCAAGCCTGAAACGATCGCGGCGTTGGTCGACACCGTTCTCGCCCGCACCGGCGGCCGCATTGATGCGCTCTTCAACAACGGCGCCTATGGCCAGCCAGGTGCTGTGGAAGACCTTTCGACCGACGTGCTCAGGATCCAGTTCGAGACCAATCTGTTCGGCTGGCATGACCTGACGACCCGCATCATCCCTGTCATGCGGCGACAGGGTCATGGACGCATCGTCAACTGCTCCTCCATTCTCGGCATCGTTCCCTATCGCTACCGAGGCGCCTACACCGCCTCGAAATTCGCGCTGGAAGGTCTGACCGTGACGATGCGGATGGAGCTTTACGGAAGCGGCATCCATGTGAGCCTGATCGAGCCCGGACCGATCGACACGCAGTTCACGGCCAACGCGCTCGCCAAGGTCAAAGAGAATATCGACCTGGTCAATTCGCCGCATGCCGAACAATACAAGCGGCAATTGCAGCGGCTGGACGGGAGCGGGCCGGTCAACCGCCACAAGCTGGGTCCGGACGCCGTTCACACGGTACTGAAGCATGCCTTGACCGCCGACAACCCGAAGCCACATTATCTGGTGACGAAGCCGGCCAAGCAGGGCGCGTTTCTGAAACGTATCCTGCCGGCAGCGCTCTTCTACAAATTGATGCAACGGATCGACTGATCGCCCGCAAGCGGAAAGCAAAATCTCGATGGCCACCTTTACCACCGTTCTGACCGTGATCGTCATCGGCCTGGTCGTGCTCGTGCTGATCAAGGGCCTGTTCAACATGGTGAAGGGCACCGATGCCAACCGGTCGAACAAGCTGATGCAACTGCGTCTGCTGCTCCAGGCCGTGGCCGTCATCCTCATCATGTTCACGCTCTGGCTGACCGGCGGCGGCCGGCCGAGCTAGAGCAAATGCCGAACTAAGGAAATTACAGTCTTCATGGTCAAGCTCAACAAGATCTACACGCGCACCGGCGACGACGGCACCACCGCACTGGTATCCGGCCCGCGGCGCGACAAGCACGACATCAGGGTCGAGGCCTATGGCACGGTCGACGAGGTCAACTCGACGATCGGCATGGCAAGGCTTCATACGGCCGGCATGGGCGAAGTCGACCAGATGCTGTTTCGCATCCAGAACGACCTGTTCGATCTCGGTGCCGATCTTGCAACGCCAGATACCGGCGAAAAGCCCGAATACGAGCCTCTGCGGATCGTCGAAGCACAGGCGACACGTCTCGAAACCGAGATCGATACGCTGAACGCGGATCTCGAACCGCTGAAATCCTTCGTGCTGCCCGGTGGTTCGCCGGCTTCTGCCTATCTGCATCTCGCCCGCACCGTATCGCGGCGTGCCGAACGGCTGATGGTCGAGCTTTCGCGGCATGAGGCGATCGGCCCGGCTGCGCTCAAATATATCAACCGCCTGTCGGATTTCCTGTTTGTCGCCGCCCGCGTCGCCAACGAGAATGGCAGGACCGACATTCTGTGGGTACCCGGCAAGAACCGGTAGGCGAAAACGCGACCAAGGCGCGACGGACGGGAGGGGAGGAAGCGACGCATGTTCATTCCGCTGCATGATGCCGTCGCGCTAAAATACATCCGTGTGCAGTGGGTGACGATCTCGCTGATCGCTGCCAACATACTCATGTGGGTGTTCACGACGCTTGCTCCCTCGGAAACGACGGAGATCGCCTCGCTGGGTCTCGGCTTCATTCCGGCGATCATCTTCGACTATGCGGTGCTCGATCCCTCTGTCATCCTTGTCCCGGAAGACGCGACCTTCGTCACCTACGCCTTCCTGCATCTGGATTTCTGGCACCTCGCGTCGAACATGCTGTTTCTCTGGGTGTTCGGCGACAATGTCGAGGACGCTCTGGGTCATGTACGCTTCCTGATATTCTACCTGCTTTGTGCCGCAGCCGGCGCGCTTGTGCACGGCCTGGTCGGCCCGATGTCCGAGGGGCCGCTGATCGGCGCATCGGGCGCGATCTCCGGTGTGGTCGCCGCCTATTTCCTGCTGCATCCGCGCGTCCGGGTATGGGTGCTCGTTCTGTTTCGAATTCCGCTGCCGCTGCCCGCTTTCGTTCCGCTGACGCTGTGGATCGTTCAGCAATTCGTGATGCTTTGGCTCGAAGCCGATAGTGCGGTGTCCTGGGGCGCGCATGTCGGCGGAATTCTGGCGGGCGCCGCGCTCGTCATCGTGATGCGCCGCCGGGGCGTTCCCCTGCTCGACCGCGAGATCGTCACGCCGAAGGCCGTGCTGCACAGGCAGAGCGTATCGCAAGAGACCCGACCGGCCGAATAGGCCTATGAGAAAACCGCAACCCAGATGGGATAATCCACGTTGTCATCAGGGCAAAAATGGGTATCCATGTCGCCCACTGACAAATGGATACGCCGCAGATGTCGCAATCTGCGGCTGGAGAAAAGTCAAGGAAGGACCCCATGAAGATCCTGGTGCCTGTAAAGCGCGTCGTCGACTACAACGTGAAGATCCGCGTCAAGCCGGATGGATCCGGTGTCGAGCTTGCCAACGTCAAGATGTCGATGAACCCGTTCGACGAAATTTCCGTCGAGGAAGCCCTGCGCCTGAAGGAGGCTGGCAAGGCAGAGGAAGTGATCGTCGTATCGATCGGTCCGGCAAAGGCTGAAGAAACGCTGCGCACGGCGCTTGCAATGGGCGCCGATCGGGCGATCCTGATCGAGACCGACGAGACGGTCGAACCGCTTGCCGTGGCGAAGCTCCTGAAGGGCGTCGTCGACGCCGAACAGCCGGGCCTCATTATCGTCGGCAAGCAGGCTATCGACGACGATTCCAACCAGACCGGCCAGATGCTGGCAGCCCTGCTCGGCACCGGACAGGCAACCTTTGCCTCGAAGATCGAGCTTTCCGCCGACAAGGCTGTGGTCACGCGCGAAGTCGATGGCGGCCTGCAGACCGTCGAGGTCAAGCTTCCAGCCGTCGTCACCACCGACCTGCGCCTGAACGAACCGCGCTACGCGTCCTTGCCGAACATCATGAAGGCAAAGAAGAAGCCGCTCGACAAGAAGACGGCAGCGGATTTCGGCGTCGATATCGCCCCTCGCCTCAAGGTTTTGAAGACCGAGGAGCCGGGCGGCCGCAAGGCAGGCATCAAGGTAAAGTCCGTCGAGGAACTGGTCGGCGCCTTGAAGACCGCCGGCGTGATCTGATTTTAGGGAGATAACATCATGGCCATTCTTCTTCTGGCAGAACACGACAATGCCAGCCTCAACGACCAGACCGCCAAAGCGCTGACGGCAGCTTCGCAGATCGGTGGCGAGGTCCACCTTCTGGTCGCCGGTTCGGGCGCGCAAGCCGCAGCCGACGCGGCGGCGAAACTCTCCGGCGTCTCGAAGGTGCTGCTTGCCGACGATGCAAGCCTTGCCAACAGCCTTGCCGAACCACTTGCAGCACTGATCGTGTCGCTGGCCGGCTCCTACGATGTCATCATGTCCTCGGCAACAGCGTCCGCCAAGAACGTCATGCCGCGCGTTGCCGCGCTGCTCGATGTGGCGCAGGTTTCGGAAATCATCGAGGTGATTTCGCCGGATACGTTCCGTCGCCCGATCTATGCCGGCAACGCCATCCAGACCGTCCAGGCGACCGATGCCAAGAAGGTGATCACCGTGCGCACGGCATCCTTCGCAGCGACCGGTGAAGACGGTTCCGCTTCCGTGGAGACCGTGGCCGCCGCAGCAAACCCTGACCTTTCGTCCTTCGTATCCGATGCGCTCGCCTCCTCGGACCGTCCTGAACTCGCATCCGCCAAGATCATCATCTCCGGTGGCCGCGCACTCGGGTCCTCGGAAAAATTCCAGGAAGTCATCCTGCCTGTCGCAGACAAGCTGGGTGCGGCCGTTGGCGCTTCGCGCGCAGCGGTCGACGCAGGCTATGCTCCGAACGACTGGCAGGTCGGCCAGACCGGCAAGGTCGTTGCACCGCAGCTCTACATCGCGGTCGGGATTTCCGGTGCCATCCAGCATCTGGCCGGCATGAAGGATTCCAAGGTCATCGTTGCGATCAACAAGGACGAGGAGGCCCCGATCTTCCAGGTGGCCGACTACGGTCTCGTCGGTGATCTCTTCGAGATCCTGCCGCAGCTCGAAAAGGCCCTGTGAGGGCGACCAGCTTTTTCGCACCGCAGTTCGCGCATGCGAAAATGCTGGCAAAAAACACGCTAGCAGACTAGAAAAATGCCGGGATGTCTCAAGCAACCCGGCATTTTGCTGTGAGACGCCGTACGGTTATGATGAATGCGAGACGCGGGCGAAAACCGCACCCAGGGAGCGAGTGAGATCATGAAGAATATCGGCGTCATCGGCGCAGGCCAGATGGGCTGCGGAATTGCACATGTTTCGGCGCTCGCCGGCTATCACGTGCATATCTATGATCTCTCCAAGGACCGTATCGAAGGCGCTCTTGCAACCATCAACGGCAACCTGGCCCGCCAGGTTTCCAGCAACAAGCTTTCCGACGACGATCGCAACGCCGCTCTTTCGCGCATCACCGGCTCTGCCGATGTCAACGACCTCGCACCGATGGACATGGTCATCGAGGCCGCCACCGAAGACGAAAGCGTCAAGCGCAAGATCTATGCGCAGGTCTGTCCGGTTCTGAAGCCCGAAGCGCTTCTCGCCACCAACACCTCGTCGCTCTCAATTACCAGGCTTGCCGCCGCGACCGACCGGCCGGAACGGTTCATGGGCATCCATTTCATGAACCCGGTGCCGCTGATGAAGCTGGTGGAACTGGTGCGTGGTATCGCCACCGACGAGCCGACCTTCCGGGCCGCCAAGGAATACGTGGTCGCGCTGGACAAGACCGCGACCGTTGCCGAGGATTTCCCCGCCTTCATCGTCAACCGCATCCTGCTGCCGATGATCAACGAGGCGATCTATACGCTGTACGAAGGCGTCGGCTCGGTCGAGGCGATCGATACGGCCATGAGGCTTGGCGCCAACCACCCGATGGGACCGCTGCAGCTCGCCGATTTCATCGGCCTCGACACCTGCCTGTCGATCATGCAGGTGCTGCATGACGGCCTCGCAGACAGCAAATACCGCCCCTGCCCGCTTCTGGTCAAATATGTCGAAGCCGGCTGGCTCGGCCGCAAATCCGGCCGCGGCTTCTACGACTATCGCGGCGAGGTTCCAGTCCCGACGCGGTAAGGATCAGCCTTGTGGCGGTTCGCTCCTCACCCGCTTGACTGGACGCTAGAAGGGGTCGACTGAGGTGAAGGGCAAGCCCTTCATCCGCAGCCCTCAAGCGCCCTTGGCGGCCGCCACCAGCGCCTTTGCATCGTCGCTATCCCATGCGGCGGGGCCGTTCATCGAGCCGATCAGGCAGCCCTTCTTGTCGAGGATCAGCGTCGCCGGCAGGCCGAAGGCGAGGCCTTCCTTTTTCAGGGCGTTGAATGTGCCCATCGAACTGTCGCGGTAGAAGCCGAGCTTGTCGATCTTGTACTCTTCAAGAAAGGTTTTCGGCTTCTCGTCGGTGCCGGTGTCGATGTTGATGGCGACGACTTCAAAATCATCGCCGCCCATCGCCGCCTGCAAACCGTTCAGCGCCGGCATCTCTTCGCGGCAGGGCACGCACCAGGTGGCCCAGAGGTTGAGCAGCACCGTTTTGCCTGCAAGATCCGCCGTCGTCATGTCCTGCCCCGCCGGTCCCTTGAAGGACAGGGAGAGCGGGCGCGGCGGCTGTGCCTCGACCATGGCGGCAACCTGGCCCTTGGAAAAGGCGCCGACGGACTTCGCCAGTTCCGCGGAGCCCTCGCATTGCCCGGCAGAGGTGGACATCGCGGTCTCCGAACCCCCATCCGAACCATTGCCAGACCCCATGTTCGTCACGTATACGGCGACAGTGCCGGCGACGATCCCGAGGACGGCGGCAATCAGGATCAATCGGACAGACGGAAGGCCAAGCGGTCTTTTGGACGTCATCAACTACTCCAGGACTGAATTCTCATGGCCGACACGAAGGACGCGACATCTTCCAACCAGATGTGGGGCGGACGCTTCGCTTCCGGGCCGGATGCGATCATGGAGGAGATAAATGCCTCGATCGGTTTCGACAAGAAGCTGTTCGCCCAGGATATCCGCGGTTCGATCGCCCATGCGACGATGCTGGCGGAACAAGGCATTATTTCGCACGAAGATAAAGACAAGATCGTTTCCGGCCTGAACACGATCATGTCAGAGATCGAAAGCGGACAGTTCCAGTTCTCGCGCAAGCTCGAGGACATTCACATGAACATCGAGGCGCGGCTGGCAGACCTGATCGGTCCCGCCGCCGGTCGCCTCCACACCGCCCGCTCCCGCAATGACCAGGTCGCGCTCGATTTCCGCCTCTGGGTCAAGGAAGAGCTCGTCAAGACCGAGAAGATGCTGACGGGCCTGATCGCCGCGTTTCTTGACCGCGCCGAAGAGCATGCAGATACGGTCATGCCCGGCTTCACCCATCTGCAGACGGCGCAGCCGGTCACCTTCGGCCATCACTGCATGGCCTATGTCGAAATGTTCGGCCGTGACCGCGCCCGCGTTCGCCATGCGATCGAACATCTCGACGAAAGCCCGATCGGTGCCGCAGCGCTTGCCGGCACGCCCTACCCGATCGACCGCCACATGACGGCAAAGGCCCTCGGCTTCCGCGAACCGACCCGCAACTCGATCGACACCGTTTCCGACCGCGATTTCGCGCTGGAATTCCTGTCGGTTGCTGCCATCTGCGCCGTGCATCTGTCGCGTCTTGCCGAAGAAATCGTCATCTGGTCGACGCCGCAATTCGGCTTCGTGCGCCTGTCCGACGCGTTTTCGACCGGCTCCTCGATCATGCCGCAGAAGAAGAACCCGGATGCCGCCGAACTGGTGCGCGCCAAGACCGGCCGCATCAATGGATCGCTGGTAGCGCTGCTGACCGTCATGAAGGGTCTGCCGCTCGCCTATTCCAAGGACATGCAGGAAGACAAGGAGCAGGTGTTCGACTGCGCCGAGAACCTGGAACTGGCGATTGCCGCCATGACCGGCATGATGCGCGACATGACCATCCGCGCCGACAAGATGCGCGCCGCTGCCGGTGCCGGCTTCTCCACTGCGACCGATCTAGCCGACTGGCTGGTTCGCGAAGTGGGCCTGCCCTTCCGCGAAGCCCATCATGCGACCGGCCATGCCGTCGCGCTGGCGGAGAAGAAGGGCTGCGACCTTTCCGAGCTCTCCCTTGGAGAACTGCAGGCGATCAACCCTGCCATCACCGACAAGGTCTTCGACGTGCTTTCGGTGGATGCCTCGGTTGCCAGCCGCGTCAGTTTCGGCGGTACGGCTCCCTCCGAGGTGCGCAAGCAGATCGCCTGGTGGCGCGAGAGAAACTGACGCCTGCGCGACGAATGAAGCGGCAAGGATACTGCACAAGCGCGCGGAACTTCGCTATGAAGTCTGCGTGACCGTGCCGGAGAAGGAAGAGAATGTCGAAATCCCTGGTGAAAATCGCCCATGTCAGCCTGATCCTGGGCGTCGTCAGCCTCGTTGTCGCCGGTTGCGGCCGCAAGGGCGACCTCGACCGCCCCAGCACGCCCGTCGAACAGCAGAACATCCGCAAGAGCAGCAAACCCGGTGACGCCAACAAGGAACCGGTTGCCGAGCGGCCGTTCGTCCTCGACCCGCTTCTGTAGTTCCCAGACCCCTTCAGTTTTCCGAGTTTTGACGTGAATCATTTCCACTACATCGACGGCGTCCTTCACGCCGAAAACGTCGCCATCCCGGAAATCGCAAAAGCCGTCGGCACGCCATTCTACGTCTATTCGACAGCCACGCTGGAGCGCCATTACAAGGTGTTCGCGCAGGCGTTTTCCGATGTGGATGCGATGGTCTGCTACGCCATGAAGGCGAACTCCAACCAGGCAGTCCTCAAAACCCTGGCAAAGCTCGGCGCCGGCGTCGACGTCGTCTCGGGCGGCGAGTTGCGGCGCGCGCTGGCGGCCGGCATTCCCGCATCCCGCATCATGTTTTCGGGCGTCGGCAAGACCGTTGCCGAAATGGATCTGGCGCTCGAGGCCGGGATCTACTGCTTCAACGTCGAATCCGAGCCGGAACTGGAAGTGCTGAACCTGCGCGCTCTCAAAGTCGGCAAGCGCGCGCATGTCTCCTTCCGCATCAACCCGGATGTGGATGCGGGCACCCATGCCAAGATTTCGACGGGGAAGAAGGAAAACAAGTTCGGCATCGCTTACGACCGGGCCCGTGACGTCTATGCCCATGCGGCAACGCTTGCCGGCATCGAAGTCACCGGCATCGACATGCATATCGGCAGCCAGATCACCGAGCTCCAGCCGTTCGAGGATGCCTACCGGCTCCTGCGCGAACTCGTCGATGTCCTGCGCGGCGATGGCCACACGATCAGCCACGTCGATGTCGGCGGCGGTCTCGGCATTCCCTACAAGGACGACAACACCCCGCCGCCGCTGCCCGACGCCTATGCGGAAACGATCAAGCGGCAGCTGCGCACGCTCGACTGCAAGATCGTCACCGAGCCCGGCCGCCTGATCGTCGGCAATGCCGGCATCCTGGTGACCGAGGTCATCTATGTGAAGGATGGCGGCGAAAAGACCTTCGTGATCGTCGATGGCGCGATGAACGACCTCATCCGCCCGACGCTCTATGAAGCCTATCATTCGATCCGCCCGGTCGTTGTGCCGCCGGCAGACGCGCCGCGGATCAAGGGCGATGTCGTCGGTCCCGTCTGCGAGACCGGAGACTATCTGGCGCTCGACCGCGAGATGGCCGAACCGAAGCCCGGCGACCTGATCGCCGTCGGTTCTGCCGGTGCCTATGGCGCCGTTCAGGCCGGCACCTACAATTCCCGCCTGCTGGTGCCGGAAGTGCTGGTGAAGGGCTCCGAGTTCCATGTGATCCGCCCGCGCGGCTCCTACGAGGACCTGATCGGCCTGGATTCCGTGCCCGCCTGGCTTGGCTAGACCGGCGCAGAGACGTTCACTTTTGCGGCAAACCGCTTGGAAATATCGGGGCCGGCATGTCGCCGCCCTCGTCTTCGCCACAAACATTGTTATGTTGATAGCTTGATTTGGGCCGCCACGATCGGAGACGGACCGCATGAGCTTGATCCGCAAAGGTGCTTTCGAAACACATCCGGCGCTCGCAAGACGCGTTGCGCTGAAACGGTCGTTTGCCCGTTTCGTGCTGTTTTCCGAGCGCCTTCTGCCGAAGCTTCTGGCCCCGCTCGCGGTCGTCGCCCTGTTTTTCTCCGTCTCATGGTTCGGCCTTTTTCGCGTAACGCCCGATCTTCTGCGCTGGATTCTGCTCGGCTTTTTCACCTTCGCGTTCCTGACCTCTCTCCTTCCTTTGGCACGGCTTCGCTGGCCGGATGCGGCCGATGCGGATCGGTTGCTGGAAGATCGCAACGGCCTGCCGCACCAGCCCGTCGCCGTGCAGGAAGACCAGCCGGCGTTCGAGACACCGTTTGCCCGCGCGCTCTGGAAAGAACACCAGATCCGCATGGCCGAGCGGATCGCAGCGCTCGATACGGGCATGCCGCGGCCCGATATTGCCAGCCATGACCGGTTCGCGCTGCGCGCCGTACCGGCGCTCGTGTTTGCCGTGGCGCTCGGCTATTCCTTCTCGAACGGTGGCGGTTCGCCCGCGGACGCCTTCCGCCCGGCACCACTGGCTGCAAGTACCAACCCGGACCTTCGCATCGACGCCTGGCTGACGCCGCCATCCTACACCGGCCGCGCCCCGATATTCCTGACCGGCCGCGACACGGCGCCCGCAGCCGCGGGCGATACGGCCGGCAACACGGCATCTGTGCCGCAGAATTCGGGCCTGACCGTGCGCGTAACCGGTGGCGAGGGCGAGGAAGCGGTCGTCTTCACGCCGAAATCCGGCGGAGAGCCGCTGACGCTGATCACCGAGGAAGCGCGCAAGGCGGCTGAAGACGCAAGCAAGCAGGCACAAGGTAACGCACCAGGCACGCCATTGCCCGAGGGCCAGCAGGCAAAGCCGCAGCCACCCGTCAGTCAGCCGCACACCGCACAGACGGTGCCGCCGCGCAGCTATGCGTTCAATGTGGACGAAAGCGGCGAACTCACCGTCAATGGCCAGACATGGACCTTCGACGTCATTCCCGACCGCCCCCCGGAGATCGCCTTCGACGGCCAGCCGAAGCGGTCCGTCAATGGCGCGCTGGAAATCGGTTTCCGCGGCAAGGACGATTACGGCATTCGGGAAGCCCATGCGCTGATCGAGCCTGTCGGCCCTGTCGACCCGGCGGCCACGCCGCTTTACCCGGCGCCGGAATACCGCCTCGACCTGCCGCGCCAGAACCGCGGCCAGGAGGTGAAGGCCCTGACCAGCCGTAGCCTGGTCGAGCATCCGCTGGCCGGAAAGCGGGTCAGGATTACGTTGATTGCCAAGGACGGCGCAGGCCAGACCGGCCGCAGCCCCGCCCATGAAATGGTAATGCCGGGCCGCGGCTTCTCGGAACCGCTGGCGGCAGCCGTTGCCGAACAGCGCCAGGTTTTCGCGCTCGACACGCGCCAGGTGCCGCGCGCGATCGAGCTCAACGACGCGCTGGCGATCCGTCCCGACGAGACCATTCCGAACCTTGGCCACTTCCTGGCAATCCGCTCGGCCCGCGAGCGCATGAAGATTGCCCGCAACGAGGAACAGCTGAAGGACGCCGCCGACTACCTCTGGGAAATCGCGCTCGGCATCGAGGACGGCGATCTTTCCGCCGCCGAACGCCGTTTGCGCGATGCCCAGCGCAATCTGTCGGACGCGCTCGAGAAAGGTGCCGGGGATCAGGAAATCGCTGCCCTCATGAAGGAACTGCGCGAGGCGATGCAGCAGTTTATGAACGAGCTCGCGCAGCGCATGCAAAACGCACCGCCGGGCCAGCAGAACATGCAGGCGCAGAATGTCATTCGCCAGCGCGACCTGCAGAACATGATGGACCAGATCGAAAACCTCGCTCGATCCGGCAATCGTGACGCGGCCAAGGAAATGCTGTCGCAGATGCAGCGGATGATGAACAACCTGCAGGCAGGACGCCCGCAGCGCGGTCAGCAGGGCCAGCAGCAGCAGCAAAACAGCCAGATGCGCCAGCAGATCGACAAGCTCGGCCAGATCATGCAGGAACAGCAGCGGCTGATGGACCAGACATTCAAGCTGGACCAGGCATTGCGCGATCGCATGCAGCGCGGCGACCCCGATCCGCAGAGCGGCGAACAGGGCGAGCAGCAGCAGGGCCAGAACGGCCAACCGGGTCAGCAGGGCCAACCGGGTCAGCAAGGCCAGCAGGCACAGCGCGGGCAGCAGGGCCAACAAGGTCAGGGCCAGAACGGCCAGGGCGGCGAACAGAATACCGACCAGATGACAGCCGAGCAGCTGCGTGAGGCGCTGAAGAACCTGCGTGCCCAGCAGGAAGGCCTCGGCAAACAGCTTGGCGAGCTACAGCAGGCGCTGAAGGGCATGGGCATGGACCCAGGCCAAGGCTTCGGGGAGGCCCAGAGTGAAATGGGCAGCGCCGGCAAGGCGCTCGGTGACGGCCAGGGCGAACAGGCCGTCGAAGGCCAGGGCAACGCACTTAACGCGCTTCGCCAAGGCGCCCAGAGCATGATGCAGCAGATGATGCAGGCGATGCAGCAGGGCCAGGGCCAGGGCCAAGGCGAAGGCCAGCAGGACGGCCAGGGACAGGGCATGGCCAACCAAGGCGGCCAGAACGGTCGCGATCCCCTAGGGCGCCCGCGTGCGACGTCAGGTCCGGACTTTGGCGATCAGGTGAAGGTGCCCGACGAAATCGACGTGCAGCGCGCCCGCGAGATCCTCGATGCGATCCGCGAGAAGCTGGGCAACGCCCTATCAGGCGATGCCGAGCGGCAGTATCTCGAGCGGCTGCTCGAGATCCGCTAAATCCACCTGCGAGAGATCAGGCCGCGCAGGAAGTCTGCACGGCAAGCGCCATGGCGACAGCCTTGCGGATTTCTGGCAATGCGAAAGGCTTCTGCACCACATCGACGATCTTCGACGACAGGTCATCGGCGCGTTCGCGCTGTTCGGCATAGCCGGTCATCAGCAGGATCTTCATGTCGGGATACTGGGCGGCGGCTTCGTGCGCCAGCGCAATGCCATCCATGACAGGCATGCGTATGTCGGAAAGCAGAAGATCGAACGCGCCCTGCTCGAGCTTTTCGAGGCCTTCGGCGCCATCGCCGGCCTCATGCGTCTCATGGCCATCCATCCGGAGAGCGCGCGCAACAAACATGCGCAACGTGTGTTCATCCTCGGTAATAAGGATCTTGGCCATAGCGATCATCGCTCCCATTTTGTGTATCAATCCGGGAGCAATTCACCAGAGTTTGGTTGTCGAGGAGTAAACAGGCGAGGCTCAAACCGCGCCATGGTTAACACCTTGCGACCGGATGGCGGCAGATTTCTGCCCCCATCCGAACCAAAATCAACTCACGCGTCGCCAGTCACGACGCCGACGAAAGGCAGTTCGCGGAACGCGTAGGCGACGTCCATGCCGTAGCCGACGACGAAGTAGTCGGGGCATTCGAAGCCGACGTAATCCGCCTCAAGCTCTTCCTTGCGCTTCACCTTCTTGTCGAGAAGAACGGCCAGCGAAACATGGCGGGCGCCGCGCTCATAGAGCAGTTCCTTGGCGAATTTCAGCGTGCGGCCGGATTCCAGGATGTCGTCGATCAGAAGAACATCGCGGTCCTTCACGTCGCTGTCGATATCCTTGACGATGCGAACGCCCTGCGAGACCGTGCCGGTGCCGTAGCTCGAAAGTGTGATGAACTCCACTTCTGGTGCAAGGCCCGTCTCATGCAGCGCGCGCAGAAGATCCGCTGCGAAAATGAACGAGCCCTTGAGGACGGCGATGACGAGCAGATCCTTCGTGGGACCGGTCGCGATCTGCGCTGCGATTTGGTGATTGCGCACGGCGATCTGTTCGGCAGTGAAAAGCGGCTCGATGTTTTTGCCGCGGACGACGGGCATACGGATACTCCTGATAGATCGGAAGCGCCGCGATAGCACAATCAGAGGCGGGACGCATCCCGTTCCGCAAAGGTCAGGCGCAAATCCGGGAGTTTTCCGCCGGGATGCGGCACGCGCGCAGAAAACCCGCGGCTGTGGCCGGCAGCAATGGCGGAAGCCGGCGGGGCAATCAACGTCGAGGCGACCAGCGTGTCGCCGGCCATCAGTTCGGCCCGGATCGCGGGCATGGTCTTTGCGTTACTGGTCCGGTTCTCGACGATTCCGTTGATCAGTAGAACCCGCATGCCATCCGCATCGCGTGGCGTCATGGTGATGTGAGTGATATCGAGCGATGGCTCGGCTTGGGCTTCTCCGCTCTCGTTGAACAGGAACGAGAAGCCGCCGGCACTCGCAAACACCAGCACGAAAGCGGCAGCCACAAGAGCGCAGAACAGATCGGCCGAAAGCGTACTCAGCACGCGCTCGACCTTGCCGACGAAGCCATTCAGCACCGAGGCCGGAGCACCGGACCTCACCCTCTCTGCAGGCTTACCGGTCGACCGGTTCTTGGTCCTGTTGTCTGAATTGTCGTTGTGCGAACGCGGTCTGGACCGCTGCCACCCGCCATCAGTCACGGGCACGAACTGCGCATCCACCACGGGACCACGCGCCTTCACCCGGCCCTTGGGGCCTGTTGTGATTTCGGGCGGCAGGATGTCCATGCGGACAATCGTCTTGCCGGCGCGGCTGCTGAACGTGTTCATCGGACCTCTTCGGCGCCGCTTGTCCCCCGATATCGAAAGAGGCGGCCATTGAAACGAATCCCCCCTAGTCGTAAATTCGATTGGTTAACCGTTTGCAAACAGCGCCCGAAATAAGCCCTTTTCGACCGGCGTTTTACCTTTCGTTTACCTTCATCGTTAAGAGATGGTCAGGTGCGAATCTGAAGGGTTCAGGGATTTGGTCTTCCGTTGATTCATTTCGAAAATGTTGGGTTGCGATATGGAATGGGCCCGGAGATTCTCCGGGACATGACGTTCGACATCCCGAAACGGTCATTTCAGTTCCTGACCGGCCCGTCCGGTGCCGGCAAGACGACGCTTCTGCGCCTGCTGTTCACCTCGCTCTACCCCACCCGCGGCATCATCCGCATGTTCGGCCGCGAGCTGTCGCAGATCCCGCGGAGCGAGCTGCCGATGCTGCGCCGGCGAATCGGCATCGTCTACCAAGACTTTCGCCTGCTCGACCATCTGACCACCTATGAGAACGTCGCCCTGCCGCTTCGGGTGCGCGGCAAGGACGAGGCGTCCTATCGCAATGACGTGATCGAGCTCCTCAAATGGGTCGGCCTCGGCGAGCGCATCAATGTGCTGCCCGCGGTGCTTTCAGGCGGCGAAAAGCAGCGTGCGGCGATTGCCCGTGCGCTGATGGACCGTCCGGAAATCCTGCTCGCCGACGAACCCACCGGCAATGTCGACCCGCCCATGGCCCGCCGGCTGCTCAGCCTGTTCCTCGAGCTCAACCGGCTCGGCACCGCCGTCGTCATCGCGACGCACGATCTGGCGCTGATGGATCAGGTCGATGCACGGCGGATGATCCTCACCGAAGGGCGGCTTGATATCTATGAATGAGCCGCGCCCTCCCAAGAAGACCAAACCGGCTAAGACGGAGAAAGCCCCGGCACCGGCAAACGCTTGGCAGGAGAAAGGCGCCGAGACAGCGAACGACCAGGGTCCGCGCCGCGCCTCGATGCGCGTGCGCCCGACGGCCCCGATCCTGCCTCCCTCCAATATCCAGGGCAATGCGCTGATGGTGGTGATCGCCATCATGGCCTTCCTCGCATGCCTGACGCTCGGCGGGGTCAGCATGGTGCGCGCCACCGCGGCCGGCTGGCAGAGCGAGATCGCCCGCGAAATCACCATCCAGATCAAGCCGGACGATGGCCTCGACATGGATGCGGCGCTGAAGAAGGCGCGCGATGTCGCACTGACCTTTGTCGGCACCCGGGACGGCACGATCATGGATGACAGCGCCACCGCGCGGCTGCTGGAACCTTGGCTCGGCACCGGCCTCGACCTTGCCGACCTGCCCGTGCCGCGGCTGGTGATCATCACGATCGACGAGCAGAACCCGCCCGATTTCGCAGCCATGCGCGACCTCCTGAAGACCGAGGTGCCGCAAGCCTTTCTCGATGACCACCGCACCTGGGTGGACCGGCTGGTCTCGATGGCGCGCACGACGGTGCTGATCGGCATGGGTGTGCTGATCCTCGTCTTTACCGCGATGATCCTGACCGTCGTGTTTGCCACCCGCGGCGCCCTGTCCGGCAACCGGCATATCATCGAAGTCCTGCATTTCGTCGGCGCCGAAAGCGGTTTCGTCGCCCGCGAATTCCAGAAGCATTTCCTGAAGATCAGCATCAAGGGATCGGCAGCCGGCGGCGCGCTGGCGGCACTGCTGTTTGCGGCCGCCAATCTGTGGCAGTCGAATTCGCGCGCGACGCCCCAGAGCGAGCAGGCGACAGCCCTGTTCGGTTCCTTCACGATCGGATTCGGAGGCTATCTCGGAATTTTTGCGACGATCCTCGTGATCGCCCTTCTGACGACGCTGACAGCCCGCTTGACGGTGATGAAAACGATCGACGAGATCGACCTGATCCGCTCCGATCCGGCACGGGCGGATGGCGCGCCGAAATCATAACCCGCACGTGTTTTTTGAAGTGAACCCGTTGTGGGACTAGGCGACAACGAAATCTAGGTCTATCAACGAAATCATGACACTCGGCCAGACCCCTCCCGATGTGACGGACGACCGGACTTCGGACCGGAGACGAAGGGCTTTGCTCTCGCGCCGGAGCACGTTTAGACGAATAGCAAGACGGATCGTCATGGTGGCGTTCATCTGCGTTGCGATCGTCGTCGGCGGTTTCCTCTGGTTCGCGGACGCGGTCACATCGTTGCGAGCGCCCGATGGCGTCAAGGCCGATGCAATCGTTGTTCTGACAGGTGGATATCTGCGCATAGAACAGGCGCTCGGTCTGCTGCGCGACGGGGCCGGCAGGCGGCTTCTGATTTCCGGCGCGCATCCATCCACCACGCCAACGCAGATCCGCAAGGTCACGCAGGCCTCGCCCGACCTTTTCAAGTGCTGCGTCGATATCGGCTATGATGCGATCGATACAATCGGCAATGCCAACGAGATCTCCCGCTGGATCCACGACAAAGACTACAAATCCGTGCTCGTCGTGACCAACAACTACCACATGCTGCGCAGTCTGCACGAACTACGCCGCGCCGATCCCGCGACGGAATTCATTCCCTATCCGGTCATCAATGCAGATCTCGCCCGCCGCGCCTGGTTCGCCGAGCCGGATACGCTGCGCACGATGCTGTCGGAATACGTCAAGGTGGTGCTGGCAACCATTCGCGACTGGGTGGGCATGCAGAAGGGCAGCGGCCTTCGAACCGACGGCGATTCGACCGGGTCGGTGCCGAAAAAATCTCCCTGATCTGAGCAGGCCGTCGATCTCGCGCTTTTATCCGCTCGAGTTCTCGTGTAGGCAACGGGCAGTCTGCAAGAAAGCCCGCTCCATGCTTCTCATCCGCTCCGTCGTGTTCAATACCGCCTTCTACGCCAACATGATCCTGCGGATGATCGTGTTTGCTCCCTACTACTTCCTGGCTTCGCGAAAGGCCGCCTTCAGCGTCCCCAAGGGCTGGGCTTCGTCCAGCAACTGGCTGATGGGCAAGATCGTCGGTGCCACTTTCGAAATCGAGGGCCTCGAGAACATTCCGGAAGGCGGCTGCATCTTTACGCCCAAGCACCAGTCTGTGTGGGACACCTTTGCGCTGATGCCCCACTATCCCGACCCGGTCTATATCCTGAAGCGCGAGCTTCTGTGGATCCCGCTGTTCGGATGGTATCTGGCCAGGCAGCGGATGATCCCGGTGAACCGCGGTGCCCGCGGCAAGGTCATGGTCGAGGTGATGAAGCGCACCAAGGAAGAGATGGAAAGCGGCCGCCAGCTGATCATCTACCCTGAGGGAACCCGTCGCTCGCCTGGCGCCGAGCCGGACTATCGCTACGGCATTGCCCGCATCTATCGCGATGCGAAGGTTCCGGTCGTCCCGGTCGTCGCCCATTGGGGGCTGTTCTGGGGACGCCGCAAGCTGGTGAAATATCCGGGCCATTTCAAGGTCCGGATCCTGCCGGCCATCCAGCCGGGAATGCAGCCGGATGCCTTCTACAAGCACCTGATCGAAACGCTGGAAACGGCAAGCGATCAGCTGCTGGTCGAGACCGTTGCGGCGAACCCGCATCTGCCGCTGCCGCCGACGGCGTCGAAACGTCTGGCGGAACTGAAAGCGCAACAAACGCCGGTTTGAGCGGGGAACTTCAGGCCGCAAGCGCTGCGGCAACCCCTTCCAGCCACAGGTCGCGAATACCGATCTGGGCGAGATGCTCGACGGTGTTGAACACATAGGCATCGTTGGGGCCGGACTGGCCGGCCGCGTGACGCACGATGCCAGCTGCTTTCTCGACATCCATCGCACCGGCATATTGCCGGTGCGAACGATCGACGACGTAGGTGACGGCCTTCACCTGCCGCCCGTCCATCAGCGTGATCGGCACGATCTTTTCGAGATAGACATTGGTGACAAGTTCGCGACGACGCAGATACTCGATCGCATCGTCCCATTCGCCGCCAGCTACCCGGAAGGCCGCGCCCCTGCACGATCCGCCACGGTCGAGCCCCATGACCAGACCCGGACGATCCGGCGTTCCACGGTGCACTGTCGACCAGATGCACAGCGACCGGCGAAAGCCGTAAACGCGGGCCTGCGCCTTCTCTTCGAACGGAAAGCCCGGGTTCCACATCAGCGATCCGTAGCCAAACACCCAAAATTCGTCCATATCGCACGCCATGCCGTCATCGAGATTTGCGAAAAGACCTTTGGGAGAACAACATGGCAGCGTCAAGCCGAAGCGGCGTCAGCAGAAAACTATGGATCCTGGCGAGTGCCGTCATTCTGGCGATAGCCCTTTATACGGCAGGCTGGTTCTATGCCGCATCGGTTCTGAAACAGAACACGCTGGCACTGCTGGGTAGCCAGCAGAAGCGCGGCATCGTCGCCGAATGCACCGATGCCGAATATCGCGGCTATCCTTTCCGTATAGGCCTGTTCTGCTCCAAGGTGACGGTGGATGACCGTGAAAACGGCATTTCGGGCACGTTCGGCGCTTTGCGCTCGGCAGCCCAGGTCTATGCGCCTGGTCACATCGTCTGGGAACTCGACGCACCCTCTGAAGTCCGCACCAGCCATGGCTTCTCCGTATCCACCACCTGGAAATCGCTGCAATCCAGTATCGCTGCCAAGCTGAAAGGCGTCGAGCGGGCGTCGATGGTCATCGAGGGCTCGCGCGCAAGCGTCGTTTCCGCGACGAACACCCAGCCCTTCGACATCACCACCGACCGGACGGAAATCCATCTGCGCCAGAACGGCGACGATCTCGATGCCGCGATCTCGCTCGACGGCACCTCGACGACAGCCGAGGGCATGGCAGAGCTTCTGCCCAAGCTCAACGCTCTCGTGGACGTGACGCTTGCCGGTCGCGCCGGCATGATTGACGGCAGCGATCCGAACGGTACAGCACTCTACAATACCAAGGGCGAGCTTCGTTCCCTGAAGGCCGATCTCGGCGAGGGACGGGTTGCCACTATCTCCGGCCCCTTCTCCTTCGATGACGAAGGGCGCATGTCAGGCAAGCTCAAACTGCGCGTGGAAAAGATCGACGCGTGGCAGCAGAGCCTCGGCGAAGTGTTTCCGGATCTCGCATCGACCATCAAGACCGCGGCAAACATGCTGGCAGCGCTTGGAGGTGGTGAAAATGCCTCACTCGACATCACCATCCGGCGCGGCAAAGTTCTGGCGGGCGGGCTGATCCAGATCGGCGAAATTCCGCGGATCTAGTGCAGACAGACCTGCTTATTTCTTCACATCCAGTGCGTGCCGGCCAAAGTCCGGCGCGTCCACATCCTGGCCGGCCTGAACGATGGAGCGGCGGATGGTGCGGGTGCGGCTGAAGAGTTCGAACAGCTTGTCGCCCTCGCCCCAGCGGATTGCCCGCTGCAGGTAGGCAAGATCTTCCGAAAACCGGGCCAGCATTTCCAGGATCGCATCCTTGTTGTGCAGGCAGACGTCCCGCCACATGGTGGGATCGGAGGCCGCAAGACGCGTGAAATCGCGGAAACCGGAGGCGGAATACTTGATGACTTCCGATTCGGTGACCGTTTCCAGATCATCCGCCGTGCCGACGATATTATAGGCGATGATATGGGGCAGATGCGAAACGATCGCGAGCACCTTGTCGTGGTGTTCGGGATCCATCTCGTCGATGCGCGAACCGAGCGCCACCCAGAAAGCCTTCAACTGCTCGAGCGCCGCCTGATCCGTTTCCGGCAGCGGCGTGAAGATGCACCAACGATCGCGAAACAGACCCGGAAAGCCCGCATCCGGACCGGACTTCTCGGTGCCGGCCAGCGGGTGACCGGGAATGAAATGCACGCCATCAGGCATATGCGGCGCCATCTGCGCGATGACCGAAGCTTTGGTCGAGCCGACATCGGTGACGATGGCACCCGGCTTCAGGCTGCCCGCGATCTGCTTGGCAACCGTTTCGGACGCACCGACAGGAACGGAGACGATAACGAGGTCGGCATCCTTCACCGCATCGGCTGCAGAGGCTGTGTATTCCGTGCCAAGCTCCAGCTCTTCGGCCCGCTTCAGCGTCTCGCTACTGCGTGTCGAGATGACGACGTGATTGGCGAGCCCGAGCTCCTTCACGTCGCGCGCAATAGATGAGCCGATCAGGCCGATGCCGATCAGAGCGATCCGATCGAACTGCGGATGGGTCATGATGTCGGTCCCGTTGCTGTCAGCGTGCCAGAAATTCGCCGAGCGTTTCGATAACGCCGCGATTGGCCTCTTCCGAGCCGATCGTCATGCGCAGCGCGTTTGGCAGGCCATAGCCCTTGACGACCCGCAGGATATAGCCACGGCTGGTGAGGAACGCATCGGCATCCGGCGCACGCTTGCCGTCCACATCGGGGAAATGGATCAGCACGAAATTGGTGACCGACGGCGTCACCTTGAGCCCGAGCGTTTCGAATGCGTGGGTCAGCTTGTCGAGCCAGAGCGTGTTGTGCTCGACGGCCTTTTCGACGAAAGCCCGATCGCGGATGGCCGCAGCACCTGCGGCAATCGCCGGCGCATTCAGGTTGAACGGTCCGCGGACGCGGTTGAGCGCATCGAGAATGGCGGCCGGGCCGTACATCCAGCCGATCCGCAGCGCCGCAAGACCATAGGCCTTCGAGAAGGTCCGGCACATCACGACGTTCTTGCTGTTCGAAACGAGCTCAAGACCGGCCTCGTAATCGTTCTTCTTCACGTATTCCGCATAGGCCGCGTCGAGAACGAGGATGACGTTTTTCGGCAGGCCGGCATGCAGGCGGCGGATGTCGGAAACCGGGACATAGGTGCCGGTCGGATTGCCCGGATTGGCGATGAACACCATCTTCGTGTTTTCCGTCACAGCCGCGAGGATCGCGTCGACATCGACGGTGCAATCCTTCTCCGGCACTTCGATCGCCTTGGCGCCGGCACCGGTGATCTGGATCTTGTAGACCAGGAACCCGTGCTGGGTGATGATCGCCTCGTCGCCGGCACCGAGATAGACATGGCACAGCAGGCCGAGCAGTTCATCCGAACCATTGCCGCAGATGATGTTGGCAGCGTTCAACCCGTGCACCGAGCCGATCGCTTCGCGCAGCGCCAAGGCCTGGCCATCCGGATAGAGTTCGAGGTGACCGGCTGCCTCACGAAAGGCTTCGATCGCAGCGGGGCTCGCACCAAGCGGCGTTTCGTTGGACGAGAGCTTGAACACGCGCGCAACGCCGGGAGCATGATCCTTGCCGGGCACATAGGCGGCGATATCCAGAATGCCTGGACGCGGAACGGGCTCACTCGCAACGATGCTCATCGATTGGACCTTCTCGGTAATGTCTGTGGGCAGGGTATGCTCAGGCATTAAAGCTCAAAAGGCCCAATGTCGAGCCGGTTTTAAGAGCCTTTGGGTGTCTCGGGCTGCGTCCGCGTCGTCGGCACGCCGCGCGGTGCCATGACCGGCACGAACACACGTCTCGACGCGCGGGCTGCCACCGGCAGACCCTGATACAGCCGCTTTTGCGCCTCCAGCACTATGACGCCGGAAAACACCGGCCAGAAGCGGCGACCGATACGATCGAACACCTGCCGCATCTTCATGATGGTCCTCGCCTTCGACGGCGGAAAGAACAACGCCTCGGCGCTGGCCCCGGGCGTGAAGTTCGTCTCGCGCATCAACGTCGTCAACTGCCCCCGCGAATAGGGCCGGCCAGAGCCGAAAGGCGTATGTTCCATGCGTGCCCAGACACCACGTCTGTTGGGCACGACGATCACCAGGCGCCCGCCCGGCGCCAGCACCCGCCAGATTTCCTTCAGCGTCTCGCGCGGGTTTTCGGCAAATTCGAGCGAATGCACCAGCAGCACGCGATCGACCGAACTGTCCGGCAGCGGCAACTCCTCGTCGAACACCAGAGCTGTACTCGAAAGCTCGCCTGGCGGCCAGTTCACAGCCCCCTGCCCGGCCGGCATGAAGGCGAAGGTGCGTTCCGTATCGGCCCGGAAGTGATCGAGATAGGGCACCGCGTATCCAAGCCCGACCAGACGCTCCTCCGGCAGGCGCGCCCAGAGCGACGACAACGCCATGACGATCGACTGCTCGGCGAACCGGCCAAGGGCAGAATGATAGAACTCACGCAGATCGACGATATCGACGGACAAGATAAATTGCTCGCTGAAGGTGGTTGGACTTCAAGGCACCAGTCTCTACATTGTTCCACAAGTGGATTTGAGCAATAGGTGAGGCAATATGAAGCCGTTGGAACTCGAAGTTTTTTCCTGCCGGAGCGATAATTTCGGCGTTCTCGTGCACGATCCCGAAAGCGGGCTGACCGCTTCGATCGATGCGCCGGAAGAAAAACCGATCATCGACGCTGCCGCCCGCCGCGGCTGGACTATCACCCACATCTTCACCACCCATCACCATACCGATCACGTGGAAGCAAACCTGGCGCTGAAGCAGAAGTTCGGACTGGAGATCATCGGCCCTGTCAACGAGGCGGTGGCGATCCCCGGCCTCGACCGGGCGGTCGCAGATGGCGACGAGTTCCATTTCGGCGACCATCTCGTTCGCGTCATCGAAACGCCGGGCCACACGGCCGGACACATCTGCTTCCATTTTCCGGACGACAAGATCCTGTTTGCCGCCGACACGCTGTTTGCGCTCGGTTGCGGCCGCCTGTTCGAGCGGCCCGCTGCCGACATGTGGTCTTCGCTGCAGAAGCTAGCTGTTCTACCGGATGAGACGGCGATCTATTTCGGCCATGAATACACGCTCTCCAACGCACGTTTCGCGCTGACGATCGATCCGGACAACGAGCGGCTGAAGACCCGCGCCGCCGAGATCGAAGAACTGCGCGCCGACGGAAAGTTCACCATTCCGACGATGATGGGCCTGGAAAAGGAAACCAACCCGTTCCTGCGCCCCGCCGATCCCGCGATCCGCCGCAACCTGATCATGGAAGGCAAAACCAACGAGGAAGTGTTTGCCGAAATCCGCAAGCGCAAGGACAATTTCTAAAGCGATGACTGCGCAAGAGATCATCACCATACTCGGCATGCAGCGCCACCCGGAAGGCGGCTGGTATGCGGAGACGTTTCGCGATGGCGACGGCACCGGGCGCGGCGCCTCGACAGCGATCTACTATCTGCTGCAGGCCGGCGAGAAATCGCACTGGCATCGGGTGCGCGATGCAGCGGAAGTCTGGCACTATTATGCCGGCGATCCGCTGCTTCTGAAGATCTCGGATGGAACGACCGTCGAGGAAATCCGGCTCGGTGTGGATCTGGCCAACGGCGAGCGGCCACAGGCCGTGGTGCCGGCCGATGCGTGGCAGTCGGCAGAACCGCTTGGAGCCTACACGCTGGTGGGCTGCACCGTGGCGCCCGGATTCGAGTTTGCGAGCTTCGAGATGGCAGCGCTTGGCTGGGAGCCGGGTTAAGGGCGCCGGGAAAGGATCGGCTTATTCAGCAGGAGGAATCTTGCGTTTGCGCTCTTCACTCTTCACGAAAAAATACGCGTAGGCAGATCCAACCGCCGCGATCGAGAGCGGCAAAACGATGAATGCATAGATCTGCAAGCCAGTCATAGCAGCCTCCGTAAAATGAACCTTCCTACGAAATGTAGTATGCCTGCCGTGAAAAGCCAACAGGGGCCGGCGATTGAAAGCACCCATAAGTTCCCGACCGAGCTTGCCGGCGCATAGATCGCCGCAGCGATAGGCGCGAAGACGCCGACTGTCAGGGAGGACGTTGACGCACGATCAAATGCGTTGGCGACATACTTCACGCGTTCGTTGTCTGCCGCCGACATACCTTACTCCACCGGAAGCCGAACTGGTTTCCTCGGCCGCAGCATATCACGTGCAGCAAGCACCGCTCCACCGGTGATCAGTACGCAGGCCGCGAGAATACGCCAGTCCGGTTCGGCAAAGCCGGAAAGCACCAGGATCAAGGTCGAGAGCAGAGGCGCGGCATAACTTGCGGCGCCGATCACCTGTATATCGCCGTTCTTCACGCCGTAATCCCAAGCGTAGAAGGCAGCGCCAACCGGCAGCAGGCCAAGGCCGACGACCGCCGCCCACTGGCTGGTGTCCGCCGGCCATATCGTGATCTCCAGCGCCAGATGGCACACAAGCGACAACAGCGATGTGGCGAGGCAGAACCCCGTCACCACGTCGGTCGAGACACGATCGAAGCTGCGGGTCAGCAGCGAGTACCCCGCCCAGGTGAAGGCGCAGATGAAGGCTGTGCCATAACCCAGCGTATAGGCGCCGTCGAACGACAGGCCGTTGCGCGAAACGATGGCAATCGTGCCGCAAAGCCCGGCAAGCGCACCGGCGACGTGGTACCAGCGCAGCCGCTCGCCCGGCAGGAGCGCCGAGCCGACGACGATGAGCAGCGGCCAGAGATAGGCGATCAGTCCCGCCTCGACGGCCGGCGCATTGCGCAGCGCCGTGAAGTACAGGAAGTGGTAGCCGAATAATCCGCCGATCCCGATGATCCACACCTTGGCGGGCTGTTTGAGCAACCGGATGCGCTGCGGCCTGAAGGCGAACAGGATCAGCCCCGGCAGGCTGCCGATCGCAAACGTCATCGCGTTCATCTGGAAGGGCGGAACCTTGCCGGATGCTGCCGTCATCAGCGCCAAAAGCGACCACATCAGAATGGCCGTAAAACCGATCAGCGTCCCCCGGATCTTCACTATGCCTCCTTCGGCATAAGCCGATCTTCTAATCGCCGATCTTCACGGCCGTCACGTAGAGCGGCCCCATCCTGGTCGGGATACGGGCATAGACAGGAGCGTATACATTTGCGCCATCGGCCTTGGCAAACCAGATTTCCATCGGCGTCTTGCGAAGATACTCGATATCGGTGCGCCCGCGACGGAACCCGGATTTGGGCGTGTAGCGGATCGAGCAGACGATGGCCTCTCCCTTGAACCCTTCCGCCGCAAACGGCTTGGTGCCCATCGGTGACAGAACCAGATCCATGCGCGATTCACCGTCATAGATCGGCAACCGGTTCGGGCAGATCTTGGCATCCGCCGGAAAGATCAGCCCGCTCAACGGGTCGAGTACGGCGCGAAGATCCTTGTCCGTCACCGGCACCCAGTTTTCCCGGTTGCGACGCGGCGGCGGCGTGATCTTCGTCTCCGTCACGTTGCCATTGCTGTAGAAGATATCGTAGACGCGCTTCCGCTTTCCGACATTGTAGACAAGATTGTAGCGGTCGGCCTGCAGCTTCTGGCCATCGATGCGCCCCGTCACGCTGGTTTCCGCCGAGACCTTGCTGATGATATCGGCGATACCGGCAGATTTGAACGTGCCGTTGATCTTGTACTGCCCGCCGTCGAATTCGCTCGAAAAGCTCGCTGTCGCGATCGGTAATATCCCGAGCGTGATACTGTATTGGCTGACCTGCCGGGTTTCGGCCGCCATCGAGGGCGTTGCGGCACCGAAACTCACCAGAGAGGACAGTGCGACGGCTAGATATGTGCGAGAAAGCATGAACGGCCCTGACGGATGAGATGGAAGCGACTTGCCTGACGAGTGTGACTGACCATAATGGCAAGAAAACAGCGACGCGCCAGCCGCAAAAGCACCAAGCGACGCCTTGAGAGTCCGAAACGCAAGGTTTTGGCTTGACGCGCCGGACCTCACTGACTATAGAACCGCAACTTTCCAATCAGGACCAATTGGATCGGCATGTCGGGCATTGCCCGGAAATTGCTTCCGATTGCAGAATAGAACAAAGGTGTATCCCATGTCTCGTGTATGCGAACTGACCGGCAAGGGCGTAATGACCGGCAATAACGTCAGCCATGCCAACAACAAGACCCGTCGTCGGTTCCTGCCGAACCTGTGCCAGGTCACTCTGATCTCCGATTCGCTCGGCCAGCGCTTCCGTCTGCGGGTTTCCGCTCACGCGCTTCGCTCCGTTGAGCATCGCGGCGGTCTTGACGCTTTCCTTCTGAAGTCCAGCGAGACTGAGCTGTCCATGCGCGCTCGTCTTCTGCGTCGCCAGATTGCCAAGAAGACTGCAGAAGCAGCGACTGCTGCTGCTTAATCAGCACCTTCGACACCACCGGCTTTGAAGAGGGCTTGACCGGATAACCGGACAAGCCCTTTCTCATGGTCATATCCGCAACTGGTGGCATACCCCAGGATAAAAAAATGCAAGCGAAACGCTATACCCTCATCTATGCCCTGCTGATGGCAGCGGTCGTCGTCGCCTCGAACTTCCTCGTACAGTTCCCTGTCACAGGAAGCCTTTTCGGAGTAGCCCTTGGCGATCTCCTGACCTGGGGCGCTTTCACCTATCCCTTCGCCTTCCTCGTCACTGACCTGACCAACCGCCAGTTCGGGACGACAATCGCACGCCGTGTGGTTCTGGTCGGCTTTATCTTCGGCGTAACGTTGTCGCTCTGGGCATCCGCTCCGCGCATCGCCATCGCCTCGGGCACCGCCTATCTGGTCGGCCAGCTTCTGGACATCTCGGTGTTCAACCGCCTGCGTCGCCAGTCCTGGTGGCAGGCGCCGCTGGCAGGCTCCCTGCTCGGATCGGCGCTTGATACACTGCTGTTCTTCTCGCTGGCCTTTGCCCCGATCTTCGCCTTCCTCGGCGCCAATGACGACTTCGCCGTCGGCTGGTCTCCGATTCTGGGCGCACTCTCGACCGAAGCCCCGCGCTGGGTTTCCTGGGCGCTCGGCGACCTCGTGGTCAAGATCCTCGTCGGAATCGTGCTGTTGCTGCCCTATGGCGCGCTGATGACCGTGTTGCGGCCGATGCCGCAGGTCACTGCAAAGACCGTGTGACATAATCAAGGGGAGCCTGAAGCTTCCCTTTCTTATTCCGCGAGCCGAAATTCCAGCATCAGGTTGCGCTGCAGGAAGTTGCCGTTGTCGTCGGAGACGAGGATGAGATGCGGGCGGCCGTCGGGCGCCTCGATCACGTCGAGACCTTCCATATTGTCGATCGCGTAGGTCATATCCGCTTCCAGCAGGACCTCACCGTCGATTAGGGCATCCGGACGGATCTGTGCGGCGTCGAAGCGGCGGATGCGCATGCCGAGGCCGCCGAGGAAGCTGAAACGGCGCTCCAGCAGCAGAAAGTCGCCGTCAGGCAGAAATGCGCCATCGGTCGCGTCATAGGGGTCGTGACGGACGATCTTGAAAACGCCCTTCAGCGGTCCCTCGAGAATTGCCGCAAACATGTTGCCGTTCTGATCGAGGCTGTGTTCCGTCACCGTCACGAGCGAGCCCTTTAGCGGGCTGTCTTCAGGCGAGAGTGCCAGCGTTTCCATGCCGGCATTCATCCGCAACTCCCTACGGGGAAAGACGAAGTCTATGGTGCGCGTCGGGCCTGAAGCCTCGAAACCAGGATCCGGATAGGTCTCGATCCGGTGCAGCTGCTCGAAGCTTACCACCGCCTCGCCCTTACGCAGGGCAAGACCCTCCGCATCCGAATGGAACTTCGACCTCGGCCGCCCGCCTCTGTAGAGCAGTGGCGACACCTGCAGGCGGCTGAGACCCGAGAGACGGCCCTCCGCATCCCGTTCGATCTGCCCGGTCAGCCAGTGACCGGTATCGAGCACCGAAACAAAACTCTTACCGTCCGGCCGGAATCGGATCGCCGAAAGCGATTGCAGCATGCTGTCGTTTGAGGAGAACTGCAGCCCGCCCAGAAATTCGAGCTTGCCAAAACGGGTGGCGTCAGAGCCCGACTTGAAACGGGAGACGGTATGGACGCTCGCCTCTATATAAGGACCTGCGGCACCGGCCGGCAGAGCGAACACTACGGTCGACAACAGAGCCGCAGCAACGGCCACGCGCAAGGACTTCACCGAAGCCCTCAGCCTGCCCGTCGCATACGGCCACCGCGGGCGCCACGGGCGCCCTGTGCCGACGACTTATCGGCAAAGAGTTCGGCCAACTGCTCGGTCATCGCACCTGCCAACTCGTCTGCGTCGACGATGGTCACGGCATTGCGATAGTAGCGCGTCACATCATGGCCAATGCCGATCGCCAGAAGCTCGACAGGCGACTTGGTCTCGACCTGTTCGATGACGGCGCGCAGGTGCCGCTCCAGATAGTTGCCCGGATTGACCGACAGAGTCGAATCATCGACCGGCGCACCATCCGAGATCATCATCAGGATCTTGCGCTGTTCCGGCCGCGCGATGAGACGGTTATGCGCCCACATCAGCGCTTCGCCGTCGATGTTTTCCTTAAGCAGGCCTTCGCGCATCATCAGTCCGAGATTGCGGCGCGAGCGGCGCCACGGAGCATCGGCGGACTTGTAGACGATATGGCGCAGATCGTTGAGACGGCCGGGTGTCGCCGGCTTGCCGTTCGCAAGCCAGTTCTCGCGGCTCTGGCCGCCCTTCCAGGCTTTGGTGGTGAAGCCGAGGATCTCCACCTTCACACCGCAGCGTTCCAGCGTGCGCGCAAGAATGTCGGCGCAGGTTGCCGCAACCGTGATCGGACGGCCGCGCATGGAGCCGGAATTGTCGATCACCAGCGTCACGACCGTATCGCGGAACTGCGTATCGCGTTCCTTCTTGAAGGAAAGCGGCTGCATTGGGTCGATGATCAGGCGCACGAGGCGGGCCGGGTCGAGATAGCCCTCCTCCAGGTCGAAATCCCAGGAGCGGTTCTGCTGCGCCATCAGGCGACGCTGCAGCCGGTTGGCCAGACGGCCGACGGCGCCCTGCAGATGCGCGAGCTGCTTGTCGAGGAAAGCGCGCAGCCGGTCGAGTTCCGCTTCGTCACACAGCTCTTCGGCGGTGATCTCCTCGTCGAACTCCTGCGTGAAGATGTGATAATCCACCTTCTCGTTGAAATCGTCGAACGGGCTGTTCGGCCGGCGGGTTTCGCCTGGCGTCTCGGAGTGATCGTCGCTCTCGTCGGACATCTCCTCGTCCGACATTTCGGCGCCGTCCATCTCGCCTTCGTCCATGTCGTCGTCGGCAACGTCGCTCTGTTCGGCGGGCGCGGCATCAGAGCCGGCTTCTTCCTCGACTTCCTCGTTCTCGGTCTCGCCGCTGCTCGGCTGTTCCTCGTCGTTCTGGTTGTCGATGTCCTCAGGCTCGCTGTCGTCGCTGGCGAGATCCTCGGCCATCTGCATGGATGACAGCATGCGGCGCACGACCTTGGAAAAGGCCTGCTGGTCCTCGATGACATTTCTCAGATTGTCGAGATCGCCCGACGCCTTGTCCTCGATGAACGGACGCCAGAGGTCGAGCACCTTGCCGGCGCTTTCGGGCGGCTTCACGCCGGTCAGCTTCTCGCGAACCAGCATGGCGATCGCTTCGCCGATGGGTGCGTCTTCCTGACGCTCGATGCCGGTGAAATTCGCCTTGGCGTATTTTTCCTGATGCATCGAGTTGAGGTTGGAGGCAACGCCGGTCATCCGCAGCGCGCCGATCGATTCGATCCGGGCCTGCTCGACCGCATCGAACACGGTGCGCGCATCCGATCCCTGCGGCGCCAGATTGGCATGCATGGCCGTATCGTGGCAGGCAATCCGCAGCGCCATAGAATCGCCGAGGCCCCTTGTGACGGCAAGCTCATGAGCCGTCGGACGCCTTGAGATTTCAGGCAGACGAATGCGATCACCGGCAAGGCCGGGGCGCTCGTTGGCGAACGACACCTCGACCTCGCCATTGGCGGCAATCGACCGGACGCAGCCGGTGATCGCCCGGCGCAACGGCTCGGTATCGACCATGCCGCTGGACTTGGGTTTCGAATTGTCTCCACGACCTGACATGGCCTGCATTTCCTTCGCTTGGCGCGTTAGGTCACGCCCCTGTCGACGTTAAGCGCCAAGAACCATGTTGGCGGCACTTTCCTTGAGCTCGACACCGAAGGCGCGCTGATACTGTTCGGCCACCAGCGTGCGCTCAAGCTCGTCGCACTTGTTGAGGAAGGTGATGCGGAAGGCAAAGGCGACATCACCGAAGATCTCGGCATTCTCGGCCCAGGTGATGACCGTACGCGGGCTCATCACGGTCGACAGGTCGCCGTTGATGAAGGCCGAACGGGTCAGATCGGCGACGCGCACCATTTTTGATACGGTCTCGCGACCTTCGGCCGTCTTGCCGAAAGACTTCACCTTGGCGGCAACGATATCGACTTCCTTCTGGTGCGGCAGGTAGTTCAACGTGGTCACGATCGACCAGCGGTCCATCTGTGCCTGGTTGATCTGCTGGGTGCCGTGATAAAGGCCCGTCGTATCTCCCAGACCAACCGTGTTGGCGGTCGAGAAGATGCGGAATGCCGGGTGAGGACGAATGACGCGGCTCTGATCGAGAAGAGTCAGGCGGCCCGACGATTCCAGCACCCGCTGAATGACGAACATCACGTCCGGACGACCTGCATCGTATTCGTCGAACACAAGTGCGACATTGTGCTGGTAGGCCCAGGGCAGGATGCCGTCCTTGAATTCGGTGACCTGCTTGCCGTCCTTCAGCACGATCGCGTCCTTGCCGACGAGATCGATACGGCTGACGTGGCTGTCGAGGTTGACGCGCACGCAAGGCCAGTTGAGGCGGGCGGCAACCTGCTCGATATGGGTCGATTTGCCGGTTCCGTGGAAACCGGACACCATGACGCGGCGGTTATGGGCAAACCCTGCGAGGATGGCGAGCGTCGTGTCGCGGTCGAACAGGTAGTCCGGATCAAGGTCCGGAACGTAAGGGTCGCCGTGGCTGTAGGCCGGAACCCTCAAATCGGTATCAATGCCGAAAACATCCCGGACAGATACTGTGGTGTCGGGAAGGTTGGAAATGTCTAAGTCGATCTTGCTCATCATAACTCCAGGGCACGGGCAAATGCCCGGCCTTCATCCTCGCTGCCATATGTTTTTACGGCTTAGCAGAAACCCGCCTGCTTCAACAACTGGTATGCTTGAATGACAGCGCGAAAACGGTCTTCAGAACCGCGGTCTCCGCCATTGGCATCCGGGTGGTGCTTCTTGACCAGTTCCTTGTAGCGCCGCTTGATATCGGTCGAATTCGAGTTTGCCGCCAGTTCCAGCGTATCGAAAGCCTTGGCTTCCAGCGTTTTCAGCTTTCGTCCCTGCGTTTCGAACCGTCCACCGGTGCCCGCCCGGGCCTGAGAAACGAAACCGAACGGATCCTTGAAACGCTGCTGCGCGTAAGCGGTTCCGCTGGCACCGCCTGCACTGGAACGCGCGCTCGAATGCAACGGCCCGTCTTTCGCCGCCTTGTTGACGCCAACTGTCCATGTGGGGCGATGACCGGTGATCGCCTCCTTCTGGTAGCGCGCAATCTCGCCATCCGACAGGCCGGAGAAATAGTTGTAACCCTTGTTGTATTCCTTCACATGCTCGAAGCAGAACAGGAAGAACTGTCCTTCCGCATTTCGACCCACGGGCGCGCGGTGGGCGCCGGGCTTGTCGCACCCGTCCCACTGGCAGGTCGGAGCCTGCGCAGCCGTTTCCTGCTGCCTGTTCCGGCGCGTCCGGATACGGTCGAAATATTTGGAATCGAGTTTCATAAGGCTCCTATTATGGGGCCGCCGAGAAGTCGGGACAAGAATTGACAAACCGGTTTGTTGCTGGTTTCTGAGATGCCCTTCTGCGTCGCCCTGTCTGCCATCAAAGGAAGCCGAACATGACCGTAAGAGCCCGCATCGAAGCTACGCTTCGCGACAACCTTGCCCCCGATCGGCTCGAGGTGATCGACGAGAGCCAGCATCACGCCGGACATCAGCCGGATATTACAGGAACCGGCGAGACCCATATGCGGGTGCGGATCGTGTCTCCGGCATTTGCGGGAAAGAGCCGTATCGACCGGCACCGGGCCGTGAATGCGCTGCTGAAGCCCGAACTCGACGCAGGCCTGCACGCGCTGGCGGTGGAAGCCGCGGCACCGGGCGAAGCGACGCGCTGGTAGCGGAGACCTATTCGCCGGGCAGCGCTGTCTCGACTGCCGGGCGGATTCTGAGCCGCGTGATGCGGTTCTTCTCGCGCTTCAGGACGATGAAGCGCTTGCCGTGGAAGGTGAAGGCCTGCCGCTCTTCGGGGATGAGCTTTGATTCGTGGATGACGAGGCCGGCGATCGTCGTCGCCTCTTGATCGGGAAGGCTCCAGCCGAGCGCCCGGTTGAGATCTCGGATCGGCACCGAGCCATCGACCAGGATCGAGCCGTCGGCTTCCTGGCGCACGCCACGGACCTCGATATCATGCTCGTCTGCGATATCGCCGACGATTTCCTCGAGAATATCCTCCAGCGTGACGATGCCCTGCACCTCGCCATATTCGTCGACCACGACGGCGAAATGCACCTTGCGCTTCAGGAATGCGGCAAGCTGGTCCTTGAGGCTGGTACTATCGGGCACAAACCACGGCCGCTGGGCGATCTTCACGACATCGACAGGGGCCCCGTCGGCCTCCACGTCGGCAAGTGTGCGCAACAGGTCCTTGGCATGCAGCACGCCGATGATGTTTTCGGTCGAATTGCGCCACACCGGCATGCGGGTATAGGGGCTTTCCAACACGGTGCGCACGAGAACCTCAGGCGGATCGTCGGCGTTCAGCGCGCGCATGACGGTGCGATGCCGCATCACGTCGGAGACTTCGAGCTCCTGAAGCTCGAACAGTCCGCTCAGCCGGTTGCGGTCCCGCTGCACGGGATCGCGCTCCCGGTGCCGGGCCTCGAGTGCCGAATGCAGATCGTCGCGGTCCGCAAAGACCAGCGTTTCCGGTGACAGCGACAGGCCGGACATGCGAAGCAGGCGGCGGATGACCGCGTTCAGCAGGCGCGATGGCAGGCTGCGTTTGGCGCTCATCGGCTCCGCTTTTCGTCAAGGAAGCTCAGCACTTCGGAAGACGGCACATCATCAGCGACGAAGGACTGGCCGATCCCGTGGGTGAGGATGAAGGTGAGCTTGCCGCTCTTCACCTTCTTGTCCTGCCCAATCGCATCGAGAAGCCTTTGCGTCGGCGGTAGTTCGCCCGGAATATCGCTGATCCTGGTCGGCAGGCCGACGGCTTTCAGATGCGCCTCGACGCGGCTGGCATCATCGGGGCTTGCAAGGTTCATGCGGGCCGAGAACTGGTAGGCCAGAACCATGCCGATCGCGACGCCCTCGCCATGAACGAGGCGCTTCCCGTCGTATTCGACGGCGGCTTCCAGCGCGTGGCCGAACGTGTGACCGAGATTGAGGAGCGCCCGACGGCCGGTCTCCCGCTCGTCTTCGACAACCACATCGGATTTCGACTGGCAGCTTCTGGCAATTGCCTCGATCCGCTCGGGCTCGCCCGAGAACACGGCCTTCCAGTTCTTTTCCAGCCATTCGAAGAAATCCGGCTGGTCGATCAGTCCGTATTTGGCGACCTCGGCGTAACCTGCCCGAAACTCCCGCTCGGACAGCGTGTCGAGGGCTGCGGTATCGGCGAGAACCAGATCCGGCTGATGGAAGACGCCGAGCAGGTTCTTGCCGTGACGGGTGTTGATGCCCGTCTTGCCGCCGACGGACGAATCCACCTGCGCCAGAAGCGAGGTCGGGATCTGCACGAAGCGCACGCCACGCCGCACGATGCCTGCCGCAAAACCCGCGAGATCGCCGATCACGCCGCCGCCAAGCGCGATCACCGCATCGTTACGTTCGATCCGCGCCGACAGAACCATGTCGCAGACGGTTGACAGGTGTTCGAGGCTCTTGGTCTTTTCGCCGGCCGGCAGCGTCAGCGATACGGCTTCGATGCCGTCGGTCTGGAGGCTGTCCATCAGCGCTTCGAGATAGAGCGGTGCCACGTTTTCGTCCGTTACGATCGCCGCGCGCCGGCCTTTCAGCCGCGACGTGATCTCGCCGCCGGCGCGCTCGATGAGACCGGGGCCGATCAGAATATCGTAGGCGCGCCCTTGGAGCGGCACATGCACCAGGCGTTCGGAAGCACGGGAGGTTTCGTTCATGGCATGTCACCTGTCTTTGCAAGGCCGGCCTTGGGAAGCCCGGCCAGCGCTTTTAGCACCTCGTTGACCATCACGTCCTTGCGGACATTATGCGACAGCACGGTGAGATCGGCTTCGGCATAGATCGGGTAGCGCTGGATCATCAGGTTCTCCAGCGTCTGCTTCGGGTTTTCGGTTTTCAGAAGCGGGCGGTGATCGCGCCGGTTGACGCGCTCCCACAGAACATCCAGATCCGCTTTCAACCAGAGCGAAACGCCGCCGGCCTTGATCTGCGCGCGGGTCGCCTCGTTGATGAAGGCACCGCCGCCGGTCGAGACCACCCGCGGTCCCTGCTTCAGCAACCGCTCTATGACCCGCGTTTCCAGCGCCCGGAACTCCGTTTCGCCGTATGATGCGAAAAGCTCCGAGATCGTCATGCGGGAGACTTTTTCGATTTCCGCGTCCGTATCGACGAAGGGCACGTTGAGAGCCTGGGCGACCAGCTTTCCGATCACCGACTTGCCCGCTCCCATCAGGCCGACAAGGGTCAGGTTGCGGCCACCGAGTGCCGCGCTCGCCCGCTGCTTGAGCGACTGTTCCGCAATGGATGCAACTTCGTTCATCGTCTCGTCCGTTTGCGAAACGGTATCGACAAATGCGGGATGGGCGTCAAGCCGCGCGGCGCCTGAAACACCGCCCTCACCGTTTCTTCTTGTCGATCTATAAACATTTACGGATATAGTGCAGCGCAACGAAGCGGAGTTCTCGATGCCTACCCTGTTCCGGTTTCTATTCGTGCTCGCGGTGATCGCTGGCATCATCTACGGAAGCATGGTGGCACTGGTCTTTCTGGTGGAGCCGCGCGAACGCGATGTCACCGTGCGCGTGCCCTCCGAACGGCTGAACCCGCCCGCCCAGAAGCCCTGACCGCCTGACAAGGATAGGACGAACCAATGGCCGACCTGTCTCGCGCTCACATCGAAGCCTTTCTGGAAATGATGAGCGCCGAGCGCGGTGCGGCGGTGAACACGCTGTCCTCCTATGAACGCGATCTGGAGGACATGCATTCCTTCCTCGCGACCCACAAATCGACGCCGTCGTCTGCGCAAAGCGCCGATCTGTCGGCCTATCTCGGCCATCTCGGCAAGCAGGGCTTTGCCGCGTCCTCGCAGGCAAGACGCCTTTCTGCCATGCGGCAATTCTACAAGTTCCTCTATGCCGAAGGCCTTCGCACCGACGATCCCACATCCATTCTCGACGCGCCGAAGAAAGGCCGCTCGCTGCCGAAGATCATGACCGAGGCAGACGTGACCCGTCTCTTAAGTCTTGCCATGGAGGAAGCGGCACAACCGGGACCCGACCAGATTTCCCGCGCCCGCATGCTGGCACTGCTCGAGCTTCTTTATGCAACGGGAATGCGGGTGAGCGAACTCGTCTCACTGCCGGCAAAGGTGCTGGATCAGGAAGGCCGGTTCCTGATGGTGCGCGGCAAGGGCAACAAAGAACGGCTGGTGCCGCTCTCCCGCTCGGCCATCGCCGCGATGAAAGTTTATGGCGAAATGCGGAGCAGCCGCGAAAAAGATGCGGACAGCATCTGGCTCTTCCCTTCCAGCAGCAAGGAAGGTTATCTTCCCCGCCAGGTTTTCGCCCGCGACCTCAAGGGACTGGCGGCGCGGGCGGGCTTAAAAACCGCTGCGATCTCGCCGCATGTTATGCGTCACGCCTTTGCAAGCCATCTTTTGGCAAACGGCGCCGACCTTCGAGTGGTACAGGAACTGCTTGGACATTCAGACATTTCCACCACTCAAATATACACTCATGTCCTGGAAGAACGGCTTCGCCAGACGGTGCAAACACATCACCCTCTTGCAAAACAGGCCAAAAACCGGGATTAGAAGCCCCGATCGAAAATTGGAACGCTACGTTCCTCAAGAGAAAAACAACCGGAAACCGGATCTCATGCAAACGTATCTCGACTTCGAAAAGCCAATCTCTGACCTCGAGGGCAAGATCCACGAGCTCAAGAAGCTCACGGACGAGAATGAAGGCATAGACACGACCGACGAGATTACCCGCCTTGAAGGCCGGGTGAAGGAAGCGGTCAAGGACATCTATTCCAAGCTCGGCGCCTGGGAGAAGACGCAGGTTGCCCGCCATCCGCAGCGCCCGCATTTCGTCGATTATGCCGCAAAGCTGTTTACCGATTTCACGCCGCTTGCCGGCGACCGCAATTTCGGTGAAGACGCGGCGATCCAGGCAGGCCTTGCCCGTTTCAACGGTATGCCTGTCGCGCTGATGGGCCAGGAAAAGGGTCACGACACCAAGAGCCGCCTGAAGCACAATTTCGGCAGCCCGCGTCCCGAAGGCTATCGCAAGGCGATCCGCATCATGGAAATGGCCGACCGCTTCGGTCTTCCGATCATCTCCCTGATTGATACGGCAGGCGCCTATCCGGGCGTCGGCGCGGAAGAGCGCGGCCAGGCGGAAGCCATCGCCCGCTCGACGGAAATGTGCCTTGGCGTGAAAGTCCCGTTGATCTCCATCGTCATCGGCGAAGGCGGCTCCGGCGGTGCGATTGCCATCGCCACCGGCAACCGGGTCTATATGCTCGAGCACTCGATCTATTCGGTCATCTCGCCGGAAGGCGCCGCCTCCATCCTGTGGCGCGATTCGACCCGCGCCCGTGAAGCTGCGACTAACATGAAGATCACCTCCGACGACCTGAAGGGTCTCGGCATCATCGACGAGATCATTCCGGAGCCGATCGGCGGCGCCCATCGCGATCCGGAAACCGTTATTGCTGCCACCGGCAAGGTGATTGCTTCGGCTCTGGAAGAACTTGGGAAGCTCTCCGGCATCGAGTTGCGCAACCAGCGCCGGCAGAAATTCCTCGATATCGGCCGCAACCTGTAGGATTAGGCGTAAAACCGATCGTCTGCCCCTGAAATTGCCAAAATCGCCGGTATAGGACTTTGGCAATTGCCGGTGTGCGGTGAAAACCGCGGCGGTTTCGCTAGACAGCCGCGTGCAAGCGTTTAAGAAGATGTAAAGCTTACCGTCTTATTGATCGTGTCTCGTACGGTTTTGTTCGCCATTCCTGATATGTGGTTTGTCTCGATGCGCCTGAAACACATCGCCTTCGCCCTTCTTGTCGCAACGGCCCTTACCGGCTGTAACGATACGCTGGACTCTGCAAAGATCGATCTCTCGACCGTCAAGAACAAGAAGGAGCAGCCTCTTCCTTCCAGCATCGTTGCCGAGATGCAAAAGAGGAACATGCCGCGCCAGTCGCCGATCATGATCCGCATCCTCAAGGAAGAGGGTAAGCTCGAGATCTGGAAGGCGAAGGCCGACAACCGCTTCGACGTCATCAAGAGCTATGACATCTGCGCCTGGTCCGGAAAGCTCGGACCGAAGGTGAAGGAAGGCGACCGTCAGGCGCCGGAAGGCTTCTACAGCCTGACCCCTGCGCACCTGAACCCCAATTCGCAGTATTACCTCGCCATCAACACCGGCTTCCCGAACCGCTACGACGCCGCCAACGGCCGCAGCGGCACCAATCTGATGATCCACGGCGCCTGCTCGTCGTCGGGTTGCTACTCCATGACCGACGAACAGGTTCTGGAAATCTACGCCTTTGCACGCGACGCCTTTAAGGGCGGCCAGACCTCGATCCAGCTGCAGGCGCTTCCCTTCCGCATGAGCGCGGAAAACATGGTGCGCCACCGCGACAACCAGAACTATGACTTCTGGAAGATGATCAAGACCGGCTACGACAATTTCGAAGTGACGAAGCGCCCGCCGGAAGTGAACGTCTGCGAAAAGAAGTACGTCTTCAACCAGCAGGCGGACAGCAACGGCAAGTTCGCACCGGCCGCCGCCTGCCCGACCATGTCGACGCCGCCGACGCTGGTATCCGCACTGTCGTCCTATTCCAAGACCTACGAACTCGCCTATCAGAAGGCGATGGACAAGTATGACGGCAAGGTCTGGTACGAGCCGACGGAAGCCGAGCGCAAGGCCGTCGTTGCCGGCAAGCGCAAGGGCCGTGAACTCGCCTATGCACCAACAGGCACGTCGCTGGAAGCCGGCAAGCTGCTGAGCCAGTCGGAATTCAAGCAGATGATGGAAAAGCGCATGGCCTCGGGCGGCGAGAAGCCGGCGACCACCGTGCTTGCCTCCGCTGGCCCGACGTCTGCCCGTACAGCCTCGATCAACGAGCGCATGATGGTAAAGCAGGACCGCCTGCCTGCAACGACGACCGGCTCGATTGCCAATACGCAGTTGCGTGGCGCCCAGACCACCAGCGTTCCATCGGCGCCGGCACCAAAGGCTGCAACGCCGACCGTTCAGACAGCGCAGGGCACGACCGTTGCCGTTCCTGTGCCGGAACAGAACCCGCTTGCCTATACGGCAACACAGCCGGTGACCGAGACCGCCAAGAAGCCCGCCTGGAAGTTCTGGTCCAAGGACTGACGCCAGTGCCTGGGGAAGCCCTCGGAGAGACCTATGATCTTCGCGGGCTGAAATGCCCCCTGCCCGTGCTGAAGACCCGCAAGCGTCTGAAGTCCATGGAGACGGGCGCGTCTCTTACCCTGGAAACCACCGATCCGCTTGCAGGCATCGATATCCCGCATTTCTGCAGCCAGGACGGCCACGTCCTGCTCTCGTCCGAGCGGACCGAGACGGGCCACAGGTTCGTGATCCGCAAGGGTTGATTGCGCAACAGCATCAAATCGAAAATTGGAACTGGCGATGCAGCCTTAGAACTGCATGCCCGGCACGGCCAGCGGATTGTCTTCGAGCGCCGCACGATCCGGACGATCGATCTGCGGCTTGCCCGTGAAGGCCGCGAAAAGATCCTGCACGAACGCCTCCGGCAGATCCTGGGTGATCAGCACCATGCGCGTCAGACGATCGGAGCCTTCAGGCCATTTCGCCAGCCGTTCCGGCGGATGGAAAATGCTCTGCACGCCGTGCAGCACCAGCGGACGCTCGAGATTATCGGACATCGCCACGATCGCCTTCATGCGCAGAAGCTTTTCGCCATGCGCCGAGCGCAGCAGATCCACGAACATGCTGAGCGCCATCGGCTCGATCGGCTTGTCGTGGACGATCGAGAAGGAGCGAATGTTGGCGCCGTGCCGGTTTACATCGTGATGATGGTGGCCGTGATCATGAGGATCGTGCTTATGGTCGTGATGGTCGTGCCCGTGCCCGTGCCCATCGTGCCCATGCCCATGAGCCTCATGCGCGTGATCGTGCGCCACTTCTTCCCGCAGCCAGCGGCCGACATCGGCGATCTTTGTTTCCGGATCGTAGAGCCCGTTGACGAGGATCGCGGCGGCACCGGTGCTTTCGTCATCGCCATCGACGATGGGTGCCCGCGGGTTGAGCGCGCGCAGCCGGGCCCGCAGCGCGTCGCTCTCCTCCGGTGTGGACATGGAAAGCTTGGAGAGAACCAGCCGGTCGGCGACCGCAGCCTGCTTGACCGCTTCCGGATGACGATCGAGCGTTGAGATACCGTTGACCGCATCGACGACGGTGACGACGCCGTCGAGCTCGAAATTTTGCGCGATGACGGGATTGCCCATGACCGACTGCATGACCGGCGCCGGATCGGCAAGCCCTGTCGTTTCGATAACCACCCGGTGGATCGGCTTCAGCCGTCCGGTCTGAACGCCGTCCATCAGCGTGGCGAGCGTATCGATGAGCTCTCCGCGCACGGTGCAGCACAGGCAGCCATTGGAAAGCTCGAGCAATGCATCGCCTGAGCTTTCGACCAGGAAATTGTCGATGCTCACATCGCCGAATTCGTTGATGATGACGGCCGTGTTGCTGGCGGCCGGATCCTTCAGGATCCGGTTGAGAAGCGTGGACTTGCCCGCCCCCAGAAAGCCGGTGAGGATGGAAACCGGAATGCGACCGCTAAAGGACATGTTTTCGTACCTTAAAGTTCAGCCAGCCCTTTAGAGATTGGCTGGGCGCGGCTGCGGGATCGGTACGGACTTCGTGCCCGTATTGGCATCCGGCACGTCTTCGCCGCCGAGGATGAGGCTTGTCACCGCATATTGCGGCGGCCGCGTCATCTCGTGAATATAGGGCGAATGCAGAACGGTTCGCCCGGCATCGTCGCGATTTTCACTGCGGACTTTGGCAGCCTTCGGATTGCAGATCTCGGCGCTGACATCATTCACCTCGGCCGTGTTTCCATAGGGCGGCAGCGAGGCGAGCGGCACGCCTTCGTTTGCCTGGGAGGTGAGCCCCTGCTGCAGAAGGTTCGCAGTATCATCCGCCCGGCCGGCGAGACTGTCGGACCCGAGCACGACCGAAATCACCGTGCGGCCGTTGCGGGTGGCCGAGCCGATCTGGTTGAAGCCGGCGGCACAGATGAAGCCGGTCTTCATGCCGTCGGCCCCATCAAAGCGGCCGATCAGCGTGTTGAAGTTCGGATACTGCTTCTTGCCGGTATCGATGCCTTCCAGCGAGAAATAGCTCTGGTACTGCGGAAATTCCCGCTTCAGCGCCAGCGTCAGCACGGCGAGATCGCGCGCCGTCGTGAACTGGCCCTTGCCGGGCAAGCCATGCGGATTGATGAAATGGCTCGATGCCATGCCGAGCCCCTGCGCTTCCGAGTTCATCATTTCCACGAACTGATCGAGCGAGCCGCCCACCGTTTCGGCGACGGCCACGGCGATATCGTTGGCAGACTTGACGAGAAGGATCTTCATCGCATTGTCGAGCGTCAGCCGCGTGCCCGGTTTGAAATACATCTTGCTGGCCGGCTGGTCCGTCGCCTTCTTGCTCATCACCACCTGGGTTTCGAGCGAAAGACGGCCGCTTTTGATCGCCTTGAAGGTGACATAGGCCGTCATCAGCTTGGTCAGTGAAGCCGGATACCATTTCAGGAACGCATCCTGATGGGCGATGACCCGCCCGCTCTTCACATCGACGATCAGCCGCGGATTGGCCGCAGCGCTGCCGGCGGAAACGAGGAGGCCTAGTGCCGCAATGGCGGAGACCACCCGAACGGCGGTCGCGGATTTCAGATGCAAGAATGACAAGAGCGTTCCTCGTCGCTGGAGCCGGGAATGGAGGCCCGAAACGTTTGGCGCATATGTGGCCACTGTGGCCAAGCAATGGCAAAGATGATTGATTACGTCAATCAGGCGAGGCACACTCCCTTCGGGAGGATGGGTCACAACCTTATGAGCAGCAGCAGCACAGGAAATCCGAATGCCCATCTTGAACCGCGCCGCCGAACTTCAAGGCGAAGTCAGCGAATGGCGCCGACATCTCCATCAGACCCCCGAAATCCTCTATGACGTCGTTGAGACCGCAGCCTTCGTAGCCGCTAAGCTGAAGGAATTCGGCGTCGACGAGGTCGCGACCGGCATCGGCCGCACCGGCGTTGTCGGCATCATCAGGGGCAAGGGCGCCGCGGGCTCAGGCGCAGGGAGCAGTGGACGCACGATCGGTCTGCGCGCCGACATGGACGCGCTGCCGCTGACCGAACTCACGGGAAAGACCTGGGCCTCGAAAACCCCTGGCAAGATGCATGCCTGCGGCCATGACGGGCACACGTCCATGCTGCTGGGTGCTGCAAAATACCTTGCCGAAACCCGCAATTTCGAAGGCTCCGTGGCGCTGATCTTCCAGCCCGCCGAAGAAGGCGGCGCCGGCGCGCTGGCGATGATCGAAGACGGCATGATGGAGCGCTTCGGCATCGACGAAGTCTACGGCATGCACAATATGCCGGGCATTCCGGTCGGCCAGTTTGCCATCCGCAAGGGCGGCATCATGGCCGCACCCGACCGCTTCACCATCACCATCAAGGGTCGCGGCGGCCACGCGGCCCAGCCTCACAAGACGATCGACCCGATCTTCATCGGCTCGCAGCTGGTGGGCAGCCTGCAGGCAATCGCTGCCCGCAACGCAGACCCCGTACAGTCGGTGGTGATATCCGTGACCCGCTTCGATGCCGGCACGACACACAATATCATCCCCGACAACGCGATCATCATGGGCACGGTGCGCACGCTGAACGAAGACACCCGCGACCTTGCCGAAAACCGCATCCGCCAGATCGTCGAAGGCTTGGCAAGCGCCCACGGCGCCGGCTGGTCGATCGACTACGAGCGCAAATGCCCTGTTACCTCCAACCACGACAGCGAGACCGACCACGCGATCGGCGTCGCCTCATCCATCGTCGGCGCCGCCAATGTGGATGCGAACGTCGAACCCACCATGGCCGGCGAGGACTTCGCCTTCATGCTCAAACGCCGCCCCGGCGCCTTCATCTTCATCGGCAACGGCGATACGGCAGCGCTGCACAACCCCAACTACGACTTCGACGACGAAGCAATCGCCTATGGCATTTCCTACTGGGTCAAGCTCACGGAGCAGCGCCTGTCATCATAACCCGCAGAAAAAAGCTTGGCTAAACGCATCACCTTTTGTATGGGTTTTGCCGAGTGGTCCCATAGCTCAGCAGGATAGAGCGCAAGATTCCTAATCTTGAGGCCATTGGTTCGAATCCAATTGGGATCACCACATTTGCAGGACTTTTGGGGCGTCCGCGTTCCCGGCGTTCCCACAAACTGATCATTCGCTGGCTGATTACGTCCGAGTTCGCTCAGCCGTTACCCGCGACGTGATGCGTTGCTGCACAGTAAGAACAGCTCAGCACCACAACCATCCGCTACCGTCGAAATACGCAAACTCAGAACCGTGGCGAGAACTCGTAGTTGCAAAGGATTTGCTTCGACCCAAGCCATCGTAACTGCATTTGCTGCGGCCATGCTCAACGTCTCGATTTTGGCCAGGCTTGAATTTTCGCATGGCTCTTTCAACACACAATAGAGCGCCTGCAAAATTCATCAAACAGCGGATCAACTAAATCCCGACCTCGACGAAATTTATACTGTTTAGCTCGAATTTATTTAACGTTGCCTCGAGACAAGATTGAAGATCGGTGTCCAAGGCCATTCTGATTGCGCTGATCATCTCTGCCTCGAAAGCATCGATGCTGTGGTAGGCGATCAGGTTGGACGACGAAGCCGCCTTACACAGCACTTCGACAACGCGTCTTTCGTTCGTGAGGCCCCTCAATGCTCCAGCGCAGGCGACCACGGCATCATGGTAAGCTGCGTCCCGGGAACCCGGCCACGCTTCGATCAAATACTTCGCCGCCTCCTTCGTGCTTTTGATACGCACAAAGGTCTTGGTTTCCCCCCGCAACTCGATGGTGACGACGTTGTCCCATTCAGCCATGGCTATGTTCGCCCAATCCTCAAGTAGAGCTAATTTAGCGGGCAATACTTGAGCGGGGCTGGTGACTGTCGTGTGGAAAAGAGGACCTGGCGATGTAGTAGATCGGCGCCACCGTACGAGATCGACTTGAGGTCGATACCTGTAGAAAGCGGGTACTTGGCCAACGTGCGGCGCCAGCAGGCCAAACTCTTATACCAGTGCACGATGTCTACATACTGCGCCACGCCTTTCACTTCCAGAAGGCCGCTCCCGTGGCTGAGAACGCGCGCTGTCGGAAGGATGTCGCGTTTCTCTCTACGAAAATTCCGTGTTCCCGGGATTACGTTCTCGGAGATTTCGCCGTCCATTCGGGATCACCAATTCCGCACCCTCCTCGTCTATACTTGCGGCGTGGCCTGCTTCCTGGCGCGGTTTGTGCGCAATGGGCGGGTCGCCCCCTTGAGCACGAAACCGAGAATGCCAGCGGCGACCCAGCCGGCGAAGAAGCCACCGCCGGCCCAGGTGAGGCCTGCGGCGTCGATCGGCACGGCCGGCACATAGTCGCGCCATGTGTTGGTGAATGTCATGGGGTCGGCGTTGCGCATCACCACGAACGGCTTGATCGGCAGCGAGGCCTTGATCAGTTCATCCTGCTGCGTCAGCAAGGTCTCGTAACGCTGAAAGATGCCGCGCATCGTGTCGCCTTGGTCGCGCAGGAAGGTTTCCGGCGAGCTCGAATAGACGTTGAGCGCTTCTTGCCGGCCAAGACCGTGGTGGTTGGCCTGGGTGTCGAACTGGGTGATCATCACCTTCAGCTCATCGAGCGCGCCGCCGATGCGCTGGCGGTATTGCTGGGCAAACTCGGGCGCCTGAGAGAAAAACAGGCCGCCCAGTATCGCTGCAGCCATCGTCAGCATTCGTCCGAACATCAGCATCGCATCACCCCGTTCGTGGACCCCTTTCACAACGGGAGATACCTGGAAAGGTTGCGGGCAGGAATACTGGTGGCATTTTGAGGCGCCTCAAAGTTGCGCTTTACCCGCTGCGCCGACCTCGTCGATCTGAAAACCCACGGCAAACGGTTCAGGTCTTGCGGACATGCTCCATACGGAAGCCGAGGCCCATCAGTCGTCCCGAGAGATGGGCGAGAAGCGGAAAGCGGGCGATGCCGCGGATAAAAGCTGGCGGGCCTTTGCGTTTTTGCGCATCGACCTCATCGCTGCGGCGGCTCGAGCGCATCATCAGCTGCAGTTTCTGCGTGGCGCGCGTCGGAAAGCTGCGGCGCTTTTCCACGGCCGCGAGATCCGCATCCGAGAGCCTGTTTTCGCGCAGCGGCTTTGCCAGAATGTTTGCCGTCGCCACCGCATCCTGGATGGCAAGGTTGACGCCAACGCCGCCGATCGGCGACATCGCATGCGCCGCATCGCCGATGCAGATCAGGCCGCTGCGCCACCATTGTGTCAGCCGGTCGATCCGTACGGTCAAAAGGCTGACGTCGTCGAAGGAGGAGATCTCCGCCATCCGCGCGGCCGGAAGCGGCGAAACGTCCACCACTCGCTGACGAAAAGCCTCGATGCCTTTTTCGCGGATGTCTGCATAGGTCGTGCGACGGACCACATAGCCGCATTGCCAGTAGTCACCCCGGTCGATCAGCACCAGACCCTGGCTTGGACCGGCATGCCCCATCACCTCGTTCGGATCATCCTTCTGCTTGGAAAGCTTCATCCACAGGACTTCGCTCGGCTCTCCAAAGCTTTCGACGGTGAGGCCGGCCTTGTCCCGGATGATGGAATTGCGGCCATCGGCCCCGACGACGAGTTGCGAGCGGATGGTCAGCGGACCATCCGGCGTTTCGACGCAGAGGCCGGCAATTGCGTCCTTCTCCTCAATGAGCCCGGTTACCTTGGCATCCATGATCAGCTTGAAATTGGGATAGCTTTGCGCCTGCCTTGCCATGAAATTCAAAAAATCCCATTGCGGCATGAAGGCGATGAAACGGTTCTTGACCGGGAGACGGGAGAAATCCGCCATGGTGATCGTCTCGCCGCCCATCTGCGCGGAAAGCTTTGGCGCCCTTGTATGCGGCAGTGCCAGAAAGTCATTGATCAGGCCGAGCTCTGTGATCACTTCCAGCGTCGAGGGATGGATGGTATCGCCACGGAAATCGCGCAGGAAATCCGCGTGCTTTTCGAGCACGACCACATCGACGCCGGCCCGCGCCAGAAGAAAGCCCAGCATCAGGCCCGCCGGCCCTGCCCCGGCGATGACACACTGGGTTTCGATCTTCTGGGTTTCGATCGTCTGGGTCTCGATCGTCTGCATATCCGTCATGACCTACCGGGCTCTTCGAAAGTTCGGAGTTGAGCGCTTACACTTGTGAGCCGCCGCTTTCTCTTTTAGACCAGCGGTCACCGTAAAGACAGGACATACCATGGCCGAAACCGGCAAGCGTCGCATCAGCATTCTTGGTTCCACCGGCTCGATCGGCGTCAACACGCTCGATGTCGTGAGCCAGCTTGGCGGGCGCGACGCATTCGATGTCGTTGCAATTACCGGCAACGCCAATGTCACATTGCTGGCCGAGCAGGCGATAGCCTGCGGCGCAGCGCTGGCCGTAACCGCCGATGATGCCCATTACGACGCGCTGAAATCGGCACTGTCAGGCACCGGGATCGAGGTCGCGGCGGGACGCTCGGCGCTGATCGAAGCGGGTGCACGACCGTCCGACCTGGTGATGGCGGCAATCGTCGGGACTGCCGGCCTTGCGCCGACGCTTGCTGCTGCGGAACGCGGAGCAGACATCGCCCTTGCCAACAAGGAGTGCCTGGTTTCCGCTGGCGAACTCTTCGTTCGGGCGGTGGCCGAGGGCGGCGGTCGGCTGATCCCGGTCGACAGTGAGCACAGCGCGATCTTCCAGTCGCTGGAAGACGACCAGCACCATGCGGTGGAACGCATCGTTCTGACCGCGTCCGGCGGACCGTTCCGGACATGGAGCCGCGAGGAGATGGCCGGCGTCACGGCAGAGGTTGCCCGCGCCCATCCCAACTGGTCCATGGGGCTAAAGATCTCGATCGGCAGCGCCTCGATGTTCAACAAGGCGCTTGAAATCATCGAGGCGAAGCACCTGTTCAATATCAGGCCGGACCAGATTGAGGTGATCGTGCATCCGCAATCCATCATTCATTCCATGGTGGGTTACCAGGATGGATCCGTCATTGCGCAGCTCGGCAGTCCGGATATGCGCACCGCCATCGGCTATGCGCTGACCTATCCCGAACGGCCGAAGCTGAATGTAGAGAGGCTCGATTTCGCCAAGCTCGCACGGCTGGATTTCGAGGCGCCGGACGAGGTTCGGTTTCCGGCACTCAGGCTCGCCCGCACTGCGCTGGAGCGCGGCGGCGCGCAGGGCGCGATCATGAATGCCGCGGAAGAGATGGCATTTCATGCCTTCTGCGCCGGCAGGATCGGCTTCCTCACCATGGCGGATGTGGTCGAAGACGTGATGGACGCGATGATGGGTCACGCTGCCACAACGATGGATGCCGTGTTTGCAGCAGACGCTGAAGCACGCCGCCGTGCCGACGAAATCATCGACAAACGGGAAATGGCCGCCTAAGCGCCCAAAGCCATCGGCTACGGCGGGACGGCCGCGTGATCAGACAAGTTCATTGCGTGATGTGAAGACGGGGCGACTTGGAGCGCCCGGCATCCCCGTGACACGCACGGGGATGAGGCAAACGTCGTGTCAGGCGACCTGGCGTGCCAATGCGCAGCGCGACCACAGCTGATGCAGCGAGCTGACCAGATGTTCCAGATCCGCATCCGTATGCAGCGGCGTCGGTGTGATGCGCAGGCGCTCGGTCTTTTTCGCAACCGTCGGATAGTTGATCGGCTGGACATAGACGTCGCAGGTGTCGAGAAGGATGTCGGAGATCCACTTGCACTTGGCCGCATCGCCGACCATGACAGGCACGATATGGCTTGGGTTGTGCATATGCGGGATGCCCTGCTGATCAAGCATCATCCGCAGCTTCTTGACGCGATCCTGGTGACGCACGCGCTCGAACGGGCTTGCCTTGAGGTGGCGGATCGATGCGATCGCGCCGGCAGCAAGTGTCGGTGGCAAAGCCGTGGTGAAGATGAAACCGGATGCGAACGAACGGATGAAGTCGCACAGCGCCGTCGATGCTGCGATATAGCCGCCCATGACGCCGAAAGCCTTGCCAAGCGTACCTTCGATGATTGTCAGACGGTCCATGAGGCCTTCGCGTTCGGCAATGCCGCCGCCGCGCGGGCCGTACATCCCGACCGCATGAACTTCGTCGAGATAGGTCATCGCACCGTATTTGTCGGCAAGATCGCAGATCTCCTTGATCGGGGAGATATCGCCGTCCATCGAGTAGACGCTCTCGAACGCGATCATCTTGGGCGCCTTCGGATCGGCTGCCGCAAGCTTTGCTTCCAGATCGTTCAGATCGTTATGCTTCCAGATCACCCGGTCGCATTTGGCATAGCGGATGCCCTCGATCATCGAGGCATGGTTCAACGCGTCGGAAAAAATGATCAGACCGGGGATCTTCTGGCCGAGCGTACCCAGCGTCGCCCAGTTGGAGATATATCCGGACGTGAACACGAGCGAGGATTCCTTGCCGTGAAGGTCCGCGAGCTCCTGCTCCAGAAGAACATGGTAGTGGGTGGTGCCAGAAATATTCCGGGTGCCTCCCGCACCCGCGCCACAGTGATCAATGGCCTCGTGCATGGCCTCGATCACGGCCGGGTTCTGGCCCATGCCGAGATAATCGTTGGAACACCAGACGGTAACCTCCCTCGGTCCCTCGGGCGTATGACGCGTCGCGCGCGGAAAACTTCCGCGATGCCGCTCGAGATCGGCGAACACGCGGTAGCGGCCTTCCGAATGAAGTCCGTCCAGTTCGCTTTTGAAAAATGCCTCGAAATCCATGTCACACTCCAGAACCTACCCCGGTTTTGGGTCCGGTTTCGCCATGCGTCAAGCCCGAATAGGTCAATTTGCCCCGACCTGCGGCGAAAAGTCCGATTTTTTGGAACAATTCCAATGAAGCGAAACTACCATTGAAATCTGCCAAAATCGTTACGAGTCAGGCGACCCCGAAAAGACGAAAGACTTTCCGAACAATCGGCTCGATCTGGCGTGATGCGACTTCCCCCACCTTCTCATCATTCCCCAAGTCGGCCAGCCGATCAATCCCCATTTCATACCGGCGAAACCTGACTGAAAGCGGATTTTTGCCACAGCCATCGAAGAATGAGATCAGAATGTGTCTTGCTTATATGGACTATTTGAAGAGCCGGCCTATTGTTCATCGGATGCACAAAAGCCCGGCGTGCGCACCTGCAAGGGTTTCGCCGGACACAATCAACCGGCAGGAACTACTCAGGAGGAATTCATGAAAAAGGCTTTGATGCTTCTCGTGCTCGGCGCATCTCTCGCGAGCTGCACCGCGACTGAAAAGGGTGCCGGTATCGGCGCTGCATCCGGCGCCATCATTGGCGGCGCAGTCACCGGTAACGTCCGCGGCGCAGCCGTTGGCGCAGCCATCGGCGGCGTTTCCGGTGCGGTCATCGGCAACGTGTCGGAACAGCCGGGCCAGTGCTATTATCGCGATCGCTACGGCCGTCGCTACATCGACGATTGCCCGCGCCGTTACTAATCGGAGCGGCGCTCGACGAGCACCGCAAGACTGTGGCCCTGGAGCATGCTCCAGGGCTTTTTCATTTATGTAGACATACTTATCGACGAGAAGGGGGTACCCCGTTAAACAATTTGCGGCTACACAAGACCAGGAGCTGGTCATGATGGCCGGGGCGGTGATAAGTCGGCAATAAGTTAGCGTATGCAGAACGTAAGCAGCGGGCGGAAGAAGATGAATTACCGGAGGACCGGTTCCGTCGCAGCGATTGCGGCCGCCCTTCTTTGTTCGCCTGCGCTCATCGAGAGCGCCTACGCCTTCAAGCTTTTCGGCATTACACTGTTTGGCGACGACGAGGACAAGGTCGAGGTGATCGACCCGGTCCGCTACGACGCGACTCTGGAAGCCGGTGATGCGGACAAGAAACTCAAGGATCGCCTGGAAACCGCGGCATCGCTGATCGCCGACAAGGACGAGCCTGTATCCGGTGACCTTGGCATCGTCATCAAGGCCCGCGAAGACCGGGACCGCCTGGTTGCTGTTCTCTACGAAGAAGCCCGGTATGGCGGGGTCGTCCGTATCTCTGTTGCCGGAACGGATATCGACGCGCTGCCACCCAACCCCACCTTCGACCACTCATCACCCGTTCCCGTGACGGTTCAGATCGAACCCGGTCCGGTTTTCAAACTTGGCTCGGTACGGTTCGACAAGGATGCGGCCGGTCGCAACCCCGCGGACTACGATCTGGAGCCTGGCGGCGAAGCTGGTTCGCGCGTGATTCTGAAGGCCGGCGAAAAGCTGCTGGTCGACGTCAAGGCAGAAGGTCGTCCGCTTGCCAAGCTCACCGAACGGCAGGTAACCGCCGACCATCGCACCAACACGGTCGATGTCGTGCTTGGCGCCATCTCGGGCCCGATCGCACCGTTCGGCATGGTCACGGTCAAAGGCTCGCGCACAGTCGACCCAGCCTTCATCAAACGCTATTCCCGCCTCGACAAGGGCGGCCGCTATTCACCGGTGCAGCTGAAAAAGGCCAATGACCGGCTGCGCGAGCTCGGCGTGTTTTCGAGCGTCACGATTCAGGAATCCGATGCTCTTGCACCGGATGGATCGCTGCCGCTGATGATCGAGGTTTCGGACGGCAAGCAGCGGTATTTCGGCTTTGGTGCCGAATACTCTTCGCTCGATGGAGCGGGTCTCTCGGGTTACTGGGGGCATCGCAATCTGTTTGGCCAGGCCGAATCGCTGCGCGTGGAAGGCAAGGTTTCCGGCATCGGCGCAACGACCGACGTCACCACATTCGACTATTCCGCCGGTATCGTCTTTACCAAGCCGGGCTTTCCCGTGCCTGAGGCAACGTTCGAATCGCGCCTGGAAGCCAAGAGCGAAAATCCAGACGATATCTACGACGCGCAGTCGATCGCCTATTCGGCCGGCTTTTCCTACGAACTCAACGACACCGACAAGCTCACCGCCGGCGGTGAAGTCGCGTATATTCTCGCCGACGATGCCTTCGGAAAGAATGAGTACCTGACGTTCAGCGTGCCTGTCGGCTTCGAACGCGACGCGCGTGACAACAAACTGGACCCAACCGAAGGTTACCGCGCAACGCTTTCCGCCAAGCCTAGTTATGAGTTCTTCAATCAGAGCATTTTCTCGTCTTTCGAGGGCTCGATTTCCGGGTATCTCGGTTTGGGTGCAGAGGATCGGGTCGTGTTTGCAGGCAAGCTGAGTGCGGGGACGCTGGTCGGCGCCGACGAGCTGCAGGACATCCCAGCCACCAGGCGCTTTTATGCCGGCGGCGGCGGATCGGTGCGCGGCTATTCCTATCGCGAAATTTCGCCTTATAACGGCGATGACGAAGCGCTGGGCGGACGATCCTACACTGTGGCCTCTTTTGAAATGCGCGTAAAAGTGTCAGATAGCATCGGCATCGTACCGTTTCTCGACGTCGGTACGGTTTCGACCGAAATCGTGCCTGATTTTTCTGATATAAGAGCTGGAGCGGGGATCGGGTTGCGTTACGCCACTCCTTTCGGGCCGATCAGGCTGGACGTCGCGCTTCCGTTGCGACGCTATGACGACGGTAGCCAGTATGGAATTTATGCCGGCATTGGCCAGGCATTCTGAAAGGTAAAGTTGCCAGCATGACGCTTTTCGTTCGCCTGCTGAGATGGGTCTTCAAGGCCGCGATTGCCGCGGTCGGGGTCCTTTTCGTCATGGCGCTCGGCGTCGTCCTGTTCGTTGCATTGACGCCGTTCGGCGGAAACATTGCGGCAGAGCGGATCTCGGCGCTGGTGTCCACCCCGGACCGCAAGGTCAGTTTCTCTCGACCGGAAGGTCTGCTGTCGGGTGATCTGCGCATCGACAGCCTGACGCTGTCGGACAAGGACGGTGCCTATGCCGAAATCGGCGGCATCGAGGTCGACTGGTCGCCATCGGCGCTGGTCTCCGGCGTCTTCCGCGCAGACCGGGTTTCCGCAACGACCGTGAACTTCATTCGTCCGCCGCAGCCCGATGCGACCATAACGACGCAGAGCACGACAAAGTCGTCCGGCTCGCCGCTGCCGGTCGGCATTCGGGTCGCGCAGATAGATCTGCCGGATATCAACCTGTCGCAGGCCCTCTCCGGACGCGATTTTGCGCTGTCGGTGAAGGGCTCGATCGATGCGACCGGCCCCAACATCTCGCTCAAGCTGGAAGCAACCCGCAAGGACGAGATGGATGCGAAGGCATCCGCAGATATCGTCTACGCACCGTCGGAAAACCGCCTGCAGCTGAAGGCCTCGGTCTCCGAACCGCAGGGCGGGCTGCTCGCCCGCCTGTTGCGCCTTCCCGGCGCTCCTGCCGTCGCATTGGGGCTGGATGGCGAAGGACCTCTCTCGAACTGGGCCGGCCGTCTTGTCGGCAATGTCGATGGCGCACCTGTCATCTCCGTGGACGGCAAACATGTCCTGGTCGACAACGGCGCCCACCGCGTGGAAATCATCGGTGGCGGCCAGCTTGCAACGCTGATGCCGCCAGCCTTCCGGTCGCTGGTCGAAGGTACAACGGACATCAACGTCGCCGCCATCTACGCGCCTTCGGGTCGCGTCGACATCCAGCGCGGCGACCTCACCTCCGGCGCCGTGAAGATTACCGCAAAGGGCGCATGGGACCCGAACGGCGACAACAGCCTGACGGCCGGCGTTTCCGGCACCAAGGGCCCGGTCTCGATCGCGTGGCCGATCAACGGCCAGGAGAGCCGCTTCTCCATTGATACGATCAATTTCACCCTGACCGGTGCCGCAGCCTCTGCCCGTTTCAATGCGACGGCAGCGCTGAATTCGGCAGAGCTTCCGCAAGGCCGGTTCGGCCAGGTGAGGCTACAGGCTGAAAGCGAGGATCTCGACCTGATCCAGCGGGCCGGCAGCATCCGCAGCCGCCTCACGATTGGTCAGATGAGCTTCGTCAATCCCGACCTCAACCGTGTGATCCGCGGGCCGCTGACGCTCGACGCACCACTTCGGCTGGCACCACCGGCCATCGGCCTGGATGCAGCGACGCTCGAAAGCGCCGGCATCAGCGGTACGGTCAGCGGCGCATTCGATACGTCGAAGCAGACAGTCACTGGCAATTTCCGCATTTCGACCAATGCCTCGGTCCTGCCGCCGTCGCTGGCACCGAAGTTTGAAGGCGCAATTGCCGCCGAAGGCTATGTCGACGCCTCCTCGGCAAACCGCATCAGCCTGGAAAACGTCACGCTGAAATCGAACGCACTCGAAGCCCGCGGCAACGTGCTCTATGAAAACGGCACGCTGGTCAGCCACCTTGCCGGACGCCTTCCGGACATCAAGCGCTGGCTGCCGGATGCCGAAGGCGCCGCAGGCTTTGACATCACCACCAGCGGCCCCACCACGGCACTGGCCGTCAAGGCCGTCGTCAACTCCGCCGAGGCAAGGCTCGTCGGCCGCAAGCTCGAAGATCTGAGCTTCACGATCAATGGCACCGCCAATCCACAGGCGCCGCAGGGCACGATCGTCGCCAAGGGCACTCTGGACAGCCAGCCGATCCGCATCAATGCCGATGTGCAGTCGGCGAACGGCCAGACGTCTGCCCCCAATATCGTCGCCGAAATCGGCCCAAACCGCCTGAACGGCGCACTGACCTTCTCGCCGGAATTCCTTCCCACCGGCGAAGTCACCTTCAACTTCCCCGATGTGGCACTTCTTGCCGCACTCGCAGCCCAGCAGGCGCAAGGCGACCTGCGCGGTTCGGCGACCTTTGCCAATGTCGACGGCAAGGCGAGCGCTGTCGTGAAGGCCGAAGGTTCCTTGCTGAAGCGAGGTGCTATCGAGATCGCCCAACCCAAGGTCGACCTGACGATCCCGGACCTGAAGGCGATTGCGGCTGCCGGTTCGATCAGTGCGGCGCGCATCGGCAGCGGCACCAACGTCATCGATAACATGCAGTTGGGTATCACCCACGGTGGTACGACGACGGACTTCAAGCTGTCCGCGACCTACGACAATGCGCCACTCGAGGGTGCCGGCGCGATCCAGACCGCGGACGGGCTTGCTGTCGAGATCAACAGCTTCAATGCGACTCCGCGCAAGATCCCCGTACGCCTCGCTGCCCCAACCCGGATCGTTGTCGAGAACGGCAACGCGCGGTTTACCGACTTTACCATTGCCACCGGCAACGGCCGTCTGTCTCTGAACGGGATCGCCGGCACGGCGCTTGATCTTTCCGCCAAGATCACGTCCCTGCCGGCCAGCCTGATCAACACGTTCGTACCCTCGATCAATGCAGCCGGCGTCATTTCCGGCACGATCAATGCAACGGGCACGACCTCTGCCCCGGCGATCAAATATGATTTGGAATGGAGTGATGCACAGCTTCGCCAGATGCGCGACGCTGGCATCGCACCCTTTCGACTCCAGGCTGCCGGAAGCTTCGCCGACCGTACAGTCACACTAGACCGCACCCGTCTCACGGGATCCGATGGTCTCGAATTGACCGCCGACGGACGCGTGATCCTCAACGCCGACGGCGCGCCGGCGCTCGACATCAATGCAAGGGCCAGATCTGTCCCGGCCAGTCTCGCAAATGCCTTCGTACCGGGCCTCGGCGCAAAAGGCGCGATCTCCGGGACCGTGGTGGCAACCGGAAGTCCCCAGGCGCCGGCCGTTCGTTACGATCTGCGTTGGGCGAACGCCTCCGTCAGCCAGTCGACATCCGCAGGCGTTGCTTCGGTGGATGTGACTGCCAAGGGTACCTATGAGGGTACGCGCGTAACCGTCGACCTCGGTCTCACCGGCGGCGGCGGTATTTCGCTCACCGGTGGCGGCGCTGTCTCGCTCGAAGGCGACAAGGCGCTGAACCTTAAATTCGATGGGCGCTTTCCGTTTTCCATACTCGCGGGCCAACTTGCCGCCCAGGGCTTCGTGCTGACAGGCACCGGCAATGTCGATCTCGGCATTCGCGGAACGGCCAAGGCACCGCTTCTCTCAGGCAGCGTCACCTCCTCAGGGGCGAAGTTCGTCGATGCCAGGCGCAATCTCGCCATCAACAATCTCGCTCTCAACGTTCGGCTCGACGGCACCCGCGCCACGATCGAGCGGCTGGGCGGAACGCTTGCAAGCGGCGGCACCGTCGCCGTGACAGGCTCCCTAGAGACGACCGAGGGCTTTCCGGCCGATCTGCGCATCGTCCTCAACAAGGCGAGCTATGCGGACGGAAACCTGTTTGCGGTCACCGCTGACGGAGACCTCACGATCAACGGCCCGCTGCTGTCGGGCCCGGCGCTGAAGGGCAAGGTGTCGCTGACCAAGGCTGCGATCACCGTGCCTGCCCGGCTTCCGTCATCACTGTCATCGATCGATATCCGCCACCGCAACGCCCCACGCGACGTTGTGCGCCAGATGGAGGAAATCCGGCCGAAAAGCGCAAAAGGCGCCAGCGAACCGATCGCGCTCGACCTGCAGATCCTGGCACCGAACGGTATCTTCGTGCGAGGCCGCGGTATCGACGCCGAGCTCGGCGGCGACCTGACGATCAGGGGCGACGCAGTCACCCCTGTCATTTCCGGTGGCTTCGACATGCGTAGAGGCCGCATTGTCATCCTGTCAAAGCGGCTGGACTTTACCGAAGGCAAGATCACCTTCGGCGGCGGTCTGGTACCGATCCTCGACATGGAAGCAAACACGAGCTCCGGCCAGACGACGATCACGGTGAACATTACCGGCGTTGCCAACGATCCGACGATTTCCTTCTCCTCCGCCCCTGCCCTGCCGCAGGACGAGGTTCTGGCACGACTGATCTTCAACCAGTCGATGTCGCGTCTGTCGCCGCTGCAGATTGCACAGCTGGCCGATGCCGTGACCCAGCTTGCCGGCGGGGGCTCGACGTCGCTGCTCGAAAAGCTGCGCAGCAACCTCGGCGTCGATGACCTCGACATCAGCACAGACGATACGGGCCAGACGACGGTATCGGTGGGGCGCTACATCAACAAGCGCACCTACTTCCAGGTCGAGCAGGGCGGCCAGAACGGCGCTCAGGCCACCATCAATCTGGATGTCGGGCGTGGCGTCAAGCTGAAGGCCGGCGCCGGCAGCGAAGGCGGCACCGCAGGCGTATTCTACGAAAAAGAATACTGACCAGGTGACGTAGAGCCACCCACAGCCCACCAGACGGGAAACATCCGACTGCCCTGAACGTAACCGGAAACCGGGCGCAGCAAGAGCTGCCCTGCCTGCGGAGACATGCCAGAACATTAGCGAACTGGTGAGCAAGTTTAGAATTGCGAAATACTCTTCGCATACAGTTAGCGAATTGAAACTTGCCATACGGTTTGCAGCACCGTTGCGGAAAGGTCAGCAGCGCCAGCTGAAAGCCTTGAACCGGACCTGCCGCTGTCGCCGTAAAGGCCTGCACGAACCGGGAAGAACTTTGATGTCCGCGACGATCAACTCGAAGACTTACAGTGGCGATACGCTTGAGATCATCGCCTTCCGCCTTCACGATCAGGAGTTCTGCGTGAAGACAACCACCATCCGCGAAATCCGCGGTTGGGCCCCGTCGACACCGCTCCCGCATGCACCGGCCGACGTCATCGGCGTCATGAACCTGCGCGGATCCGTCATCCCGATCATCGATCTGGCCTTCAAGCTGGGCATGAAGAGCACTGTCGCCAACGAGCGGAGTGCGATCGTCGTCGCCGAGGTGCATAACATGGTCATCGGCATGCTGGTCGATCGCGTGTCCGACATCCTGACCATTCCCGCAAACACGGTTCAGCCGGTTCCGGAAGTCTCCGCTTCGTTCGACAAGTCATTCTCGGAAGGTATCATCGCCAACGAAAACGGCATGATCTGCTTCCTCAACCTGTCGAAGATGTTCAAGGGCACCGAAGTAGAAGAACTCGCTGCCTAAACCATCCCCGCGATTTGAACAAAGGCCGCATGACTTAGTCATGCGGCCTTTGTCGTTTGCTTCGTAATACTTGCTCACAATCAGGTTTCATCCATCACTTTTTAATATTTATGCTTTCTAATATTATCCCGGGGCGACGACCATCCCGCTGTTGGGAAAAGGCGTCAAAAGTACGCAGCCAAGTGTCCGACGCGGCGCGGCAAGGGGATAATCATGCTGGGATTGGGTAAAGCCGGGGATGTGGCGCGGATCTTCGACGCCATATCGCGTTCGCAGGCCGTTATTGAATTTGATCTGACCGGCACCATCCTGGATGCCAACGAGAATTTCTGCCAGGCGCTGGGGTACACGCTCGCAGAAATAAAAGGCAAGCATCACCGCATGTTCTGCGAGCCCGCTTTCGTTGCGTCCGACGAATACCGCTCTTTCTGGAAAGACCTCGCTGCCGGCAAGTTCGAGGCGCGGGAGTACAAGCGTATCACCAAATCAGGCGGGGAAATCTGGATCCAGGCCTCCTACAACCCGGTCATGCGCAACGGCAAGCCATACAAGGTCATCAAGTTCGCGACCGATATCACGGCCACGAAGCTGAAGGCAGCCGACGACGCGAGCAAGCTTTCGGCAATCAGCCGGTCGCAGGCCGTCATCGAATTCACACCACAGGGCGAAATCCTCGACGCCAACGAAAATCTCTGCAACGCTGTCGGCTACGATCTGGCCGAGATCAAGGGACGCCACCACCGGATGTTCTGCGAGCCTGGCTATGCGGCGTCACCTGCCTATGCGGAATTCTGGAAGAAGCTGTCGGAAGGCGAGTTCATTGCCGACGAGTTTGTCCGCTACGGAAGGGGTGGCCGCGAGATCTGGATCCAGGCCGCCTATAACCCGATCCGCGATCTCAACGGCAAGGTCACGAAAGTCGTCAAGTTTGCAACCGACGTGACGCCGCGCATGAACGCAATCGGCATGCTGAGCAAAGGCCTGCGCAATCTCGCGGACGGCAAGCTTGACCAGTCGCTCGATACGCCCTTCGTGCCGAGCATGGAAACCACCCGAAGCGACTTCAACGAGGTCGCCGCCAAGCTGACCGATGCCATGCGCACCGTGGCGCAGAATGCAGCCGGTATTGCCGCGGCTTCAACCGAAGTCCGTGACGCATCTGGAGAGCTCGCAAAGCGCACCGAGCAGGCGGCAGCCGCACTTGAGCAGGCCGCAGCAGCCCTTGAGGAAGTGACTCGCACCGTCACCGATTCCAGCAGCCGCGCCGACGAGGCCGGCAAGCAGGTCAGGGCCACCAAGGAAAATGCCGAGCAATCCGGCCTTGTCGTGCGCAGTGCCATTTCGGCGATGGACGAGATCGCCGCATCGTCGAACGAGATCAACAACATTATCGGTGTAATCGACGACATCGCCTTCCAGACCAACCTCCTAGCCCTGAACGCCGGTGTCGAGGCGGCGCGCGCGGGTGAAGCGGGCAAGGGATTTGCCGTGGTTGCTCAGGAAGTGCGCGAACTCGCTCAGCGTTCGGCCAAGGCCGCCAAGGAAATCAAGACTCTGATCAACACCTCGGCACATCAGGTCTCCAGCGGTGTCGAACTGGTCGGGCGTACCGGCCGATCACTGCAGGAAATCCTCGTGCAGGTGGCAAGCATCCATGAAAATGTCGGCGCGATCGTCGAGGCATCCCGCGAGCAGGCAACCAGCCTGCGAGAGATCAGCAGCGCGGTCAATCACATGGACCAGGCGACCCAGAAGAACGCCGCGATGGTGGAGGAAACCACCGCTGCCAGCTATTCACTGGCCAACGAGGCCGATAGCCTGAAGGCTCTGCTCAGCCAATTCGATATCGGCTCCGTCACCTCACAGGTCCGCAGGCCGGAGTCGAACTATATGCCGGCAGCAGCCAACGTGGCGCCGCTGCGCATGGTTCAAGGCAATCTGAAAGCCGCCGGTGGCTGGGAAGATTTCTGAGACACCCTCAAGAGCAGCCGGGGCGGCGTTCAGGCAACCTCGGCTGGCTCGAAACGGATCCGGTGCGGATGCGTGAAGATCTCGAAATCCTCGCCGCGTGAGAGTGCGACAAGGGTCATGCCTGCGGCGTCCGCCGTGCGGATGGCCAGTGCGGTCGGCGCCGATATGGCGATCAAGACTGGGGCACCGAGAATGGCGGCCTTCTGCACCATTTCTACCGAGATGCGGCTGGTAACGACGACGACGCCTTCGGCGCCCGTGCGGCCTGCGCGCATCACGGCGCCCGCAAGCTTGTCGAGCGCATTGTGCCGGCCGACATCCTCGCGCACCGCAACCAGTCCCTCGCCGAGGACATAGAAACCGGCTCCGTGAACCGCGCGAGTCTGGGCATGCAACGGCTGGGCGGAGTTGAGCGCGTTGCTGGCACGCGCAATGTCGGCGGCTGACAGAAGCATGTCGACACCGGAGACATCAGGCACCGGACGCATGGCCTGCTCGATCGATTCGATGCCGCAAAGACCGCAGCCGACGGGTCCTGCCATATGGCGTCGTCTGGCGCGCAGAGCATCTTCCTTGTCTTCGGCAAGCGTGACCTGAACATCGAGACCGTCGCCCTCCTGGAGCACCTCGATCCCTTCAATCTCGGCGATGGAGGCAATGATGCCTTCCGTCAGCGTGAAACCGGCCGCGAAGTCCTCGAGATCGGCAGGCGTGCCCATCATCACCGCCTGGGTTGAGCCACCGTAGGAAAAGGCGATCGGCACCTCCTCGGGTACGAACCGGCTCGTTTCCTTGACGAGCCCATCGCGATAGGACGTTTCAGCCAGCGAAACGGTCGGCGCGATGCCGCCCTTGTGTTCATCATTCAACGTGGACATCAGGACTTTCCGAGCAGGCGCGCCTCGTGGAGCAGCGCTGAAACCAGTGGCGTATTGGGTTCGCGATGCGGAGCGACAAGACCAACCGTATGGCTGACATGCGGCTCCACGATCGGAATGGTGCGGATATTCTGCGAGAAACCGAAGGACTCGGCCACGTTCTGCGGCATGATGCTGGCCCAGCGACCGGTACCGACATGCGCCAGCAGCGTGACCATCGAATTGGATTCAAGCATCGGCCTCGCCGTCACGCCGGCTTCCGCGAGGTGCTGGCTTATAATCCGGCGGTTCTGCATATCCGGCGTCAAAAGGCAGAGCTGCAACCCGGCCATTTCGGTCCAGGTCACCTGTTTACGATCGGAAAGCTGCGTGCCGTCGGCCGTGACGAGATTGTAGCTTTCTGAATAGAGCGGAATGCTGACGACACGACCGAGCGGCTCGTTGTCGAGATAGGTAATGCCCGCATCGATCTCGAAATTGTCGAGCTGCGTCAGGATCTGCAACGATGTGCGGGACACGACCGAAAACGTCACATCCGGATACCGGGTCTGGAAGGGCCCAGTCAGGCTGGGCACCATGGCAAGCGCCGTCGGGATGACGGCAAGACGGATGTGGCCCGCAAGACCCTTGCGGGCGGCGCGCATTTCCTCGCGCATCGTGCGGGCATCGCCCACAATGCGTTTTGCCCATTCCAGCACGCGCTGTCCCTCGGGCGTCAGGCCCTGATAGCGCGAACCGCGCACCACGAGCTGGACGCCGAGACTGTCTTCGAGGTGCCGGATCGCCGCCGACAGGGAAGGTTGGGCAATGCCGCATTCCTCGGCCGCGCGACCGAAATGGCCTTCCCGTGCCAGCGCAATGAAGAATTCCAGCTTGTCGATCAAAGCCCGCTCCCACACGATATGGCTTTGACTTGCCGGAACTTCCGGCGCCACATCCTATCAAATCACTCTGCCGGCAACTTATAGCGGCAAAAGAAATCGAATGCGCAGGAGATTTCGGCGTCGTCAATCACCTCTTCGTTGGTCGACGCTGGTAGACCGCAGGCTCTGCGAACTCAGGGTGCAGACGGCCTGGGATCAGGCGATCCGGGTTGCCGTGAGACGATCCTCGTCCAGCACGATGCCGAGACCCGGTGCATCGCCGAGTGCCAGCCAGCCGTGACTGTGCTTCAGCGGCGAAGCCATCGGATAATCCCGCCGCGCCCCGCTCCATTCCGGATTGTCGTAAGGGTATTCGAGGAAAGGCGCATCCCCCACGCCGGCAGTCAGATGCGCGTTGGCGAGCACGCCGATTCCGTTGGTCCAGCTGTGCGGCGTAAACGTCACCCCCGCCTCCCGCGCCTGATAGACGAGCCGCCGGCAACCGGTAATGCCGCCCACCAGCGCAACATCCGGCTGGATCACGTCAAGCGCACGCTCCTCGATGATATCGCGGAATTCCGAGAGCTCGCGGGTCATCTCGCCGCCCGCGATCCTCACCGACGTCGCCTCCTTCAACGCTCGCATGCCCTTGCGGTCGGACCGGAACAGCGGTTCTTCCATCCAGTAGATGTCGAGCCTTTCCAGTTCCTTCGCAACCGCAAGTGCATCCTTGAACGTCCATGGCAGTGTCGTATCCCAGGGCATGCGCCAGCCCTGATTGCAGTCGACCATCAGTTCCAGGCGATCGCCGACGCGGGCACGGATCGCTCCCAGCGCCTTGATGTCATCCCGCCAGCTCGACCGTCCGCCGGCAGAGGACGAGAAGCGCACCTTCATGGCCGGAAACCCCTCCTCGACGTAACGCTCCGCCTGATCCGCCATCGCCTGTGGATCGCGCAGCACGCCCGAGGATGCGTAGAGGCGCACCTTGTCCGACCGCCCTCCGAGCATCCGCCAGACAGGCTCTCCATTGATCTTGCCCGACAGATCCCAAAGCGCCAGATCCAGCGGCCAGCAGCGGCCATAGTGAAAGTTGATATGTGAGAGCACCTCGTAGTGCCGCTCCAGATGACGTGGGTCCTGGCCGATGAACAGGTCCTCGTGACCCTCGAAACCCTTCATCAGGTCGCCCGAGCCGATCCCCTCCCGGCCCTCATCGTCCCTGACGCGCACGATCGTGGCGTCGAAATGATGCCGCGGCCTGCCATCCCAGCTCGCCTTGAAGGCTGGATCGAGCGGCAGGCGATGATGGGTGATCTCGATCGATGCGATACGGCTCATGGCTTTCCTCCGCTGATGTTGCCGGACTGACGAAGACCCCTCCCCACCCTCCCCACAAAAGGAGGGCTTTAACCCCGCGGCACCCCCGAGGATCAATTCCAAGTGAGCGAGTGCCGCGCTGTATCTCCCCCCTTGTGGGGGAGATGGCCGGCAGGCCAGAGGGGCCTTTGCTATGTATGAACAGCCTCCCGTCATCAGGAGGCGAGATTTTCACCCGAACTGCTGCCAGATGGTCTTGTAGTCGCAGTATTTGTCGATCGCATGCACCGAACGGTCGCGTCCGAAACCGGATTGCTTGAACCCACCGAACGGCGTCGAGAAATTCGCCATGTCATAGGTGTTGATCCACACGGTGCCCGCATGGATCGCTTCCGAAACGCGGTGGGCGCGGTCCATGTCTTTGGTAAACACCGCGCCAGCCAGACCATAGATCGTATCATTGGCAAGCCGCAGCGCCTCCTCCTCCGTATCGAAGGGGATGACGGCAAGCACCGGGCCGAATATTTCCTGCCGCGCCAGGCTCATGTCGTTGGTCATGTCGATAAAGACGCCGGGCGAGATGTAGAAGCCCCCCGTTTCGGAAAGCACCCGCTCGGCTCCGAAGACACGTTTGGCACCCTCCGTCTCGCCGGCAGCGATCATGCCGAGCACCTTTTCCATATGCGCTTCGTCGATCAGGGCGCCGATCTGGGAGGAAGGCTCGAACGGATGCGCGAGCGCGATGTCGCTTGCCGTCACCGCCTCGATCTTGGCAATCAGCTTCTCCTGAACCGAGCGCTGCACCAGAAGGCGGGTCGAGGCATGGCAGGTTTCGCCGGCATTGTAGAAGCAGCCCCAGGCGGCGGCAGATGCTGCGGCATCAAGGTCAGCATCCTCGAACACGACGATGGGCGACTTGCCACCGAGCTCAAGCGCCACGCGCTTGACGTTGGATTGGGCTGCATACCCCATGATCAGCTTGCCGACTTCGGTCGAACCGGTGAAGGCAATCATGTCCACATCCATATGCAGCGCCAGCGGCTTGCCCGCCTCTTCGCCGTAGCCGGTGACGACATTGAACACGCCGGCCGGAAGACCGGCTTCCACCGCCAGTGCCGCAAGCCGGAGAGCCGAAAGAGACGATTGTTCGGCCGGTTTGAGGACGACGCTATTGCCGGCCGCGATTGCGGGACCGAGCTTCCAGGCATCGATGATCATCGGGTAGTTCCAGGGCGTGATGACCCCGACCACGCCGAGCGGCACTTTTCGCACCAGTGCGCGGGCATTCGGCCCGGTCGGTGCAATCTCGTCATACTGCTTGTCGATCATTTCGCCGTAATACTGGATGCCGTCGGCGCAGAGGCGGACATCGACATTGAGCGAGGCCAGAACCGGCTTGCCGACATCGAGCGTTTCCAGCATCGCAAGCTCTTCGGCGTTGGCCCGGATCAGTTCGGCCCATCGAAGCATGATCTTCTTTTTCTCAAGCGGCTCTCGTCTGCGCCAGACACCACTCTCGAAGGCAGCGCGGGCAGACACCACAGCCGCATCGATATCCGCACCGACGCCACGCGCGAGTGCGACGCCCGGCTTGCCGTCCATCGGGCGCGGACGGGTAAACGTCTCGCCTGATAGCGCCGGGCGATAGTCGCCCTCGATAAAAAGGCGGCCTTCGAGCTTGAGCGAGGAAAGCGCGCTTTCCCAGTAATCGCGGGTATAGGTCGTGGTCATCGGAGTGTCCCTGTTCCTAAAGCGTCTTCGGCAGCGCCATGATCGTGTTCGCGAAGGCGTCGATATCGGCGTCGGATACCTCGCGCACGGTCGAGCGGCGCATCGGCTGGTTTTCTGGCGCCCGCATTTCGGAGGAGAGGTCTGACGCTGAAAAGGCGTCGAATGCCCTCGGCAGCGCGCGCTGTACCCCGCAGCGATCCATGAGATCGGTAACGAACCCGGGCAGCGCCTGCGCATCGGCAAGACCCAGCACATGGGCTGCGTCATTCAAGTCCGGCGTGTCCGTATCGCAGAGCCACGAAAGCGTCGCCTCGAAGCCGAGCGCCGTGGCAAGCCCGTGATGAACCGGCGCAAGCCCGGCCAGCGCATGACTGATATTGTGGGCGACAGCCGTGCCGCAGTTGTCGATCGCGATACCGGCATAGCAGGAGCCGAGCAGCACCTTGCCGCGGGCGTCGAGATTGCCTGGAGCTTTGACGGCCGTTTCCAGCGAACCTGCCACCAGCCGCATGGCCTCATGGGCATAGAGTTTCGCGCCGGCATGCGAGTTGCGGTTGGTCGCCGCCTCGAACGCGTGAATAAAGGCATCAAGGCCGCACCATGCCGTGAGGTGCGGCGGAAGCGAAATGGTGAGCTCCGGGTCGAGGATCACGAGATCCGCCTTGGTCTCCGCTCCCCAGATCCACAGCTTCTTGCCTTCCGGCCCGGCGAAGATATTGGTCGCAGACGTTTCCGAGCCGGTGCCCGCCGTCGTCGGCACCATGATCTTCTTCAGGGGGTTGCGGGGAAGCGGATTGGCCGCCAGTGCATAATGCATCGGATCCTCGTCGGACGCGGCGCAGCAGGCAGCGATCTTGGCGATATCCAGCGCCGACCCGCCGCCGATACCGATGACGAGATCGGAACCGCGGGCGAGTTCGCTTGCGGCGCGAAGATGCGCGAGTTTGGGTTCGCCCGAGAAATCCGAGTATAGCCGCACCTCGATGCCCGCCGCCGCCAACTCATTCGCAAGGGTCGCAGCCAGACCCGTCGAGGCCAGGAACCCGTCCATGACAACGGTCGCGATCGCCACGTTCTCGAAGCTTTTGGCCGCGGATCCGAGATCGCCAAACAGGCCGGAGCCGAAACGGATATCTGGTACTGATGACGTCTGGAACTGCATGACGGAAACACCCTGACAGGATCGCTTGCCGTGAGTGTGCATCACAATTTCACATCTTCAAATCCATCGGTTTTTCGGGCTTACTGATGACTTGAGATCATGGAGGGTGAAATGCTGGACAGAATTCCGCTCGAAGCCTTCCGTGTCTTCGATGCCGCATGCCGGTTCATGAATTTCTCCCGCGCCGGCCGTGAGCTCCATATCACGCAGGCCGCCGTCAGCCGCCGCATTCAGGGCCTGGAAGAACAGCTTGGCTCGAAACTTTTCACCCGCCGCGGACGCAATCTCAGCCTGACGCCGGAGGGAGACCGTCTTGCCCAGAGAATTCGCGCCACGCTGGAATATCTGGAGGAAAGTCTGGAGCCGTTCCGGGGTGGAGGCCGGGAAACCATCTCGATTGCGGCCAGCAGCTCGGTCTCGCACCTGTGGCTCGGCAAGCGCCTGAAGGATTTCGACAATGAAAGCCCATCGGTCTCCGTCCGTTTGCTAACAACCGACGTGCCGTCGGAACTGGCATCGGAAGCCAACGACCTCGTCATCCTCTATGCCGCCGGCGAACACCCACGGTGGAACCTCACTTTGTTGATCCGAGAAAGCCTCGTGCCCGTCGCCTCCCCCGCCTACGTGGAAAGACGGGGGCTCGATGCAGCCTCGCTGACGGCAGACGCTTTGACCCAGTTGGACCTGATCGATTACGAGCGCTTCAACGCCCACTGGATCTCGCTCAGGCAATGGTTCGCGCGGTTGCCGAAGCCACCGAAGGCTGCGATCAAGCCGCGGCTATCGTTCTCGACCTATTCGCTGGCCATCGATGCCGCCCTGCGCGGCGAGGGCGTGACGCTTGGCAGCATGGGATTGATTGCCGAGGAGCTTGCGTCCGGAACACTGGTGGAGCTCGGAACCGCCCAGCTCGATACGGGCTATGGCTACTATCTCGGCATGCCGCGCTACCGCTCGCTCACCCCGGGCGCCGCACGTCTCCACCAGCACCTGCTCGGAAACCCATAGGCACCGAAAGCGCTAAAACGCGAAAGGCGGCCCGATGGACCGCCCTTCGTAAATTATATCGACCTCTGAAAAATCAGGCCGGAACGACGATGCCGTTCAGATGCGTCAGTTCGGACAGGAACTGTTCGAGCTTGGTCTTGTGCTCGTCGCTGTTGGAGTTGTCGATGGCAGCCTGGGTTGCCTCGATGCGCTTCTGCAGCGTGTCCTGGTTCAGTTCGGTCACCGGCACAGCGGATTCCGCGAGCAGCGTGCAGCTGTCCTGAACGATATCGGCAAAACCACCGAAAACGACGTATTTGGTGACCTGACCCGAGGCAAGCTTCACGGACACGACGCCCGGCTTGATCGTCGTCATCGTCGGCGCATGGTTGGCAAGCACCGTCATTTCGCCAAGCGTTGCCGGGATCACCACTTCGGAGACATTCTCCGACACGAGCAGGCGCTCGGGCGATACCAGTTCAAATTTGAAAGCGTCGGCCATCAAGGTCCACTTCCCTCGAGTGTTTCAAGCAGGAATGGCGCGCCGGATCATGTCCCGCGCGCCGTCTTATAGGATCAAGCAGCTTCGGAAAGCTTCTTGGCCTTTTCAATCGCTTCTTCGATCGAGCCGACCATGTAGAAGGCAGCTTCCGGCAGGTGATCGTATTCGCCGGCAACGAGGCCCTTGAAGCCCTTGATCGTGTCTTCGAGAGCGACCAGCTTGCCCGGCGCACCGGTGAAGACTTCGGCGACGAAGAATGGCTGCGACAGGAAGCGCTCGATCTTGCGGGCGCGCTGAACGGTCATCTTGTCCTCTTCGGACAGTTCGTCCATGCCGAGGATGGCGATGATGTCCTGCAGAGCCTTGTAGCGCTGAAGCGTCGTCTGAACCTTACGAGCAATCTCGTAGTGCTCTTCGCCGACAACCAGCGGGTCGAGCATGCGCGAGGTCGAGTCGAGCGGGTCAACAGCCGGGTAGATACCCTTTTCAGCGATCGAGCGCGACAGAACCGTCGTTGCATCCAAGTGGGCGAACGAAGTTGCAGGAGCCGGGTCGGTCAAGTCGTCGGCGGGAACGTAGATGGCCTGAACCGAGGTGATCGAACCCTTGGTCGTGGTGGTGATGCGTTCCTGCATCTGACCCATGTCGGTCGCGAGCGTCGGCTGATAGCCAACGGCCGAAGGAATACGGCCGAGAAGAGCCGACACTTCGGAACCTGCCTGGGTAAAGCGGAAGATGTTGTCCACGAAGAACAGAACGTCCTGGCCCTTGTCACGGAAGTCTTCAGCGATGGTCAGACCCGTCAGAGCGACGCGAGCGCGCGCACCCGGCGGTTCGTTCATCTGGCCGTAAACGAGGGCTGCCTTCGAGCCTTCGCCGCCGCCGTGCTTGTTCACGCCGGATTCGATCATTTCGTGGTAAAGGTCGTTGCCTTCGCGGGTACGTTCACCCACGCCAGCAAATACCGAGTAACCACCGTGCGCCTTGGCGACGTTGTTGATCAGTTCCATGATGAGAACGGTCTTGCCAACGCCGGCGCCGCCGAACAGGCCAACCTTACCGCCCTTGGAATAGGGAGCCAGCAGATCGACGACCTTGATGCCGGTTACCAGGATCTGGCCTTCGGTCGACTGCTCGACGTAGGACGGTGCTTCCTGGTGGATCGAGCGCTTGCCCGACGTGATCAGCGGACCAGCTTCGTCGACCGGCTCGCCGATGACGTTCATGATGCGGCCGAGCGTCTCAGGACCAACCGGAACGGTGATCGGAGCGCCGGTATCGGTAACGCGCTGACCGCGAACCAGACCTTCGGTCGAGTCCATGGCGATGGTGCGAACCTGGTTTTCACCAAGATGCTGCGCGACTTCAAGAACGAGGCGGTTGCCGTTGTTCTCTGTTTCAAGCGCGTTGAGGATCGCCGGCAGTTCGCCGTCGAACGCCACGTCGACGACAGCGCCGATAACCTGGGTCACTTTGCCGAGGGACGTGCCCGTTGCGGTAGCCATGATTATTACCCTCTTTCTTTACCTCAGAGCGCTTCCGCGCCCGAAATGATTTCGATGAGTTCCTTGGTGATCTGTGCCTGGCGCTGACGGTTGTAGGAGAGCGTCAGCTTGTTGATCATGTCACCGGCATTGCGCGTCGCGTTGTCCATTGCAGACATCTGCGCGCCATAGAAGGAAGCGTTGTTTTCAAGAAGTGCACGGAAGATCTGCACTGCGATGTTCTTCGGCAGCAGGTCTTCCAGGATTTCCTGTTCGCTCGGCTCGTATTCGTAAAGTGCGGCAGAACCGGCATCCGGCTGTGCTGCATCCCGAACGTCGAACTTTGCGGGGATGATCTGCTGGGCAGTTGCCACCTGTGCGATAACCGACTGGAAGCGCGCGAAAAACAGCGTCGCAACGTCGAATTCGCCAGCGTTGAACAGCTCGAGCACCTTGTGGGCCACTTCGTCGGCCTGGACGAAACCAAGCTGCTTGACTTCGCGGAAGGTCACGTAGTGGACGATGTTGTCCTTGAACGTACGGCGAAGCACGTCGTTGCCCTTGCGGCCGACGGTCAGGATCTTGACCGTCTTGCCCTGTGCAATCAGCTTCAGCGCATGCTCGCGTGCCAGACGGACGATCGAGGAGTTGAAGCCCCCCGCCAGACCGCGCTCGCCCGTCGCAACGATCAGGAGATGAACCTGATCCTTGCCAGTCCCGGACAAGAGAAGCGGTGCTTCGGCATTGCCGGCATTGGCAGCCGTCAGGCTGGCCAATACCTTGGTCATACGCTCCGCATAAGGACGGGCAGCCTCGGCCGCCTCCTGTGCACGGCGCAGTTTCGCAGCGGCGACCATTTTCATCGCCCTGGTGATCTTCTGCGTCGCCTTGACGGAGGCGATCCGGTTTTTCAGATCCTTAAGTGAAGGCATCCGTTATCGGTCCTCGATCTAGATCCGTTTTAGGCGAAAGACTTGGCGAAGCTGTCGAGAGCTGCCTTGAGCTTTGCCTTCGTGTCGTCGGAAACCTGCTTCTCGCTGCGGATCGTTTCGAGAACCGCCTTGCCTTCGGAACGAAGGTAGGAAAGCAGACCCTGCTCGAACTTGCCGACATCGGAAACCGCGATCTTGTCGAGGTAGCCGTTGACGCCTGCAAAGATCACCGCAACCTGTTCTTCGGTCTTCAGCGGCGAGAACTGCGGCTGCTTCAGAAGTTCGGTCAGGCGTGCACCGCGGTTAAGCAGGCGCTGAGTCGAGGCGTCGAGGTCGGAACCGAACTGCGCGAACGCAGCCATTTCACGATACTGGGCAAGCTCGCCCTTGATCGAGCCGGCAACCTGCTTCATCGCCTTGATCTGCGCGGCCGAGCCAACGCGGGACACCGACAGACCGACGTTAACGGCCGGACGGATACCCTGGTAGAACAGGTCGGTTTCAAGGAAGATCTGGCCATCGGTGATCGAGATCACGTTGGTCGGAATAAACGCCGAAACGTCGTTACCCTGGGTTTCGATGACAGGCAGAGCCGTCAGCGAACCGGAGCCACGCTCGTCGGAGAGCTTCGCAGCGCGCTCAAGAAGACGCGAATGCAGGTAAAAGACGTCGCCCGGGTAAGCTTCGCGGCCCGGAGGACGACGTAGCAGAAGGGACATCTGACGATAAGCGACGGCCTGCTTGGAAAGGTCGTCATAAGCGATCAGCGCGTGCTGACCGTTGTCGCGGAAGTACTCGCCCATCGCGCAACCGGCGAACGGAGCTAGATACTGCATCGGAGCAGCGTCGGATGCGGTCGCAGCAACGATAATCGAGTAAGGCAGTGCGCCGCGTTCTTCGAGAACCTTGACGAACTGGGCAACCGTCGAGCGCTTCTGGCCGATGGCCACGTACACGCAGAACAGCTTGTCGTTTTCCGGGCCGGTCTCGTGGATCGCCTTCTGGTTCAGGAACGCGTCGAGAATGATCGCGGTCTTGCCGGTCTGACGGTCGCCGATGACGAGCTCGCGCTGGCCGCGGCCAACCGGGATCAGAGCATCGATGGCCTTGAGGCCGGTCGACATCGGCTCATGAACCGACTTGCGTGGAATGATGCCTGGAGCCTTGACGTCGACGCGCGAACGGCGGGTCGCGTTGATCGGGCCCTTGCCGTCGATCGGGTTGCCGAGCGCGTCAACGACGCGGCCGAGCAGTTCCGGACCGACAGGAACGTCAACGATGGCGCCGGTCCGCTTGACGGTGTCGCCTTCCTTGATGTTACGGTCGGAGCCGAAGATAACCACGCCGACATTGTCGGATTCGAGGTTCAGCGCCATACCGCGGACACCGCCCGGGAACTCGACCATTTCACCAGCCTGGACATTGTCGAGGCCGTAAACGCGAGCGATACCGTCACCGACGGACAGAACCTGGCCGACTTCAGAGACTTCGGCTTCCTGGCCGAAGTTCTTGATCTGGTCCTTGAGAATTGCGGAAATTTCCGCTGCACGGATATCCATCAGCCGACCTCTTTCAATGCAAGCTTAAGGGTGGAAAGTTTGGTGCGAAGGGACGTATCGATCTGACGCGACCCGACCTTGACGATCAGGCCACCGAGGATCGACGGATCGATCGTAACGGCGATTGTCACATCCTTGCCGGTGACGCCCTTCAGCGCCGACTTAAGTTCAGTTTCCTGCGCTGGGGTGAGCGCGTGGGCAGACGTTACCTCTGCGGTAACCTCGCCACGATGCTCGGCAGCGATTTGACGGAAGCTACGGATCATGCCCGGCAGAGCAAACAGACGGCGGTTGCCGGCAACGACCTTGATGAAGTTGAGAACGGCACCGGTGATGCCAGCCTTTTCGGCAACGGCTGTCACCGCGTTCTGCTGATCGTGGGCGGAAAACACCGGGCTTGCAACCAGACGCCGAAGGTCTTCGCTCTCATCCAGCAACGCCTGAAACCGATCGAGATCGGCGCTGACTTTATCGATGGAACCGGTTTCGAGCGCGAGCTCAAAAAGCGAAGAAGCGTAACGCTCTGCGACACCGGAAATAAGCGGGGACGTGTCAGCCACGGGCACAGTTTCCCTGAATTGCCATCCAAGCGCTGCGCCCTTTTTTAGAGGATCAGCAAGACCTTGAAAATATTTGATTTTTAATCAGAACCAGCGGGGCCTCCACCCCACCCTTTCCGACTTTCGCGGTCCGTCTAGCATAGGATGTAGGGACTCGCAACACGGGAGAGGCGGGAAAACGCCCCTGGGACTAGAGCTTGAGTCGTTTTTATGTCGGACACCGCTGGAATTGACCGCGTCTGAGATGAACACTCTTGATTGGAAAGCTCAGAGATAGCCGAAGACATAGGCGAGCGGGCCGGCTGAAAGGACAACTTGTAGTAGGAAAATCAGCGTGTTTTTCACAGTTGCGCCACGATCGAAAGCAAACGAGACCAGCCTTCCGAATGCCCCCAGACCGAGCACGATGCCGAGCACCATATAGAACCAGTCCTGGGCAAAGATGATCGGCACGACGCCGAGGCCGACATACTGAGCGCCGGCGGCCCGCACCGATCCGTAACCCTCCGGCCGGACATCGCCGACACGGAACGCCGAAAGCCGCAGGCAGGGGCCGGGAAACAGGAGGATGAGGAGCCCGATGAGAGCCGTCGCGGCAGCGCAGACAAACGCCAGCTGCTCGCCGGTCTCGGTGGGGAAATAGAGTTCCATGGAATCCTCGAATCGTTCTTGTGCGGCGATTTTATCGAAAGCGGTAAACAACTCGCAAAGATAGGATCAGAGAAAACTCTGCGGATCGATATCGAGCTGGATCTGCACCGTACCACGGACCTTCGGGCCGGCAGACATCATCGCCTTCAGAAAAGCCTGCATGTCGGAATTGCGCCGTCCGTGCACCAAAAGCCGGAATCGATGGCGGCCGCGTACCAGCGCGAGCGGCGCTTCAGCTGGACCAAGCACGGAAATCCCGGTCACCCTTGGTGCGGCCGCGCGCAATCCCCGTGCATGGGTTTCCGCATCGGCGCGCGTATCGGCCGAGACGATCAGCGACGCAAGCCGCCCGAACGGCGGCAGGATCGCCTTTTCGCGCTCTGCGATCTCACGCTCGTAGAACGCGCCCGCATCGCCTGAGACGATTGCCTGCATGACGGGATGCTGCGGCTGGAACGTCTGGATCAGGCCATGGCTCTTCAACCCTGTTCGCCCGGCGCGGCCCGTTACCTGGCTGAGCAACTGGAACGTCCTCTCGGCGGCCCGCGGGTCGCCGTTCGACAGGCCGAGATCTGCATCGACGATGCCGACCAGCGTCATCAGCGGAAAGTTGTGGCCCTTCGCCACCAGCTGCGTGCCGATCACTATATCCACATCGCCCTTGGCGATCGCATCGAGCTCCATCCGCAGTCGCTTGACGCCGCCGAGCAGGTCCGACGACATGACGATCGTGCGCGCTTCCGGAAAATGCTTCTCCACCTCTTCCGCGATACGCTCCACGCCCGGCCCGCAGGCGACGAGGTGGTCGAACGTCCCGCATTCCGGGCAGGCTTCCGGCGTATGTTCGTGATAGCCGCATTGATGGCACTGGATCTGGTTTCTGAAGCGATGCTCCACCAGCCAGCTTGAACATTGCGGGCACTGGAAGCGGTGGCCACAGACCCGGCAGAGCGTCAGCGGCGCATAGCCGCGACGGTTGAGGAACAGCAGCGACTGCTCGCCACGCTCCAGCGCCTTCTTCATGCCGCGCAGGAGAATGGGCGAGAGGAACCCACCGCGTTCCGGCGGATGGCGGCGCATGTCGACCAGATGCAGGTCCGGCAGTGCTGCGTCGCCAAAGCGGGTCGGCAGATGGACCGTGGTATAGCGCCCCGACAACCCGTTGACCTGGCTTTCCACGGAAGGCGTCGCCGACACCAGCACGATCGGAAAATCGCCGATGCGGGCCCGCACCACCGCCATGTCGCGGGCATTGTAGAAGACGCGGTCCTCCTGCTTGTAGGCAGGGTCGTGTTCTTCGTCGATGACGATCAGCCCGAGATCCTCGAACGGCAGGAACAGGGCCGAACGGGCACCGGCGACCACCCTCACCTCTCCCGTCACGACGCCGCGCCAGACTTTCTCACGGATACGGGGGGAAAGATCCGAATGCCATTCGGCAGGCTTTGCCCCGAACCGCTGCTCGAACCGATCGAGAAAGCTCGAGGTGAGTGCGATTTCCGGCAACAGGATCAGAACCTGCTTGTCTTGTCGGAGCGCCTGGGCGATCGCCTCGAAATAGACTTCCGTCTTGCCGGACCCCGTGACGCCATCGATCAGCGAGGCGGCAAACCCGCCGGCGCGGACAGATGCGACGATCTCTTCGGCCGCACCCTTCTGAGGTCCCTCGATACGGGGTGCCGTGTAATCGGGGTCAGGCCGTGCCACGACCGGCGGCGGCGGCAGGAAGATCGTGTCGAAGACACCCTGCTTGATCAATCCGTCGACGACGCTCAGGGACACGCCGGCCGCATGCGCAAGGCCGCTGCGGGTCCAGGGCGCTTCCTGCTCTTTCGCAAGGTCGAGCACGCGGGTTCTGGCCGGCGTCAGTCGAGCCGGCTCGCCGCCGATAAAGCGCAGACCCTCGACCATCGGCTCTGGATCGAGCGCTGCCGGAGCCCTGATCGCCATGCGGGCCACGAAACCCGGCGGCGACAGCGTGTAGGCCGAGACCCAGTCGACGAAATCGCGCATCTCCTTGGAAAGCGGCGGGCAATCGAAGGCGAGCGTGATCGGACGCAGCTTCTTCGGGTCGAGCGTGCTGTCGTCTGCGCCATCCCACACGACGCCGATCATCTGGCGCGGACCGACCGGCACCTGCACGACCGAACCGGGCACCACGACCAGTCCCTCCGGCACGGCATAGCTATACGGGCCCGGCACCGGCAGTGGCACCAGGACCGGCACGACGGCCGCGACGGGCTTATCGAGGAGCGGACCGAACAGGTCGGACGAATCTGTGTCCATGGCGGGACCATGCCCAAAACCGGAACGAAAGGGAACCGCTGTTTGGCGCTCCCCGCCGTTGACGACACACATCGCGGCGTGAAATTTAGGTTGTATCGTAAATAAAAATTAACTATAGGTAGAGTCCTAACCGGAGTGGGGGCTACGGATGTTCTGCAAGTCGATGACGACGCTTGTCGTGCCTGCTATTCTGCTGGCCGGCTGCAATATTCATCCTCTGCCAGAGGATTTCTCCAAGCCGGATACGACCTACCAGATTGTCGCCAAGGTGCGCTGCGAGGCGCGCGATGCCATCCGCGAGATCGCCACGGAGCTACTGCGCGAATACGGATCCCCGGCGGAGAAGCAGCTCTCCGCAGAGCTTCTAGCCGGGACGGTAACCTATGCCGATGCTTTCACACGCCGCTACAGCCCGGACATCAGTCTCTATTTCGACCGCTATGCCAAGTCGTTCATCGCGTACGACTTTCAGCTCAACATGACGGAAATGGACAGCCACGGGTTTTCGTTGGGCCTGCTCAACCCGTTCTCGAACGGCACCCGCAGTCTCGGACTGGGCAGCAGCGTCGATCTGTCCCGCCAGAACAACCGCAGCTTTCGCGTCACGGATGAATTCGCGAAGCTGGCGACTGAGGTTAACGACCTATACTGTGCCCCGAAAGCGAGAGGCGGCAACCTCATCTACCCGATCGTCGGACGGATCGGCTTGAAGGAAACGCTCGAGACATTCGTGTGGCTCAACGAGAAAGGCAATCTCAAAGCCCCGAGCGGCACCGACGTGATCACCATGGCTGATACGCTGGAATTCACGACCACGCTGAAGGGAAATATCGATCCGAAGATCGAGCTCAACCCGGTGACCTCAGGTGTCACGATATCGAGCCTCGGCATGACGAATTCCGCGTCGCGCATCCACAAGCACCGGCTGCTGTTTGCACTCTCCATGCCGACGCTGACGGAAGAGAAAGAGAAATTGAGACAAAAACCGAAGCCGCAGAAGATGACGCCGACGGCGCCCGCGCGGCCGAGGCAACAGCCTGCGACATCGGCAGTGTCTGCGACATCGGCAGTGTCTGCGACCGAAGAGCGGGCAATCAAAGAGCTCGATCGCCAGCAGTATCTACGCCTGAACCGGGGCCTGGAGCGCTTCCTCGAGGACTACTGATTGTGGCGCAAACTGCGCATCGCCGTCGGCGGCAAGTCCGAACACCGTATGCCGCTCCAGCGCCTTGGTGACCTCGACGACGTCACCTTCCAGCTGGTCCGGTTGGATCATGTGTCCGATGGTGAAATCGAACTGGTTGCCCTTCTTGTTGAGGAGCTCATGGAACACCGTCATGTCGCGCAGCTCGGTCGACCATTTGGCAAGCCAGTAGAACAGCCCGGAATTGCGCGCCGTCATGTGGGTCGGCAGGATCGGCAGATTGTATTTGCGGGCAAGTCCGACGGCCGAGGTCTTCCACGGACGCTCGTTCAGCCGGCCATTCTCCCAATAGGCGATGCGGCCGGAGGGGAACAGGATCATGACCTTGCCCTCCTCAACCGCCTTGTTGGTGAGAACCAGCGTCTCGCGGGTCTTGAGCTTGCTCTTGTGATCGTCGCGCCATTCGACGGGAATGATCATTTCGGCAAAACGCGGATTGACCCGCACCGCATCGCGGTTGGCAAACACCATCAGGTCCGGTCGGCGCGATTTCAACAGGTCGAACACGGCGACGCCGTCGGCAATCCCGGTCGGATGGTTGCTGACGAGGATGAAACCTCCCTTGTCGGGGATCCGCTCCTCGTTTTTGACCGAAAGCTTCAGCTTCAGATGGTCGCTCAAATATTCGAAACACTGGTAACCGGATTTCGGCGCAATGTCGTCGGCGAACTCGATCGCCCGGCCGTAGCGCAGCAGCGTGTAGAGAAACGGACGCATGACCGGCCAGAACGGACTGCCGACGATCCGCTTGCCCCGCTCGGCGATCAGCGTATCGACGATGTGGCCCGGACGCCCTTGAGATACGCGTGCGATGGCTTCGGCGAACTGGCCGAAGCTCGTCATGGAATCACGGCGGTCCATGCAAACTCCTTGAAGCGGGCCTGCACTTGAGCAGTGCCCGCGTGATATTACGGTGGCAGGGTTACCGCGCCTTTAGGGATTCCGTAACGATGCTGGGTGCAATCTGGGGCGGCATGCCACGGAAATCAACGTCGCCCTCATGAACGAACTGCTCATTATCGCCGCCCCCGATCTTCTCGAGAGGCGCCGCGAATGGCTGGAAAGCCTGAGTGGCGAGCGCCGGCTGTCGCCCAACACGCTTGACGCCTATGAGCGCGACACCCGGCAATTCCTGACTTTTCTGACCACGCACCTCGCCGGACCGCCGACGATTTCGGATATCCATACGCTGCGTCCGGCAGACTTGAGAAGTTTTCTGGCAGCACGGCGGCGCGAAGGCTCCGGTGCGCGTTCTCTCGGCCGTCATCTCGCGGGGCTGCGCTCGTTCCTGCGGTACCTGGAGCGCAAGGGACTGGTGAATGCGGCAGCCGCCGGCGCTATCCGTGCCCCGCGTCAACCGAAATCGCTGCCGAAGCCGCTGACCGACGCCCAAGCCCTCAACATCGTTACCTCAGAGGCGCAACTGCACGAGGAGCCGTGGATCGCGGCACGCGACGCGGCCATCCTGACGCTGCTCTATGGCTGCGGACTTCGCATTTCGGAAGCGCTTGGCCTGACGCCCGCCGATATCGATGCAGGCGCCACCTCGCTTCGCATTCTTGGCAAAGGCGGCAAGACGCGGATCGTGCCGCTGCTTCCCGTCATTCTCGAAGCTGTCGAAACCTATAGGAAACTCTGCCCCTACCATCTGTCCGCCGATGCCCCGATGTTCCGTGGTGCGCGCGGCAAGACTCTGCAGCCGGCGATCATCCAGCGCGAGATGCAGAAGCTCAGAAGCGCGTTCAACCTGCCCGACAGCGCCACCCCGCATGCGCTGCGCCATTCCTTCGCGACCCATCTTCTGGCCGGAGGCGGCGATCTGCGCACGATCCAGGAACTGCTGGGACATGCCAGCCTTTCCACCACGCAGGTCTATACGGGCGTCGATACGTCGAGACTGCTCGAAGTCTACGACCGCGCCCATCCAAGGGCATGAACCCATCCTTAACCACATCGGTTAAGCCGCTGTTCGAGCAGTCCCGCTAGGGTGAGCCCAACAATTGGAACTGATGACATGATCCGCAGCATTTTCGCCGGCACAATCCTTCAACGCGCTCAGACGGCTGCGCTTTGGTTGCTTGCCGCCCTGCACGTTCTGCTGCTGGCCTCGGTCTGCCTCGTGATCACCTCGCTTGCCGCCCGCGCGGAGACGCCGGCCTGCACCGGGCGGGACCTGATCGCGGAGATGAAGGCCAACGATCCGGCCGCCTATCGGCAGGTTGTCGCAGAGGGCGAAAAAATCCCCAACGGCCGCGGCATCTTCTGGAAAATCGAGAAAGCCGGCCTCCCCGCGTCCTACCTTCTCGGCACCATGCATGTGACCGATCCACGCGTTCTGAAAATGCCTGAGGGCGCCGATGCCGCGCGCAAGGAAGCAAAGACCATCGTCGTCGAATCGGACGAAGTGCTCGACGAGCAGAAGGCGATGGCGGGCATGCTGTCCAAGCCTGAGCTGACCATGTTTACCGATGGCAGCTCGATCGAGAGCCTGCTGACGAAGGACGATCTCGCACTTCTCACCGATGCCCTGAAACAGCGCGGCGTGCCGCTCGCTGCCGTCTCACGCATGAAGCCCTGGCTGCTGATGGGTCTGGTCTCGATGTCCGCCTGCGAGATGGCCCGCAAGACCCAGAACACCCCTTTCCTAGACAAGCAGCTGGCGCTGGATGCGGCGAAAGCCGGCAAGTCGGTGAAGGGGCTCGAAACCTTTGCCGAGCAGCTTTCGACGTTGGCTGCCATTCCGGTCGATATCCACATGAAATCGCTGATCGAAGCGATCAAACTCGGTCCCAAGCTGGACGACGTGTTCGAGACGATGACCGGCCTTTATCTCTCCGGCGACGTAGGCATGACCATCCCCTTCCTCAAGACCGTCGTGCCCGAGGGCGAGGATGATGAAAGCGGTTATGCCGAATTCGAGGAACTGGTGGTGCGCAAGCGCAACCTGCTGATGGCCGAACGCGCGGCACCCATCCTCTCAGAAGGCGGCGCCTTCATCGCCGTCGGCGCACTGCACCTGCCGGGCGATGACGGCCTGGTCGAGCTCTTGCGCAAACAGGGTTTCACAGTCACCGCTGTGAACTGAGCCCTCTGGCGAGGGACGTACGCCCGTCAACCGGACACAAAAAAACCGGCCCTGTTACGGGGCCGGTTTTCCGATGCGATATTGTTGCCGATCACATATGGATCGGCTTGGCAAAGGTCGCGAGTGCGGCTTCCTTCACGGCTTCCGACAGGGTCGGGTGAGCGTGGCAGGTGCGGCCGAGATCTTCGGACGAACCGCTGAATTCCATCAGCACGGCAATCTCGTGGATCATGTCGCCGGCGCCGAAGCTGACGATATGGCCGCCGAGAACACGATCGGTTTCCTTGTCGGCGAGGATCTTGACGAAGCCGTCGGTGGCGAGCATCGCGCGGGCGCGACCGTTCGCCGTGAACGGGAACTTGCCGACCTTGTAGGCGATGCCTGCGGCCTTCAGCTCTTCTTCCGTGCGGCCGACCGATGCCACTTCCGGCTGGGTGTAGACCACAGACGGAATGACGTCGTAGTTCACGTGTCCGTGCTGGCCGGACAGGATTTCTGCGAGAGCGACGCCCTCGTCTTCGGCCTTGTGAGCCAGCATCGGGCCCTTCACCACGTCGCCGATCGCGTAGATGCCGGCGACATTGGTCTTGTAGCCGCCGTCGATTTCGACGCGACCGCGATTGTCGAGCGCAACGCCTGCTTCTTCGAGGCCAAGGCCTGCTGTGTATGGCTTGCGGCCGGTGGAGATCAGCACGACATCGGCTTCGAGGCTGACGGCATCGCCACCCTTGACCGGCTCATAGGTGACCTTGGCGCCGGTTTCAGTCTTCTCGACGCCGGTAACCTTGGCTTCGGTACGGATGTCCATGCCCTGCTTGGCCATCATGCGCTGGAACTGCTTGGAAACGTCCGCGTCCATCGAGCCGAGCAGCTTGTCGAGATACTCGATCACGGTGACCTTCGCGCCGAGACGCGACCAGACCGAACCGAGTTCCATGCCGATCACACCGCCGCCGACGACGATCATGTTGGCCGGGACCTTGTCTAGCGTGAGACCGCCCGTCGAAGAGACGATGACCTTCTCGTCGATGTCGACATTGACGCCCGGAATTCCAGCGATGTCGGAGCCGGTGGCGATGACGATGTTCTTCGTCTCGATTTCCTGCACCTTGCCGTCTTCACCGGTGACCGAAACCTTGCCGGCCGAAACGATCTTGCCGGTGCCGATGAAACCGTCAATCTTGTTCTTCTTGAACAGGAAGGCGACGCCATCGGTGTTCGACTTTACCGTCGCATCCTTGTGGGCCATCATCTTCGAAAGGTTCAGCGTCGGTGCCGGAACCTCGACGCCCAGTTCTTCCACGCCATGCGCCACATGCGCAAACATTTCCGAAGCATGCAGCAGCGCCTTGGAGGGAATGCAGCCGATGTTGAGGCAGGTACCGCCGTAGGTGGAACGCTTTTCGACGACAGCGACCTTGAGGCCGAGCTGGGCCGCCTTGATTGCGCAGACATAGCCGCCCGGGCCGGATCCGATTACGACAACATCATAAGCCATCAGACTATCCTTTTGATTGAGCAGGAGGCGGTCACACGAACAGTGCGATCATCATCAGCGCGAGGCCGACGAGGCTGACCAGCCATACAAGCGAGCGGACATACGGAATGCCCTTGAGATAAAGTGGAATGTAGACGATCCGCGCCACCAGCCAGACCGCAGCTCCGAACAGGCCAAAGCCCGACGAATCCCCGGTAAGGATCATCGCCAGCAGAAGGCCGATAAAGGCGGGATAGGTTTCCTGGTAGTTTCGCGAAGCGCGGGCCGCACGACCGGCCATCACGCTCTTGGGTTCGTTGTCGCCGTCCCGCGGACCGGCATTCCATGCCGTGCCGCGATCCTTGGTGGCGAAATTCCCCTGCAGCAGAATATGCACGAGAAGCAGGACGACACTCAGGCACAGAAGTACCAAGAGATAGGTCGCATTGGCTGAAGCGGCGTCCATTTTGCTCTCCGCAAATTACAGATCAAGAACCAGACGTTCCGGATCTTCCAGGCTTTCCTTGACGCGAACGAGGAAGGTGACCGCTTCCTTGCCATCGACGATGCGGTGATCGTAGGACAGTGCCAGATACATCATCGGACGGATCACGACCTGACCGCCGATCGCGACCGGACGCTCCTGGATCTTGTGCATGCCGAGGATACCCGACTGCGGCGCGTTGAGGATCGGCGACGACATCAGCGAACCGTAGACGCCACCATTGGTGATGGTGAACGTGCCGCCCTGCATGTCTGCCATCGACAGCGTACCGTCGCGGGCAGCCTTGGCGAGACGACCGAGTTCCTTTTCGACGCCGGCGATCGAGCGCTGGTCGGCATCGCGGATGACAGGAACGACGAGGCCCTTGTCGGTACCGACGGCCATGCCGACGTGGCAGTAGTTCTTGTAGATGAGGTCAGTGCCGTCGATCTCGGCGTTGACGGCCGGCAGTTCCTTCAGCGCGTGCGTGACCGCCTTGGTGAAGAAGCCCATGAAGCCCAGCTTCACGCCGTGCTTCTTCTCGAACACGTCCTTGTAGCGGTTGCGAAGATCCATCACGGCCTTCATGTCCACCTCGTTATAGGTGGTGAGCATGGCGGCGGTGTTCTGGGCATCCTTGAGGCGCTTGGCGATGGTCTGGCGCAGACGCGTCATCTTCACGCGCTCTTCGCGCGATGCATCGTCAGCCGACGAGACCGGGCGGGGAGCAGCCGGAACCGAAGCCGGTGCGGCAGGAGCCGCCGGGCCCTTGGAAATGGCAGCGATCACATCGCCCTTCAGCACCTGACCGCGCTTGCCGGAACCGTCGACATCCGAAGTGGAGATGTTGTTGTCGGCAGCAACCTTGGCGGCAGCCGGTGCTGGCGGCATGGACGATCCGCCGGCAGGCGCTGCAGCAGGTGCCGGGGCAGCAGCTGCGGGTTCGGCAGCCTTCGCCGGAGCAGCTTCGGCCGGCTGTGCAGCAGGAGCTGCAGTGCCGGCAGCAGCACCGCCAGCCGAGATCTGGCCGAGCAGCGCGTCGAGGCCGACGGTCTCGCCGTTCTGGGCGACGATCTCTGTCAGAACGCCGGATGCTGGAGCTGGGACTTCGACGGTAACCTTGTCGGTTTCCAGTTCGACCAGCGGCTCATCGGCCTTGACCGTGTCGCCGACCTTCTTGAACCAGGTGCCGACGGTTGCCTCGCTGACGGACTCGCCGAGGGTAGGGACGCGGATTTCGGTGGCCATGATCTATTTTCCGTGTTTGTCAGATATCGTTTCGGAGCAATTGGTGGAGACGGCTGAAAAATCAGCCGCCGAGAGCGTCTTCGAGGAAGGCTTCCAGCTGTGCCAGATGCTTGGACATCAGGCCGGTTGCAGGCGATGCTGCTGCCGGACGGCCCGTGTAACGGACGCGCTGATACTTGGCATCGATATGCGCCAGAACCCATTCCAGATACGGATCGATGAACGACCACGACCCCATGTTCTTCGGCTCTTCCTGGCACCAGACCATTTCCGCATTGCGGAAGCGGCTGAGCTCGTTGATGAGCGCCTTGGCCGGGAACGGATAGAGCTGTTCGATGCGCAGCAGGTAGATGTCGTCGATGCCGCGCTTTTCGCGCTCTTCCAGCAGATCGTAATAGACCTTGCCCGAGCACATCACGACGCGACGGATCTTCGCATCCTTCTGCAGCTTGATCGGACCGTCCTTAATCATCTCCGCGTCGTCCCACAGCAGACGGTGGAACGAGCTTTCGCCCGCCATTTCCGCCAGCGTCGAGGTCGCGCGCTTGTGGCGCAGCAGCGACTTCGGCGTCATCAGGATCAGCGGCTTGCGGAAGTCGCGCTTCACCTGACGGCGCAGGATGTGGAAGTAGTTGGACGGCGTCGTGACGTTTGCGACCTGCATGTTGTCTTCGGCGCACATCTGGAGCCAGCGTTCCAGGCGGGCGGAGGAGTGCTCCGGGCCCTGCCCTTCATAGCCATGCGGCAGAAGGCAGACGAGACCGGACATGCGCAACCACTTGCGTTCGCCCGACGAGATGAACTGGTCGAACACGACCTGCGCACCGTTGGCGAAGTCGCCGAACTGGGCTTCCCATAGCGTCAGCGCGTTTGGACGCGCCAGCGAGTAGCCATATTCGAACCCGAGCACGGCCTCTTCCGACAGCATCGAGTTGATGACTTCGTACTTGCCCTGGCCAGCCTGCAGGTTGGAAAGCGGGATGTAGCGCTCTTCGGTTTCCTGATCGTAGAGAACCGAGTGACGCTGCGAGAACGTGCCGCGTTCGCAATCCTGACCCGAAAGACGGATCTTGGTGCCTTCGACGGTCAGCGAACCGAACGCCAGCGCTTCCGCCATTGCCCAGTCGATGCCTTCACCGGTCTCGATCATCTGCGCACGGTTATCCATGAAACGCTTGATCGTGCGGTGGGCGTTAAAACCTTCCGGAATGGTCGAAAGCTTGCGACCGATCTCTCTCAGATCCTTGATCGGCATCGCGGTCTTGCCACGACGCTGCTCGTCGGCATTGTCGGCGGAACGCAGGCCGGACCACTGGCCGTCAAGCCAGTCGGCCTTGTTCGGCTTGTAGCTCTGGCCGGCCTCGAACTCTGTTTCGAGATTGGCGCGCCAGTCGGCCTTCATCTTCTCGAATTCGCCTTCGGTGATGACACCTTCGCCGATCAGACGTTCGGCATAGATCTCCGCCACGGCCTTGTGCGCGCGGATGACCTTGTACATCTTCGGCTGCGTGAACGCAGGCTCGTCGCCTTCGTTATGGCCGAACCGGCGGTAGCAGAACATGTCGACCACGACCGGCTTGTGGAACTTCATCCGGTATTCGATGGCGATCTTGGCCGCGTAGACGACCGCTTCCGGATCGTCGCCGTTGACGTGGAAGATCGGTGCCTCGATCATCTTGGCAACGTCCGACGGATAAGGCGACGAACGCGAGAATCCAGGGTTGGTGGTAAAGCCGATCTGGTTGTTGATGATGACATGCATCGTGCCGGCCACGCGGTGGCCGCGCAGACCCGACAGGCCGAGGATTTCGGCAGTGACGCCCTGGCCGGCAAAGGCCGCATCGCCGTGCAGCAGCAGCGGCAGAACCTTGGCGCGCTCGGACAGCGGAATGATGTTGTCCTTGTCCCAGACCTTGGTCAACATGTCCTGCTTGGCGCGGGCCTTGCCCATGACGACAGGGTTGACGATTTCCAGGTGAGACGGGTTGGCGGTCAGCGACAGGTGAACCTTGTTGCCGTCAAATTCACGGTCCGACGAAGCACCCAGATGGTATTTCACGTCGCCCGAACCCTCGACTTCGTCGGGCTTGAACGAACCGCCCTTGAACTCGTGGAACACGGCGCGATGCGGCTTGCCGAGGACGTTGGTCAAGACGTTCAGACGACCGCGGTGGGCCATGCCGAGGATGACTTCCTCGAGGCCTTCCTGACCGCCGCGCTTGATGATCTGCTCCAACGCCGGGATAAGCGATTCACCGCCATCCAGGCCGAAACGCTTGGTGCCCTTGAAGCGCACGTCGAGGAACTGCTCGTAGCCTTCGGCTTCGACCAGCTTCGAAAGGATTGCCTTCTTGCCTTCAGGCGTGAACGTGACGCCCTTGGCGGGACCTTCGATACGCTCCTGGATCCAGCCCTTTTCCTCGGGGTTGGACATGTGCATGAATTCGACGCCGATGGTCGAGCAATAGGTGCGCTCGAGGATCTCGATCATTTCGCGAACGGACGCGTATTCAAGGCCGAGAACGTTGTCGATGAAGATCTTGCGATCGTAATCGCTCTCTTCGAAGCCGTAGGACTTCGGCGACAGCTCGTTGTAATCGTCGACCGGGCTCGCGATCCCGAGCGGATCGAGCTTGGCATGAAGGTGGCCGCGCATGCGGTAGGCGCGGATCATCATGATGGCGCGAACGCTGTCGCGGGTCGCCTGCAGAACGTCGGTCTGCTGCACCGGCTGGCCGGTCACTGCAGCGGATGCTTCCGCCTTCGCCTTGACCTTGGTCTTGATCGCCTTTTCGACGATCGGCCAGTTGCCGTCGAGTGCCGAGATCAGATCGCCATTGGCGGGGATCGGCCAGTTCGAACGTTTCCAGGAGGCGCCCTGCGCGGCCTTCCTGACATCTTCGGGGCTGTCTGCCAGCGCCTTGAAGAAGGCCTGCCATTCCTCGGAAAGCGACGTTGGATCACTTTCGTAGCGCCCATAGAGCTGCTCGATATAGGCAGCGTTCGCACCATCGAGGAAAGACGTGATGAGGAACTGTTCGTTGGCTTCTTGCCGTGCCATTGCTTCCCGCGGGCGCCGCGCCCGCCTCCTGACCTGATCGGCACCGGATGAATTGACCGGAAACCGCATTCTCTGACGTATGGCTCGATACCGCTGCGAGCGGCGCCGCTCTTTAGTAGACCTACCTCGGGTAGACCTACCTCGGGTAGACCTACCCTTGAGCGACTTACCCGCAGGTCGCATGCAGCAACCCGCGGGTCATTTGATGTCTGGTCCATCGCCGTCTATCTATCGGCGATGGGTGACCTTTATGTGGCGTTAGCCCTTGAGGACTTCAACCAGCGTCGTGCCGAGACGTGCTGGCGAAGGCGAAACCTTGATGCCCGCTGCTTCCATGGCAGCGATCTTGGATTCCGCATCGCCCTTGCCGCCGGAAACGACAGCGCCGGCATGGCCCATGGTGCGGCCCTTCGGAGCGGTCCGGCCGGCGATGAAGCCTGCCATCGGCTTCTTGCGGCCCTTCTTGGCTTCGTCGATGAGGAACTGTGCCGCTTCTTCTTCAGCCGAGCCGCCGATTTCGCCGATCATGATGATCGACTGCGTGGCTTCGTCCGCGAGGAACATTTCCAGAATGTCGATGAACTCGGTGCCCTTGACCGGGTCGCCGCCGATGCCGACAGCCGTCGTCTGGCCGAGGCCTTCGTTGGATGTCTGGAATACGGCTTCGTAAGTAAGCGTGCCGGAGCGCGACACGATACCGACCGAACCCTTGCGGAAGATCGAGCCCGGCATGATGCCGATCTTGCATTCTTCCGGCGTCAGTACGCCCGGGCAGTTCGGGCCGAGCAGGCGCGAGCTGGAACGGTCGAGGCGGGCCTTGACGCGAACCATGTCCATGACCGGAATGCCTTCGGTGATACAGGTGATGAACGGGATCTCGGCTTCGATCGCCTCGATGATCGCGTCAGCTGCACCGGCCGGCGGAACGTAGATCACGGACGCATCGGCGCCGGTCTTTTCCTTGGCTTCGGCGACAGTCGCATAGATCGGCAGGCTTTCGCCCTTCGAACCGGTCCAGGTTTCGCCACCCTTCTTCGGATGGATACCGCCGACCATCTGCGTGCCGTAGTAAGCAAGCGCCTGTTCGGTGTGGAACGTGCCGGTCTTGCCGGTCAGGCCCTGAACCAGGACCTTGGTATTCTTGTTAACGAGAATAGACATTATCAGGTCCCCAAATTAGGCTTTGATCGCCGCGACGATCTTCTTGGCAGCGTCGTCGAGATCGTCAGCAGCCGTGATCGCAAGACCCGATTCGTTGAGGATCTTCTTGCCCAGCTCGACATTGGTGCCTTCGAGGCGCACGACGAGCGGAACTTTGAGGCCGACTTCCTGAACCGCTGCGACAACGCCTTCGGCGATGACGTCGCACTTCATGATGCCGCCGAAGATGTTGACGAGGATGCCCTCGACCTTCGGGTCAGCCGTGATGATCTTGAAGGCAGCCGCGACCTTCTCCTTGCCGGCGCCACCGCCAACGTCGCAGAAGTTTGCAGGCTCTTTGCCGTACAGCTTGATGATGTCCATCGTCGCCATCGCGAGACCGGCACCGTTGACCATGCAGCCGATGTTGCCGTCGAGCGCCACGTAAGCGAGGTCCCACTTGGACGCTTCGATTTCCTTGGCGTCTTCTTCCGACTCGTCGCGCAGCGCCTTGACGTCGTCATGGCGGAAGATCGCGTTGCCGTCGAACGACATCTTGGCATCGAGAACGCGCAGATGATCGTCCTTCATGACGATCAGCGGGTTGATCTCGAGGAGCGCCATGTCCTTCTCGTTGAAGGCCTTGTAGAGCAGCGGGAACAGCGACTTTGCATCTTCCGCAGCAGCACCCGACAGTTCAAGCGCCGAAGAGATCGCAGCGATGTCTGCTTCAGTCACGCCGGCTTCCGGATCGATCGCGATCGTGTGGATCTTCTCGGGCGTGTCGTGAGCGACAGCTTCGATGTCCATGCCGCCTTCGGTCGAAACGACGAAGGCAACGCGACCGACCGAACGGTCGACGAGCAGCGAGCAATAGAGTTCGCGGGCAATGTCGGCACCGTCTTCGATGTAGAGGCGGTTGACCTGCTTGCCGGCATCACCGGTCTGCGCGGTTACCAGCGTGTTGCCGAACATTTCCTTGGCATGGCTCTTAGCTTCATCGATCGAGAAAGCCAGGCGAACGCCGCCCTTGGCTTCCGGTCCGAGTTCCTTGAACTTGCCCTTGCCGCGGCCACCTGCGTGGATCTGGCTCTTGACCACGTAAAGCGGACCCGGCAGCTGCTTTGCAGCAGCTTCGGCTTCTTCTGCGGAGAAGATTGCAACACCTTCCGCAACCGGTGCGCCATAACCCTTCAGGAGGGCCTTGGCCTGATATTCATGAATGTTCATCGACGTATCCTTAAATCCGTGCGCCCGAAGGCGATTACTTCAGCGCAGGCGCGATATTGATGCAGGCTTCGCAGAGAGCCGAAACAGCGCCGACCGACTTCGCGAAGGCAGCTTCTTCGTCTTTGTTGAATTCGACTTCGATGATCCGCTCGATACCACCGGCACCGATGATCGTGGGAACGCCGACATACATGTCCTTCACGCCGTACTGGCCGGACAGGTAAGCAGCGGCAGGCAGAACGCGCTTCTTGTCCTTGAGGAAGGATTCGGCCATCTCGATCGCCGAAGCAGCCGGAGCGTAGTAGGCAGAACCGGTCTTCAACAGGCCGACGATTTCTGCGCCACCGTCACGGGTGCGCTGGATGATTTCTTCGAGACGCTCGGCAGTGACCCAGCCCATCTTGACGAGATCGGTCAGCGGAACGCCGCCGACAGTCGAGTAGCGGGCGAGCGGCACCATCGTGTCGCCATGGCCGCCAAGAACGAAGGCCGTGACGTCCTGGACGGAAACGTTGAACTCTTCCGACAGGAACAGGCGGAAGCGAGCCGAGTCGAGCACGCCGGCCATGCCGACGACCATGTTCTTTGGCAGGCCGGAGAACTTCTGCAGCGCCCAGACCATCGCGTCGAGCGGGTTGGTGATGCAGATGACGAATGCGTTCGGGGCATATTTCTTGATGCCGGCGCCGACCTGTTCCATCACCTTCAGGTTGATGCCGAGCAGATCGTCGCGGCTCATGCCGGGCTTGCGGGCAACGCCGGCCGTGACGATGCAGACGTCAGCGCCTTCGATGGCGGAATAGTCGCTAGCACCGGAAAGCTTGGCGTTGAAGCCTTCGACGGGACCGGACTGGGCAATATCGAGGCCCTTGCCCTGCGGGATGCCGTCGGCAATGTCGAACAGGACGATGTCGCCCAGCTCCTTCAGGCTGGCAAGATGTGCCAGCGTGCCACCGATCATGCCCGAACCAATAAGTGCAATTTTCTTGCGCGCCATCGAAAAGCTTCCTCTCAAGACTTTACCTGCGTCAAGTCATAGCAGGTTCACGTGCGGCGCCACCGATAACGCCATATCGGAAAAATCGCAATCGATTATTTCGGAGTGATATTTTTCAATCGGTTAGATATCAATTACCTTACGTAAACGTAAGAACTTCTGTCATGAAAGTGTCAGGCTTCTTGACGCTTTGCGTTGTGCAGAGCGAGGTAATCGGCGCTCCGCATCTCCCAGAGACGGGAGATTGTTCGATCGAACTCGAACCCCTCGGTGCCGCGCTTCTCCAACAAAAGCTGATCCGGTTCGCTCGCGGCGGAGACGTAGAGTCTGACCGAATGGTCGTAGAACGCATCGACGAGATTGATGAAGCGCTTGGTTGCGTTGCGCTTTTCGGGTCCGAGCTGCGGGACGTGCTCAATGAAGACAGCGTCAAAGCGATCGGCGATCGCCAGATAGTCCGACGCGCCTAGCGGTTTTTCACACAAGTCCGAAAAGCTGAACCGTGCAGCCCGGCCGGACGCCAGCGGCACTTTGATGGTGCGACCTTTCATCGGCAACTCGACAGGGCTCGCCTTCTCGCCGTCGATCACCTGATGCCAGGTGTTTTCGATCGCGAGATCCGCTTGGGGGCTGAGAGGCGTCATATAGACGGGCAGGCTCGCCAGCTTCTGCATCCGGTAGTCGGTTGGCGAGTCCAGCGTGACGACATCCACGTAGCGGCCGAGCAACGCGATGAACGGCGTGAACAGACCGCGGTTGAGGCCATCCCTGTAAAGATCGTCGGGGGCTACGTTCGAGGTCGCGACGAGAACGCATCCAAGGCCGAACAATTCCGTGAACAGACGTGCAAGGATCATGGCATCGGTGATATCGGTCACCGAGAATTCGTCGAAGCAGAGAAGTTCCGCTTCTGCGAACAGGGCCGCAGCGATCGGCGGCACCGGATCTGCCTGTTTCGTCTCTCCGCGTTTCAGCTTTTGACGGTGCTCGTGGATACGTCCATGCACGTCGGCCATGAATTCGTGAAAGTGCAGACGCCGCTTTTTTGCGATGGATGCCTTCTTGAAGAACATGTCCATCAGCATGGTCTTGCCGCGACCGACGCTGCCATGCACATAAAGTCCGCGGATTTCCCGCGGCTTGCCGCCACCGCGGGCAAACAGCCAGCCGAGTGCACTCGTCTTCTTGGCTGGCTTCGTGTCTCTGAAGCATTTGAGAATGTGGTCGAGCTTGGCGGCCACCTGCATCTGCGCAGTGTCCGGAGTCAGCACCCCGGACGCCGCCAGTGCCTTGAGCTCTTCACCGACGCTCGATGTGTAGTCCGGGATCGGCTCCACCCTGCCGCCTCCGCAGACCGTTTACCGGCTGAGACCGAGAGGCTGGCCCGAATTGGTGGTGCCGTCGAAACGGGTATCGCCGCTCTTGTAGACGCGGCCGATGACGTCGCCGGCGCGGTTCTTGAACTGAACCATCTTGCCCGACACTTCCCACGAACCCATCGTCGTCAGTTCGCCGGAGCAGCCACGAGTGCCGCCGCGCGATCCGCTGCCGAGATTGGTGAGCGTCAGGAACATGTCGCAGGACGAGCCGCCATTGGCAACGCGCCAGTTGCCGACCATCTGCTGCTTGGTAATATCGAGAGCATTGGCAGGCGCCGCAGCATTCGGATCGACTGATGCCATCTGCTGGCCTCCCTGAGGCGCCGTCGGATATTGGGCTGCACCACCCGGAGGTGGAAGCTGGCCGCCCTGCACACCCTGAACAGGCTGTGCCTGAAGCGGCGCGGGCCGGGAGGGCTGTGCTGGCAGATCAGCATAAGGGGAGGTATTGGACGTCCTCTGGCAACCGGCAAGAGCCAGCGCAAGAACAACGCCTGTCGCCACATATCTGAACTGCATCGCAAAACTCCTGCTTTCAGCCGCATCTCTGCATGGAACTGATCCATTCAATTGAGACGGAATTACCGTAAAAGGACTTAGTTAATCAAGTCATACCGGCGCTATTTGGCGAAGGCACGACAACTGTCACGATTACGCGAGCTGTTTTAATCGAAAAATCCCGACCGTGCGTCTGCAGGGTCGGGATACTGTAAGGTTTTACTAGACGCGGCGCTCGACCATCATCTTCTTGATTTCGGCAATCGCCTTGGCAGGGTTCAGACCCTTCGGGCAGGTCTGCGCGCAGTTCATGATCGTGTGGCAGCGATAGAGCCGGAACGGATCCTCGAGGTTGTCGAGGCGCTCGCCCTTGGCTTCGTCTCTGGAGTCGATCAGCCAGCGATAGGCCTGAAGCAGAACAGCCGGACCGAGATAGCGGTCGCCGTTCCACCAGTAGCTGGGACAGGATGCCGAGCAGCAGGCGCAGAGAATGCACTCGTAGAGACCGTCGAGTTTCTGACGGTCGTCGTGGCTCTGCTTCCATTCCTTGGCAGGCGTCGGCGAGACGGTCTTCAGCCAGGGCTCGATCGAGCGGTGCTGGGCGTAGAAGTTTGTCAGATCCGGAACCAGGTCCTTGACCACAGGCATATGCGGCAGCGGATAGACTTTGACCGTTCCCTTCACGTCATCCATGCCCTTGGTGCAGGCAAGCGTGTTGGTGCCGTCGATGTTCATCGCGCAGGAACCGCAAATGCCTTCGCGGCACGAACGGCGCAGTGTCAGCGTCGGGTCGATATTGTTCTTGATGTAGAGAAGACCATCGAGAACCATCGGGCCGCAATCGTCGATATCGATGTAGAACGTATCGATGCGCGGGTTCTGGCCGTCATCCGGGCTCCAGCGGTAGACGCGGTATTCTCGGACGTTCGTGGCACCATCCGGCTTTGGCCAGACCTTGCCTTCGGTCATCTGGGAATTCTTGGGCAGAGCGAGTTCAACCATGTTCCAGTTTCCTCAGATCAATACACGCGCGCTTTCGGCTCGATCTTGTAAGGATCGATGCCGTCGGCGATCAGGTCCGTGTGGACCGGGCGATAGTCGAGCTTCACGTCGCCCGCGTCGTTGACCCAGGCAAGCGTATGCTTGCGCCAGGTCACGTCGTCGCGGCCGGAAAACGCGCCGTCCGTATAGTCCTCGCGTGCGTGAGAACCGCGGCTTTCCTTGCGCGCTTCGGCGCCGTAGACCGTGGTGATCGCGTTCGCCATCAGGTTATGCAGTTCGAGCGTTTCGACGAGATCCGAGTTCCAGATCATCGAATGGTCGGTGACCTTCACGTCGCGCATTTCGCCCCAGATTGCCGACATGCGCTTGCAACCGGATTCCAGCGACTCCTGTGTGCGGAACACGGCGGCATCATCCTGCATGGTGCGCTGCATCTTGTCGCGCAGGATCGCCGTCGGCGTCGAGCCGCTGGCGTGGCGAAGGCTGTCGAAGCGGTCCATGATCTTGTCGCAGGCGGCCGTGTTCAGTGCCGGGATCGGTCCTTCGCGGTCGATCACCTGGCCGGCGCGGATGGCGGCGGCACGGCCGAACACGACGAGATCGATCAGCGAGTTGGAGCCGAGACGGTTTGCACCGTGCACCGAAGCGCAACCGGCTTCACCCACGGCCATAAGGCCAGGCAGGATGCGTTCCGGGTTGTTGGCGTCTGCATTCAGCACTTCGCCCCAGTAATTGGTGGGGATGCCGCCCATGTTGTAATGCACGGTCGGCAGAACCGGGATCGGCTCGCGCGTCACATCGACACCCGCAAAGATCTTGGCGCTTTCGGAAATGCCGGGAAGGCGTTCGTGCAGCACGGCCGGATCGAGGTGGTCGAGATGCAGGAAGATGTGGTCCTTGTTCTTGCCGACGCCGCGGCCTTCGCGGATTTCCAGCGTCATGCAACGTGAGACCACGTCGCGCGAGGCAAGATCCTTCGCGGATGGCGCATAGCGCTCCATGAAGCGTTCGCCCTCGGAATTCACGAGGTACCCGCCTTCGCCGCGTGCACCCTCGGTGATGAGACAGCCCGAACCATAGATGCCGGTCGGGTGGAACTGGACGAATTCCATGTCCTGAAGAGGCATGCCGGCACGCGCCACCATGCCGCCGCCGTCGCCGGTGCAGGTATGGGCGGAGGTTGCCGAGAAATAGGCGCGGCCGTAACCGCCGGTCGCCAGAACCACCATCTTGGCGGTAAAGCGATGGATCGTGCCGTCGTCGAGGTTCCAGGCAACGACGCCTGTGCAGCGACCATCATCCGACATGATCAGGTCGAGCGCGAAATACTCGATGAAGAATTCCGCGTTGTGCTTCAGCGACTGGCCGTAGAGCGTGTGCAGGATGGCGTGGCCGGTGCGGTCAGCGGCAGCGCAGGTGCGCTGCACCGGCGGGCCTGCACCGAAATTCTGCATGTGGCCGCCGAACGGGCGCTGGTAGATCTTGCCTTCTTCGTTGCGCGAGAAAGGCACGCCGTAATGTTCGAGTTCGTAAACGGCCTTGGGTGCTTCCATGACCATGTACTGCATGGCGTCAACGTCGCCAAGCCAGTCGGAACCCTTGACGGTGTCATAGAGATGCCACTGCCACGAATCGGGCGTCATGTTCTGCAGCGAGGCGGCAATGCCGCCCTGCGCTGCGACCGTGTGCGAACGGGTCGGGAAGACCTTGGTGATGCAGGCCGTCTTGAAGCCCTGTTCGGCCATGCCGAGCGTGGCGCGCAATCCTGCACCGCCGGCACCCACGACGATCACGTCGTAGGAATGGTCGACATAGGTATAGGCCTTGCCGGTCTGAGAGGCGCCTGAAGCGATGGGGGTGACGGATGCCATGACGGATTATCCTACGAAAGCGATCTTCAGAACGGCGAACAGACAAAGCCCGGCGATCAGGATCGAGAAGAATGTGTTGAGCATGACGAACAGGACCTTCGCGAACTCGCTGTGCACGTAGTCCTCGATGATGACCTGCATGCCGAGCTTCATGTGGATGATGCCCGAGATCACGACAAGGCCCATGACAACAGCGACGAACGGGTTCGACAGCGCCTCGACCACTTCGGCAAACGGCTTGCCGGCATAGATGATCATGAAGATCACGAAAAAGGTCATCAACGGCACGTTGGCGACGGCGGTCATCCGCTGGCGCCAGAAATGTTCGGTGCCGTCTTTGGCGGAGCCCAGTCCGCGGACCTTACCGAGCGGGGTGCGCATATCCATGGAAGCTGTTCCTTAGCGAACGATGAAGCCGACCACCCAGACCAGCACGGTCAGACAGAGCGATGCGATGATGTTGGCGATGGCGAGCTTGGTCGAAAATTCCTTCTCGAAGCCACGGCCCAAGTCCCACATGAAGTGGCGGAAGCCGCCGAGCATGTGGTGGATCAGCGCCCATGTATAGCCGAGAAGAACCAGCTTGCCGGGAATGCTGCCAAGCGCCCAGTTGGCCCAGTCGTAGTAAGCCGGGCCGCTTGCTGCAGCGATCAGCCACCACGCGACGAGGATCGTGCCGAAATACAGAGCGCCACCGGTGATACGGTGAACGATCGACATGACCATTGTGGGGATTGGCTTGTAGATTGAGAGATGCGGCGACAGAGGCCGGTTGTTAGTCACATTCGCCATCAGAACCTCGCGGCGTCGTAATGCGTCAAAGAGCGGGAGCCCTTGGCAATGCACGCTGCCGAGAAAATGTGCATTGCATCATTCGCGTGGTTTAATCTTGGAATTCCCCAACGACAAGAACAATTCTAAACGATCGAGAATTTAATCGATTGTGTTTTTCTCAAGGTCTCGGGTTTGCCAGATCGCGGCACGATATCTGGCAAACCCGAACAATTGGTTTCTTGCCAGAAACCCGCTTTCGCTCCATGTTAATGTTTCGTTAACCTGTGTGTCGCGGAGTTCGTCATGATCAGTCACCGGATCAAGCCCCTTGTCATCGCCGCAGCAGTGCTTGCAGCCTTCGCATCAGTCGCTTCTGCGGCAGATCGCAGGCATCACCATCAGGGCTATGCCGACCGTGGATACGACAGAGGCCATCGCCACCAGTTCGTCGAAAACAATCGCTGGGATCGCCAGGGTGACGGACGACGCAACCGTCCTGCCGAGATCAACCGGATGACCCGTACTTATGCATCGGGTCGCTTTGATCGGGGCTCGTCATCCTTCACGCGCGGGATTGATACCTATGCAGGTTCGATCCAGGCCTACTCGGTCCCTGGCAATGGGACCTATTTTGTGCGCGACGATATCTACTGGCCGCAGCAGGAACGCCGCAGTCTGGCACTCGCCCCGAAAGCCAAGGTGATCGATGTAGCGCAGGAGATGGGCGGCAACGCGGTGGCCTCGAACAAATCCTGCTCGTTTGAAGCCGGCGTCTGCGTCATTCGAGGCGGCCGATAGTCGTCTCAGGCGAACCGCCACACGGTCGTCTTTTTGACCTCGCTGTCTTCAAGTGCCCGGGTGACGGGTACCTGGTAGACGGCCACCTCGGTAAGCCGATCCTTGGGGCAGTAGCTCCTGCCGGGATCGCCGACCAGAACGACCTTTCCCTCTCCCGATAACCGGGTAAACCACGGTATCAACAGATCGGCCATGCCGCGATCGTAGAACACGTCGCCGGCGAGCAGCACATCCGCCTCGATCTCTCGCCCGATCAGATCTTGCGACGTGAAGGATATCTCAACGTGGTTTTCTGCGGCGTTGAGCCTCACCGCAGCTTCCGTCCAGGGATCGATATCGGCGGCGAGCACGTGGGCTGCAGCAGCCTGTTTTGCCGCAATCGCCACCAGCCCGGATCCTGAGGCGAAATCCAGCACCCGCTTGCCCGCAACCGTATCGGGATGATCGAGGATATAGCGGGCGAGCCCCTGCCCGCCGGCCCAGGCGAAGGCCCAGAACGGCGGCGGCAGACCGATCGCCTGCAACTCTTCCTCCGTCTTCAGCCAGAGGTCATGCGCCTCGGTCGCCAGATGAAGCCGGATCTCCGGAACATGCGGCGGCGCGGTCACATCCGTGTTGGCGAGGATGAAGGTCGCAGGGTCGGTTTTCAAGGACGCGTCAGTCCGGCGAACGGGGCGGGTTCTTGACACCACCCAAGCGGCAGATCTCGAGATATTCCTCTTCCGTCACCGGCTGTACGGAAAGCCGCATCGAGGTGACCAGCGCCATCTTTTCGAACTGCGGATTGGCCTTGATGTCCTTCAGCGTGATCGGCTTCGGCACATCCTCGACGGCGCGAATATCGACGCAGTCCCACTTCGGATCGCCCTTGGCCGAGGAATCCGGATGCGACAGCGCGCAGACCTCGACGATGCCGACGATCTCCAGCCCCTCGTTGGAGTGGTAGAAGAACCCCTTGTCGCCAATCTTCATGGCCCGCATGTTGTTGCGGGCCTGATAGTTGCGCACGCCGGTCCATTCCTCGCCAGCTTTTCCCTTGGCCTTCTGCTGCTCCCAGGACCAGACATCCGGTTCGGATTTATAGAGCCAATAGGCCATGGTTATCTCACTCCGCAGGCTTGTTGATCGTCCAGTTCCACGGCTTCACATCGACCTTTTCGAACAGGCCGGCGAGGTAATAGGGATCGGCCTCGGCAAGCGTGCGGGCAGCCGCCATATCGGCGGCTTCAACCACGACCAGGCTGCCATTCGGCTTGCCTTCATCGTCCAGGAAAGGACCGGCAAACTTCAGCGTGCCGTCGGCATTCAGCTTGTTGAGATGTTCGAGATGGACCGGACGGGTTTCCATCCGGACGTTGAGATGGCCGGGCTTGTCGGTGCAGAGGAAGGCAAACAGCATCGTTCTCTCCTTGGGTTGATCTATTCCGTCGTGATCGGGCGGGTCATCAGGCGTTCCATCGCGTCAGCCACGCCAAGCCGTCCGTCGATGATCGCGGCAACGGCCTCCGTCACCGGCAGATCGACGGAGTGGGTCTGCGCGAGCTGGGCAGCGACCGACGCGGCAAAGGCGCCTTCGACCAGCGGTCCGCTGGACGCCGATGCCGGCTGCCCCTGCCCGAGCGAAATGCCGAAGCGCAGATTGCGGGACTGGTGGCTGGTACCGGTAAGCACCAGATCGCCGAGACCGGACAGGCCCCGCACCGTATCCGCCTTGCCGCCCATCGCCTCGACCAGACGCGACATTTCCGCAAGTCCGCGCGAAATGAGCGCGGCACGGGCCGAATCACCAAGGCCTGCGCCCTCGACGATGCCGCAGGCAATCGCCAGCACGTTCTTCATCGCCCCGCCGAGCTGCACGCCGATCCGGTCGGACGAGGCGTAAAGCCGGAAGGTCCGGCTGGACAGCACGGTCGCCAGACGCTCCGCGAGCAGTTGGTCCTCCGCCGCAAGCGCCATCGCCGTCGGAAGCCCGCGCGCAATGTCGAATGCAAAACCGGGGCCGGAGAGAACCGCGATCGGGTGGCTCGGAAGCGATGCCTCCAGAACGTCCGTCAGCAAAAGCCCTGACACGCGGTCTATGCCTTTGGCACAGGTAACGACCGCCGCATCCTTTGCGAGATACGGACCGTAATACCGCGCCGCATCGCTCTGCGCCTGCGAAGGCATGGCAAACAGCACAATGCTCGCATCCGAGATGGCGTCGGGTTCAGCGGAGAATTCGAGCGCATCCGGCAATGTCACGCCGGGAAGTGCTGCGTCATGGACGCGGTCGTTTCTGAGATCGGCCATCAGGCCGGTATTGCGGCCGATCAGCGTTACCGGGTGACGACCTTCGAGCGCGATGACGGCTGCGAGTGCCGTACCGAAGGCCCCGGCCCCGATCACGACGATCCGTTCTTGCGCCGTCCCTGCCCCGTTCATGCCTTGGCACCCCGTTTGCCGGAACCAAGCAGCGTCTGCGCATTTGCATCCAGCGGCCAGCGCGAGCGCGGCGCCACATCCATCCCGTCGAACGGCATGTCTTCGGCGAGACGTTCAAGCCCTGCCCAGGCAATCATCGCGGCATTGTCGGTGCAAAGCTTCATCGGCGGCGCAATAAAGCGAAATCCGTGTTCGATGCAGAGCGCCTGCAGCGTGCGGCGGATCTCCTGGTTGGCGGCAACGCCGCCCGCAACCACCAGCGCAGGACCGACATCCAGATGGCCGAATTCCTTGGAAAAGCGCGCAAGTCCACGCCCGATCCGGTCGCGCAGCGTTCGAGAGATCGCCTTCTGGAACGACGCGCAGATATCGGCGATATCCTGCTCGGACAGCGGCGCGATCTCGGTCGCGGCCTGACGCACGGCGGTCTTGAGACCGGAGAACGAGAAGTCCAGCCGGGCTTCACCAATCAGCGGCCGCGGCAATTGAAAACGATCGGGATTGCCCGTCAGCGCCGCCTTCTCGACGGCGGGTCCGCCCGGGTATGGCAGGCCGAGAAGCTTTGCCGTCTTGTCGAAGGCTTCGCCCAGCGCATCGTCGATCGTGGTGCCCCAGCGCTCATAGTCGCCGACGCCACGCACCAGAACCAGCTGCGTATGGCCGCCGGAGACCAGCAGCATAAGATAAGGGAACGACAATCCGTCCGTCAGCCGCGCCGTCAGCGCATGTCCCTCGAGATGGTTGATCGCCATCAGCGGCTTGCCGGTGGCGCGTGCAATTGCCTTTGCCGTCATCAGCCCGACGATCAATCCGCCGATCAGGCCGGGACCGGAGGTCGCCGCCACCGCGTCGATCTCATCCAGCGAGACGCCAGCTCGCGACAGGGCTTCCTCGATCAGACCGTCCAGCGCCTCCACATGGGCTCGCGCCGCAATCTCGGGCACGACGCCGCCATAGGCACTGTGCTCGTCGAGCTGCGAGAACACGACATCAGAGAGAATCTCGCCGCGACCGTCCTCGTGGCGCACGACGATTGCGGCCGCGGTTTCGTCGCAGCTTGTTTCAATGCCGAGGATGCGAAGAAATGCCGCCATGACCTATCGTTGATTGAAGAGGAAAACAGGTTTACGAGGGCTTCCGGTAACAATGGAATGACGCGGATGCAAACAAAACCTTTCCGGATAGGAACGCGGGGCAGCCCGCTGGCGCTCGCCCAGGCGGCCGAAACCCGTGCACGGTTGATGGCAGCCCATGACCTTCCGGAGGAAATGTTCGAAATTGTCGTCCTGTCCACGACCGGCGACCGCATCACCGACCGCGCCCTGAGCGAGATCGGCGGCAAGGGCATGTTCACGCTGGAGCTCGAAGAAAAGCTCTCCTCGGGAGATCTCGACTTCGCGGTGCATTCCTCCAAGGACATGCCGACCAAGCTTCCGGAAGACCTTTACATCTCCGCCTACTTGCCCCGCGAGGATATCCGCGATGCCGTCATCGGCCGCACGGCGCCGAGCCTCAAAGCTCTGCCCGACGGCGCGACGGTCGGAACCGCATCTCTGAGGCGTCAGGCGCTGGTGCGCCGTCTTCGTCCCGATATCCAGGTCGCGATTTTTCGCGGATCGGTCGGCACGCGCCTTCGCAAGCTCAATGAAGGCCATGTGGACGCGACGCTTTTGGCGTATGCCGGGCTGAAGCGGCTGGCCCGCGAGGAAGTTGCGACCGAACTGCTCGACCCCGTCGATTTTCCGCCAGCGCCTGCACAGGGCGCGATCTGCCTCGAGAGCCGCATCGGCGACACGGCCATCGATGACCTGCTGAAAGCCGTCAACGACTGTCCCACCTTTGACGCGGTCAGTTGCGAGCGCGCATTTCTGGCAGCCCTCGATGGCTCATGTCGGACACCGATCGGCGGCTACGCGATCTGCGACGGAGATCACCTGAAATTTTCAGGCCTGATCCTGACGCCGGACGGATCGATCGAACATGCGGTCGAAATCAGCGGCCGACGGGCGGATGCGGAAACGCTTGGTCGCCAGGCCGGAGAAACGGTCCGTGCCGCCGCCGGACCGGGCTTCTTCGAAGGCTGGGTCTGACGCCATGCGGGTCATCGTTACCCGCCCTGACCATTCCGCCCGGCGAACCGCAGCACGGCTCGAGGCCCTCGGCCATCAGCCTGTCTTCCTGCCGCTCACCCGCGCCGAGCATCACCTGGAGATCGCCCGAGAAGCGCTGTCTGAACCCCATTCCGCGCTTGTCGTGACCAGCGCCGAAGCCGTTCGCGTGCTTGGCGAACTTGGACACGAAATCCGCCCTCACCTATCCACGCAGATATACGCCGTCGGCGACGCGACCGGCGAGGCAGCACGCGCCCTCGGCTTTACCGATATCCGCTGCGGCGATGGCACCGGGCATGATCTGGTGGAGAGGATCGCCCAGGATGTCGGCGAAACATCCAGTCTCCTCTATCTCGCCGGCAATCCGCGTTCGCCGGATCTGGAGGACGGGTTACACGCCCGCGGCATCGCCTGCAAAACGATCGAGATCTACCGGATGGTCAAGGTCGGCTACCGGACCGAGATCATCGAACCGCTTCTGACCCGCCCGCCGGCCGACGCAGTTCTTCTCTATTCGCGCCACAATGCCGCGCTGTTATTCGAACTCGTGCAGCCGTTTGCAGCCTCGATCGAACATTTGCAGGTCATCTGCCTCAGCAAAAACGTCGCTACCGCGGTGCCTGAAAAATTTCATTCTGCTATCTTCGTCGCTGAAACACCCGACGAAGATGCACTTTTCGCGTTTCTTTCACCATAGTGCCAAGCCAAATTCTCTCGCTCCCCTTTCCTTACCCTGCCCCACCAACTACTTTCCCTGAGCAGATGCGAAAAGAGGTCGAGATGGTAACGGAAAAACCACCCCGCCGATCGATGGCGGAGAAAGAACCGGTCACGATCGACCTGACGGCCGATGGCGCTGGCGTGGTGGCCGAGCCCGTGCGCAGCAATGACAGCGACATCCCGGAAAGCGCTTCGGAAAAAGTCGAAGCTTCTGAGACGGCGGATGCCATCCCGCTGGCCGGCGAGCCGGTGACATCGACCGTGCCTGAAAAGACCGACACGTCCCACGTGATCGGCCAGCCGGATAGCTCCCATGGGCGAGACGAGCCAGGTGTGACGGGAACATCCGATCCGGTTGTGACCGAGCCGGACGCGCCGATTGCGACAGACGCTGCTCGTGACGCTGCCCCCTCGCCGACCGAGGAATTCACCCCGTCGCCCACGCCCGGTTTTGACGAACCTGCCGCTAAGCATGAAACCTTTGACAAGGCATCGGACGCCCAGCCAGCCACCCGCTCCGGTGGGACCTCGGCGTCCACGCTGATTGCTGCCGGCATTTTCGGCGGCATCGTAGCGCTTCTGCTGGCGGGCAGCATGCAGTATGCCGGTTATCTTCCGTCATCGTCTCCGGCGGCATCCGGCTCGACCGAACTGTCGGACGAAATCGAAGCTCTTCGCCAGGATATCCAGACGCTGCGCAGCCAGCCGGCGTCTCCCGATACGGAACTCGCAAGCCGCGTTCAGGCGCTGGAAAGTTCTGTCGCGCAGAATTCCGGCGGTCCGACCGAAGAAAGCTTGAATGCCATCCAGCAGCAGCTGGCAGACACCAAAGCTGCGGCAGCCACGCAGACGGCCGAGCTTTCCCGCCGCCTCGAAGCGGCAGAGGCCCAGATCAACGATCGCGGCCCGGAACAGCAGGTTGCCCGCGCCGTCGCTGCTGCCGGACTGAAGGCCGCCATCGATCGTGGCGGCTCGTTCGAGGCAGAGCTTCAGGCCTATACGAACATTGCCGGCGACGATCCCGCGATCGCCGAGCTCAAGACATTCGCCGCAGACGGCGCGCCGTCGCGTGAACAGCTGCAGAGCGAGTTTCCCGCTGTCGCCGATGCGATCATCCAGGCGTCTGTGCCTTCAGATCCGGATCAGGGCATTGCCGCCCGGCTTCTGTCCTCCGCCATGTCGGTGGTGAAGGTTCGCCGCGTCGGCGATGTCGAGGGTGACACGGTCGACGCGATCGTATCGCGCATCGAGGACCGGTTGCGCAGCGGCGACCTTCAGGCGGCGGCCCAGCAGTGGGATACGCTGCCGGAAGCCGCAAAATCCGCGTCTACCGAGTTCAAGCGGAAGCTGGATGCGCGGGTACAGGTTGAAAATCTCGTGAGCGGAACTCTTTCGCGCGCGCTTGCTGGCACGAAATCAGGCTCTTAAGGCTGAAGAAGAAAGAAACGGATGATCATCAGGCTCTTCATTTTTCTTCTCGTGGTTCTGGGCCTCGGCTGGGGCTTTTCTTGGATTGCGGATCGCCCAGGGCTGATCTCGATCACCTGGCAGGACCACCTGATCGAAACCAGCATCATGGTAGCCGCCACCATGGTCGTGGCGCTGATTGCGGCCGTCATGATCGTCTGGTGGATCATCGGCGTCATCTGGACGTCGCCGCTCTCGGTGCGTCGCTATTTCCGCACCCGCAAGCGTGACCGCGGCTATCAGGCGCTCTCGACCGGCCTGATCGCAGCCGGTGCCGGCAATGCCGTTCTTGCCCGCAAGATGAGCATCCGCACGCGTGGCCTGCTCAGCGCCGATCAGGAACCGCTCATTCACCTTCTGGAAGCCCAGGCCGCCCTGATCGAGGGGCGCCATGCCGACGCACGCGCCAAGTTCGAACAGATGGCCGAAGACCCGGAAACCCGTGAACTCGGTCTTCGCGGCCTTTACATGGAAGCACGCCGTCTCGGCGCCAACGAAGCTGCTCGCCAGTATGCCGAAAAAGCCGTCGAACATGCGCCCTACCTACCCTGGGCAGCCCAGGCGACGCTCGAATCGCGCAGCCAGTCCGGCCGTTGGGACGAGGCCATCCAGCTACTCGATCAACAGCGGGCGGCAAGTGTGCTCGAACGCGGCGAAGCCGAGCGCTTGAAAGCCGTTCTTCTGACCGCCAAGGCGAGCGAACGCCTGGAAAGCGACCCGAACGGTGCCCGCGAAGATGCAAAGGCCGCTCTGAAGCTCGCCAAGGGCCTCGTGCCGGCCGCGATCATTGCAGCCAAGGCCTATCTGCGCGAAGACAATATCCGCAAGGCAGCAAGCATCCTCGAAAGCGCCTGGAAGATCGAGCCGCATCCGGATCTCGGCCGCACCTATGTCCGCGCCCGCAGCGGCGATAGCACGCTTGACCGTCTGAAGCGTGCCGAAAAGCTCGAAGCGCTGCGTCCCAACAACATCGAATCGCTGCTGGTCGTCGCGCAGGCAGCTCTCGATGCCCAGCAGTTCCCCAAGGCGCGCGCCAAGGCAGAAGCTGCAGCCCGCATGCAGTCGCGTGAGGCCGCCTATCTCCTGCTGGCCGATATCGAGGAAGCGGATACCGGCGATCAGGGCCGTGTCCGTCACTGGATGGCGCAAGCGCTGCGTGCTGGCCGTGATCCTGCCTGGGTTGCCGACGGTATCGTTTCGGACAAATGGTTGCCGCTCTCGCCGGTCACCGGACGTCTTGATGCCTTCGAATGGAAAGTCCCGTTCGGCCAGATCGAAGGACCCGTCGAAGACGGCACCCTGGCCGCAGACGAGGCGATCGCAACGCTTCCGGCAATCACGCTTCGCGAAGACGTCACGCCGACTGTCGAAACACCGGAAAACGAGAGCACCAATCAGGTTGCTGCCGACATGCAGCCCGTTGTAGTGCCTCAGGAAGACTTAGCTGTTGCAGCAAAAACACCTACGGCCACGAATGTGACACCGGAGCAGCCCCCGGAGGCAGAAAAGCAGGACGAGCCCGTTCCCTTTTTCGGTCGTCCGCCCGATGATCCCGGTGTCAAGGACGCAAGCGCCGAGAAGTCTCCCACGAGGCTGAGGCTTTACTAGAAAAACCGGAGAAGGCCCAGATTACATATGCTCGATCGCATCCAGGCCTTCCTCCACACGCTGACAGCCCCGCACCATACGGATGAATTTGCGCCCGACGACCCGCGCGTAGCCTTCGTGGCGCTCTGTTTCCAGGTCATGGAAGCCGATGGCAACATGTCCGAGGAAGAGCAGCAGAAATTCCGCGACCTCATGCGCGATCGTTACGATCTGAGCCCGGAAGGGTTGCAGTCGCTGATCGAGGCGGGCCGGCAGGCTGGAAGCGAAGCTGTCGACTATTACCGGTTCACCTCGGATCTCAGAAAGCATCTGGTTGACGAAGAGGACCGGATCGAGCTTCTCGGTATCCTCTGGGATATCGTCTACGCGGATGGGCAGCGCAGCGAGATCGAGGACCACGTGATCTGGCGTATCGCCGATCTCCTGGGCGTTTCCGCCCGAGACCGGGTTCTACAGCGGCAGGAAGCGGCCGCGCGCACCTCGTCTCATCCGGTCGCAGGGGAAGAGGAAGAAAAGGTTTAGCCAGGAACGCTCCAGGACGTGACGTCATGAGAACCCCTTCCCGCCCATCCTCTAAACTCCCGATCCTCGCGATCCTGCATCAGGAAACCTCCTCCGCCGGACGCGTCGGCCAGATGCTCGTCGACAAGGGCTTTGCGCTGGATATCCGCAGGCCCGCTCTCGGCGATCCCCTCCCCGACACGATGTCCGGCCACGCAGGCGCCGTCGTCTTCGGCGGTCCGATGAGTGCCAACGACCCGGACCCGTTCATCAAGACGGAAATTGACTGGATCGACGTGCCGTTGAAGGAGAACAAGCCGTATCTTGGCATCTGCCTCGGTGCCCAGATGCTGGTGCGCAATCTCGGCGGCCGCGTTGGGCCGCAGAAAGGCGAGGTAACCGAAATCGGCTGGTATCCGCTACGCGCCACCGAGCACGGCCGGCTTCTCATGCACTGGCCGAAAATGGTCTACCACTTCCACCGCGAAGGCTTCGACGTGCCGCGTGGCGCGAAGCTTCTGGCAGAAGGCGACGCCTATCCGCATCAGGCGATCCGATACGGCGAGAATGCCTGGGGCGTACAGTTCCATGCGGAACTCACCCGCGCCATGATGCATCGATGGGTGGTGCACGGCGCCGAACGCTTCGGCATGCCAAATGCCCAGCAGGGAAACCAGCACTTGGAAGGACGGATGATCTTCGACCACGCATTGAAGGACTGGCTGTGGACCTTCCTCGACATCGTCTTCGATCGACCCGCCGCCGATGCGAACCGACCGGCAGCACCTGCCTACCCCGCCCAGGGGAACGGATAACTCAGCGCTGCGGTGCTTCCAGATTGTCGATCTTGCGCAGCTTCGGAAAGCCGATCGACCAGATGACGGCGACGGCCAGTGTGCCGATACCGCCGATGACGACGGCAGGGACCGCGCCGATCGCATGCGCCATGGTGCCGGCACGGAACTCGCCCAGCTCGTTGGATGCGCCAACGAACACCATGTTGACCGCATTCACCCGGCCGCGCACCTCGTCCGGCGTCCAGAGCGCGATCAGCGTCTCGCGGACATAGACGGAGATCATGTCAGCCGCACCCATCAGCATCAAGGCCGCAATCGAGATCCACGGGGTGGCCGAGAGGCCGAAGATGAGCGTTCCGAGACCGAACAGCGCCACGCCGATGAACATCGCCGTACCCGCATGGTGCCGGATCGGATGGATGGCAAGCCAGACCGCAACGCCGATCGCGCCGATGCCGGGCGCTGCGCGCAACAGGCCGAGACCCCAGGGGCCAAGCTCCAGCACGTCGCGGGCAAAGATCGGCATCAGCGCCACGGCGCCACCGAGCAGCACAGCAAACAGATCGAGCGAGATCGCACCGAGCACGATCTTCTCGCCGGCGATGAAGCGGAAACCGGCCAGCATCTCATCCCAGCTGACTTTCGAGGCAGGCGTGCGCTGCGCCGGCTTGGGGATCATAAACACAAGGATGGCGGCAACCGTCATCAGAAAACAGGCGACCGAATAGGCCGCAATCGAGCTGGCGCCGTAGAGTAGCCCGCCGAACACCGGCCCGAGGATCGATGCCGTCTGCCAGGACGACGAGTTCCAGGCGATGGCGTTGGGGAGGTCTTCTTCCGGCACGAGGTTGGGTCCCAACGACTGCACCGCCGGCCCCATGAAGGCGCGCTCGATGCCGAAGACGACAAGGATCGAAAACACCAGCCACGGCGTGAATGAGTCGGTGATGGTGAGCGCCAGAAGCGCCGCCGAACACAGTCCGCCGACGACCATGCAGATCGCCATGATCATGCGTCGGTTGTAGCGATCGGCGACCGATCCCGTCACCAGGATCAAAAGCAGCGACGGCAGAAACTGGAAGAGCCCGATCAGACCGAGATAGAGAGGATTGCGCGTCTCGTCATACATCTGCCAGCCGACGGAGACGCTGACAATCTGGATCGCGAAGGCTGCGAAGAACCGGCTGAGAAAGAAACGCGTATAAGCTGCGTGACGAAAGGCGGCGAAGCGATCACCCGATGTGGGTATGGACATGGAACCTGTACTTTCAGCGAAGCCGGAAACCCACGATATGCACACGCCGCCGTTAAACATCCTGCGACGCGGGCCATAGACGGCACTTGCCCGTTAGTTCGCCAATGTCTACATGTCTGTCAACAAAGAAATGGAGACGTGAATGCTCGCCCTGTTTCAGACCATTGACTTGGCCTTGAACCTTTACACCTGGATCCTGATCGCCAGCGCCATCTTTTCATGGCTGTTCGCCTTCAACGTGATCAATTCGAGCAACCAGTTTGTCGATGCGATCGGCCGGTTTCTCTTCAATGTCACCGAGCCCGTTCTCGCGCCGATCCGCCGGGTCATGCCGAACCTAGGTGGTATCGACATTTCGCCCATCATCGTGCTTCTGATCATCTTCTTCATTCGCTCGCTGATGTGGACCTCGATCTATCCTGCTCTCGCAGGCTGAAGCCAAAGACTTTCAGCACGGACACGGTCGGCCCGCGGTGGGAAATTTCCCGCGCGGGCCGTTTTTGTTTTGGCTTACGAGCTGAAACAAAAAATCCCCCGGCTCGAGACGAACCGGAGGATTTTGGAAGCGGTCAGCGGTAAAGATTATTTCTGAGCGTTGAAGCGTTCGATCGCCGCGACGATCATTTTCTTGGCGACGTCAACGTCCTTCCAGCCTTCGATCTTCACCCACTTGCCGGGCTCCAGATCCTTGTAATGCGTGAAGAAGTGCTCGATCTGCTTCAGCGTGATTTCTGGCATATCGGTGTAGTTCTTGATCTTGTCGTAGCGCTGGGTCAGCTTCGGAACCGGCACGGCAATGATCTTCTCGTCCTTGCCGCCGTCGTCTTCCATCACCATCACGCCGATCGGGCGGACATTGATGACGCAACCGGGAACCAGCGGGCGGGTGTTGCAGATCAGAACGTCGATCGGATCACCATCCTCGGACAGCGTATGCGGCACGAAGCCGTAATTGCCCGGATAGGTCATCGGTGTGTACAGGAAACGGTCGACGATCAGGGCGCCGGCTTCCTTGTCCATCTCGTACTTGATGGGCTGGCCGCCGACAGGTACTTCAACGATTACGTTGACGTCTTCAGGCGGATTCTTGCCAACAGAAATTGCATCGATGCGCATAGTCTTCCCCGATGAGGTTTACGAACTTGTGAACCGTCGATAGCGGGAATTGGCTGGCAAGGCAACACAGGTTTGCCGCCAAGGTTAAGTCGTGGCGCACCTTTCGGCCCCGAAGTCAGTGCCAGACGAAACCAATCTTCTTTAGGGACTTTCCGTCGAAGTCCTCCATGCCCTCTGCCAAATCCGCCCCGCCATGGGATCGCAAAAAGCGGACAGCATGCTCGCTGTCTTCCAGGCACCAGACGACCAAGCCCTTGCAGCCAAGCGATTTCAGCAGCCTGCGGCTTTCGCCGAACAGGCGGCGGCCGAGGCCGACGCCCTGATATTCCGGGCGCAGGTAGATCTCGTAGATCTCGCCGTCATAGGGAAGCGCACGGGCGCGGTTGAGGCCGATCGTCGCATAACCCGCGATAACGCCACCGATATCCAGAACCAGAAGCGTCGCCGGCCCGCGGACGGCCTTGCGCCACCACCCCTCGCCGCGGCGCTCCAGCATCTGGATCAGCGGCTTGTGCGGAATGAGGCCGGCATAGGCTTGCGACCATGCCTGGCGGTGCACCTCGGAGATAGCCGGGGCGTCTTGCGGCTCCGCACGCCTGACATCGATCGATAACGTTTTCATAACGCGATTCTAGGTCCTGCCATGGGCTCTCCGCCATTCCCGAGACCCGGGTAAAGTGGATTGCCCACAAGCTTCTCATGTGGACGATGGCAAGGAGGTTAACGCATTTTTTACCTTCGCCACAAGCGTGGCCCAGACCAAGCCACAAAAAAACCCCGGCATTTCTGCCGGGGTCTTGGATGGTCTTGGGAGGCGCGCTGTTAGAGAGCGGCCTTCGACTTGTCGAAGCGCTTGCGGTCGTTTGCGTCGAGATAGATCTTGCGCAGGCGGATCGACTTCGGCGTGACTTCCATCAGTTCGTCGTCCTGGATCCAGGACAGCGCGCGGTCGAGCGTCATGCGGATCGGCGGCGTCAGGCGAACAGCTTCGTCCTTGCCGGCCGAGCGGATGTTGGTCAGCTGCTTGCCCTTGAGAACGTTGACTTCGAGGTCGTTGTCGCGGGTATGGATGCCGATGATCATACCGGCATAAACCTTTTCGCCTGGCTCGATGATCATCGGGCCACGGTCTTCCAGGTTGAACATCGCGTAGGCGACGGCTTCACCGGACTGGTTCGACAGGAGAACACCGTTGACGCGACCGACGATCGCACCCTTGTAAGGCTGATAGTCGTGGAACAGGCGGTTCATGATCGCCGTGCCGCGCGTGTCTGTCAGAAGTTCCGACTGGTAGCCGATCAGGCCGCGGGTCGGCGCGTAGAATACCAGGCGAACGCGGCTGCCGCCGGACGGACGAAGCTCGACCATCTCGGCCTTGCGCTCGGACATCTTCTGCACGACGATACCGGAATGCTCTTCGTCGACGTCGATCACGACTTCTTCGATCGGCTCCAGCGTCTGGCCGGTTGCTTCGTCCTTGTGCATGACGACGCGCGGACGCGAAACGGCAAGCTCGAAGCCTTCGCGACGCATGGTCTCGATCAGAACGGCAAGCTGCAATTCGCCGCGGCCGGACACGAAGAACGAATCCTTGCCGTCAGACTCTTCGATCTTCAGCGCAACGTTGCCTTCGGCTTCCTTGAACAGACGGTCACGAATGACGCGGCTGGTAACCTTGTCGCCTTCGGTGCCGGCAAGCGGGCTGTCGTTAACGAGGAAGGACATGGTAACGGTCGGCGGATCGATCGGCTGCGCTGTCATCGCTTCGGTGACCGCAGGATCGCAGAACGTGTCGGCAACCGTACCCTTGGAAAGGCCAGCGATCGCTACGATGTCACCAGCATGGGCTTCTTCGATTGGCTGACGCTCGATGCCGCGGAATGCGAGGATCTTGGAGATACGGCCGGTTTCGACGGTCTTGCCGTCCTGCGACAGAACCTTGACGGCCTGGTTCGGCTTGATCGAGCCGGATGCGATGCGGCCCGTGATGAGACGACCGAGGAAGGGGTTGGCTTCGAGAAGCGTACCGATCATGCGGAACGGGCCTTCGCCGACATTCGGCTCCGGAACGTGCTTCAGGACCAGATCGAGCAGTGGTGCAAGACCTTCATCCTTCGGACCTTCTGGGTTGACGTTCATCCAGCCATCGCGACCCGAACCGTAGAGGATCGGGAAGTCGAGCTGCTCGTCGGTGGCGTCGAGGTTCGCGAACAGGTCGAAGACTTCGTTGATGACTTCTTCGTGGCGACCGTCCGGACGGTCGATCTTGTTGATCGCGACGATCGGGCGAAGACCGACCTTCAGCGCCTTACCGACCACGAACTTGGTCTGCGGCATCGGGCCTTCCGAGCTATCGACCAGAACGATGGCGCCATCCACCATCGACAGGATGCGCTCGACTTCGCCACCGAAGTCGGCGTGGCCGGGGGTGTCGACGATGTTGATGCGAACACCCTTCCACTCGACCGAAGTTGCCTTGGCGAGAATGGTGATGCCGCGTTCTTTTTCGAGGTCGTTCGAGTCCATCATGCGCTCGACGGTGCGCTGATTGTCGCGGAACGAGCCGGACTGCTTCAGAAGTTCATCGACAAGGGTCGTTTTGCCGTGGTCGACGTGCGCGATAATCGCGATATTCCGCATAGCCATTTTTAGATCTCGGATGTTTCGGGGCGCAGATCGACGGACCGCGCCTATTTCGTTGGCGCGCTCATACCCTGTTTTTCGCAAATGCGAAAGGGGGCGAGCGCGATCTGCGATCAACGCCCGCTCTTCATCTTTTAAAGATAATGGCTTTTGTCAGCCGTCTCCGCCCGAAAGCTCGGCCATGATGGAGAGCCCCCGCTTCTTCAACATTGCGGTCGGATCCGGCAGTTTGCCGCGGAAGGCTGCATAAGCTTCTTCCGGATCGATCGAGCCGCCGACCGAATAGATATTGTTCTTGAGCTTGCGCGCCGTCACCGGATCGAAAGCATTGCCGACCTCCTCGAACGCGGCAAATGCATCCGCATCAAGGACTTCCGACCACATGTAGGAATAGTAGCCGGCCGAGTATCCGTCACCGGCAAACACGTGCTGGAAGTGCGGCGTGGCGTGGCGCATGACGATCGAGGCCGGCATGTCGAGCTCGGCCAGCACCTTGGCCTGCACCGCCATCGGGTCTTCGACCGTGCTTTCCTGGGTGTGGAAAGCCATATCGACCAGTGCCGACGAGGTGAATTCCACCGTTGAGAAACCGGCATTGAATGTCTGCGCGGCAAGAACCTTGTCGAGCAGCGCCTTCGGCATCGGCTCGCCGGTCTTGTAGTGGACGGCATATTTCTCGAAGATTTCCGGCACCGTCAGCCAGTGTTCGTAAAGCTGCGACGGCAACTCCACGAAATCGCGCGAGACGCCAGTGCCCGAAACCGAGGGATAGGTCACGTTGGACAGCATGCCGTGCAGCGCATGGCCGAATTCATGAAACAACGTGCGCGCATCGTCGAGCGACAGAAGCGCCGGCTTGCCTTCGGCAGGCTTTGCGAAATTGCAGACATTGTAGATGATCGGCAGCTCACCTTGCATGCCGTTCTTCAGCGTCAGCTTGTGCTGCGACTGGAACGAACTCATCCAGGCGCCGGAGCGCTTCGACGAGCGAGCAAAATAATCGCCGAGGAAAAGCGCTTTTAGATTGCCTTCCTCGTCATGGATTTCGAATACCCGGACGTCAGGATGATAGACGGGCAAACCCTTCACCTCGACAGCCTTGATGCCGAACAGGCGCTCGGCCACATCGAAGGACGCCTCGATGATCTTCTCGATCTGGAGATAGGGCTTCAGCTCACTCTCGGAGAAAGAGAACGTCCGCTCGCGCAGCTTTTCGGCGTAGTGGCGCCAGTCCCAGGGCATGACCGGATGATTGCCGCCCGCTTCCGAGATCAGACCTGAAAGACTTGCCTCTTCCTCCAGCGCTTTGGTGATGGCCTTCTGCCAGACCTGGCCGAGCAGACCGTTCACCGCCTTCGGTGTCTTCGCCATCGTGTTGTCGAGCTTCAACGCGGCGTAATTCTCATAGCCGAGCAGCTTGGCCTTTTCGGCCCTCAGCGCCAGCGTTTCGCGAACGATCGCGACATTGTCCCGCTCGCCGCCATTTTCGCCGCGCGCCACCCAGGCCTTGAACGCCTGTTCGCGCAGATCCCGGCGGGTCGAGAAGGTCAAAAAAGGCTCGATGATCGAGCGCGACAGCGTGACGAGATAGCCTGAGCCCTCGCCGCGCTCCTTGGCAGCTTCCGCCATCGCTTCTTTCACAAAAACCGGCAGGCCCTCGAGATCGGCTTCTTCGGTCAGTTTCAACGACCAGCCTTTTTCGTCGCCGAGAACATTCTGGCCGAAGCTTGCCCCGAGACCGGCAAGCGTCTCGTTGATCGTTGACAGCCGCTTCTGCTGGTCCTCGGGCAGATTGGCACCGGATTTGACGAACCCCTTCCAGTGACGCTCGAGAACGCGCTGCTGCTCGACGGTCAGATCAAGGTCGTCCCGCTTCTGCCAGAGTGCATCAATGCGTGCGAACAGTTCGGCATTGGTGCCGATCTTCGAATAGTGGCGCGACATTTTTGGCGCGATTTCGCGTTCCAGCGCCTGGATCGTATCGTTGGTATGCGCACCCGCCTTGCCCCAGAAGATCGACGAAACGCGCGACAGCTCGTCACCGGCGATTTCCAGTGCAACGATCGTGTTTTCGAATGTGGGCTCAGCGGAATTTCCCGCGATCTCAGCGATTTCCGCCTCGTGCAAGGCGATGGCGGCATCGAAGGCCGGCGCGAAATCCTCGTCCTTGACCTGATCGAAGCGCGGCATGCCATGATGCCCGTTCCAGTCGACAAGCGCGGAATTCGCTGAGAAAGTTGCCATTGGGTCGTCCTTCACTGTGCTGCTTCGATACCGTCTAATTGCGTAGAGCGACCATATATAGGCAGGCACGGCAAGAGCTTCATCCGCTGATGCAGATTTTTGGAACGCACATCGTTGCGAAATCGCCCGGCACACGGTTTCCAGGCATTTCGATTTGCGTCGTCGGGGAAAGATAGTAAGGCTGCCTTATGAAGCTCGCGAACGAACATCGCCCGGAAACGCCAGGCTTGGTCGCCCAGGGTGAAACCCTCGGCTTCCTGATCGCCGATGCCGCGAGGCTTCTGCGCACGGCTTTCGAGCGGCGCATCGCCCAGGCGGGCCTCGGCCTTACCGCCGGCGAAGCACGAGCACTGATCCATATCGCCCAAGTCGATGGCAGCCGCCAGCTCGACATCGCGTCGCGCATGGGCGTCGAACCGATGACGCTCTGCGCCTATCTCGACAGGCTTCAGTCGCTTGGCCTCATTGAGCGGCAGCAATGCTGCGCCGACCGACGGGCAAAGCGCATCATGCTGACGCCGACCTCTGCCGACATGCTGGCGTCAATCCAGCAGGAACTGCGCGCCATCATCACCTGCGCCACCGAAGGGTTCGATGCCCAAACCGCAAACCTCCTCGGGCAAGCCATGAAACATTTCAACGGCAACCTGCAGAGCTTCAATTCGTCTCAGGCCGAAATTGATGAAGGCTGATACGCAGGCAGCTTCCTTAGTGACACCGCCCGAGCGGATGACAGCTCTGCGAACCACGCTGCTCGGCGCCCTGCTGACGGCGATCGGCCCTGTCTCGATGGCAATCTACACGCCGGCGATGCCGGAACTCGTGAAAGCCTTCGGCACGTCGGAAGCCGCAATCAAGCTCAGTCTGACGCTTTACTTCGGCGGCTTTGCCGTCGCGCAGCTTCTGGCAGGACCGGCCTCAGACGCATTCGGCCGCCGGTCCGCCAGCATTGCGTTCCTGCTGATCTATCTCGTCGGCTCGCTGATGGCGGTCTTTGCACCCTCGGTCGACTGGATCCTGGCTGGGCGGCTGGTGCAGGGGGTCGGCGCTTCCGTCGGCATGACGGTTGCCCGTGCCGCGGTTCGCGACCAGTTCGTCGGTTTCGAAGCCACCCGCATCATGAACATGATCGGCATCATGCTGGCGGTGGGTCCAGCAATCGGCCCCACCATCGGCGGCCTGTCGCTGTCGGTATTCGGCTGGAAATCCGTCTTCGTGCTGATGGTCATCTTCGGGGTTATCGTGCTGACAAGCTGCCTGCTGTTCCTCAAGGAAACAACGGTTCCCGACCGCAGCCGGCTCAGACCCTCGATCCTGGTTTCGACCTACTTCTCCCTTCTCACCGACCTGCGCTTCCTTCTTCCATCTCTTGTCCTCGGCGGCGCGATCGGCGCGCTCTACGCCCAGGGAACGATGCTTCCCTTCGTGCTGATCGGTGAAGTGGGGCTGACCCCGACGCAGTTCGGCCTCGGCATGCTCATCCAGACCGGCGCTTTTCTCAGCGGGTCGATTGCACTGCGGCTTGTGTCCGGGCGCATCAGCGGGCCGACGACGGTGGTGATCGGGCTCATGTTCAGCGGTATCGGGGGCACGATGATGGCCCTCTCCGTTCATCTGCTGCCACCGTCCTTCCTATCGATCATGCTACCGGTCGGCGTCTCCACCTTCGGCATCGCCTTCATCTCACCCTACACGGTGACGGTCGGCCTTGCGCCCTTCCCAAAGACGGCAGGCTCCGCTTCCGCACTGATGGGTTTCATCCAGATGGGCGGCGGCTTTGTCGGCGGCCTACTCGCCGCTGTCTTCGGCGACCCTTTAACGGCTATCGGCACCATCATTCCCGCCATGGAATATGTCGCCGTCGGCAGTTACATCGCCTACCGGATCATCAGCCGTCGGCAATAAAAAAAGCCCGCCTCCGTTTCCAGAAGCGGGCTTCAATATCGATCGGTGCAAAAGCGCTTAGCGGAGCTGGTTGCGCTTGGCGAGCGTGCGCAGGCGCAGGGCATTGAGCTTGATAAAGCCGGCTGCATCCTTCTGATCGTAGGCGCCCTGATCGTCCTCGAACGTGACCAGCTGGTCGGAATAGAGCGACTTCGCGCTCTCGCGGCCGATGACCATGACGTTGCCCTTGTAGAGCTTCAGCGTCACTTCGCCTTCCACATGCTCCTGGCTCTTGTCGATCATGGCCTGCAGCATCTCGCGCTCCGGCGAGTACCAGAAGCCGTAATAGATGAGCTCGGCATATTTCGGCATCAGCTCGTCCTTGAGGTGCGCTGCACCCCGGTCGAGCGTGATGGATTCGATGGCACGGTGAGCGGTGAGCAGGATCGTGCCGCCGGGGGTTTCGTAGATGCCGCGCGACTTCATGCCGACGAACCGGTTCTCGACCAGATCGAGACGACCGATACCGTTGTCGCGTCCATAGGTGTTGAGGGCGGCAAGCAGCGTTGCCGGAGACATCTCGACGCCGTTGATCGAGCAGGCATCGCCCTTGCGGAAGCCGACCTTGATGGTAGTCGCCTGATCCGGTGCAGATTCCGGCGAAATCGTGCGCATATGCACGTATTCGGGAGCCTCGACCGCCGGGTCTTCCAGAACCTTGCCCTCGGAAGACGAGTGCAGCAGGTTGGCATCGACCGAGAACGGTGCCTCGCCCTTCTTGTCCTTGGCAACCGGGATCTGGTTCTGTTCGGCAAACGTCAGAAGGTCGGTGCGGCTCTTGAACGCCCAGTCGCGCCAAGGCGCGATGACCTTGATATCCGGGTTGAGCGCATAGGCCGACAGCTCGAAGCGGACCTGGTCGTTGCCCTTGCCGGTGGCGCCATGCGCGATCGCATCGGCGCCGGTCTTGCGGGCGATCTCGATCAGATGCTTGGAGATCAGCGGCCGGGCAATCGATGTGCCGAGCAGGTAGACGCCTTCATAGACGGCATTGGCACGGAACATCGGGAAGACGAAGTCGCGGACGAATTCCTCGCGGACGTCCTCGATATAGATCTCCTTGATCCCGAGCATCTCGGCCTTCTTGCGCGCCGGTTCCAGCTCTTCGCCCTGACCGAGATCGGCGGTGAAGGTCACCACTTCAGCATTGAGTTCGGTCTGCAGCCATTTCAGGATGATCGAGGTGTCGAGACCGCCGGAATAGGCGAGAACGACCTTTTTTACGTCTTTCGGAAGTGCCATGTCGAATTGTCCGTCTGCGGGTGGTGGCGGTTGGATCAACCGTCGTGTCTGGGATGGCGCACTTTTAGCGAGTTTCAAAAGCCGCGCAAGAAAAACCCGGAAGGGATCCCGTCAGAGATGGCGCGACAGGTTCATGCGTTGATGCAGGATGCGGATGATCACGACCTGGGCGCCTCTCTGTCGGTAGACGATCCAGTGGGAGCCACACGAGCACGTCAAATAGCCTTGGTGAATTTGGTCGATCGGCTTGCCGCGCTTGCGACCACTCGCAATGGCTTGCACAGTAGAGATGATGTCGCCGTAATAGGCGTCCGCTTGGGCAAGAGACCAGGTTTCGAAAGTGTATCGCCAGATCTCCGCAAGGTCCCGTCTCGCGCGCGGCGCAAGCTTGTAGCCCTTGGCTTCACCGGACATGTTTGCGATGCATTTCTTCCAGAAATTCATCGGAATCAAACGGCTGCGGCTCACCAGAGTCTTCACCTTCTTGGATTGCCGCGCGGATGGCCTCCAGCGAGGCCGCGTCGCTTTCCTGCATCAGGCGCAACGCGTCCTCGATCACTTCGCTGGCGGAGCCATAACGTCCGTCCTCGACCTGCTTTTCAACAAAGGCGGCCAGTTTTTCGTCAACTCTGATAGATCTAAGTTCGCCCATCATGCCGGCTCCGGTTTGATCTCGCGTCATGTTGACGGATCCCGCGGAGGATACCATATCGCGCCGAGCCGTTGAACACCTTTGGTCTCAGAACAGCCCAAACCTTCGAACGCCAAAACCTTTCAACAGAAGCATCAAAGAGGAGACTTCCCATGTCCATCACTCACCCTGCTCTGAAGAAAGACAATGTCGCCGTCGTCACCGGCGCCGCCTCCGGTATCGGCCTTGCCGCTGCCAAGGAATTTGCGAAACTCGGCATGTGCGTCGTCCTGGCGGATCTCGAGGGCGACCGGCTTTCAGAGGCGTGTCGCGAGGTTGCCGCCCTTGCCGACGATGGCGAGGCCGATGTCGTGGCAATCGGCACCGACGTCTCGAAACCGACGGAGATCGAAGCTCTGGAACGCGCCGTTCTGCAGCGCTTCGGCCGGGTTCACGTGCTGATGAACAATGCCGGCATCCAGCCCGGCAGCAGCCTGTTCGGCCCGCAGGTCAACTGGGAGAACGTTCTCGCCGTCAACCTGATGGGTGTCGTCAATGGCAGCAGGACATTCGGCCCCCGCATGATCGCCCATGGCGAACCTGGCCTCATCATCAACACCGGGTCGAAACAGGGCATCACCACGCCGCCCGGCGATCCCGCCTACAATGTCTCCAAGGCCGGCGTGAAGGCCTTCACCGAAGCCCTGCAGCACGAATTGCGCAATATGCCCGAATGCAAGGTCAGTGCCCACCTTCTCATTCCGGGCTTCGTCTATACCGGCCTGACAAAGGGGGACCGAACCGAAAAGCCCGATGCCGCCTGGACGTCCGAACAGACAGTGCAGTTCATGCTGGAAAGTCTCGAACGCGGTGATTTCTACATTCTCTGCCCGGACAACGACGTCGACCGCAAGACGGACGAACGGCGCATGGCATGGGCAATCGGCGACATCATCGAAAACCGTCCGCCTCTGTCGCGCTGGCATCCGGACTTCACGGATGCATCAAAAAAATTCATCAGCGGCAGTTGATCAACAGGTTTGGCAGGACTTCGAAAGCCGGATAAAAAGCGACAACCGTCATCCGGCTTTCGAGGACACTTAATGGAATTCCTGCCAAGCCTTGCATCGCTTCTGGCCTTCACCGCAGCCGGCTTGCTTCTGGCTCTGACGCCTGGGCCTGATATGACGCTGTCGATCAGCCGGGCGCTTGCGCAGGGGCGCAGATCGGCACTGTTCGTGGTGCTCGGCACCAGTCTCGGCGTCGTCTGCCACACGCTTCTGGTCGCCTTCGGCATCTCGGCGCTGATTACCGCGTCGCCCACCGCCTTCTTCATCCTGAAAACAGGCGGCGCCGCCTATCTGCTGTGGCTGGCGATCCAGGCGATCCGCTTCGGCTCCAGCTTCTCCGTCGAAACCGTGGAGCGCGCAACGGCAAGCCCGCTCGCAAATATCTCGATCGGCTTCTGGGTGAATATCCTCAATCCGAAGGTGATCATCTTCTTCATGACCTTTCTTCCGCAGTTCGTGACGGCGACAGATCCGCATGTGACGGGCAAGCTGGTCTTCTTCGGGATCTTCTTTATCGCCATCGGCATGCCGGTGAACCTGATCGTCGTGCTTGCCGCCGATCGGCTTGCGAACTGGCTGCAAAGAAATCCGAAAGTCCTGCGCGGCCTCGACTACACCTTCGCCGGCGTGTTCTCGGTCTTCGCCGTGAAGATCTTCATGACGCAGTCGAGATAAGGTCGCCCCTTCGTTTCAAACTACCTTCGCTTCGCGTCGAAGGACAACTCTTCTGTTACTCCCCCTGGCCGCGGGTGGGCGGGGCACCAATTCCGATGTCGGACTGCGGGCCATGCGGGTATTCGACGCTGTGGGAATGGGTGGTCTTTTCGGCCGCCACCGGCCCGGAAAAGCCTCCGGCACCATAGAAGGCGAGATGCAGGCCCCAATAGCCACTCATGAAAACCACGATGGCGACAGCCAGCCCGGCAGGGATGGCCGAAAGCTTCTGCTTCAGTCCGGGCAGCAGCCCGTCTGCCCCGTTCTGGTCGCAGGCAACCGCCACCAGGATGGCGGTGATCAATCCGTGGCCGATCAGGTCGATACGCCCAAACGGCAAGACGGCCGAGGTGAAGATGACGATCATTGCGATGGCCGAAAGGCGGCGGATAAGCGCGGTCCAGAGAAGACCGAAGCCCATGGTGAATTCGGCGATACCGGCCATGGGAATAAAGACATCGCGAGGCATGCCCATCGTGAGGAAGGGCTTTTCCAGCACCAGCGGATAGAACCATTCGGGATAGGCAAATTTTTCGAGGCTCGACCACATCAGCGCGATGGCTAGGCCCCAGCGCAGCACTTCAAAACGGTGGACACGCCAGTCGTCTTTCATCGGCTCGATGATCAGGTAGGCGGCAACGCCGAGCCCGAGCGCCAAATAGTCGAACAAGTGGAAGAGATCGTAGTCCCGCGCCGCGAGCAGCCATAGGGCAACAATTCCAAGGCCGGCGAAAGGCATGGTCCGCCGCGAGAAGATCAGGGCAGCGATCAGCAACTGCAGCCAGGACACCCATTCGGCAGGCGTCTTCAGGTCCGGTGTCAGGTAAACGCCACCCGTGGCAAAGATCGCGACGAAGAACGAGCCAATGACGACGCGGACATAATCGTCGATCCTCGACCAGAGCGGCGAGGTAAAGCGATCAAGCGCTTCGAAGATCAACGGTCCAAAACGGCTGGTTTCGATCGCCCGGGCTGCGGCGAAACAAACGAGAACGAGTACGATCGCCACCCAGAACCAGATATCGCGCAGAACAGTTTCGACCGGCTGGAGAGGCGCACCCACGATGTAGGGTGCGAACCATTTCACATGCGCTTCTGCGGTTGTGGAAATTAAGGCAGCAACTATCGCTCCGCCTGTTAGTGAGACATAAAATGCAGACTTCCTAATGGGATGCTGAAACATGGCGGCATCTTCCGGTTGCACCTGGATGAGCCACATCGATATCAGATTATTGCAGTCTGCATATGACCCCTACAACGGAATCAAGCGCATTTGCGGCGCGCTAGGCGGCATTTTTGCCGCCCCTCGAGCGCTCGGTGTCAGAAACGAAAGGACTGATGAGAGTTTCCAGGCTTCGAGCCGGTTCAGCCAGCAATCGAAGCCCTCCCGGCGTCAGTCGTCTTCGCCATGGCCGGCGATCATCATCGCTTCGAAGGCGAGACGCTCCGTCTTGCGCATGCGCTCCGATTCCGACTTCAGCTGACCACAGGCGGCGAGAATGTCGCGGCCGCGTGGTGTGCGGATCGGCGAGGCATAGCCTGCCTGGTTGATGAAGTCGGCAAACTTGGTGATCGTCTCCCAGTCCGAGCACTGGTAATTGGTACCGGGCCACGGGTTGAACGGGATGAGATTGATCTTCGCCGGAATGCCCTTCAGCATCTGGGTCAGCAGCTTGGCATCCTCGAGGCTGTCGTTGACGTCCTTCAGCATCACATATTCGAATGTGATGCGACGGGCGTTGGACAGGCTCGGATACTGGCGGCAGGCTTCCAGCAATTCCTTCAGCGGATACTTCTTGTTGATCGGCACCAGCATGTCGCGCAGTTCGTCGCGCACCGCATGCAGCGAGATCGCCAGCATCACGCCGATTTCCGTGCCGGTCCGATAGATTTCCGGCACGACGCCCGACGTCGACAGCGTGACACGACGCTTCGACAGCGAAAGCCCGTCGCCGTCTGTCGCGATCAACAGCGCCGTCTTGACGCTTTCGAAATTGTAGAGCGGCTCGCCCATGCCCATCATGACGACGTTCGTAACCTTGCGGTCGCCGGTCGGCACGAAAGCGCCTGGCGGCGTGTCGGCACCCGGAAAATCACCCAGCCGGTCGCGCGCCAGAAGCAACTGGCTCAGAATTTCCTCGGCCGTCAGGTTGCGCACGAGGCGCTGGGTGCCGGTATGGCAAAAGGAACAGGTCAGTGAACAACCGACCTGGCTCGATATGCAGAGCGTGCCGCGGCCCTCTTCGGGAATGTAAACCGTTTCGACCTCGACCGGACGACCGGCACCGCGCGGCGGGAAGCGCAGCAGCCACTTGCGCGTGCCGTCGTTGGAAATCTGCTCTTCCACCACTTCTGGGCGCGCAATGGTGAAATGCGTCTTCAGCATTTCGCGCATGTCCTTGGCGACATTCGTCATCGCGTCGAAATCCGACACGCCGCGAATGTAGAGCCAGTGCCAGAGCTGGCTGACGCGCATGCGTGCCTGCTTTTCCGGTATGCCCTTTTCTCGCAGCGCCGCGTCCATATCCTCGCGCGACAGGCCGATCAGCGACGGCTTTTCGCTATAGAGGTCCGGATTGGCGACGAGCGGCTTCTTGATGGCGACAGGCGCAAAGGCCTCGGAGACCGACATTTCTTCATATCCCGTTCGAATAACATGCCTTCGCCCAGCGCAGGTTTCGCGCATCGCCGTGGCATGTCTTTCTGTGAAATCATGGCGTCCCGGGTAAGCGACGTTCCGAGGAACGGTCGCGCAGGACTAATCTTGACGGGCGCTTTATCATCAAAACGACGCCACGTCACTATTCTTCGTCAAACGCAAAAGGCCGGTCGATGACCGGCCTTCCAATGCGGTGGTGGCAATCTCTGCTTACTTGCAGGATTCGACCTGCTTCAGAGCTGCTGAAATGCCCTGCAGCGAATAGGCGTAGGACGTCTTGGTACCGCGACCGGATACGGCGCTGACGCTCATCTTCTGACCGGTCCGCATCGCAGCAACGAGAGCCGGTTCTTCGGCAGCGTTCTCGACCCAGGCGGCCTTGTCCTTGGTGAACATCGTGAAGTTCTTGTTGTCGATCGTCACGGTGACCTTGGAATTGGTCTGCATCGTGTAGCCCATCATCGCCTGTGGCTCGTAGGAGATGTTCTGGCCTGGACGCTGCGACACGATGAAGAAGATATCGCCGTGATCGACGCTTGCAGGCTCCTTGGTCGTCGGGACGGACAAGACGTAGCAGACCGTAGCCGCGCCCTGCTTGTAGGAATACGCACCCCACGCCTTGAACTGCTGGATGCGGTTCGGCGTCTGGGCGGAAGCGGTACCCGTGCCGGCGCCAAGTCCTGCGCCAATTCCGGCGAGAGTAAGCGCCAATGCGATTGCGACGGTTCTAGCGGCCATGATCTCCTGCCAATTTTCGTAATTTCAAGGGCCCGAGCCGGGCCAGTACGGACATGCCTTCTCGGCGTCATGCCTGGGCGTCATATGCGGCGTCCCAACGGTCGGGTCCCATTTTGACTTCATTCCGGTTACCAAAGAGTCAACACTATCGGTTGGATGCTGAATATGTAGTGAACCGGGATGTGGTCGAATGCGGCGCAGGGTTGCGTTTGATGATGCCCGTTCCAGACGTCGAGTTTTCTGGGCGCATCACTCAACAACGATTTGGGCAAGAGTTTGTCCGTCCGATGACGCAGGCCGCAGCACTTTGAAACTACGTATAAATCCTGCTTAAAACCGCTACCCGTTTTTCTACCGATACGGTAGGATAGTCGCAAAGCTGACGCCTACTCACAAAGAAAGCCTACTGCCGGTTAGATGCTAGGGGACGAGAGAGACCGCTTCGCCCGCCTGGTCAGGGCAGTGGCTGCAACGCGTGATCAAGACGCGTTCACTGCGCTTTTTGATCATTTCGCGCCACGCCTGAAATCCTGGCTGATGAAGCGCGGCATGAATTCGGACGAGGCAGAAGAACTCGTCCAGGATGTCATGACCATCCTTTGGCATCGTGCCAGCCTCTATGATCCCGCAAGATCAAGCCTGTCGACCTGGCTGTTCCGGGTCGCACGAAACCGCCACATCGATGCAAAGCGCCGCGCCCGAAACCGCAAGTTTGACGGCCAGGAGACATTTCTTGCCTTGGCGGAGGTACCGGGCGTCGACACCCTGTTTGAAAGCAAGGAGCGCGACGAGCGGGTCCGTGATGCCCTTTCTCAGATTCCGGACGAGCAAATGAAGCTGGTGCGGGCCGCCTTTTTCCTGGGTCAGTCCCATTCCGAAATCGCCGCTTCGACTGGGCTTCCGCTGGGCACCGTAAAGTCGCGCATCAGGCTGGCGTTCGAGCGCCTGCGGCGAGCACTGGAAGAGACTTCACCGAACTGAAGCGGCGGGGCGGCCGGATCAGCCGCTCGTCTTCATTCCGGCTGCAATATCGGGGTGATCGGCAAGCGCGCTGTCTGCTGCGTCGTAATGTCCGTCGTTGATATGGCCCTGGATCATGCGCAGAGCCGCAGCAAGAACCGCGATATCATCGCTGAACCCGACGACCGCAAAGAAATCTGGGACGATGTCGATGGGGAGAATGAAATAGGCAAGCGCTGCCAGCAAGGTCCCGCGAACGCGCAAGGGTGTTTTTCGGTCCACGGCGCAGTAATAGGCGGCGACCAGATCGCGGCTGAATGGAATTTGCCGCGCGGCTCGCCGCATCGTCGGCCAGAACCTGGCACGCACCTGCTTTTCCCGGCGATCCTGCGTTTTTTCGTCGCCGGGCAGAAGGATCTCGCCGATCTTGACGTCATCCACGCTCATTCCGTCACTCCAGATGCTCGCTTCAATGCATCAGCATATGGGAATGCCGGTGTGAAGTTCAATTCCGGGGCGTGACGATCCGTGCGCGAAATGCCTCGTCCATGGCTCGCGCCAGCTTAAAATCACGATCTGTCAGCCCCTTCTTCGCATGGGTGGTGAGTTGCACCTCGACACGCGAATAGCTGTTGGACCAGTCCGGATGATGGTCGAGTTTTTCAGCCGCCAACGCGCATTCCGCCATGAACCCGAAGGCTTGGCGAAACGACGCAAAGACAAAGCTCCTCGTGATCGCGTCGCCATCAGGGCCCATCGTCCAGCCATCGAGAGTGGCGATCTCGCGCTCGATCGCTTCTCTGTCCAGCACCTCATAAGCCATCAGCATACCTTCGCCAGAGACTAGAAACGGTGCTCGGCTGTTTCCATCTCGTCCTGGGCATAGCCGTAGCTGAGCTCGCGCAGCGGGAAGATTTCCTCCGTCAGGTAGGGCCCGCCACCGCAGGATTCCTTGGAAGACATCAGCACGAAACGCGGAACGACAAAGGGCGCGGTGTGAAAATTCCCGCGCCCTGAAAGGTAATGTACGACTTCATCGAGTCGGCAGTGTTTGAGACGTGCCAGAGTGACATGCGGCGTGAATTTCCGCGGATCAGGCGCCAGTCCGAGACGCTGGCAGATCCGCTCGGTTTCCCCCTGCAGCGCGTGAAGTTCGGGCGACGGGGAGACACCGGCAAAGATCGAATGCGGCTTCTTGGACCCGAACGAACCGATACCTGTCAGCTTTAGCTGGAATTCCGGACGGTCGATCCGGTCCAGCCGGTCGACGATCTCGTCTGCGGTCCGTCCGTCGATGTCGCCGATGAAGCGAAGGGTGATGTGATAGTTCTCCACATCGATCCACCGTGCGCCGGGGATGCCGCCACGGAGCAGCGACAGGCTCATCGCTACATTGCGTGGAACTTCGAGGGCGATGAAAAGTCTCGGCATAGGGACCTCCTCGAATCTTTTGCAGATGCTAACAGCGGAACATGCAACTCGCTTCCGCGCAAGATATTATTTTTGCTGACTACCGATGTCCCCAAGGAAGGCTTCGACCGAAGGAAGGCTCTTTTCGACCATGGCCGCGACACCCTTTGCGTTTGGATGCATGCCGTCTTCGAGCTGCATTCCGGCAACAGTGGTCACGCCATCGAGGAAGAACGGATAGAGCGGCAGCGCGTGTTTCTTGGCGAGCCTTTCGTAGATCGGGTTGAACTTCTGCGCATAGTCGCTGCCCATGTTCGGCGGCGCCATGATGCCAACCAGATAGATCGCAATGTTGCGCGCCTTCAGCCGCGTGATCATCGCATCGAGGTTCTTTTCCGTCTGCTCGGGTGCGATGCCGCGCAGCGCATCATTGGCGCCAAGCTCAAGGATCACGCCATCAGTGCCATCTGGAACCGACCAGTCGATGCGTCCAAGCCCGCCGGAACTGGTATCGCCGGACACGCCGGCATTGTTGATCGCCACATTGAGGCCCTTCGCCTTCAGCGCTGCCTCGAGCTGGGCGGTGTAGGATTCTGCCGGCGCCAGTTGGTAACCGGCCATCAGACTGTCTCCAAAACCGACGATCTGGAGGGTCTTGTCCTGGGCAAAAGCCGGGGCTGCGGTCAGTGCTGCCAGTATCATGACGAGGAATTGAAGCGGTCTTGCTTTAAAACGCACGATCGGTCTCCTAGATTTGGGCTTAACCGCAGCGCGGCATGAATTGCTCTTGAAGCCTATATAGGACGGTCTGCATTGACTAAAACCATCATCACGCTGCGAAAAGCCGATCTCACCCTCGGCAGCGCGGCGGCATCCGTTCACGTTTTGAAGAGCATGGATCTTGACGTCGACACAGGAGAAGCGGTCGGCATCGTTGGTCCCTCCGGTTCCGGCAAATCGACACTGCTGATGGTGCTGGCCGGCCTCGAACGCCTCGACAGCGGCGAGATCGTCATTAACGGGCAGGCGCTTCACAACTTTTCCGAAGATGCGCTGGCGGATTTCCGCGGCCGCAATATCGGCATCGTCTTCCAGTCGTTTCACCTCATCGCCAACATGACCGCGCTCGAAAACGTCGCAGTCCCGCTGGAGCTTGCAAACGCGAAAGATCCGTTCGAGATCGCCCGCCGCGAGCTGACAGCGGTTGGCCTGGGTGAACGGCTGCACCACTATCCCGGCCAACTCTCAGGCGGCGAGCAGCAGCGCGTAGCGATTGCCCGCGCACTCGCCCCCTCGCCTGCCGTGCTGATCGCGGACGAACCGACCGGCAATCTCGATACCGAGACCGGGCGCCAGATCGCCGACCTTCTGTTTTCCAAGCAGGCCGAGCGCGGCATGACGATGATCCTCGTCACCCATGACATTTCGCTCGCTGCCCGCTGCTCGCGCCAGATCCGCGTCCGCTCCGGCGAAATCATCGACGACGGAGCAGGCGCTCCAGCCGTTCAGGTCGCATCCGTATGATGGTCGCGGTCCCTCGGCTGAAAATTGCACTGCGCCTGGCATTGCGGGAAATGCGCGGTGGCCTTAGCGGCTTCTACATCTTCCTCGCCTGTATCGCGCTTGGCACCGGCTCGATTGCCGCCGTCAATTCCGTTTCGCGCGCCATTACCGAAGCCATTGCCGGCCAGGGCCAGCAACTGCTTGCCGGCGATATTCGTTTTGAGCTGAACAACCGCGAAGCGACCGAACAGGAACGCGCCTTCTTGAGCGGGCTCGGCGAAATGTCTGTCTCAACCGGCCTGCGCTCCATGGCCCGCAAGCCGGATGGATCCGAACAGGCGCTGGTCGAGGTCAAGGCCGTCGACGGCGCCTATCCACTCTACGGAGAGTTTAAGGCCGAGCCGGCCGCGCCCCTGCAGGAACTCGTCGCCAAACAGGGCGAGACCTTCGGCGCACTGGCCGCTCCGCTTCTGCTCGAGCGCCTCGGCATCAAGACCGGCGACGAACTGTTGCTCGGCAATATCAGGCTCGTCCTGCGCGGCACGATCGCGTCGGAACCGGACGCGGTGTCCGATGGCTTCGGCTTTGCGCCCCGCCTGATGGTCAGCCGGGAAGCGCTGCAGGCGTCGGGCCTGATGGCAAACGGCAGCCTTGTCGAACACGCCTACAAGATCAAGCTGCGTGATCCTGCCAGCCGGACCGGGTTGGCCGATCGCGCCAACCGCGAATTCCCGGCAGCCGGCTGGTCGATCCGAAGCAGCGACCGCGCAGCCCCCTCGCTTACCGAAAACGTCGAGCGCTTCTCGCAGTTTCTGACGCTGGTCGGCCTCACCGCGCTGATCGTCGGCGGTGTCGGCGTGGCGAACGCCGTGCGGGCCTTCCTCGATGCCAAACGCACCACGATCGCCACGTTCAAATGCCTCGGCGCACCCGCAACTGTTGTCACGCTGATCTACCTGTTCCAGATCATGGTTCTGGCAGTGATCGGCATTCTGGCCGGCCTCGTCATCGGCGCCGTTTCGCCCATCGTGGCACTGCGCTTTCTCGAAGGCGTGCTTCCGGTACCGGATGGCATCAACATCTATCCGTCGGCGCTTGGGCTTGCCGCCCTGTTCGGTCTGCTGATCACCTTTGCCTTCGCCATTCTGCCGCTTGGACATGCGCGCGAGGTCCCTGCCACAGCTTTGTTCAGAGAACAGAGTTTCGACACGGGCCGGCTTCCATCCTGGCCGTATCTGGCAGCCGCAGGCGCAGCACTCGCCGCTCTCGCAATCCTTGCGATCTTCTCGTCCGAAAATCACTTCGTCGCCTCGGTCTTCCTCGGCGCGGTCGCCTGCGCGTTCGTGCTGCTGCGGCTTGTGGCGGCGCTCATTGCGTGGCTTGCCCGTCGTGCCCCGCGCGTCAGTTCGCCGGCCTTGAGGCTGGCACTCGGCAATATCCACCGTCCCGGCGCCCTGACGCCCTCGGTCGTGCTCTCGCTCGGCCTCGGTCTGGCACTCCTGGTGACGCTGGCGCTGATCGACGGCAACATGCGCAACCAGCTGACCGGCAACATCGCCCGCAACGCGCCGAACTTCTTCTTCGTCGATGTCCAGAGCGCCGAAGTCGATGGTTTCCGCAAGCTGCTGCAGGAGCAGGCACCCGGCGCCAAGCTGTTCGAGGTGCCGATGCTGCGGGGTCGCATCCTCGCCTTCAACGGTCAGGATGTCAGTCAGATGAATGTTCCGGCAAAGGGCCGTTGGGTTCTGCGCGGCGATCGCGGCATCACTTACGCCAAGAACAAGCCGGAAAGCTCGACCCTGACGCAGGGTGAATGGTGGCCGGCCGACTATGACGGCGAGCCTCTCGTTTCATTTTCGGCGGAAGAGGCAGGCGAACTCGGACTGAAACTCGGTGATACGGTCACCGTCAACGTGCTCGGCCGCAACATCACCGCCAAGATCTCCAGTTTCCGCAACGTCGAATGGGAATCGCTGTCCATCAACTTCGTCATGGTCTTCTCGCCCAACACGTTCCGCGGCGCGCCGCATGCCTGGCTTGCGACCCTCACCGATCCATCGGCAACGGCGCAGCAGGAAGCGACAATCCTGCGCTCCGTCAGCAATGCCTATCCGACCATCACGAGTGTTAGGGTCAAGGATGCGATCGATATCGTCGATCAGTTGATCGGCCAGCTGGCAACCGCGATCCGGGCAGCGGCCGCCGTGGCGCTGATCGCTTCGGTGCTGGTGCTTGCCGGGGCGCTTGCGGCCGGAAACCGCGCCCGTACCCACGATGCCGTGATCCTGAAGACGTTGGGGGGAACGAGATCCATGCTCATTCGTGCCTTTAGCTACGAATACATGATCCTCGGCTTCGCCACCGCCGTGTTTGCGCTTCTGGCCGGCGGCGTATCCGCTTGGTTCATCGTGTCGCGCATCATGCGCCTTCCCTCGACCTTCCTGCCAGATGTGGCGATCATCACGGTTGTGGCCTCGCTGGTGCTGACCGTCGGCATCGGGCTTATCGGCACGTGGCGGGTGCTGGGCCAGAAGGCGGCGCCGGTCCTCCGGGAATTGTGATCGGGAGCTTTGGGATCCATTGCGTTCCTTCCCCCTTGTATAGGCGTGGTTATCGCCTCATATTTGATGGTAGGCTTGCTGGGCTCCGCAGCGGCGCCTGGGTCTGACCGTTAGGGCCCGACACCGTGACAAATTCCGGAGCTTGAAGAGGATACTATGGCTGACTTCAACAACTATCAAAACCGAGCCGCCCAGACGGGTGCGCAGTCCGGTGCGATGATCGATGAAGGCCTGCGCGCCTATATGCTCAAGGTCTACAACCTGATGGCACTCGGCCTGGCAATCACCGGCATCGCGGCATTCGCGACCTGGCAGATGGCCGTCGCCGATGGCCAGCTGACCCCCTTCGGCCAGCTGCTGTTTGCAAGCCCGCTGCGCTGGGTCGTGATGCTGTCGCCGCTCGCCGTCGTGTTCTTCCTGAGCTTCAGGATCAACAAGATGAGCGTGAGCGCCGCCCAGGCAACCTTCTGGGGCTACGCTGCCCTGATGGGTCTTTCGCTGTCGTCGATATTCCTGGTCTTTACCGGCCAGAGCATCGTGCAGACGTTCTTCGTGACCGCAGCTTCGTTCGGCGCTCTGTCGCTCTACGGCTACACGACGAAGAGAAGCCTGTCGGCAATGGGCTCGTTCCTGATCATGGGCCTGTTCGGCCTGATCATCGCCTCGATCGTCAACATCTTCCTGGCGTCTTCGGCACTCGGCTTCGCGATCTCCGCGATCGGCGTGCTGATCTTCGCAGGCCTTACCGCCTACGACACGCAGAAGATCAAGGAAATGTACTACGACGCGGATGATGCGACGGTCATGGGCCGCAAGGCGATCATGGGCGCCCTGACGCTCTACCTCGACTTCATCAACCTGTTCACCTTCCTGCTTCAGTTCATGGGCAACCGTAACAACTGATCCACGGAGTGGAAGACAGACCAGACGACACACAAGAAGGCGGCCGCAAGGTCGCCTTTTTTGTTGCCCGCCGGGAGGCTGCGTCATAGGCTTGCTGCCTCACCTCAAGCCCCAAGTCCTGCCATGCCCCAGCACCTTCGCGACGTCACAACCGACGACCTGCCCGCCATCACGGCCATCTACCGGGACAGTGTGCTGAACGGCACCGCAAGCTACGAGATCACCCCGCCTGATCTGAAAGAGATGACCGCGCGCTTCCACGCCATCCGCGAGAAGGGCTATCCTTACATCGCAGCCATCGACGACGCCGGCGTCCTCATCGGCTATGCCTATGCATCCGCCTTCCGCACCCGGCCGGCATATCGCTGGCTGGTGGAGGATTCGGTCTATCTGGCTCCTGAAGCGCGTGGAAAGGGTGCCGGGAAGGCACTGCTGCAGGAACTGCTCAGCCGCTGCACAGCGCTCGGCTTTCGCCAGATGGTGGCCGTGATCGGTGGCGCAAGCCCCGCATCCGTCGCGGTCCACAAGAGCCTAGGCTTCGAAATGACCGGTACGCTGAAAGGCACCGGCTTCAAGCACGGTCAGTGGCTGGACACGGTCCTGATGCAGATCGCACTCGGAGAGGCTAAGGATACACCGCCTGACCCGACGGTCTATCCCGGTTCGCTGTTCACCGAGTGAACCAGTTCAGTCGATGAGCTTCAGCGCCTTGTCGAACACTTTCAACACCTGTGGCAGCTCGTGACCACGCTTCAGGATCACGCCGTTTGTGTTGATGACGGAATAGGCACCCTGCTTGTTGGCAAGCTTGGGGTTCTTCTCGATCCTGAACAGCGGCAGCTCGCCCGATCGCTTGAAGATCGAAAAGACGGCCTTGTCCTTCAGGTGATCGATCGCGTAATCCTTCCACTCGCCCTCGCCCACCATCCGACCATAGATCCACAGGATGGAGTCGAGCTCTCGACGGTGAAACGTCACGGGCGCAGGATCGAGGCTCTGTCGGTATTCGCTGAGATTGACGACGACGGCAGCATCGTGAGGCCGGTGGCCCCTCGGAAATTCAGGCTGATCGGTCATCAAGACTCCCAATCATAGATGTCAAAGCAGTGACAGTGTGCCCCGACATTTTAGAAATTGCAACGCTGGCATACCCGGTTACCGGCTGCCGCGATGTTTTCTGAGAAAGCCGTATTTCGGTCAAAACAGCGCCCGAATTGCAAGCGAGATTGTAGATGTTGGTTTGGCGCGTTCTTTAGCGCCATTTGGCCCGGTTCGGTTCGCTGACCCTTACCCCCAGCCCCCCAGTGGATTTGGACCGGGCCGCCAACAAACTTCCCGTCGAAAAGAATGAGCGCGCGGCGCTCCGCGACCAGCTTGCTGGTGAGCGGTGTTGGTATGCCCTGTCAGTCGTCCAGCTTCTTGCGCCCGGCCATCAGGATTGTTGCGCCGATGATTTCGGCCGGCTCGCCGTTCGGGCCCGATGCCTGAAGCAGGATTGCGCAACCGTCCTTCTTGGACTTGCCCATCAGCTTGCCTGGCAGCTTCAGCGACATGGTCTGGCCGTTCCACATGCCAACGGACTGCACGTCGTAGACGCTATGCCAGTAATCCATGTTCTTGCCGCTGTTTTCGCCCTTCGTCACCTCGACCTGCTGCTTCTTCGTGAAGTAGGCGACGACGACTTCGGCCTCGGCCGGTATCTGTGCATTGCCGGCGCCGATCTCGATCTCGATCTCGTCTCCGTGCATGGCAGCCGAGACGGGAACAACCAGCCCCTCTCCCTTGCTGCGCATACCATCGACCTTGGAGTTGATGCCGACCAGGTCCGTACCTTTGACATGGTCGCGACCGTTGATGATGGCCTGCGGCGTGTACACGCCGCTGCGGCCCATCGTCTTGGCATAGCCGTACTGACGCTCGGTATTCTCTTTGGAGGCAAGCGTATCGGTCCAGCCGAGATAGTTCCAGTAGTCGACGTGATAGGACAGCGCCACGACGTCGCCCTGGGCCACAAGCTGGCTGAACGTGGTGTCCGCAGGCGGACAGGAGGCACAGCCCTGCGAGGTGAACAGTTCCACGACGCCCTTCGGGGCCTTCGATTCCCCTGCCGAAGCCGAGCCTGCTATCAGCAGACCGGCAACGAGGACCATGGAGCGAAAACGAAGCAGCATGAATGGCAAACCCTTTGATAGGTTGTTTGTTATCCACGATTGCGAGGGGCAATCAAGGCCATAACGGTGGGACGCCGGATAAGTAACCGCGGCACCGGTTCAAGAGGAAGTCACGAACGGGTGAGGATCCGACATGTGATCGCTCTCTGCGATCGCGTGTCCGGCCCGTTCCGCCTGTTAGAAAAAGCTCAGCAATCCCTGGGTCAGGTAGACCGCGCCGACGCCGGTCACCACCCATCGGGTCCAGCTCCGAAAATTGGCGTCCGTCATCTTTTGCAGGATACCGTTGCCCGCCCGAGCGCCGAGGATGGCGATCGGCGCGGCGATCAGCACCGCCACCATGTCGACGGTCGGAAGGTTCGAAGCGGCATCCCAGTAGAAGGCGATCTTTGCCAGATGCGAGATCGTTTGAATCGACGCCTTGGTGGCGATGACCTTGCGCCGGTCCATCTCGGTGCGAATGAAGAAGATATCGACCGTCGGACCTGCCACGCCGACGCTGATCGTCATCCCACCCGACAGCAGTCCAGCCAAAAACGCATGCGAGGGACGCGACGCATCGAGCTGCAGCCTGTTGACCGGTATCCAGACGAGAACAGGCATCAGGCCGACACCGATCAGAACCACGATCAGGCTTGGCGTATAGCTCGTCAGAAACAGGATGAGGGCGGAAACCGCCACACCAGAGCACAGGATCGAGAGGATCTTCCAGTCGATATAGGCACGGGAGAACCAGGCGCGGGATCCGTTGGAGACCATCTGGATGACACCCTGGATCGCGATGGCGGTGCCGACCGGATAGAGAAACAGCAGCACCCACAAGAGGATCAGCCCGCCCGCCATGCCGAAAATCCCAGACAGAAGCGACGTCAGGAAAACCGTAACGGCCATGCCGATGAAAATGATGAGGGACAAGGAATGAAGACCTTAACGTCGGTGGCCAAGGCGAAATGCTCACCACCGCATCCCCGTGCTGGTCAGGGGAATTGAGCGACCCGGCACATGCAGGGTCGGCAAACCGGTTCTCCAGCCCAGGGGTTTGGGCTGACGAAGTCTTGCGAAAAGCACATCCAGGCGGGTGAGCCGATCGCCGTCAAAGAATTTCCACCCGCCGGTCTGACCGGCGGGTGGAGGATTTTTTATTAAGCGACCAGATCGCGAAGAACGGTCTGCAGAATGCCGCCGTTGTTCATGTAGATCACCTCGTCCAGCGTATCGATGCGGCAGAGGATGTTGATTTCCTTCACCGAACCGTCGCCATAGGTGATCTTTGCGATCTTCCATTCGCGCGGCTTGATATCGCCTTCGAGACCGACGATCTCGACCGTCTCGTCACCCTTGAGGTCGAGCGAAGCCCAGGTCACGCCCTCTTCGAAGACGAAGGGAACGACGCCCATGCCGACCAGGTTGGAGCGGTGGATACGCTCGAACGACTGGGCGATGACGGCCTTGACGCCGAGCAGGTTGGTGCCCTTTGCAGCCCAGTCACGCGAGGAACCGTTGCCGTATTCGACGCCGGCAAAGATGACCAGCGGCGTGCCTTCATCCTTGTACTTCATGGCCGCATCGTAAATCGACATCTCTTCCTTGGACGGGTAGTGGATGGTGTAGCCACCTTCCTTGCCGTTCGGGCCGAGCATGTGGTTGCGGATGCGGATGTTGGCGAACGTGCCGCGCATCATGACTTCATGATTGCCGCGACGCGTGCCGTACTGGTTGAAGTCGGCAACGGCGACGCCGTTTTCCGAAAGGTAAGCACCGGCTGGCGAAGCAGCCTTGATCGAACCGGCCGGCGAGATGTGGTCGGTGGTGATCTTGTCGCCGAACAGGCCAAGGACGCGTGCGCCGTGGATGTTCTTGAGACCGGTTCCCGTCTTGCCCATGCCGACGAAATACGGCGGGTTCTGCACATAGGTCGACTTGTCGTCCCATGCATAGGTGTCGCCGTCAGGGATCTGGACTGCCTGCCAGTTCTCGTCGCCCTTGAACACGTCCGCATACTTGCTCTCGAACAGTTCGCGGGTGACGTATTTCTGGATGAACTCCTGAACTTCCTTGGAGGTCGGCCAGACATCCTTGAGGAATACCGGCTGGCCATCGCTGCCGATGCCGAGCGGTTCCGTGGTCAGGTCCTTGCGCACCGAGCCGGCCAGCGCATAAGCGACGACGAGCGGCGGCGAAGCCAGGTAGTTGGCCTGGACGTCAGGCGAAATACGGCCTTCGAAATTGCGGTTGCCGGAAAGAACGCCGGCAGCAATCAGACCCTTGTCGTTGATCGTCTTGGAGATCGGCGCCGGCAGAGGACCGGAATTGCCGATGCAGGTCGTGCAGCCGAAGCCGACGAGGTTAAAGCCGATCGCATCGAGCGAATCCTGCAGGCCGGACTTGGCGAGATATTCGCCAACAACCTGCGATCCCGGTGCAAGCGACGTCTTTACCCACGGCTTGGACGTCAGACCCTTGGCGACTGCGTTGCGGGCGAGAAGGCCAGCCGCGATCAGCACCGACGGGTTGGATGTGTTGGTGCAGGACGTGATGGCGGCAATCGCCACATCGCCATGACCGAGATCGTAATCCGTGCCTTCAACCGGGTAGCGGTTTTCAAGCTGGCCCGGCTTCTTGTAGTCGGTGTCCATCGAGCCAGCGAAACCGGAGGCGATGTTCTCGAGCGAGATGCGACCTTCCGGACGCTTCGGGCCGGCCATCGACGGCACGACGTCGTTGAGGTCGAGTTCCAGCGTGTCGGTGAAGACCAGCTCGGCACCGTCGGTGTCGCGCCACATGCCCTGAGCCTTCGAATAGGCTTCGACGAGCGCGATGCGCTCCTTGGTGCGGCCGGACATGTGGAGGTAGCTGACGGTTTCGGCATCGACCGGGAAGAAGCCGCAAGTCGCTCCGTATTCCGGACCCATGTTACCGATCGTCGCACGGTCTGCGACCGGCATGTTGTCCATGCCTGGGCCGAAGAATTCGACGAACTTGGAAACCACGCCCTTCTTGCGCAGCATCTGCACGACTGTCAGCACGAGGTCGGTCGCGGTGACGCCTTCCTTGAGCTTGCCGGTCAGCTTGAAGCCGATGACTTCTGGCAGAAGCATGGAGACAGGCTGGCCGAGCATCGAGGCTTCCGCTTCGATACCGCCGACGCCCCAACCGAGAACGCCGAGACCATTGATCATGGTCGTGTGCGAATCGGTGCCAACGCAGGTGTCCGGATAAGCGACGGTTTCGCCGTCTTCTTCACTGGTCCAGACCGTCTGGCCGAGATATTCGAAGTTCACCTGGTGGCAGATGCCGGTGCCGGGCGGAACGACGCGGAAATTCTTGAACGCCTGCTGTCCCCACTTGAGGAAGCGGTAACGCTCGCCGTTGCGCTCGTATTCGAGCTCGACGTTGCGGGCAAAAGCAGTCGGTGTGCCGAATTCGTCGACGATGACCGAGTGGTCGATGACGAGATCGACCGGAACCAGCGGGTTGATCTTTTCAGGATCGCCGCCGAGTGCCTTGATGCCGTCGCGCATGGCTGCGAGATCGACGACTGCCGGAACGCCGGTGAAGTCCTGCATCAGCACGCGGGCTGGACGATAAGCGATCTCAGCCTCGGCCAGACCCTTGTTGTTGAGCCATTCGGCAACCGACAGGATCTGGTCCTTGGTAACGGACTTTCCGTCTTCGAAGCGCAACAGGTTTTCAAGCAGAACCTTCATCGAGAAGGGCAGCTTGGAAACGTCCGGCAGACCATTCTGCTCGGCTTTCGGAAGGCTGTAATAGACATAGTCCTTACCGCCTACGGTAAGGACGGAGCGACAATTGAAACTGTCGACAGATTTAGCCACGGATAAACCCCGCTGATGTAAGAGCCAACACGCGCGTGCGGACGCCTATGCACTTCATGCACATCAGGATGCGGGTACGACCATTTCCGCTGTCCGCACGAAAGGACTTTTGAAGATCCTCAAGTTCGGCGCTAGATGAAAATCACGCCGGCCGCTGGCGTGTTGCGATGCTTATAGATAATTTCTAAGAAGCGTTCCAGACACTTTGACGCAGGTCGCCAAACATTTTTTGGCAGCGGTGTGATCGAAGGCTTAATCCGGCCCGAAAAGGCATAGACCATATGCGGCTGATTGCCGAAAATCTGAGCGCCCGGCGCGGCGAAGATCTGATCTTCCAGGGCGTCTCCTTCGCACTGTCTGGCGGCGAAAGCCTTGTTCTGACGGGGAAAAACGGATCAGGAAAATCCACGCTGCTGCGCGTCGTCGCAGGCCTCCTGCGCCCCGAAAGCGGCACCGTCACCTGGCAGGCGGACACGGCTGACAAGGGCATGCGGGCCGCCGAAGCCTGTCATTACCTCGGCCACCGCAACGCCATGAAAGCCGAGCTTTCCGTGCATGAGAACCTGACATTCTGGCAGAAGTTTTTCGGAGCCTCGCCGCAGGGCAAATCTCTTCCGGTCGACGAAGCGGCCGACGCGGTCGGCCTTTCCGACATCACCCATCTGCCGTTCGGATATCTTTCCGCCGGCCAGCAGCGGCGCATGGCATTTGCCAAGCTTCTCGTCTCCTTCCGGCCGGTCTGGATCCTCGATGAACCGACCGCGGCACTCGACGTGAGTGCGGAACGCGTGTTCACCGGGCTGATCGAATCACATCTCCGAAACGGCGGCATCCTGATCGGCGCCACCCACCAACCGCTCGGACTGGAGAACGCGCAGGAACTGAAGATGGCCGGCTTTACCGGTATCGCCGAGGAGGTCTGGTGATGACCGCTCTCCTTCTGCGCGACCTGAAGCTTTCCGTCCGTGCCGGCGGTGGCGCGTTGATCGGCGTCCTGTTCTTCATCACGGTTGTCGCCGTCATTCCCTTCGGCGTCGGTCCCGATCTCAACCTCCTGTCGCGAATCGGTCCGGCGATCGTCTGGATCGGAGCGCTTCTCTCCGCCCTGCTCGGCCTCGACCGGATGTTCCAGACCGACCGCGAGGATGGATCGCTGGACCTGATGCTGATGCAGGAGCATCCGCTTGTTCTGACCGTGCTCGTCAAATGCCTCGCCCACTGGATCGGCAACGGCCTGCCGCTGGTCATCGCCTCGCCGCTGCTTGGTCTGTTCATGAACATGGACGAAGTGGCGATCGGCGCCACCATGCTGACACTTCTGGTCGGCACGCCGGCGCTCACCTTCATCGGTGCCGTCGGCGCAGCTGTTGCGGTGACCCTTCCCCGCGGCGGGCTGCTCGTCGCGATCCTCGTCCTGCCGCTTGCCGTACCGGTGCTTATCTTCGGGGTCAGCGCCTCCTATGCGGCGGTGGAGGATCCCGCTCCATTCCTGCCACCTTTTCTGATACTGGTGGCAATCACGATGTTTTTTGCAGTGCTTGGGCCCCTTGGCGCGGCACTCGCTTTGCGAAACGCCGACGATTGATTAGATGGAACCTCTTCTCGTCCTGAAGTAGAAAACCCAGATGTCCGAAAGCCTTGCCATCACCAAATTCAGCGATCTCGCCAACCCGACCCGGTTTCTCGGCCTGGCCTCGCGCGTCCTGCCCTGGCTTGCAGCGGTCACCGCGATCCTGTTTGCAGCAGGCCTCTATCTGAGCTTTGCCGGCGAAGGCGACTATCAGCAGGGGCTGACGGTTCGCATCATGTATGTGCACGTGCCCGCGGCATGGCTGTCGATGATGTGCTACACGGTGATGGCGCTTTCGGCGATCGGCACGCTGGTCTGGCGCCATCCGCTGGCAGACGTTGCCCACAAGACCGCCGCCCCGCTCGGCGCCGCGTTTACCCTGATCGCACTCGCCACAGGCTCTCTCTGGGGCAAGCCGATGTGGGGAACCTGGTGGGTCTGGGATGCGCGCCTCACCTCCGTCTTCGTGCTGTTCCTGATGTATCTCGGCCTGATCGCGCTCAACCGCGCCATGGATGATCCCGGCAAGGCCGCACGCCTTTGCGCCATCCTCATCCTGGTCGGCTTCGTCAACATTCCGATCATCAAGTTCTCGGTGGATTGGTGGAACACGCTGCATCAGCCGGCAAGCGTCATTCGCATGGGCGGATCGAGCATCGACGGGTCTTTCCTGCGGCCGCTGCTTGTGATGGCACTGGCCTTCACGATGTTGTTCTTCACCCTGCACATCGCCGCCATGCGCAACGAGATCTGGCGCCGCCGCGTGTCGGCGCAGCGCCGGATGGCAGCAAGAATGGCCGGCGACAAACCCGGCCTGACGACTGAGATGAGCACGTGACATGAGCCACACATTCTATATCGCCATGTCCTATGGAATTGCCGGCCTCGTCTCGCTCTGTCTGATCGGCTGGGTCTGGCTCGATGGCCGCGCCCGCCGAAGGGAGCTTGCGCAGCTCGAAGCCGCCGGCATCCGCCGCCGCTCGGCAACGTCGCCGGCGCCGGAAGGCGGCAAGGCATGAGCGCCGAACCCTCGTCCTCGCAGGACATCCAGCCGAAACGTCGCGGTCTTGCCCGTTACGCATTCGCGCTGATCCCGCTTCTTGCTTTCGCAGGCTTTGCCGCAATCGCCGGCAAGATGCTCTACGACCAGGATGTCAACGGACGCGACATTTCCGCCATTCCGTCAGCCCTGATCGGCAAAAAAGCGCCGTCCCTGGCGCTGCCGCCTCTCGAAGGGTCCCGGACGCAAGCGCTGACCTCCTCTGCCATTTCAGGCAAGCTGACGCTGGTCAATGTTTTCGCGTCCTGGTGCGTCCCCTGCCGGCAGGAACATCCGATCCTGAAGCAACTGGCAGAAGACAGCCGGCTCACCATCGTCGGCATCAACTACAAGGACCGCAACGACAACGCGCTGCGCTTCCTCGGCGAGCTCGGCAACCCCTACAAGGCGATCGGCATCGACCCGACCGGCAAGTCCGCGATCGACTGGGGCGTCTACGGCATTCCGGAAAGCTATCTGGTCGGCCCTGACGGCACGATCCTCTACAAGAAGGTCGGCCCCTTCGACACCCGCAGCGTCACCCAGGATCTGCTACCGGCAATCGAAAAAGCGGCCGCAGGTAAAGGCTGAGCTGGCACTTGCTGATTCTGAACCTCGCTCAACGCCTAAACCGCGTTTTGCCAGACCTTGATGGCATCCACGGGCCAGACCAGCATCAGCACGTTGAGGACGAGGTTGTCGCGGATCAGCCAGCCGGTGAAGAGCTCGAAGAACACGGCGATGCACACCGTGAGCCAGACGGGCGCGCGTGCGGCAACTACGAAGCCGAGCGCCATGAACACCGTATCCATCGCCGAGTTGATGATGCTGTCGCCTGAATAGCCGAGCGCCATCGTCGCGGTCCGGTAGCGATCGATGATAACGGGAGAATTTTCGGCGATCTCCCACGCGGCCTCGAGGAGGACGGCAAGCGAGAGCCGGGCCGGCACCGACGCTCGGCGCAGGATCAGCCAGCCGAGCCCGTAGAACAGAAAACCGTGGATGATGTGGGACGGCACATACCAGTCGCCCAGATGCTGCGAATTGCCCGACGAATTCACCTCGGGCTCGAACAGTTTGATATAGCCGCATTCGCAGATCGGAACGCGGCCCATCGCATAGAGAATGGCGATCTGCGCCACAAACAGGACCAGCGCCGCGACAAGCCAGCGCCGTCCGGATGAACCGCTTGAGGACAGCACCCCGGCAGTCACACCTCGGAACCTGATTTCGGCTCTTCGACGGAGTGCCGCATGATCAGCGGCATCTGCGACAGCGTGAACAGGATGGTGATCGGCATCGTGCCCCAGACCTTGAAGTTGACCCAGGCCTCGTCGGAGAAATTGCGCCAGACCACTTCGTTGAGCACGGCGAGAAACAGGAAGAAGATCCCCCAGCGCAGGGTGAGCTTTCTCCAGCCCTCTTCATTCAGGCTGAAGGCGGCATTGAAGACATAGCCGAGCAGCGACTTGCCGAAGAAAAGCCCGCCGAGCAGCACCACGCCGAACAGCGTGTTGACGATGGTCGGCTTCATCTTGATGAAGGTTTCGTCCTGCAGCCAGATCGACAGCGACCCGAACACCATGACGACCACGCCCGACACGAAGGGCATGACCGGCAGATGCTTGAAGACGATCTTGGAGATCACCAGCGAGATCACCGTGGCGACCATGAACAGCGCGGTTGCCACCAGAAGCGGGCCGCCGACGGCCGAAAGCGCCGGGAATTTCTGCACCAGCCATTCGCCGCGCAGGTTGCCGAAGAAGAAAACCAGGAGCGGCCCGAGCTCCAGCGCCATTTTCAGGCCCGGATGCTGCTTTTCTTCCTTGGTCGGCTTGGTGTCGCTTTCAATCGTCTGCATGGGGTCCAACTTTAAAGCCAGTAATTGCCTGGAGCAAATTCGTTTCTGTGTGTCATCAATGGGGCGCGGGCGCCAGCCCGGCGATCGCTTCGGCGAAATCCTTGGCCTCGAAAGGCTCAAGATCGTCGACCCCTTCGCCGACACCGACGAAATAGACCGGCAGCTTGTGCTTGGCGGCGATCGCGACAAGGATACCGCCGCGCGCAGTGCCGTCGAGCTTGGTCATGATCAGACCGCTGACGCCGGCGATATTGCGGAAGATCTCGACCTGGTTCATCGCGTTCTGGCCGGTCGTCGCATCGAGCGTCTGCAGCACCGTATGCGGCGCGTCCGGATCGAGCTTGTTCAGCACCCGCACGATCTTTTCGAGTTCCGCCATCAACTCGGTCTTGTTCTGCAACCGGCCTGCGGTGTCGATGATCAGCACATCCGACTTGTTGGCGCGCGCCTGCTCGAAAGCGTCATAGGCAAGGCCTGCCGCATCGGCGCCGAGCTTGGTGCCGATAAACTGCGATCCCGTCCGATCGGCCCAGATCTTCAGCTGCTCGATGGCAGCGGCACGGAACGTATCCCCGGCGGCCAGCATCACCTTCAGCCCGGAGCCCGAAAGTTTCGCCGCAAGCTTGCCGATCGTCGTCGTCTTGCCGGTGCCGTTGACGCCGACGACGAGAATGACATGCGGCTTGTGGCTGAGATCGAGCTGCAACGGCTTGGCGACCGGCGTCAGCACCTTGGTGATCTCCGCCGACATGATGCGCGACACATCCTCGCCAGTCACGTCCTTGCCGTAGCGTTCGGAAGACAGCGTGCCGGTGATCCGCATTGCGGTCTCGACGCCGAGATCGGCCTGGATCAACAGATCCTCGAGATCCTCGAGCGTCTGGTCGTCCAGCTTGCGCTTGGTAAACAGCGCCGCGATCTGGCCGGTCAGCTGCGACGAGGTCCGCGACAGGCCTTCGCGCAGACGCTGGAACCAGGTGAGTTTGGCAGGCGGCACGATGGTGACCGTCTCCGGTGCCGCACTGGCGGTGGAAAAGCCCCTGGGCAGAACCGGCGCCTCGATCGGGGCGGACGTGACGTCTGCCGCCGCTTCGGCTTCGAGCAAGGACAACGGCACGATGCCGAGTTCGGAGGTTTCCTCGACACCCGGGAGAATGGCAGCGTCGTTCTCGGTGGCAGCCTCGGAAACCGGCTCGTCGACGTCAGCCATGTCGGCCGGCGCATCCGACACCGGACCGCCGGCGGTCTCGATCTCGATCGCGGCAACCGGATCGACAGCTGCAACGGGCAGGTCTTCCGAGCGCGTCTTGGGTTCAAGCTCCGCCTGAACGGCATCCGCTTCGCTGATCGGTGCCGGAGCACGATCTTCGACCTGCTGTTCGGGGGGGACGTCGCCGAAGGTGAAGACGCGTTTGATGAAACTCAGTGCCATAAGAAATCCGTTCCGGTCAGGCCGCCCGCTCTGTGGCGGGAGCGGCCATGACCCGCATGTCGAGATGTTTGCCGTTATGGCCAGTTATCATAATGCGCTGGACGTTCCGGGGAACCAGCCCCGGCACGGCGACCAGCGAAAAGTTTTCGGTATGCGCCAGGCCGTTGTTTTCAACGATGACGATCTGTTCGGTCCCCACCATGCGGTCGAGATGGGCTTTATGCAACGCCTCACCCGTTGCGCGAAGCCGTGCTGCGCGCTCCTTGACCAGTGCCCGGTCGAGCTGCGGCATCCGCGCGGCCGGCGTTCCGGGACGCGGGCTATAGGGGAAAACATGCAGGAAGGAAATGCCGGCGTCTCGCGCAAGCGTCGCCGAATTTTCAAACATCTCTTCCGTCTCGGTCGGAAACCCGGCGATCATGTCAGCACCGAATGCGATCTCGGGCCGTAAGCGCCGTGCCTGTTCGACAAAGGCGAAAGCTTCGGCGCGGCTGTGCCGGCGTTTCATCCGCTTGAGGATCATGTCGTCGCCATGCTGCAGCGAGAGGTGCAGATGCGGCATGAAGCGCGGCTCGTCGGCGATCAGATCCCAGAGATGATTATCCGCCTCGATACTGTCGATAGACGACAGCCGCAGCCGCAGGATGTCAGGCACCTGCTTCAAAAGCGTCTTCGCAAGAAGCCCGAGCGTCGGCTGGCCGGGAAGATCGCTGCCGTAGCTGGTGGCATCGACGCCGGTCAGCACGATCTCGCGATATCCGCTTTCGGCAAGCCTGCGCGCCTGTTCGACGACGGCACCCATCGGCACCGAGCGGGAATTGCCGCGACCGTAGGGAATGATGCAGAAGGTGCAGCGATGGTCGCAGCCGTTTTGGACCTGGATAAAGGCACGCACGTGACCATCGATATGGCGGATCATCTGCGGCGCCGTCGCCTTGATGCTCATGATGTCGTTGACGCGCAGCTTTTCTTCCGACGAAACGCCGAAATCCGGAAGCGCGCGGTAGGACTGGCTGTTCAGCTTTTCCTCATTGCCGAGCACCATGTCCACTTCGGGCATGTCGGCAAAGGTCTGCTTTTCGGTCTGGGCGGCACAACCCGTGACGACGATCCGGGCGTGAGGATTGTCACGACGTACACGGCGGATCGTCTGGCGGGCCTGGCGCACGGCTTCGGAGGTCACAGCACAGGTATTCACCAGCACGGCATTGTTGAGCCCGGCCTTTTCGGCCTCCGCCCGCATCACTTCCGATTCGTAGGTGTTCAGCCGACAGCCAAAGGTGATGACCTCGACGCCACTCAATGGACCTGCGCCCCTTGGTAAGCGCCCTGCCCCAATTCCTCGTCACGCGAAAATTCACCGGTGACCGGATCGACCTTGCCGGACCATTCCCATTCCGCAGGGCCGGTCATCACCACGTGATCGTCTTCACGCCACTCGATGACGAGCGGCTGCCGGGTGGGCGCCGAGGCAACATCGATGGTCACGGTGCGACCCGTGCGGCCGGTGCGTGCAGCGGAGACGCCGGCGGCACAGGCGGCAGAGCCGCAGGCAAGCGTCAGACCCGCGCCGCGTTCCCACGTGCGGGTGCGCAGCGATGTTTCCGATGTCACCTGCGCCAGCGTGATATTTGCCTTTTCAGGAAAGATCGGATGGTTTTCGAGAAGCGGTCCGAACCGTTCCAGATCGAAGTTCATGGGATCGCGATCAACCCAGAAGATCGCATGCGGATTGCCGATCGCCATTGCGGACGGCGAATGCAGGATCGGCGCATCGATCGGGCCGATCTGCAGCTCGATCCGGCTGGTATCGTAGAATTCTTCAGACAACGGGATCTTGTCCCAGGCAAAGGCCGGCTTGCCCATATCGACCGAGATCGTGCCATCCTCGTGCTCACGCGCATTGAGAATGCCGGCAACCGTCTGGAAGGTGAAAACCTTGCGGCCAGTCTCGGAGCTCAAGGCCTGCACGACGCAGCGCGTGCCGTTGCCGCAGGCCTGGGCCTTGCTGCCGTCGCAGTTCAGGATGTCGATAAACGCGTCGGTACCCGCTATCTTCGGATCGTGGATCGCCATGATCTGGTCGAACTGGGTCGCAGCATCAGCGTTGAGCGCAACGGCTGCTTCCGGCGTGACCTTGTCGGCGCGACCGCGCATGTCGATGACCAGGATCTTGTTGCCAAGCCCGTTCATGCGCGCAAATTCGACCTGTTCTGCCATGATTGCCAACCCGTGCGGTAAATTACCGGTCATCGGCCGTATATGGCGGAAATCGCCACGAATTGCCAGTAGCGCGCGCAACTTGTGCGGCGAGCGCCATTCTCCGATAGTGTCATCCGAAGATCTGGTCGACCAGCGCATGCACCCGGCGGAACGCCGCCCTGGCACCCTCGGCCGCCTCGAGTTCCTCCGCCTCGGTCAGCAGAAGCTCGTTATAGGCCGAAACGAAATTGCGCCAGTGCAGGCCGCGGCCGTCCGTGTGGCCGGCCAGATGCCGCGCACCGAAATCGTCCGACAACCCGAGCTTGGCCGCTTCCTTGCGCAGGAAGGCTGCCCCGAGATTGGAGCCCTCGGCGACGTAGAGCCAGCCAAGCGCGGTCGCAGGGTTCAGGGGGCCGGTCGTCGATCCCAGCTGTTCCGGCACGCCGCCGAGATCCGCGATGTCGTGGCGAAGCGCTTCCAGCCGGCAACGCTCGGCAAGGCCGGGAAGCAGCCGGTTGAGTTCGGCGGCCGCGTAAAGCGGCGCGACATCGGCGTGAAACCGATGCTGGACGTCGAGAAACAAGGCATAGCGCTCGCGATTGGCGAATGGCTCCGCACGCATGATCCGCTTGTCGAGCGTATCATGCGTACCCGCTGTCTGCGCCTTGAGGCGCTGGATGCGAGTAGCGTCCGTCAGGCGGTCCAGTTCGATCTGCATATGTTGCCCCATTCACTCATGTTTCCGCATCAAGCAAACTGTGGAGCGGCTCGTCAAGCTCCATCACGCCGGAACGTCGAAAACCTCACCTGCCCGCATCGGCCGGAATCGTTCACGCGCAATACCACGACTGTCGAGCGCCGCAAACAGCGCCTCGACCGGCTGGTCGATGCCCTCGTCCGTCAGCTTGACCGTGCCCCAGTGATGCCCGGCAACAAAGGAGGCTCCGCAAAGCTGCATCCCTTCGACGGCTTCCTGCGGATTCTGATGCTGCGCCTTCATGAACCAGCGCGGCTCATAGGCGCCGAACGGCAGGTTCGCGAGGCGGAAAGGACCATGCTTACTGCCCGCGGCGCGATAGTTGACGCCCTCGTGAAATCCGGTATCGCCCACATGATAGACCTTGCCGGCCGGCGTTTCAAACACGAAGGCCGCCCACAATGCCTTGCGCCTGTCGCCGAGCCCCCGCGCCGACCAGTGATGGCAGGGCTCGCAGTGAAACACGACGCCGGGCGCGACTGTCTCGCTGCCGCCCCAGTCCATGACCGTGATCTTCGCATCCGGAACCTTCGAGCGGATGATCGCATCATTGCCGAGCGGGGTGATGAAATGCGGCTTGTCGCGTCCCTCAAGCACCCACAGCGTCTCCAGATCCATGTGGTCGTAGTGATTGTGGGTAACGAGCACGATATCAATCGGCGGCAGATCACCGATGCGGATACCCGGAGGATTGACTCGCTTCGGCCCAGCAAAGGTGACAGGGCTTGCGCGCTCCGACCAGACCGGATCGGTCAGGATGTTGACGCCCGCGACCTGGATCAGCAGCGACGCATGGCCGACCATGGTGACGACAAGACGATTGCCGGTCACGCGCGTCTCCGGCACGGCCTGCGGAAACGGGCTAGCAAACGTGTCCGGCCAGGGAATATTGCCGTTGCCGAACTTCCAGCGCAGGAGGTCGAGAGTTCCACGCGGTTCCTCGCCACCGGGATTGAAGAAATGCGTTCCGTCGAAGTGATCGGACACCGGCCCGGAATAATAGCTGTTGGCTGCCATGGCACCTCGTGCGGTCAACCCGCCGGCAAGGGCCACCACTGCGCCGATCCCGGACCATTTGAGAAAATTGCGACGTTTCATGAGGTCTGTTCGATCACCACGGTTTGCAAGAGCTGCGCCATCAAGGCCACCTCTATCTAGGTTCGCATGTATCCCCTATAGAATACGGCAATTCGCGCACGGGCGGAAGCTTGCGGCAACATCAGATCTCCGGCATCTCGTCAGCGGACGCCCTCGCCCGCGGCAAAACCCCGGCGCGCCTTGACTTCCAACCCCATTTCCTGTTTAAGCCCGGCAATCTGCTGACAAGTCCGAGAACTTGGAGCCGCCGACCGGGAGCCGAACTATTCGGAAACCCGGAGGTCAACACCCGACAGCGCGTGGCGCCCTCGGGTGCTATTTGGCTTTGCGTACTCTTTGGCGCCTTGTATTTGCCGGCAAAAGAACCGACGTTTTTGGGCACCCGGAAACGAAGAAGGAATACACGATGTTCGAAAACCTCCAGGACCGTCTTGGCTCCATTCTGAATGGACTGACCGGCCGTGGCGCATTGAGCGAAGCGGATGTGTCCGCCGCCCTGCGCGAGGTTCGCCGTGCGCTTCTGGAAGCCGACGTGGCGCTGGAAGTGGTGCGCGCCTTTACCGACAAGGTTCGTGAAAAGGCCGTCGGCGCCGAGGTTCTGAAGTCGATCAAGCCCGGCCAGATGGTCGTCAAGATCGTCCATGACGAACTGGTCGAAATGCTCGGGTCCGAAGGCGTCGGCATCAGCCTGCATGCCGCGGCCCCTGTTGTCATCATGATGGTCGGTCTGCAGGGTTCGGGTAAAACCACGACCACAGGCAAGATCGCCAAGCGGTTGACCGACCGCGAGAAGAAAAAGGTGCTGATGGCGTCGCTCGATACGCGACGTCCGGCAGCTCAGGAACAGTTGCGCCAGCTCGGCGTCCAGACCGGCGTCGATACGCTGCCGATCATTGCCGGCCAGTCGCCGACCGATATTGCCGCGCGCGCCGTACAGGCGGCAAAGCTCGGTGGCCACGACGTCGTCATCCTCGACACCGCCGGCCGCACGCATATCGACGAACCGCTGATGGCAGAAATGGCGGAAATCAAGCGGAAGTCCAATCCGCATGAAATCCTGCTGGTCGCCGACAGCCTGACCGGCCAGGACGCCGTCAATCTGGCCCGCAATTTCGACGAACGCGTCGGCATTACCGGCCTTGTTCTGACCCGCATGGATGGCGATGGCCGCGGCGGTGCAGCACTTTCGATGCGCGCCGTCACCGGCAAGCCGATCAAGCTGATCGGTGTCGGCGAACGGATGAACGAACTCGAAGAGTTCCATCCCCGCCGTATCGCCGACCGTATTCTCGGCATGGGTGACATCGTCAGCCTCGTCGAAAAGGCAGCCGAAAACATCGATGCGGAAAAAGCCGCGGCGATGGCCAAGAAGATGCAGTCGGGCAAGTTCGACCTGAACGACCTTGCCGACCAGCTGCGCCAGATGAAATCGCTCGGCGGCATGGGCGGCATCATGGGAATGATGCCCGGCATGGCCGGCATGAAGGACAAGCTTGCCGCATCCGGCATGAGCGACAAGATGTTCGACCGCCAGATCGCCATCATCGGCTCGATGACGAAGGCCGAACGCGCCAACCCGGATATGCTGAAGCACTCCCGCAAGAAACGCATCGCAGCCGGCTCCGGCACGGACGCGTCCGAAATCAACAAGCTGCTGAAAATGCACCGCCAGATGGCCGACATGATGAAAATGATGGGCGGCAAGGGCAAGGGCGGCATGATGAAGCAGATGATGGGCGGCCTTGCCGGCAAGATGGGTCTTGGTGGCATGGGTGGAATGGGCGGCATGCCCGATCTTTCCAAGCTCGATCCGAAGCAGCTGGAAGCCCTGCAGAAGCAGGCTGAAGCTGCCGGCATGAAGCCTGGCTCGATGCCGGGTCTCGGCGGTGGAATGCCGGGTCTTGGCGGCGGAAAGCTCCCCGGCCTCGGCGGCTTCCCGGGTCTTCCCGGCCTGCCTGGCAAGAAGAAGTGAGGGGAGGACGCGATGGTTGACCCTGAGATCAAGGCAAAGCTTTCAAGCTACCGCCAATCGATCGACAATATCGATGCGGCACTGGTGCATATGCTGGCGGAACGCTTTCGCTGCACCAAGGAAGTGGGCGTCCTCAAAGCCCAATACGATTTGCCGCCGGCAGACCCGGCGCGCGAGGAATACCAGATCGAACGCCTTCGCCGTCTGGCGGACGACGCTCATCTGGATCCGGATTTCGCCGAGAAGTTCCTGAACTTCGTCATCAAGGAAGTCATCCGGCATCATGAAGCCATCGCCGCCGAACACGGCGGTAAGGAAACAGCTTAAACCAATAACGACACGGCCCGCCGGGACGGCGGCCCAGACAAACCTAGGAGTGAATACAATGCCCTTGAAGATCCGTCTTGCCCGTGGTGGCTCGAAGAAGCGTCCTTACTACACGATCGTCGTCGCTGACGCCCGTTCGCCGCGTGACGGCCGCTTCCTGGAAAAGGTCGGTTCGTGGAACCCGATGCTTGCCAAGGACGACGCAAAGCGCGTTGAAGTCAACGTAGAGCGCGTTCAGCATTGGCTCGACAACGGCGCACAGCCGACCGACCGCGTTCTGCGCTTCCTGGCAGAAGCCGGCGTTGGCCAGCGCGATGCCAAGAGCAACCCGGAAAAGGCGAAGCCGGGCAAGAAGGCTCAGGAACGCACTGCCGAGCGCGCAAAGAAGATCGAAGACGCCAAGGCAGCTGCTGCCGCGGAATAAGATCTGCTTCTTTTGCTTCGACGGGTGGTGCGGCAACGCACCGCCCGTTTTGCTGTTTTCATTCCGCCGAGACTGTTTTCATTTCACTGTGTTGCGCTTAAATGGGCGCGAAGAAACCGGAGCCTTCCCGCATGACCAAGCTCGAAAACCCAGTTCTGATGGCAACGATCGGCGCTGCCCAGGGCCTGCGGGGCGAGGTGCGGGTGAAATCCTTTACCGAGGATCCGACCGCACTCGGCGACTACGGCAATCTTTACACCGCGGACGGCCGGGTCTTCGAGATCCTCGATATCCGCGAGGCGAAAACCGTCGTCATCGTCCGCTTCCGCGGCATCAACAGCCGCGAGGATGCAGAAGCGCTGAACGGCATCGAGCTGTTCGTCGACCGTGACAACCTTCCGGACGAGGAACTGGACGACGACGAATTCTATTACGCCGACCTCGAGGGCCTGGAAGCGGTCGACAAGGACGGCAAGAGCTTCGGCACGGTCAGCGCCGTTTTCGATTTCGGCGCCGGCGACCTTCTGGAGCTGAAAGGCCCCGGCCGTCGGCCGTCGCTCATTCCGTTTACCGAGGCAGCCGTTCTGGAGATCGATCTCGAAGGCGGCAAGATCCTGATTGATCCCGAAGCCGCAGGCCTCATCGAAAACCCGGACGAAGACGGCGCGAACTCGAATTTTCCCCGCAAGGACAAGTGACCGCGATGCCGTTTCGCGCCACGGTGCTCACCCTCTATCCGGAAATGTTTCCCGGCCATCTCGGCTTTTCCCTCTCCGGCAAGGCAATGGAACGCGGGCAGTGGTCGCTGGAAGCGATGCAGATCCGTGATTTCGCCGAGGACAAGCATCGCACCGTCGATGACACGCCGGCCGGCGGCGGCGCCGGCATGGTGCTGAGGGCGGATATTCTGGCAAAGGCGATCGATTCCCTCGCGGACGACAGCCGCCCCCGCCTGCTGATGAGCCCGCGCGGAAAGCCGCTCAGCCAGAAGCGCGTTCGCGAGCTTGGCGATGGCGAGGGCGTGGTGATCGTCTGCGGACGTTTCGAAGGCGTCGACCAGCGGGTGATCGATGCACGCCAGCTCGAGGAAGTGTCGATCGGCGACTATATCCTTTCGGGCGGCGAGCCGGCAGCCCTGACCCTGCTCGATAGCGTCGTGCGCATTCTGCCGGGCGTGATGGGCAATGCCCTGTCCGGCACCCACGAAAGCTTCGAGCACGGCCTGCTCGAACATCCGCATTATACCCGCCCACAGGTCTTCGAAGACCGGGAAATCCCCGCTATTCTGACCTCCGGCAACCATGCCGCGATCGAGAAATGGCGGCTCGAACAGTCGCTGCGGCTTACTCGGGAACGCCGCCCGGACCTGCTGAACGAAAGCTAGCCGGTGACGAAATAGTAGACGGTCAGGCCTGCGCCGACCGCCACCACGCACCAGCGCAGCACTGCCTGCGGAACGCGTCGTGCGAGCCACACGCCGCAATAGCCGCCGAGCGCGCCGGCCGGCATCATGATGATCGTTTCCGGCCAGGCAATCACGCCGCCGCCGACGAAGACGACGATCGCGACGCCGGCAATCAGCGCCGCCAGCATGTTCTTCAGCGCATTGAGATGGTGATAGCTGCCGCCGGTCGTCAGCCCCAGCACCGCCAACATCATGATCCCCATTCCGGCCCCGAAGAACCCACCATAGATCGATGTCAGGAACTGACCGATGACCGAAAGCGGCGAGTTGGCAGGGCGCTCGGACGAGGCTTTCGGCTTCAGCCACGGGCCTGCGGCAAACACGGCGGTAGCAGCGCCCAGGAGCCACGGCACGACCTGGCGAAACGCGTCATTGTCGAGCGCCAGCAGGATCAACGCTCCCAAAATCGAGCCGATGACGGAGACGATTGCGAGCGCCAAAGCACTTCGCCAGTGCCTGGCAATCTCGCGGCGATAGGCGAGCGTCGAGGTGACATAGCCCGGAAACTGCACGATCGACGACGTTGCATTGGCCGAGATCGGCGGCACGCCGGCAAGCGTCATGGCGCCGAAGACGAGAAACGTTCCGCCGCCGGCAATCGCGTTGGCGGCGCCCGAGAAAAAGCCGGCCGCGGCCAGCAGCACCACCATGGTGATCGACATCAATCCTCCCGAATTCTTTTCGGTCAGCCTTTAGACCTGCTATGGAGAGCCAGCAAGCGGCGAAAACGCCACCGATCGCCACAAAATTGCGGCATGCCCGATGACAAGCGCATGCCTTTCGTGTAATGGCGCGAACGGAAATGGGAAAACTGTCCCGTCTGCCAGCAACAAAGAATGGCGAAACGCTCTGCCGCAAGGCAGATCCAGAGGCTTTGACCAACGGATCCTAAGAGCGCTCTGGCTGTTTCAGAAAAACCTGAGGTTTGACACATGAACATCATCCAGCAGCTTGAGGCCGAACAGGTCGCCAAGATCGAAGCCAAGCGCTCGCTTCCAGAATTTTCCCCGGGCGACACCGTCCGCGTCAACGTCCGCGTGACGGAAGGCACCCGTACCCGCGTACAGGCCTATGAAGGCGTTTGCATCGCCCGTTCCGGCGGTGGCATCAACGAAAGCTTCACCGTTCGCAAGATCTCCTACGGCGAAGGCGTCGAGCGCGTATTCCCGGTCTACTCGCCGCTCGTCGAAGGCGTCGAAATCGTTCGCCGCGGTCGCGTCCGTCGCGCCAAGCTGTACTACTTGCGCGATCGTCGCGGTAAGTCGGCTCGTATCGTCGAGAACACCGGCACGCGTGCACGCAAGCTGAACGAAGCCGAGCGCGCTGCAGTTGTCGAAGAAAAGGCACGCATCGAAGCTGAAAAGATCGCAGCAGCACAGGCTCTCGCCGCCGACAAGGCAGCAGCAGAAGCCGCTGAAGCGAAGGCTGCGGAAGAAGCAAAGGCTGCAGAAGCAGCATCTGCTGAATAAGATTTCCCTTCATGGGATGAGAAAAGGCGGCCGGTTGGCCGCCTTTTTTATTGCCTGCGATTGCCCTTGGGCATTGATATCGATCCCATGCAGTTGCGTCTGCAAAGCCAAACCCAGCGATCTTCGTCTGAGGGAATGGTTGTGCTTGTCTTCCCGCAGAAATTGGTGAGATTTGGCTGAGATATTTCTCTTGAGGATCGCCCCATGCTGAAAAGACGTTTTGTCATTGCCGCCCTCGCAGTTGCAAGCCTGGCACCGGTCACTGCTTTTGCGCAAAACCTGCCGGACCTGAAGGCCCGATCGGTCGTCGTCGTCACCGAAAACGCCTACCCGCCCCTGCAGTTCGTCGATCCGAAGACGGGCAAGGCGATCGGCTGGGAGTATGATGCGATGAACGAGATCGCCAAGCGGTTGAATTTCAAGGTCGAGTACCAGAACGTCAGCTGGGACGCGATGATCCAGGCCGTGTCCGATGGCCAGTACGACATCGGCATGACCGGCATCACCATCAAGGATGAACGCAAGGCACAGGTCGACTTCTCCGATCCCTACCTGCGCTCCGAACAGTTCATGCTGGTGCGTGGCGACGAAACCCGCTTTGCCGATGAAAAGGCCTTTGCGGCCGTAGACGGCGCACTGATCGGCGCCCAGCCGGGCACATCGCCCTTCTACACGTCAGTCTACAGCATCCTCGACGGCAACGAGCAGAACCCGCGCATCAAGCTGTTCGAGACCTTCGGCGCAACCGTGCAGGCGTTGAAAGGCGGCGACGTCGATCTCGTGCTGACCGACAGCGTCGCGGCCAAAGGCTATGTCGACGCGTCGAGCGGTGGGTTGAAGGTGATCGGCGGCCCGCTCGGAGCCGAAGATTTCGGCTTCATCTTCAAGAAGGGATCGGATCTCGCAGCGCCCGTCAACGCCGCGATCGCCGCGCTGAAAGCCGACGGCACGCTGGATGCCCTGAACAAAAAGTGGTTCCTCGACTACAAGATGGGCCAGTGACCATCAGGATGGCAGGCTTCGCGGACAGGGTCGAAACCTGATGACCTTTCAGACCCTGCCGACATCGGGCGGCGATGGTGATCGTCCGTGGTGGCTCGCAGCCGTCGTCGTCATAGGCCTCGCGCTCGCAGCCGTGATCGTCGTCAACGATCTCTATGCCCAGGTTTTCGCCACCGTCTCGCGCGGCATCTGGGTGACTGTGTTCGTGACGGTCACCGCCTTCGTGCTTGCCACCGCGCTAGGCCTGGCGATCGCGCTTGCCGGTCTTTCCGATCGCCTCGCGCTGAGGCAGGCGGCGCGCTTCTATGTGGAAGTCGTGCGCGGCATCCCGATCCTGGTTCTTTTGTTCTACATTGCCTTTGCCGGCGCACCGGCGATCGTCGGTTTTTACAATGTCCTGATCGCGCCGCTGGTCGACGGCGGCTTTCTCGAGCCGATGCAGGTCCGTGATCTCTCTTTGATGTGGCGTGCGATCATTGCGCTGACGATCGGCTATTCGGCCTTTATCGCCGAGATCTTTCGCGCCGGTTTCCAGTCCATCGATCGCGGCCAGGTCGAAGCGGCCATGGCGCTCGGGTTGACGCGGGGTCAGCGCTTTCGCCTCGTCATCTTTCCGCAAGCGATACGGGTGATCTTCCCGCCGCTCTCGAACGACTTCGTTGCCATGGTGAAGGACAGTTCCCTCGTCTCGGTTCTCGGCGTCGCCGATATCAGCCAGGCCGGCAAGATCTATGCGTCCGGCTCGTTCCGGTTTTTCGAGACCTATTCGATCGTCGCCTATATCTACCTGATCCTGACGATCGGCCTGTCGATCGCCTTGCGGCAGGTCGAAAAGAAGATGCGGGAACAGGGGATCAGAAAGGCAAGCCGTCTATAGAAGGCATCGCCCGCATTCGCCGCCGTCAGGATGACCTGAGGACGAACCTGTCGCGGCCGGAGGCCTTCGCCTCGTACAGCGCTTCATCCACGGCCTGCAACAGGCTGAGGCGATCCGACCCTGCATGCGGCGCAAGGGCAGCACCCACGCTCAGACGTGCATTGACGATATGCCTGCCCACGGCAAACGGGCTGCGGAACCGTTTCACGAGGCGTTCCGAAAGACCGGCCAGCGCATCGGCATTGGCAAGGTTCGGAACGAAGACGGCGAACTCGTCGCCACCCATCCGGACGGCAATTTCCTGGACACCGAGGCATTCGGTAATGCGTTGCGCCGCCTGCTTCAGCACTTCATCGCCCGCGGGATGGCCGAGCGTGTCGTTGATCGTCTTGAACCCGTCCATATCCATGTAGAGAACGCCGACCGTCTGCTGCGCCGAAAATGCATCGGCCAGCATGCCGTCGACGATCGAGACCAGCGCCGCGCGATTGTAGAACCCGGTCATCGGATCGGTGATTGCGGCCAGCCGGAGCTTTTCCTCGGCAAAACCCATCACATGATTTGCCTTCTGCAGCCGCAAAAGACCGCTCGCCACCTCGGCGAAATGCATGAGATTGGCGATCTCCCGGTCGCTGAATTCGCGCGGCTCGGTATCGAGAAGGCAGAAGGCACCAACGGGAAGACCCGGCTCCAGCGCGACCGGCGCACCGGCATAGGACCTGAAACCCGGCTCGCCCAGCACATAAGGAAGATCGCGCAGTTCCGGATGGCGGGCAAGATCGGGAACCACCACGACCTCGTTGTCGAACACGACACGGGAGCAGATCGAGATGTCGCGCGGGCATTCGCTCGTTCGAATGCCAACTTGGCAGGCCACCCGATGCCAATCGGCGTCGACGATGTTGACGGCCGCATAAGGCGTCGTGAACACATCCTTGGCAAGCTTCACAAGCGCCTCGAGCTCCGGCGTGGAGGGTCCGTCGGCGGAAATCAGGGCCCGCACAGAGAGCAGGCGTTCAGCCTCGTTGTCGGGAAGCTGGGCTGGCAAAGCCATTCTCGTCTCCTCTTTCAGGCCCGGGAGGCGCTGCAGACCGGCCCCCCATGAGGGGGTTCCTTTAGTAGCGTTCTCGCATGTACGTTTTCTGGAGGCAATTGCCGAGAATTCAAAAAACTGCTACACCCTTTGCCATGGGATCGAAATTCGGATGTCTCGCGAACCGCATGATCGTGCTGCAGGACCACAAGCGTCTGCCGTCACGCTTTTTTGCGCGCGTATCCGGCGCTCTATGCAGCCGACTTAGCTGACCGGGCAGACATGTCCGGCGCGGCCTAAGATGCCGCCTCTATTTCCCCACCCATTCTCAATCTTATTGGACCGCAGCCATGAGCGCACCTCGTACTTTGTATGACAAGATCTGGGACGACCACGTCGTCTCCCGCGATGAAAACGATACCTGTCTTCTCTATATCGACCGTCACCTGGTGCATGAGGTGACGAGCCCGCAGGCCTTCGAGGGCCTGCGCCTTGCCGGACGCAAGGTGCGCTCGCCGCAGCGCACGCTCGCCGTCGTCGATCACAACGTGCCGACCTCGCCTGACCGTCACCTCGGCATCAAGAACGAGGAAAGCCGCATCCAGGTCGAGGCGCTGGCCGAAAACGCCAGGGATTTCGGCGTCGAATACTTTTCCGAAAGCGATGTCCGCCAGGGTATCGTCCATATCGTCGGGCCGGAACAGGGTTTTACCCTGCCAGGCATGACGATCGTCTGCGGTGACAGCCATACCTCGACGCACGGCGCCTTCGGTTCGCTGGCGCACGGCATCGGCACGTCGGAAGTGGAGCATGTTCTCGCCACCCAGACGCTGCTGCAGACCAAGGCGAAGAACATGCTGGTCCGCGTCGACGGCAAACTGCCGGCGGGCGTCACGGCAAAGGACGTCATCCTGTCGATCATCGGCGAAATCGGCACCGCCGGCGGCACCGGACACGTCATCGAGTTTGCCGGCGAGGCGATCCGGTCGCTCTCCATGGAAGGCCGCATGACCGTCTGCAACATGACGATCGAAGGTGGCGCTCGTGCCGGCCTGATCGCGCCTGACGAGACGACGTTCGAGTATATCAAGGGTAAGCCGCGCGCGCCGAAGGGCACGGCGTGGGATATGGCCGTCGACTACTGGAAGACGCTGCATACGGACGAAGGCGCTCATTACGACAAGGTCGTGGTGCTGGACGCAGCCGCCCTGCCCCCGATCGTTTCCTGGGGCTCCTCGCCCGAGGACGTGACTACGATCGAAGGCACGGTTCCCGATCCCGACCAGATCAAGGACGAAAACAAGCGCACCTCCAAATGGCGCGCGCTCGAGTATATGGGCCTGACGCCGGGCACGAAGATGACCGACATCACCATCGATCGCGTCTTTATCGGCTCCTGCACCAACGGCCGCATCGAGGATCTGCGCGCTGCGGCAAAGATGGTCGAAGGCAAGACCGTTGCGTCGACGGTGTCGGCCATGGTCGTTCCGGGCTCCGGCCTCGTCAAGGAACAGGCGGAAGCCGAAGGTCTCGACCGGATCTTCAAGGCTGCCGGTTTCGATTGGCGCGAGCCTGGCTGCTCCATGTGCCTTGCCATGAACGACGACCGCCTGAACCCCTATGAACGTTGCGCTTCGACCTCGAACCGCAATTTCGAGGGCCGTCAGGGCTCCAAGGGCCGCACCCACCTCGTTTCCCCCGCCATGGCCGCAGCAGCCGCCGTCGCCGGTAGATTCGTGGACATCCGCGACTGGAAATAGGCCGAGAGCCTTTGACACCCGATCAGCAAAGCCGCTCGATGTGAAAGCATCCGGCGGCTTTTTGCTGCGATGAACAACGCTCACAGCCGGTTCAGGAAAACACGTTTGACCTTTCGGGACGCGCCAATACGGTAGATTTTTTGAGGAGAACGGTACGGCAATGCCTGTCTGCCCGCTCCGTCCTTTGCCGCGCGCCTGAAGGATCGCCAAGCAATGAGCCCGACTGTCATCGCGCTGGCGCTTACCGCCGCCGTCATGCATGCCAGCTGGAATGCATTCCTGCGCTCGGGCGCCGACAGGCTATGGTCGATCACCGTGATGGGCATCACGGGCATTCTCGCCGCTCTCCCGGTCATGCTGTGGTTTCCATGGCCGACGGCCGCAGGCCTCGGGTTTATCCTCGCCTCATCGATGCTGCAGGTGGCCTACAGCATCTTCCTCGTCTTCGCCTACCGGCTGGGCGACCTCGGACAGGTCTACCCGATCGTGCGCGGCTCCGTGCCGCTTCTGGTGTCACTCGGCGGCTTCCTGATGATGGGACAAACGCTCACCTCTTCCCAGATTCTCGGCGTCATCCTGGTAGCGGCTGGCATCATGAGCCTCTCGACCGGCAGCCAGCGCGCGCCGACCACGTCCATTTTGTGGGCGCTGCTGACCGGCCTAATCATCGCCACCTACGCGACGGTTGATTCCATCGGCGTACGCTATCTGGCCGATCCGGGTGCCTATGCCGCCTGGGTGCTGTTCACCTATGGCGTGCTTCTGATTGTCGCGTATACGCTGATGCGGGGCCGCTTGCGCCTGGACATCCGCGAGCGGGAAACCCGCAAGGCCCTGCTGGCCGGCATCTTCGTGCTGATCGCCTATGGCGTCGTCATCATCGCCTACTCCATGGGACCTGCCGGTCCCATCACCGCAATCCGCGAAACGAGCGTGGTCTTCGCGATGATCATCGGCAGGCTGTTCCTCGGCGAGACACTCACACCGAAGCGCATCGTGGCCGGGCTCATCGTAGCGGCCGGTGCGATTGCCATCGGCCGGTAGCCTATCCCAGCACCCTCACCCCAGCACCCGCACAAGCGTCCCCTTGCGCAGAAACGGCAGCAGCCGCTTCATGTCGCGCGGGTGAACCGCGACGCAGCCGGCGGTGGGCTTGTAACCCGGGCGGATCAGGTGGAAGAAGATGGCCGAGCCGCCGTGGCGCTTGCGCGAGGTGATGTTCCAGTCGAGCACGAGGCAGATATCGTAGAGTTCGTCTGCCCGTTGCATCTCCTCGTGAGAGGGTTTGAACGGGGCCTTCACCAGGCGGTTGTAGGCCGGGTGCTTCGGCTCGTCGCACCAGAGCATGTCGCGGCCGATGCGGCGAAGCGGAAGCCGCGTGGCCGGCACCGAAAGACGGTCGCCGCGGATGAAGCCGCTGATGATCCGCATCGCGGCAATCGGCGTTCCCCCGTCGCCTTCCCGCTTGAACGCCGTCGTCCCGGATCGCCCCAGCGCTGCCTGAACGGTGATCCCGCCGCATGTCACGATGGCACGCCGGCGGTCACGCGGCGCGGTACGAACCACGACGACGGGTCCGGTTTTGTGATCTTTCTCGAGAAAACGATGCATTTCACTCACAAGGTTTTGCTTTGAATATGATTTCGTTTGAATTCATAGCGGGTTGGGTTTTACATCGAAGATCCCTAGATACGTCTTACAAACGCAATAGGCGCTACGGAAGGCAAGAACTGCATGGCGAGAACGATACTGCTGGTCGATGACGACGATGATCTGCGCGAGACCCTTGTGGAGCAGCTCGGCTTCTACGACGAATTCTCGATCCTGCAGGAAGCCAATGCAACCAAGGCGGTCAATACCGCCAAGGCGACCCAGGTCGATCTGCTGATCATGGATGTCGGCTTGCCGGATATGGACGGCCGCGAGGCGGTCAAGGTTCTGCGCAAGAACGGCTTCAAGGCCCCGATCATCATGCTGACCGGCCACGACACCGATTCCGACACGATCCTCGGCCTCGAAGCCGGCGCCAACGATTATGTGACGAAGCCGTTCCGCTTTGCGGTTCTGCTTGCGCGTATCCGCGCCCAGCTTCGCCAGTACGAACAGAGCGAGGACGCCACGTTCACCGTCGGCCCCTACCTGTTCAAGCCGAGCCAGAAGCTTCTGACCACGGACGATGGCAAGAAGATCCGTCTGACCGAAAAGGAAGCGGCGATCATCCGCTATCTCTATCGCGCAGGGCTGAAGGTCGTCACACGCGATATTCTTCTGGAAGAAGTATGGGGCTATAATTCCGGCGTTACAACGCATACACTGGAAACCCATGTCTATCGTCTGAGACAGAAGATCGAGCGCGACCCCTCGAATGCTGAGATTCTGGTGACGGAAAACGGTGGATACAAGATCGTACCTTAACCCCGAAGACCGCAAACCCGTAAAATGGCACTGTCCGACGATATCCGGCTTCTGTCGCAAGTGCCGCTTTTCAGGGAACTGGATGGCGACCAGCTGCGGCTGATTGCGTTCGGGGCGGAACGACGCTCGACATCCGGCGGCCAGGAGCTGTTTCGCGAGCGTTCCCCCGCCGAATCCGCCTTCATCGTCTACAAAGGCAGTTTCGACCTCTACTCGACCACCCGCGACGGCACCGTTCGTCTCGACAAGACGGTCGGGCCCGGCACGCTTCTATCCGAGCTCGCGCTGGTGACCATGGTCGAGCGCAAGTTCACGGCAATCGCGGCCGAAGATTCCGAAACGCTCAGGATCGGCAGATCCCTGTTCGAGCGCCTGCTGGAAGAATATCCCCAGGTCGGTCGTCTCATCGAAAACCGCATCCGCGACAACATCGTCAGCCTCGCCAAGGCAGCACTCGCCATGCAGCACCGGTTCCGCTGAGATGACTGCTCCTTAGAACTTGAACACTGCCGTCACCGGAACGTGGTCCGATGGCTGGGTCCAGCCTCGGGCTTCCTTCAGCACCTCGATCCGGTCGAGAAACGGGCCAAGGTCCGGCGATGACCAGATATGATCGAGACGGCGACCCTTGTTGGCGGCTTCCCAGTCCTTGGCGCGGTAGCTCCACCAGGTGTAGATCTTTTCCGGCTCCGGCGTGTACTGGCGCATCAGGTCGAGCCAGCCGCCCTTGGAGATGATCTCCTTCATGCCCTCAGTCTCGACCGGCGTGTGACTGACGATCTTCAGAAGCTGCTTGTGCGACCACACATCGTGCTCCAGCGGCGCGATATTCAGATCGCCGACGAGGATCGACGAAATGCCGGGCGTCGCATCGGCCTGCAAAACCTTCATCTCTTCGACGAAATCCAGCTTGTGGCCGAATTTCGGATTGATCGTCCGGTCCGGCTCGTCGCCTCCCGCAGGCACGTAGAAATTATGCACCCGGATGCGCCGGGTACCCGTCCCGAAAAGCGCCGAGATGTGCCGGGCATCGCCGACATTGCAGTAATTCTGGCGGTGATCTTCCGACAGCGGGATCCTCGAGGCGATGGCGACGCCGTGATAGCCCTTCTGGCCATGCACGATGATATGCTCGTAGCCGAGGTCTCTCAGCGGCTGGTAGGGAAACTCAGGCTCCTGGCACTTGATCTCCTGCAGGCAGAGAATGTCCGGCTGGTTGCGGGTAATGAACTGCTGCACGATCGGCATGCGAAGCCGGACCGAGTTGATGTTCCAGGTGGTGATGGAGAATGTCATGCCTGCCCTCGCTGATGGGCATCACCTCTAGGCAATTTCGCAAAGCAGGAAAAGCAAAAAGGGCCGCGTTTCCGCAGCCCTCAAAAAGCGATCTGTCTCGGCGGATGGGTCTTACTTCACCTGATCGTAGGGGATGGTGAACACTCTCTCGTCCATCGCCACGCCGTTGCGGACGTTATAGACCATCACGGACGTATCCTTGTTCTGGGCGTCGGTGATCGTCCACTGGCGAAGGTCGAAGGTCTTGGTGTCGAACATCATGGTGATGGTCGAATCGCCGAAGATCGACTTGTTGCCGAGCACGATCGTCGTCAGGTCGGTCTCTTCACGCACGCTGCGCACGGTCGCGGATGTCAAATCGATGCGCTCGGACAAGAGCAGGCTGAGCGGCGTCTTCGACAGCGGGTAGATATCCCAGGTCTTGAGCTTGACGTTGCCCACGACCACGTTGCGGCCATCGGCAATCACGCGCAGCGGCGACGGATCCTCGAAGTTGAAGCGCAGCTTGCCGGGGCGCTCGATAAAGAACTTGCCGCCGGTCTGTTCGCCGCGTGGCCCGAACTGAACGAACTCGCCCATCATCGTCTTCACCGACGAGAAATGGTCGGCGATCCGCTGAGCCGAGGCACCGGCTGCGGCCTGCGCCAGAACGGGCTTTGCCGCTCCCGCAACCAGCAGCCCGGCAACACCGCCGGCAAGGCCGAGCGAGAACTGGCGACGGCCGAGCAGTCCGGTCACGCTTTTGGAAAGAGTGGTCTTTTGTTCTGTCATTCTGGTCTCCTTCCGTGTTTCTGTTGTGGAAACACGGCGTCTTGATGGCCGCTTGCGCCGGATCACGAACCCCTGAAGACCGCTTTACCGGCCTTACCGATCCAGTACATCCGCTTCGGTCGGCACGAGGATCTCGCGCTTTCCGGCGTGGTTGGCCGGGCCGATCAGGCCCTCCTGCTCCATCCGCTCGATCAGCGATGCCGCACGGTTGTAGCCGATGCCGAGACGGCGCTGGATGTAGGATGTGGAGGCCTTGCCGTCTTTGAGCACCACCGCCACCGCCTGGTCGTAAGGATCGTCCGAGTCCGAGAGGTTGGAAGTGCCGGCAGGTCCTGCGCCCTCGCCATCCTCGTCGTCATCAGCCGTGATAGCTTCGAGATATTGGGGCGACCCTTGAGTTTTCAAGTAGGCGACGATCTCTTCGACCTCGGTATCGGAGACGAAAGGCCCGTGGACACGCTGAATCCGACCGCCGCCCGCCATATAGAGCATATCGCCCTGACCCAGCAGCTGTTCGGCACCCTGTTCGCCGAGAATGGTACGGCTGTCAATCTTCGACGTGACCTGGAAAGAGATACGGGTCGGGAAGTTGGCCTTGATCGTGCCGGTAATGACATCGACCGAGGGGCGCTGCGTCGCCATGATCACATGGATGCCGGCCGCACGCGCCATCTGCGCCAGACGCTGGACAGCGCCTTCGATATCCTTGCCCGCTACCATCATCAGGTCGGCCATTTCGTCGATGATGACGACGATATATGGGATCGGCTGCAGGTCGAACTCTTCCGTCTCGTAAACCGCCTCGCCGGTCTGGCGATCGAAACCAGTCTGGACGGTACGGGTCAGAACCTCGCCGCGTTCCATCGCCTGCTCGACGCGCGAATTGAACCCGTCGATATTGCGCACGCCGATCTTCGACATTTTCTTGTAGCGCTCTTCCATCTCGCGGACGGTCCATTTGAGCGCAACGACAGCCTTCTTCGGATCGGTGACAACCGGAGACAGGAGATGCGGGATGCCGTCATAGACGGAAAGTTCGAGCATCTTCGGGTCGATCATGATCAGGCGGCACTTCTCCGGCGTGTAGCGGTAGAGAAGCGAGAGGATCATCGTGTTGATCGCAACCGACTTACCCGAACCGGTGGTACCGGCCACGAGAAGATGCGGCATCTTGGCGAGATCGGCGACAACAGGCTCGCCCCCGATCGTCTTGCCGAGTGCCATGGCAAGCTTTGCCTTGCTGGTTTCGAAATCCTTCGAGCCGATCATTTCGCGCAGATAGACGGTTTCGCGAATTCGGTTCGGCAGCTCGATCCCGATCGCGTTGCGGCCGGGAACGACCGCGACACGGGCAGCAATGGCGCTCATGGAGCGGGCTATATCGTCGGCAAGTCCGATCACGCGGGACGACTTGATGCCCGGCGCAGGTTCCAGTTCGTAGAGTGTCACGACAGGGCCCGGGCGGACGTGGATGATCTCGCCCTTGACGCCGAAATCCTCCAGCACGCCTTCCAGCATGCGGGCGTTCTGCTCCAGCGCGTCAGCCGACAGCGAAGCATCGCGGGCAATCGCCTTTGGTTCGGCAAGCAGGTGCACGGAGGGCAGTTGGAACCCGTCGGCAGAGATGAACGAGCCCTGCGCATCGCGACCGACGCGGGCGCTGGGCTTGGGAGGCGGTGCCGCCGGGACGACGCGCGGAGAGCCGTTGCCAGCAGATTTCGACCCGCGCGCGGCCGCGAAATCCTCATCGTGGTCGGCAAGGATCCCGGCCGGGCGACGTGGATTGTCTGCCGTATCGAGCGACGAATCATCGTCGTCATCCTCGTCATTGGAGGACATCGGCGGTGCCGAGACGATCCGGCGCGGCGACAGGACCCGCTCCGGTGCGCCATCGAGCGACGGCTCCATCCGGCCTCTGCCACCGGCAGAGTCCTGCTTTGCACGCACCGGCTCGTTGAGAGTGCCGAATTCATCGTCGTTGAAATCGTAGGGCTGGTCGAAACCGACGCGCGACCGCGGCTTGGCACCGGTCAACCGGCGCAGGCGTGCCTGAGCGATATACCAGTAATGTGCCAGCGCGCCGAACGCCAGGAAGCCCCCGAAGAGGCCATTGTCGTCGCCGTCCTCATCCTCTTCCTGACGGTTGCGCGCGGAGACGGCGGCCACGGGCGCATCGTCGTCATCGCTTTCCGTCTCGACGGCTTCGCCGACAAAGCCGGACGCAAACAGCATCAGCCAGATGCAGGGAATGGTAAAGATGCAGCCGAGTACGGTTGCGACCATGCCCGTCGGATAGGCGCCGACGAAGAGAGCCGGGAAGCGCAGGATCATGTCGCCAATGACGCCGCCGATGCCGTTCGGGATCGGCCAGGTCGCCGGCGCCGGAAAGCAGCCGAGCGTCGCCGAGGCGAGAAGCGTACCGCCGCCCCATGCTGCAAGCCGCGCCGGAATGCGATCGTAACGACGCCCGGAAATCAGAGCGAGCGCCAGGGCAAGGATTGGAAGCAGCGCAAAGATGCTCGCAAGTCCGAGGAACTGCATCATCAGGTCGGCGAAGGCTGCGCCCGAAAAGCCGAGGATATTGGCAGGCGGGTTGTCGGTGGCGTAGGAGAAACTCGGATCTGCGACATTCCACGTGGCAAGGGCTGCCACCGCCAGCGCCAGCAGCGTGAAAATGCCAAAGCCTGTCAGCGCGAGCGCCTGTCGCCAGACAAAGGCCGTGAGTACCAGGCGGGTGGATCGATTTGCCATAGCCGCCGAACTGCTTCTGCCCATCTTGTCTGCCCGCCGTCCTGAAAAACCGCCTGTTTCATGAACCGGCAGGTTTCGGCCGGTCACGCAATTCCAGGCAGAATACCCCCGCGATGGTTAACGCGACTTTAACCAAGATTGATCGGCTGGAATTCGCTTGGCAAAACGCAAAAGCCCGGACCAGAGGCCCGGGCTTGAGTGATGGTCATCAGAGATTGACGCTGCCTTCGAGAGGCAGTTGCAGCCTCTTACGAGTGGTAGGCAGCTTCGCCGTGCGACGCGAGATCGAGACCTTCGCGTTCTGCTTCCACGGTGACGCGCAGGCCGACGACGAGATCGACGATCTTGTAGATGACCAGCGAGCCGATACCGCACCATGCGATGGTGACGAGAACGGCATAGACCTGGGTCATGAACTGACCGCCCATCGTGACGCCTTCGGCATAGCCGATACCGCCGAGCGAGGCGGATGCGAAGATGCCCGTGGCAAGAGCGCCGAACAGGCCGCCGATGCCGTGGACGCCGAACACGTCTGCCGTGTCGTCATAGCCGAACTTGTTCTTGATGACGGCAACGAAGAAGTAGCACAGCGGCGAGACGATCAGGCCCATGACGATGGCGCCCATCGGACCGGCAATGCCGGCAGCCGGCGTGATGGCGACGAGACCGGCGATCATGCCCGAGACAGCACCGAGCAGCGAAGCCTTGCCGCGGGTGAAGGTTTCGACGACGCACCAGGAGAGGACGGCTGCAGCGGTTGCAACAAAGGTGTTGACCGTTGCGAGCATTGCGCCGCCCGAAGCTTCGAGGTTGGAGCCTGCGTTGAAGCCGAACCAGCCGACCCAGAGCATTGCAGCGCCGACCAGCGTCAGCGTCATCGAATGCGGAGCCATCATGTCCTTGCCGTAGCCGGTGCGCTTGCCGACCATGATCGCACCGATCAGACCTGCAAGACCTGCATTGATGTGAACGACGGTGCCGCCGGCAAAGTCAAGCGCGCCCCAGCCGAAGATCAGGCCGTTTGCGTCCCAGACCATGTGGGCGATCGGGAAGTAGACGAAGGTAACCCACAGGATGCAGAACAGGATCGAAGCCGAGAACTTGATGCGCTCGGCGAAGGCGCCAATGATCAGTGCAGGCGTCAGAGCCGCAAAGGTCATCTGGAACATCACGAAGATGAATTCCGGAATGACCACGCCGTCGGAGAAGGTTGCAGCCGTCGAGTCCATGTTGACACCCGACAGGAACATTTTCGCCGTACCACCCCAGAAGGCGGAGGTGCTGCCGCCGAAGGCAAAGGAATAGCCGTAGGTGACCCAGATGATCATGATGGCGGCGCCGGCAACGGTGCACTGCATCAGGACCGACAGCATGTTCTTGGTGCGGACGAGGCCGCCGTAAAATAGGGCGATGCCCGGCATCAGCATGAACAGCACGAGAAGCGTGCAGATGAACATGAACGCGGTGTCGCCCTTGTCGGCAACCGGGGCCGCGGCCGCGGCAGCGACTGCCGGTGCGGCAGCGTCCTGCGCAAAGGCGACGGCGGGCGCGGCGAAGGCCGCAGCCGCGGCACCGAGGCGCCCGAGAGTGGAAAATTTGGTGAATTGCATAGCTTGAAGACTCCCCTGTCAGCCGTTCTTACAGCGCTTCAGTATTGGTTTCGCCGGTGCGGATGCGCACGGCCTGCTCGATCGAATAGACAAAGATCTTGCCGTCGCCGATCTGGCCGGTCTTGGCGGAAGAGGCGATTGCTTCAACGGCTTTTTCGACGAGGTCGGTCGGAACCGCGATCTCGATTTTCAGCTTCGGCAGGAAGCTGACCGCATATTCCGTCCCACGGTAGATTTCCGTGTGTCCCTTCTGGCGTCCGTAGCCCTTTACTTCGGTCACGGTAAGGCCCTGGATACCGACAGCGGTGAGGGCTTCGCGCACCTCATCCAGCTTGAATGGCTTGATAATGGCCATTACAATTTTCATCTGGCTTCCCATCCTTTGTTGCTCGGCTCGGGGCCGATTCTCCTGGATCACTGCCTGATCAAGAGCAGCGACTGACATGACACATTCAAGGGTCATGCCAGTTTGAGAAGCCAGATTAAGCTATTGATAAGAATGACCCTTTCAGAACGTCGCCAAATAACGGGCAACGCGCCGGCCAAATTTCGGCGAAAACTTGTGCAGTTTTCTCAAAATGCCCAAATATTATTCATTTGCTCTTTTACGAATCAAACCTTCTTGCGCGACGGATGCGACGAGCTCGCCGGATCGACTGTAGATTGCGCCGCGGGTCATGCCGCGCGCGCCGGATGCGCTGGGACTGTCCTGCGAATAGAGCAGCCAGTCGTCGAAACGGATCGGACGGTGGAACCACATCGCATGGTCGATACTCGCGGCCTGGATGGTTGGATCGAAGATCGAGGTGCCGTGCGGATAGAGAGAGGCATCGAGAAGCGTCATGTCGGAGAGATAGGCAAGCAACGCCGCCTGGATCGTCCGGTCGTCCGGCACCGGGCCGGTGGTCCTCACCCAGATATCCTGGCGCGGCTCCAGCTTCTCCTTGGACAGATAATGCGCAAGCGATGTCGGCCGCATCTCGATCGGACGCTCGCGAGACCAGTAGCGGCGCACGGCTTCGGAGCCGTGCTTCAGGAACATCTTCTTGAATTCGCTTTCCGGCATCAGCTCTTCCGGCATGGCGACGGGCGGCATCGACATCTGATGGTCGTAACCGCCTTCGTCGATCTGGAACGAAGCGGACATCGAAAAGATGGCATGCCCATGCTGGATGGCGACAATCCGTCGCGTGGTGAAGCTCGACCCGTCCCTGATTCGCTCCACTTGGTATATGATCGGCACCAGCGGATCTCCAGGCCGCAGGAAATAGGCATGCAGCGAGTGCACGAAGCGATCGCTGGCGACCGTCCGCTGTGCCGCAACCAGCGCCTGGCCGATCACCTGTCCGCCGAACACTCTCTGCCATCCCGTGTCGGGGCCGGTCCTGCCGCGAAACAGGTTCTCCTCCAGCTTTTCGAGGTCGAGTACGGTCAGCAGTGCGCTGATGGGATCGATTGGGGTAGAAGAACTCGACATTAAGACGGACTCCGGCGGTAGGAAGCGGGCACTTGATGATCTATATCTAAGGCTAAGCGTTTCGAGCTCAAATGGAAACGCCACGAAGTGTTTGACGTGCTCGGGAGTTTTGCAATGCTGGACATGCTGGTTGTGGGTGGTGGTTATGTGGGCCTTGCGGCGGCGGTCGCGGTCAAGCAGGCGACGCCGCATCTGGAGGTCCAGGTCGTCGAGGCCGCACCGGCCGGTGTCTGGGAAAAGGACGAGCGCGCCTCCGCGATCATCGCGGCCGCCAGCCAGATGCTCGACATCCTCGGCACCTGGGACGAAATCTTGCCGCACGCCCAGCCGATCAACCGGATGATCGTCACCGACAGCCGGACATCCGATCCGGTCCGCCCGGTCTTTCTCACCTTCGACGGCACGATCCAGGCAGGCAGGCCGTTTGCCCATATGGTGCCGAACGTCGCGATGGTGCGCGCCCTGCGCGGTGCCGCCGAACGGCTCGGCGTATCGATCCGTCACAGCCTTTCCGCCACCGGCTTCGAGACGACCGCAACGCATACGACCGTGAAATTTTCCGATGACTCGACCGAGGAAACCCGCCTTCTCGTTGCGTGCGACGGCGTGCGCTCAAAGCTGCGCGACATGGCCGGTATCCGCACTGTCAACTGGACATACGACCAGTCCGGCATCGTCGCGACGGTTGCCCATGAACGCGACCACGAAGGCGTGGCGGAAGAGCATTTCCTGCCGTCCGGCCCGTTCGCCATCCTGCCGCTCACCAACAATCGCTCGTCGCTGGTCTGGACGGAGCGCACCGATGCCGCCGAGCGCCTGATGGCATCGGACGACCTGATCTTCGAGGAAGAGCTGCAGCGGCGCTTCGGCCACAAGCTGGGCGAGATCCGGCTGGTCGGTGGTCGCAAGGCCTATCCGCTTAGCCTGACCCTGTCGCGCGCCTTCGTCGCACCGCGCTTCGCGCTTGCCGGCGATGCCGCCCACGGCATTCATCCGATCTCCGGCCAGGGCCTCAACCTCGGCTTCAAGGATGTGGCAGCGCTTGCCGAGACCGTCGTCGAGGCGGATCGCCTCGGCCTCGACATCGGCTCGCTCAATGTGCTCGAGCGCTACCAGTCGTGGCGGCGTTTCGATACGTTCCGGATGGGTGTGACGACGGATGTGCTGAACCGGCTGTTTTCAAACGACGTCACGCCGATCCGCATCGCCCGCGATTTCGGCTTGGGCGTCGTGGAGCGGCTTCCGAAGATCAAGGATTTCTTCATCGGTCAGGCCGCCGGAACGACGGTGAAGGACAACCCGAAACTGCTGAGCGGCCGATCGATCTGAAGGTTGCTCACGGCTCGATCTGAAGGCTAGTCCTCGAGCTTGCGGGCTTCCGACATGAGCATGATCGGGATCCCGTCGCGGATCGGATAGGCAAGGCGCGCGCCTTGCGACACGAGCTCGTTGTTTTCGCGATCGAGTGACAGCCTGCCCTTGGTCAGCGGACAGACGAGAAGATCGAGCAGTTTCGGATCCACCTTGCTGAGTTTTTCGTCCATGACCGGCCTTTGCCCTACTGCAGCACGTTCGCTGTCCCGGATCCCTGCGCAAGCAGGATCTCGGTGATTGCGATCAACGTATCAGCCCGGCTCTTCAGATCCGGTGCCTCCAGAAGCGCCTGCTTCTCGGCAGGACCGAAGGGCGACATCATCGACAGCGAATTCACCAGCGTCCGGTTTCCGGCCCGCTCGATGCTTTCCCAGTCCGCCTCCAGCTTGTTGGCGTCGAGATAGGCCTTGAAGACCCGCAGCAGTTCCGGCCGGTTGACGGCTTTTTCGTCATCCTCGTCGGTCAGATCGGACAGGAAAGGCGCGTGTCTGAATTTGCGGAACGGATGGCCGCCACCGATCTCATCGAGCAGCCTGAAGCGGCAGATCCCGCTGAGCGAAATGATGTAGCGGCCATCGCCGGTTTCGGCAAAGGACGTGATCCGGCCGGCGCAACCGATCGACGACAGCGCCGAGCGCCCGCCGCCGAGCGGCTCGTCCGGTTCCATCAATGATGGCTGCACGATGCCGATCAACCTGTCGCCCGCAAGCGCTGCATCGAACAGGGACAGATAACGCGGCTCGAAGATATTGAGAGGAAGCTGGCCTCCCGGCAGGAGCAAAGCCCCAGTCAGCGGAAAGACCGGGATCGTTTCCGGAAGATCCTCCCGCTTCAGATAGCGCGCGTTTCCCACATGCATTGGTCCGATACCTCCCAGACCACATTCACCGGACAAAAATGTCTGTCCGAATCTGGCCGTTGTCCAAACCTGGCCGTTCAGCCAAACCTATAAAACTAATGTGGGGCATCGTCGCCGGAACGCAAGGCTGCGATCCGGCTTAGCGATCAATCGGCAACACAATCAGGAGAACAGGATCGACGAAAGGCGGCGGCGCCCGGAAATCGTAGCCGGATCTTTCGGGCCCCAGACCTCGAAGAATTGCAGCAGCTGGCGGCGCGCGCCATCGTCGTCGAACGTGCGGTCCTTGCGCATGATGGTCAGCAGGTGATCGGCCGCCTTTTCGCGTTCGCCCTGGACGTTGAGGATCTTGGCGAGGCTCACGCGGGCCTCGTGATCGTCGGGGTTGGCGGCAAGCTGCTGCTCGAGTGCGACAGGGTCACCCAGCTTGCGGGCTTCCTCGATCTGCTCCAGCTTCTTGGCGACCGCCTGTATTGCGGGATCGGCAGCCATCTCTTCGGGCAGGGAGGCGAGCATCTCGCCGGCGCGGGCCGTTTCGCCCATGCCGATCAGGCACTGCATCATGCCGGCCGCAGCCTTGGGGTTTTCCGGGTCGGCCTGCAGAACGGCGCCGTAGAGCTGTGCGGCACCCTGGATATCGTCCTGTCCGAGCAGGGTTTCCGCATCGCCGAGCACCGCCTCGATCTCGGCCGCCTGGTCCATGCCCTCTGGACCTGCGACCTTTTCGATGAACTCGCGGATCTGGCTTTCCGGAATGGCACCCATGAACCCGTCGACCGGACGGCCATCGGCAAAGGCGATCACGGCCGGGATCGACTGGATCCCGAGCTGTCCCGCGATCGAGGGATGGTCGTCAATGTTCATCTTGACGAGCCTGACGCGACCCTGGGCTTCGTTGACGACCTTTTCGATGACGGGCGTCAGCTGCTTGCACGGACCGCACCAGGGCGCCCAGAAATCGACGAGAACCGGCTGGCTGCGCGATGCCTCGATCACGTCCTTGCCGAAGCCTGCGGTCGTCGTGTCCGAGATATAGCTACCGGCAGCAGCAGGGACAGAGGAAGCCGCGGGCGCTGGGGCCGCAGCAGGCGTCGAACCGAAGTTCACCGTCGCGTTCTGGCCACCGTAGTTACCGGCGCCGTAGGAGCCACCATAAGGATTGTTCGTGCCGCTCATGAAAGTGTTCTCCCGGAAAAAGTCCAATCGGCACACGGCCGATGCGCATTATGTCTTACTCTGAATTGCAAAGATCGTATGTCAGCCCGTCACTTTCAAGACAAGCGGCGTATGGCCCGTCGCCTCCAGAAAGCGGATAAGATCGTCGCGACCGATCGACGTCGTCGCATCGTTTGAGAGTGGATGGCCATTGATCACCTCTTCGCGCATGAGGTCTTCGTCGAGCACGAACGTGACGTTGTTATCCGTGTCGTTCAGCGCGCCGAACACGGTGACGGAGCCCGGCACGACGCCGAGAAATTCCAGCATCTTTTCAGGATTGCCGAACGAGACGCGACTGGACGCACCGATCACCTTGTGGACGGTCTTTAGATCGACGCTGGCGTTTTCTTCGACCGTGATGACGAAGAACTGGTCCTTCTTGTCTTTGACGAACAGGTTCTTGGTATGCCCGCCCGGGATCTCGTCACGCAGGCTGGCTGATTCCGATACCGTAAACACCGGTGCATGCGCTTTCGTCTTGTGGGCAATATCGAGGCTATCGAGAAAGGCGAACAGGTCTTCTGCAGTTTTTGGCATGATCGATCTTGGCTGCTCTTGAGGTGTTGGCCCCGGCCGGCGGGGTAAGGATGGCGGACTATAGACAGATTGTTCGGACCGGCCAAGATGCACGCTTTGGCGCAAACCCTTGTTTCGCAGGGGCTTTCGAAGCTCCTGAAAAATTCTTCATCGAGATCGTCATTTCCCTGTTGCATTTGAAAAAAGTCTGGGCCATATACCGCCCGTCGCCGGCAACGAGCGGCACCGACGATCCAGACTACCACCGGGTCGACGGTTTATGAGCGGGTGTAGCTCAGTGGTAGAGCACAACCTTGCCAAGGTTGGGGTCGAGGGTTCGAATCCCTTCGCCCGCTCCAAATTCTCCCTTCAGACGAAAAAACGAATAACGGTATTGGTACCCAGTAGGGTACCTCGTCTATTATCGTCATTCGCTGGCTGCCTGCATCCTCGCAGCCAGACTGAGGCCGCCTTTCGGCAGCCTCAGCCCTCATCGCCTCAGCTCTTCGAAAACACGTAGTCGGTTTCCTGGCGCAGGGTTTCGCCCGGGCGAAGCACTGCATTGGGGAAAGTCTCGTGGTTGATTGCATCGGGCCAGACCTGGGTTTCCAGGCAGAAGCCGGCGTAAGGCGCGTAGGGACGGCCTTCCATGCCGGGCACCGGCAAGGCGAGCTTGAAGCCCGCGTAGAACTGGATCCCCGGCTCCGTGGTGCGCACTTCGAGCTGCACGCCGGAATACAGGCTGCGGGCAAGCGCGACCGAGCGCTTGGCAGTCCTCTCCTCAGAGAGGCAGTAGTTATGATCGAACTTCACCTGTTCGCCATCGGCACCAGTCCGCTGGATCGGACCCATCTCGCTCAGGTCGAACGTGGTGCCGGCAAGCGGCATCAGGACGCCGGTCGGCACCATCCTTTCATCCACCGCCGTCAACTCAGCCGCGGCGATCATCATGTCGTGGCCGAAAATGTCGGGGCGACCGTCGAGATTGAAATAGGAGTGCTGGCAGACGTTGGCGGGCGTCGGCTGGTCGGTCACCGTGTCGTAGATCACCGAAAGCACCCCGTCTTCCATCAGCTGGTAGGTCGCGGTGACGGTGCAATTGCCGGGATATCCGGCGCGTCCGTCCGGATCGGTGATCTGCAGCACGACCCGGTCTGCCGCATGATCGACGATCGACCAGATGCGCCGGGCAATGCCGTCGGATCCGCCATGCAGATGGGTAATGCCGTCTTCGTTGAGCTCCACCTGATACTCGGTGCCGTCGATCGAGAAGCGGCCATCGCCGATGCGATTAGCACAGCGACCAGGCGTGGCACCGAAATAGGGCGAATAGGCCTCATAGTCTGCGAAATTGTCGAACCCCAGCACCAGCGGCGGCTCGTGGCCGGCAAGCCGCAGATCCTGGATGACCGAGCCCCAGGTGAGAACCTGGGCTGTCAGCCCGCCGCCTGAGAGCGTGATTCGGTGAACCGCCTCGCCGGCCTTCGTCGTCCCGAAAATCTCGAACTCATGATCCGTCATAACGCACCTCCCAAATGTTTGCGGCAACCTGCGTGATTTCGATCAAAGCCGCAACGACGCCAGGAGAAAAATCGGTCAGGCTCTCTCGATCACTCGGTGCCGATTTTTTCGAGGTCGTAGGGCGTCGTCTGGTAGATCTCGTTGATCCAGTTTCCGAACAGGAGATGCGCATGACCGCGCCAGCGGTTGAGCGGGGCCAGCGTATCGTCGTTGTGCGGAAAATAGTCGTGCGGCATCTTGATCGGGATGCCGGCCTTGACATCGCGGAAATACTCGTCGGCGAGCGAGGTGGAATCGTATTCGACGTGGTTGAACATGAACAGCCGTCGGCCGGCCCTCTCATGCACAAGGCAGAGGCCCATTTCGTCGGATTCCATCAGGATCTCGAGGTCACTGCCGGCCTTTTCGACGTCCTGCCGGCGCACTTCCGTCCAGCGCGACACCGGTACCTGGAAATCGTCGGAAAAACCGTTGAGATAGACCGACGCCGGCGACAGGTTGCGGTGGCGATAGACCCCGAATGCCTTTTCCTTCAGCCCGTGCTTTGGAACGCCGTGGAAATGATAGATGGCGGCCATCGCCCCCCAGCAGACATTCATGGTGGAATGCACGTTGGTAGTGGTCCAGTCGAAGATTTCCTTCATTTCCTGCCAATAGGTGACGTCCTCGTATGGCAGGGTTTCCACCGGCGCGCCGGTGATGATGAAACCATCGAACTTGCGGTGCTTCACCTCTTCCCACGTTTCGTAGAACGACAGGAGATGGTCTTCCGACGTGTTCTTGGCCTTGTGGCCGCCGATGCGAACCAGGGAGAATTCGACCTGCAGCGGCGAGGCGCCGACAAGGCGCGCCATCTGCACCTCGGTCTTGATCTTGTTGGGCATGAGATTGAGAAGCCCGATCTGCAGTGGCCGGATGTCCTGCCTGACCGCCATCGTTTCGGTCATCACGCGCACGCCCTCGGAAACGAGCGTGTTGAAGGCAGGCAGCGTATCGGGGATCTTGATCGGCATCTCTTCAACCCAAAAACAAAAAGCCGGCACGAAGAATCGCAGCCGGCCCGTGGGAAGTTTTTGAAACTCTTCTCGCGGCCCTTTAGCGACTTTTTTTACGTGGCTGCAAGCCGGCCGGCCAAATCACCACGGAATTTCGACTTTTCAAATAATCCCTGCCACGCCCGCCGTCAATGGCAGCAAAAATGACCGCTTTCGCACGAACAGTGCGACACGCGCCTTTCCCTTGCGAGCCGCTTTAGGATATGGGCATGGGCAATGGCCAACTCGACCTTCACGATCCTGCTCGGCGGTGACCTCACCGTAACAGACCGACTGCAAAAGGCAGTTGCCGCAAGCCGCTTCATCGCGGCAGACAGCGGCATGCGCCATGCAGAGGCGCTGGGTGTGATGCCGGAGCTCTGGGTGGGCGATTTCGATTCCTCCGACGCAGACCTGATCGAGCGCTATCCCGATGTCGAGCGCCGGACCTATCCGCCGGAAAAGAACGAGACGGACGGCGAGATCGCGACGGCCGAAGCGATCGAACGCGGCGCGACGCGGCTCATTCTGATCGGCGCGCTGGGCGGCGAACGGTCCGACCACGCGCTCCAGCATTTTCTGCATGCGATGAGCCTTGCCGAGCGCGGGCATGACGTTCTCCTGACATCCGGTGAGGAAGAGGCCGTGCCCTTTCTCACCGGCACGATGACGCTCGACCTGCCCAAGGGCACGTTGTTTTCCGTCATCGGTTTCACAGGCCTTGCAGGCCTCGACATTCTTGGCGCGCGCTATCCACTCAAGGATTACACGCTGCCCTTCGGTTCCTCCCGCACCGTGTCCAACGTTGCAGAAGGGCCCGTCCAATTCCATTTACGTGACGGGAGGGCGATGATCCTTGCCCGTCCAAACGATTTTTCCGGAGCATAGACGCCGCATGGCACCGCCAATTCTGAAACTCGACGATATCGTTCTAACCTTCGGCGGCACGCCGCTTCTCAACGGAGCTGCCCTGCAGGTGGAGCCCGGCGACCGCATCTCTCTCGTCGGCCGCAACGGCTCGGGCAAATCGACGCTGATGAAGATCGCCGCTGGCATGGTGGAAGCGCAGTCGGGTGAGGTTTTCCGGCACCCCAATGCGACGATCCGCTATCTCGAACAGGCGCCGGATTTTGCTGGTTACAAAACCGTGCAGGCCTATGCGGAAGCGGGGCTTGGACCTGGCGACGATCCCTACCGCGTCACCTATCTGCTGGAGCATCTCGGCCTGACAGGAGAGGAAGACCCGGTCAGGCTTTCCGGTGGCGAGGCGCGACGCGCAGCACTTGTCCGCGTCATGGCGCCGGAACCGGATATCCTGATGCTGGACGAGCCGACCAACCATCTGGATCTGCCGACCATCGAATGGCTGGAAGACGAGCTGCGCAAGACCCGCAGCGCGCTCGTCGTCATCAGCCATGACCGTCGCTTTCTCGAAAAGGTGTCCAACGCCACAGTCTGGCTGGACCGCGGCACGTCCCGCCGCCTGTCGCGCGGTTTCGGCCATTTCGAAGCCTGGCGGGATCAGGTTCTCGAGGAGGAAGAGATCGAGCAGCACAAGCTCGGCAAGGCGATCGAGCGCGAAGAACACTGGATGCGCTACGGCGTGACCGCAAGGCGAAAGCGCAACATGCGCCGCGTCGGCGAGCTGCAGTCCATGCGGGCCGACTACCGCGGCCACAAGGGACCGCAGGGCTCCGTTCAGGCCTCCGTCGCCGAAGGGCGCGAGTCCGGCAAGCTGGTGGTGGAAGCGGAAAACATCACCAAGACCTATGACAAGCCGATCGTTGCGCCATTCTCGACCCGCATTCATCGCGGCGACCGGATCGGCCTGGTTGGTCCGAATGGCGCTGGTAAGACGACGCTTCTCAAGATGCTGACGGGTCAGCTTGCTCCCGACAGCGGCTGGATCAAGCTCGGCACCAATCTCGAAATTGCCACGCTTGACCAGAAGCGCGAGGACCTCGACCCCGCAGATACGCTGTCTCACTATCTGACAGACGGCCGCGGCGAGACGCTGCTGGTCAACGGCGAACAGCGGCATGTGGCGGGCTACATGAAGGATTTCCTGTTCCAGCCGGAACAGATCCGCACGCCGATCAAGAACCTCTCCGGGGGCGAGCGCGCGCGACTGATGCTGGCCCGCATGCTGGCCAAACCCTCGAATCTTCTGATCCTCGACGAACCGACCAACGACCTCGACATCGAGACGCTGGACCTCTTGCAGGAAATCGTCGCGGGCTATGCCGGCACCGTCATTCTCGTCAGCCATGACCGCGACTTTCTCGATCGGACCGTGACTTCGACGATCGCCCCGACAGACCCGGATGCCCCTGATGGCCGCTGGATCGAATATGCGGGCGGCTATACCGACATGCTGCAGCAGCGCAAAGGCATGGCCGACGAAAAGCGCCGCGCCGATAAGGCGGAAAAGGCGAAAACGGACAGCACTGCTCCGGCTGCCACCAAGTCAAAGGGCAAGCTCTCCTTCAAGCAGAAGTTCGCGCTGGAAAACCTCCCCAAGGACATGGCCAAGGCGCAGGACGAGATCGCTACATCCGAACGGAAGATGGCCGATCCCAAACTCTTCGCCAAAGACCCGTCGGCGTTTTCAAAGCTTGCCGCAGAGACGGCAAAACTACGCGATCGTGTCGCCAAAATGGAAGAAGAATGGCTGGAGCTTGAGATGCTCCGAGAACAGATTGAAGGATAGTTAAAGAATTCCTATACTTAACAAATAAATATCCACCGTTTTATTTGTCGCGAGCCGGAACAAACATTCCCCGGTGACGTTCGGCATCCATCAAGTGGTCGAAATGCGTAGTGCGGTATGAATGCCGACATGCCGACCAGATGGAAACAAAACGGTTAGGAATGTCCAATGCTGACTAATGTGATGCGTCGTCGGCTGGCGAGTGATGCAATGGAACAGCGCGTTCTGATCGTTGAGGACGAATTCCTGATCGCGCTTGATGTTGCCGAGACTGTCGAGAGCATGGGTCTCAAGGTTGCAGGCTTTGCCAGCGCCCGCAAGCACGCCCTGTCGCTCGGTGCATACGCCGATATCGCGCTGGTCGACGTCAATCTCTCCGACGGCCGGACCGGTCCGGAAATCGGGCGCGAACTCGCTGCCGAATACGGCCTGACGGTCATCTTCATGACGGCCAATCCGGAAGACGTGAAAGACGGCGTCGAGGGATCGCTCGGCGTTCTGACCAAGCCCGTCATGCCGCATGTGGTAGAGCAGACGATCGACTATGCGATCGCCAACCGTCTCGGCGGCATGGCGATCGTGCCGCGTGACCTCAAGATATTCCGCAACGACTCCCAGTCAGGCTACGCGCTCAACGCGTGAACCTTGTTGCCAAAGAACTACTAGCAAGAAAGCCGTCCGGCACCCCGGGCGGCTTTCTTGCTATCGCGACTGCTATCGCACGATGCCCCTCGGTCCTTGGCCATGAACGCAAGACGGCAGCGGTTCGACACCACTTGCCAGACAATTCCTTCACCGGTACATCTAGTCCCGCTCTAACGGGGTGCTGCGCGGTAACGTGCGGCTGAGAGGCTTTCAGCCAACCCGCGGAACCTGATCCGGCTAACACCGGCGGAGGGATTAGACGGCTCACGCTCAGCGCCTATTCCCCTTGTAGATTGATTTTGAAGGAGGCGTTGATGCGCAAACTCTTGCTATCGCTCACCGTGGCTTCGGCCACCATCATCCTGTCGCCGGCCGCAAGGGCCGAGGACAAGGTGCTGACCATCTACACCTATGAAAGCTTCACCGCCGACTGGGGCCCCGGCCCCAAGGTGAAGGCGGCTTTCGAAAAGACCTGCGCCTGCAAGGTCGAATTCGTGGCTGTCGCCGATGGCGTCGCACTTCTGACCCGGCTGAAGCTGGAGGGTGAGACGACCAAGGCCGATATCGCGCTCGGGCTCGACACCAACCTGATTTCGGAGGCGAAGGCGACCGGCCTATTCGAACCGCATGGACTGCAGGCATCCTCCGGCAATGGCGGGATCAGCGTTCCCGGCAATTACGCCGACGATACGTTCCTGCCCTATGACTACGGTCATTTCGCCGTCGTCTACGACACGAAAACCATCAAGAACCCGCCGAGGAGCCTGAAGGAACTGGTGGAGGGCGATCCTTCGCAGAAGATCGCGATCGAAGATCCGCGCACCTCGACACCCGGCCTCGGCCTGCTTTTGTGGATGAAATCAGTCTATGGCGACAAGGCGCCGGAAGCCTGGGCAAAGCTGAAGGGCCGCATCCTGACCGTCACGCCCGGTTGGTCGGAAGCCTACGGCCTGTTTACCAAGGGCGAAGTGCCGATGGTGCTGTCCTATACGACCTCGCCTGCCTATCACATGGTGGAGGAGAACGAGAACCGTTACCAGGCGGCCGCGTTTTCCGAGGGCCATTACGTGCAGATCGAAGTGGCCGGCATGCTGAAGGGCTCCCGTGACAAGGATCTCGCCCGTGACTTCCTCAAATTCATGGTGTCGCAGGGTTTTCAGGACGTGATCCCCACTACCAACTGGATGATGCCGGTGACGAAGACGTCGCAACCGCTGCCAGACGCTTTCGGCAAGCTGGTTCAGCCGGAAAAGACATTCCTGATGGGATCTGACGAAGTCGCGAAGAACCGCCAGGCATGGATCGACGAATGGCTCAACGCCATGAGCATGAACTGATCGGCTGAACCGGGCATGCTGCTGACCGCTGCCGAGCGAAGACGGGGGATTTCGGGCGGGGTGATAAGCCTCGGCGCGATCGCGCTTTTCGTCGGCATCGCGGTCTCGGCCCTGCTGTCCTGGGACGCCCCTGAAACGCAGGGGCGATTGTTCTCGGCCTATACCGGCCGCATCCTGCAGTTCACTCTGTGGCAAGCGGCGCTATCGACCTTGTTCTCCGTATGCCTTGCCCTTCCCGTGGCGCTGTCACTGGCAAGACGGCCGCATTTCATCGGCCGTATCTGGATCGTGCGGCTGATGGCGTTGCCGATGGGTCTGCCGGTTCTGATCGGTGCGCTGGGTCTGATCGGCATCTGGGGGCGCCAGGGCGCGGTCAATAGTTTCCTCTCGACATTGGGGCTTGAGCAGCCGATCAGCATTTACGGCCTGACCGGTATTCTCCTCGCCCATGTCTTCTTCAACCTGCCGCTGGCCGCCCGCCTGTTTCTCGTGGCGCTCGAGCGGCAGCCTGCGGAATACTGGCTGCTCTCCACCAGCCTCGGCATGAAGCCGTTGTCGATCTTCCGTTTCATCGAGGGGCCCGCTCTCATCCGGGTCGTGCCGGGCATTGCCGGGCTGATCTTCATGCTCTGCGCCACCAGTTTCACGCTGGTCCTGATTCTGGGCGGCGGGCCGGCGGCGACGACGCTGGAAGTGGCGATCTACCAGTCGCTGCGCTTCGATTTCGATCCGCCGCGTGCCATCGGACTGGCGGTACTGCAGATCGCCGTGACGGGCCTGATCCTCGCCGCACTCGCGTTTCTCCCCGCCCCCGACGGCACGCATGTAACTGCCGGCCGCGCCACCCGCCGCTTCGATGGACGCACATGGGGCGCAAGGCTGTGGGACGGCTCGACCATCCTTGCCACGACGCTGTTTCTCGTCCTGCCGCTTGCCTCGATCTTCCTAGCCGGCATCAAGGCCGATCTCTGGCGGCTGGCCTCCAGCCCCGCCTTCCTCAACGCCGCCTATACAAGCCTGTCGATCGCGCTCTTGTCAGGGCTGCTGGCCGTCAGCGTGGCTCTGGCGATCATCCATGCGCGCATTGCCATGAGAGACCTCCGTCATCCCGGCATGCTGGCACGTGGACTGGCGGCAATGCTTGGCGCAACGTCGTCGCTGGTGCTACTGGTGCCGCCGGTCGTGATCGGGACCGGCTGGTTCCTGCTGCTTCGCCCGTTTGGCGATGTCTCGCGGTTTGCCCCGGCACTGGTCGCCGTCATCAACATGCTGATGGCGCTGCCCTTCGTGATGCGGGTGCTGGAACCGGCGATCGAGGATCATCGGCGGCAGACGGCACGGCTGGCAGCGAGCCTCGGCATTTCAGGCTTTTCGAGACTGCGGCGGATCGACCTGCCCTTCCTGATCGGTCCAATCCTTACGGCACTGTCGTTTGCCATGGCGCTCTCGCTCGGCGACCTTGGTGCTGTGGCACTGTTCGGATCCTCGGAACTAACGACCCTGCCTTGGCTCGTCTACAGCAGGCTGTCGAGCTACCGAACCAACGACGCCGATGGGCTTGCCCTGCTTCTCGGGATGATATGTCTGGCGCTGACGATGCTTGGAAGTCTGAGCCGGCGAAAGGGATACGATGGCTGATGGCATTCGCCTGGAAAAGACTGCGTTGCAACTCGGCAGCAAACGGTTCAGCTTCGATATCGCCATGAGCGACGGCGCGATTACCGCCGTGACCGGGCCGTCGGGCTCCGGAAAATCGACCCTCTTGAACCTCATCGCGGGCTTCGAGATACCGGCGTCCGGCCGCATCCTGATCGCGGGCGAGGACGTGACCCGCGCACACCCCTCGCAGCGGCCGATCTCGCTGGTGTTCCAGGACAACAATCTCTTCGCCCATCTCGACCTCGTCACCAATATCGGCCTCGGCGTCGATCCGTCCCTCAAGCTTTCGCGTGAGGACAGGGCGAGAATTTCGCAGTCACTCGAGCGTGTCGGGCTTGCAGGATTCGAGACGCGCAAACCGGGAACGCTGTCCGGCGGCGAGAGGCAGCGCGCTGCCTTCGCGCGGGTGCTGGTGCGAAAGAGAACCGTCCTTTTGATGGACGAGCCGTTTGCGGCGCTTGATCCTGAACTTAGGTCGTCGATGGCGTCGCTGCTTCTGGACCTGCACCGCGAAACCGGCAATACGGTGGTGATCGTCAGCCACGACCGCGCCGAGGTTCAGAAGCTTGCCGACGTGGTGGTCGCCGTCGGCGATGGTACCATCGTCAACTCCGCCGCAAACACGGCTATTCCCTACGCCCGATAGAGGCCAGTCGACGGAGCGTCGTCACGAATAGAGACAGGCGAAAACCAACGTTATCGCAGTGCCACAATTTGGTCTTGCGGCGATGTCATCGCCTTGGTTTATCAGAAGTCAATTGCAAACGCGCCGGCTGAACCTATCTCTTTTATCTGTGCATGCGATGCGAAAATCGGTACGAAGCGAAGGTGAACAGGACTGACGGTGCAGAAGACACGGATCAAAACACGCGAGGACGCGACACCCGGCAGGACCGGGCAGACCAGCGCACCGCGCCGTTGGAGACGCTTTGCCGTCGTGTTGCTCGCAAGTGCAGCACTCGCAGGCTGCCAGTCCGTGTTCGATCAGGCCTACACGCCGAATGTTTCTCCATCAGACTCGCCGCAGATCGTCGACGAGGTTCAGAAGAACGATCCGCGGGCGCAGATGGGTGCACGCGAGCATCCCCGTATCGTGGCAAGCTATGGCGGCGAATATCGTGACGCCAAGACCGAACGGCTGGTCGCCCGGATTGCCGGCGCCCTGACCGCCGTTTCGGAAAATCCGACGCAGTCCTTCCGGATCACTATCCTCAATTCCCCGGCGATCAACGCCTTCGCCCTGCCCGGTGGCTATCTCTATGTCACCCGCGGATTGCTGGCGCTCGCCAACGACGCTTCGGAAGTCGCGGCCGTGCTGTCGCACGAGATGGGCCACGTCACCGCCAACCACGGCATCGAACGCCAGCGGCGCGAAGAAGCCGAGGTGATCGCCAGCCGGGTCGTCGCCGAAGTTCTGTCGAGCGACATCGCCGGCAAGCAGGCGCTTGCCCGCGGCAAGCTGAGACTTGCAGCGTTTTCGCGCCAGCAGGAACTGCAGGCGGACGTGATCGGTGTGCGGATGCTGGGCGAAGCTGGCTACGACCCTTACGCCGCTGCGCGCTTCCTCGATTCGATGGCGGCCTATGCGCGCTACTCGGCGGTTGATCCCGACAGCGACCAGAGCCTGGACTTCCTGTCCAGCCACCCGAATTCCGCGCAGCGCGTCGATCTGGCCCGCCGGCATGCCCGCAATTTCGGCCAGGAAGGCGTTGGCGATAAGGGTCGCGACTATTTCCTCGCCGGCATCGATGGTCTTCTCTATGGCGACAGCCCCCAGGAGGGTTATGTCCGCGGCCAGACCTTCCTGCACGGGGGCCTTGGAATACGCTTCGACGTTCCGCCGGACTTCCGCATCGACAACAAGGTGGAAGCGGTTCTCGCGACAGGACCTGGCGAAACCGCGATCCGTTTCGACGGCGTCGCCGCTGGCGACACCAGCAGCTTGCCCAACTATCTGACCAGCGGCTGGGTGGCCGGGCTTCAGCCGGAAACCGTGCGCGAGACGACCGTCAACGGCCTCCCGGCCGCGACCGCACGCGCATCCGCCGAACGCTGGGATTTCGACGTGACCGTGATCAAGGTCAACGACCAGATCTTCCGGTTCCTGACCGCGGTTCCGAAGGGCAGTCCCGCGCTCGACACGACCGCACAGATCCTGCGCAACAGTTTCCGCCGCATGACACAGCCTGAAATCGCGTCGCTGAAGCCGCTCCGCGTTCGCGTCGTGAGCGTTGGGCCGCAGGACACGATGGCATCGCTGTCGAGCCGGATGATGGGCACCGACCGCAAGCTGGACCTGTTCAAGCTGATCAACGCCATTCCGGTCGGCGCGACATTGTCACCGGGCCAAAAGGTCAAAATCATTTCCGAATGAGGCTTGTATAAAAGCTTCAAAGCGCGAAGGCCGTTTCAAGGGCCTGCGCGCTTTAAAGCATCGTATCGAGATGTCGCGACCGCCAGAGCGGCGCGGGCACAGTGTGTTTAGGACACAAGCGCCATCTGCGGATTTGCGGTGACGAGTGCCGACTTCAGCTTCTCGATCGCGCGGCTTTCGATCTGCCGCACACGCTCCTTGGAAATTCCGAGCTTGGCACCCAGCGCTTCCAGCGTCGCACCGTCATCCGTCAGCCTGCGGGCGCGGATGATCATCTTTTCGCGGTCGTTGAGCTTGGTGAGGGCACCCTGCAGCCATTTCAGGCGACGCTCGCCATCAATCATGCCCGAAACCTGTTCGTCCGGCAGTGGTTCGCCGCTGGCCAGCATGTCGAGGCGTTCGCCACTGTCGGCATCACCGGAAATCGTTGGAGCCTGGAGCGACGAGTCATTGCCGGAGAGACGGGCATCCATTGTCTGCACGTCGGAAACGCTGACGCCGAGTGCGACGGCAATTTCCTCATGGATGGCCTGGGCCGTGAGGTTGGAGTCGCCGCGGGCAAGTTTTGCGCGCAGGCGGCGCAGATTGAAGAACAGCGCCTTCTGGGCTGAACTCGTACCACCGCGAACGATCGACCAGTTGCGCAGGATATAGTCCTGCATGGAGGCACGGATCCACCAGCTGGCGTATGTGGAAAAGCGGACATCGCGGGCCGGTTCGAACCTTGCCGCAGCCTCGAGCAATCCCACATAACCTTCCTGAACGAGATCGCTCATGGGTAGACCGAACCCACGGAATTTCGACGCCATCGCGATGACGAGACGCATGTGGGCGAGTGCAATCTGGTTTCGAGCGCCCTGATCCTGGCGGTCTTTCCAACGGATTGCCAGATCACGCTCTTCCTCGCGGGCGAGATACGGAGCCGACATCGCTATCTTGATCATTGTGCGGTCTGCGGACATGGCTGTCATAGTGTTCTCCGTGGTGCCGTGATCGACAAAGGGCAGAACCAAAAAAAACGCTGAATTGCGGGATTACCGATATTTCAGCCTTGATTTTTGCGAATTTCTGCCGATGTCCCTCAAGTGTCTCGCGGAGGTCTTGGACCGGTTAGGCAATCGCCCCGCTATTGGTTAGGACGGAGAACACGCAGCACGATGCAGCATTAAATTCGCCGTTCCGGCGGGTTAACGCGCTTGTGTTGTAAAGGTTCCAACAAAAAACCCGGCACTAGGCCGGGTTTTTGGTGTTGTCTTTCAGAGACAAATCAGGCTGCTTCTTCTTCCTGAGCTTCATCTTCCTCGACTGTCTTGCCGCGCTTGGGACCCTTGGCAAGGTTGACCTCGATCAGGCGAACGGCTTCCGTATCGGACATCTTGTTGACGGCGGCAATTTCGCGCGCCATGCGATCCAGCGCCGCTTCATACAGCTGACGCTCGGAATAAGACTGCTCGGGCTGGTTTTCGGCGCGGAAAAGATCGCGCACCACTTCTGCAATGGAGATCAGATCACCGGAATTGATCTTGGCATCATATTCCTGTGCGCGACGCGACCACATCGTGCGCTTCACGCGGGCCTTGCCCTGGACCACCTTCAATGCACGTTCGACGAAATCCGTCTCGGAGAGCTTGCGCATGCCGATGCTCAAGGCCTTGGCGACCGGAACCTTCAGGCGCATTTTGTCCTTTTCAAAATCGATCACGAAAAGCTCGAGCTTCATGCCCGCGACTTCCTGTTCTTCGATAGAGGTGATCGTGCCGACGCCATGCGCAGGATAAACAATCGATTCACCAGTTCTAAAGCCCTGGCGTGCGGGAGAATTCTTTTTCAGTTGGGTCGTCATTCGATTCACAAACTCCCTTTGACTCACCCGTTTTATCGGGTCTGGGGAAACCGGGTCTGTCAGGCCCGGATGAGACGGGGGAAACCGTCGGGTCACTCCATACTGATCCGACAACGCGCGCAAAAACAGACCAACTCGCGAAACGGCGACGACAACATCAAAGTGTTGCAATGTCACGGGGAACGCGGGGAGCGATCTGTTTCTTTCGTGATGTTTTTCGGGCACGCGAGTGCCACCTTGTGGAACAGTGAGTAAGCTCTACCACAAAAAAGTGCGGAAATCAATAATTTGCTTTTATTCTTGCAAGCCGCGTGACAGTCGGACAGTGCCCAACCAAAAGACAGCTGATTCGAGCGGGTGACGGGCGCACCGTCACCATCCAGGTTTAATCGCCGGAACCTGGCTCCGCCGAGAAGTACTTTTCATACTTGCCTTCTTCGCCGTCCATTTCCTTGGCCTCCGGAAGCGGATCCCGCTTCACGGTAATGTTCGGCCAGATCTGCGCGAAGTCGGAGTTCACCTTCAGCCACTTGTCGAGACCTGGTTCCGTGTCAGGCTTGATGGCCTCAGCCGGACATTCAGGCTCGCAGACGCCGCAATCGATGCATTCGTCCGGGTGAATGACCAGAAAGTTCTCACCTTCGTAGAAGCAATCGACCGGGCACACTTCGACACAGTCTGTGTATTTGCAGCGGATGCAATTGTCTGTCACGACGAATGTCATGCGAAACTCCGAATATCGCAGATTGCGGCATGCTGCCGACGAAAGGTGCGGCAGGCGAAAAGCCGGCAGACTTCAGCACTAAAGGAAGTCATGCTTTTCGAGTGTCACCTAATGCCTTTGCTGCAACTGCGCAAGAATAAACCGTGCGTAAAAACCGGGTCTTGGGGGCGGATTTTCTAAACCTAGTTTTCGCCCGCTTCGGGAAACAGGCGTTCGGTCTCACGCCTTTCCTTCTTCGTCGGACGCCCGGAGCCCGGCAGGCGTTGCGCCTGCTCGAACGCCGTCAACTTCTGGCGTTCCTCCGGAGGCGGCGTCAGATCTTCGTAGAGAAGCCGCGCCTCTTCAAATGGACCCCGCCGATCACCACCGGACTTGACGACCAGAACCACATCGCGCCGTTCCAGCTTGATGTCGAGGCGGTCCCCGGTCTTGACCTGATAGCTCGGTTGAGAAACCAGCGCACCGTTTATGCGGATGCAGTTGGACTGGATCAGCGACTGCGCGATGGAGCGTGACTTTGCCATGCGCGCGAAAAAGAGCCACTTGTCGATGCGCTGTCGCGAACCTGCATGCAGCTCTTTTTCAACCATTCGCCTACTTCTTCATCTGCTCCTTGAGAGCAGCAAGCTTGGCAAAGGGCGAATCCGGATCGATCGGCTTTTCCTTGCGCGGTGGCTTGGCCTCAAAGCGAGCGGGCTGCGGTCCCTTGTTACGGTCCGGACGATCGTTACGATCTCCGCGCTCGGGACGATCGCCCCGGTTTTCAGGCCGACGGTTGTTGTTGTCGCGGTTCGGACGACCACCGTCACGGCGCTCGCCATCCCGACGACCATCGCGACGGCCTTCCTTGGGAGCGGCTTCGCCCTGGGGGCGGGCTTCCTGGGTGCGGCCTGCTGAGGCAGCACCGGCATTGCGCTGACCCTGGCCGTTACCACGGCGATCACCCTGCTGTGGCCGACCACCCTGGCGCTGGCTGTTCTCGCGACCGCCACCCGGGCGCCACAGGAGAACAGGCTTTGCTTCTTCGGGTTCGACGGCAGCGGCAGATTCAGTCGAGGCGGCTGTCTCGGCCTGAGCGTCCGGCTCGGCCGTTGCAGGTGCCTCAACGGTTTCAGCTTCCATGGAAGCGGCGACGTCAGGCGCCGCAGCTTCTTCACTCGCAGCGTCTTCTGCAGGAGCAGCAGCCTCGGCAGGCGCCGCAACCTCAGCGGAAGCTTCGGTTGCTTCAGTTGCTTCGACCTGATCGCCTTCGGCAGTCGGTGCGGCCTCGTCTGCTGCAGCCGTTGGCGTGGCAGGGGCAGCCGCAGCTGGCTCCTGGCCAGCCAGGAATGCCTGCGCCTCTTCAGGCTTCACGGCATCGGCGCGATAGCCGAGGCCTTTCAGAATTTCTTCCATATCGTCAGGCGTTGCGCCGAGGATCGACAGCATGGCTGTCGTCGTCACGAAGCGGCGACCGTCATAGGCGCCTTCCGGACGCGGGCTGGAGCCCGGCTTCCACTGCAGCAGCGGACGGATGAGATCAGCCAGACGCTCGAGAATGTCGATACGAACGGCACGCTTGCCGAGGAAACGGAAACCGGCGAGCTTGTAGAAGGTACGCTCGAAAGCAGGATCCGCGACGACCGATGTGCGGCCGGCAGCAAGCGCCGGAATGAGATCGCCGTAACCCGGCTTGTCGATGCCGTCGTTCTTCAGCGCCCAGAGAAGCGTGATAAGCTCGGCCGGAGCAGGCTTCAGCAGCGCCGGCATGAACACATGGTAGGCGCCGAAGCGGATGCCGTAGCGGCGCATCGAAGCGCGCGCATCCTGATCGAGCGTCTTCACGTCTTCGGCAACATCGCGCCGGAACATGACGCCGAGGTTTTCGACCAGCTGGAAGGCCAGGCCCTTGGCGAGACCCTGCAGGTCTTCAGCGCGCGACAGATCGTCCAGCGGCTTCAGCACGGTCGCGATATGGTGGTTCACGAAACGCTCGATGCGCGCAACGACGTGTTCGCGGGCATTGCCGGTCAACTGCTCGTCGGCAAGCAGGATCAGGCGCGGGCGCATGATATGGTCGCTCGACGCAAGCCGGCCGACAGGTTCGCCGAGCCAGCGCACGGAACCGTCCGAGCCGACAGCAAGGTCGTTGTTGCCGGATGCATAAAGCCGCGCGGCGCGTGCCTCGAACTCCAGCGCAAGCGCCTTTTGCGCGGCACCCTGGACGGCCTTCGCATCTGGACCCTCCGTGCCGGCTATAGGCGTGAATCGGAATCCAGCCAATTGCCCCACATGATGGCCTTCGACGAAGACATCCCCATTCACACTGATTTCAGCTTCCAGCATCGCATTCTCTCTTAGGCGCTTCATGAGCACAGATGTCCTGCGATCAACAAAGCGTTTCGTCAACCGTTCATGTAACGCGTCCGACAACCTATCCTCGATTTCCCGTGTCTTTTCTTGCCAGTGTGTCGGATCGGCAAGCCAGCCAGGGCGGTTCGAAACATAGGTCCAGGTACGAATCTGCGCGATTCGGGCCGACAGGGTGTCGATTTCTCCGTCGGTCCGGTCGGCGCGGCGAACCTGTTCTGCCATGAATTGCTCGTTCACCGTGCCGAAGCGCACAAGATCCGAGAAAAGAGTCGAAATGAGGTCTGCGTGTTGCGCAGGGGCAATCCGCCGATAGTCCGGCAGAGCGCAGGCCTCCCACAGTTTTTCGACCCGCTCCGGCGTTGTCGCCGTATCGCGGATTTCTGCGTAGCGCGAAAGATAGTCGAGCGCCTGGATATCGATTGCCGGAAGCGCGCGGGCAAGGCCTGCCACGGTCGGCGGTCGGTCGAGACTGGCACGCAAAGCGGCAAGCGAGGAATAGTCGACGCTTTTCGTGCGCCACTGCAGCACTTTCACCGGCTCGAAATGATGACCCTCGATCCGCTCGACCAGTTCGTCGTCGAAAGGCTGGACCTGTCCGGTCACGCCGAAGGTTCCGTCGCGCACATGGCGGCCGGCACGCCCGGCAATCTGCGCCAGTTCGGACGGATTAAGGTTGCGGAACTGATAGCCGTCGAACTTGCGATCCTGAGCGAAGGCAACGTGATCCACATCGAGATTGAGGCCCATGCCGATCGCATCGGTTGCGACCAGATATTCCACATCGCCTTCCTGATAGAGAGCGACCTGTGCATTGCGTGTCCGCGGGCTCAAGGCGCCAAGCACCACGGCCGCACCACCGCGCTGGCGGCGGATCAGTTCGGCGATCGCATAGACCTCCTCAGCGGAGAAGGCGACAATGGCGGAACGCTGCGGCAGGCGGGTGATCTTTTTCTGGCCGGCATAAAACAACTGCGACAGACGCGGCCGTTCGACCACGGTGATCCCGGGAAGCAGCCGTTCGAGGATCGGCCGCATGGTGCCGGCGCCCAGCAGCAACGTCTCCTCGCGTCCGCGAAGATGCAGGATGCGGTCGGTGAAGATGTGCCCGCGCTCGAGATCGCCGGCCAGCTGTACCTCGTCGATGGCGACGAAGGCGGCCTTTGTCTCGCGCGGCATCGCCTCGACGGTGCAGACGGAAAAGCGCGCCATATGCGGCGTGATCTTTTCCTCGCCCGTGATCAGCGCGACATTGTGATAACCGACCTTCTCCACGACACGCGTATAGACCTCGCGTGCAAGCAGGCGAAGGGGCAGACCGATCACGCCGGAACCGTGCGCAACCATGCGCTCGATGGCATAATGGGTCTTGCCGGTATTGGTGGGGCCTAGCACGGCCGTGACGCCGCGGCCGCTGAGAATCATGGGCTGAGAATGCAAAGCCAGTTCCTGCTTATCCGCCGATGCGATCCTCCACGGAAACGCAATCGCATTATCAGATGGCCATGCTCGACGATAAACGCAAGCCGATATGTTATCCTCGACAAGGCGAGACCACGATTTCCAGGATCAACATGCGTACGATACGCAAGCCAGTTTCGTTCGAACAAACGTGAACGAATCGGCGACGATTGCAGATTCCGGAGCGTTCCCGATCTGTTTCGAACATTACCCGGCTTTTCGACGCATGGCGAAAGTGTAACCCGTTAACCACACCCCACGGGCAAGCAAGTGGTGAGTGGAACAAAAGTTCCCATGCTACGTTTTCTCGGCAATCCCAACCGGACATGTCGAGCCGGTAGGTCAGCGGAGTACAAGCCTATGCTCGGAACCATCCTACTTATCGTACTGATTTTGCTTTTGATCGGCGCGCTGCCGAATTGGGGGCATAGCCGGAACTGGGGTTATGGTCCTTCCGGCGGTCTCGGCCTCGTTGTACTGATTATCATCATCCTCCTGCTGATGGGCAGGATCTAAAAGCGGCGAAGCCGCACGTTATCAAGGGAAGGGAATTGACATGAAAAAAGTTTTGCTCGTTGGCGCTCTCGTCGGAATGCTCGCATCTTGCACATCCACTGAAAAGGGCACCGCAATCGGTGCTGCTTCCGGCGCCGTTATCGGTGGCGCTGTGACCAACAGCTGGGGTGGCGCTGCAGTCGGCGCTGTCGGCGGTGGTCTGGTTGGCGCCGCTATCGGCGAATCGCAGAAGCGCAACGGTTACTGCGTCTACCGCGATCGTTACGGCCGCACATACGAAGCGCGTTGCCGCTAAGTCCTGCGTTTAGTCGCAGAATAGAAACCGGCGTCCCATGGGCGCCGGTTTTTTTGTATCCGCTTACCCGGCGAAATACTGACCGCCATTTGCGCTGAGCGTAGACCCGGTAATGAATCCGGCTTCTTCAGAGGCTAGAAACAGCACGCAGCGGGCGATTTCTTCCGGCTCTCCCAACCGTCCGACAGGGATCTGCGGGATGATCTTTTCGTCCATCACCTTTTGCGGGATGGCACGCACCATGTCTGTTCCGATATAGCCGGGGCAGATCGCATTGACGGTGATGTTCTTCGAGGCCCCTTCTTGAGCCAGTGCCTTGGTAAAGCCGAGATCGCCCGCCTTGGCGGCGGAATAGTTCACCTGCCCCATCTGGCCCCTCTGGCCATTGATCGAGGAGATGTTGATGATGCGGCCGAAGCCGCGCTCGCGCATGCCGGGCCAGACCGGATGGGTCATGTTGAACAGGCCGGAAAGGTTGGTATCAATGACCTCCTTCCACTGCTGTGGCGTGATCTTGTGAAACATGCCGTCGCGGGTGATGCCGGCATTGTTGACGAGGACGTCGATCGGCCCGAGCTGCGTTTCGACTTCAGCGATGCCCTTTACGCAGGCATCGTAATCCGACACGTCCCACTGGAACACCGGAATGCCCGTCGCCTCGTGGAACTCAGCGGCCTTTTCGGTATTGCCCGCAAAATTTGCGGCGACCGAATAGCCTGCCGCTTTCATGGCAGTGCTGATCGCAGCCCCGATGCCGCGCGTGCCTCCTGAAATCAACGCGATACGCGCCATGTAAACTTCCTTTCATACCGTCGCCGCCGTCAGCGTAACGGAGCTGCTCACGCCGATAACGTGGGCAGCTGCCACCCAGTGCTAGAGCGCTTCCAGACACATGGCGACGCCCATACCGCCCCCGATGCAGAGCGTCGCAAGCCCCTTTTTCGCGCCACGGCGCTTCATTTCGAACAGCAGCGTATTGAGAATTCGCGCACCCGACGCACCGATCGGGTGACCGATGGCGATCGCTCCGCCGTTGACGTTGACGAGCGACGGATCGAGGCCCAGATCCCGCGTGACCGCGCAGGACTGTGCGGCAAACGCCTCATTCGCTTCGATCAGATCCACATCGCCGATTTTCCAACCGGCTTTTTCCAGCGCGCGACGCGAAGCCGGGATGGGGCCGGTTCCCATGATCTGCGGATCGACGCCGGCGGTGGCCCAGGAGACGATGCGCGCGAGCGGCGCAATGCCACGACGACCGGCTTCTTCCTCCGTCATCAGCAACGCTGCGGCGGCGCCATCGTTAAGGCCGGATGCGTTGGCGGCAGTCACTGTGCCTTCCTTGTCGAAGGCCGGCCGAAGCTTCGCCATCCCCTCCAAAGTCGCACCGGCACGGATGTATTCGTCGTTCTCGACGCGAACATCGCCCTTTCGGGTCTGGATCAGGAACGGAACGATCTCGTCCCTGAAGCGGCCAGCAACCTGCGCTGCCTCCGCTTTGTTTTGCGAGGACACCGCGAACTGATCCTGCTCCTCACGCGACAACTGCCACTGGCGGGCGATGTTTTCAGCGGTGATACCCATGTGATAGCCGTAGAACGCGTCGGTCAGGCCATCCTTGATCATCGTATCGATCATCTTGAAATCACCCATCTTCACGCCGCCGCGTAAGTGCGCGCAATGCGGGGCCATCGACATGGATTCCTGGCCTCCCGCGACGATGATTTTGGCGTCGCCGAGCGCGATCTGCTGCATGCCCAGTGCGACCGCACGAAGACCGGAACCGCAGAGCTGGTTGACGCCCCAGGCCGTCGCCTCCTGCGGCACCCCGGCCTTCATCGCCGCCTGGCGGGCGGGGTTCTGTCCCTCGCCGGCAGGAAGGACCTGGCCCATGATGACCTCGTCCACTTCACCCGCCTCCACGCCACCGCGCGCCAGCACCTCCTTGATCACCGCGCCACCGAGTTCGTGTGCGGGGACGTTCGCAAATGCGCCATTGAACGAGCCGACGGCCGTTCGTGCTGCGGCTGCGATAACGATGGATGGATTGAACATGATGTCTCCTCTTTCCGTTTCTTGGCACCGAGACTGGCAAAGCCTGAGCGCCCTGTCAAACGCCCGGTTTTCGCCCGAAAAACCCGGTTTTTCATCGATTTGCTGCGCAGCATGGTGATCCATCGCGGCGCACAAATCGATTGTCAGTTGCGCCAATTTAAGCTTACATTCGAGGCGGGAGAAGATGCCAAGCACTAATAATCGCGCGAATGGCGAAGTGGAGGGAAATCATGGCAAAGGCCGAAGGTGACGTGACGATCAAGAAATACGCTAACCGGCGTCTCTACAACACCGGAACAAGCACTTACGTGACGCTCGAAGACTTGGCGAAAATGGTCAAGAAGGGCGAGGTATTTACGGTTCAGGATGCCAAGACGGGCGAGGACATCACGCACTCGGTTCTGACCCAGATCATTTTCGAGCAGGAGTCCAAGACGGGAAACACGCTTCTGCCGGTGTCCTTCTTGCGACAGCTGATTTCCTATTACGGTGATCAGATGCAGATGGTGGTGCCGACCTTCCTCGAACACTCGATGAAGACGTTTACGGACCAGCAGTTGCAGATGCGTGAGCAGATGACGAGTGCGTTCGGTGACAACTCGATCGCCAAGAACCTGCATCTTCCGATGCAGATGATGGAAGAACAGGTGCGGCGCAATACGGACATGTTCCGTCAGGCCATGCAGATGTTCGCGCCCTTTGCCGGTGCCGCGACGCCGCCTCAGCACCAGTCCGCCCCACCATCGGGCAAGAAGGCGGAAGCCAAGGACATCGACGAACTGAAGGAGCAGCTCCGCGCGCTTCAGGGTCGTCTCGACAGCATGAGCACCTGAACGGCACCTGCTGCGGGAAGAAAGGCGCCTTACCGAGCGCGCAACAAAAAAGGCCGGCAAAGCCGGCCTTTCAAGCAATCATCAGAAAAGCTTACGCGCTTTCCTTCGGCGTCAGAACCTGACGGCCGCGGTACATACCGGTCTTGAGATCGATATGGTGCGGACGGCGCAGTTCGCCGGAGTTCTTGTCCTCGACAAATGTCGGGGTCTTGAGAGCGTCAGCAGAGCGGCGCATACCGCGCTTCGACGGGCTCGTTTTTCTTTTAGGTACAGCCATTTTCGTTACTCCACTTCGTGCAAAACAGGGATTTCCGGCCGGAACTGAGGCCGAACATTCCATGTCTCGATCTCGGAAATTTGGCGCGCTTATACATGCCAACCGGGCGCTTGACCAGTCCCTGCAGGGATATTGGCGGGATTTTTTCGCAAACCCCGCCGAAACACCTCAGGCCTCGTCTTCTTCGACGATTGCTGTCTCCTGAAGGGCCGCTTCCTGCCATGAAAGCCAGGCCGGATGCGACGTCATGGCTTCCATATACGCAAGCGTTTCGGCGTCGTCTACCAGATCATAGACCGCAACGCGATTGACGACCGGCGCGAACATCGCGTCCGCTGCGGTAAAGTCGCCAAACAGGAACGGACCGCCGGATTTTGCCCGCAGTTCCCGCCAGATGGTTTCGATCCGCGCGACGTCGTCCATCACCCCGTCGGGGAGATCGATGCGGCGCTTCGGCCGGCGAAAATTCATCGGGCAGGCATTGCGCAGCGCCCGAAAGCCAGACAGCATCTCCATCGAGATGGAGCGAGCGACGGCACGATCCGCAGCTGACGTCGGCCAGATCCCGCTTTCCGGAAACAGCTCGGCTGCGTATTCGATGATCGACAGCGACTGCCAGACGCGCACGTCGCCATGATGCAGAACCGGCACCTGGGCATTGGGCGAGATCGTCTTGTAGCGTGGATTGCCTGCCGGATAATCGAACGGGATTAGCACTTCCTCGAAAGGAACGCCGGCCGCGGTCAGCGCAATCCAGGGCCGGAAGGACCAGGACGAATAGTTCTTATTTGCGATATAGAGGACGAATTTTTCCATCGGCGCAATTTCCATCAGGTCTCGGAATCGAAAATCATCAGTTCGTGGAAATGGTTCATGTCCTCGAACGAGCAGAATGCCGGCGGCCGCAATTCCAGAACAGGAACCGCGCGCTTGATCTCAGCAGTCACCTCGTCGAGCATCGCCTGCCAGGCCGGCAGCGCTGCATCCGACAGGCGCTCGATCACATAGGCAAAGGTAATGTGAAACGCATAGTCGTCGTGATCCGGATGGCGATAACCGAGGAGCCGCGCCAGCGCATCGCGCCAGGCCTTCATCGCCCTGCAATCATTCTCGGACCTCCCCTCGACCACGAGACCCGACGGCTTGGCGCTTTTCACGGTGACCTGGAACGGATCCAGCGTCGAGAAACCTTCGAGCCGAGCCGCCATGATTTCCGTCATGTCCTCGATCGGCGTTTCGAGCGGCATATCGTCCGGCCAGAAGCGAGGCTTGCGGCGATGCTCGATGACACCCTGGAACAGCGTCATGTGCAGGCTGGTGATCGGCGTGAAAAGAAAACGCTCAGCTTCCGGCATCTCGAGATAGCGCGCGCGTGCCGACACAAGCAGCGCCTGCGTTGCCGATCCTTTTTCCAGATGGCAGACGATCGTGTTGCCGGGCTCGGGCAGAAAGCCGCCTCGCCGTCCGTAACGCGTTCCGAGCCGCGGCGGCGGTTTTGGATTGTGCGTCGCCGAGTATTTGAGGAGATCGGGCGAAATCAGTCTGGCATCCATCGGCGGTCCACTTTCTGCGTAAACGCACTCACAAAGCGTGCTCGACGCGCTCTTACGCCAGCGTCGATACTGACAGATGACATGAGGGACGTTTAACGCTTAGTTTTGACGTCACCCATAAATGCATTTGATGTAATCGCTGGATGCGCGGGCGCGCCGTTCCACGACACCCGCCAGCCGCTGCATTCCGCGGCCGGGCTTGCTGGCGACCCGCGTATGCGGATTGGGAAGTGCGACGGCGAGCAACGCGGCCTGACGGGCACTCAGCTTGGCGGCTGGCACTTTGAAATGATACTGCGCGGCCGCTTCGGCCCCGTAGATGCCGGGCCCCCATTCCGCGACGTTGAGATAGATCTCCATCAGCCGCCATTTTGGCCAGAGGAAATCTTGGGTGAGCGCCAATGGAAGCTCCAGCCCCTTGCGGATGAAGGAGCGACCGTTCCAGAGGAACAGGTTCTTGGCCGTCTGCATCGGAATGGTGCTCGCGCCACGCGTTGCCTCGCCATCCAGCGCATCCTGCACGACGCCGCGCATCTGGCGCCAGTCGACACCGCCATGGAAACAGTACTGGCCGTCCTCCGACATCATCACGGCCCGCACGAGATTGGGCGAGATATCCTCGATATCAACCCAGCGGCGGTCATAGCCGCGCAGCAGAAACAGTTCCGACAGCATGAGAGTGGACACCGGCCGGGTAAACGGCAGCGCATAGACCGGGATCAGGAGATAGGGCAGCACGACCAGCGCAATGACGAACAGGATGGCGCGGCGAAGCCACGTGGTGGCAGGCAGGCGAAAACGGCGCGCCGGCCTCACGGGTTCGTCTTCTTCGGCATGCTGTTCAGGTGCGATATCCAAGGTGCTTCTACCCGCCCGTTTAAAGTTTCATAGCCGGTGGCGCTTTCGAAGGCCAGTCCACCGGCTGAAACTTCGGCAATGCTGGTAAATCGACATTGCCTGTATCGTCGCCTCATGCCAAACAGCCCGGCATGAACACGACCGATCCTGCATTCGAAAGCCGGTTGAAAGACAGCGCAGTCGCCACCGAGGCGCTGCTTGTGTCGCTTCTTTCGGATCAAACGTTGCCCGACGAAGTCACGCGCCCGGCCCATCTGATGGCCGCGATGCGCCACGGCTCGCTCAATGGCGGAAAGCGGCTGCGGCCGTTTCTGCTGCGCGAAAGTGCGCTTCTGCTTGATGGCAACGAACAGGCTGCCATGCGCATCGGCGCGGCGCTCGAATGTCTCCACTGTTATTCGCTGATCCACGACGACCTTCCCGCTATGGACGACGACGACCTTCGCCGTGGCCAGCCGACGGTGCACAGGGCATTCGACGAGGCGACCGCGATCCTTGCCGGCGACAGCCTGCTGACCTACGCCTTCGACATCATCGCCGCACCGGAGACGGAACTTCCGGACCGGGCAAAGACGGAACTTGTTCTGGCCCTTGCCCGCGCCGCCGGTTCCGGCGGCATGGTGGGTGGCCAGGCCCTCGATCTGGCTGCGGAGAAATCGGCACCTGATGAGGCAGGCATCACCACGCTGCAGGCGATGAAGACCGGCGCGCTGATCCGTTTCGCCTGCGAGGCAGGTGCGATCATCGCCGGTGCAGACGTGGAACACCGTCAGCGCCTCAGAAAATTCGGCCAGGTCATCGGTCTTGCCTTCCAGCTTGCCGACGATCTTCTCGACATCACGTCCGATGCCGAGACCATGGGCAAGGCGACCGGGAAGGACGCCGCCCGCGGCAAGGGCACGCTGGTTGCCATGCATGGCACAGACTGGGCGGAAGAGAAGCTCGATGCGCTGACGGCAGAGGCCGTCGACCTGCTTGCGCCCTACGGTGGAAAGGCATTTATTCTGCAGCAGACGGCGCGCTTTATCGCCAGCCGTCAGAACTGACGAGACGGGACAAAGGCAAGCCTCCCGGATCAGACCCGAGGAGTAAAGCGTGCCGGATGTATTCGCCTACCTGCCCTATATCTGGCCAGCCTATCTCGCCTATCTCATCGCCGTCCTAAGCCCCGGACCTGCCAATTTCGCCATTATCGGGATGGCGATTTCGCATGGCCGTCGCAACGGGGTGATCCTGGCACTCGGCGTCTTCTGCGGCTCGCTGACCTGGGCCTGCGCTGCCGCACTCGGGCTTGCCGCAGTCCTGCGCACCTACGCGATCGCGCTCGAAATCATGAAGGTTCTCGGCGGGCTCTATCTGATCTATCTCGCCTGGAAGGCATACCGCTCGGCGCGGACCCCGGATATCGAGACCGCATCGAGCGAGAGCAGGACATCCTATACGGCAAGGCAACTCTGGCTGCGCGGCTATGCCATCCACGTCACCAATCCGAAAGCGATCTTCGGCTGGCTGGCGATCATTTCGCTCGGCCTGCCCGCGGATGCACCGCCTTCGGCAATCCTGCTGATCGTCGGCATCTGCTCGAGCTCGAGCCTGGTCATCTTCACCGGATATGCGGTTCTGTTTTCGACCCGCCACGCGCTTCGCGGCTACAAGGCCGCGCGGCGCTGGATCGAAGGCACGATGGCCGTCTTCTACAGCATTGCCGGCGTGAAACTGCTGACGAGCCGGATCTGACCGGCTCGTCGACATCTGTCCGAACTCAGCCCTGCTCGATCGGCGCGATCGCGACTTCGACGCGGCGGTTCTGGGCGCGACCATCCGGCGAGGCGTTGGAAGCGACCGGCTGCGACGGGCCGTAGCCCATGGTCGAGACACGGCGCTGATCGACGCCGCGACCACCGAGATAGTTGGCGACCGAGACGGCACGGCGTTCCGAAAGCGCCTGGTTGTGCTGCAGGCTGCCGGTCGAATCCGTGTGACCGTTGACGTCGATATAGGTCTTGCCGAACTTGTTGAGCACGATCGCAACCGAATCGAGCGTGGCATAGAACGGCGGGATCACCTGATCCTGATCGGTGGCAAAGGTGATGTTCGACGGCATGTTTAGAATGATGCGGTCGCCGTTGCGGGTCACCGATACGCCGGTTCCCTGCAGCTGCTGGCGCAGTTCGGCTTCCTGGCGGTCCATGTAATTGCCGATGGCGCCACCGGCGAGGCCACCGATCGCAGCGCCGATCAGCGCATTGCGGCCCTTGTTGCCGCCGCCGATCAACAGACCGCCGACCGCGCCGAGACCGGCACCGATGGCAGCGCCACCAGCCGTGTTCGACATTTTCTGCTGACCCGTATAGGGATCGGTCGTCGTGCAGGCAGAGAGATACGTCGCGCAAGCTGCGACGATAGCAATTTTTTTCAACATATGAATCAGTTTCCCCGTCGTCCGTAGTACCCCTCATTTACCATGAAATACGGCAATAGCGAGGAGAGGCAGCGGCAGCCTGGATAAGGAATTATCCCTATCCGGGAATGACGCTTACTCGGCGGCGGTTTTCTGGCCGAAGCGGTTCTCGATGTAATCGATCACCAGCTTTTCGAAATCCTGAGCGATATTGGGGCCGCGCAGCGTCATCGCCTTCTGACCGTCGATAAAGATCGGGGCGGCAGGCGTCTCGCCAGTGCCGGGCAGCGAGATGCCGATATCGGCATGCTTGCTTTCGCCGGGGCCGTTGACGATGCAGCCCATGACGGCGACGTTCAGGGCTTCGACGCCCGGATACTTTTCGCGCCAGATCGGCATGTTCTTGCGGATATCGTTCTGGATGTTCTGGGCAAGCTCCTGGAACACCGTCGACGTGGTGCGCCCGCAACCGGGACAGGCGGCGACCACCGGAATGAACTGGCGGAACCCCATGACCTGCAGCATTTCCTGCGCAACCTGCACTTCGCGGGTGCGGTCACCGTTCGGTTCCGGCGTCAGCGAGACACGGATCGTATCGCCGATCCCGTGCTGCAGGACATAACCCATGGCAGCCGACGAAGCGACGATGCCCTTGGTGCCCATGCCAGCCTCTGTCAGGCCAAGATGCAGCGCGTGGTTGGAGCGCTCGGCCAGCATCGAATAGCAGGCAATGAGATCCTGCACCTGGCTGACTTTTGCGGAGAGAATGATCCGGTTGCGCGGCAGGCCGATGTTTTCTGCAAGCTCGGCCGAAATCAGCGCCGACTGGACGATCGCCTCATGCATCACCTGGCGGGCCGATAGCGGCGAACCGGCTTCGGAATTGCGGTCCATCAGCGTCGTCAGAAGATCCTGGTCGAGCGAACCCCAGTTGACGCCGATGCGGACAGGCTTGTCGTAGCGGATCGCCATCTCGATGATGTCGCCGAACTGCTTGTCCTTCTTGTCCTTGAAACCGACATTGCCCGGGTTGATGCGGTATTTTGCCAGCGCTTCGGCGCAGGCCGGATGATCGGCCAGAAGCTTGTGGCCGATATAATGGAAATCGCCGATCAGCGGCACGTCGAGGCCGAGGCGCAGCAGACGCTCGCGCACCTTCGGCACAGCGGCAGCGCTTTCGTCGCGATCGACGGTGATGCGGACGATCTCGGAGCCTGCCTTGTAGAGGGCCGCGACCTGGGCGACGGTCGCATCCACATCCGCCGTATCTGTATTGGTCATCGACTGGACGACGACAGGCGCACCACCACCGACGATCACACCGCCGACATCGACGGCAACCGTGGCGCGGCGGGGCTTCGGATTATAGTCAATCGGTGCGTTCATGGGATCGTCTCGTTGCCTTTGCCCTGGGGCTAACTGGGGGCATAAACCGTCTTTCAGGTGGCGTATGACCGCCGGCTTGTCAACCAGCGGCCATGAATAGTTGGGTTAGTGATGCGCTCCGTCCGCGTGCCGGGCGAGGCTTGAGAGAAGCAGCGTCACCAGGATCAGCACCGACAATCCCGCGAAAATGCTGCCAAGTCCCGTATGCTCAGCGATAAAGCCGATTGCCGAAGGTGCAACGAGAATTCCGGAATAGCCCATGGTGGTGACCACGGACAAACTGACGCCCGCTGCCATGCCCGGCAGATTGCCGGCCGCGGAAAACAGGATCGGCACGATGTTCGAAATGCCGATGCCGGCGAGAGCAAAGCCTGCAATGGCCATTGTCGAACTGGTCGCAAAACCGATCGTCAGCATGCCCAGCATGGCGATGACGCCGCAGACCCGAAGCGTATTGACGGCACCGAACCGGTCGCGGATGAGATCGCCTGCAAAACGCATTGCCGCCATCGTGAACGAGAAAGCCGCAAACGCAAAGCCGGACAGTGTCAGCGACGCCGAAAGCTCGTTGCGCATGTAGAGAGCGCCCCAATCAAGAATGGATCCCTCGGGGATCATGCAGAACAGCGCCATGATTCCGAGCAGCCAGGGAAGCGGTGACGACGGCAGGCGGCGTCCGGCACCGGCCGCCCTCTCCTCCGGATGCGGCGCATCCTGAAGCACCATTTTCCAGGCGACGGCGATCATGACGGCGGCGACGACGGTTACGAAAAGCGCATGCGGAAGAACGCCGATCCGTTCAAGAAGAAAGCCACCGGTCGAGGCGCCGAGCAGACCGCCGAGGCTCCAGAACGCGTGGCAGGATGACATGATCGCGCGGCGCATGCCTTTTTCAGTCGCAACGGCATTGGCATTCATTGCCACATCCATTGCGCCGATCAGGCCGCCGAACAGAAACAACGCAACCGCTCCGCTCCAGATGCTGCCAATCAGCGACAGGAGAAGAAGCGTCGGCGTCAGCAGGACCGCGGTGACCTTGGAGACGATGCTCGATCCGAACCTTGCGATCTGGCTGCCGGCGATCGGCATCATCACGATGGAGCCTAGCCCGAAGATCAGGATCATCATGCCGAGCGACTTTTCGCTCAGCTCCAGACGTGCCGCAAATTCAGGGATCTTTGGCGCCCAGGCACCGATCATGAAGCCGTTCATCAGAAACAGCAGCGATACGCCGATCCGCTCCGGTGTGATGAAAGCACGTCGGGTCTTGGCTTCCGCCGGCGAAGACAAATCGTTCATCAGGTTGCTTCCTCCAGGCGCTGAGATTTATTTAAATCGATTTAGATTGCAATCTTCCGCGCTCAGCATGAGTTTCACGATTTATGTCTCCGGTTCACGCTTGTCACCCCTTAGCAACGACGGATGTAGCGCGACGAAGCTGATTGCAATCGCTGCAGAACGCCTTAAGCATTCGGATATGCAATGATATGAGGCGTCGGTATCCGGCGTGTGACTTTCTTGAAATCCAGCATCGGCAGCGGCATTCTTCTCGTCAGTACCTCCTACTTCGTGTTCACGCTTCATGATGCGGTGATCAAGCTGCTGGTGGTCGATGTCGGCGTCTGGCAGATCATTTTCTTCCGAAGCCTGACGGTTCTGATCGCCTGCCTCGTCATCGGGGGACGCGGTTTCATCCCGCGCGTTGTCCGCTCGCCGATCGTGCGGCCGATGATGGTGCGCAGCGTTATCCTTCTCGCCGCATGGGTTTCTTTCTACACCGCAGCCAAGTCCCTGCAATTGGCCGAACTGACGACGATCTATTACGCCAATCCGATCGTCGCCACCCTGCTTGCTATTCCGGTTCTGCGCGAAAAGGTGCCCGCGGTCCGCTGGGTGGCGATCATCCTCGGCTTCGTCGGCGTGGTGATTGCCGCAAATCCGGCCGGGTTGACACTTTCGCTCCCGGTCGGTCTCGCGCTCCTCGCGGCAATCCTCTGGGCCATCGGCAGCGTTCTCTTGCGCAAGACGGCGATGAACGAGAAGACCCTTGTCCAGATGACGCTCACCAACTTCTTCTTCGTGGTGATGACCTTCGTCATGGCCGTGCTGACATGGCAGCCGGTCGATCTGAAAAGCGGTGCGCTTCTGGCGCTCGTCGGCATTCTCGGCGGCACCGCCCAGGCGACGCTGTTCGAGGCGATGCGACGGGCGCCGGTCTCGGTGCTTGCCCCGTTCGAATATTCCTCGCTGATATGGGCGTTCGTGCTGGGCTACGCCATCTGGCAGGACATTCCCGCAAGCAATGTCGCCGCCGGTGCCGCACTGATCTTCTGCGCCGGACTGCTGATCGTCGCCAGCGAGCGGCTGGCGGCGAGGCGCTATCGCCTCGCTCAACCTGCGGACGGATCGGACGGACCGGCGGGCACCTGAGCCGTCAACAGTTTGACCCGTCAGGCCCCGTAGACGACGAGCAGATCCTTGGCGTCGATCTGGTCGCCGGCCTTGACCAGCACTTCGGCAAGCGTGCCGTCTTTTTCGGCGTGCAGCGCGGTTTCCATCTTCATCGCTTCGATGGACACCAGCACGTCGCCGGCCTTGACCGCCTGACCCGCCGCCACGAAGACGCGGGAAATCACGCCCGGCATCGGCGCGCCCAAATGCAGGGGATTGGCGATATCCGCTTTGGCCCGCACAGCCGAACCGCTTCCGCCATGGGCCCGGTCCGGCACCTTGATGCGGCGCGGCTGGCCGTTCAGTTCGAAAAAGGCGGTGACCATGCCCTGCGCATCCGGCGCACTCGTCGCCTGGTTGACGATAACAAGCGTCTTGCCGCGTTCGATATCGGCAAACAGCTCTTCGCCATCCGCGATCCCGTAGAAATAGGCATGCGTCGGCAACACGGAGACCGGACCGTAGGTCTCCGACGCCAGGGCGAAGTCGGTGAACACTTTCGGGTACATCAGATACGAGGCGAACTCGAAGTCGTCGACCTTGCGCTCCAGCTTGTCCTCGATCGTCTTGCGCTCGGCATCGAGATCAGCCGGCGCCAGCAGCGAACCGGGAACGTCCGTATAGGGCTGATCGCCCTTCAGCGCTTTTTTCTGGAGCGCCTGCGGCCATCCGCCCGGAGGCTGGCCGAGATCGCCCTTCAGCATCGACACGACCGAATCCGGGAAGGCGATGTCCTTGGCCGGGTTTTCAACGTCGGCCACGTTCAGATCCTGGCTGACCATCATCAGCGCCATGTCGCCCACCACCTTGGACGACGGCGTGACCTTGACGATATCGCCGAACATCCGGTTCACATCGGCATAGGTCTGCGCGACCTTGTGCCACTTGCTCTCGAGACCGAGCGAACGGGCCTGTTCCTTGAGGTTGGTAAACTGGCCACCCGGCATTTCATGCAGGTAGACTTCCGAGGCCGGACCCTTGAGATCGCTCTCGAACGCCGCATACTGGCCGCGCACCGCTTCCCAGTAGAACGAGATCTTGCGGATCCATTCCGGATCAAGCCCGGTATCGCGGTCTGTTCGCGACAGCGCTTCGACGATCGAACCGAGGCAGGGCTGCGACGTGTTGCCCGACAGCGCATCCATCGCCGCATCGACGACGTCGACGCCGGCATCGACAGCCGCAAGCACGGTCGCAGCCGAGATGCCCGACGTGTCATGCGTGTGGAAGTGGATCGGCAGCGAGGTCGCTTCGCGTAGTGCCTTGAAAAGGACGCGGGCAGCCGCGGGTTTCAGCAGGCCCGCCATATCCTTCAGCGCGATGATATGAGCGCCGGCCTTTTCGAGTTCTTCCGCCAGTGCGACGTAATATTTGAGATCGTATTTCGGGCGCGCCGAATTCAAGAGATCGCCGGTATAGCAGATCGCGGCTTCGCAGAGCCGGTTCTCCTCGTTCACCGCATCCATCGAGACGCGCATGTTGTCGACCCAGTTCAGGCAATCGAACACGCGGAAGACATCGATGCCGCCCTTGGCGGCCTGTTGGACGAAGTATTTCACGACATTGTCGGGATAGTTCTTGTAGCCGACGCCGTTTGCGCCGCGCAGCAGCATCTGCAGGAGGATGTTGGGCGCCGCCTCGCGGATCAACGCCAGCCGTTCCCACGGGTCCTCGGTCAGGAACCGCATCGACACGTCGAAGGTGGCACCACCCCAGCATTCCAGCGAGAACAGGTTCGGCAGCGCGCGTGCATAGACCCCGGCCACGCGGGCGATGTCATAGGTCCGCATGCGGGTAGCGAGCAGCGACTGGTGGCCGTCGCGCATCGTCGTGTCGGTGATCAGCGCCCGGCTTTCGCCCCGCATCCACTCGGCGAATTTCTTCGGGCCGAGTTCATCCAGCTTCTGCTTGGTTCCAGCGGGAATATCGCCATTGATATACGGCAGAACAGGCTTTGCAGCCTTTTCCGACGGGGCCGGACGACCCTTGGTTTCCGGATGACCGTTGACGGTGACGTCGGCGAGATAGGTCAGAAGCTTGGTGGCGCGGTCGGCGCGCTTGACCTGTTCGAACAGTTCCGGCGTCGTGTCGATAAACCGCGTCGTATAAGAATTGTCGCGGAATTTCGGGTGGGTGATGATCGCTTCGAGGAAAGTGAGGTTCGTCGCGACGCCGCGGATGCGGAACTCGCGAAGCGCCCGGTCCATGCGGGCGATCGCTTCCAGCGGCTGCGGCGCCCAGGCCGTGACCTTGACCAGCAGCGGATCGTAGAAGCGGGTGATGATCGCGCCCGAATAGGACGTTCCGCCATCGAGACGGATGCCGAAACCCGACGCCGAGCGATAGGCGGTGATGCGGCCGTAATCGGGTATGAAATTGTGCTCCGGATCCTCAGTGGTGATGCGGCACTGCAGCGCATGGCCGTTCAGCCGGATGTTCTCCTGGGCCGGAACGCCCGATTCCGGCGTGCCGATCGCAAAGCCGTCGAGGATGTGGATCTGCGCCTTGACGATATCGATGCCGGTGACGACTTCGGTCACCGTGTGTTCCACCTGGATGCGCGGATTGACCTCGATGAAGTAGAATTTGCCGGTATCGCTATCCATCAGATATTCGACCGTGCCGGCGCCGACATAATTGGTGGCGCCAGCGATCTTCAGCGAATAGGCAGCGAGTTCGGCCCGCTGCTCCTCGGAAAGATAAGGCGCCGGGGCGCGTTCCACGACCTTCTGGTTGCGCCGCTGGATCGAGCAGTCACGCTCGAACAGATGCACGACGTTGCCATGGGTATCGCCAAGGATCTGGCTTTCCACATGGCGGGCCCGCTCGACCAGCTTTTCGAGATAGACCTCGTCCTTGCCGAAGGCCGCTTTTGCTTCGCGCTTGGCCTCGACGACTTCCCTGGCGAGGTCCTTCGGATCGCGGATGGCACGCATGCCGCGACCGCCGCCGCCCCAGGACGCCTTGAGCATGACCGGATAACCGATCTCCTCGGCCATCTTCGCCACGACATCCATATCATCAGGCAGCGGTTCGGTGGCAGGAACTACGGGCACGCCGACCGAAATGGCAAGATTGCGCGCCGCCACCTTGTTGCCGAGCTGGCGCATCGTATCGGGACGCGGGCCGATGAAGATGATGCCGGCCTCGTCGCAGGCATCGACGAATTCAGGGCTTTCCGACAGAAGGCCGTAACCTGGATGGATCGCATCGGCGCCCGAAAGCTTGGCAACCCGGATCACTTCCGGGATCGAAAGGTAGCTCTCGATAGGCCCCAGATCCTTGTCCAGATGCGGACCGCGACCGACCTGATAGCTTTCGTCCGCCTTGAACCGGTGCAGCGAGAGCTTGTCTTCTTCCGCCCAGATCGCCACCGTCTTGATGCCGAGCTCATTGGCGGCACGAAAGACGCGGATGGCGATTTCGGAGCGATTGGCGACGAGAATTTTCGATATCGGCAAGACAAGCCTCCCCAGGTGCCTCGAATGGTGCACCGCAAGAGATCAACATCTCCCGCATTAGGCAAGGGCTATTTGGTCGATAGCCGGCGTCACGGACGCTTCAGGTCACCAGCCCGTGGCGAAATGCCATGGCAACGACATGCTGGCGATTCTTCGCTTTCAGCTTTTCCTGGAGGCCGTTAATATACCAATCGACCGTGTGGTTGGAGATGTCGAGCGACCGTGCGATCTCGTGCGATGTCATGCCGTCGGCAAGGAGCGCCATGACTTCCATCTCGCGACGGGTGAGCTGGGTATCCAGTCTGGCCGAGGCCTCGAGCGCCGTCGCGTCGCCGGCGATCTCCAGCAGTCTCCAGAAAATGCGCTTGGCGGCCGTGTCGAACAGTGAGATCTCGGTCGGCGATAGATCGATCGGTTTGCCGCCGATGATCATGTTGCCGAGAAATCCGTTGCGTCCATGGATCGGAAACACGTAGCCGTCGTCGAGACCATGGCGGCCCGCTTCCTGCATCATCCGGTCCATCCGCGAACGATGCGGATCGGACTTCAGGGCAAGGATCGAATCGCGCCAGCGGAACGGGCGATGGGCCGCATTCAGCATCCGCATGACAGGGTCGATGACGGTATATTTGCGCGCGCGATAGACCTCGACCCAGCTGTCCGGCCAGCGGGAGATCAAGGTCATTCCCTCGGGATCCGTTTGCCCTTTTCTCAGGACGATTGCATAGAATTCGAAACCGTAGGTTTTGAGGAGTGACGCAAGATTGTTCGCCACTTCTTTCGTCGTTCGTGCCTCTTCAACCAATACAAGCAACTGCACAACAAATTGGATGCTCAAATTCGCCCCCAGACCGTCTCCCCGACGATCGGCTTTATTCTTATAAAACACCGACGCCGGCATAGAACCCGACCGCCCGCTTAACATAGTTATCATTTATACCACGTACATGCCGAAATCTTGTGATTGACGCAGCGATCAGGATCGGCATCAGCATACCGCATCGGTAACCTAACTACGGGCGAACCCTTGCTCTCACTGGATTATTTTCGGAAAAGAAGTTCACCGGCTAGGTTCGTCTCGGATTCGCCCTGTCCTTGCCATAACTATGCTGCCAATCGTTTCATGCCTGCACTTCAATAGGAGTTGCGCCCGTTGACGCTCTTCCAAGTTTACGCCCGAGCTTTGCAATATCTGACGAAGAACCGCTGGCGGGTCGCCGCGGTCGTCGTCGCCAACATTATTCTGGCCATCATCACGATTGCCGAACCGATTCTGTTCGGTCGAATCATCGACGCGATCTCCTCCAAGAGTGACGTCACCAACGTTCTACTTCTGTGGGCGGGCTTCGGGGTCTTCAATACCGTCGCATTCGTGCTCGTTGCACGCGAGGCCGACCGTCTGGCCCACGGGCGCCGCGCGTCGCTGCTGACGGAAGCCTTCGGACGCATCATTTCGATGCCGCTGTCCTGGCACCACCAGCGCGGCACGTCGAACGCCCTGCACACGCTGCTGCGTGCCTCCGAAAGCCTGTTCGGTCTGTGGCTGGAATTCATGCGAACGCATCTCGCGACCGCCGTTGCAATCCTGCTGCTGATCCCGACCGCCATCTCGATGGATTGGCGCCTCAGCATCGTGCTTCTGATCCTCAGCATCTTCTACTGGATCATTGGCGTTGCCGTGATGAAGCGCACGAAGGAAGGCCAGGCCGCGGTCGAAACCCATTACCACCAGGTTTTCAGCCATGTCAGCGATTCGATCAGCAACGTCTCTGTGATTCACAGCTACAACCGCATCGAAGCCGAAACTTCGGCCCTCAAGAACTACACCAAGGATCTGCTGAAGGCGCAGTATCCGGTGCTGGACTGGTGGGCTTTGGCCGGCGGCCTCAACCGCACGGCATCGACGGTCTCGATGGGCGTGATCCTTGTGATCGGTACCATGCTGGTGCAACAGGGCAAGATCCGCGTCGGTGACGTCGTCGCCTTTATCGGCTTCGCCAACCTTCTGATCGGCCGCCTTGATCTTCTGCGCCAGTTCGCAACCCAGATTTTCGAAGCCCGCGCCAAGCTCGAGGATTTCTTCGTTCTGGAAGATTCCGTCGAGGAGCGCGCCGAACCGACGGATGCACGCGATCTGGGAGATACGGTCCGGGGCGAAGTGGAGTTCCGCGACGTCTCCTTCGGCTTCTCCAACACGAGCCAGGGCGTTCACGACGTATCGTTCATCGCGCAAGCGGGGGAAACGATTGCGATCGTCGGCCCGACCGGTGCCGGCAAGACGACGCTGATCAATCTCCTCCAGCGGGTCTATGATCCGCAGCAGGGGAAGATTCTGATCGACGGCGTCGATATCGGCACCATCACTCGCAAGTCACTGCGCCATTCCATCGCGACCGTGTTCCAAGACGCGGGCCTGCTCAACCGCTCGATCAGCGACAACATCCAGCTGGGACGAGAAGGTGCAACGCGGGAAGACATCGTCCGGGCGGCAGAAGCGGCCGCTGCGGCCGAATTCATCGAAACGCGTCTCAATGGCTACGACACGACGGTCGGCGAGCGTGGCAACCGCCTGTCGGGCGGAGAGCGCCAGCGTATTGCCATCGCCCGTGCGATCCTCAAAAACGCACCGATCCTCGTTCTCGACGAAGCAACCTCGGCGCTTGATGTGGAGACGGAACAGCGCGTGAAGGCGGCGATCGACAAGCTGCGTCAGAACCGCACCACGTTCATCATCGCGCACCGGCTCTCCACCATCCGCGACGCCAACAAGGTCATCTTCCTCGAGGGTGGGCGGATTGCCGAAATGGGCACCTACGACCAGCTGAGCCGCAGCGGCGGCCGCTTTACGTCGCTCCTCACCGCCAGCGGCATCGTCATCGACGAGGACGAGGAAGGCCACAAGCTCCCGGTACCCGCCGAGCACGCCTAAGCTCTCGACCACTTATACCGATCGAACATCAGACTCCTCGCCTCCAGAAATGGAGGCGGGGGTTTTTTTGTGAGGTAATGCGGGAGCACCGCTTTTTCGCGTGATCTTCTGCGTACGCGGCTTTGCAGGTGCTTGCCATACCAAGCGCGTGAGCGGCGGTTGCGTCCCGACCTGTTCATGCCGCGCAGTGTGAGCGGCATCCCGATCGGCTGGCACGATACGTGGACATCAGAGCAGGACATCGCCCCTCCCCCGGATCGGCCGACACTTCTCCTCACCGGGCACAAACCAACAAAAAACCCCGCGGCCATTGCTGGAAGCGGGGTTTCTGTTTGGGATACCATCAGGACGTTCGACGCCCGGCGGGATCAGCTTTCTGCGGGCGGAGCCGGCAATGCGCTGGTCGTCGGCGCCGCAAGGTTCAAGCCGTTGACCGGATCGACAGCGACGCCACCGATCGACGCCTTGCCGTCCTTGACCACAATCTCGTGGGTGACGCCATCGAGGGTAAGTTCGGCGGTAAAGCCGTCCCAGCCGCTCGGCAGAACCGGATCGACATACAGCGTGTCGCCGGCACGGCGAATGCCGAGAATGCCTTCGACCGCGGCACGGTAGAGCCAGCCGGCGGAACCCGTGTACCAGGTCCAGCCGCCGCGGCTCTGATAGTCGCCGGCACCATAGACGTCGGCTGCAACCACGTAAGGTTCGACGCGGTAGGTTTCGGCGGCATCCCGGTCAAGCGCATGGTTGATCGGGTTGAGCATCTGGAAGCACTTCCAGGCATCGTCGCCGCGCTTCAGCCGGGCGAGCGCGAGCACGACCCAGATTGCACCATGGGTATACTGGCCACCGTTTTCACGCACGCCGGGTGGATAGGCCTTGATGTAGCCCGGATCCCTGCGCGTGTCCTGGAACGGCGGGGTGAAGAGGCGGATGATACCCGCATCCTCGTCCACGAGCTTGTCCATGACCGCGTTCATAGCCTGCTCGGAACGATCCGGCCTGCCTTCGCCAGACAGCACACTCCAGGACTGGCCGAGCGAATCGATGCGGCATTCGTCGCTCTTGGCCGAGCCGAGCGGAGAACCGTCGTCGAAATAACCGCGGCGGTAATACGCACCGTCCCAGCCATCCGATTCCAGCGCAGCCTTCAGCGTATCGATATGCTTGCTCCAACGATCGGCACGCGAACGATCCTTGCGGGCTTCCGCATAGGGCAGGAAGTTTCGAAGCGCAGCCGCCAGGAACCAACCGAGCCAGACGCTCTGACCACGACCGGCAATGCCGACACGGTTCATCCCGTCGTTCCAGTCGCCACCGAGAATGAGCGGAAGATCCAGGTCTCCGGTCCGCTCAACCGCGAGATCGAGCGCGCGTGCTGCGTGTTCGTACAGATCGGCTACCTCGTTGGAGATCTCCGGCTGGATAAAGGCGTCGTGCTTGTTCTTTTCCAGCATCGGTCCGGTGAGGAACGGCAGCTTCTCATCGAGCATCGAGAGATCGCCGGTCACCGACACATACTGGTGAACAGCGTAGGCAAGCCACACCACGTCGTCGGAGATCGTCGTTCGAACGCCGGCGCCGGTGTTGGGAAGCCACCAGTGCATGACATCGCCTTCGCGGAACTGCCGCGACGCCGCATTGAGGATCTGCTTGCGGGCAAGCGACGGCTCATGCAGCAGGAACGCGAGCGTATCCTGCAACTGGTCGCGGAAGCCGAAGGCACCCGATGCCTGGTAGAAGGCGGTACGGGCCATGATGCGGCAACCGAGTGCCTGATAGGGCAGCCAGTGATTGACCATGTTGTCGAGCGACTTGTCCGGCGTCGAAATCTTCAGGCGGCCGGTGAAACCGCTCCAGAAGCTGCGGTTCTCCGCAAGGATATCCTCGAACCGGTCGCCGCGAAGCGCCAGTGCAAGGCTTTCCGCCTCCTGCTTCGTGGCAGCATCGCCAAGGAAGAAGGTGACTTCGGTTTCTTCACCCGGAGCCAGTTCGACGTCGTAGGCAAGTGCTCCGCACGGGTCGCCGTCGAGATCGAGCGAGCCGCTGAGGCTTGAACCGGAAACGACCGTTGCCGGCAACTGAACCGAACCGAATTTGCCGACAAACTCCCGACGGCTTGCCGTGAAGCCCGACGGTGTCTCGTGCATGCCGAGGAAGGCAAAGCGCGAGAAGTTGATGCTGAACGGGTTGGTCGCAAACAGCGTGCCCGTCGCCTCGTCACGGCTGGACAGGATGAATGGCGAGGTCTTGGCAGGATTGGTGCCCAGCAGCCATTCGACATAGCCGTAGATGCGCAGCTTCTTCGTTTCCGAACCAGTGTTGCGAAGCTTCATATGTGAAAGCTTCGCGGACCGGTTGCGGTCCACCGTCTGGGTCAGCGACAGCTTGACGCCATCTTCCTCGGTCGAGAACACCGAATAGCCGAGGCCGTGACGGGTTTCGAACACGGTTTCCGGACGACGCGACAGAGCAGCGAACGGCGTGACCACGGTGCCCTTGTCGATATCGGCCACGTAGAAGCCTTCACCGGGACGGTTGATGACGAGATCGTTGGTCCACGGCGTCATCTGATAGTCGCGCGAGTTCTGCGCCCAGGTAAAGCCTGCGCCTTCCGCGGAAACGTGGAAGCCGAAATTGTCGTTGGAGATGACGTTGATCCACGGATGCGGCGTCGACTGGCCGCCGTTGAGGCGCACGACATATTCGCTGCCATCTGCGGAGAAGCCGCCAAAACCGTTCCAGAACTCAACTCCGGCCGGACCTTCGCTGGTCTCGACGGGAGCGGAATAGATCTCGCCATTCAGCAGCGGACGGCGATCGACCTCGATCTCCTGATCCTTCGGCGGGGCGAAGATCGTGCTGGTCCGGTTCAACTGATCGCTGATGCGGCCGTTGCGCGCATGAAGCACGACGCGGGACGCGGCAATCAGACCATCGGCGCCGGCACCTTCGATCAGGTCGCGGCGCAGCGTGAAGACGTGCTGGCGTCCACCTTCCTGACCCATGCGGGCAGACATGTGTTCGATCGACGTCTGTACTTCCTGGGCACCCTCGGTTGCCCGCTCGTTAAAGATGACGAGATCAGACACAACGCCGCGCGAGCGCAGGTACTGCTGGGCAAGGATAGCTTCCTTGGCAACCGGCATGTCGTTTTCGTCATTAATGCGCAGCGTGAAGATCGGCAGGTCGCCGGACACCGCCGACGGCCACAGCCCCGACTGTGCCTGCATGCCGGCCTTCAGCGTCGGCTGATCGGCCCGAAGCTGCATGTCCGGATAGACCAGATAGCGGGCGAGATGCTGGAAGGCCGCGGCATCCTGCGAAGTGACGCCGAGATGGCGCATCTGCACCTGCGTCCGGGTCCAGGCCTGGGTCAGTTCGTTCTGGAAGGTTTCGGCATGACGATAATGTTCGATCGCCTTGTCGAGATCCTCGCGCCGGGGCGCAGCGATCGTCCAGAAGATAACGCTGACCTTCTTGCCCGCCGGCACACGAACCGTGCGGCGCAGCGACAGGATCGGATCGAGCGTAAAGCCGTCGGTATTCGACAGCGACGCACCCGGATCGAAAGCGGCTGCTTCCGACAGCGTGCGCCCCCGGCCGAGGAACTTGCGACGGTCGGTCTCGTATTCGGTCGGTCGCGAAGACCCGGCATTGTCGGCGGCAAGATGTGCCACGATCATGTCGGGATCGCTGAGATCGCGCTTGTTGCGCCACGCACGGATGACGTCACCCCGCTTGCCGATCTCGGTGCGGATAAACATGCGCGAGAACACGGGATGGCCGCTATCGCCATCGTCGCCGGCAATCACCGGCTCCATGTAGGAGGTCACCTCGATGAAGCGATCCTCATCTCCCATGTTGAGCAATGTGACGCGGCGTCCCTCGGCATCGTGTTCGGTGCCGACGATAACTTCGACCGTGCTGGTCAGCTCGCCGACCGTCTTGTGGAATTCGGCCTTTTCGTCACCGAACACCGTCTTGGTCTGCTCGCCCTCGGCGCGGCGCGGCTCGGCCGTGGTGGACCACCACTCGCCGGATGTCGTGTCGCGCAGGAAGATGAACTGGCCCCAGCGGTCTTCGGTCGGATCCGCCTTCCAGCGGGAAACCGAAAGGTTGTTCCAGCGCGAATAACCGGAACCGGTCGCCGTCAGCATCAGCGAGTAATGGCCGTTGGAGAGCAGAACTAGTTCGCGGTCCTTGGTGGCCGGGTTGGTGACCGTGCGGATTTCCGGACGCAGCAGTTCGCCGCCGCCGGTACCTGGCTTTTCCTCGTGCTTGGCGCTCATCACTGGAATGTCGCGCGGAGCCTTTTCCTGCAGCAACAGTTCCGCCGCTTCGATCACAGGATCGGCGTGGAAGAGTTCGCGCAGCAGGCCGTTCATGACGACGTTGGCAACGGCTGCAATCGACATGCCATGGTGGTGGGCATAGTAGTTGTAGACGACCGCGCAGCGCTTGCCTTCCGGCACGCGGGTCGGCGTGAAGTCGACCGCATCGTGGAAGCCGTAGATGCCGAGTGCGCCGAGCTTGCGCAATTCGTTCAGGTTTTCGACGGCCGCGATCGGATCGTACTGGCTGGCGAGGATCGAGGCATAGGGTGCGATAACGGCATTCTGGCCGAGACCGCGCTTCAGACCCAGCGTCGGCACACCGAAGTTGGTGTACTGATAGTGCATCTGGTGATCGAGCGCGTTGAACGCGGCTTCCGAAATGCCCCATGGCGTGCCGAGACGGCGGCCGTGGTTCATCTGTTCCTTGACGATCAGATTGTTGGTCTGGTTGAGGATACCACCCTGACGCTCCTGCATGACGAGCGGCGGCATCAGGTATTCGAACATTGAACCCGACCAAGAGACGAGCGCACCGCGCGCGCCGATCGGCACGACGTGACGGCCAAGCTTGTACCAGTGTTCCGTGGGCAGATCACCCTTGGCAATCCCGAACAGGCTGGTGAGACGCGCTTCGGACGCGAGAAGGTCGTAGCAGGCCTCGTCGACCTCGTTGCTTTCGACCCGGTAGCCGATCGACAGAAGGCGGCGGTCCTTGCGGAACAGGAACTTGAAGTCCATTCCGAAGGCGATCTTGCGGGTACGGTCACGCAACACGGCGAGACGGTCGCGCAGTTCCTCGATATTGCCGTTGTCGAACGTGCTGTCGCCGATATGCGCTTCGCAGACGGCAACCAGCGACGCTGCCCACTTGGTCACTTCCTCGCTCTGCGCGGAACGCACCTCATGATCGAGATTGTGCGACAGCTTCTGGATGTCGCGGGCAAGCACCGACAGGTTGATGATGCGGATCGAGGCAAACTCGTGCTCGCGCTTGACGGCGGCGAGCGCGTTTGAGAAGCCGATGATACGCTCCTCAAGACGGCGGCGCAGCGGACGGACGGTCTTGCGATCGTCCGGCAGCGACTTCAGCGTTTCTTCGAGAATGCCGACGACATCGCCGAGACCATCGAGATTGCCCTGCAGATGCGCAGAAGGCGCTTCCGCCCAGACACGGCAGGCCGACGAGATGGCAATCAGATGGCCAGCGAAGTTGCCGCTATCGACCGACGACACATAGCGCGGCATCAGAGGCTTCAGGGTATCCGTGTGATACCAGTTATACATGTGGCCGCGGAACTTGTCCGCACGCTCGACGGTCGCAAGCGTCTGCTCGATCCGTTCGATCGTTTCGGTAAACGAGATCCAGCCGAAATGCCGCGCCGAGACGATCGACAGAAGATAGACGCCGATATTGGTCGGTGACGTCCGCTTGGCGATCGAGGGATTGGGCTTTTCCTGGTAGTTGTCAGGCGGCAGGTAGTTCTGCTCGGCCGTGACGAAGGTTTCAAAATAGCGCCAGGTCCGCCGCGCGATCTTGCGCAACTCGACCGAGACGTTTTCCGGTACGAACAGCTTGTCTTCAGTCTCAGCGGACTGGCTGACATACCAGGCAACCAGCGGCGAGAAGATCCACAGGATGGCGAACGGAATGCCGACCAGGAACGCGTTGTCGCCCGGAAGTGCCGCAAGGATTACCGAGAGAACGGCAATCGCCGGCGCATGCCACATGGCACGGTAGTAATCGGTGGGGCTGCCCTGGGCGCCCGACTGGATCGAGGCCGCGGTCTTCCATTCCAGCATCAGCTTGCGGCTGACGAGCAGGCGATAGAGCGAACGGGCGATCGCATCGGTCATGATGCAGGCGGAATCCGCGATGAACACGATGCGCAATGCGACTTGCGCATTGGTGGAACGCACATCCGACCAGACCGAATAGAAATGGGCGCTCGTGACATTGTCGCTGGAGCGCGGAAGAAGGTTGGTGAGAAGCGAGATGGTGGGTGCCACGAACAGCGAGAAGATCAGCAGGATCTGCCAGATCAGCGCACCGAGCGGATCCATGAAGTACCAGCCGAGAATGGAGGCGAAGAACCATGCGATCGGGGTGAGCGACCGGCGCAGGTTATCGAGCATCTTCCAGCGGCCAAGAGCGCTGACGCCCCGCTTGGCTTCAAGAATGTAAGGCAGGAGCTGCCAGTCGCCACGCGCCCAGCGATGCTGGCGCGAGACCTCGACCTCGTAGCGAACCGGGAAATCCTCGACCAGCTCGACATCGGTGATGAGCGCGCAGCGCGAGAACGAGCCTTCGAGAAGGTCGTGCGAGAGAACGGCGTTTTCTTCGATACGGCCCTTGAGGGACGTCTCGAACGCGTCGACGTGATAGAGGCCCTTGCCCGTGAACGAGCCTTCGGCCGTCAGGTCCTGATAGACATCGGAGACCGCAAAGACATAGGGATCGAGACCGCGGCCGACCGAAAACACGCGCTGGAAGACCGAGGCTTCCTTGCCGGTCGTCAATGACGGCGTCACGCGCGGCTGCATCAGACCGTAGCCGCGCACGACCTGGTGCGTATCAGGATCGATGACGGGACGGTTGATCGGGTGATGCATCTTGCCGACCAGCTTGGTCACCGCATCGCGGATCAGGCGGGTGTCGGCATCGAGCGTCATCACATACTGGACATTCTCCGGCACCATGTTGGCGCCCTGGAGATAGGTCGTGTCGCGGTCGCCGCGCAGAAGCAGGTTGAGTTCGTGCAGCTTGCCGCGCTTGCGCTCCCAACCCATCCAGGCGCCTTCGTTCGGGTTGAACAGGCGTCGGCGGTGCAGGAGGTAAAAGCGCGTCCCCGCCTCTTCCATGTAGCGGGTGTTCAGCGCTGCAATCTCGCGCTTGGCATATTCGAGGATTTCAAGATCAGCTTCCTGTTCCTCGAACTTGGCATCGCGCCAGTCGCTGAGGAGCGCGAAATAGATCTCGCCCTTCGGGTTGGCCAAATAATGGACTTCCAGATTGCGAACGAGTTCATCGACCGTGTCGCGGTCAGCGATCAGGCAAGGCACAACAACCAGCGTGCGCGCCTCCTCCGGAATGCCTTCCTTGTATTCGTATCCGACAAGCCGGGCCGGTTTGACGAAATAGGTCACGACCGTATTGAACAGACCGGTCGCGCCTTCCGACGCGGGCAGCGCGAACATCAGAAGCAGGAAGAAGACGACCACCAGCGGAATGGCAGCCGCCACGAGGAAATAGCCGGTAACGGCGAGCGCCAGAAAGGTGAGAAGCATAACCGGGCCGCCGATGGCGAACCAGCCGAGCTTGCGGTAGGCGCGCACAGCCCGCTGCAGAAGCGGCGGCTGGTAGCCGACGGCCGTCTCCAGCTCCTTGCGGCGGCGCCCGACGATGAAGGCGCCGATATTGGTTTCGCGCTCGTCCGGATTTTGCGCCCTAGCCGCGATCGCAAGATCAACGGCAGCCTGGGTCACCTCGGCTTCGCTGCGCTTGGAAACGCGGGCGATCTTTTCGATGCGGCTGCGGAAAGCATTGCGCGAGCCGAAATCGAGCGCTTCGTAATCCGTATGCTCGCGGAAGATCTTGTCGATCTGCGAGACCTCTTCGAACCAGACACTCCATTCCGTATCGTCGATCAGGCGCAGGCTCTTGATGATGTTGCCCATCGTCACGTTGCCGGACGACAAGCGGCTCTGTTCCGCCTGCATCACGGTTTCGACAGCCTTGCCGGACGCGACCAGCCGCTTCTCCAGCCATTCGATGGCAAAGCCGGAATTCTGCGAGGCATTGCGCAGGCGATAGAGGAACTGGCTGGTAAACGTGTTGTCGTCGGTAAGGCCTTCGAGGCTCTTCAGGAGCTCGGCACCGGCAGTCTCGTCGTTGAGACGAATGATCTCGTCGGCGGCATCGTTGGCGCGGCGACGCATGTTGCGCGAGCGATCAACGCGGCTGGCGATACGACGCAGGTTCTCAATGAGAACGAAGCGGATGAACGATGGCAGCGCCCAGAGTTCGCCGATCTCGAGCGGCTCGTCGGTCTGGTAACCCTCGACCATCTCGGCCAGCGTTTCGCGCGAAATGCTGCTGTGGGTGTGCGCCACATAAAGCCATGCCAGCGAGAGAACGCGCGGGATTTCCTGGCTGCCGATCTTGGTCGTCGGCAATTGCTTGAAGAATTTCTTCGGGAAGTCGCGGCGGACTTCCTGGATCGCTTCCTCGACAATGTAATAGTTGTCGAGCAGCCATTCCGCGGCAGGCGTGATCGAAGCACCCGCATCGACATCCTGCGCGGCGGCGCGATAGACCCTCAGAATTTCCTTCTCGTTTTCCGCGTGGCGCGTGAAAAACTCGAATTTCATGAAGCCCGGCAGATCGGCTGCACCTTGCCGACCCAGCGTTTCTCCACATTGCCGAAGATCATCAGCCGTAAAATACGTCGCGCGGATCGAATCGTTATGATCGATCTGCTTGCTTTCCGTTTCGCGGGTAGAAGCCGAAGGCTGAATATCAGGGGACATGGATGAACTTCTGAATGAATTTCGTTTCACGAACTAAGATGCGAAGCATGAGATAGAGAGCGATCCTTATATTGCAAATCGTGGATCAATCGCTATCGCATCTGCTCACGCAGTAAGACATTGTCGGCTCTAGGGCCAACAGCCTGAATAAATGCTGAATGCGAGGCTGTTCATTTGCCTGAACGATGATGGCACTGCTAAACGTGAACGATACGAGTGAGCAGCTTGGACGCGTTTGCAGGCAGATAGGGTGATGGAACGATGACGATCAAGTTTACCAACGACATGAGCGAAGTTGTGGCAACCCGCCGCTTTCTGCATCAGCATCCCGAACTTGGCCTCTCAGAATTCACCACTTCGGACTATATCGCGGCAAAGCTTGAGGAATTCGGTTACGCCGTCACCCGCGGCCTCGGCAAGACCGGCATCGTTGCGACCCTGAAGAACGGATCGAGCGATCGATCGGTCGGCATTCGCGCCGATATCGACGCGCTTCCGATCGAGGAAGAAACCGGCGCGGACTATGCCAGCCTCAACAAGGGCGTCATGCATGCCTGCGGTCACGATGGCCATACCGCCATGCTTCTGGGTGCCGCAAAGATACTCGCACAGCGCAAAAACTTCGACGGCACACTCAATCTGATCTTCCAGCCGGCAGAAGAAAATTTCGGCGGCGCCAGGCTTATGATGGAGGACGGACTGTTCGATCGCTTTCCCTGCGACGCCGTCTTCGGCCTGCACAATGACCCGAGCCTGCCCTTCGGCAAGATCTTCGTCAAGGAAGGGCCTATCATGGCGGCGGTCGACGAATGCCGTATCGTCGTCAACGGCCGCGGCGGCCATGGCGCCGAACCTCAGGATGCCGCAGACCCGATCGTCGCCGGCGCCAGCATCATCATGGCGCTGCAGACTGTCGTTTCTCGCAACATCCATCCACTCGATCCGGCCGTCGTCACGGTCGGCGCCTTCAACGCCGGCATCGCCAGCAATGTCATTCCGGAGCGGGCAGAAATGGTTATCACCATCCGGTCCTTCGACCCTGCCGTGCGAGACAAGCTGGAGGAACGGATCCGCGGTGTAGCAGTTGGCCAGGCGGAAAGCTACGGCATGACAGCGACGATCGAATATACCCGCGGCTACGATGCGACCGTCAACCACAAAGCGGAGACGGACTTTGTCAGGGACCTGGCGAAGAAGGTAGTCGGCCCGGAAAACCTTGCAGAAATCGAACGGCCGATGATGGGCGCCGAGGACTTCGGTTATTTCCTTGCAGAGAGGCCAGGCACCTATTTCTTCTTAGGCACCGCAAGAACCAAGAACGATCCCCCGCTCCATCATCCGAAATTTGACTTTAACGACGACGCCTTGCCGATCGGGACGAATTTCTGGGTGGAACTGGCCGAAGCCTATCTGCCGACGACACAGGGCTGAAACAATAAGCCTTCCGATCCGGGCGCGGATCGGAAGGCTTCGTTGCTATTGAAACCTTGAATTTCGGATACGTGTCAGGCGAGAATACCGAGCGTGACTGCCCCGATGAACACGAAGGCGGCAGTCACAAGGCCTGCATATGCTACCCACTGCCACCTGCTGACGACGCCCGCGGCGCGGTGAGGGAATGCCCGAGTATGATGCTGGATCGGCTGCATGCGAACCTCCCGGTTTTGTGTCTCTTCCCATGTAGTTTAGCTTAACTCTACCAAGCTGATAGAGATAACTTTCTCCTGAGCACCACGTTCCTTGGAAAATACTTTTTTCTTAACGCCCCAACGTGCCGGTTAACGGTTTATTATGCCTGCGGCCTAAAACGAGACCTCAGGCGGCAAACCTGTCGAGCGCCAGGCGGAAAACGTCCGGGTCGATATTGCCGCCCGAGCAGACCGCAATCACCGTCTCGCCAAGGCTCTCGCCATAGAAAAGCGCCGCCGCCAGCGCAACCGCGCCGCCCGGTTCAACGACGATCTTCAGACGGTTGAAGGCAAGCGCCACCGCATGCAGCGCTTCATCTTCCGTCACCACTATGCCCGGGCCGCAGAGACGCGACATGATCGGAAAGGTAATCGTGCCAGGCTGCGGCGTGACGATCGCGTCGCAGAGCGAACCTGATTGTGTGGCGTTCTTCTGGATCGTTCCGCTCGCAAGCGAACGGGTCACATCGTCAAAGCCTTCAGGTTCGCAGGGATGCACGGTAAAGCCCGGTGCACGTGCTTCGAGCGCCAGCGAAATCCCGGATATGAAGCCGCCCCCGCCGGTCGGCACCAGAACACTGGCCTGCGTGATCCCCTCTTCCGCAGCCTGTTCGGCGATTTCCAGACCTGCCGTCCCCTGCCCGGCGATGACAAGCGGTTCGTCGAATGGCTTGATGAGGGTCAGGCCTCTTTCGCTGGAAAGCTGCCGGCCGATCTCGTCACGATCCTCCCTGGCGCGATCGTAGAGCACCACTTCGGCGCCGTAGGCCCGCGTGTTTTCAATTTTGATGCGCGGCGCATCGGCGGGCATGATGATGACGGCCGGAATGCCATGCATCCTGGCCGCCAGCGCCACGCCCTGCGCATGGTTCCCGGACGAAAAGGCGATAACGCCCTTCGCGCGAACGTCCGCCGGAAGATACGAAATTGCCGACCACGCGCCACGGAACTTGAACGAGCCGGTCTGCTGCAGGCATTCGGGTTTCACGAAGATGCGCCGCCCGGCGATGTCATCCAGAAATGACGAGGACAGAAGCGGCGTGCGGCGGGCATGGCCGGAAAGACGGCCGCGCGCGGCTTCGATCATAGCAATATCGGTCATCGGGAAATCCTTGGGGACGAACAGGCGAGACACCGAACCTATTCGCCGATACTGCAGGCGTAAAGATGCCGAGGACCGACAAGTGCCGCTATCCTTCAGCCGTTGAACCGAGTTTCACCACCGTCTTGATTGGAAGATGGTCGGACGCGAGCCGCGCAAGCGGCGTGTCATGGGTCACGACCCTCTCGATCAGGCCCGGCCGGTTCGCCATGATCCGATCGAGTGCCAGCACCGGCAGGCGCGACGGAAAGCTTGGAACCGCCGGCGGCAGGCCGAATACGGTAGCGAGTGTGTTGAGCGCCGAGCGGTCACCCAGCCGCCACTCGTTGAGATCGCCCATCAGCACTGTCGGATGCTCGTCGCGGGAGCCGACGATGTCGAGCAGCATGCGCGCCTGCTGCTGACGCGACCGGTTGAGAAGACCAAGATGCGCCGCAATCACGCGAAGTGTGCTGCCATCCTTCATCTCGAGTTCGGTGATCAGCGCCCCGCGCGGCTCCAGCCCCGGCAGTTTGACCTGATGCACGTCGCGGACGAGACCTTCGCGGAAAAAGATCACATTGCCGTGCCAGCCATGCGCCTTGGCGACGCCGGAGATCGGCACCGGAAGCAGCCCCGTTTCACGCTCCATCCAGCCAAGATCAAGCAGTCCCCGACGTTCGCCAAACCGGCTGTCCGCCTCCTGCAGAGCAATCACATCCGCGCCGATTTCGCGGATCACGTGAGCGATACGGGCCGGATCGAACTTGCGGTCGATGCCGACGCATTTATGCACGTTGTAGGAGGCGATCAGCATGCCGCTGTCTCTGTCATGCACGGAATGAACGCCTTCGCCCCGGTTCTTGCGGGCCTTGATCGATGCCAGGATGCTGGCCGGAAGGTTGGGACGTTTCTGATGCATGATATCGCGCTTCGGTCTTGCCGGTTTAAAGATAGGGCGATCCCAACCAAAGAACTTTCTCGATCAGGCGAACGGGAAACGGCCGTGATCTCAGGCTGTGAAGCGTCACCTCGGTCGAAGAGGAAATCATCAAGTCTATCCTTCGTTCCAAAGTTCGCGCAAAAGCCTCGTCCAGCACTTCCAGATCCACCTCGAAATTCAGCCGCAGCGAACGCGGGTCGAGATTGGAAGACCCCACATAGGACCAGCGGCTGTCGACGGTCAGAAGCTTGGAATGATTGAAAGCGCCGCTTGCCCGCCAGATACGGCAGTAGTTCTTCAGCATCTGGTCGAACTGCGCCGTCATCGCACGATCGACAAGCGTCAGGTTGTTCGCGCCGGGCACGACGATATCAACCCGCACACCGCGCCTTGCCGCCGTAACCAGCGCGGTAATCAGCTCCCGGTCCGGCAGAAAATAGGGCGACACGATGCGGATCGATGACCGGGCGACGGAAAATGCGCCCATCAGCATCTTGTGGTTGGTCTCGACACTACGGTCCGGTCCGGTCGAAACGACCCGGGCAATGACCGCCTTGCCGGGTTCCGCCGCGGGCGCGACAAGCTCCCACGCATCATCTTCCAATGTCTCGCCCGTGGTGAACTGCCAGTCGGCTGCGGCAACGGCAAAAAGGTCGGCCACCAATGGCCCGGTAACCTTGAAATGCGTATCGAGCGAAAACCCATCGCCATTGAATTCGCTCGAGAAACTTTCGCGAATGTTGATGCCGCCGGTAAACGCGACGCGGCCATCCACGACCAGGATCTTGCGGTGGGTTCGAAGGTTTGCGTAAGGCAGCCGCAAGCCGACGATGACGTTGCCGTTGAAGACGCTGACCCCGACGCCGCCATCGCGCAGCATGCCGAGTACGCTTGGAACCGAGTAGCGGGCGCCGACCGCATCGATCAGCACACGCACTTCCACACCACGCTTTACCGCCGCGGTCAGGGCCTCGACAAACTGACGTCCGATCCTGTCCCGATCGAAGATGTAGGTTTCCAGAATGACGCTCTTCTTCGCCTTGCGGATCGCACCCAGCATGGCGGCATAGGCGGCGTCGCCGGTATCCAGCGAAAGAATGGAATTTCCGGATGTGAGGTGATGGGAAGTAACCCGGTCTCCGAGCGTCTTCATCGCGCGGAACCGGTGACCAAAATCCTTGATGATCAGTGCATCTGTCGCGTCGTAGGAGGCAAAATGCGCCCACTCGCGGCCCTGCAGCAGCGCGCGGCGGTCACTGATGACCGTTCGGCGGATGCGATTGACGCCGGCAAGCATATAGAGCGACGCGCCGATGATGGGCGACAGGACGATGATGCCGACCCAGCCAATCGCCGAGCGCACCTCTTCCTTCGTCATGGCCGCATGGATAGCGGCTGCCGTGCCGGCAACGAGCGAAAACACGAACAGGATGTGCGGCCAGTAGGTATGGAAGAGGTCAAGCATGAGGCGAATATATGCGCCCCATCGCTTTGGGCAATCGGAGCCGGACAAAGGTTAGCCCGGCTCCTGATGACATCAGGCGTCGAGCTGCTTTTTCAGCACGTCGAGCGACGCTTCGAATGTGTCGAACAGCACATCCAGCTGAGACTCGTTGATGATGAGAGGTGGGCAAAGCGCCAGCGAGTCGCCGATCGCACGGCTGATCAGCCCCTTCTCGACCATGATCGAAAACAGTTTCGGGCCGAGCTGACCGGTGGCAAACCCTTCGCGCGGAGCAAGTTCGAGTGCACCGATGAGACCGATGCCGCGCGCTTCGATCGCCAGCGGATGACCTTCGAGTTCCTTCAGGCGCGACTGGAATTTTGGCGCAAGCGCCCGGACGTTTCCGACCAGATCGCGCTCTTCGATGATCGCGATATTCTCAAGCGCGACGGCTGCCGCGACCGGGTGGCCGGCGGCGGTGACGCCGTGTCCGAACGTGCCGATCTTCGCGGATTCGTCCGCGATCGGGGCGTAGACGTTCTCGTTGATGAGAAGCGCCGAGATCGGCTGGTAGGACGAGGAGATCTGCTTCGACAGCGTCATGAAATCCGGTTGCAGATCGAAGGTTTGCGTTCCGAACATATTGCCGGTGCGGCCAAAGCCGCAGATCACCTCGTCGGCGATGAACAGGATGTCGTATTTCTTGAGGATGGCCTGGATGGCCGGCCAATAACCGGCAGGCGGCACGATCACGCCGCCAGCACCCATCACCGGCTCGCCGATAAAGGCTGCGACGGTTTCGGGGCCTTCGCGCAGGATCAGGTCCTCGAGTTCTTTGGCACACCGTTCGACGAAGGCAGCCTCGCTCTCGCCCTCAAGCTTGAAGGCGCGGTAATGCGGGCAGGATGTGTGGAAGATGCCGGGCAGCGGCAGATCGAACGACCGGTGGTTGTTCGGCAGACCGGTCAGGCTCGCGGAAACGGCGGTCACGCCGTGATAGCCCTTGATCCGGGAGATGATCTTCTTCTTCTCCGGCTTGCCCATGGCGTTCGACCGGTACCAGATCATCTTGATGGCCGTATCGTTGGCTTCCGAACCCGAATTCGTGAAAAACGCCTTCGACATCGGCACCGGCGCCATCTGCACCAGCTTTTCGGCAAGCTCGATCGACGGGCCGTTCGCCCGCGATGTGAACGTATGGTAATAGGGCAGCTTGCTCATCTGCCGCGTGGCGGCCTCGACCAGCCGGTTTTCACCAAAGCCGACAGCGACGCTCCAGAGGCCGGACATGCCTTCGATATATTTCTTGCCGTTGTTGTCGTAGACGTAGATGCCTTCGCCGCGTTCCATCACGAGCGCACCGTCGCGCTCCAGAGCGCGGGCGTTCGTGTAGGAGTGCATGTGATAAGCCTTGTCGCGGGCTTCCATGGAATTGGGCTGTACCGTCACGAAGGGCCTCCTCTGCACCTGACTGATTTTGGCGTCATTCTTACGGCGAAACGCCGATCTTGGACAGCGCAAAACACTGTCCAAGAACTTCTCCGTTCGAAATAGTTGACACGACGGCTTACATGTTCACTTCACCGTCATTGCGGCGACCGGCGGCTCGGTACCGGCAGGCATCGGGCTGATATAGGCCTGGCCTTTCAGCCGCTTTTTCAGGTCCGCCCAGGCGGCCTCGCGCAGCTGCTCGCTTTCCAGCGCTGCAAGACCCGTGGCGGCCATTGCCTTGGCAACGGACACCATGCCCTTGTGGGCAAGCTCGCTCTTGCCTTGCGCGACGACCTGCCAGGTATGAAGCTGGGTTCCGATGGCAAGCGTTGCGCCATAGGCCTGAACGGTCGGCACCACCCAGCTGACATCGCCGACATCGGTCGAGCCGCCCATCTGACGAAGCTCGCCATGCGCCGGAAGCACGAAATCCGCCAGGGGAACATCGCGTTCGTCAAGCCGCTCCTGGCGCCAGCTCGCCGCAATATCCTCCGGCGTCAGCGTTGCACGGATCTTGGCCGCAAATTCCTGGTCGGCGGCATCAAAAGGCGGCGGGCCGAGGCTTTCCCAGACATCCTGCATCGCGTCCATCAGCGGTGTGTTGACGACGAGGTTGGAAACGCCGGCAAGGATCGTGCTTTCCACCTTCGTTTCGGTCATCAGCGCCGCACCTTCCGCGACCTTCTTGACCCGCTCGATCAGAGGCAGCAGGCCTGGCAGTTCGGGTGCGCGAATGACATAGCGGACCTTGGCATGCGCCTGGACGACGTTCGGCGAAATGCCGCCGCTGTCGAGAACCGCGTAGTGGATGCGGCAATCGGATGGCATGTGCTCGCGCATATAGTTGACGCCGACACTCATCAACTCGACGGCATCGAGCGCACTGCGGCCAAGTTCCGGAACCGCCGCGGCATGCGCCGCACGCCCGGTAAAGGTGAAATCGACCCGGCAATTGGCAAGCGAGGTCTCGCGCTGCACGCCCGCGAAATTGCTGGGGTGCCAGCTGATGGCGATATCGACATCTTCAAACGCACCGGACTGCACCATGAACGCTTTGGCAGCCCCGCCCTCTTCCGCCGGGCAGCCGTAATAGCGCACGCGGCCCGGCGTTCCGTTGGCTTCGAGCCAATCCTTGAGAGCCGTTGCGGCAAGAAGCGAGGCGGAACCGAGAAGATTATGGCCGCAGCCATGGCCGTTTGCGCCGGCAGTGATCGGATCGTAAGCGGTTTCGCCCGCCTTCTGGCTCAACCCTGCAAGAGCGTCGAACTCCCCGAGAAAGGCAATCACCGGTCCACCTTCCCCAGCCTCGCCGATCAGCGCGGTCGGAATGCCGGCCACGTTATCGGTGATCCGGAACCCTTGCGTTTCCAGCATTTCCCGATGCGCTGCCGCGGACAGGGTTTCCATGTAGCAGGTTTCCGGCGTCTCCCAGACGCGGTCGGACAGCTCCCGGAAAACCTCGGTCTTGCGGTCGATAAGAGTTAAGATGTGGGGAAGATTGGAATTTACGGTCGTCATAATATGCGCCTCGATCAAGCATTCGGTCCTGAAGGCGCCAAACCCTAACCGTTTCCCGCCCAATGACAATGGACCGGCAGCTTAAAAAATAAGCGCGGCTGAAAAAATCAACACGCCGCGCTCGGCAACGCAACGCGTGAAACTTGGTATCTCGACAAGTGCATCATAATCGCTATGCTCGCGCCCGACGTCACAGGAAGACCAAGGATACCGCAGAAGACGATAACAATTTTGCGTAAATAAGGCCGACGCCGTGAGTTCATGCTCATGAAAGCCGAATACTTGGAAATCCGTCGTCAATTCGAGAAAACGTGGGTTGAGTGCCGAAAAGGTATCGGAGATCCGTCGAAGACTGAAGAATACGGTCAGCAAACAAAAGATTTGCGACCAGGAGGTGAGACACACAAGCAGGATTGACGCGCACGTAAGCGTATCATCAAATTCAAAACACGGCCTAGCCTGGCAGTTAGCCGGCTCAAGGTCATTGGGAGACCGATATGAAATACAAGCTCGCCCTTGCCACAGCCCTGCTGTCGGCAACAATTTTCGCAGGCGCTGCGAACGCCAAGACCTTCGTGTATTGCTCCGAAGGCTCGCCAGAAGGCTTCGACCCCGGCATGTACACCGCCGGCACGACGTTCGACGCTTCGGCCCACCCGATCTACAACCGCCTGCTCGAATTCAAGCCTGGCACGACGCAGCCGGAAGCCGGTCTTGCCGAGAGCTGGGACATTTCGTCCGACGGCACCGTCTACACATTCAAGCTGCGCCCGAACGTGAAGTTCCAGACCACGGAATTCTTCACCCCGACGCGCGCGCTGAATGCCGATGACGTGATCTTCTCCATTGGTCGTCAGATCGACGAGAAGAACGCCTGGAACAAGTACATCAACGGCGCTTCCTGGGAATATGCCGACGGCATGGGCTTCCCGAAGCTTATCAAGTCGATCGAAAAGGTCGATGACCTGACCGTGAAGATGACGCTGAACCGTCCGGAAGCACCTTTCCTCGCCAACCTGGCCATGCCTTTCGCTTCGATCCTGTCGAAGGAATACGCAGACAGCCTCGACAAGGACGGCAAGAAGGAACAGCTGAACCAGAACCCGGTTGGCACTGGTCCGTTCACCTTCGTCGCCTACCAGCAGGATGCCATCATCCGCTTCAAGAAGAACGCCGATTACTGGGGCACCGCTCCGAAGATCGACGACCTCGTCTTCGCGATCACCAGCGACGCTGCCGTTCGTTACCAGAAGCTCAAGGCCGGCGAATGCCACCTGATGCCTTTCCCGAACGCCGCTGACGTCCAGTCGATGAAGTCGGACCCGAACCTCCAGGTTCTGGAGCAGGAAGGCCTCAACATCGCCTACCTCGCCTACAACACGACCCAGGCTCCGTTCGACAAGCCGGAAGTGCGCATCGCGCTCAACAAGGCGATCAACAAGAACGCGATCGTCGACGCCGTCTTCCAGGGCATGGCAACGCCTGCGACCAACCCGATCCCGCCGACAATGTGGTCCTACAACAACTCCGTCAAGGACGACACATACGATCTCGAAGCCGCCAAGAAGATGCTGGCCGATGCTGGCGTCAAGGACCTCTCCATGAAGGTCTGGGCGATGCCGGTTTCGCGTCCCTACATGCTGAACGCGCGCCGCGCTGCTGAAATCATCCAGGACGATTTCGCCAAGATCGGCGTCAAGGTCGAGATCGTTTCCTACGAATGGGCAGAATACCTGCAGCGTTCGAAGGCAAAGGACCGCGACGGTGCTGCCATGCTCGGCTGGACCGGCGACAACGGTGACCCGGACAACTTCCTCGACACCCTGCTGGGTTGTGACGCCGTCGGCGGCAACAACCGCGCTCAGTGGTGCAACAAGGAGTTCGACGAACTGGTGAAGAAGGCCAAGGTCACGTCCGACATGGCCGAGCGCACCAAGCTCTATGAGCAGGCGCAGGTCGTCTTCAAGAAGGAAGCACCTTGGGCAACCCTCGATCACTCGCTTGCTATCGTCCCGATGGCAAAGGGTGTGACCGGCTTTACCCAGAGCCCGCTTGGCGACTTTACGTTCGAGACCGTCGATATCGCTGAGTAATCCAGCCTAATCACAACTTTTTGCCGCGGGGAGCGTTGCGTTTCCCGCGGCATTTTCTTATGAGACGCCCAAAAATGCGGCGCGACGCCGAAATGGCTCGGTTCGTGGCTTGACACGGTCTGAAATCGACCGGAGCCCCTTCCACAAAGGCTTACAATGTTTGGTTTGCTACTGCGGCGCCTCGCCGTGCTGATCCCGACCTTCCTCGGGGTCTCGATCATCGCCTTTTCCTTCATCCGGCTCCTGCCGGGCGATCCGGTCATGCTGTTGTCCGGCGAGCGCGTCATGTCGCCCGAGCGGCATGCGCAGATCAGCGCCCAGCTTGGCATGGACCGCCCGATGGTCATCCAGTATTTCGATTATCTCGGCGGCGTGCTGACGGGTGACTTCGGCTCCTCGATCGTCTCCAAGAAGCCGATCCTCGACCAGTTCTGGGCGCTGTTTCCAGCGACCGTCGAGCTGTCCATCTGCGCAATGATCATCGCCGTTGCGCTCGGCATTCCCGCCGGCGTCATCGCCGCCATGAAGCGGGGTTCGATCTTTGACCAGGGTCTGATGGGCATCGCGCTGGTCGGCTATTCGATGCCGATCTTCTGGTGGGGCCTGCTTCTGATCATTCTGTTTTCCGGCACGTTGCAGTGGTTCCCGGTTTCGGGTCGCATCTCGCTTATGTTCTACTTCCCGCAGGTCACCGGCTTCATGCTGATCGACTCGCTGCTGTCCGGGCAAAAGGGTGCCTTCTCCTCGGCCATCAGCCATCTGGCGCTGCCGTCGATCGTGCTTGCCACCATCCCGCTTGCCGTCATCGCCCGCCAGACCCGCTCGGCCATGCTGGAAGTGCTGTCCGAAGACTACGTGCGTACCGCCCGCGCCAAGGGCCTGTCGCCGTTCCGCGTCGTCGGCGTGCATGCGCTGCGCAACGCGATGATCCCGGTCATCACCACCATCGGCCTGCAGATCGGCGTCATGCTTGCGGGCGCGATCCTGACCGAGACGATCTTCTCCTGGCCGGGCATCGGCAAGTGGATGGTCGATAGCGTCTTCCGTCGCGACTACCCGGTCATCCAGGGTGGCCTGCTTCTGATCGCGGCGATCATCATGACGGTCAACCTCATCGTCGACCTCATGTACGGCCTCATCAATCCCCGTATCCGCCACTGATCCGCCGAGATAAGAAGGAGAAAAATCCCATGGCAGATGCAATAACCGCCAAGACGCCAGAGATCGTCACGACCGGGCAGATGCGCCGCCAGATGCTCAAGGAGTTCTGGTTCTACTTTTCCGAAAACCGCGGTGCCGTCATCGGCCTGTTCGTTTTCATCGCTCTCGTCGTCGTAGCCGTCCTCGCTCCGGTGATTGCCCCGCATTCACCGTTCGAACAGTATCGTGACGCCGTGCTGCGGCCGCCGGTATGGGCCGAAGGCGGCAGCTGGAGCTTTCTTCTCGGAACAGACCCTGTCGGTCGCGACATTCTTTCGCGCCTGATCTACGGCGCACAGTATTCGCTGTTCATCGGCCTGTTCGTGACGACGCTGTCGCTGCTCGGCGGCATTCTCGTCGGCCTGATCGCGGGCTACTATCGCGGCTGGATCGATACGGTGATCATGCGCCTGATGGACATCATCCTGGCGTTTCCGTCGTTGCTTCTGGCGCTGGTTCTGGTCGCAATCCTGGGGCCCAGCCTCACCAACGGCATGATCGCGATCGCGCTCACCCTGCAGCCGCATTTCGTGCGACTGACCCGCGCCGCCGTCATGGAAGAGAAGACGAAGGATTACGTCACCGCTGCCCGCATCGCCGGCGCCGGTCCGATCCGTCTGATGTTCCGCACCATCCTGCCGAACTGCACCGGACCGCTCATCGTCCAGGCGACCTTGTCCTTCTCGAACGCGATCCTCGATGCAGCAGCGCTGGGCTTCCTCGGCATGGGCGCACAGCCGCCGGCGCCCGAATGGGGCACGATGCTGGCCGAAGCACGCGAGTTCATCCTGCGCGCCTGGTGGGTCGTCACCTTCCCCGGCCTTGCAATTCTCATCACCGTTCTTGCCATCAACCTGATGGGCGACGGCCTGCGCGATGCGCTTGACCCGAAACTGAAGAGGTCCTGATCATGGCGCTTCTGCAAATCGACAATCTCACCGTTGAGTTCGAAACCGCGACCGGCTGGTTCCGGGCCGTCGACGGCGTCTCGATCACGGTCGAAAAGGGCGAAGTGCTCGCCATCGTCGGCGAAAGCGGCTCCGGCAAGTCCGTTTCGATGCTGGCCGTCATGGGGCTTCTGCCGTGGACGGCGAAGATCACCGCCGACCGCATGCTGTTTGAAGGCAAGGACTTCCAGAAACTGAGCCCTGCCGATCGTCGCAAGCTGATCGGCAAGGATATCGCGATGATCTTCCAGGAGCCGGTGGCAAGCCTCAACCCTTGCTTCACGGTCGGCTTCCAGATCGAGGAAGTGCTGCGCATCCACCTCGGCCTCGACAGACAAGCCCGCCGCGCCCGCGCCATCGAACTGTTCAAGCTGGTCGGCTTGCCGGACCCAGCGGAACGGCTGAACAGCTTTCCGCACCAGATGTCGGGCGGCCAGTGTCAGCGCGTGATGATCGCCATCGCGATTGCCTGCGACCCGAAGCTGTTGATCGCCGACGAACCGACGACGGCACTCGACGTCACCATCCAGAAGCAGATCCTCGACCTGATCATGGACCTGCAGACCCGCACCGGCATGGGCCTGATCATGATCACCCACGACATGGGCGTGGTTGCCGAAACGGCCGACCGGGTCGTGGTGCAGTACAAGGGCCGCAAGATGGAGGAAGCCGACGTGCTTTCGCTGTTTGAGAACCCGCAGAGCAACTATACCAAGGCGCTTCTCGCAGCCCTGCCGGAAAACGCGACGGGTGACCGACTGACCACCGTCTCCGCCTTTTTCGACGGCAATCCGGACCAGCCTTCGGGAGTGAATGCATGACCGATATGACCAACACCGACATCATGCTGGAAGTGCGCGACATCAAGCGCGACTACGAACTGCCGGCTGGCTTCATGAAGCCGAAAAAGACCGTGCATGCGGTCAAGGGCGTTTCCTTCAAGCTTGAACGCGGCAAGACGCTGGCAATCGTCGGCGAAAGCGGCTGCGGCAAGTCCACGCTTGCCCGCATGATCACCTTCATCGACGAACCGACGGCCGGCGAACTGATCATCGACGGCCAGAAGATGGATACGCGTCCCGGCCACCTGACATCAGAAATGCGCCAGAAGGTGCAGATCGTGTTCCAGAACCCCTATGGTTCGCTCAACCCGCGCCAGAAGATTGGCGACGTTCTCGGCGAACCGCTGGCGATCAACACCTCGATGCCGGCATCCGAGCGGCGCGATCGCGCAACCGAGATGCTGATCAAGGTCGGCTTGGGTCCGGAACACTACAACCGCTATCCGCACATGTTCTCCGGCGGCCAGCGCCAGCGCATCGCGATCGCCCGTGCGCTGATGATGAACCCGAAGCTTCTCGTGCTCGACGAACCCGTCTCGGCGCTCGATCTTTCGGTTCAGGCACAGGTTCTGAACCTGCTGGCCGACCTGCAGGACGAGTTCAACCTCACCTACGTCTTCATCAGCCACGACCTTTCCGTCGTGCGCTACATCGCCGACGAGGTGATGGTGATGTATTTCGGCGAGGCGGTCGAATACGGCACCCGCGAAGAGGTGTTCTCCGCGCCGAAGCACGAATACACCCAGACCCTGTTCAAGGCGACGCCGCGCGCCGATGTCGAATCGATCCGCGCTCGTATTGCTAAGAAGAAGGCTGCCTCGGCCGCTTGAACGCCTAAGATGCACTGATAATGCCGGCAGCTGTCGGCATTATCACGGAATTGAGCTTGAAGTTGACGCAGAGAGAAATCTCTCGCATCAGAAGTCATGCAAGAAGAAACCTCTGTCAGCTCGCCGGAAAGCGGCGAGCGCCATTGTGGCAGGGTGGGAGTAGCGGCATGGCATTGTTGAACTTGTTCAGAGGCAGGCAGCAGGACAAAGCGCCGGAGCCCGCCTCGCTCAAGTCCCTGGTCGAGGGATACTCGATCGAGGTGATGCCGCGCACCGCGGCCAAGATCGACGACTTCACGACGCTGCTGCCCGCAAACACTCGGGTCTATATCGCCCATATCGACGGCACACCAATCGACGATATGGTGAAGACGGCGAGACGGCTGCGTGAAGATGGCTTCGAGGTCATGCCGCACATTCCGGCCCGCAGCATCGAGAGCCGCGCCATGCTCGACGACTGGGTAAGCCGATATCACACCGAGGCAGGTGTGGACCAGGCGCTCGTCCTCGGCGGCGGTCTGTCGCGTCCTGCTGGCGCTCTCAACAGTTCGCTGCAGCTGATCGAAACCGGCATCTTCGACCGTCACGGCTTCAAGCGCCTGCATGTCGCCGGCCATCCCGAAGGCAACAGGGATATCGACCTCGACGGCACGACCAAGCTTGTCGACGAAGCCTTGAAGTTCAAGCAGATCTATTCCGAAAGCACCGATGCGAAGCTTGCCATCGTCACCCAGTTCGCCTTCGATTCGCGGCCGGTGATCCTGTGGGCGGAGCGCATCGCCGCAACCGGCGTCCGCATGCCGATCCATCTCGGCGTCGCGGGACCGACCAAGCTTCAGACGCTGATCAAATTCGCCCTCACCTGTGGTGTCGGCCCGTCGATCAGCGTCATCCAGAAGCGGGCCATGGACATCTCCAAACTCCTGGTACCCTACGAGCCGACCGAATTCCTGACTGAAATCGCCGACTACAAGGCTCGCAACCCGCAAAGCTTGATCGAGCAGATCCACGTCTTCCCGCTGGGTGGTATCAGAGCCAGCGCGGAATGGATGAACGAGCGTCAACCTGCGCTGGCTGAAATCCGCGCGATATAGTCTTTTGCCGAGCGCGCGACGATCGCCTGGCCGTTGCCGCGGATATCCTGTTTGGCGAAGGCTCCGTAGATCCGCTCGAACGGCCAGGCCGCCAGCCGTTCCGCGACATCCGCCACCTCAGCTGCGCTGAGCGGCATCATGTTGGGATAGCTCCACATAAAGGAAACCCGGTCGGCCCCCGGCGTCACCTGCACAATGTCACCGGCCAAGAGCACGCCTGTTCCATCCGGCGCTGTCCAGTGCATCACAGTTCCGCCAGCGAAATGACCGCCGGCATGGACAAGCGTCGCGGAAGAAGACAGGACGAGCGCATCCTCGTCCCACAGGCGGACGTGATCGGACGGACGCTGGATCCACTGGCTGTCCAGAGCGTGGATATAGATCGGGCAATCGAAGGCCTCGGCCCAATCTTGCATGGTTGAGTAATAGTGCGGATGGGAGATCGCGATGGCGCTCAACCCGCCCAGCGATTTGACCAGCGTCTTCGTCGCGTCGTCGAGGAGCGCGATACAATCCCAGAGGATGTTTCCGGACGGTGTCTGCACCAGAAGCGCCCGCTGGCCGATAGCAAACGCGGGAACGGTACGGATGGAAAGGAGGCCAGGCTCGAGTTCGAGCCAGCTATTGGCATGCCCCTGCGCAAGCTTTTCAGCGGAAACCCACGCCTGGCCGGAAGCCGGGACATATTGCCGGTCGTCGAGGCAGATCGGGCAAGAAGCGGGTGATTCGGCACGATCGGGATAGGATGTGCTACAGGCATTGCAAAGAAAAACCGTCATGAGCCTCCCGCTCCGGATAACCGCGATCAATCGGTTATAGACGAGAACGGACTTCCCGATAGAGGCTGGGAGCCACATTCCGGTAAAGCGGCAAGAGTAGCCGGCCTCATTCACGCTTTCCCAACGCGGCCGCGATACGCTGTAGCGATGTTGCGGTTGCCGGGAGGCTGTGATGACGGAAGCAAAGCCTGTGCGGCTCTTGAACCTCGATCTGCTCCGGCTGGTCTCGGCCCTGCTCGTCCTGTTCTTCCACTACGGTTTTCGCATGCGGATCACCGGAGAAGGCGCCGGGATCGGCTTTCCGGAGCTCGCGCCGATAGCCAAGTGGTTCGATATCGGCCTGCTGATCTTCTTTGCCATCTCCGGCTACGTCATCATGATGTCGGCAGAAGGTCGATCGGCCTTTGATTTTGCCGCTGGACGGTTTGCAAGGCTCTGGCCGACATTCGTCGTCTGCGCCACCATCACCGCCGTCGTCCTGTCGATCTGGCCGGTCCCGGCGCTCAGTGCCCCGACGGTGCGGCAATGGCTGGCCCATCTCGTGATCCTGTCGCGCGTATTCGGCCAACCCTTCCTCGACGGAGCATACTGGACGATCGCCTACGAGATCATCTTCTACGGCTGGATCTTCGTCGCTCTCGCAACAGGCCTGTTGAAGTCGCACTGGCGTCTCATCGTCACGGTCTGGCTTGCCATTTCGGTGCTGAACGAGACAGCGCTGCAAAGCGTCGTGCTGCAGAAACTGCTGATCACCCAGTATTCAGGCTATTTTGCCTTCGGATTGGCGCTGTTTCGGACGCGACTGGAAAACTCCCGGGCAAGCTTTGCAGTGCTCAGCCTCGCAGCCAGCTGGGCCATTGCTGCACCGTTCATAACGGAGCCGGAATTCATTTCCCTGTACGGTTTCGGGAGAAATACCGCGGGCCTGGCCGCGATGGGGCCGCTGGCGCTTGCGGCCGTGACGATCGCGATCTACGCGCCGACACTGCCGATCAAGAGAGGGCTCGCGATCTCGCTCGGCGGGCTGACCTATCCGCTTTACCTTCTGCATCAGAATATCGGCTATGCCGCCTTTGCCAATTTCGGCACGTCGGACAATCGCTTCGCCATTCTGGCTTTGTTGATTGGGGGATTGTTGGCTGTCGCGATGATCATCGCAAGAACAGTTGAGCCTGCCGCGAGACGGGCGATCATTGGGCTTTCAAAGCCCGTTCAGGCCAGCCTGACGCGACTGCGCGCCCGCTTTGCCTGAGGGACCCCGCGGCGGAAAAACCGCCGCAGGGTCTTGTGCACTCAGCCGTTGATGTAAGGCATGACTTCCAGAACGCCGCGGTAGATCATCTCCAGCGAAACGTAGAGGATGACGACCAGACCGACATAGGCAATCCAGCGATGCTTGTTGAGCAGGCGGGCGATGAAGCTTGCCGCGATACCCATCAAGGCGATCGAAAGAATGAGGCCGAAGATCAGCACTTCGGGATGTTCGTGTGCGGCACCGGCAACGGCCAGAACGTTGTCGAGCGACATGGAAACGTCGGCGATGACGATCTGCCAGGCAGCCTGGGCGAAGGTCTTGCGTGGCGCACCGCTGACGGACGCGTTCTCGCCTTCCTCGACGGCCTTCGAGACGACATTTTCGGCATCGTCCTCATGGCTGTGCGGGGTGCGCAGCTCGCGCCACATCTTCCAGCAGACCCACAGAAGCAGGACACCACCGGCAAGAAGCAGGCCGACGATCTGCAGAAGCTGGGTCGTGGCAAGCGCAAAACCGATACGCAGCACGGTGGCGGCAATGATACCGATCAGGATCGCCTTGGCGCGCTGATCCTTGGGCAGGCCGGCGGCGGCGAGGCCGATGACGATTGCGTTGTCACCCGCCAGAACAAGGTCGATCATGATTACTTGCGCGAGGGCGGACAGTGCCTCCGGCGTAAAGAATTCCATCATTTGGTACCCGATCTTTCAATACGGAGCACCCATGTCGTGGAGAGGGGCGACGAATTACGGGCGGAAATTCACCGCTATCCATTCGATTGCCGTCAAGGTCGAGTGACGACCCCCACAAACACCAGGCACCTGAAGTTGAACAATCCAGTCCGACATCACAGTTCCTGCGAACTGCCAGAGGGGCCCGGTCCTGGTGCGCTGAGATTTATCTTGAGAGCCGCAGAAATCAAGCCCCAACTCACGAACCAGCTCACGGGAAGGTGATTTCTTCGCGGGAAAACGGCTTCTACTTGGTCAGCCGCTTGTGGAGGCTATCAAGAATGAGCTTTCCAAGCCCCTCGTAATCTTCATCGAAATGGTGTCCGCCTTCGATGCCGACCGTCTCGATACCCTGCGGTTTCAGCGTCGGGCACGGATCGTCGTCTTCGTCGGTACCATAAAGGCACTGCACGACATGCGGATCGATCTTGGCGATATCGGAAATGCTGTCGCCGTTCTTGCCCTCACCGGCAACACCAAGCCAACCGGTAACGGAGATCTCGAAATCGACCTCTTTCGACAGCGCCAGCAGCGAAATCTGTTTCACCCTCGCTTTGGTCGCAGCCGGCAGAACGTTGAAGGTCGCCGGCAGGATGTCGGCTCCGAAGGAATAGCCGATCAGCACCACGTTTTTCACGTTCCACTGGCGCCGGTACGTGTCGATGATCTTGACGAGATCATCCGCCGTTTCCTGCGGCGTGCGTTCCTTCCAGAAATACCGCAGCGAATCCACCCCGACCACAGGTACTCCTTGGGCCTGCAGATAACCGCCGAGCTCGCTGTCGATATCACGCCATCCGCCATCGCCGGAATAGACAACCGCCATCGTGTCGAGTGTCGGTTTCGTCTCCAGGACCGTTACTGGCAGATCGAGTTGATCGCTATTGCCGTCGCCTTCAATCGCAGTATCGAGAAGATCAGCGAGCGCTTCAGTTGCAGGCGCGGATACATCCTTAAGCTCAAGATCCGGCCATCCAGCCTTGAGGCTGGTGGCGTGGTCCTTGCCGGCGGCATCGGCCGCATCGGTCAAGCCGATCGTCACGTCGGCCGGCAGCTTTCCATCGGTAAAGCCGTAGATCGTCCGGTCGCCGGCCTTTTCCTTGGTCGCGGGGGTGCAGAGAACCTTTTCGAGCGGAATGCCGGCCGTCGGATCGACTGCGATGGCTTTCGAGATCGTCGCAAACGGGCTCTGCGCGATCATGCCGAGCGCAAGCGCTGCGCCATCCCCGATGCCGGCAATGATCGGATGCCGGTAACTGGCATTGCCGATCCGGCGCTGCACCTGCTGCGACAGGTCTTCGATATCGGAAACCATGTAGATACAGTCGCCGTCATCCTTGGCGAGCGACGCGATGTAGGAGGGATAATCGATACCGACCACCGCCGCCCCCTGATCGACAAGCGCCTTGGCCTGGCTTTCTTCCTCGGCACCCCAGCCTGCGCCCTTCGAGATCAGGAAGACCATCGCCTTCAGATCCTTGTCGGCGGGCAGAGTGATATGCGGCGAGACGATCATGCCGGTCTTGTAGTCATCCGTCTGCGAACCGGTTTGCTCGGAAGCAGGCTGCTGAGCGGAGGCGAAACCGGCACCGGCCAGCAGAATGCCGACGGCGAGAATTCGGGACAGCATCATCATTTTCCGACCACTCCTCTCAAGCCCCCACCAATCAGCAGCGTCGCATCGACCATCGCAATGGCAGGACTGACGCTTGCCACCGCCAGATAGCGGGGTTCCCAGTGCGGGTGAAACTTGGTTTTGAATGCCTTCAGGCCTTTGAAATTGTAGAAGCGCTCGCCGTGTTCGAAGATCACGCTGCCGATCCGGTCCCAGACAGGGGCGGCTTCCCTCTGTGCCATGCCGGAAAGCGGCGCCATGCCGAGGTTGAAGGTCCGGTAGCCGGCGGCCTGCAGATATTCCATGCAGCGGACGAACAGGAAATCCATCGAGCCTCTCGGCGCATCCGGCGCAAACCGCATAAGGTCGACGGTTGCCTCCTGCTTCGTTTCGGTCAGCGACAGCGTCGCAAAGGCAACGATCTTTCCCTGCGTGCGCAGCACCGCCACCGGCTGGGATGCCACATAGGCATCCTGGAAGGCACCGAGCGAAAACGTCTTCTCGCGTGTCTCGTGGGCGGCGAGCCAGGTATCGGACACCCGGCGCAGATCCTTGATCGAGCCCATCACATCCGCCTGCTCGATAACGTCGAATTCGAGCCCCTCGCGAAGCCCCTTGTTGACTGCCTGGCGCAGACCGGCGAGACGACTTCCCTTGAGATCGAAGCGCTCCAGATCGACGATCGCCAGTTCTCCGAGCTTGACGGCTCGCATGCCGGCATCGGCGCAGTAAGGCAGAAGCGCCGGCGAGATCTGGTAAAACACCGCCCGTCCGCCCTGGGCCCGCGCTTCTTCCACGAAGCTCCAGACCAGTTCGGGGATTTCCTCCGCCGGGCCGACCGGATCGAACAAGGCGATCCAGGAACGACCCTGAATGCCGTACATGATGAAGGCCTTGCCGTTTGCGGAAAACATCAACCGCTTGTCGGCCATGCGTACGACATTCGCGTCCGCGACGTCCTGCTGCCGAACGATCGAGACCGCCCGCTCCAGCTCCTCCGGCGTGGAGTGCGCCGTGCGGGTCGCAGCCGGGCGCAACAGGCTGGCAATCGCGATCGTGCCCGCAACGATCGCCACACCCAGGATCGCGCGAAGCCCACGCGGCGCTTCTGCCGAAAACTCGAACTGCCACCAGAGCTCGCGGCTGTAATCCACCTCGCGATAGACGAACAGAAGAACTGTTATCGCTGCCGCCACCAGCACCAGCATCGCCACGACCCATGCAGGCGTCAGCACCTGCCGGAGGAGTGACGCCGGACGGGTGAACTGCCGGGCGCTGAGCAACAGGCCGGCGAGCAGAATGACCAGAAAGATCGCTTCAAACACCGCGACCGCACGCACGAAGGCGAGCAGCAAAGCCAGCGCGGTACAAGCCGTTGCCGTCCACCACGCCCCGTCGAGCCTCTGGCTAACACCGCGGGCCGAAGCAAAAAGAACGATGCCGAGAATGCTGGACAGAAAATGCGCACCTTCGACGACCGGCAGCGGCAGATAGTTATAGAGGAAATCGAGATCCGAATCCGGCGTTGGCGTGACGCCCGAAAATACCAGCATGGCACCGGCGATCATCGCGAATGCGGCAAGCAGAAGCGGCGCCAGACGGAATTCCAGCTTGCGCAGCGTCGAGGCGACCGGATGGTTGGAAAGCTGCTGCACCTCCATGCCGATCACGAACAGCGTCGCGACCAGAAGCGGCAGCACGTGATAGATGACCCGATAGAGAACAAGGCTGCCGAGAACCTGATCGATATCGACAGTGCTTCCGAGCGCCGCAACGATGATCGTCTCGAACACGCCCAGCCCCGCCGGAACGTGGCTGAGAACGCCGGCTCCGACAGCTGTGGCATAGATCGCCAGGAACGACGGCCAGCCGATATCCGTCTGCGGCAGAAGCACGTAAAGAACCGACGCTGAGGCTGCGATATCGAGCGCCGTGATCAGGAACTGCTGCGACGAGGTTTTCGTATCGGGAAGCCGCAGCTTCAGCCTGCCCAATGCCACTTCGCGGCCATTCCAGCCGGCAACGACAAGCGCTGAGAGCACCACGATGATCGCAACCGCAATGCCGCGCACCCAGCCCTCGCCGATGCCGAGCAGGCTGCCGATCCGAGGCGCCGTGACAAGCGATGCGATCGCAGTCACCCCTAGCAGGCCGATCCCGAAGGCGAGCGTGACAAAGGCGATCACGCGGCCGATGTCGTCGGGGCTGAGGCCCAGCCGCGAGTAACCGCGAAACCGGATCGCGCCGCCGCTCAAGGCACCGAACCCGGCTGTGTTGCCAACCGCGTAGGCGCTGAACGCGGTCATCGCGACCGGCACCGGTGGCAGCTTCTTGCCGATATAGGAGAGTGCGTTGAGGTCGTATCCGGTCAGGGCAACAAAACTCAGCGCGGTGAAGAAGATCGCGAGAAGGATGGACGATGCCTTCGTGGCCGCAAGCGCTGCAAGCACGTCGTCATAACTGACTTCGGTAGTCAGATCGTAGATCGCAAACGTCGTGAAGCCGAAGACCACGAGGATGATGAAGGGAACGAGATAGCCGCGATAGTTTTCAAACGTCTCGCGGAGGCCGGTCTTCTGCTGATCTGTGGACATCAATGGTCATGCCGGTTGTTGAAGCATTGCCGGGGATTTCTCCCCGAACGAGCCGGGCAGCTAAGGCGACCCGATCGCGGCAATAATATGTCTGTGTTGCCGCCCTCATTACGTAGGCGCTCGCCTACTTTCAATAAGGGTTTAGCGCATCGGCGTCGCAATAAAAAAGGCGGAAGCTGAAGCTCCCGCCTTTCGCTGTCTCTCTGTGATGAGGGTTCAACGGCGCTGGTTGTAGACGTCGACGCAGACGGCGCCGAGCAGAACCAGACCCTTGATGACCTGCTGATAGTCGATGCCGATGCCGAGGATCGACATGCCGTTGTTCATCACGCCCATCAGGAAGGCGCCGATGACGGCACCCGTGACCTTGCCAACGCCGCCGTAAGCCGAGGCGCCGCCGATGAAGCAGGCCGCGATGACGTCGAGCTCGAAGCCTGTGCCGGCCTTCGGGGTCGCGCTGTTGAGGCGAGCGGCAACGACGAGGCCGCCAAGCGCTGCCAGCACACCCATGTTGACGAAGGTCCAGAACACCAGACGCACGGTCTTGATGCCGGACAGTTCGGCTGCGCGGGCATTGCCACCGACCGCATAGATCTGCCGTCCGATGATCGTGCGGTTGGTGAAGAAGCCGTAGGCGACGATCAGCACGGCCATGATGATCAGCACGTTGGGCAGGCCGCGGTGCGACGAGATCAGGTAGGCGACATAGCCGATGGCAGCCATGACAAGGATGTTCTTTCCGATGAAGAAAGCCATCGGCTCGGATTCGACGCCATGCTCGACACGCCGTGCGCGGCTTCTGAAGTTCTGCCAGACCATCAGGGCGGCCAGTACCAGGCCGATGATGAAGGACGTCAGATAAAGGCCGCCCGTCGAGGAGATCAGTTCCGGGATGAAGCCGGATGACAGCTTCTGGAAGGTCGGATCGAAGGGACCGATCGACCGGCCGCTAAGGACCGCGATCATGAACCCGCGGAAGACCAGCATGCCGGCAAGCGTCACGATGAAGGACGGAATCCTGAAATAGGCGACGAAATAGCCCTGCATTGCGCCGATCACGCCACCGAGTACGAGGCAGATGATGCTCGCCGTGACAAAGTCGAAGCTGTACTGCACCATCAGCATCGCCGCGACCGCGCCGACGAAACCGGCGACCGAACCGACCGAAAGGTCGATGTGGCCGGTCACGATCACCATCAGCATGCCGAGCGCCATGATGACGATATAGCTGTTCTGGAGAACGATGTTGGTGATGTTGAGCGGCTTCAGCAGAACGCCCCCCGTTGCGACCTGGAAGAAGATGACGATCACGACCAGCGAGATCAGCATCCCGTAGTCACGAAGATTTTCCTTCCAGAAACCTGTCGCCGCCTTGGGAGCGGTAATTGCTTCCTGCGGAGTGCTCATAATTATCTCCCCTTGCGGCGCATGATAGCGCGCATGATATTTTCCTGCGTTGCCTCTTCGCCGGCGACTTCGCCGACAAATTCGCCCTCGTGCATGACCATGATCCTGTCGCAGATGCCGATGAGCTCGGGCATTTCGGACGAGATCACGATGACTGCCTTACCGGCATCCGCAAGTTCGTTGATGATGGAATAGATTTCGTACTTGGCGCCGACGTCGATGCCGCGTGTGGGTTCGTCCAGGATCAGGATGTCCGGGTTGGTGAACAGCCATTTCGACAGCACGACCTTTTGCTGGTTGCCGCCGGAAAGCTTGCCGGTTTCCTGGTAGACGTTATGGCTGCGGATCCGCATACGGTCGCGGAATTCCTGGGCAACCTTCATTTCGCGGATGTCGTCGATCACGCCGCGTGACGAAACGCCGCCCAGGTGCGCGAGCGAGACATTCTTGCGGATGTCCTCAGACAGGATCAGCCCGAGATGTTTGCGGTCTTCGGTGACATAGGCAAGGCCCGCCTTGATCGCCCGGTGCACGTCCGAGGTATCCGCTGGCTTGCCATGGATCTTCACGGTGCCGGAAATATCGCGGCCATAGGCGCGACCGAACACGCTCATCGCGAATTCGGTGCGGCCGGATCCCATCAGGCCGGAAATGCCGACGACTTCGCCGGCCCGAACCTTCATGGACACGTTCTTGACCACCTTGCGGTGCGAATGCTGCGGATGATGGACGGACCAGTCGTCGACCTCGAAGATCACCTCGCCGATCTTCGGCTCGCGCTTCGGGTAACGGCTTTCGAGATCGCGATCGACCATGCGACGGACGATCTCGTCCTCGTCGACCGGACCTTCGTGACAGTCAAGCGTGCCGACCGTACGACCGTCGCGCAGCACGGTGATGCGGTCCGCAACTTCCGAGATCTCGTTCAGCTTGTGGCTGATCATGATCGAGGTAATGCCGTTGCGGCGGAATTCCTTGAGGAGTTCGAGCAGGGCTGCGCTGTCGGTTTCGTTGAGCGAAGCGGTCGGCTCGTCGAGGATCAGCAGGCGCACGTCCTTGGAGAGTGCCTTGGCGATCTCGACCAGCTGCTGCTTGCCGACACCGAGGTTGGTGATGAGGGTTTCGGGCACCTCGGCAACGAGACCGACCTTGGCGAGCAGGGCCTTCGTGCGGATGTAGCGAGCATCGCGGTCGATCACTCCGTACTTGGATGGCGCGTTCGCGAGAAAGATGTTCTCGGCAATCGACATCAGCGGGATGAGCGCGAGCTCCTGGTGAATGATGATGATACCGAGCTTTTCGGAATCGTTGATGTCGCGGAAGTGGCGTTCCTCGCCGTCGAACAGGATCGAGCCTTCGTAGGAACCATGCGGGTACACGCCCGAAAGCACCTTCATCAGCGTCGACTTGCCGGCACCGTTTTCGCCGACAAGGGCGTGAATCTCGCCTTCCTTGACGGTAAAGCTCACGTCCGAAAGCGCCTTAACGGCGCCAAAACTTTTTGAAATGCCGCGCATTTCCAAAATAGGCGGTTTATCCGCCGACAATACAGGATCAAGCATGAGAACTCCTGGAATAGGAAGCCGCGCGACGCTTGCGCCGCGCGGCCAGAGACTTACTTGAGCTGCGATTCCTGGTAGTAGCCGGTATCGACGAGGACCTTCCAGTTCGTCTTGTCGACGACAACTGGCTTGAGCAGGTAGGACGGAACGACCTTCTTGCCGTTGTCATAGGTCTTGGTGTCGGTGACAACCGGTTCCTTGCCGTTCATGGCAGCATCGACCATGTCTACGGTGACCTTCGCGAGTTCGCGCGTGTCCTTGTAGATCGTCGAATACTGTTCGCCGGCGATGATCGACTTGACCGAAGGCACTTCCGCGTCCTGACCGGAGACGATCGGCATCGGCATGTCGCCGGAACCGTAGCCTACGCCCTTCAGCGACGAGATGATGCCGAGCGAGATACCGTCATAGGGAGACAGAACGCCGTTCAGCTTCTTGTCGGAATAGGTCGAGGACAGGATGGCGTCCATGCGAGACTGGGCAGTTGCCGGATCCCAACGAAGGGTCGCGACCTTGTCCATGCCGGTCTGGCCGGAGCCGACCTTGAGCGTGCCCTTGTCGATCAGCGGCTGAAGGACGCTCATCGCACCGTTATAGAAGAAGAAGGCGTTGTTGTCGTCCGGCGAACCGCCGAACAGTTCGATGTTGAACGGGCCCTTTTCGGTATCGGCCTTGAGACCCTTTACCAGCGAGGTTGCCTGCTGAACGCCGACCTGGAAGTTGTCGAAGGTCGCGTAATAGTCGACATTCGGTGTTTCGCGGATCAGGCGGTCATAGGCAATGACCTTGATCTTCTGATCGGCAGCCTGCTGCAGAACGTCGGACAGTGTCGTGCCGTCGATCGATGCAATCACGAGAACCTTGGCACCCTTGGTGACCATGTTTTCAATCTGCGACAGCTGGTTCGGGATATCGTCTTCAGCGTACTGAAGGTCCACGTCATAGCCACGTTCTTTCAGAACCTTGACCATGTTGTCGCCATCGGCGATCCAGCGGGCAGAAGACTTGGTCGGCATCGCGACGCCGACGAGACCCTTGTCTGCAGCAAACACAGGCGACGCGAGCGCGACACCTGCGAAAATTGCAACCGTGGTCATGAGTTTCAAAATTTTCATAAGTAACTCCTCCGTTTCAAGCAGCTCACAATTAAGCTGCCGTATTATCCGGGAGAGGCTCCCCGCCTCCCCTCACGACCTTTTTCAGGTCAGTGATTGTCGCGCGGCAGACCTTCGGTCTGCGCAATGCGCTGGTATTTGACAGCCGGTTCGAGAACCGCGCCGGTTTCCATCTGCCCGACGATGCCGCGCTGGATTTCCTGCCACGGCGTCTGGTGCTTCGGATAGCGATAGCCGCCCTCGGCGTCCAGAGTGCTTCGACGTTGTGCAAGCTCATCATCCGAAATCAGGATGTTGGCTTCGCCGCGACCGAGATCGATGCGCACACGGTCGCCGGTCTTCAAAAGTGCAAGACCACCACCTGCTGCCGCTTCCGGAGACGCGTTGAGGATCGACGGGCTGCCCGACGTGCCGGACTGGCGTCCATCACCGATGCAGGCGAGCGAGCTGATACCCCGCTTCAGAAGGTAATCGGGAGCGCGCATGTTGACCACTTCGGCAGCGCCCGGATAACCGATCGGACCGGCACCGCGCATGAAGAGAACCGAATGCTCGTCGATCTCGAGCGATGGATCGTCGATGCGGTGGTGATAATCTTCCGGACCGTCGAACACGATCGCACGGCCTTCGAAGGCTTCCGGATCGTTCGGATTGGAGAGGTAACGCTCGCGGAACTCAGGCGAGATAACGCTGGTCTTCATGATTGCGGAAGAGAACAGGTTGCCGCGCAGAACGCGGAAGCCGGCGCGTGCCTTCAGCGGTTCGTCGTAACGCTTGATGACCTTGTCGTCCTCGATAATCGCACCGCGACAGTTGTCGCCGATCGTCTTACCGTTCACCGTCATCGCATCTTCGTTGATGAGGCCCTGCGTCATCAGCTGGTTGACAACAGCCGGAACACCGCCGGCATGGTAATAGTCTTCACCGAGATATTCGCCGGCTGGCTGCAGGTTGACCAGGAGAGGCACTTCCTCGCCATAGGTCTGCCAGTCGTCGACCGTCAGTTCCACGCCGGTATGGCGGGCGAGCGCGTTCAAGTGGATCGGCGCATTGGTCGAGCCGCCGATCGCGGAATTGACGCGGATGGCGTTGATGAAAGCGTCCTTGGTCAGGATGTCGGAAGGCTTCAGGTCTTCCTTGACCATTTCGACGATGCGAAGGCCGGTGAGATACGAAACTTCCTGGCGGTCACGGTAAGGCGCCGGGATGGCGGCCGAACCCGGCAACTGCATGCCCAGCGCTTCGGCCAGCGAGTTCATCGTCGTTGCCGTACCCATCGTGTTGCAATAGCCGGTGGATGGTGCCGAAGACGCGACAAGCTTCACGAAGCCCGCGTAATCGATCTCGCCCTTGGCCAGAAGTTCGCGTGCCTTCCAGACGATCGTCCCGGAACCGGTGCGTTCACCGCGGAACCAGCCGTTCAGCATCGGGCCGACCGACAGGGCGATGGCTGGAATGTTGACGGTGGCAGCAGCCATAAGACAGGCTGGCGTGGTCTTGTCGCAGCCGATCGTCAGCACGACGCCATCGAGCGGGTAACCGTAGAGAACTTCGACAAGGCCGAGATAGGCTAGGTTGCGGTCAAGGCCCGCGGTCGGGCGCTTGCCGGTTTCCTGGATCGGATGCACCGGAAATTCGATGGCGATGCCGCCCGCTTCGCGAATACCTTCGCGCAGACGGTTGGCAAGCTCGAGGTGGTGGCGGTTGCACGGCGACAGGTCCGAACCGGTCTGGGCGATGCCGATGATCGGCCGGTCTGACTGAAGTTCGGCCTGGCTGAGACCGAAGTTCATGTAGCGCTCGAGATAGAGCGCGGTCATGTCGACATTGTCAGGATTGTCGAACCAGGCGCGCGACCGCAGCTTACGCGCGTCCTGGCGGCGCTCTCCGGTTTCGGCGATTTCACTTGAGGGCGCGTTTTCCGAATTGCTCATCTTCAGTCCTCGAATGCTTCAGTTTCAATGCGCCGGCCAAGCATGAAGGCATCCGCCACATGCACCAGCGGTGAGAAATCCGTATCGCTGTCACCCTTGGTGACGAGCGCCACGAAATCCCGATACAGATTGCGATATTCGCGATCTTCCTCGACGATCTGCGCCTCGCCGTCGACGATCAGGCGGCTGCCGCCGTGGGTGAGGACGATCGTGCCCTCTTCGGTCTCGACCCGGATGTCCCAGGTCTGCGGCCCCGTCTGACGCCAGTCGAATTCGGCCGCCACAGGCAAGCCGCTTTTCGTTTCGAAGGCAAGGCTTGCAGCGATCGGCGCTGCACGATTGGCCGGGAAGGTCAGTTCGGAGCGCACGAGATGAAACGTTTCGGGCATGATCCGCGTGACGATCGACAGAGCATTAATGCCGGGATCGAAAACGCCGAGACCGCCCGGCTCCCAGATCCACGCCTGACCCGGATGCCAGTGGCGAACATCTTCCTTCCACTCGACCGAAACGCTTTTCAACGTCCGCTCGGCGATCAACGCCCTTGCAGGCTCGACAGCCGCGGCAGCGCGGGAATGCCATGTTGCAAACAGGCTGAGGCCTTTTTCTCTCGCCAGCGTTTCCAGCGCAAAGACCTCCGAAAGCGTCGCACCCGGGGGCTTTTCGAGCATTACATGCTTGCCGGCTTCAAGCGCTGCCTTTGCCTGCTCGAACCGGCCCTGGGGCGGCGTACAGAGAGAGACGGCGTCGATTTCGACGCCGGAGGCCAGCAGCTCGTGAATATCGGCAAAGCACGCGACATTCTCGAGCGAGGCGTTGCGGCTGGCGACTGCGACGAGATCGATCCCGTCGGTCGCTTCGATTGCGCCGAGATGCTGGTCCCTGGCAATCTTGCCAAGTCCGACGATAGCGAGACGAATGGGGGTCATGGCCACCTCAGAGCGCCTTGATCGCGACAGGCGTTTCCGCTGCCACACCCAGACGGTTCACGAGCGGCAGCTTGAACGGCGCCGCATCGATCTCGAACACATCGCCGACTTCGGTCTTGATGCCATGCGAGACCGACAGCGTCGCCGTGCCGAAGAAATGGACATGCAGATCGCCCGGCTGGCGGAACAGGTCGTATTTGAAATTGTGGTATTCGAGGTTGGCGATCGAGTGCGACATGTTCGCTTCGCCCGACAGGAACGGCTTTTCGAAGATCACCTCGTCACCGCGACGGATGCGCGACGTGCCTTCGACATGATCAGGCAGCTCGCCGACCAGAAGTTCCGGTCCGAGCGCTGCCTGGCGCAGCTTGGAATGGGCAAGCCAGAGATAGTTGCCCTTCTCGGTCACGTGATCGGAAAATTCGTTGGAGAGACAGAAGCCGAGGCGGAACGGCGTGCCGTCGGGACCGATCAGATAGATCGCCGCCAGTTCCGGCTCCTCGCCACCATCGAGCGCGAACGAGGGAGAAACGAGATCTTCGCCGGTTGCGCGCAGCTGCGTTCCATTGCCCTTGTAGAACCATTCCGGCTGAGCACCGACTTCGCCGTCCTTCGGCTTGCCGCCCTCGACGCCCATCAGGAACATGCGCATGGAATCGGTCGGCTTTTCTTCCGACTGCGCTGCCTTGTGCATCTTGTCGCGACCATCGGCGGAACCGAGATGCGTGAGGCCGGTGCCGGCAACGATGAAATGGGCTGGATCGGGATGCGAGACCGGCAGACCAAGACGTCCGCTCTGCGCGGCAACGTCGAGGTCGACTTCATCACCAAGCCCGAGTGCTTCGATCTGCTGCGCCAGACTCAGGCCTGCTGCAATGGCCTTCTGGGCAAGCTCGTAGGTTGAGGAAACGCCATTGACGACGCGCGGAGTATCTCCGCTCCAGGCGACAACCTGAACATCGCCAGACAAGCTCGCAACCTGAAGAATTCGCAACATATGCCCTGCCATCCGATAAGTCTGATAATATTGAAGCGCAGTGTCTCCCGAAACCGCGCCAACCCCTCCCATCAGATCACGATCCGATGCGTCATTAATACGACTATTGGATAACGGGACGTACTGTCAAGAACGAGATGGCTTCAGAGTGCCATCATCGTAAACAAGGGAGAATTCTAAATAGCGAGTGGAATCATATAGATAAATGAGGATCTCGCAAAATCGCGTTTCGAAAGCGTGATTTTTCGCAATTTTGCGTCTTGCAAAAGTATGATTATATGCCAAACCTTCGACCGTCAGTTTTCTTATCATCTCTGGGAGGATTTAAGATGAAGAGAGCACTATGGGCGGCTACCGCCGTTGTTACCGCATGCCTAGCGTCGAGCGTTTCCGCAAAATCCCTGACAATCGGCTTCTCGCAGATCGGATCTGAATCCGGCTGGCGCGCTGCCGAAACGACAGTGACGAAGCAGCAGGCCGAAAAGCGCGGCATCACCCTCAAGTTTGCCGATGCGCAGCAGAAGCAGGAAAACCAGATCAAGGCAATCCGCGGCTTTATCGCCCAGGGCGTCGATGCGATCCTGATCGCACCTGTCGTTGCCACCGGCTGGGACGCAGTCCTGAAGGAAGCCAAGGAAGAAAAGATCCCTGTCATCCTTCTCGACCGCGAAATCGATGCACCGAAAGATCTCTACCTGACGGCCGTCACCTCTGACCAGACCTTTGAAGGCAAGGTTGCAGGCGACTGGCTGGTGAAGGATGTCGGCTCCAAGGACTGCAAGGTCGTGGAACTGCAGGGAACCACCGGTTCCTCACCTGCCATCAACCGCAAGAAGGGTTTCGAACAGGCTATTGCCTCGCATTCGAACATCAAGATCGCGCGTTCGCAGACCGGTGACTTTACCCGCACCAAGGGTAAGGAAGTCATGGAAAGCTTCATCAAGGCAGAAGGCGGCGGCAAGGGCATCTGCGCCGTTTACGCTCATAATGACGACATGGCCGTCGGCGCGATCCAGGCCATCAAGGAAGCCGGGCTGAAGCCGGGCACCGACATCAAGGTCGTCTCGATCGACGCCGTTCCGGATATTTTCCAGGCTATGTCGAAGGGTGAAGCAAACGCAACTGTGGAGCTCACGCCGAACATGGCAGGCCCCGCGCTCGACGCACTCGAAGCCTACCTGAAGGACAAGAAGGAACCACCAAAGTGGATCCAGACAGAATCGAAGCTGTACACGGCTTCTGATGACCCGATGAAGGTGTACGAAGCCAAGAAGGGCCTCGGCTACTGATCTCCCGCCGCCCGATCTAGCTCTCGACCGAGCCGGGCAGTTTTCAACCGGGGCAGCTTTTTCAAGAGCTGTCCCGGCCTCCACTTATGCGGGCTGGAGCATGACAGACATACAGACTTCCTCAGAAAATTCGTTCTCCGCCACAGACCGAGAACGTCTCGATGACCCGCTCATGGAAGCAAGGGGCGTCGGCAAATCCTTTCTCGGCGTCACCGCGCTTGAGGGCGTGGACTTCACGCTGCAGCGGGGTGAAATCCACGCGCTGCTTGGAGAAAATGGCGCCGGCAAATCCACGTTGATCAAGATCCTGACAGGTGTCTACACGCGTGACCGCGGCGAGATGCGGCTGGATGGCCATGACGTGACGCCGGCCAACGTCGCGGAAGCGCAGGCACTCGGCATCGGCACCGTCTATCAGGAAGTCAATCTTCTTGAAAACCTCACGGTGGCCGAAAACCTGTTCCTCGGTCGCCAACCAAGCCGCTTCGGGTTCATCGACCGACGCGAGATGCGTCGGCGCGCGAAAGCGCTTCTCGCAAGATACGGCCTCGATATCGACGTCGATGCGCTTCTCTCCTCCTATTCCGTCGCGATCCGCCAGATCGTCGCGATTGCCCGTGCCGTCGATCTTTCCGGCAAGGTGCTTGTTCTCGACGAACCAACCGCAAGTCTCGACAGCCAGGAAGTCGAAATGCTGTTCGTCGTGCTGCGCAGGCTGCGCGAACAAGGTCTCGGCATCATCATCATCACGCACTTTCTGAACCAGGTCTATGCGGTGGCCGACCGGGTCACCGTGTTGCGCAATGGCAAACTGGTGGGAAGCCGCGAGCTGGCCGACCTGCCGCGTCTTGAACTCATCTCTATGATGCTCGGCCGCGAGCTGCAGGACATCACCCGCGAGCATCAGGCCCACGAAGAAACCGTCGCCCCAACCGGCGAGGCGCCCATCCGTTTCGCCGGCTACGGAAAACGCGGCAGCGTCGCCCCGTTCGATCTCGACATCCGCCCCGGTGAAGTCGTCGGCGTCGCTGGACTTCTCGGGTCTGGCCGCAGCGAAACGGCCTTCCTCCTTTTCGGCATCGACCGCGCAGACAGCGGCACAGCCAGCATCGACGGCAAGGAGATCGCCCTCTCCTCGCCGGTCGCGGCAATCTCCAACGGTTTTGGCTTCTGTCCGGAAGAACGCAAGACGGATGGAATCATCGGCGACCTTTCCGTGGCCGACAACATCGCCCTGGCACTGCAGGCCCGTCAGGGCTGGGCAAAGCCGATCTCGTCACGCGAACGCCACGCGCTGGCCGAAGGGTTCATCAAATCTCTGGACATTCGCCCTGCGGATGCCCAGCGCCCGATCAAATTCCTCTCCGGCGGCAACCAGCAGAAGGCTATCCTCGCGCGCTGGCTGGCGACGGAACCACGGCTTCTGATCCTCGACGAACCGACCCGCGGCATCGATATCGGCGCTCACGCGGAAATCCTGAAAATGATCGAGCGGCTGTGTGCCGAAGGCATGTCGCTTGTTGTGATTTCCTCCGAACTGGAGGAACTCACAGCGATCGCCCATCGGGTCATTGTACTCTCCGACCGCCGCCACGTGGCGGAACTCACCGGCAGCGACGTCAACGCCGACAATATCATGCAGGCGATTGCCGCACCGAACCGGACGGAGGCCGCCTGATGAACCCGATAACCCGTCGCCTCAAGCGACTTGCGCCGCAGCTGATCGCGCTTGTGATCATTCTTGGGATGATCACGGCGATTGCGCCTGGCTTCCTGACGATCTCGGTCCAGAACGGCCGCGTCTACGGCAGCCTGATCGACATTCTGGTGCGCGCCGCACCGGTCGCACTTTTGACCATCGGCATGACGCTGGTCATCGCGACGCGCGGGATCGATCTGTCGATCGGCGCCGTGATCGCCATCTGCGGTGCCGTTGCCGCAACGCTGATTGCCGATGGATATCCGATCCCGGTCGTCATCGTCGTATCGCTCGGCATCGGCCTCGTCTGCGGGCTCTGGAATGGCATTCTGGTTGCCCTCCTCGATATCCAGCCGATCATCGCAACGCTGATCCTGATGGTAGCGGGACGCGGGATTGCCCAGCTGATCACAGAGGGCGTCATCCTCACCTTCAATGACGATACGTTTTCATCGCTCGGATCCGGTTCCTTCGCCGGCATTCCGATCCCGATCTTTCTCTGGCTCGGCACCGGCCTTCTCGTCGGCCTGCTGGTCCGCCGCTCGGCGCTCGGCTTTCTGATCGAAGCAACCGGCATCAACCGCCGTGCCGCAACGCTTGCCGGTGTGAAGGCCCGCTTCCTGCTGTTCTTCGTCTATGCGATCTCGGGCCTTTGTGCCGCCGTCGCGGGCCTGATCGTGACCGCCGATATCCGTGGCGCCGATGCCAACAATGCGGGCCTCTGGCTTGAACTCGATGCGATCCTCGCGGTCGTGATCGGCGGCACGTCGCTGAACGGCGGTCGCTTCTCGATCACAGCGTCGCTGATCGGCGCGCTGATCATCCAGTCGATCAACACCGGCATTCTCGTTTCCGGCTTCCCGCCGGAATTCAACCTCATCATCAAGGCCGGCATCATCATCATCGTGCTGACACTGCAATCACCCGCCGTCATCACCATGCTTGGCTTCTTGAGGTCGCAGCCGAAAGGCAGCAAGAACCCGGTTTCCAAGGTTGAAGGAGCGGCAAGATGATCCACACCCGCAACCTTCCCTTCGTCACGACGCTTGCCATCTTCGTTATAGCCTACGGTCTCTGCATCCTGCAGTTTCCGAACATGCTGTCGACGAGGGTGATCGGTAATCTGCTGACGGACAACGCGTTTCTCGGCATCGCCGCTGTCGGCATGACCTTCGTCATTCTGTCGGGAGGCATCGATCTCTCGATCGGCTCGGTCATCGCCTTCACAAGCGTGTTCGTGGCCGTCGCCGTCGGCTCGCTCGGCCTGCACCCGCTGACTGCCTTCTTAGCCGTTCTCGTCATCTCCACCCTGTTCGGCAGTCTGATGGGGGCGATGATCCGCTATCTCGGCATTCCGCCTTTCGTCGTGACGTTGGCCGGCATGTTTCTGGCACGCGGCGCCGCCTACCTGATTTCCACGGCGTCGGTACCGATCAGCCACGAGATGATCGACGCGATCCAGGGCTTCTACTTCCGCTTTCCCGGCGGCGGGCGACTGACGGCGCTTGCGATCTTGATGCTGCTCGTCTTCATCATTGGCGGGTTCATTGCCGGAAGGACGCGGTTCGGCGCGAATGTCTATGCGATCGGCGGCAATATCCAGTCGGCGGAACTGATGGGGGTTCCGGTTGGCTCCACGACGATCGGCATCTATGCTCTGTCCGGCTTCCTGTCGGGCTTGGCCGGCATCGCATACACGCTTTATACCTCGTCCGGTTATTCGCTGGCGACCGTCGGCGTCGAACTCGATGCGATTGCAGCTGTCGTGATTGGCGGAACGCTTTTGACCGGCGGCGTCGGACTTGTGGCCGGCACATTCGTCGGCATTCTTATCCAGGGACTGATCCAGACCTACATCGTATTCGACGGAACCCTGTCGTCCTGGTGGACGAAGATCGTCATCGGCATCCTCCTTTTCGTGTTCATTGTGTTGCAGCGCGGTATCATCTGGTATTCAAACCGGCGATTGGCCGAGAGTCGGCTTAAGGAGATCTAGTTTGAGTTTGCTGGAAACGACGATTAACGGGCGAAAGCGCCGTAGCAACCACGCAACGGTGGTCGCTGGGCTTGGCCGCGGGATCGTTTCCGGCACGTTCCCCGAAGGCTCTCTCCTGCCCGGCGACACCGAGCTTTCCGCACGGTTCGGCGTATCGCGCACGGTGTTACGCGAGGCGATGAAGACGCTGTCCGCCAAGCGGCTGGTCGAAGCCAAGGCGAAGGTCGGTACCCGCGTCCTCGACAGTTCGAGCTGGAATTTCTTCGACGCGGATGTCTTAAGTTGGCGTTTCGAGACGAGTCTCGACTACGAGTTCATCGAGCATCTGGCCGAAATGCGCACCGCGCTTGAGCCGGCAGCGGCGGCAGCGGCGGCTTTGAGGGCAACGAGCGATGACATCGTTTCGCTTTACGCGATCGCTGCCAAATTCGACAATCTCAACCACACGCCGGAATCTATCGCCAACGTGGATCTCGAATTCCACCTGGCCATCGCCCGCATGTCCGGCAATCCGTTCATGCGTTCGGCAAGCGCTTTGATCGAGGCGGCACTGGCGATTTCCTTCCAGCTGTCGTCACCGGCCGCGTCGCCGGAAATGATCGACGAAGTCGCCTCCAACCATCTGCGCATCGCCCATGCCATCGCGTCCCGCGATCCGCAAAAGGCGATGTCGGCGATGCGTCATGTGATCGACGTCGGCAAAATCCGAATCCGCACGTCGCTGGATGCTGCGGAGAACGTGCCAGGCAACAAGACCGCCGAGCTTCGCTTCCCGGATTCTACCCGAGTTCCAACGTCGTGACCCCGAAGACATCGGATGTCTGCGCTGACGGCGGCAAGCCGCGATACATTCGGGCTGTCGTAAAACCTTTTTGGAATCCGGCTTCTGCCAGATAGTCGGCAAATGCCTGCTGCGGCGCCGGCACATCAATGTGAATGGTCTCGCCTCCGGTTTCCACGGCAAGGCCTCGCAGCAACGATACGGCTTCGCTCAGACCTTCGGCAAAAAGCGGACCGATCTTGAACCCGTCGCGACATTTTCGGCAGACGCCGTAGCCTCTGATCTCTTCATCCTCGATCAGGACCTTTGCAGTCCTCGGCGACTTCAGCCACTCGGCAAGAAACGCCTCGCGGACCTGCGGGAAGACGCTGCCATCGTAGCGGATGATAGCCGGCAAAATATCAGCTGTGACATCGGTCACCCCGGCAACGGCAGCGCCCTCCAGCCGGCCGCTCCAGCGGGCGGTTTCATAGACCGGCGCGAACCCCATGCTCCGATAATTCTGCTGTTGCTCCGCAACGCCATCGAGACCGATCGTCCGTCCCTCGAGATAGGCCATGCCGGCATCCCATACGCGCCGGCCCATCCCCAGCCCGCGGGAATCGGGATGCGCGATATAGAGACCGATAAACCCGTAGTCGCTGCCGTACCGCACAGCGGAAATGCCCGCAGCCAGCACGCCATCGACGAAACAGCCGAAGAAACCATCGGGATCTGCCGCATGGAACGCCGCCGCATCGGCAAGCCCGGGGTTCCAGCCTTCGTCTCCCGCCCAGTCGAGAAGGCGTTCGACTTCCACAAGCGTCAACGTCCGGACGATGGCTGCGCCTGTCATCGCGCGGCAAGCCTGCCCGGTGCAAAACCTTCGAGAAGCCCGACATACGGCTTGTTGACCGGCGTCGCATAGCCGCCGTTTTTAGCTGTCGACAGGCCGAGTGCCACCAGCATTTCCGCCTGTTTGACGGCAGCCGCGACACCATCCACGACCGGCACCCCGAATTCGGCCCGCAGCTCTGCGGTAAGGTCGGCCATGCCGGCGCAACCGAGCACGATCGCCTCGGCCTTGTCTTCCTTCAAGGCTAGCGCGATTTCTAAGCGGAGGCGCTCGCGCGCATTGGATGTCGGATCTTCCAGCGACAGGACCGGGATATCGGCGGCCCGCACCTTGCAGCGGCCCGACATGCCGTAGCGATGGACGAGATGTTCGAGCGGGAGGCGTGAGCGTTCCATGGTCGTCACGATCGTGAACCGTTGCGCGATGAAAGCGGTGGCAGAGACTGCCGCTTCGCAGATGCCGATAACAGGGATATGGGCGAGAGCCCGGGCGGCATCGAGCCCCGTATCATCGAAACAGGCGATGATCGCCGCGTCGGCACCAGCCTTTTCACCCTTGGCAAGCTCGACCAAAAGGCCAGGCACCGCAAACACCTCATCATAATAGCCCTCGATCGACACCGGCCCCATGGACGATGTGACGGCGTGGATTTGCGTGGCCGAATTCGCAACGCGGGCGGCGCTGTCGGCGACGGTCGCCGTCATGCTGGCGGTGGTATTGGGGTTGACGATCAGAATGCGCATCGTGTGGGATCAGCTCCGCAGGCGGCGACGGTTGATATAGACGATCAAGCCGAGCGTTCCGGCAATGACCAGGAACGAGAACACCGTCGTCACCGTCCCCAGCGCATAAAGTACCGGCGTCGTGACATTGGTGGTCATGCCGTAGATTTCGAGTGGCAGCGTATTGTACGTGCCCGCCGTCATCAGCGTGCGGGCAAACTCGTCATAGGAAAGCGTGAACCCGAACAGCCCGACACCGATCAGGCTGGGCGCGATCATCGGCAGCACGACATTGGAAAACGTCTGCCAGGACGAGGCGCCGAGATCGCGCGCAGCCTCTTCATAGGAGGGCGAAAAGCGGTTGAACACGGCAAACATGATCAGCACGCCGAACGGCAACGTCCATGTCAGATGCGCGCCGAAGGCAGACGTGTACCAGGACGGTTCGAACCCGAACTGCTGGAAGACGACACCAATGCCGAGCGAGACGATGATCGACGGCACGACGAGACTGGCCACCGCCAGATAAAAGAGGGCAGTCGCACCGGCAAACTTGCGGCGGAAGGCAAGGCCCGCCAGAAGTGCCACGACGACGGTGACGATCATCACCATCACCCCGAGTGCTGTGGAACGGCGGAACGAACCGCCGAAATCGCCGACCGCTTGCGTCTCGAACAGGTTGACGAACCAGCGGGTGGAGACGCCGTTCAACGGAAATGTCAGGCCACCGTTCGGTCCCTGGAACGACAGGATCAGCACCGCCGACAGCGGCCCGTAGAGAAACAGCACGAAGATGGCGAAGAAAATAGCGAGGAAATAGAATTCGCGGCCGCGCTTGTCGCTGTGCATCTCAAAGCTCCCCCATCTTCACAGTTCTTTGCGGATATCGACGATGCGCAGGATGCCCGCGACCATCAAGAGAACGAGGACGAGAAGAACCACCGCGTTGGCAGCGGCAGCCGGGTATTGCAGCAGCGACATCTGGTTCTTCATCATCAACGCCACCGAAGCGCTCTGGCCGCCGGACATGACCTGCACGGTGGAAAAGTCGGCCATCACCAGCGTCACCACGAAGATCGTGCCGATCGCCATGCCGGGCTTGGCAAGCGGAATGATGACATTGGTGAGGATCTGAAAGGATGTGGCACCGGCATCACGCGCCGCTTCGACCAACGACTTGTCGATCCGCATCAGCGTGTTGAAGATCGGCGTCACCATGAACAGCGTGTAGAGATGCACCATGGCAAGCACGACGGCGAAATCCGAATAGAGCAGCCACTGGATCGGCTCCGGCACGATGCCGGCGCTGACGAGCGCGCTGTTGATCAAACCGTTTCGCCCGAGAACCGGGATCCACGAAATCATCCTGATGATGTTGGATGTCAGGAACGGCACGGTGCAGACCAGAAACAGCACCATCTGCATCGCCGAGGTGCGAATGTGGAAGGCGAGAAAATAGGCGACCCAGAATCCGACGAACAGCGTGATCGCCCAGACGATCGCCGCAAATTTCAGCGTGTTGAGATAGGTCTTCCAGGTGACCCAGGATCCGAGCGTCTCCACATAGTTCATGGTCAGAAAGTCGGGATACATCTGGGCGAAATCGTAATCCCAGAAACTGACGATCACGATCATCAGGATCGGAAGCGCCAGGAAAAACCCAAGGATCAGCGTCAGCGGCGTCGCCTGCAGATAGGAGACGAGGCCGAGCGGGATGCGGATCTGCCGCTTCGGCTTCGGTTCGCCAACACCTAGGAATCGCACTGCCACCATCACCAAAAGGCTCCTGTCGTTTCGAAAAAGAGCGGTCCGGAAAGGTGCCCCTCATCCGGCTGCCGCCACCTTCTCCCCGCGGGCGGGGAGAAGGGATCTGTGGCAAGGTTGGTGCCCCACCCTCATCCCTGTGCTCGTCACAGGGATCCAGCAACCGCGCGTCTGCGCGGTTAGAGACCCTCTTCAGCCCAAGGGCTTGGGCTGGCTGGATTCCTGTGACGAGCACAGGAATGAGGGAAGGAAGATGTCGATCAAGCCGCGATGAATTCGTTCCAGCGGCGAACCATGTAGCGGTCCTCGTCCATCACCGAATTCCAGCAGGCGACGTGACCCATGCGTTCCTCAAAGGAACCGCCATCGCGCACGGCACCGGCCTTTTCCATGACCTTGCCATCGGGCGCGACGATATCGCCCTGGGCTGCCTTGCCTTCGATCCAGTAGCCCCACTCGTCGGCCGACATGTGTTCCTTGGCCGTGTCCATGGCAGCGGAATAGTAACCCTGGCGGTTGAGGTAGGCGCCGACCCAACCGGATGTGTACCAGTTGATATATTCATAGACCGCATCGAGCTTTGCGCCGGAAAGATGGGCGGCAAGACCGAGACCGCCGCCCCACGAGCGATAGCCTTCCTTGAGCGGCTGATACTTGCAGGCGATGCCCTTGGAGCGGACAGCGGCAACGGCTGGCGACCACATCGACTGGATGATGACTTCGCCCGACGACATCAGGTTGACGCTCTCGTCGAACGACTTCCAGAAGGCGCGGAACTGGCCCGCCTGCTTGGCCTTAATCAGGAAATCGATGGTCGCATCGATCTCGGCCTTGGTCATGTTGCCCTTGTCGGCATACTTGATGTTGCCCATGGCTTCCATGATCATCGCGGCATCCATGATGCCAATCGACGGGATGTTCAGGATCGACGTCTTGCCCTTGAACTTCGGGTCCATGATATCGGCCCAGGTGGAGATTTCACGGCCGACCAGATCCGGACGAATGCCGAGCGTATCGGCATTGTAGATCGTAGGCATCATGGTGAACCACTGGGTCTCTTCCTTGGCGAACTTCTTGTCGCCCGCCTTTTCGACGAAGCCGACCGTATGCGGCGCCGTGCCCTGGGCGATCACGCTGTCCGGCTTCAGCTTGCCGTTCTTGAACAGCGGCACGACTTTGTCGTAATATTTCAGCTTCTTCACATCCATCGGCTGGATGACGCCTGCCGGATAGACCTTCTTGAGGATCCAGTATTCGATGTCGGCAATGTCGTAGGAGTTCGGCTGCGTGACGGCGCGCTGGGCAGCCGCATCGGAGTCGGTTGCGGTCATCTCAAGCGTGATGCCGAGATCGGCCTTGCACTTTTCGGCAATCGCATTGAGGTTCGAAACGCCGGTACCGAACTGGCGGATCGTGATCGGGTTCTGCGCCCAGATGGTCGGGAAGCCGGTAATGGCGCCCGAACCGGCGGCAAGGCCGGCAGCAGCGGATGCGGTCTTCAGCAGCGAGCGGCGCGAAAGTCCCTTTGCGGTCTTTTGAATTTCAGTCATTCCCATGTTCTCCTCTAGTTGATTATTGTGAGTGGGATCAGTGCTTGAGGCGCCCGAGGACAATCGCGTCCTCCCGGCCCCAGCATAGGGGGATCGCCTCTCCGACCTTGACCGGATTGGCGAAGAAATCGGTGTCGGAGAGGATCGCGGTAAAATCCTCGATGCCGGCGCCGTTGACCGACAGCTTCACCGAGGAACCGCGATATTCGATATTGGTGATCGAGCCGGTAAAACCGAGGCCCGTCTCGGATGGCTGGCCGATCCGGACATGATCGGTGCGAATGGCGATATCGGCCTGATCGGTCAATTCGCCATTGTCGCCGACGGCGAGAAAATCGGCACCGGCCGGCACGGACAGCATCAGCTCCCGGCCATCGCTCTTGGTGACGCGACCGGAAATGACGTTGTGATCGCCCATGAACTTCGCAACGAAGGCCGTCGCCGGCTTTTCGAACACGACGCGCGGATGAGCCGCCTGCTCAATGCGACCGTCATTCATGATGACGATGATATCGGCCAGCGCCATCGCCTCTTCCTGGCTGTGGGTCACATGCACGAACGTTATGCCGAGCGAGGTCTGCAGTTTCTTTAACTCCGCGCGCATGCGGATCTTCAAGAACGGATCGAGCGCGGAAAGCGGCTCATCGAGCAGCAGCGCTTCCGGATCGGTGATCAGCGCGCGGGCAAGCGCCACGCGCTGCTGCTGACCGCCGGAAAGCTGGGCCGGACGGCGCGTTGCATAGCCTTCCATCTGCATCAGCCGCAGCAGGTCCATCGCCTTGGCACGGCGGACATCCTTGTCGACGCCCTTCATCTTCAGGGAGAAGGCGACGTTATCGACCAGATCGAGATGCGGAAACAGCGCGTAGGACTGGAACATCATCGCCGTGCCGCGTTTGGCGGGCGGAAGGTCCGTCACCACCGTGTTGCCGAGCCGCACGTCGCCCGACGTGATGCTTTCGTGGCCGGCGATCATTCTCAGCGTCGACGTCTTGCCGCAGCCGGACGGGCCAAGCAGGCAGCAATAGGTGCCGGCCGGGATCTTGAGACTGATCGCATGGACCGCCGTCGTCGTCCCATAGGTCTTGGTGACGGAGGCGATATCGATTTCGGCGGCTTTGCTCATGCGGTGCTCCCTGCTTGGGAAATGAGATGCATCCGCCGTGCCAGTTCCGGTAACCCTTTGACCGCACGAGAACATCGGTTTGCGCTGATGAAACCGTTTGAGTGCAATGCGCAAAAATCATGCGATCGATGCCGATCCCATGCGCAAATCGTATGCAATCCTTGCCGTGGATCGCAGACATCCGATCTGGCAATCTCGATGTGGCTGGAGTAAGGGAGATTAACGGGATGTGGTGATGAGTATCAGCGAGCAGATCATTCTCAGCGAGACGACGCCGGAAGACCGGTCTATGGCGATACGCGAAGCGCTGCGCAACGCGATCATCGACCGTCGCCTCGCGCCCGGAACCAAGCTTTCGGAAGCCGAAGTCGGATCGCTGTTCGATGTCAGCCGCACCGTCGCCCGCGCCGCACTGCAGATGCTGACCTTCGAAGGCCTGGTGAAAACGGAGAGAAACCGCGGCGCCTTCGTCTCCAATCCGTCTCCCGACGAAGCGCGGCAGATCTTTGCTTCGCGTAGGCTGATCGAGCCCGGCATCGTCGCGGCCGCGCTCGAGCGTATCACAACAGACGACATCGAGCAGTTCCGCCGACAGCTTCAGGAAGAGGAGCGCTATATGACCGAGCGCGGTCCGGCTGCACGACGCGCCGAGATCAAGGCTTCGGGAGATTTCCACCTGATGCTGGCTTCGGTCGCCGGAAATGCCATTCTCCAGCGCTTCATGGACGAATTGATAGCCCGCTCTTCACTGGTGATCGCGCTTTACGGCCGATCAGGTGTGTCGAGCTGCGGCCACAGCGAGCACTTCGCGATCCTCGACGCGCTCAAGGACGGCGATGGCGACCGGGCAGCCGCTCTGATGCTGCACCATATCGATCATATCGAGGCTGATCTCGACCTCCAGGAGAAGCAGGGTCTCGGCTTGAAAGACGCGCTCGCGATCGGCTGATCGATCGCTATCTTCGCACTTACCTAGCCTATATTGCAGTGCGAAACCGCGTTGACTCTGTTTCGGAAGCTCTGTCTATTTGTTCCATGCTTTGCCGGTTCACGCCGCCGAGCCAATAAACGGGAACAGCCATCGGCACGCGTTGCCGATAACGTGGAGACATCACCAATGCTGAAGAGACACCTGCTGAAGGCCGCCGTCGGCGCCGCGCTTCTCGTAACCACGGCACTTTCCGCCCATGCCGCAGATGACGCGCTTGCCCGCATCAAGGCGGCCGGCGTCATGAAGGTCGGCACGGAAACCGCCTTTGCTCCTTTCGACTTTATCGATGCCGGTACGCATACGGGCCTGAACGTCGATTTCTTCGCAGAACTCGGCAAGGATCTCGGCGTCAAGATCGAATGGGTGGAGCTGCCATGGGATGGCGTCTTCCCGGCACTGGAAGCCGGCAAGTTCGATTTCGTCGCGGGCCCTGCCACCATCACCAAGGCACGCCTGGAACGCTTCAAGATGACTGCGCCGATTGCCGAGGCAACCGTCGCCATCTTGAAGAAAGCCGGCGATACATCGATCACCAAGCCTGAAGACATTGCCGGCAAGGCCGTCGGCGCCGGCAAGGCGACCGCGCAGCTTGCTCAGCTGCAGCAATATTCCGAGACGCTGCCGACAAAGGTGACCGCCCGCGAATACGTTTCCTTCAACGACGCCTATGCGGATCTGGCTGCCGGCCGGATCGTTGCCGTCGCAAATTCGCTGCCGAACATCGCCTTCGTCGCAAAGCAGCGGGCCGGCGTCTTCGAAGTTGTCACGCCCGCCTTCGGCAAGAAGGCCTATTTCGGCTTCATCGGCAAGAAGGACGCCGATAGCGCGAGCCTCGTCGAATACGTCAATTCCGAAGTCATCAAGATGAAGAAGGACGGGCGCCTTGCTAAGCTGCAGGAAAAGTGGTTCGGCACAACGTTCGATACACCGGACGAAGTGAAAGAACCTGCGTTCTAAGACACCTTGCGAACGGGCAGGATAGGACAGCTCCTGTCCTGCCCGCTTCACCCACTGCTCCATCCGCCCGCCGCATTCCTCCGGGCGAGACGTGACGACAGATGACGTTCAAACTATTCACGCTTCTTCTGCAGGCGGCGGTGTCGACCATCGGCATCAGCCTGGTTTCGATTGCGATCGGATTCGTGATCGCGATCCTGCTTTCGGCTGCGACCCTGTCTGGCAAGACGATTTATTCGGCACCCGCACGACTATTCGTCAGCTTCTTCCGCGGCGTGCCGCTGCTCGTCCAGCTGCTGCTGATCTACACGCTGCTGCCGGCGATCGGTCTCAACGTGCCGAGCATCGTCGCGGCAATCATCGGATTGTCGCTCTGCACCGCCGCCTATCAGGCGGAAAACCTGCGCGGCGGCTTCTCCAGCGTGCCGAAAGGCCTGATCGAGGCAGCTGAGGTGACGGGCTTCAATCCGCTGCAGATCTTTGCGCGTATCCAGGTCCCGATCGCTCTGCGGCTGACGCTCCCGACGCTTGTCAACGAATCGATCATGATCCTCAAGGCATCGTCGCTTGTGTCTGTCGTCGGGATCATCGAGCTGACAAAGATGGCGCAGGATCTGGCATCCAGCACTTACCAGCCGATCCCGATCTTTCTCAGTGCCGGACTGGTCTATTTCGTGATCTGCTCGACGATCGCGCTTCTCGGTCGGTACGCGGAAAGATCGATGGCGAGGACTTCCGCATGATGTTCAGTCCTCAGGTCATCATCGAAAAGCTGCCCGAACTCGGGAGCGGGCTGTTTGTCACGCTTCTGCTCTGGATCGCCGGCATTGCCGGTGGCGTCGTTATCGGCTTTCTCGTGGCAACCGCCCGCCGCTTCGGTGGGTTTGCGACCAACGCAGTCCTCGGCTCCGTTGTCGAAGTGCTGCGCGGCACGCCCTTCCTGATCCAGATCTTTCTTCTCTATTACGGTGGTCCGTTCGTCGGCCTGATGCTGGACCCGATCCCCTGCGGCCTGATCGGTTTGACCGTCTACAGCGCCGCCTATTACAGCGAGATCTTCCGCGCCGGCTTTGCCGCCGTGCCTGTTGGCCATGTGGAAGCCGCCGGCTGCCTTGGCATGACGCGCCTGCAGACGATCCGCCGCATCCAGATCCCGGAAATGGCGCTGATCGTGTTGCCGCCGGCGGTCAACCTTTCGGTCATCCTGCTGAAGGAATCCGCCGTTCTGTCGATCATCACCGTGCCGGAACTGACGGCCACCGTCAGCGCCATCGGCTCGCAGCAATATGCCTATCTCGAGGCGATCTTCATTCTCGCTGTCGTCTACTGGGCACTTGTCGAGCTGACAGACCGGCTTGGCCGCGCCGCCGAATACCGGCTTTCCCGTTTGAGGTTTTCGAAAGCATGACCCTACCCGCCATAATCATCCGCAATCTGGTCAAGCGTTTCGGAGAGACGACCGTTCTGCAGGATATCAACCTCGAAATACCAGAGGGGAAGGTCTCCTGCCTGATCGGCCCTTCCGGCTCGGGCAAGAGCACGCTTTTGCGATGCCTGGCCTTCCTGGAGGAATCAACCAGCGGCATGATCACCATCGACGGCGAGGCGCTGGGCTTTTTCGAAAAGCCCGATGGCAAGCGCGAACGCCTGTCCGCCGCGCAGATCCGCGCTGTGCGCGCGCAAACCGGCATGGTCTTCCAGCAGTTCAATCTCTGGCCGCACATGACGGCGCTCGGCAATGTCAGCGAAGCCCTGAAGATCGTTCGGAAGCTGCCGAAGGCCGACGCCGAGGAAAAGGCCATGGCACAGCTGCGCAAGGTTGGCCTGGAAAACCGCGCCGGCCATTACCCGTCGCAATTGTCCGGTGGCCAGCAGCAGCGCGTCGCCATCGCACGCGCCCTGGCACTCGAGCCGAAGATCATGCTGTTCGACGAGGCGACATCAGCGCTTGATCCGGAACTGACGGGCGAAGTGCTGAAAGTGATGCGGGATCTGGCCGATGAAGGCATGACCATGGTCGTCGTGACCCACGAAATTGGTTTTGCCGCGACCGTCGGCCAGCAGATCTCGTTCCTCGACCATGGCAAGCTGCTGTTCTCAGGCCCGCCCTCGGAGGTCTTTGCCAAGCCGCGCCATCCGCGTCTCGACCAGTTCCTCGATACCTATCTGGACCGCGGCGCCAGCATGCTGATCTGACGAGCCGTTAGAACCGCCGCGTCGGGCGGTCGAGCACGGTACGGCCCATCAGGCTGGCGGTCAGGTCCACCAGCAGGGTGGCGGTGCGGCCGCGTTCATCGAGGAATGGGTTGAGCTCGACCAGATCGAGGCTGGTGACGAGACCGCTGTCATGCAGCATCTCCATCACCAGATGCGCTTCGCGGAATGTCGCACCACCCGGCACCGTGGTGCCGACGGCAGGGGCAACCGAAGGATCGAGGAAATCCACGTCGAGGCTGACATGCAGCAGACCGCCGGCGGCCTCGACCTTTTCGATAAACGAACGCAACACCGCACCGACGCCGTGTTCATCGATCGCCCGCATGTCATGCACGGTGATGTCGCTTTTGTTGATCGCCGAGCGCTCCTGCGGATCGACGCTGCGGATGCCGATCATGCAGACATTGGCCGGATCGACCGGATGCGTAAGGGGCGGGAAATAACCCTCGAAACCCGGCTGACCCGTGAAATAGGCGACGGGAACGCCATGCAGATTGCCGCTGCCGGTCGTTTCCAGCGTGTGGAAATCCGTATGCGCATCGACCCAGAGAACGAAGAGCGGGCGCTGCTTTTCCGCCGCGGTGCGTGCCAGGCCCGCGACGATACCGGCCGACATCGCATGATCGCCGCCGAGAAAGATCGGCATGCCCTCGGCACTTTCACGGTGGGCGATCTTGGTCAGCAGTTCGACCCAGGCGACGATCTCAGGCAGGCGGCGAACCGCCGTGTTGGGATGCGTAATCTCCGATACCGCCGGCAGCGCCAGATTGCCGAGATCGCTGACCTGATGGCCGAGATCGGCGAGCGCGCCTGCAAGGCCTGCCGTGCGCAACGCACTCGGCCCCATCTCGCAACCGAGCTGGGATGCTCCATCCTGAAGGGGAACGCCGATGAGTTTGCAATGCATGCTGTTTTTCCGTCGCTGATCGAATCTCGGGGGCTCAAGACCTATCACGGAATGCGGCCAATAGGCAGCAGCCAGCCTCATCCTCGAAAAATGGGCGGAGAAAGGAGTGGGACCTCGTATCCCACTCCCTCTGATCTCATAGTGCTGCGCGCTTGTCGTGGCGGGCAAGGCGTGCAAGCAGATAGTCCACCTCTGACTTGGCGGCCGGCGTCAGCATCTGGGCGGGCTTGCGCTGCGCATCGGAGGCAATCACGCCGCGGCGCTTGAGCACGTGCTTGCGCACGGCAAGACCGATTCCGAGCTGCTGCTCATAGCGGATCAGTGGAAGATGCGCGTCGAACAGGTCATGCGCCTCGTCGCGTTTGCCGGCGGCAAAAAGCCCGACCAGCTCGGTCAGCATGTCCGGGAAACCGTAGCCGGTCATTGCCCCATCGGCGCCACGCTCCGGCTCGAAATCGAGGAACATGCCGCCATTGCCGCAGAGAATGGAGAACGGCCGCAACTCTCCGGCCTTCTGCATCGCGCGCAGCCTGGAAATCTTTTCAAGACCCGGCCAGTCCTCATGCTTCAGCATCAGGCAGGAGGGATGGTTGGTGATGATCTTGGCGACCACGCTGGTTGCGATCACCGTGTTGAGCGTCAGCGGATAGTCCTGCAGCACCCATGGCACGTCTTCACCAACCGCTTCCACGGCGCCTGCAAAATAATTTATGGTCTGGTCGTCGGTCTTGGCGCCCTGCCCCGGCGCGATCATCACGCCTGCGGCACCCATGTCCATGGAGGAGCGAGCGAGCGACCGCATGGCCGCGAAACCGGGCGCCGACACGCCGACGATGATCGGCACCTTCGCACGGGAAACCACCCGCTTGATGATCGCCCGGCTTTCATCCGCCTCCAGCTTCGGCGCCTCTCCCATGATGCCGAGAATGGTAATGCCGGTGCAGCCGCTCTCCTCATAGAAATCGGTCAGCCGATCGACGGAATTGAAATCGATCGAACCATCGTCGTTAAACGGCGTCGCGGCAATGGCGTAAACGCCCTTGGTTTCGGCATTGAATGTCATGAAATCTCCTCTCAGTATCAAACGAGCTGCAGGGTAATTCGCGTCAGGACCTCCGGTAATAGCAAAGGCCTGTCCGACTCCGGCTGTTCGACCGGTATCATGATGTGGACGAAGAACACCATGCCCGCCATCCCGATCGGCGGAGTTACGGTTTCAAGCCGCCCTCCGTCACCGATCTCAAAGCGAATCAGACCCGTTTGCCACCCTGGGCAACGAGACGTCCACCCTTGAACACACGCCTGTTGCCGGGGAACGCGACCACCGCTTCCGGAATATTGGCGGCCGAAAGCGTCACGAAATCCGCTTGTCCGCCGACCTCGATGCCATAGGACTCGATCCAAAGCGCCTTGGCGCTTTCCGACGTGACGATATCGAAAGCCGCCTTCAGGTCCTCATCGGTATAAAAGCCCGAGCGATAGCCGATGATTTCCGCCCGGTGCAGCATGTCGCCATCGCCATAGGGCCACCAGCTGTCGCGAATATTGTCGCTGCCGCTGAACACGGTGACGCCTTCTCGCCGCAACAGAGCGACCGGCGGGAAATTGTGGTTGCCCGGCGCATTGGTCATGATCGAAACGCCGCTTTTCGCAATCGTTGCGGCAATTTTGCGCGCCGCGTCAGCGCCGAGATCCCCAAGCCCATAGGCATGGCTGATCGCGACATGGCCCTGCATGCCGAGCGCCACCGTGCGGGCGCAGATTTCCTCGATGGTAAACGCGCCCATGCTGCCGGCATCGTGGAGGTGAATGTCGATATCGACGCCGTGCTTTTCGGCAACGCCGAAGACCACATCGAGATGGCCGGTGACGTCACGATCGAAACTGGCTGGATCGAGACCGCCGACCAGATCGGCACCCAGCCCGATGGCCTCGTCCAGCAGCGCCGGTGTGCCGGGGCTCCTGAGGATGCCGCTCTGCGGGAAAGCCACCAGCTGGATATCGATCACATCCCTATAGTCCTCGCGAACCGCCAGGATCGTCTCCAGCGATTTCAACCCGACCGAACCATCGACCATCACGTGGCTGCGCATGGAAAGCGTGCCATTGGCGATGCAGAGATCGAGCTGATCGCGGGCCCGCTTGTCCATCGGCGCCGCGGCGGCCATGTTCTCCGCCTGGAAGGTGACCCGCTCCTGCACATCGAAACCGTTGGTGCAGGGCCGATGCGGCATCCATTTATCGCCGTAGAAGCTCGTATCCAAATGGATGTGCCCTTCGACAAAACCCGGAACCAGCAACTCGCCGCCGATGTCGATGACCTCGGCAGAAGGAGTAACCGAGCCTGCTGCTTCAATCGCAGATATCCGGCCCGACTCGACGTGAATATCGCGCAGAATGCCGTCCGCCAGCCTGGCATTGGTGAAAACCGTCGTGCTTTTGATCATGGGCTTCCTCAAATTCTAGCATCGTTTACAGCGTCGGGTCGGGGGCAACCCCCTGGTTTATACGGCTTATTGCCCGCTATCCGACCAATATCCGATCAAGATAACGGAGTTAGGTGTCGCGGCAGGCTTGCTCGCCAGAGATATCAATGCTTAAGATACTTTGCGTAGTCGGTGGCAAGAAAATTTGGCGTTGATACGGGCCGGGCATCACGGTGTTCATGGTGCTGGGGTTGATAGTGAAGCGGTGGCGCTATAGTTTGCCCATCGCAATTTCGCGGATTACATAGGAAACAGGTTTCTCATGGCGACAGGTACGGTTAAATTCTTCAACGACGACAAGGGCTTCGGCTTCATCACGCCTGAGAATGGCGGCCAGGACGTGTTCGTTCACGTTTCTGCTCTGCAGCGCGGCGGCTCGCTTCGCGAAGGTGACAAGGTCAGCTTCGAAGTCGGACAGGATCGCAAGACCGGTAAATCGAAGGCTGAAAACGTCTCGGTTCTCTAAGCGACGATAAAAAGCGCCTAGCCTGCTTTAGGGTGGGCTAGGCACATTCTGCGGGTTAATCCATCGGTTGTGCCGCCAAATATGGCTGGAAACCGAACCAGGTCTCACCGGTTCATTCGGCTGAGATCCAGTGCACGGTTGCGAATGATCGCCTCCATCGCGAAAAAGCCCGTCACCGTCGCGAGATCGAAATTCGTGATGAGCTTCTGATAAAATGCGTCATACCCGGATATTCCGCGGGTCACGACCTTGATCAGATAATCCCAATCTCCCCCGATCCTGTAAAAGTCGATCACCTCCGGCAGGCGATCGACATGCCTGCGAAAATCGTCAGCCCATTCCTTGGAATGGTGGCGTGTGCGAATCATCACAATGACCGTCAGATCGAAGCCCAGGAGGTCGAGATCGATCTCGGATCGGGCATTGCCGATGATCCCGCTTGCCTGCAGACGCTGCAGCCTGCGCCAGCATGCATTTTGCGAAAGTCCGACATGCTCTGCCAAATCACGCTGCGACAAGGCCGAGTTGCGTTGCAGGCTCGTGAGGATCCGTAGATCGATTTCATCGAAATTCAGGTCTTTCTCGATCATGTGACACAGTTCCTGGCAAAATCAGCGCAAATACGGTGAAGAATTCAGACCCTGCTTCAGTTTATAATCGCAGTCAACTCGTCAAGGAGATCGACAATGCGCCAGCTGGCTGACTGCATGCCACGAACCGAACCCGAAACTGCTCTTCAGGGATTTCGTCGCAGTCTGGCTGGCGCCGATCCGATTGCAGCACTGACCTCGGGAATGATTGGCGCGTCCGCCAAGGTGGACGGGCCATACGGCCTGAAGGATCTCGTCTATGCCGATTATGTGGCGTCAGGACGGGCGCTCCGGCAGGTGGAAACCTTCGTTCTTGAAGAGGTCCTGCCTTATTATGCCAACAGCCATACGGAAGCGTCCTTTTGCGGAGCGATGATGACCCGCATGCGCCGTGAAGCGCGTGCCACTATCGCCGAATGCTGTGGCGCCGACAGCCGCCATGCGGTGATCTTTGCCGGATCCGGCGCAACGGCCGGCATCAACCGCCTGGTCAAGTTGCTCGGCGTCGAGGATGCAGTCACTACCGGCAAACCCGCCCGGGTCATCATCGGCCCCTACGAGCATCATTCGAACATCCTCCCCTGGCGGGAAAGCGGCGCTGAGATCATCGAAATTCAGGAAGGTTGCGGTGGTGGCCCTGACCTCATCCTCCTGGAAAAGGCTCTTGAGGACAGCAGGGACGTTCTGACGATCTGCTCGTTTTCGGCCGCATCGAACATCACCGGTATCCTGACGGATATCGAAGCGGTCACCCGGCTCGCAAAATCGGCAGGCGCAAAGATCCTCTGGGATTTCGCCGGCGCAGGTCCCTATATCCCAATCACGATGACACCGGCTGAAGGCGCCGAGATCGACGCCATCGTCGTATCGCCCCATAAATTCCTTGGTGGCCCCGGTGCCTCCGGTATCCTCGTGGTCAGACGCGATGCAGTCGTCACTACAAAACCCTCTTGGCCAGGCGGCGGCACCGTCAAATTCGTCTCCCCGACGGGCCACGATTACAGCGACAATATCGAAGCGCGCGAAGAAGCCGGAACCCCCAACGTCATCGGCGATATCCGCGCTGCACTCGCCTTCTTGGTCAAGCACGCAATCGGCCTCGAGAGAATTGCGAGCCTGAACGAGAATTTCACCGCGCGCGCATTCGAGGCTTGGCAGGGCATTCCCCAGATCGAGCTGTTGGGCTCGATGAGCATGTCGAGACTGCCGATCTTTTCGTTTCGCATCAGGGATGGAAAGGGTGGCTATGTGCATCAGCAGCTGATCACCCGCATGCTTTCCGATCGCTTCGGTATACAGGCACGCGGCGGCTGCGCCTGCGCCGGGCCCTATGTCCACCGCCTCCTGTCGATCGATGACGAGCATTCGGAGCAGATCAGGCAATCGATCCGGAACGGCAACGAAATCGAGAAACCGGGTTTCACCCGGCTCAATCTGAGCGTTCTCCATTCCGAGGAAAAAGTCAGGTTCATCCTGGAAGCGGTGATCCAACTCGCCCGGGATGCCCCTTCGCATACGGCGTCATACATGGTCGATCGCAGCCGGGCGATATTCTCGCCCCTCGCTCAACCGTTGAAGGCGACGGCATAGCTTTTGCCAAACGCCTCCCGTTTGGCGTGCCCACCCGGCCGCCTTGCGGGTACGACCCCCGTGACATAGCGCGACCTACCGGCGGAGGATGACGCTTTCGTGCTCATGTTGATCAGGCGCTGGTCATGATTCCTGGCTCCGAGGGTGAGGCGAACTCTTTCGCGGAAAGCGCGCGAACCGTCAGGTCAGCCTTTGCAACGTCAGCGCGATCGGGCCCTTCGCGCGCACATTTTTCTTTTTTGAAAACCATTTGACTAAATACGTGACCGCTGACACACTTTCGTCATTCGGAGACATTCGAAATGGCGCTGCGCGGTACCAACCAGGAATCCGGAAGGCCCTACAACAGACGGATCGTCTTGGAAGCGATCCGCCTGACTGGTCCGACGACGCGTGGCGAAATTGCCGAACGGGTTCACCTCACCGTACAGACTGTCTCTACCATTGTCCGGGAACTCGAAGAACAAGAGCTCATCGTCTCGGTGCGCGAAAAGCCTCGGGGCCGCGGTATTCCGCCCTCGAAGCTGACCGTCAATCCGGAGGGTGGGCATGCGGTCGGCATTCACCTGACGCCGCTTGGCATCGACGTTGCCTTGGTCAATCTGCGCGGTGATGTCGTCGAGAGCCGCCACCGCAGCGCGTCCAACCCGAAACCGGACGAAGCCTTCGCTCTGATTGGCGAGATGGTGGACGAACTCAAGGCAAGCCCATGCCGCGGCCGCCTGCTGGGCGCCGGACTGGCTTTGCCCGGGCCGTTCGACGTGGAATCCATCAGCTTCGTTGGTCCGACAACGATGACCGGCTGGAAAGACGTCGACATCAATTCCCGCCTCACAGAGGCGACAGGTCTGCCGGCCTTTATGGAAAACGACATGGCGGCAGCGGCGCTCGGCGAGCAGCTCTACGGTCTCGGCCAACAGATTTCGGATTACTATTACCTGTTCTTCGGCGTCGGCCTTGGCGGCGCGATGATGCATGACGGGACAGTGATGCGCGGCGCCTGGGGCAATGCCGGTGAAATCGGCCATATCCCCGCCGTTCCGGATGGCGAGCCCTGCCCCTGCGGCAACAATGGCTGCCTTGAGCGCTATCTTTCGCTCGAGGCCTTCACTCGGCGCGGCCTGCCCGAGGCCGAATGGGTCCGCGAGATCGCGCCGATCTTTCGCAATGCCATCCGCACGATCGAAAACCTTTTCGATCCAGAGACTGTCGTGCTCGGTGGCCTGGCGCCGCAGTCTTTGATCGAGCGGCTTGCCGCACTGGCCGACGGCCTGAGCAATTCGGTTTCCGCCCGCACCAGCCGCCCGCATCCACGTGTCGTCGTCGCCAGTGACTGCCAGCATTCGGCACTCCGAGGCGCAGCCGCGCTAGCCGTTTTCGGCGTCCTGTCGCCGCGCTTCGGCCAGATGTTCGAGACTTCAGAGAAGGGGACTGTCGAATGACCGAAAAACTGCTTGTCCTGAATGATATCCGCAAGAATTTCGGCGCGATCGAAGCGCTCAAGGGCATCAGTTTCTCGATCGGAAAGGGAGAAGTGGTCGCCCTTCTTGGCGACAACGGCGCAGGCAAGTCCACGCTTGTGAAGATCATCTCGGGTGGTCTGCAACCCACGTCAGGTCAGATGCTCTTCGAAGGCGAAGAGTTCGAGGCAAAGACGCCTGCCGAGGCCAAGGCAGCCGGCATCGAGACGGTCTACCAGGACCTGTCTCTCTGCACCAATGTGGACGTCGTCGCCAATTTCTTCCTGGGCCGCGAGATCACCCGCAAGATCGCGGGCATCCCCTTCCTCGATGAGCGTGCGATGGAGGAAATCACGACCAAGGCACTGACCAGTGCCGGCACCCGCATTCCCTCCATGCGCACCAAGGTCGAGCATCTGTCCGGCGGCCAGCGGCAGGCGATCGAGCTCAACCGTTTTGCCCATTGGGGTGGCAAGCTCCTCTTGCTTGACGAGCCGTTCGCCGCGCTCGGGGTCGAACAGACCCGTCGAGGGCTGGACATGATCCGCCACGTCGCCAGCCAGGGCATCGGTGTCGTCATCATCACCCACATCATGCAGCAGGCCTTTCAGGTCGCAGACCGCATCGTCGTCATCCGCCACGGCGTCGTCGCCGGCGATGTCGACAGAACCAAGACAAGCCCGGATGCAGTGATCGAAATGATCACAGGGCAAACCCTCACCGGCGCCGGACCGGTGGGCAAACAATGACAAGGGGTCCGGCGTAAAACTGGAGAGAACGATCATGAGACGAATAATGCTAAGCTTGCTGAGCGTTTTGGTGCTCGGCCTTTCAATGCTCACAACGGCGGCCGCACAGTCCAAGGGTACGGTCTATTATCTTGTGCCGACACTGCTCGACGAATTCCAGACAGGCTCGGTCAGCGCCTTGGAAATGTTTCTGAAGCAGACCGGCTACGAGATGAAAACCCTTAACGCCGACAACAAGACAGACGCACAGCAGTCGCAGATGAACGACGTCATCGCCTTGAAGCCGGCGGCGATCATCCTCGCCGCTGTCGACTTCAACGCATTGAAACCATCCATCGAGGCAGCCCGTGCGGCCGGTATTCCGGTCGTCGAGTTCGACCGTCAGGTCACCTCGACCGTGTCAGACTTCACCTCGGTCGCCGGGACGATCGAGATCGGCCATGTTGCCGCGCAACAGGCTGAAGCGATGCTCAAGGCCAAGAATGGCGACGTGAAGGGGAAGATCCTGCAGGTTCTGGGCGACCCTGGCGATCCCTACACGCTCGATATCCAGAAGGGCTTCGAAGAGAAGATGAAGGCCTTCCCGAAGGTGACCATCATCTCTGTGCCCGCCATGCAGTGGGAAGCCAGCAATGCAGGGACGATCGTCTCCGATCAGATGCTGGCCAATCCCGATATCAACCTGATCTTCCTGCATGCAGCCCATCTTTCGGTTGCAGCCGTCGCCTCGCTTGAGTCCGCTGGCAAGAAACCAGGTGACGTCATGATGATGAGCTCGAACGGCGCTCCCGTCGGCCTCGATCTGATCCGCAAGGGCTGGCTCAATACCGAAGTCGAGCAACCGCTTTATGCCCAGGCGGCAGCCATTGCCATGTTCATGGACAAGATCGTCGGCAAGCAGGAAATCAAGGCCGGCGACTATGATGTGCTTGGCCTGAAAGGGGTCGTGACGAAGGAAGCCTGGGGGCCGAACATCAAGATCCCGGGTGCCGCGATCACCAAGGAGAATGTCGACAACCCGGCCTTCTGGGGCAACATGAAAGCGCCGACAGCCTCGATCAAATCCGTCGAATAACAACCCTTCATCCGGGGTTGAAAGACCCCGGACTCCTTCCCTCAAGTCCGGATTTGCAGCATGACGCCCCGTACGCGCAAAAGTCTAGAATCTGTACTCGATAACCTCGTCTGGTTCATGCTCATCGTTGTGCTTGTCCTGTTTTCGGCCCTGATCCCGAACTATTTCCAGATCGGCATTTTCACAAACATCATCGGAGCGTCGAGCGTGCTGGGCGTGATGTCGATCGGCCTGGCTTTGGTGATCATCGCCGGCCATATGGACCTTTCGGTAGAATCCGTTGCCGCTTTGGCCGCCATGGCGGTCGGCATCCTTTTCTGCTCGGCAGGGATCGGCATGGGGATGAAGCTCTCACCGCAATGGCTGATGATCCCAGCGTCACTGCTCGTTGCCTGCGGGATCGGCGCATTGATCGGTCTCTTCAACGGCTTCCTTGTCGTGAAACTGAAGATGAGCGCCTTCATCATCACGCTTGCCTCCTTCATTTGGGTGCGCGGCATCGTGCTGGCGGTTTCCGGCGGACGCTCCGCCCAGGATCTGGATCCGGCCATCCGCTGGTTCGCTATTGAGCGTGTGGCTGGCATTCCGCTGTCAGCCTGGATTGCGATTGCCTGTTTCGTGGTCTTTTCGGTGCTGATGGCCAGGACGCCATTCGGCCGGCACCTGGTAATGATCGGCGGGAACGAGACCGCCGCTTACCGCGCCGGCATTCGCGTCACCCGCAACCTGATCATCGCCTTTGTACTGGCAGGCGCCATCGCCGGCCTGGCTGGATGGCTGCTTGCCATACGCACATCAGGCGCCACGGCAAACCTCGGCGTTGGGCTGCTGTTCAACGCCTTTGCGGCAGTCGTCATCGGTGGTGTCAGCCTCAAGGGCGGTGTCGGTGCGCTGCCCGGCGTCTACGCCGGAGTGCTGCTCCTCTCGTCCATCAACACCGCCATCAACCTGATGGGCCTGCCGGCAAACTATACCCAGGTCATCCACGGCTTCCTGGTGCTTGCAGCGGTTCTTCTCGATACGTTCAAACAAAGGCTCCGCCAGAGGCTCGCATGACAGACAGATTGAAAGACAAGGTGGCGCTGGTCATCGGCGCATCGCGCGGCATCGGCAAGGCAATCGCCGTCCGCTTCCAGGAGGAAGGCGCAAAGCTGGTGCTGGCTGATTCCGAGGCCGACGACGGCAAGGCGGCAGCTGATGATCTCGGCATCGACTTCGTCCACACCGACATCTCGAAGATGGAAGACGCCGTTGCCGCGGTCGAGTTCACACTCGAACGTCACGGGCGGCTCGACATCATCGTCCAGAACGCCGGCATCTATCCGTGGCAGCTCATCGAGAATACGTCTCCGGAAGACTGGGACAGCGTGATGGGGGTCAATCTGCGCGGATGCTTCAACGCCGCACGCGCCGCGCTGACGCCGATGAAAAAGCAGGGCTCGGGGCGTATCCTGTTTACGTCATCCATCACCGGCCCGCATGTTACAAGCCCGGGCCACGGCCACTACGCGGCGAGCAAGGCTGGCATCAACGGCTTCATTCGCTCAGCGGCGCTGGAGTTCTCGTCCTACGGCATCAATGTCAATGGCGTCGAGCCCGGCAACATATTGACGGAAGCGATCCAGCTGCATCGTAGCGCCGCCTTCATCAAGAACATGGAGGACGCAATTCCGCTCGCCCGCCTCGGCTCGCCGCGCGACGTTGCCAATGCCTTCCTGTTTCTCGCCTCCGACGATGCGAGCTATGTGACCGGCACCACCATCGTCGTCGATGGCGGGCAACTCCTGCCCGAAGGCGCGGACTTCAGGCTCCTGCCACCCTGATCATTTCCAGCATCCGGGACCAGCTCTGTGTCGATCGTCGACGACCTATCCGTCATCCGTTTGCCGACGGGATGCGGGAAACCTCGGCCAAGGCAGAGCGGGTCGCCTGATGATGTCGCCTTTGCCGATAGGCATGGAACTGCGTATCGGCAATAACACCCACCAGAATGACCGCACCCATCACCGCAAAATTGAGCGATGAGGGAATGCCGAGCAGGTTGACGAGGTTCTGGAGGACCTGAAGCAACACGACCCCGAGCACCACCCCGACGATCGAGCCTTCCCCACCGCGCAGGGAAAATCCGCCGAGGACCGCAGCCGCGATGGCATAGAGCTCGTAGAAATTCCCATGCGACGAGGGCTGGACGGACTTGGTGTACATGGCGAAGAAAATGGCCGAGACGCCCGTCAGGAAGGAACAGAGAACATAAGCCGTGACGATCACGCGCTTTGTATTGATCCCGCAATAACGAGCCGCCTCCTCGTTCTTTCCGACGGCCAGAAGATGACGTCCGAAAACGGTTCGATGCAGGAGAAACCATGCAAGCACCGCAAACACGGCAAAAGCCATGACGGAATGGGGAACGCCCGCTGTTCGTCCGACGAACAGATATTCGAGCATGGGAAGATCCGTCCCGAAGGTAAAACCGGCCGTCCCGTCCCTCGTATAGAAGCGCGCTATGCCTCGGTAGATCAGCAGACCGCAGAGTGTGACGACGAAGGGCTGCAGCTTGAGCCGTGTAATGAGCCAGCCATGCAGCAATCCGATCACAACCGACAGGACCAGCACGATCGCAAAGGCGACAGGCCAGGGAACGCCATGCGAGGCGATAAGGTCGATGAAGATGACGCCGAGAAGGGCGATGACGGAGCCGATCGAAAGCTCGATCCCTGCGGTGACGATGACGAAGGCCTCGGCAATCGAAAACAGCCCGAACAGTCCAATCAGATTGGCTGTGTTGGCAAGATTGACCGGTGAAATGAAACGCGGATTGACCAGTGTCACGATGGCGCCCACGGTCAGAACGAGGACGGCAAGGCCGATGTCTTTCTTGTGCATGCCAATCTCCTATCCGACCGCCAGACTGAGGATCGCTTCTTCGGACAGATCCGCCCGCGACAGGATGCCGGCAATGGCCCCGCGCCGCATCACCGCCACGCGCGTCGAGACGCCGATGACTTCTTCCATATCGGACGAGATCATCAGCACCGCGGCTCCGCCCTCCGCGAGATCGCGCATGAGCCGGTAAACCTCAGCCTTCGCTCCGACATCGATGCCTCTCGTCGGCTCGTCGAGAATGATCAACCTGGGATCGAGCCCGAGCCACTTTGCCAGCACGACCTTCTGCTGGTTGCCGCCCGACAATTCGCTGACTGCACGGTCGAGCCGCGGCGCACGGATCGATAGCCGGCTGCGGGATCGATCGGCGATCTTCATTTCGGCCCCGCGATCGACGAAGCCAGCGGTCGCGATCGCCGAAAGGTTCGGCATCACCACGTTTTCAGAAAGAGAGAAGTCGAGGAACAGTCCCTCACCCTTGCGGTCTTCCGGCACCAAACAGATGCCGGCGGCGATTGCTGCAGGCACCGATCCGGATGCGACCGGCTTGTCGTTCATCTCGACACGGCCGCCCTGGACGGGATCGATGCCAAAGATCGCACGCGCAAGTTCCGTCCGGCCTGCGCCGACCAAACCGGCAAGCCCGAGAATTTCACCGCCTCGAACCTCGAGATCGACAGGGGCCTGCGGATAGGCTTCGGTTCTGAGATTTCGTGTCCGAAGCACTACCGGCCCCTGCCTTACATGCGGGGGCGTGTAGAATTGCGTCACATCGCGGCCGATCATCAATCGCACCATGGCATCTCGATTGATGCTGCCGCTTTGCAGCTCCCCGGCATTTCGACCGTCCCTGAGCCCGACCACCCGGTCTGCGACGGCTTCGACTTCAGCGAGGCGATGGGTAATAAACAGGATGGCCACTCCATCTGCCCGCAACCGGCGCACCACATCGAGCAACCGTTGGGTTTCCGCAAGCGTGAGGCTCGATGTCGGTTCGTCGAGGATCAAAAGGCGGACATTGGTCGAGAGCGCTTTGGCGATTTCCATCAGCTGCTGGTCCGCCAGCGAAAGTTCCGAAGCCTGGGTGGATGGCTGAAAACGAGCGCCCAGCATATCGAGCAGTGGTTTCACCCGCTCGGCCATGGCCGCATGGTCGATAAAACCGAAGCGGCGGCTGCGCGGCTCACGGCCCAGGAGAACGTTGCCCGCCACATCGAGATTGAAAAATGGGTTGAGCTCCTGGTGCACGAACGCGATGCCACGGGCCAAGGCCTCGGCGGGTGTCAGATGGGACGCCGTCTTCCCATCGATGACGATCTCACCTTCATCGGGCACGATCGTGCCCCCAAGCACCTTCATGAGCGTGGATTTTCCAGCACCGTTTTCGCCGATCAACCCGACAACTTCACCGCCCCGGATGCCGAGCGACACCTGATTGAGCGCCACAGCGCTTGGATAGACCTTGGTGATGCCGATGAGATCAAGAGATATGCGGGCGGCAGCTGTCATCTGGCGTGAACCTCGAATGCGTTGAGGGCCAGCGCGCAGCCCGAAAGATCCGCGCTGGCCGCATCAAGGCGCGTATTACCCGCCCATCCGCGCCTTGAGCTGCTTCTCGAACGCATCGACATTCGCCTTGTCGATGACTTTGGTCGGCACGATGATCAATCCATCTGCCGGCACTTTCGACTTGTCGCCCTTCAGGTACGCCGCCATCAGCTTCATCCCCTGGTAGCCCCATTGATAGGGGTCCTGAACGACCGTGCCTGCAAACTCGCCTTGCCGCACGGCTCCGAGCGTGATCGGATCTTCATCGAAAGCGATCACCGTGATGTTCCCGAGCTTTCCAGCCGCTTTCAACGCTTCGTAGATCTTTGGTGGATTGTAGGAATAAAAGCCCACCATGCAGGTGATGTCCGGATTTGCCGCGAGGACATCGTCGACATTGGACCGCGCGCGGGCGAAATCGACGTCATCGCCCCGCACATCGACGAGTTCGATTGACTTGCCCTTCACGGCCTGGCGAAAACCGTCGATCCGCTCCCTGGCGTTATCAGCGCCAAGAAAGCCGACAAATCCCATACATTTACCACCCTTGGGGAGCGCCTTGACCGCGATTTCCCCCGCCTGGATGCCGGCCTGGGTATTGGACGAACCCAGATAGGCGATGCGCTTCGACTGCGGCGCATCGCTGTCCGTCGTGAAGAGCGGAACCTGCGCTGCGATGCGGTTGAAGGCATCGACGGAATTCTTCGGGTCAGCCGACGAGATCATGATTGCGTCGGTCCCCGCAGCCACGAGGTCATCCATCAGGGCGTTCTGAAGTGCAGCCGTGCCCTGCGTGGGATAACGGAACTGCAACTCGAAATCCGGAAGCTCGGTCTGCGCCGCCTTGACCCCTGCCTCAGCCAGCTTCCAGAAATCGGAAGCGGCATTGACAACGAAGGCGAGAGCCTTTTTCTCTGCAGCGACCGCTGGCATAGCCACCATGGTCGCCATGGCCACGAGGGCCGTGATCGTAATCCTTTTCATCTTGTCCTCCCGCAACCCACTCCTCCAGGGCTGCTCCAGGTTGAAGGGCGACAACCGAGCGATGCAAAGCCTCAGCCCGGTTATCGGGTCCGTTTCAGCGTCTGCGCCATGGGCGCCACGGCGCCGTCAGTTGGTCTTGCAGAAACCGGGATCTTCGGCGTTGCAGATGTCGAGGCCGGTAAACAGCGGATCATCCACCTTCTCGCCTTTGATCAGCTTGATCATCACGTCGGGTGCCTTGTAGCCCATCTCGAAGGGCCGCTGACCGACCTGCGCATGGCTGCGGCCCTCACGAAAGGCTTGGGTCTGCGGTGGCAGCGTATCCCCCGCCACGATCACCAGTTCCTTCGACTTCAGCTTGCTCATGACCTGGTCGGTGACCTGGGTATAGGCCTGTGGCGCGAACTGTGCCCACCCGCCGATCAGGATGAAGGCATCGAGCTTGGGATGGGCTGTAAAGACATCCGACATCTGCTGATTGGCGAGGTCCGCCTGGTCGTTGGTATAGACGGGGCATCCCTCGATTTCAGTCCAGCCGTTCTGTCCGCTCAGCCGCTTCACGTCCTTGGCTCCCGCAATCGTGTCACGGAAACCCTGGGCACGCGCATTGATGTTGGCGGCACCAACATTGCCGAGTTGCAGACACACCGTGCCACCCTTCGCCTTCAGCTTCTTCGTCTGCTCAGCCATCTTCACACCCATCAGATAGTTGTCGGTGCCGAGATAGGTCTTGCGCAGATCATGGTCTTTCTCGAGGAAGTCCGCATCGACGGTCATGACGGGAATTTGCGGCGCGATCTGGCGCACGCGGTTCGCCATGGCCGGCGCGTTCGACGGCGAGATTGCAATCGCTGCAACACCGCGCGTCAGCAGATCGTCGACAATTTGGACCTCACCCGCTTCGTCGGCCGAAGAGGCCGGTCCCGTATAGAGGCACTCGTATTCGCTCTTCGGATTTTCCGACAGCCACTTCTTGCAGCCCAGATTGATCTGTTCGAAGAACGGATTGTCGAGCCCTTTGACGACGATGGCGAGTGTCTTTTTGCTCTCCGCAGCGCTCTCGCCGGCCAGCAACATGAGAATAGGTATTGCAGTGAATGCCAAATATCTTGTTTTCATTGCCTTTCTCCTCCTCCAAATCGCCGGCAAAACCCTCCTGCTCAGCCGGGATACCAAATGATGCGCGGATCATTTCCTGCACGCCTGTAGCTCCAGGCACGCTCGACAAGTCCTTCGACATCGATTTCCGGTTGCCAGCCGAGAACCATCCGGGCCTTTGAATTGTCGAGCCAGTTGCTGTGAAACGGTGTCGGGATGTCGCGGCGCTGCCGATCGCCGGAAGCCTCCAGGATACCGGCCAGCGCGCCGTAATCGACCGGCTGGTCCATGGCGACGTTGAACAGTTCTCCATACGCAGCCGGATTGTCCAGCGCGGCGATCATCGCATTGACGAGATCATCGACATGAAGAAAGCTGCGCTTGAGATAGGCGCCGCGACCATCCCGCATGGCAGGTACGGCCCGGCTTTTCCTAATCGCGTCGAGGTCGTCCGCTCCCATCATCGCCGACCAGGGCGGCCCGCCGAACTGATCAGGACCGACCTCTAGGGCGTAGCGGAAGTCGTCCTTTTCCATGATCCACGGCGCGCGAAGCGTGGTCCAGTTGAGACCCTCCTGGATCCCGAACTGTTCCACCATGGCCTCTTCCAGCACCTTGGTCAGGGCATAGACACCGCGATAGGCTCGCCTCGGCGACTGCTCCGTGATCGGTGCGCTGTAACCATGAAAAATGTGCCCAACGACACAATCACCGCTCAGCAGCATGAATTGCTGTTTCGCAGCCGAACGGCTGAAACCCTCCAGCAGGAGGTAGAGCCCCTTGAGAGCAACATCGATGGCCTGATCGGGCGTCTCTTTCACGGCAGCCAAGTGCAGCACATGCGTCACACCTTCGAGCGCCTTCCCGACAATCTGCGGATCTGCCATGGACCCCTTCACGACGGAGACACGGGGACCGGGTTCCAGGGCGCGGTTGTTGCAGAGCGCGACGACATTCCATTTCGCAAAGCGCGGATTGGAAAGGAAGGCGGGAAGGAAGGCTTGGCCCACCTTTCCGGTGGCGCCCGTCACGAGCAACCGCATCACCGCCCCCTTTTCGCTTTCAGGTTGAATAATTAATATTTGGTTATAATATTAAGTCAAGCATTATTGATACCTGTTTACGGGCGGGCAACGTGCAGGCTATGGTGCCGACAGAATGCCATCGTGGGATCAGCCGAGGGAGGGCGGAGCGTGTCACGGCTTTCATTGCATTCAATTTCAAAGAGTTACGGCGCAATACACGCGCTGTCGCGTGTCAGTGTCACCGTCGAACCAGGGGAGGTTCTGGGACTGATGGGGGACAACGGCGCCGGTAAGACGACGCTTGTCAAAATTATCGCCGGCAACTTCCCACCATCGACAGGAGAGATCCGCGTCGATGACCAACCGGTGACCTTTCACAACCCACGCGACGCACAGCGACACGGCATCGAGGTCGTCTATCAGGACCTTGCGCTGTGCGACAATCTCTCCGCTGCCTCCAATGTCTTCCTGGGGCGAGAGCCCATGCGCAGCCTCGGGCCGCTGCGCTACATCGACTATGCCAAGATGAACCGCGTCGCAGCGGAGCTGTTCCGGCAACTGAAATCGGAAACGAGACCACGCGATTTGGTGCGCCGCATGTCCGGTGGCCAGCGCCAGGCGGTTGCGATCGCCCGCACGCTGCTGTCCGAACCCAAGATCGTCATCATGGACGAGCCGACCGCCGCAATCTCCGTCCGCCAGGTGGCCGAGGTTCTCGATGTCATTCGCAGGCTGCGTGATCACGGCATCAGCGTCATTCTCATCAGCCACCGCATGCCCGACGTCTTCGGTGTTTCGGACAAGATTGCGGTGCTGCGGCGCGGCGAACTCGTCGCCAGCAAACGCGCCGATCAGTCGTCGCCCGAAGAAGTGACAGGATTGATCACCGGCGCCATCGAAGCCGCTTGAAAGGAGATCGCCATGACCACATTGGATGACGTGATTGCCCGCAGCGAGCATCGAAGCTGGATCTCACGCGTATCGAGCCGGCAGCTGTTCTGGGTCTTTATCGCTGCGGTCCTTGCCTGCCTCGCGCTCAGCATTCTAACGGACAGCTTTGCAACGGAGCGCAATCTCTTCAATGTTGCGCGCAACTTCGCCTTCGTCGGCATCATCGCGATCGGAATGACGACCGTAATCGCCTCGGGCGGCATCGATCTGTCGGTCGGCTCAACCGTCGTGTTGAGTGCCATGGTGATCAGCGTCACCATGGAGGGTGGCATGCCCTTCCTCCTCGCATTTCCTCTTGCGCTGCTTGCAGCCCTCCTTGTGGGCGTACTGAACGGCGTGCTTGTCGCCTATGCCGGAATGCCACCCTTCGTCGTCACCTTGGGCACTCTTTCGGCCGCTCGGTCCCTGGCCATGGTCCTGTCGGACAACAAGATGATCTGGAATTTCGGCCCCGACCACGACCTGCTGATCTGGGTCGGCGGCGGCTCGACGCTGGGCATACCCCACCCCCTGTACGTCCTCGCTGCGCTAGCCCTTGTAATGTCGCTGGTCTTCAGGTGGACCCGATGGGGGCAGCATCTGCTTGCGATCGGCAGCAATGAGAACGCCGCCATCCTGACCGGCATCCCCGTGCGGCGCATGAAGGTGAGTATCTATGGCGTGTCGGCTCTCACCGCCGGGCTCGCCGGCGTTCTGATGGCTGGATGGCTCGGCAGCGTGACCACCAATCTCGGCCAAGGCATGGAGCTGACGGTGATTGCCGCGGCCGTCATCGGTGGTGCCAATCTGGCCGGTGGCGAAGGCAATGCGCTCGGTGCGGTCGTTGGAGCACTGTTGATAGAAGTTATTCGCAACTCTCTGATCCTGCTCGGCATCTCGACATTCTGGCAAGGAATGTTCATAGGTACCTTCATTGTGGTTGCCGTAGCCTTCGACCGTGTCCGGCACTTTCGATCCTGACACGGCACCATACCCCGGAAACCACGGTGTCCGACATGGAGAATGCCTTGAAACCGACGATGATGGACGTGGCCGCGCTGGCAGGCGTATCTCAGGCGACCGTTTCCCTCATTCTCAATGGCAGTTCCGGCGCCCGGTTCACCGAAGCCACCCGCAAGCGGGTCTTCGACGCGGCGGATCAGTTGGGCTATCGTCTCGCGAACAAGTCATCAGCCAGTTCCGGACCCGGCAGTGCGCCCGCCAACAAGGTAATCGTTTTTGCCGTCGACGAACTGACCACCGATCCATGGATGGCCCTTGCCTACGAAGGTGCCCGCGAAAAGGCACTCGAACTCGGGATTATCGTCACACTTGGCGTCTTCCGCAAAGGCGAGGACCCGGATGGCGGCATCTTTTCGATCTGTGACGGACAGGCACTTATCGGCTACATTTTCGGCACTATTTTGACCCGCAAGATCGATCCGCCGGAACCGCTTCTGAAGGTCCCCTCTGTGCTGGTCAACTGCTACGATCAAGAGCGTCGGCTTCCGTCCATCCTGCCGGGAGACGTCGCCGGCGGCCGGGCGGCGACGGAACGGCTGATCAGCGCCGGGCGCAAGCGGATAGCCCTGATCAACGGCCAGGAAGGTCTCGACAATCCGCGCGACCGCTTGCGCGGATACAAGCAGGCTCTTGCCAGCAACGATCTCTCCTACGACCCCGACCTCGTGCACTATGGCAACTGGGAACCGCCGTCCGGATACGAAAAGACGCATGCGCTGATGAAGCTGAAGGATCCCCCGGACGGGATATTCTGCGCGAACGACCTCATGGCGCTTGGCTGTATCGAAGCGCTGAACGAACTCGGCAAGTCTGTCCCGGAGGATGTCTCCGTCGTCGGCTTCGACAACAGAGACATTGCCCAGTTCACGATGCCGCCGCTGACAACCTTCCATCTTCCGATGTTCGAGATGGGCGTAATGGCCGTCGAGCTGCTTTCCGATATGGCTGGCGGGCTGACCAGCAATCACGACCAGCTGAAGGTGGAGTGCCGACTGGTCGCGCGCAGTTCCGCCTGAGCTCAGACTGGCCTGCGGCAAGGTTCGTTTCCAATGGAATGACTTGCTGAGCAGAGAGGGACCGCCGGCACGTCAGCCGATCCCGAGCTCCAATGCAGCGTCTGTCGCCCTTCTGGCGAGTTCCTGAAAATGCGCCACCCGGCCGTTGGTTGACCTGAAACAAAGGCCGACCTGACGGGTCTCACTCCAGCCCTCGATTTCCAGGAGATGAACGTCTTCTGCGTTGCGGAACTCCGCCTGCGCGTAGAGTTCGGGAAACAGCGAGCAGCCCATGCCGATCGACACCATTTGTCGGATCGCGTCCAGGCTGGTACCGGCATAGTCGTCAATGACAGTCGCGCCGGACGCCTTCGCCAGTCGCTGAACGCTCTCGAGCAACTGGTGTCCGCTTCCAAGCGCCAGCAGACGCTCGCCTTTCAGCTCTTGAACGGAGACAGCCCGACGTTTTGCAAGCCGATGGTCAGCGGGAACGCCCAGCAGCAGCCGCTCCCTGCCGATCGGCACGAACATCAGGGACCGCTCGCCGAACAAGGGGCCGAGGCCACAGTCGAGCGTTCCTTCCGCGACAGCGGTTTCGATCGCAGCAGGACGATCTTCGACGATGTAGATCTTCAGATCGGGGTATTGTTTATGCAGGGACGGTAGGAACCTGGGCAGGAAATACGGCCCGAAAGTCGGCGGCGTGCCCAGCCTGATGACGCCGCCAAGCGCTGCGCTGTGCTTTGCGACGGTCTCGAGCAGATCGCCCATAGCGGCAAGCGCCACGCGGGCACCATGCACAAAACGTTCCCCGACCGGCGTGAGGATAACCGTTGCCGACGTCCGCTCGAACAGCTGGACTCCCAGATTTTCTTCCACGATCCCCACTTGGACGGAGAGTGTTGGTTGCGAGACATGGCATTGCTTCGCGGCCTTTCCGAAATGACCGCATTCAGCAAGCGCGACGACGTATTCGAGTTGGCGAAGACTGGGGCGAAACGGCATGCTCAATAGTCGATCACTATCGAGACGATTTCAACAATCAATTGGCGCAATGACGATGGGATCGCCAGTTCAGTCTTTGATCAAAGAGGAGGTCGAAGAAGGAACTGGCTTTGACCTCGAAAGGCCATCGCGGCGCTCCGACTGAAACGCGCAAGCCCTCTTGATCACGATCCAGTTCCATCCGCTGCCGCGGGTCCTGCGCCCGCGGTTTACTCCTTGTGCCCCTGTCCGGGCCCCTCTGGCGAGAGCTGCCGGTCCTCTCGCGATGTCGGACGCCGCATCCACCGTGAACGACCGGCTGGAGTGTTCACATGGACTTTGCATTCTTCTTCGCAGACTGGCTGGGCAAGCCCGTCTGGATGTGGCTCGGTTTCCTGTCGATCGTGGTTTCCCTTTTGGCCTTGGACCTCGGCGTTCTTCACCGCGACAACCGCGAGATTGGTGTCCGCGAGAGCCTGATCCTGTCTTCGATGTATATCGCGCTCGGTCTTGCGTTCGGCGGCTGGATCTGGTGGCAGCTCGGCGGTGAGCAGGGGATGAACTACCTAACGGGCTTCGTAGTCGAGAAAACGCTGGCGCTGGACAACGTCTTCGTCATCGCGCTCATCTTCTCTTTCTTCGCAGTGCCGCGCAAATACCAGCACCGCGTCCTCTTTTGGGGCGTGCTAGGTGTGATCGTTCTGCGCGCCATCATGATCGGACTTGGCGCGACGCTGGTGTCGAACTTTTCCTGGGTCCTCTATCTCTTTGCCGCCTTCCTCGTCATCACCGGCATCAAGATGCTGTTGATCGGCGACAAGGAACCCGAGATCGGCAACAATCCCATTGTCGGCTTCATGCGGCGCAGGTTTAACGTCACGGAAGAGCATCACGGTCAGGATTTCTTCGTCAAGAAGCCCCATCCCACGACCGGCAAACTGGTCTGGTTTATGACGCCGCTGTTCATGGCGCTCGTCATGGTCGAAATCGCCGACGTGATCTTCGCGGTCGACTCCGTCCCTGCGATCTTTGCGATCACGACCGATCCGTTCATCGTCTACACGTCGAATGTGTTCGCGATCCTTGGTCTGCGCGCACTGTATTTCGCACTCGCCGCGATGATCCATCGCTTTCGATATCTGAAGCCGGCGCTCGCAGTCGTGCTGATCTTCATCGGCTCGAAAATCTTCATCGCTGACCTCCTGGGTCTCGAAAAGTTTCCCGCTTCACTCTCGCTCGGTATCACCTTCACCATCATCGCCTCGGGCGTTATCTGGAGCTTGGTGAAGACACGGGATACACGTGCCGGGAATACGGTCTAAGGGGCGGGACTGGCGGCCACAACACGCCCCAGCCGTGCAAGGCATCAATCGAGACAGCCGGAACGCTGGTAACAAACCGATCCCATCCGGCGTCACCCGTCTTGGCAGACACGGCGTATCGGCCGTCGATGCGGTTCGGTTAAGCCACAAACGCAAAACACCCGCAGCTTATGGCTACGGGTGTTTTTCGATAATGATGATTTGGTTGCGGGGGCAGGATTTGAACCTGCGGCCTTCAGGTTATGAGCCTGACGAGCTACCGGGCTGCTCCACCCCGCGCCAAGCGAATTTGGC
>NZ_FNWM01000015.1:0-2317 GCF_900108545.1 Rhizobium sp. NFR12 | reverse complement strand
AACGCCAAATTCGCTTGGCGCGGGGTGGAGCAGCCCGGTAGCTCGTCAGGCTCATAACCTGAAGGCCGCAGGTTCAAATCCTGCCCCCGCAACCACCGAAACTTGTAAATTCGACCATTCCCCCTCACGCTCGGCGAGCAAGGCTTCGCAGCGGTGCAGGAATTTTGTCTTGTCGGCAAGTGACTTGAACTCTCCAGCAGAACGTATGCGGGCGAACTCCGAAGATTGTTGATGCCGCAGGTCACAGGAGACCTCACGCCAGGCTTCCTGGGCGGCCAGAATCGCGGCGAGGCGACCGTGAATGGTCAGTTCCGCCGTCTTGCCACCCGACGATGGCGCGATGACCACCTGACCTGAGACCCAACTCCCCTCCAGTTTTCGAGAGAGTCTTGGGTTTTCAATCTGGCCTCATGCGGCCTGTTTTTCCATAGCCATTTTCATTGCGAACTCTCTGGGTGTGATGTTGCCCAGCGACGAGTGGGGTCTGTTCCTGTTGTAATCCTCCTTCCATGCGGTGATGGCGGCGCGGGCCTGGGTGAGTGACGAGAACAGGGTCTCGTTGAGGCACTCAAGCTTTCGACGAAGCCGTTTTGCATCGGCTTGCCGGGGGCGATGTAGTGCCATTCGACCTTTGTCTCCTGGCACCATTTGAGGATGGCCATGCTGGTCATCTCCGTGCCGTTGTCCGAGACAATCGTCTTCGGCTTCCCCCGTCTGACGATAAGGGTGTCCAACTCGGGGGCAAGCCGAGCGCCCGACAGAGATGTGTCGGCGACCAGGCACAGGCATTCGCGGGTGAAATCGTCGACAACCGCCAGCACCCGGAAGCGGCGACCGTCGGTGAAGGCATCGCTGATGAAGTCCAAACTCCAGCGCTCGTTGGGGCGTGACGGCAGAGCCAGGGGGCGTCTTGTCCCCAAGGCCCGCTTTCGGCCGCCGCGCTTGCGCACCGTCAGCTTCTCCTCCCGATAGAGACGTCGAAGCTTCTTCAGGTTCATGACGATCCCCTGACGGTCGAGCATCACGTGGATGCGGCGATAACCGAAGCGTCGGCGCTCCGACGCCACTTTCTTCATTGCCTCCCGAATAGTCGCATCGTCAGGCCGCACGCTGCGGTATCGCATGCTCGACCGATCTCACGACAGAACCTCGCACGCCCGACGCTGGCTCACCCCATGCTGCGCACAGACATGAGCCACCACATCCCGCTTCACATCGGGCGTCACCATTAATGGGATGGTCCGCCTCGTCCTCCCGTAGCATTATGAGGCTGTCAAACCGAAGGAGGTTGCAATGCCACAACTCAATGTGCCGCGTTCAGCGGCTGTCTACGGAATTGATATCGGTAAGAACATCTTCCACGTCGTCGGTCTCGGAAGCGATGGCGTGCCAGTTCAGAAGGTTCGTTTCCGACGCGATACGCTGCTACAGTTCTTCGAGCGCGCAGCGCCGGCGATCGTGGGAATGGAATCTTGCGCTGGCTCTCAATGGATTGCCAGGAAGATAAAGGCTCTGGGACATAAGGTGCGCTTGATCCCGGCGCAATTTGTGAAGCCCTACGTAAAATCGAACAAGACCGACATCATCGATGCGGAGGCGATCGCTGAGGCAGCTACGCGACCAACGATGCGGTTTGCAGCGTTCAAGAGCGAGGAACAAGCCGATCTTCAGGCTTTGCACAGGGTGCGAGACCAGATGATCGGAACGCGCACCCGGCTGATCAATCAGATGCGAGCCTTTTGCCTCGAATACGGGATCGCGCTGCGTCAGGGCGCAGGTCTGTTCAAGCTCGACCTGCCACAGGTTCTCGAAGACAAATCGAACGACCTTTCGTCGGCGATGCGTAAGCTGCTCGCAGATCTGTTTGCCGATCTACGCCAATTGGAACAACGTATCGGTGACGTCACACGCGAGATCGAAGCCATAGCCAGTCGAGAGGATGTGGCTCGACGGCTCATGACGATCCCCGGCATCGGAGCATTGGGTGCGACTGCACTTCTTGCTGCGATTGGCAACGGTCGGCAATTCCAAAAAGCCCGCGATCTGGCTGCGTGGCTTGGCCTCGTGCCGCGAGAATACTCGACCGGCGGAAAGCAAAAGCTTCTCGGCATCAGCAAGCGAGGAAACCGCTATGTTCGCAAACTTCTCGTGCATGGCGCACGATCATGCTTTCGGCATCTCGACCGAACACGGGATCGACTGGGGAACTGGCTGGATGGCCTTCAAGCCCGGATGCACCCAAACAAAGCTGTCGTCGCACTTGCCGCAAAAATGGCCCGGATTGTCTGGGTCGTCCTGACCAAGCCTGGAGCACTCT
>NZ_FNWM01000011.1:0-8258 GCF_900108545.1 Rhizobium sp. NFR12 | reverse complement strand
TGAATTGACGAGAACTCTCTCAATCAATTCCCGCATCACTGCGAAAACCAATCTGGTGTTCTCATATCAAAACGTGACCGTCATTTGTCTTCTAACAGATGGACCTAAGCCCATCCTGCGAGACCGCCGACCACGTTTCTCTTTCTTCTCATATTCAATTGTCAAAGAACCGACATTCCCACCCCAAAAGGCTAAAACGTCACAAAACCCAAGAGCCAAACCGTAACCCGGCCCCAATCAGCATCCGCCAATCTTTTTAGGTTTTCACCGAAACGAAGAAGTCCGTCGCTAGCAGCGCCGCCGCCCTCGTTCAGTGAGCGGGTTATAGATCCGACCCCCAGACCAAGTCAACAGGCCTAGTCGCAAAAACTTCAAGAAAAATGCAAGGCGTTGGATTAACATGATAATTCGCCTTTTAAAGCGCAAGGAGGCCGTCAGGACCCGGTTTCCCGAACTCCAATCCGTCTGTCGCTCTCCTTGCCGACCACCGATCGCTGGTTCCGGCTTCCTCACCTCCTGCGACGCATCTCCATCCCGGCAATCGCCTTGTGCCGGCGCGGAAAAACATGGCATAGCCACAGCTCGGATTGATATCATCGAGGCCTTGCAAGCCGCCTCTATATAGAGAGAGCCATGACCGTGCGCGTATTAGACGAAGCCTTCATTGCGGAACTGCCAAACTACTATCGCGGCAAGGTGCGCGATAATTACGATCTGCCTGACGGTTCGCGCATCATCATCTCGACCGACCGGATCAGTGCTTTCGATCGGATCCTGACGGCAATCCCGGATAAGGGGCACGTGCTGACGCAGACTGCCCGCTACTGGTTCGATGCAACGGCCGATATCTGCCCCAACCACGTCATCTCCTATCCGGACCCGAATGTCGTCATCGGCAAGCGGCTGGATATCCTGCCCGTCGAGATCGTCGTGCGCGGCTACCTCGCCGGCACGACCGGCACATCGCTTCTGACACTCTATAAGAAGGGTCAGCGCCGCATGTATGGTCTCGAGCTGCCCGACGGGCTGAGGGACAACCAGGTCCTGCCGTATCCGGTGATCACCCCCACCAGCAAGGCATTCGACGGCGGTCATGACGAACCGCTGACGCCGGATGATATCATTGCGCAGGGACTGCTGACGGCCCAACAGTGGGAAACGCTGTCGCGCTATGCGCTGGCATTGTTTGCCCGCGGCCAGGAGCTTGCGGCAAAACGCGGCCTCATACTGGTTGATACGAAATACGAGTTCGGCACCGACACGGATGGTACAATCATTCTCGCCGACGAAATCCACACGCCCGACAGCAGTCGTTACTGGATTGCCGACAGCTATGACGACGCCTTTTCAACCGGCGGCCGTCCAAAAAGCTTCGACAAGGATTTCATCCGCTCTTGGGTGGTCGAACGCTGCGATCCCTACAAGGACGATATTCCGGAAATCCCGGCCGATCTGATCGAGGAAACGGCCAAGGTTTACCGAACCGCGTATGAAACGATCACGGGCGCGCGTTTCGTGCCAGATGAGCGCGGCGAGACGGTGCTGGCGCGCATTCGCAAGAACCTCGAGCCGTATTTCGGTACTTGATCAGCAGCAGTCTCCGGGCGGTATCGGCGGCACACACTTGAGGACATCGTGCGAAGACCAAGGCGCAAGGCGGAAGAGACAAAAGCGGATATCCTGACGGCCGCCGAAGCGCTGCTCAGGAAGAAGGGTTTTGCCGGCTTTTCGATCGCCGACCTTGCAGCCGAATTGCAGATGTCGCCCGCCAATGTCTTCAAGCACTTTCAATCCAAGACGGTGCTTGCGGATGCAATCTGCGACCGGCACACCACCCGGATGATCGGTCGCTTCGACGCGAAGGACGATTCCGTCCCGGCGCCAGCGCGGCTGGGACTTGTTGCGCGCCGCCTGATGGACGCACATCTTGCCGATATCAGGGATAATCCGCTGTTTTTCGAAATGCTGGCCATGATGGCAAGTACCGACCTGCCCAGCGGCCGGCATTATCGAAAGCTCATTGAGGATCTCTTTGAAAGCGTCGTTCGCCACGGCTTCGAAACCGGGGTCTACAAGTCCGCACCGGAAAGTACCATCGGGCGGAGCGTTGCCCCTTGCTTTGCAGGGGTCCTCCACCATGTCTTTCTTATACATGCCGACGAGGCGGAGCTGCATGCCCGCTGCGACGGACTTGTCGAACTCGTGAATGCTGCACTGCAAAGCCCGCTTGCAAAGTGACGATAAGTGAATTACGTCACTTCGAGGCTGGGCTGTGGCGGTTCCGCCCCTTGCCATGCTTCCTCCCGCTTCTTGTGGGTTAACCTGTCCCTCCCGAGGAAATCCGGTTCTTCGGAATGCGCAACGACCGGCCCTGGATCCAACGATGACCCGTCGCAAACTGCTTCTCCCCCTCCTTTTCACGGTCTTGCTCGCCTCCTGCAGCGATTCCGATCAGCAGACCGCAAACGCTCCAGCCGGCGGCGCACCTCAGAAGCCGCCGCAGGCCGTCAGTGTCGTCGTCATGCAAAAGGCCGAGCGGCCGATTACCTCGATTTTGCCGGGCCGCGCTGTTGCATTCCAGACGACCCAGATCAGGCCGCGTGTGACCGGCGCCATTCGCGAGATCAGCTTCAAGGAAGGAAGCGAAGTCAAGGCGGGCGACATCCTCTATCAGATCGAGGACAATCTTTACGAGGCGACCGTCGCGCAGGCGAGAGCGAGCCTTTCCAAGGCCGAGGTCAGCATCCCGGCCGCGCAGGCAAACCTCACCCGCTACGAGCGGCTGGTCAACAGCGGCGCGACGCAGATCGAATATGAAAATGCGAAGGTCACCCTGCTGCAGGCCCAGGCCGATGTGGCGCAGGCGCAGGCCGCTCTGCAATCGGCCGAGATCGATCTCGACCTGACCAAGATCAGGGCGCCCTTCGATGGCGTCACGACCATCTCCAATGTCAGCCTCGGCAATATCGTCACCGCCAACCAGACCGACGCGCTGTCGACACTGCGCAAGCTCGATCCGATCTATATCGATCTCATCGATTCCAGCACCAATCTCCTGGAGCTTCGTGCAGCCTTTGCGTCCGGCCGGGTCACCGGCGATCCGCGCAACGCCGAGATCCGATTGCGGTTGGAGGACGGCAAGGCTTACGAACCTGCCGGCAAGCTCGACATGTCGGAAATGGCTGTCAGCGAAACCACCGGCACGTTTCAGATCCGTGCCGTGTTCCCCAACCCGGACAATATCGTTCTGCCCGGCATGTATGTGCGTGCGACGGTGACGCTTGGCAACGAAAACGGCTATCTGATCCCGCAGCGTGCCGCGACCCGCAATGCCCGTGGTGAACTGACGGCGAAATTCGTTGGCGCGGATAACAAGGTAGAAACGCGGACCTTCACGGTCAGCACCACATCCGGCAACAACTGGCTGGTCACCGACGGCATCGCGGATGGCGATCGCCTGATCGTCGACGGGTTCCAGTGGATTGCCGACGCCGCCGCCGTCCAGCCTGTCGAAGTCACGGTCAACGAGCAGGGATTTACAGTCGAGAAGCCGAAGGTTGATGCGCCGAAGCCGTAGAGGTTGAGGTCCGCATCCCGCAACAACGCGAAGAACGCCGCCCCGAATACGGCAAGGAACAAGTGAATGGCCCATTACTTCATCCGGCGGCCCGTCTTCGCCTGGGTTATTGCGATCGTGATCATGCTCGGTGGTGCGCTTGCCATCACCACGCTGTCGATCTCGCAATATCCGGATATCGCCCCGACCACGGTGCGCATTTCTGCCAGCTATAACGGCGCCAGCGCCGAAACCGTCGAGAAATCGGTGACGACGATCATCGAGGACGGCATGACCGGTCTCGACGATCTCACCTACATGAACTCGTCGTCGTCGACGGGACGTGCGACCGTCACGCTGACATTCGGTAACTCGATCATGCCTGATATCGCCCAGGTTCAGGTGCAGAACAAGTTGCAGCTGGTACAGTCGCAGCTGCCTGACGTCGTGCAGCAGTCCGGCATCGAAGTCTCGCGCTCCACCTCCAGTATCCTGATGGTCGGCGCGCTTGTGTCGTCGGACGGCAAACGCAGTTCGGTCGATCTCGGCGACGTGTTCTCGACCCAGATCGAAGATCAGGTGAAGCGCCTGGAAGGCGTCGGCAGCATCAATATCTTCGGCTCAGGCTATGCAATGCGCGTCTGGCTCGATCCCTTCAAGCTGCAGAAATACCAGTTGACGTCGGCTGACGTCACGTCCGCGATCGAAGCGCAGAATACCCAGGTGTCCGTTGGTTCGCTCGGGGCGCAGCCCGTGTCGGAAGGCCAGCAGCTGACCGTCACCATGACAGCCCAGAGCCAGCTGACCACCGTCGACGACTTTGAACGGATCATCCTCAAAGTCGGACAGGACGGCGCCACCGTTAGGATATCGGATATTGGCCGTGTCGAGATCGGCCAGGAAAGCTATGGTGGCAGCTCCCGCTTTAACGGCAAGCCGGCGGCGGGCTTTGCGGTCAACCTCGCGACAGGCGCCAATGCGCTCGATACCGCCGAAAGGGTAAAAACCGCCCTCAACCGGGTCGAGCCGACGCTTCCCGAAAATGTCAGCATCACCTATCCCTACGACACGACGCCGTTCGTCGAGCTGTCGATCGAGAAGGTCATTCACACGCTGATCGAAGCGATCGTTCTGGTCTTCGTGGTGCTTCTGGTCTTCCTTCAGAACCTGCGGGCAACGCTGATCCCCATGGTCGCCGTTCCGGTGGTGCTGCTCGGGACCTTCGGCATCCTGGCGCTGACGGGCTATTCGATCAACACTCTCACCATGTTCGCCATGGTGCTGGCGATCGGCCTTCTCGTGGATGACGCGATCGTCGTCGTCGAAAACGTCGAGCGCATCATGGACGAGGAAGGTTTGTCTCCTCTCGAGGCGACCGAAAAGTCCATGCACGAAATTACCGGTGCCATCATCGGCATCGCGCTGGTTCTGACGGCCGTGTTTATCCCGATGGCCTTCTTCGGTGGGTCGACAGGCATCATCTATCGCCAGTTCTCGATAACCATCGTTTCCGCGATGCTGCTTTCGGCCGTGGTTGCGATCGTGCTGACGCCGGCGCTCTGCGCGACGATCCTGAAGCCGGTCAATCACGATAAGAAGAACAAGGGTATCGGCGCCTGGTTCAACCGCGGCTTCGACAAGACGACAAACGGCTATGTCGGATCGATCGGTTATCTTCTGAAGCGGCCGCTGCGCGTCATGCTTCTTTTCGCACTGATTGTCGGCGGTTGCGGTCTGTTGTTTTCAAGGCTCCCCAGTTCCTTCCTTCCGCAGGAAGACCAGGGCGTTCTGATGGTGCTCGTCCAGACTCCCAACGGTTCGACGACCGCCAGAACCGAGGAAGTGGTCAAGCAGATCGAGTCCTTCTTCCTCAACGACGAGAAGGACAGCGTCGCTTCGGTATTCGGTGCGATGGGCTTCAGCTTCAACGGCACCGGCCAGAACAATGCGATGATCTTTGCCAAGCTCAAGGATTTCGATGTTCGCACCGAGCCGCAGCAGGAAGCGGCCGCCGTTGTGCAGCGGGCTCAGCGCCATTTCTTCGGACTGCGTGACGCGCAGGTGTTTGCGCTTCTGCCACCAGCAATCCAGGGCCTCGGCAATTCCAGCGGCTTTTCGATGTACCTTGTCGACAGCGGCAACAACGGCAATCCCGCTTTGACGAGCGCATCGCAGCAGCTGATGCAGATCGCGGGCAGCAACCGCAATATCGGCTCGCTGCGCAGCAACTCGCAGAGAACCGAAACGCAGCTGCAGATCCTGCTCGACCAGGAGAAGCTGGGTGCGATGGGTGTCGACCTCGCTTCGGTCAATTCGATGCTAACGACCATCTTTGCCGGTCGCGACGTCAATGACTTCACGCTCGAGAACAAGCTGAAGCCCGTCTATGTGCAGGGTGATGCGCCTTACCGCATGCAGCCGGAAGACCTCAAATACTGGTTTGCCCGCAACACCGGCGGCGAGATGGTCCCGTTTTCGTCCTTCAGCACCGTCCAGTGGAACACGGGCACGCCGCAGCTTGCGCGGTTCAACGGCGTCAGTGCCATATCGCTTGACGGCGCGACCGGCGCCGGCGTCAGCACCGGTCAGTCCATGGACGAGATGGAGAAGCTGACTGCGGCATTGCCGGGTGGCTACTCCGTGGCCTGGCAGGGCATCTCCTATCAGGAACGGTTGTCTGGCTCCCAGGCTCCCATGCTTTACGGCCTGTCCGTTCTGATCGTATTCCTCTGCCTTGCGGCACTTTATGAAAGCTGGTCGATTCCGTTCTCGGTCATTCTCGCGGTTCCGATTGGTGTCCTTGGCGCATTGGCTGCAGCCTATCTCCTTGGCCAGTCGAACGACGTCTACTTCAAGGTCGGTCTTTTGACGACGATCGGATTGGCGGCGAAGAACGCCATCCTGATCGTCGAATTCGCCAAGGATCGTCAGGAGACAGGTATGGGCGTGCTCGAAGCGACCCTCGAGGCCGCAAGATTGCGCCTTCGTCCGATCATCATGACGTCGCTCGCATTCATTCTCGGCGTGGTACCACTTGCGATCGCAACGGGCGCCGGCTCTGCCGCTCAGAACGCCATCGGCATCGGCGTGCTGGGTGGTATGCTTTCTGCAACACTGCTCGGAATTTTCTTCGTTCCGTCCTTCTTTGTTGTTGTGCGCCGGTTATCAAAGCGTGAAAAACAAGTGAAGACAGTGTGAATCTGTTAACGGATTGCCAGCATCGAATCGCCGCTCGTCTGAGCGGTGAGCTGTGCATTGATTTGCTCCGTCATACGCGGAGCCACGATCTTAAGGGTTTCGGGACAAAGATATGACATCCATTCGCGTAGCCGCTCCTCTCGTCATGCTCCTTCTCTCCGGCTGCGTGGTCGGACCGAACCATCAGGCCCCGGAAGTGTCCCTGCCTGCAAAGTTTGCCGAGGGCGGACAGACGAGCAATGGCGACGTTTCCATGAAAGCCTGGTGGACGGCGTTTTCCGACACGCGCCTGAACGGCTACATGCAGACGGGCCTGGCCCAGAACCTCAGCGTTCTGCAGGCTCTGGAACGCATCAACCAGGCCCAGGCATCCGTCGTCAGCGCCGGCGCCGGCGGTCTTCCTTCGCTCGATATCGATGCGCAGGGCGAGCGTAGCGGCACGAAGGACATCGGCGGGCGGCTCGGTGCCACATCGACTTCGCCGCAATCATCCGCCGTTGGTGGGGCCAGCGCGTCTTGGTTCCTGGATCTGTTCGGCCTTTACCGCCGCAGCAAGGAATCGGCTCTTGCCAGTCTCGACGCCGCCTATGCAAGCGTCGACGTTGCGCGCCTGAGCCTGCTTTCGCAGGTTGCCGCAGCCTATATCGATGTTCGCTACTATCAGGAGCGTATCGCGATCACCAAAAAGAACCTCGGTTCTCGCCGTGAAACGCTTGATCTCACCAAGCTTCAGCTGGAAGCCGGTGCTGCCTCCAGACTGGATGTTGTTCAGGCCGAAGGTCTTGTGAACTCGACACTGTCAGAGCTGCCAGGTCTCGAGACCCAGTATCGCACCGCGGCGCATCGCATCGCGACGCTTCTGGGCATGCCGGCGTCCACACTGCTTCCTGAACTGCAGCGCGGTGCCCGCCAGCCGGTCGCCCGCTACAGCACCAAGACCGGCATTCCCGCCGACCTGATCCGCAATCGACCTGACATCCGTGCGTCCGAACGGCAGCTTGCCGCAGCCGTTGCGCAGATCGGCGTTGCCGAAGCACAGCTCTATCCCGCGATTACGCTGGGTGGCGCCATTTCGCCATCCTACACCCGCGTTGCCGGAAGCGGCGAAAGTGGCATCCTGTCCTGGTCCTTCGGTCCGGCCTTGTCTCTTCCGATCTTCGACGGCGGCGCCCTGCGTGCCAACGTCAAGTCGTCCGAATCGTCAGCCCGCGAAGCCTATCTGTCCTGGAAGCAGACGGTTCTCGATGCCGTCGAGGAAGTCGAGAACGCGCTTGCCGCCGTTGCCCGCGATGGCCGCACCGTGGCAGCGCTCCGTGCGACCGTGAAATCCTACGAGGAAGCTCTGCAGCTCGCAACCGCCAGCTATCGTGATGGCGCCTCCTCGCTGCTCGACGTTCTCGACGCACAGCGCGAAGTCTCCACCGCCCAGGCAAGTCTGGCCCAGGCCGTACAGCAGATGGCGCAGGACTATGTCTCGCTCAACGTCGCACTCGGTGGCGGTTAT
>NZ_FNWM01000012.1:0-5793 GCF_900108545.1 Rhizobium sp. NFR12 | reverse complement strand
AAACGTCATGTTCCGGGCAGAGGCCGTGATGGACGTTATGCCGACAAACGAAAGGCCCGTGGTCGCCATGCCTGCATTCAGATCAGTGCTTGCCGCCTACGCTCAGGCTGTCCGGGAGTTCGACGACTACGCGCTGCAGCATCCCAACTCATTCCACGTGTTTGAGTCCAGCCCGGCGTCGCTCCTGTCCAAGCTTCGCAATTTCGACGAAAAACTCGAAATGGCCAAAGGCGACGCCCGCAAAGGCGCGGGCGACAATCTCGAATGGCTTGTCTCTGACTACAACACGATGGTCTCCACCTCAGAGTCCGCTACGGTGTTTGCCAAGGACTAAGATCCAATTACGCCATGCGCTGACCTCCGTTACTCAGGCGCTCGCTCCCTACGACGAGACGGCGTTCTCCGGCCGTTTCAGGAGAGGTGCCGAGGATTGGGTAGCAGAGGCATATGTGACGGGTCGGGTCTTCTTTGGCAGCGATTGAGCCGAAGGACGTCTCGGGGTCGGTCGACGGCGACGACGTGTTTTTTGCCTGAACCGAACAGGCGCTCCCGAAGTAATTACACCGCAAGGTGCGGGTAGCTACCGCAGCATTCTGATTTAGCGGACCGTGTCAGCCCATCTTGGCGGAACGTTCTCCTATCACTGGGCCGCGGTCGGCGGCCTTGTCGCGCTGACATTGGATGCGCGCCGCCTGGCCTCCTGATCGCTACTTCCAGCCTTAGCCTGGCTCCTCTAAACCCAAGTTGGCGCACGCGGCGAGAAAATGCGGACGCGACAATTCCGGGTCAACGCCGTTCAGAAGGGCGTGTTGGCAGAGATCGACTGCACGGATGTAACCCCTGTCCGACCTGGCCGCGCACGTCCTCAGATACCGCAACGCGTCAGCCGGACCAAGGATGGTGACGGTCGATGACGGCTCGTCTCCGATAATGACGACGGGCGCCCGCCAGCGCGCGTGGAAGTCGACTACGATGATGTTCATGCCGACATCTCCTGCTGTCGCGCTTACTGCCTGAGCAGTTCCACGACCACGGATTCGTCGACACCATCGACGTCTTGGGACGCGGGAACGTCGATGTTGAAAATCTCGTGGATGACCGCCAGTATCAAAGCGACCGATGCAGACTCGCTTCTGTAATAAATCGTCTGGGCATCGCGTCGCGTCTGCACCAAGTGGGCGTTCTTCAGTATGGTCAGATGCTGCGAAAGAGCCGACTGCCTCAGACCCACCATGAGGGCCAACTTACCAACCGAGGTTTCGTTTCTGCTGACGATATCTAGGATGAGCATACGCTTCCCGTTCCCGATTAAAGTCAGGAAGCTGGAGGCCTGGGCAATTTCCGACGCCGAGGGCATGGTCATACGCATCGTGGTATCTCCGGGCGCACGACGTCCTTCCCTGGTATGGGGAAGGCAGGTCTGCGCAATGGTGGGCCAGGACGGTTCCGGCCAGTGGCCATTCGACTCAATGGTCACGGACTGGAAAGGCAAGATGTCTTCTCGGACCTGAAACGGTCAGCTATCGATGATCTGCGCGCGGGACATTGCCTCAAACCTCGCGACTATGAGGTTGAGGTCGTATGGCTTCGAGTAGAACTGTGCCGACGGGGGCAAGTCGACGTCGCATGGCTTGATACGGCCCGATGCGACTACTATCCCAGCCTCTGGGAACCGCGCCGCCACTTCGTTGGCGAGGTCAACACCTGTAAGATGACCGGGCATCTGGATGTCGGTAAACAGGAAGTGGATGGCAGAATCGTCCATCTTGTCCATGGCCTCGTCTGCCGTACTCGCTTCGATGACCTCAAAGCCCGCATCCTCAAGAGCGTCCGTCACGGTCAGACGGATCAGAACTTCATCGTCGACTACCAGTACCTTACGCATCACCCACCCCTTGCATGTGGCGGGACAACAGAACCGTGCGGATATCGTTCCTAAATGGAAGTTGTTTTCAGAATTTAAGTTCAACCGCGCATTGAATAACGCTTTCGCGGCAGGACTGAAGGATGGATGGATGTCTTAATCGTCAAGGCGATCGCTCGTCGAAACTCCGACACGCTTCCAGACGCGCGGCTTAGGTGCCGCTCAGGTCAACAAGACATTAGACGGGGCGTGCACCGTCGCTGTGTCTCCCGACCGCCATCATCTCCCTGACTTGGGGGTCGTCGTCGAAGTCACGCAAGTCCCGGATAGGGACGGCTTCGGTGCATAGGAGTATTTGAAAGCGACACTCCTGGATTTGCTATTTCGACGCTACTCGATTGGTATAGATCAAAAAGAACGACGCTTTTGTCGGTAACGTGGTGCCTCTCCGGCTTTGATTAACCGTGCTGATTTCCGAGATCGTAACATGGGCATGTTAGGAACCGTTCATCAACGGACGGGCGAAATTATGAATCTGCACAGTGCACGGCGCGGTATCGGAGAATTCCTGTCCGTGCAAAGCGAAAACCCCGAGCTTCTCAAAGCTCAATATCGGGCTTTCACGCGACAGATGCCGATGATGTACTTCATCCTGCTTTCCAGCACGTGGGCGCTCGCCACGACCCACATGAGGGTTGCGCCGGGTTGGTTGACACTGGGCGTTCCGGCATTGCTCACGGTCGGCTGCGTGATCAGAGTGATCTTCTGGCTGAGAACCAGAAACGCGGATCTCTCTCCGGAACTCGCGCATGCCGCTCTCCTGCGTACCAATCGGCTTGCGGGAGGCCTTGCTATCGCCTTTACCGCCTGGTCCTTTGCATTGTTTCCGTACGGCGACGCCTACACCCGCTCGCACGTCGCCTTCTACATGGCGATTACCGTCATCTCTTGCATATTCTGCATGATGTACGTGCGTTCGGCGGCTTTCATCGTGACACTCGTGGTCAATGGTGCCTTCGTCGTGTTCTTCGTATCCACGGCGCAGCCTACCTTTGTCGCTATCTCAATCAACGTGTTGCTGGTCTGCGCCAGCATGATGTCAGTCCTTCTGACCAACTACCGGAATTTCGAAAGCATGGTGGTTTCGAAACAGCAGAGCGAGGCCCTGAGCCGAGAGAATTTCAAGCTCGCCAATCTCGATAGCCTCACCGGACTCGGCAATCGCCGAGCCTTCTTCGCGGAACTGGAAGCCGAGCTGGTGAAGGCTCGAGCGCGGGGAGAGCGGCTAGCTCTTGGAGTCATGGATCTAGACGGTTTCAAGCCCGTCAACGACCTCTACGGTCATTCGGTCGGTGATCGTCTCCTGGTCGAGGTCGCAACCCGCCTGTCGACCACTTTGAAGGCGAGCACGGCGTTCAGGTTAGGCGGTGACGAGTTCGCGATAATCGCTCCTCTTCCTCCGGAGAATACAGTGCTGGTGACGAACGCCAATGCAATTTCGGTGAAGCTGAAGGAGCCCTATCGTTTGCCGGAAGGTACGGTGCACATTTCGGCGTCAATGGGGATTGCGGTATTTCCCGATCTGGCTCTCAGTTGCGAGCAACTGTTCGAGCGAGCTGACTACGCGCTTTATCACGCTAAAAGGAGGCTGCGCGGGGGAGCGGTTCTATTCGACTCCGATCATCAAGACCAAATCAATGCCGAGGCCAGGATAGAAAGCGCGCTCAAGCAGGCTGACCTCAATGAGGAGCTTTCGGTCGTTTTCCAGCCGATAGTCGACATTCGCGACCTGGAAACATTAGGGTTTGAGGCTTTGGCGCGGTGGGATAGCCCACAGCTCGGCAAAATTTCTCCAGGTTGTTTCATTCCTATTGCTGAAAGAGCGGGCATCGTCGGATCGCTCACGAGGCCCCTTCTCAAGAAAGCGCTGGCTGCTGCTTCGAACTGGAGGCAGTCTCTGCGGTTGTCGTTCAACCTGTCAGCCCACGACCTGAATTCCGACGACGGCGTCTTGACGCTGATCGGGATAATTCGAGGTAGCGGCTTTGATCCGAAACGGCTCGATCTCGAGATCACGGAGACGGCTTTCACTCACGATTTTGCGCAGGTCACACGGTCCGTCGAAACCCTTCGAAGCCTGGGGTGTGGAATTTCGCTTGATGATTTCGGAACAGGATACTCGAGCCTGACGCGCCTTCATGCGTTACCGCTGACGAAGTTCAAGATTGATCGCAGCTTCGTCAAGGACTTGGATACGCGACCGTCCAGCTACAAGATCGTCAAATCCTTGCTGGCACTCAGTGCTGACATGGGACTGGATTGCGTTATCGAAGGCGTCGAGACGAAGGCGGAGCTTGCTGCCCTCACGGCGTTGGGAGGGACAAGTGTTCAAGGATACCTGTTTTCGCCGCCGATGCCGGAGAACGAAGCCGCGAAGTTCGCGGCTCGACCCAGCCGCTTCGACCGTCGAGTCGCGGTCTGACAGGTGTCCCTCTCTACGGACCACGAGATAGACATCTCCACCCCATTCTCCCACGACGAGTTCAAAATGCGCGGCGATTTCAGCGTGCGACCTATTGATTGCTGTGGAACGCGTGGACGTCGTCTGTATCGATGTAGCGTCCAATACTTCGCAGGTAAGCGACTATGTCCGCCCGCAGGTGATCACGCTCGCCGTACCTGGCGTCTATGTCGCCAAGAAGTCCCGATACTCTTTCGAAGTCCTCGTCTTTCAGGTCGCCGTCGCCAAACAGGTAGTGTTCTTGACCTACGGCGCAAATGTTGCAGCCCGTGGCCACAACGTCGCGTACAAATTCCGGAATCTGGGATGAAAGCATGCCCACGGGCCGCTCGCTTCTCTGAGGGGTTAGATCTGGTCTCATCGCTGCGCGTTTTGATGGAATTCTGAACACCTAGTACATGTCATTGCAACCCCTCAAAAGCGGGCTATTGACCGAAGCTCGGAAGCATTGCTCGGCGACTAACGACGTCAATCTGCCACTTGCACCACGTTCACACGTCCACTCCGTCCCATGCTATCCAAAAAGGTCTTTCGCCGGTGCGCGAAGTCATCCGGCGCCTCCGACCGCCGTGTAGCGCGGCACCACCGTCAATCTGTCGGCGGGCAGGCGACGTTGTAGAAAGGCTCATCTCGATAAACTTTTACGTGCATCAGAAACCCGAAATGAATGCTAGGATGTCAGAGTGACGTATCCGTTGAGAGACTGGGTTCCTATGATCTTGAAACTGCAGAACGTCATTCTCGAGATGATCGCCCGCGGCGAAGCTTTGCAGGCGACGATCGAGCGAATATGCCTTGAAGCTGAAGCCTTGGTTCCGGGGACGGTGTGCTCGGTGTTGTCAATTCGCGACGAACGCCTTCATCCTTTAGCTGGACCCTCGCTGCCTTCCTCATATTCGGCCGTGCTGGATGGTGTGTCTATCGGGGCATCCGTGGGTTCCTGTGGCAGTGCGGCCTTCCAAGGGGAGGCGGTAACCGTCACAGACATTGAACATGACCCTCGCTGGGTGGATTTTAGGGATGTGGTTCTGCCGCTCGGCTTCAGGGCATGTTGGTCGACGCCGATTTTCAGTGCCGACCGCGTCGTCGCGACGTTCGCTTTCTATTTCCGGGAGTGCAGGGGACCAAACGAGCTAGAGCAGCGCATCGTAGACGCCTGCATTTATCTCTGTGCGATCGCGATCGAGCGAGAGGAGCGGGTCCAGGAGCGTCAGCGCCTGACTTACACCGACGTGCTGACAGGACTGCCCAATCGGGCAAAGTTCAGTCAGGTTCTGCTGAATTACACCGAACGCCTAGAGGGCGGTTGGGGCGTAATCCTGGCAGACCTGGATAACCTAAAGGTCGTCAACGATACGTTCGGACATGGTGCCGGAGACGAACTCATCCAGATCGTTGCAACAAGGAT
>NZ_FNWM01000014.1:0-3311 GCF_900108545.1 Rhizobium sp. NFR12 | reverse complement strand
GATGAGCATAGTCAATGAGAACGATGAAGCCAATCGGGCTATTAGTAAGGCTAAGCTTCATGCATTACTGCACGTCCACACGCCTCCTATCAACGTGGTCGTCTTCCACGGCCCTGATAGGGAATACTCGTTTTCAGGTGGGTTTCCCGCTTAGATGCCTTCAGCGGTTATCCCTTCCATATATAGCTACCCTGCTATGCCGTTGGCACGACAACAGGTCCACCAGAGATATGTCCATCCCGGTCCTCTCGTACTAGGGACAGATCCTGTCAATATTCCTACACCCACGGCAGATAGGGACCGAACTGTCTCACGACGTTCTGAACCCAGCTCACGTACCGCTTTAATTGGCGAACAGCCAAACCCTTGGGACCTGCTCCAGCCCCAGGATGCGATGAGCCGACATCGAGGTGCCAAACAACCCCGTCGATATGGACTCTTGGGGGTCATCAGCCTGTTATCCCCGGCGTACCTTTTATCCGTTGAGCGATGGCCCTTCCACGCGGGACCACCGGATCACTATGACCGACTTTCGTCTCTGCTCGACTTGTCAGTCTCGCAGTCAGGCGGGCTTATGCCATTGCACTCGACGACCGATTTCCGACCGGTCTGAGCCCACCATCGCGCGCCTCCGTTACTCTTTCGGAGGCGACCGCCCCAGTCAAACTACCCACCATACACTGTCCCGGATCCGGATAACGGACCGCGGTTAGACATCCATGACGATAAGGGTGGTATTTCAAGGATGGCTCCACGAGAACTGGCGTCCCCGCTTCAAAGCCTACCACCTATCCTACACATGCCGACACGAATGCCAGTGTAAAGCTATAGTAAAGGTGCACGGGGTCTTTCCGTCTAACCGCAGGAACCCCGCATCTTCACGGGGAATTCAATTTCACTGAGTCTATGTTGGAGACAGCGGGGAAGTCGTTACGCCATTCGTGCAGGTCGGAACTTACCCGACAAGGAATTTCGCTACCTTAGGACCGTTATAGTTACGGCCGCCGTTTACTGGGGCTTCAGTTCAAAGCTTGCACCTCTCCCTTTAACCTTCCAGCACCGGGCAGGCGTCAGGCCCTATACGTCGTCTTTCGACTTCGCAGAGCCCTGTGTTTTTGATAAACAGTCGCTACCCCCTGGTCTGTGCCACCCCTTTCCACTTGCGTAAAAAGGGGTCACGCTTCTTCCGAAGTTACGCGTGCAATTTGCCGAGTTCCTTCAACATAGTTCTCTCAAGCGCCTTGGTATGCTCTACCTGACCACCTGTGTCGGTTTCGGGTACGGTCTATACGGTGGAGCTATTTCCTGGAACCGCCCCGCTGCACATCCAATCCAATAAGGAGGTACAACTTACGCGATCCGTCACTACCACCAGGCCCACGAATATTAACGTGGTTCCCATCGACTACGCATTTCTGCCTCGCCTTAGGGGCCGGCTAACCCTGCTCAGATTAACTTTAAGCAGGAACCCTTGGTCTTTCGGCGAGGGGGTCTCTCACCCCCTTTATCGTTACTCATGTCAACATTCGCACTTCCGATATCTCCAGAGGCCCTCACGGGTCCTCCTTCACAGACTTACGGAACGCTCCGCTACCACATACACTTTACGTGCATATCCTCAGCTTCGGTGCATGGCTTTAGCCCCGTTACATTTTCGGCGCAAAGACCCTTATTTAGACCAGTGAGCTGTTACGCTTTCTTTAAATGATGGCTGCTTCTAAGCCAACATCCTGGTTGTTTTGGGATCCTCACATCCTTTCCCACTTAGCCATGACTTGGGGACCTTAGCTGGAGGTCAGGGTTGTTGCCCTCTTCACGACGGACGTTAGCACCCGCCGTGTGTCTGCCGACTAGTACTCCTCGGTATTCGGAGTTTGGTTAGGATCAGTAAGACGGTGAGTCCCCATAGCCCATCCAGTGCTCTACCCCCGAGGGTATTCGGTCGACGCTCTACCTAAATAGATTTCGCGGAGAACCAGCTATCTCCGAGTTTGATTGGCCTTTCACCCCTAGCCACAAGTCATCCCAATCTATTGCAACAGATGCGGGTTCGGCCCTCCAGTTGGTGTTACCCAACCTTCAGCCTGCTCATGGCTAGATCACTCGGTTTCGGGTCTAATGCATCTAACTAAATCGCCCTATTCAGACTCGCTTTCGCTGCGCCTACACCTACCGGCTTAAGCTTGCTAGATACACTAAGTCGTTGACCCATTATACAAAAGGTACGCCGTCAGGCCCCTTACTAAAAAGAGCGCCCTCCGACTGCTTGTAGGCATCCGGTTTCAGGTTCTATTTCACTCCCCTTGTCGGGGTGCTTTTCACCTTTCCCTCACGGTACTTGTTCGCTATCGGTCATGCACGAGTACTTAGGCTTGGAGAGTGGTCTCCCCATGTTCAGACAGGATTTCACGTGTCCCGCCCTACTCAAGGACAATGTCTGTTCTACGCTTACGGGGCTATCACCCACTCTAGCCAGGCTTTCCAACCTGTTCAGCTTTATTCAACATTGCCACTGGCCTGGTCCGCGTTCGCTCGCCACTACTTACGGAGTCTCGGTTGATGTCCTTTCCTTCAGGTACTTAGATGTTTCAGTTCCCTGAGTTCGCTTCTTACACCCTATGTATTCAGGTGTAGATACCTTATTGATAATACCTAGAAATCTAAACCGTCCCGAAAGACGACTTAAACTTTCTAGGTATTTAAGGTGGGTTGCCCCATTCGGAGATCCATGGATCAAAGCTTATTCGCAGCTCCCCACGGCTTTTCGCAGCGTATCACGTCCTTCTTCGCCTGTGCATGCCAAGGCATCCACCAAATGCCCTTAAAACACTTCATCGTTCTCATTGCCAATGCTCATCAATATAGCTCACTCCAAAGGAGCAAACGGAAGGGCTACCTTTTACAACCCAACCTTCTCATGATGCCATCAACGTGTTCGATCAGGCCACTTTATTGGAACCACGCCGAGCGGTTCACTTGTGTCCTGATCTTTAAGACCAGCTTCTCGAGATTAAATCCGGGTCCGCGCGGTTAGCAAACGGACATCAATAAGTCGTCAGAGGTGGTTTAGGGCCAAGCCCCAAAACACCAACAACGACCGACCAGAGTGACATGCTTCCGACCTACTCCAGCTCTTCCTCCAGATCCGACCGGCTAGGTCATCCTTGGTATCATCAGAACCGGGCTCGGACATCTTTGGGCCAAAACCCAAAAATACCTGGAAGCATCCAGATCAATCTTCTCTTCACAATTTTGCAGAACAGGCAACACTCCTAAAAGTGATGCAAACTTTATTTTCTTCAGAAGACAAT